>JAHHIH010000018.1 GCA_019358835.1 Tildeniella torsiva UHER 1998/13D
CTGCGTCAGGAGCTTGCAGCTTTGGCGAGCTTTTTTGATTTCAGTCCGAAGGCCCGATTACAGCTCGGTGAACGATTAGCAACGGCATGGCCCCACGCTGTCGATGAACTGGAGCGTGCCGAGTTTTTGTCCGCAGCATCAATCAGCAAAGAGGAGCATTAATCATGGCAGACCCAACCGTCGGCGACGTTTTTAATCAACTTGTCTTCGTGAATGGCAAGCTCGACCAAATCGATACCAACACATTTGGTCTGGCAAATGCAGTCAGCACTCTCGATAGCAATGTCAACCTCGGCTTTCAAAATACGGCCGACATGCTCAAGATTCTTGCACAGTTGGACATAGAAGCAATCAAGCTTCTCTTCCATCTAACGCAGCAAAATGAAACGATCATATGTGCGCTTGAGAAAATTTCAAACAATACCTGCGAGACGCTTGCGCAAGTTACAACGCAGACTCAACTGCAAAAGCAAATGCTTGACAGTACCAATGTACTTCGAGACATTGCAGAATCAGCATATCCTAGTGCGGCGTTAGAACGGAAACGCTTAGCGGAACTCCACGCGGAAGTTGAGCGTTGCTGTCCACCTGAGCAACCCAAGCCAGCCTGCAGCTATCAACCTTGTCCCAAACCTAGACCCATTGAAAAGCCAGAGTTGCCGGAGATCCCCAAAAATGATGATGGTCATCAACCACCAATAGGGTAATACAAAGACACAAAGCTATAGCGACATATTCTGACAGATTTTTCAGAATTACTTTTTCTAGCCGTTACTGAAAAAGTAAAACGTTTTTTCCTAGCCAGCCTTTTCGAGGTATTAGAAATGGTTTGGACTGTGACTCTTGAAGTTGAGGATTGTGAGACTAACACAGAATTGGTGGGAGCTTCTGTTCTTGATGGCAATGGCAATACCACGTCAATGACTGATGCTAATGGCCGTGTAACTTTCACCAAGAATGACTCCTTATCCAACTTATAATTGCTCAACTACTCTCTTCATTCCTAAAGCCCCTTATTTGGTGGACTTTTTGGTGATTTTCAATAAGCGATTTTATAGAGAGTTTGAACGCAAAAATGCTTGAAACCTTAATTCTTTAGTTGACTGCCTCTAATTAGGTAGATTTGTCGAGTCCCTGAATCCCTTGCCGTTAATAAGTTTTAGATTTGTCAGACTAGTTGAGCAATTATTTCCAAAGATCGATTTTGATTTAGGGTTTTCGTAGGTAGTATGATCAGAGGTCTCATGGTGAGAGAGAATACAGAATGAAGAAAAATGAAGATCGATATGCTCTACTAACTGAAGAATTTTATCGAAGTAGAGCTCTGAAGGTAGAGGATAAAGATCTCCATGAACAAACAGCAAAGAAAGTTGGTTGGCATTCATATAGTGTGCAGCATTTAGGATTCGAAAACTCGACGGCCTTTTCTGAAATTGAGTGGAGTGGTATCAACAGTATATTAGATATTGGATGTGGATGCGGAAATCTGGTTGAATACTTAAGAGAAGAAAGAGGATTCATAGGAAAGTATACAGGAATAGACATTGTTCCAGAGTTTATTAGAGATGCTAAGAGTTTATATGGAAAAGATCCTAGAAACAATTTCATATTAGATGATTTTTTAACTATAAAATGGGAAAAAAAATATGATATTGCTCTAGCAATAGGAGTTTTGTCAGTAAATTATGACTCACCCGAAAAGCAGGGAAAAAAGTCTATGAATTATGCTTTTCAAGCAATAAAATTGCTGGCAGAGCTATCCAACTTTGGCATAAGTCTTACTTTTATAAATCAGGAAAGCTGTGCCGATTTATTAATTTCGTCGAATCCTGATATGTCATTTTATAAGTCAAGTGAAATCAGGCGGATAATAGAATCAATTTATGACGGAAAGCATAAGAGTTTAATTATTGAAAATTATCCAAACAAAGTCAGTATAAGGGGAGTAGCTAGAGTTATATTGCGTTGAAAAGTCTACTTATATCAAGTCCGCTTAAAGGAGCATCATGGAGGTATTGAGAAGAGGGCTGTGCAATGCCAAACCGAGTGCAGGTTGCCGAGCATCTCAGCCTTGAGGAGCTAGAGCGTCATTACCGTCAGGCAAAGGCAGGTATCGAGCGTTCTCACTACCAGATGCTCTGGTTTTTGGCGCAGGGCCGCTCACCCGCAGAGGTGTCCCAGCTAACGGGCTACAGTCGTGACTGTATCTATAAGGTGCTGCGGACCTACAATCAGCATGGACCAAGCGTGTTGGGCGACCAACGGCGTCACAATCCGGGGCAAGCCCCCCTGTTGGATGCGGTGCAACAGACTCAACTCTGGCAAACCCTTCAAACTCCGCCTGGAGATGGAGACTTGTGGGATGGTCCCAAAGTGGCTCACTGGATGAGTGAGGTGCTGGGTCGCCCGATTCATCCTCAACGCGGGTGGGAGTACCTCAAGAGTCTGGAGATGCGCCGCCGCCGTCCTCGCCCTGAGCACGTCCTGAGTGACTGCGACACTCAGGACGCGTGGGAAAAAACTCGCTGCAACCGTAGCTGAGGTCAAAGCCGCTCATCCCGAGGCTGACGTGGCGGCTTGGGCAGAAGATGAGCACAGAGTTGGTTTGCATCCGGTCAATCGCATGGTGTGGGTACCCCTGGGTCAACTGCCAACAGCACAGGTCAACTGGAAGTACCAATGGCTATGGCTGGTGGGCTTTGTTGAGCCCAAAACAGGGCAGACCTACTGGTGGATTGTGCCCAGGCTCAACGGGCAAGTGTTCCGTCAAGTCCTAGCCTATTTCGCAGCCCATTTTGACCTGGGCCCTTATAAGCGCGTCGTCCTGGCGTTGGATCAAGCGGCCTTCCATACGACTGCCAAAGTTGTTGTCCCTGAGGGCATCCATTTACTGTTTTTGCCCCCTAAGTCCCCCGAGTTGCAGCCCGCAGAGCGGCTATCGCCAGCGACCAATGAAGCGATTGCCAATCGCAGTTTTGAGTCCTTAGACGAATTAGAAAAGGTCGTGGCCCATCGGTGCCGTGTGTTGCTCAACCGACCAGCGTTCATTCAAGGACTAACGGGCTTTCACTAGTGGATAGATGCCGTGAACTGATTATGCCTGTCTAAGCGGATTTGATATTACAGCGGTTCTCTCTCGGATGAGGGCACTGGTCTCTTAACAGGTGATGAATCTCTATAACCCTTGATTTATGAGGGCTATAGCCGATTATCCCTAAGATCCCGGAAGTGCTTGCTAAGTCGGCCTTTCCGCTATCTATCACCTGTTAGCAGACTAGTGCCCGGATGAGGTATAGGTCATTTGCCCAAGTCTAGGAGTTCCAAGGCTTCTCTCAGTTAGGGGTATCTCATGCGTTCAGGAACCGCTATAGCAGCACATCGCTTCTGTCTATAGCTATAGCCACTTAGGTTAGGACGCGGCTTGCTTGAGGACGGCCTCAATGGCAGCCCGCAGACCATCGTCATGAGGAAGGGCTTTTCGAATCCGGCTTTTCAACCACCCCCAGCACTTCTCAATGCGGTTGAGGTCAGGGGAATAGGGTGGGAGATAAACCACTTCACAGCCTGCTGACTCAATCAATTCGGCAATGCGTCCGCCATGGTGAAAGGTGGCATTATCCAGCACCACCCAGTCTCCTGGGCATAACTCTGGAATCAAGCAGGTCTCCAACCAGGTTTCGAAGACGGTGCGGTTGCAGGTCCCTTCAACGGTAAACGGCGCAATGAGTTGATGCCCCCGATACCCGGCGATCATATTGACGCGCCCACTGCGTCGCCCGGATTTAAGGTCATAGCACCGCTCACCCGCTGGGGCATAGCCGTATCCGTAGGCATCGCGCTCATCCATTCCCGACTCATCCACGTAAACCAGATGTTGGGCTTTTGGCTCTGGAACTCGAGCTACGAACGCCTGTCGCTGTTGCTCGTCTCGCTGACGGTAGCCGTAGGTCTTTTTTTTCGTGTCCAGTCGATGACGCCTAAGGCCCGCGAGATGGTTCGTTGATTCATCTGACCCGGCCAACACTCAGCCATCTCAGCTTGGGTTTTGTCACGATGCTGCTCGGCAAAGGCGCGAAACCTATCCCAATCAGTAATCCGTCGCTGGCGGCGAGCCCTTGAGTTGACCTGGGGCGCTACGCTCCCCGTAACGGCTTTACGATTGAGCCACAAGTCGATAGTGTTGCGACTGATCCCAAAAGCAACACTGGCTTCGCTCTTCTTCATCCCATCCCGTTCGATGGCGTCAACGACTTTTTGTCGCAAATCGAGGCTGTAGGGTTTGGCCATGGCACACAGGTGGGGATGTCTCTACCTCTAGATTATGTCCTAATCAGACTGGCTATAGCTATATATGTGCATCTGGAACATTTAACAGCTAAATTGGAATCAGACAAATCTTCAATTAATGACTTATGCTTCACAAATAACTCTTTAATAAATTCATTTTCTGTAATAGCAAATAGCCCAGATTGTCAACTTGTGTATTGTGCTCAGTTCCATGTCCTGAGTCTCGTCTACTATTCCAGATTAAATAATCTGTGCGTTTATCTAGTACATTGAATATCTCATATACCCTAGGCATCATTGGCAAATGGTCACCATACCAGCATAACCAACTAACGCTTGATAAAGTACTTAGTTTTTCTCGAAGCATTCCAAGCATCCGATCAGCGTTGCGCAAATGACGCAAATAAATAGTTAGATTTTTACAACCATCAGGTGGAAAATGCGAGTAAAATTCTTTTGCATCGCTTTGGGATATTTTTTCTAGTTGCAGAGGCCCATGATTTTCCATGGAGATAACAAATATAAATATAGGCTGGTTAGAGGAGTCATCTAATAGGGCACAGACTTTTTCTGCCAAAGTTATATCGCTTATATAAGGACCCTCTTTTTTTGATTCCATGAAACTACTGATATCAATAAATTCGCCAAAACCTAATAATGGGAAAACTTTATTTCGATTATAGAAACTCGCATCATATGGATGAACGCACACTGTTTTATAACCAATCTTTTTTAAGTAGCTTACTAATGTAGGAATGCTTTTTTGAGCAATCTTGCGATAGGGATTGAATCTGTGAATACCTAGAGATTCATTGTTTAGTCCTGAAAGGAATGAGAATTCAGTCCGTACTGTATTAGCTCCTACAGTCGGCACTTGTAATCTTCCTTGACAAACCGATAAAGACTTGAGAATCTCAAATTCTTTTAACACTTCCCTTTCTATACCGTAAAATAAACGCCGCGCGTCAAAAAAAGATTCACTTTGGACGACAACCAAATTTGGCAAAGTGGCAGGGAATGAATACAACTTCGGATGCTCATAAATTGATGAAAATTCAAGATGTGGAGTAGTGCTTTCCTCTTGAGCATATCGCCACATACTTGCAATCAAGCCCAGTTGCTGCAAGTCCCGCTCTGGATTGAACTGTAACGGATTTTTCATGATTGATCCTGCCAGAAGCAAGATCAGACTCACAAATAGCAAAATAGAAACCAAGGCTACGAAAACATAAGTTTGAAGCTTATCCGTTAAAGAATTCTCTAGTGTTACTCCAGTACAGATGGAAATTGTGTAGAAAAGAATAATTGTTGATGCTCTAACTAAACCTAAAAAGGGTAGAAACAAGCGTGGATGTTTTAAGGCATCAAATAAAAAATCAAAATCCTGAACAATCAATGGTTCTTTTAGGACTCGAAATTTAGCATTACTAACTTGCACCAAAAAAAACATAAACGTTAATAAAAAAAACATGGAAAACCATGGCCTTTGAGACATCAAAAGCAGGGACGAGAAAAGAGCAAGCCAGACACCAAGATGAATAAAGATTACTGAAAAATCACGTTTCCAAAACGGATGCACTCCATTTTTCAAGAGACCTTCAATAAAAAACGATAAAATTACTCCTCCCAGAATTGGAAGGCAAACCTCTAACAAAATAGGAATTTTCATAATTATAAAAAGCCTTATTTAGGAGAATTATTTAGACCTAAAGACTTGACATTCTTGCACACAAAAATTTTTGATCGGTAGATATAGGGCTAAAAATATGTAGTACATCACCTAACTTGAGAGATTGCCAGTATCATGAAAGATTTCTTAGCCAACAAACGTTATTCATTATGTATTTTGAATAGCTGTGACCCCCGTAAATACTCGGGCGGCCATCAGTGGGGTGTAGTCTAGACACCAAGAGCAATCGAGGCTCCATGAGATTTCAGGGAGTCGGGCAACTGGCATAGGTTCTCTAGTAAACGAATAATCCAAAATCAGGCTAACAGATTCACGGCACTGGTCAGTTAGTCGGTGATGGGTAAATGGTAGCAGTGCATTTACCCCAAAGCTATAGATTGTCCTCACTGCCAGAGCCAATAGGTCGTGAAAAACGGGCGTAAACTCTGCCCCAATGGGACGCTGATGCAGTGATATTGGTGCCGAGACTGCAGCAAGCATTTTAATGAGCGCACTGGCACTCTGATGGCACGACTCCGAACTCCCGGTGCAGTCGTGGCTATAGTCCTGAATAGTCGAACTAAGGTCTGGGGGCGCGAGCGGCATGCCGACTTTTCGGAAAGTCGCACTCAACGATTTTTGCGATAGGGAAAGCACCTGGCGAATTAGGTTAACCAGTGGTCACTCCCTGCGCCAGCGAAACGAGAGATGACGCTAGAAGGTGATGAAGTGTACACTCGCGTCGGCGATGGCTGTAGGTCGGCTCTTCCGGATCTATGGTGAGAACTGTGCAGTACGATACAAAATAATATTTAATTGGCGGCTGAAACCTAGCTATAGCGAGATATAAGATTCCCTTATCAACGGAAAGTCGGGAGAGCCGTAGGTCTCTGCTCTCGCCCCGTATCAACCTAGGAAATCCTTTGCATGAGAGGGATCCAATGCATCTCGGTCGTGTTGTAGACATATGGGTGATAATTCTGAATGCCCCCAGCATTAAACAGTTTTAGCAGCCCTGGCCATAGGTCTAGAACATCACCCAATGCATCTCCCCTTGACGAACCAGTGCCGAAATTAAGTGAGGTTTTGCAAGCTTAGATCGCAGATTAGCGGAGTGGTGGGTTGCGTAGTTGCCTGCGCGCGCAACTAGCCGGGTTGCCCATCCCCTTACTTCCGGAGGGCAGAGCAAAATAAAGCCCTCGGCGCTGACCAGGGGCAGATGGGAAATTCTATTTACGCCAAACAGCTTACTCCTGCTAACGCCCCCACTGACGAGGGCACCATAAGTAGGCAGCGGGCAGGAGTCCTGAATCGTAGATGCACCCTAATATCTAACCCCCACGACACCTGCGGCCCTTGGGGGTTTTGTTTTGTGAACGCTAAATCCTTCCGTTTTTACAGTTCACTTGTACTATACTGCTCTAACGAGTTCCGAGAGAGGTTCAAACCCTCAGCACACGCGGCTTTCAATTCTCAGGTGCTATCTACCGCAGTTGCGCTGAAGGACATCTTTGAATTGTTTATCGTCACTGTTTCTGTTGGCTTCCCCTCGCCAGCGGAAGATTATGCTGAGGGGCCGCTTGATTTGAATCGTTATCTTGTTCCCCGCCCTACCGCTACCTTCTTCGTGCGGGTCAAAGGGAATTCCATGACCGGTGTAGGTATCTTCGCAGGTGACTTGCTGATTGTGGATCGGGCCGTAGACCCGACTAGTGGCAGCATTGTGATCGCCGTAGTCGATGGCGACCTGACGGTGAAACGGTTTCACATGTCTTACGGGCGGATCGCGCTTCTGCCTGAGAACCCAGCCTACGACCCCATTGAAATCAACCACGATACCGATTTTGCGATCTGGGGTGTCGTCACCAAGGCCATTCGCTTTCTGGAGGGCGCATGATCGCCCTCGTAGACTGCAACAATTTCTATGTGTCCTGTGAGCGGGTCTTCAACCCCAAGTTGGAGGGGAAGCCTGTTGTCGTGCTTTCCAATAACGACAGTTGTGTGGTGGCCCGGTCGAATGAGGTCAAAGCCTTGGGCGTGAAGATGGGTACCCCCGCCTTTGAGCTGCGTCTTTGAAAATCCTTTGCTTATAAAGGTTTCGGGAGTCTTCTGCGCCGCCAGGAAGCTCAGCCTTTGCTGCCAAGTCGCGTAGTAGAAGATGCTGTAGCCGTACTGTTGCGTGGCTTAAGTCACTTGACTTACACTTAAGGAGAACTTCTCTTGTGAGGTCAATGCTTTGTCTTGTAGGGGTTGGATGCTTTCCGAAAGCCAGTGTACAACTTTGTTTTACGGGCAAGCTTAGCTGAAGGCTCTATTCCTTCGAACCAGTGTACAACTTTAAATAATCCCCTTCACAAAACAGCAACGGCAGGTCAAGGGTTTCGAGAATTCTGAGTGTACAACTTTATTTGAAGTTTACACCCAGGGTTCTTTGAGAACCCTGGGCTCTGCTTTTGCAGAGAGTACTACTATGGTCAGCACGAGCCCAACATCCCAGCCCATCGCCACAGATCAATGGGTATCGATTCAGTGGGCTGAGTATCTTCGTATCCTTGAGGCTCCAGCCCTGGAAGAGGCTCGTTGCTATTTTGATTCGGGCTATATGAGGCTAGAAATGGCACCATTGGGGGCGCTGCACGGGAGAGAGAATTCGATTATTTCTACTCTAGTGGTGCTATTTGCCACCCTTAGGGGTATGCGGATGGTTGAGCTGACCAACACCACCTTTCGCAAAGCTGGTTTGCAAGATGCCCAGCCCGATATTGCTTTTTACATAGGGCAGTCTTTTACGCTGCCGCCTCGGGATAATCGCCCGATTAATGTGATTGAACACGGCGCTCCACAGCTGGTGATTGAAATTGCATCCACTACGCTGAATGACGATCTAGGGCGCAAGCGGCTGCTCTACGAGCGATTGGGTTGCCAAGAATATTGGGTTGTGGATGTGGAGGCTGCCCAGGTGATTGCCTTTGCGATCGCCGATCGACGCAGCGGGCAAATTGCCAACTCTGAGGTATTGCCTGGGCTGGCGATCGCCACTGTAGAAGAAGCCTTAAGGCGATCGCCCACCGAAGACGATGCCACTATCAACCGTTGGCTACTGGGGCTGTTTAGCCCTGACGCGCAGGGAGGCTAGATGGGCTCGACGTTGACGAAGCCCCACGCTCACTTGAGTAGCCCTGCGGGAGACTATATTCGAGATATGAGGCTGAAGTGTTAGGAGCTAGCTGATCATGCCGAAGAAGAAAACTGCGTCAGTTATCGGAACCTGGCACATCTACGAAATGGAACAGTGGAATGAGGATTATTTCAATATGGAGGTGCAGGCCTACGTCACGATCAATCAAGGTGGGGCTGGAGATTTTCAATTCGGCTTGGTCGCCGGAGGTTTGGATGGAGATTTTGTCCGAGATGGTGACGCTGAACGGTTTGAGTTTACCTGGGAGGGTAATGATGAGTGTGATGAAGCCTTTGGTAGTGGCTGGCTGAGGCTGAAGTCAGCGGATGAGGTGGAAGGGAGCATTAAGTTGCATGGGGGCGATCGCTCTGCTTTTGCCGCCCGGAGAGCTTGATAGTTCGATCGCCGCCTTCAGAACAGCGCTGTACAGATCAGAGACGACCATAGCCTTGATTGGGCAGAACCTTGAGCCTTATAAGCTTATGACCTCAAAAACAATTTCGCTCAATGAACGTTTGCAAACCCAGCGCGATCGCATTCTGACTATCGCTGAGCGATATGGAGCATACAACGTGCGGGTGTTTGGGTCGGTGGCCCGTGGCGAGAGCCGACAAACTAGTGATGTCGATTTTTTGGTGGAAATGCAGCCTGGGCACAGTCTGTTAGACCGCATTGCCCTTAAGCAAGATCTGGAAGATTTGCTGGAATGCCGGGTCGATGTGGCAACTCTTAAAACACTACATGAATGTATTAAAGACAGGATTTTGCAGGATTCCAAGCCACTATGAAAGGGGATCGGCTCTACCTGAGCAATATTCTGGAGTGTATTGGCCAAATTGAGCGGTATGTAGAAGGTGGCAGGGAGGTGTTTTTTCGCGATCGCATGGTTCAAGATGCGGTGGTTCGCAATTTTGAGATGATGGGTGAGGCGGTCAAGCGGCTATCGATGAAGCTGCGGCAAGAAAACGACGATGTGCCCTGGCGGCAGATGGCGGGTTTTCGAGACATGCTAATCCATGACTATTTGCGGGTGGATGTGGCTGAGGTCTGGGTGGTGGTTGAGCAAGACTTGCCGGAGTTGAAACCCAAGCTAGCTGAGTTGTTAGAGCAGGTTAGTAGTAATCGCTGAGGGATCGCGCTTGTCAGCAGTTTATATGCTGCGGCGGTTAGCCAGGTGAGTTTGGCGGAGGACTAGGGCGATCGCACTGTCTAGCACCTTATTTAAGGATTCTGGCATAATTGAACGGACTGGATAGCGCTATAGGAGATGGGCATTAGGAGTGGTTTACGGGAGAGTCAGCGGTAGAGTGAAGATACAGTAGCATTTAGGAGCGAGTCGCTCATCAGACTATTGTAAATATAATTATTTTTGGTCACTATGAGTCAATCTAAACTTTTCAATATAAGTAACGCTATAGCGTTAGCAATCGGCTTTTTTGTTGACCTTATAGCCATCCATGAGTTACTCAACAAAACCAATACAATTGAAGCTGATGGGAATTCAGGCTTATCAGCCATTTTCTTCGTCAGCTCAGTATATCTTTTGATTTTTTCTGGAATAGGGACTAGAAGATTCTTTCACAGTCGAGCAGAATCGTCATCATCGAAATTCTTGAATCAAAAAGCTTTCAATGAGATTGAAAAAGTAACATCACTCACTCAATATCTTCTAGCAATCCCTTGTGGGATACTTTTTGCAATAATTCTTCCTTGGGATGAGATACTAGGTTTTTGGCTATATGAACATCCTCTAGGTTCTCTTTTTTGGAGCGCTAGCGATGCTTTTATTCAATTTTCCCTTTTGCTTCTCTTCTTATATGTCATAGTGGAAATATCTAGGTATTCCTCTAGAACTTTTTATCTGTCATTGACACCCAGTTACCGGGTTAGAGTTCCTAGAAAAAGTTTAGACTTAAGTCCAGCTACCGTAATGCGAGAGAGGCAACAGAGGAGGCAGGATTCCCAATTACGAAGTTGGGAGACGCAAGAAGATGACAATTTGAATACATAACTAAAATTACAGCCTTAAGATAAGTAGGTGAACACTGCCTACCACCCAATCTATTCGCTGACACAAATGGTATAGTGCCGCTATCTCTAGCCAGAAGCTAGCAGATCCTCATAGGCTATAAAGTCCCTGGGCAGTAGGATATCAACGGTTCTAAACTTGCCGAGCGTCAGCAGATCTTCATCACCTGTGATGATGCAGTCTGCATTGCCAGCGATCGCAGGGGTGCATCCCAATACACAGCTAAGCCGCCTTAAATTCAAGCGTTAAACCAACTGCGTTAAGCACCGAAATCAGCGTACTTAGAGTTGGAGATTCTTCCCTATCCAAATTCAGCGCTTGATCCAAATCGTTTGCCTCATTCAGGTTGGCCCCAGCACCTTGCCTCGCTTCAACAACATCCCTAAGCGCCAGCATAAACGCTGCTGTGTCGCCATCTTGCAACGTTTCCTCTAAAGAAGCCTTTAAATAAAGTGCTGCATAATCTGGGTCAGCTAGCTGACTTAGTAAATCGGCCTGATAATTCCTCACTGGCATGTTTCAACCATCTCCTGAGTGCAAACAGGTCTCAAACATCCTTTACCTCTTCGCCGAGGTAGCGCTCTACAAAAGCCTTTGCCGCCAAAGGTTGCAGCGTTTTCAAAGCTCTAACGATGTCTACAATCGTTTCGCCTGATGGGTCGCTCTTTTCATTGGCCCATCGGTATACGCTGTTACGTTCAATATCGAGAGCCGCTGCAAGGCTGTATTGGCTCACCTCAAACTCCTCAAGCACTTGCCTGAGCACCTGTCCTGCTTTTCCCATGCCTTCATGGTGTCAGACCAGCAAAGGCACGTAAACAACTGATCTGTTGACGGCAACTAACTTGTTGACTATGATGCTAGTCATCGTTTCTGTTGACACACTATGCAAAACCATCCCCCGACAGGCTCAGGGCAAAACCCAAACCCCGCCGCCCGCTACAGTGCCCGCATCATCACCCCTGACCCTGCTATAGGCCCAGAGTCAGCCGACCTCGGCCAAGTTCACCTCGAACTCACCCTCAAGCTCCATAACTACCCCAACCCAGACCGCGAGCCCGTCAAAATTCTCGTCATCGGCAGCAAGCGATCGGTTAGCTCTATTGTCGTCGCCCTTCACCAACTCGGCTTTGCCGAAATCTTTGAGTGGACAGACTTTCTCAGCGCACCCAATGCTGATAGGCCGCTTCAGTTCCAGCCTGGCGAAGTTATGAAAGCACTGGTGAAATTCTTGCCCCGAGAAGAGTAGCAGGCACAAATTAGGCTTGGCTGTCCCAATCAGACAGCCGAGCCGACCACACAATAACACTATGAACACGTTCGCCTTAGAGCCTCTACCTCAGCACTCAGCCGTTAACCGCAGTCGCGATCGCCTACTCCCTAGCTGCTGACGCTAATACCTTAAGCCTTAAAACATAAGCCAACCAGATTAATACCTACTCTATAACAGCTAACCAGTTCTGCTTAAACACAAAGTAGTTCTCCATACCAGTTAATCAGTTCTGCTTAAGCATAAAGCAGTTCTCCATAACCGCTAACTAGTTTTGCTTAAGCGCAAAGTAGTTCTCATTTGGGCTTAAGCAGCGCTTTACCCGCGTTAATACTGAGCCCGTAGGGAGTACAAGCAAAAAAGTTGAAAGTATTTTTTCTTTCTCAAGACATTAAGCGTAGACCTACAGAACTTTTCTGAACTCATTTGAAGAGTTCTTGGCCCCTGCGTAAAGCTTCAATATTTCTTTAACCCACCAGGATGCTTTTGAAACGCGGGCGTCAACTCTGAACCCAAGCTGATCACCCGGTCAGCCCCTCCAGTTCTCTATTCAAACTCCCAAGGAGGGAGTAACCCATGGCACGAGCCAAACGTACATCTACCGGTCTACAAAAAGCAGAGCGTCGCGCCGCCGCGATGGGGGCCATCAAACCCAACCTCGACCTGGGCAACGGCATGACCCTCGCCTCATTCTGGGCCGATATTGACAACATGCGCGATCGCCAGAACAAGTACAACGAACTTCTATCCACCGTCGATCAGCTCTACAACGAGATGCTCGCCGCCGAAAAAGCCCTGGCCGAAAAGTCCGAAAGGATGCTGAATGCCGTAGCCGTAGTCTATGGCCGCAAAAGTTCTGAGTATGAAATGGCGGGCGGCAAGCGGCGGTCTGAGCGGCGACGGTCTAGCCAGTCTGCTCCCGATCAACAGTCAGTTGCTTAGACACTTGACCCAAAGCCAAATAAATTTGAGGAGCGATCGCATGGCATGGTGCGATCGCTTCTTTTGTTTCAGCCCCTAGTTACTGCTGAAACTTTAGGTGGTGAGTACAGCACACCCGACAAGATTTCATTGAGCATTGAGCTATTGCTCATCTCCAAAATATTATTGCACAGGCACCTGTGATGCCTCAGGATTCAGCATTGCAAGCTTTGCCAAAGTTTAAGAGCGCCGTACATACCTGAGCGATCGCTACTTTCCCCAGGCCAGCCACCAGGTCATCCGGCTCTCCATCATCGAATTAGCGAGCTGTCAGATAAGCAAGGCAAGGTTTAACGAACTTTTTGCTTAGTTATTACCAGCTCCTTAACCTGTCTAAGAATGCGACAGTAGAATAGGGGTACTTTCTCGCAAAAACTCTTGTTTTCCTCGAATCGCCTAGCCATGCCAGCCCAGCCTAAAACCAGACCTCTCGGAGAAATGTTGCAGCGGGCCGGATTGCTTTCCCAGGCGCAGCTTGATGTGGTGCTTCAAGATCAGCAATGGCAGCCGGATCTGAGAATAGGCGACATTCTTGAGCTGCGGGGGTGGGTGAAGCGCGACGCCATTGAGTTTTTTGCTGAACAGTGGCCGAAGCTTGCCAAAGGCGGTCGGGATAACCCCATCGGATATTACTTTCAGCAAGCGGGGCTGCTGAATGCTCACCAGGTAGATGCTCTGCTGAAGGAGCAGGCACAGGCGGGGTTGAGAATTGGGGCGCTGGCGGTTTTACACGGCTGGCTTTCTCAAGAGACGCTTGACTGGTTTCTGCGATCGCTGGCACCGGAGGAGTCTGCGTCCTCTGCCTTCATGAAGCGGAAGCAGTCGAATGAGGGCGATCGCGCTAGCCAAACCGATCAAGCCCGGTCAAAATCGCAGGCTACTCAGGCTCAGCCTAGCCCGCGCGCTGAAGCGTCAGCTGAGGTTGATTTGGATGATATTTCTTGGGTTAATTAAACGGGGGAGTGGCTAAACTATGGGCATGGTAGCCCTTCCCTTGCTGACGCTAGAGTTACTGGAGCATAGGTACGGAAGTCATTGTGCAAGCTGTGGCCCCTGGGCAAATTGTGCTGTTTGGTTCGCAAGCGCGAGGTACGGCAGGCCCACACTCGGATGTTGCTGGTTGTGACGGCGGAGGGGTTTGGGCTGCACCACATAGGCACTGGTCTGCTAAGAGGAGACAGATTGAACCCCTCGCATGCAGAGGATTTCCTGGGTAGATAGCGGACGAGTGCAAAGGCCGAGCGCCATCGCCGGAGTCATCCGTCTGCCAAGTCCCCAATCGGGCCTGGCCCCATTGGGGAGAATCCGCTGAACATCCAAGGCGCGCTGTAAACCATCTAGTGAATTGACATACATCTTGAGACACTCGCGTCTGGCCTCATCCGAGCACCCTCGGTGGAGTTCGTAATCGTCGATAAACTGACGACCGCAGGCTACGCAGGTCACCATGAGAGTTTTTCTGGACTAAAGGATTGAAAGTCACTTTATTGCTAAATAGCTATTAATAGTCAAGGCAGCGCCTTGACCTCGTCCACAGCGCCTAAAGCGAGCCTACCTCCAGGGAAATTTCGTTGATCAAAGGGATCGGCAAGAGATTAATAACTGAGTACTTTAGGCTCCGCAAGCAGCCCTGTTCAGACACAAAACTTAAATCAAAAGAATTAATTGCTCAATTGATAGCTGTATAGTGATTAAAAGATTTTTAGCCCACTCGCCCAGAGAAATTCCTATGACTGACCTAGCTCAACGGCTGCGCGAAGGCACCCAGATCTCCCATACCCTGTCTGAAAACACGGCGTTTATGAAGTGCTTTTTGAAGGGTGTGGTCGAGCTGGAGCCCTTTCGCAAGCTCACCGCCGACCTTTATTTTCTCTACAGCAATTTGGAAGCTGAGATGGCTAGCCACTGCCACCATCCGGTGGTGGGGCCAACGGTGTTTGAGGAACTGCTGCGCACCCAGGCGTTGGAGGGCGATTTGGCCTATTACTACGGCGATCGCTGGCAGCACGAGATCATCGCTACCCCGGCGGGCCAGCGCTACGTGAACCGCATTCTTGAAGTTTCCGCGACCAACCCGGCTCTGCTGGTGGCCCACGCCTATGTGCGCTACATGGGTGACCTCTCGGGGGGGCAGGGGCTGCGGCATATTGTGCGATCGGCCCTGAACCTGCCGCTAGATAAAGGCACCGGGCTGCACGAGTTTGACCAACTGCCCACGGTCGAGGCGAAGCGCGACTTTAAGCTCAAGTACCGCGAAGCGCTAAATGCTCTGCCAGTGGATGAGGCGCTGATTCAGCAGCTAGTGGATGAGGCGAATTTGGCCTTTGCCTTGAACCGCGATCTATTCCACGAGCTGGAGCCGGATGTGCGATCGGCGGTGGGCGACCACGTGGTTGATTTGATTACCCGTCAAGATCGCCCCGGCAGCACCGAGCCGCACCCCCACCACGGCATGGTGGCCCTGGTGGCAACGGAGTAGGCCCACCGTAGGGTGCATTCACGGTCAAACCCGAAACGGTGGATCTGCGATCGCACCTGGCCGCAATGCACCATCTTCATGGCATCCCAGCGGTGCATTGCGGCTAGCCCAGTCTGGGGCGATTGGCTTTGGTCGATCAGCCGCTAATGCACCCTACAGATCTATCCACCTTTTGCACATCACTAATTAAATTACTATGCTCTCTGCTGCTAAGACCGTTGTGTTTGACCCGGCGCTGCAGCACAAGTACAGCCAGCCGCTGCCTCGCTATACCAGCTACCCTCCGGCGACGGAAATGACCGAAGACTTTAGCGCTAGGGATTTTGAGGCCGCGATCGCCGTGGGCAACTATAAGCAGACACCCCTGTCGCTCCACTGCCACATTCCCTGCCAACTGCTTGCAGGTGTGCAAGTTTCGCGATCGCCGCGAAACCTACTGCATTCTGCGCGCCCTTGATCGCGCCTGCCGGGGCGATGTGGAAAATGGCCTGGTGTTTGCGGGCCGCAGCGTCGGGGGGAGCAGCGGCATTCAGCCAGTGGCAGCGGTCATGGCGGAGCTGGTGGGCGCTTAGGTGGGTGAGGGGTAGGGGGTTGTGTCAAACGATTCGCTGAAGCTGAGCGTCTTTTGGAATTAGCAGTAAAGACACTCGGCTCCAGCGGAGTTTAAGCTATTTGGCCCCGGCACTGGCGGCGGCCAAAATTTGGGGCAGGCCAATTTCGCTGCACACCTCGTAGAACGAGGTCACGGGCGGCGTCTCAAACAGGTGGGCAATTTTGCCCAGGGTCTGCTGATAGACTTCGCTCTGGTGGTCGTCCATGTCCTCAATACTGTCCCAGAGAATGATCGCAATGCCGCGATCGCTGCCGGGTTCTTGCAGCAGGTAGGCTCCCTGGAAGCCTTTGGTATAGGTCGAGACCGCCTTTTCGTAGAGCTGGCGGGCTTCGCTAAAACAGCCGGGTTTAAATTCACCAATGGCTACGTAGGCATACTTGTGGCGGAGAAAATCGTCGAAGTCGGTCATAAATGGAATCAGTCCTAGGTCTGGTCGTAGATCTAGTGTCGATCAGATGGTGGCACCCGACACTTTTTTTTACCCAGGCTTTAGATTCTGTTACCGATTTTCTAATAGGCGCTGGCCCCAGGCTTTGAGCGCCTGACCCAGGCGCACTCGGGTTTGCTGCCAGCCCTGCATCAGGCGATTGCCCCAGCCCTTGCGCTTGGGCAGCGTCACCACGATCGCCCCGTTGTGATAGGCCACCTGCACCTGGCGATCGATCACCGTTGCGGGCAGCGGCACTGTCTGCTGAAAGTAGTTAATGCCTAGGGCTTGAATCAGCGGGCTGCGGTAGCCCGACTGCCGCTGGCCCGAAAAGGTCAGCGATTTCTTAGTGGCCCGCACCTGCACGGCCTGGGGCTCAACTCCCGGTAAAAAGGCGGTGACCACGAGGGCATCGCCGATGTCTTCAATTTCGACCGAGGGCACCTGCACTCGGCCTGAGGATGAGAGACCTAGGGGCATGAGGGCAGCGGCGATCGCATCCATCTGTGCCTGGGCCGCACCCAAACTCCAGATCGGAGGACGAAACGACGACTGGTGAGATGACTGCCCGGCGACCATAGCCTTAACTCCCTGCTTTCTATACTTAAATCATCGCGGTAAGCTCGCTGTTCGGCAGGTCGGGAAAGCCCCCCAGACCCGGTGGGGTATAACCGTCATCTCCCCTTTTGCGACCCGGCTATTCCATGAGAGGCTCTGCCATCAGAAAAATCCTTCACATCGACATGGATGCCTTCTACGCCTCCGTGGAGCAGCGCGACTTTCCCCAGTACCGGGGCAAGCCTCTGGTGGTAGGCGGACGGCCTGAGCAGCGGGGGGCCGTCGCAGCGGCCAGCTACGAGGCCCGTCGGTACGGCATTCATTCGGCCATGCCCGCCCGCATTGCCCAGCAGCGCTGCCCCGAGCTAATCTTTGCCCGCCCCCGCTTCGAGGTTTACAAGGAGTTGTCGGGGCAAATTCGAGAGATCTTTCACCGCTACACCCACCTGGTAGAGCCGCTGTCCCTCGACGAGGCCTATCTGGATGTCACCACCAATGCGCTGGAGGAACCCTCTGCCCTGGTGCTGGCCCGCGCTATCAAGGCCGACATTCAGGCCACCACTCAGCTCACGGCGTCTGCTGGCGTATCGGTCAACAAGTTTTTGGCCAAAATGGCCAGTGGGCAGAACAAGCCCGACGGCCTGACGCTGATTTTGCCCGACCAGGCCGAGGCCTTTGTCGCCGCCCTGCCCATTGAGAAATTCCACGGCATTGGCTATGTGACCGCCCGCAAAATGCACGCCCTGGGCATTGCTACCGGGGCCGACCTGCGCGACTGGGCCGAGGCCGACCTAGTGCAGCACTTTGGCAAGGTGGGGCACTTCTACTACCGCGTTGCCCAGGGCGAAGACGATCGCCCCGTCAATCCCAACCGCATTCGCAAATCGATTGGGGCCGAGCGATCGTTCTCGCCCGACCTGACCCAGCTGGCGGATATGCTGACCGCCCTAGAGCGGGTCGCCAACGAGGTCATTACTCGCCTGCAAGAGCAGCCCCGCCGGGGCCACACCCTCACCCTCAAGATCAAGTACGCCAACTATCGGCAGATTACCCGCAGCCGCACCTTTGTGACGGCGATTAGCCCCGAGTCGCCCCTTTTTTCCTGGGTGGAAGAGATGCTGCTGGCCCACCTGGATCGCGATCGGCCCGTGCGCTTGCTGGGGCTAACTCTCTCAAATCTGGAACCGATTGGCGAGCCCGATTATGTGCAGCTTTCTCTGGAAGTCTAGCCCCCCGAGAGTGAGCGCCTAGGAAATTTTCGGTTCTGGATGAGCATCAACAGAAACAGCCCAGATCCTAAGATCTGGACTGTTCAGCTAACGGGATAATCTAACGACTTTAGGCGATCGCTAGTCACGCTGGTCGCGGTTGTAGTTGATCAGTTCGCCGATAGTGACAACGCCATCGCCATTGCGGTCGGCGGCGAGGTCATTGAGGTGGGTCTGCCCGGCCTGGGCAGCAGAAACCATGGCCAGGGTGGACAGCACAATGGTTAAACCAGATAGTAAGTAGCGTTTCATACGGGTTCTCCTTGAGCAAAGGGGTTAGGCTTTGCTGGCTTGTGGTCTACGGTTTCTATGGTGCAGAGCCAAGCTGAGAGCCAAATAAATGTAGCCTAAAATACTATTAGTGCCGCCTGAGAAAGAAATTAAACGGCTTTCACCGGCTAATCTTTTTGACCCAACCCCTGCCAGAGAGCGGCTTCGCTGGACATCACCAAACCTTGGCCTGACGTTTCGGCCTGCTCGATCGCAACCAGGGTAGAGGCGGCACCGACAAAGGTGGCGGCGGCAAAGACAGCGGCAACAGTGGCGACGACCTCTAGTCGGTGAAGGGCGATCGCAACTCCAGGAGCTTGAAATCTCATTAGCTAGCACAAAGGGGAATGATCTCCCCTTATTCTATCATTTTGTAGCTATATATACAGAAATATTCGAGATCTGTCGGTTCGCCCTGGCGAATGATATTGCAGTAAACGCATTGCGGCAGCGCAGAAAAACCATCGGCGTAGGTGTTTTGTAAACACTTACACAGAGCGCCCTTGGGTTCGCCATTAATCTTTGCCTATGAAAAAGATTTATTTGTAGGCAACCCGTTTTATCGGCGATTTCAGCTCACTGATTTTAGGCTTGCCTGCGTTTAAGTTTTTCCAATGTGAATGAAAATGTTTGGGTTTTCATTCTAGATAGCCGGTTTCAATCGCATGTAGGACTGCAAGGTTAAGGCTGCGATCGCGCTAGTTTATCGCAGGTTTTACTGCGGCCAAATTAGGTTTCTAGAGTCATCATCTAATTTCTGGAGTTGAGTATTATGGCTGGGTTGTGGTCGTTTAGCGGCAGGTATAAAATCCTGCATATGACGTGGTTTGCCTTCTTTCTCACGTTTGTAATTTGGTTTAACTTTGCCCCCTTGGCCACGGCCATTAAGGCCGACCTGGGGCTGAGCGACCCACAAATGCGCACCATCGCCATCTGCAACGTGGCGCTGACGGTGCCCGCCCGCATTATTGTCGGCATGGTGCTCGATCGCTTTGGCCCGCGCATTACTTACTCCTGCCTGCTGATCTATGCGGCGTTTCCCTGTATCGCCTTTGCCATGGCGCAAAATTTTGAGCAAATGGTCTATTCGCGGCTGGCGCTGAGCATTGTCGGCTGCGGCTTTGTGATTGGCATTCGCATGGTGGCCGAGTGGTTCGAAGATAATGAAATTGGCCTGGCGGAAGGCATCTACGGCGGCTGGGGCAACTTTGGCTCGGCTGGGGCGGCGTTTACCCTACCGTCGATTGCAGCGGCGCTGGGCTTTTTGACGGCGGGCCAGGTGAACTGGCGACTGGCGATCGCCCTCACTGGCATTGCCGCCGCCTGCTACGGCGTCGTTTACTACTTCAATGTCACCGATACCCCGCCGGGCAAGGTCTACCAGCGCCCCCAAAGCAGCGCCGGGATGGAAGTCACCAGCCAGCGCGACTTCTGGTTTTTGCTGGCGACGAATATTCCCCTAGTGGGGGTGCTAGGGCTGATTGCCTGGCGATTGACCAAGGTGGACTTTATTGGCAGTCAAGCGCTCGTGGTTATCGGGGTGCTGTTAATCGGGCTCTACCTATTCCAGGCCTACAACATTTGGCAGGCCAACAAGCCGCTAATGACCGGGGCCAAGCGCTATTCTCCCGAGGAACGCTACAAATTTTCCCAGGTGTTTAACCTGGAAATGGCCTACGTGGCCTGCTTTGGCTCTGAGCTGGCGGTGGTGTCGATGCTGCCCACCTACTTTGAGCGCGGCTTTGGGCTCACTGCCGCCGTCGCTGGAGCCGTCGCCGGTATGTACGCCTTTATGAACCTGGTGGCCAGACCGGGCGGCGGTCTGCTGTCAGACAAACTGGGCAGCCGCAAGCTGACGCTGGTGGTCACCATCGCGGGCACGGGTGTAGGCTACCTGCTATTCAGCATGTTTGGCCAGGGCATCCCGATCCTCTTTGTGGTGCTGATGACGATGGTGGCGTCGTTCTTTGTGATGGCGGCGGAGGGAGCCACCTTTGCCATTGTGCCCCTGGTGAAACCTCGCATTACCGGGCAGATTGCGGGCAATGTGGGGGCCTACGGCAACGTCGGCGCGGTGGTTTACCTGACGGTGTATAGCCTTTTGCCCCAGGGGGTGGCGGGCGACAAGCTGTTCTTTCAAATGCTGGGCTGTGTGGCGCTGATCGTCGCCTTTTTGAATGCTTTCACGCTGAGGGAAGTGGTGGGTTCCCACGCTGAGCATGGGATGCCAGTACCGGCGGCGGTGCCGGTGGAGCAGGGCGATCGCCTGTAGGGACGCTGCGCGATTCCCCTCTGGGGACGCTACGCGATCGCCTGTAGCTGCATGACCCCATAGGGGCGTAGCATGCTACGCCCCTACCCAGGCTATACCTCTAAATTTTGAGTCCCCCGCGCTGACAAAGACGCGACCTCGTCCCCTACTTGTGAGGCCAGGCTATGACGGTATCTATGGATTTAGAAAGCGCGTCTTCCCCCGCTGAGACTGCCCCTCGCGAACTCGACTATGCCCAGACCATGCTGGCCGCCGCCGCCATCGGCATTGTGGGCGGCATCGTCGCCACCACCTACTACCTGGTGCTGGAGGGGTTCATGCATCTGGTGTGGCATACCCTGCCTGAAACGCTCGAACCCTTCTTTACCGAGAGCTTCCCCGCCACCAACTATGTGTGGATCGCCGCTAGCGTAGGCGGGCTGCTGGTGGGGCTGACGCTGTATTTGATGGGTCTGCCCGGTGAGGTTTCCTTTGTTGTTGAGAAGGTGCACGACCCTGGCCGCATCGATATTAAGCAGAGCCCGGCGATGGTGGTGGCGTCGCTGTTTTCGATTGTGGCGGGGGGCAGTGCCGGGCCAGAGGCCCCCCTGGTGCAGGTCAACGGCAGCGTCGGCGGCTGGATGGCCCAAAAGCTGGGCCTCACCCTGCGCACCACGCGGATTTTTACCTTTTGCGGTATGGCGGCGGCCCTTGGGGCTTTCTTTGGCGCGCCCCTGGGCGGGGCTCTATTTGCCCTGGAGATTCCCCATCGGCGGGGGCTGGAGTATTACGAGGCGCTGATTCCGGCCACCCTGGCAGCGATTCTGAGCTTTGTGGTGTTTCGCCTCACCACGGGGCTTTCCATCGGCGGCATGTACCACTTCACCTCGATACCCCCGCTGACGCTGACAAATTTGGCGGAGGGGGCGGTGCTGGGGGCGATCGGGGCGGCGGTGGCAGCGTTGTTTGTGCTGGTGTTTCGCACGGTGGGCTGGCTGACAAGGCCTCTGGAGCACCGCACGATTTTGCTGGCGACTCTGGGGGGCCTCGCCATCGGGCTGATTGCTCTAGTGTTTCCCCAGACCCTGTTCTTTGGCGAGCGCGAGATTGAAACGATTATCGAAACCGGCTCGACTTTTGGCGTCACCATGCTGCTGCTGATTGGCCTGGCGAAGATGCTGGCGATTAGCTGCACGCTGCATTCGGGCTTTCGCGGCGGGTTTATCTTTCCGCTGTTTTATATTGGGGCGGCAGTGGGGCTGGCGATCGCCCTCGGCTTTCCGCAGGTGCACCCCACCATCGGCATGGTCTGCATGATGGCGGCGGTAAATGTGGCGATTACCAAAACCCCGATCAGCACCACGGTAATTCTCAGCGTGCTGTCGGACACGGCCATGGTGCCAGTGATTGTGATCGCCAGCCTAACCAGCTTTTTGCTGACGATTAATTTGAACATGATCAAAACCCAGAGGGCGCGCCCTCTGCCTGGGGAAGGCGATCGCGACCCACAGAGTACCGTGCCGCAGCTTCAACCCCAGGGATAGCTCGGTTAGTTCATCAGGGTAGAAGCAGATGCCGGAGCAGCCTGGCTGGTTGCTACCACAGATTCTTGCCGTCAATGACGGTTACTGGTGCGGTGGCCGCATCAAAGTCATCGAACAGACGAGCATTTACGCCAATGCGCCTAGTGACTTTATCCCAGCTGCCGTCAAGTTCAAAGGCTGGACTATCGGAGAACGTGGCGCATCCGCAGGTAGAGCAAAAGTGGTGGGCTACCATTTCGGTATTCCAGCGATATATTGAGTCGCTGCCGTCTGCAACAGTGCTGTGAAATTGATCGGGATGAAAGTAGGCCAGCAGCACACCGCGCTTAGAACAGAAAGAACACGTGCAGCGAGTTAGCTGATCGGGCAGATCTCCCTCAATTTGAAAATGAACCTTTCCGCAGTGGCATTGGCCGGTGATCGACATGGCGATTCCTTTGCTCATCGGTGGATCAATGCCTTATTGTACAAATTTGGCGAGACCTCAACTTCAGAGTACGCGGTGACCTGCCCTACCGCTGGGGGCTTTGAAGAGGGAAATCTGATCGTGCGACCTAATCCTCAAAGCGACCCGTGGTGTCGCGATCGCGATCGTAGTGTCGCGTGAGCGGAAACGGCGGTAGCCAAGACTCGCGACGAATGATCCAGTTTTCGTAGGTGGGCATCAGTTGGTCAGGGGCATCTAGGGAGCCTAGGTTGACTTCGATTTCGTCGGCGGTGCGGGCGAAAACAGACGAGCCGCAGCGGGGACAGAAAAACCGCCCGCCGTAGTCGCGGGTTTCACCAGCGATCGTGACCGCCTCATGGGGGAATATTGCCGCAGCGTAAAACAAGGCTCCATGGTGCTTGCGGCAGTCGAGACAGTGGCAGAGGCCGACCCGGTATGGGCGTCCCGTGGCCACAATGCGGACGTTGCCGCACAGGCAACCGCCAGTGAATCGATCCATGCTGCGTTTCCTCTACAATCAAGCGATCGGGCTGGGTACCACGATTCTATTGATAATTCGGCAGTCATTAGTGATTGCTAGTAAGGACTCTGGGCAGGTTCTCCCATGCCATTAGTCCAAATGTCATCTGGCAGCGATCGGTCGCGGTAGCAAACCCGATCAAGGTCAGGATACGTGATTGTATCTACTGCCGCTCGGGTGCCGACTACAAGGCATCGCGTTGCCTTGGCGCTACGATTCTCGAAAAAGTGACCTACCGGCACGCCTGCTTGAAACGTGGCAGCATCGCCAGGGCGCAATACAGTCTCCGTATCTCCTTCAATCAGCGTGATCTCGCCTTCAAGGACATAGACCATTTCATCTTCAGCGCTGTGCCAATGCTTGATCGATGAACGAGAGCCAGGTTGCAGAACCTCAATGAATGCGCCGAACTGGTTAAGCCCTCCTGCTTCGCTAATCCAGAGCAGACGATCTGGCTCATGGGCAGCGTCAGAAGGGCTTTCTTCTAGGAGGAAACAATCAGGGGTGATAACAGGCACGCTGGCACCTCCAGGGATTAATGACTACTTCATTGTGTCGGATTACCGTGTAGCCAGAAAATCTAGCACCCTCTGCATCAGCAGGGCGGATGCCGTCTCGTCATAGGAGGGCAGTGAGCTATCGGCAAAAATATGTTGGTTACCAGGGTAAAGGAACAGCTCGGCTTCCTCCGCCTCCTCAAGCAGGGATCGAGCGGCGTCAATGTCGCCTTCGGTAACGAAGAACGGATCGGCATCCATCGCGTGAATCTGTACTGGAACCCGCTTTGGCCACGCCGACCCAAATTCTGAGACTGGCACACAGGAATAGAAGAAAAGTGCGCCCTGGGCTCCAGGGCGGGTCTGAGCCAGCTTCTGGGCTGGGGGAACTCCCAGCGAGAATCCGGCATAGACTAACTCGGACGGCAATCTATCCGCCGCGCGCACGCCGCGCTCTATCACCTCGCTAAACCCCAGTTCTTTGACAAATTGCATGCCGCGATCGAGGTCGCTGAAGGTATGGCCATCGAATAGATCGGGGGTGTGGACGAGGTGCCCGGCCTGACGCAACCGATCTGCGAAGGCAACAACGCCAGGGGTTAGCCCTTGTGCGTGGTGATACAAGATAACCTCTGCCATTTCAGCTCCTCCTGAGGATGACTGCCATTGTAACGGGCACCTCACAACAGAGTTCAACGGTGGATGGGCCTTGATTATCCGTAGGGTGGGGGCGGCCCGAGGCTCTGCCTACACCCCGCCACCCCTACTCCGCCGTAACCCACCGCTTACCCATCGCGAGAAACCCGGTCTCTGAGGCGGCGGCGGGGCGATCGCGCCTAATTTTGCCTTTCTGATAGTCAAGGCTAAAATCGGGGGAAACCTGCCCCGGCAAACCCTATGAGTCAACCCCCTCGTCAGCTCAGCGACGAAGCCCTGCTCACCGAAATTTACAGTTCCTTTGAGCCGTTTAAGCCACCAGTGAAGGAAGCCTATGTAGATTGCCAGGAGGTGCGGGGACGGTGGGACGTAGTGCGCGAACTGGGGCGGCGCATTACCCGATCGAAGGAACCTACCTGTCAGCTGTATACGGGCCATCGAGGGGTGGGCAAATCGACCGAGTTGCTGCGGCTGAAGGAATTTTTAGAAGGCCAGGGCTATTTTGTCGTCTACTTTGCCGCCGACAACGAAGACATTGAACCCCAGGATGCGGAGTATGCCGATATTTTGTTTGCCTGCACCCGCCACCTGGTGCAAGACATTCGCGTGGATAACCACAATCCCCTGGTGCAGTGGCTGCAAGAGCGCTGGGATTCGATGAAGGAACTGGCGCGATCGGAGGTGCAGTTCGATGGGCTGACGTTGGAAGGTCAGATTGCCCAGTTTGGCAGCATTAGCTCTACCCTCCGGGCCATTCCAGAAAAGCGGCGCGAAATTCGCCAAAAGGTGAACGACTACACGCCGTCGCTGGTGGTCGCCCTCAACGACTTTATTGGGGTAGCCCGCAGCACTCTACCCAATACCTGCCCCGGCATTGTGATTATGGCTGACAACTTAGATCGCATTGTGGAGATTCAGCAGGAGGGACAGCCCAGCAACTACGACGAAATTTACCTCAACCGCAGCGAAATTTTGCGCGGGTTAGATTGCCATGTGATCTACACCGTGCCCATTTCGATGGTTTATTCCGAACGGGGCACCCGCCTAGAAGACAACTACGACAAGCCCGATGTGCTGCCGATGGTGATGGTGCGCTATCCGGATGGCCGCCTTAACGCCGCTGGCTTGGCTAAGTTTCGTGAACTCATTCAAAAGCGGGTAGCGCTGATCGATGCTGACCTCGCCGACCAGATTGATACTCAACTCTTCGATAGCCCTGCTACCCTAGAAAACCTCTGCCTGATGAGCGGTGGCCACCTGCGGATTTTGATGCAGCTGATCCAGCGGGCAATCGACTGGACAGATTGCCTGCCCATTACGGCTCAAGCGGTGCAAATTGCCATCGAAGAAGCTCGGGAAACCTACCTCAATACCATTCAAGCCGACCAGTGGAGGCTGTTAGCTCAGGTCTGCCGCACCCGCAACGCCGACAATGAACCCCAGTGCCTACGACTATTGCTCAATCGTTGTTTACTGGAATATCGCTACTATGATGATCAGGGCAAATTGCAGCGCTGGCACAATGTGCATCCGCTAATTGAAGGGTTGGCCCCCTTTCAAAAAGCCCTAGCGCAGGTGCCCTCACTTCCTTTCCCTTGGGGAGAGGAGAGTTAGACACAATAAGGTGGCTATGACCCTAGCGAATGCTGCGAAACAAATTGCCGCCGACCCCGAGGCTCAGTACCAAGCCTTGCAAAGATCGCTGCGACGGCGCAAGGGGTTTGGGCTGTTGTTTGTACAGGCTAGCCCGGCCAAGGCCAGCGACATTTTGCAGCGGCTACGCAACGATTTACCCCAAAAGAATATCGGCACCCTGGTGCTCGATCAACCGATCACCAACCTCTACAATTTGGTGGCCCAACGCCCCGACTTGGCCAACTTGAATATTTTGGTGGTTCAAGGGCTCGAAAAATCGTTAGAGGCCGATATTAAACCGGGCTACGGTGGCGAAGGCGACTACTACAATCTCGACACTGTACCGCCACTATTGAGCCACCTCAACCAACAGCGCGATAACTTTCGCGACCACTTTGGCCACCTGTGCTTTGTGTTTGTGGTGCCGCCCTTTGCCCTCAAATACTTGATCCGCCGCGCCGCCGACTTCTTCGACTGGCAATCGGCTATCTTTACCTTTGCTGATGCCCATGGAGAAGAACGCCAAATTCAAACCCAAATTTCCCAGGGTGAAGAAACTGAAAACAGTAACCTGCAAGCCTTGATTAATGTCTTGGAAGGCAATGCCAAATACGAAGCTGGTGATTATGACGAGGCGATCGCCGCATACGCCGCCGCCTTAACCCTCAAACCCGATTATCTCGACGCGCTCCACAACAAAGGGGTTGCGCTGGGGAATTTGGGCCAGCATGAGGCCGCGATCGCCTGCTACGATGCCGCCTTGGTCCTCAAACCCGACGATCTTGACGCGCTCCACAACAAAGGGGTTGCGCTGGGGAATTTGGGCCAGTATGAGGCCGCGATCGCCTGCTACGATGCCGCCTTAGCCCTCAAACCCGACTATCACGAAGCGCTCTACAACAAAGGGAATGCCCTGTATGACTTAGAGCAGTATGATGCTGCGATCGCTTGCTACGATGCTGCATTAGAAATAAAATCTGACTATCAAGACGCGCTTAATAGCAAAGGGAATGCGCTGGGAAACTTGGGGCGGTATGAGGCGGCAATCACTTACTTTGATGCTGTCTTAATAATCAAACCTGATGATTTTAGTAGTTGGGATAGCAAAGGATATGCATTAGCTAAAGCAGAAAGGTTTAGTGAAGCGGTCAAGTGTTTTGACAAAGCTATAGAAACTAATCCTCAATATGCCAATGCTATCTATAACAAAGCATTTGCTGTAAGCAGAACGCATAATTTAGATGAAGCACTGGAGCTACTTCAACGGGCAATTGCCCTAGACCCCAAATATCGCAATATGGCCAGAACCGACACCGACTTCGACCCCATTCGCGCCGACGAGCGGTTTCAGGCGCTGGTGGAGGGAGAGTGAGTAAATTCGGGCACAACGTAGTGCCTCCCTCACAGGTGCTCCAGCAAATAGTCGCAAAACACCGTGGCCCCCGGCGATAGATGCTTCCCCTTGGGGTAGGCCAAATGCCACTGCTTGCGCAGCGAAAACTCGGCCACAGGCAAGATCACAAAATCAGTTTCAAGCTCCGCCGCCGACAAACTTGGGGCAGGCAGCACCGCAATCCCCAGCCCAGCCCGAATGCTGACCTTAATCGCCTCATAGCTGCTCAACTCCAGACGGCAGCGCACCGTAATTGACTGAGCCCTAAAGAACTCCTCCAACAGCTGACGGCTGACCGACCCCGCCTCGCTCAAAATCCACGACTCCTGAGCCAACTGCTGGGGCGTCACCACCGATCGCCCCGCCAGAGGGTGCTGATGATGGGTAACAATGTGCAGTGGCACATCCATACAGGGGAAGACCGCAATGCCATTCAGGGCCGGAGGCTGGTTAAACAGGTAGAGGTCGTCCTGGTTGTCTTGCAGCCGAGCCGAAAGCTCCTGGTGATTGCCAATGTGCAGAGAGAGTTCCAGCCCTGGGTAGCTGTCCATAAAAGGCTTGAGATGCTGCACCAGGGCGGTTTTGCCGCTTTCAACCGTGGCTACCCTGACCATGCCGCGATCGAGCCCTTGAAACGCCACCAGCGCGTCATCCAGAGTCGAGAGCTGGGCCAAGACATTGCGACAGGTGGTCAGCAGGGTATCGCCAGCGGTCGTTAGAAAGAGCTTTCTGCCCACCGTCTCAAACAGCGGTAGGCCAATGGTTTTAGACAACTGCTTAACCTGAATTGACACCGTCGGCTGGCTCAAAAACAGCTCTTCAGCCGCTTTGGTGTAGCTGCCGTGGCGTGCAACCGCCTCAAAAACCTCCATTTGGTGGAGGGTGATTCCCTTGGTACTGGGTGGTTGCTGGGCCATAGCAGGGGAAACACAGTAAAAATACTTACCAAGTTTAACAACATGTAGGTTGTCAAAGTCAACCTGCTCGACTCACCCTTGAATCCAGCTGTGAGATCAATATAGTCACCTAGGTTAGGGCATTCAGAAAACGTTCAAACGTTTGGAGGGGAAATGTCTTAGCTAGACTGGCTACAGCCTGGGGCGGGCTCTGGGCGATCGCTCAACAGCAGCACTCGCTCTGGGGCCAGCTGCACGTACCAGGGCAGCGGTTGCGGCCTCAGCCTCAGCCAGGTTTCTTTGAACACCTCAGCCTGAAGGTCGTAGGCGTCGTCGTTAGATTCCTGCTCTAGGCTAACTGGGGCTGCGTGGAGCTTGAGAAACACCGTCACCCGGTGGGGGGTTTCGCTGGTGGCCACCACCCAGGCGGCAAAGGTATTGGGCTGGCTAAGGTCTTCAACGAACTGGATCTGGTGGGCGCGAAACCCAATCTGGCTGAGGTGTTGGGGAATGGCCTCGGCCACCGTCAGGGTGCAGCGCCAGGCTTCGGCCCTGAGGGTGGTGGCAGACAGGGGGGTGGCCCTAGAAAAGTTTTTACACCCGGTAATCTGGGCGGCGATCGCGCTTCCAGGCTGCTCAAACACCTGGTGGCGAGTTCCGGCCGCCACAGTCTGCCCCGCCGCCATCACCATAATCTGGGGGCACACCCGAAACACCTCCTCCAGGTTGTGGGTGACAAACAGCGTCACGCCTCTGTAGCTCGCCAGGGTGGCAATTAGCTGCTGCTCGACCTGGCTGCGCAGGTAGGTATCTAGGGCCGAGAGGGGTTCATCTAGCAGCAGCACCTCTGGTTCGGGGGCCAAGGCGCGGGCCAAGGCCACCCGCTGCTGCTGCCCGCCGCTGAGCTGATGGGGGTAGCGATCGCCCAAGCCCTGGAGCTGCATGGCCCCCAGCCAGCCGCTCACCCGCTGCGATCGCTCCAGCCTCGGCAAATGCTGCAAGCCAAAGCCAATATTCTCGGCAATGGTCAAGTGCGGAAACAGCGCATAGGTCTGAAACAACAGCCCCACCCGCCGCCGATGGCTGGGGAGATTGATGCCGCGATCGCTGTCAAACAGCACCCGCCCATTCAGCACAATCTGCCCTCGCTCCGGTGTCTCTACCCCGGCAATGCACCGCAGCGTCATCGACTTGCCCGACCCCGAGGCCCCGAGAATGCCCAGGGCGTCAGCGCCAGCGGTGAAGGCCACATTTAGCGGGAAGGTGGCGAGGGGTTTGTGGAGGGAGAGGGAGAGGGTAGGGGGTAGGGGGTGGGGGGGTGATGGGGTGATGGGGTGATGGGGTGATGAAGGGGAGTTTTGAATTTTGAATTTTGTAAGTCCTTTGGACTGGCTATGCCTACGCGCAGCGTCTCCGGAGGAGAAATTTTGACCCACAGACCGGGAATCTTCGTTTTTCGTTTTTCGTTTTTCGTTCTTGCCTCCCCGCTGCTGCCCCTGCCAGACATTTGCTGCCAAAATTCCCGACAGCGACACAGTGAGAATAATCGCCACCCACCCCCAGGCTTCGGCCATAGCCCCCGCCTCTACCGCGAAGTAGATCGCCATCGGCATGGTCTGGGTGCGGCCTGGAATATTTCCCGCCACCATCAGCGTTGCCCCAAACTCTCCCAGGGCGCGGGCGAAGGCGAGGGTTAGCCCTGCCAGCAGCCCCGGCCCCGCCAGCGGCAGCAAAATTTGCCAGAAAATGCGGCCTTCCCTGGCCCCTAGGGTGCGTGCCACCTGCATCAGGGCCGGGTCAATTTGCTCAAAGGCCCCCAATGCTGTGCGGTACATCAGCGGAAAGGCTACCACTGTCGCTGCGATCGCCGCCCCATACCAGGTAAAAATGATCTGCATTCCCACGGCTTGCAGCAGCGGCCCCAGGGGGCCATTGCTGCCAAACACCAGCAGCAGCAAAAACCCCACTACCGTCGGCGGCAGCACCAGCGGCGCGATCAAAAGCCCCTCAATCAGCGATTTCCCTGGCCCGCGATAGCCCAGCATCCAGTAGGCGGCGGCAATACCCGTGAAGAATGCTACCACCGTCGCCAGGCTGGCGACTTTGAGGGAGATCCAGAGGGGGGAGAGGGGCATGGGCATGGAGGGAGTGAGGGGTGAGGAGTGGGGAGTGGGGAATATAGGGAGTAAGTGGATGAGTGAGATGCCGATACACCTCACCACCCCCTACCCATCCACCCCCTACCTATCCACCCCGTTCACTACTGCTCTAAAACCGTGAAGCCGTACTCCTCAAAAACAGCCTTGGCGGCATCGCTGGTGAGATAGGCCACGAAGGTGCGGGCCGCCTCTGGGCTGGCGGTATTGCTAAGAATGGCTAAGGGGTAGAGGATTGGGCTGTGGAGGGCGGCATCGGCGGTCGCGACTACCTTCACCTGGTCAGAAATGGCGGCATCGGTGGCGTAGACCACGCCCGCATCCACGTTGCCTGACTCGACTGCTGCCAGCACTCCGCGCACGTTGTTGGCAAAGATGAGCTTGGGCTGAAGGGTGGCCAAAATGCCCAGGCTGGTAAACACCTGCTCGGTGTATTGTCCGGCAGGTACGCTGCGAAATTCACCGACGGAGATTTGCTTGACAGCGTCCTTGGTGAGGTCGGTAAAGTCAGTTAGCCCCAGGGTCGAGTCTTGAGGCGCAATCAATACTAGGCGATTGCCCAGCAGGTTCGTCCGAGTTTCCGACAGCAGCCGATTTTGGGACTCCAGGGCGTCCATTTGGGAAACCCCGGCGGAAATAAACACATCTACCGGAGCGCCCTGCTCAATCTGCTGTTGCAGGGCACCGGAGGAACCGAAGTTGTAGGTGATGACAATGTCAGGGTGCTCGGTCTCAAAATCGGATTGGATGGCCTGGAGGGCATCTTGAAGGCTAGCGGCGGCGGAAATGAGCACCGTCGTTGGCGCTTGGGTTACATCAGACTGCCCAGAACCTAGGCTGCCTCGAAGGCACGAACTCAGAGCCAGGGTGGCGACCAAGAGCAAAATGTTTCGTCGTTTCATTGTCTTTAGAGAGAATTGGGAAAGGCTTAGCGCCTGAAGCGTTGGTAAACTATGCCACCTATTCTAATCAGCAATACCAACTTGGTTGGTATTGACCCATACCCCTACTCTGGTTTTGTCATGCCGCGAAAAAGTCAAGGCTGGGTCACGTTTCAAGCCTCTGAGGAGGAGCGCAAAATTCTCGATGACTACTGCCAGCGCACCCAGCGCAGCAAAACCGATATTCTTCGGGAGTTAGTACGCAGTCTAGAGCAGCGGCAGCCCGACCCCTTCGCACCAGAGAGCCCCTCACCGTTCGCCAGCGATCGCGACGCGCAAGCGTTTCTCTCCGTGCAGCGCGACTTTGCCATCAGCGCCCGCAACCTGCTGCGGGGCAAAATCACCGCGATCGCCATCAGCGGCGTCAACGCTGAACTCACCCTGGCAATCGCGTCCGGCGTTGAGCTGGTGGCGATCATCACCGTAGCTTCAGTGGAGCGGATGAAGCTGGCCGTGGGCCAGGAGGTCTATGCCGTGGTCAAGTCCAACAGCGTGATGATTGCGGCGATCGCGCCCTAGGAAACTTTTAACCTGCGCTACCCTTGCCAGTAGTATTTGAGCAATGTTTTGGGCCAGGATGGCGAGCGACTGTGAACGAGCGATTAAACTTTGCGGCCTTTTCTCCCACGGCCTACGGCGATGTCTTGGGGCGCGAGCAGTTTATGGATATGGGCCTGCGATCGCTGTGGCCCGGCATGCCTCGTCTGGCTGGCCCAGCCTACACCGTGAACTGCCCGCCGGGGGATAATCTGATGCTGCACGCCGCCATTTACCGGGCGGCCCCCGGTTCTGTCATTGTGGTGCAGGCGGGAGATGCTGAGTACGCCATGGCGGGGGGCAATGTCTGTGCGATCGCCCAAAGCCGAGGCATTGCGGGCTTTGTGGTCGACGGCGTCATTCGCGACCTGGCTGAAGTGCGCGAGGCGCAGTTTGCAGTGTTTGCGCGCGGGGTAATGCCGGTGCCAGGCCAGAAGCAAGCCCTGGGCACGCTCAACCAGCCGATCTTCTGTGGCGGGGTGCGGGTCAACCCCGGTGACATGGTGGTGGCCGATGAAGAGGGGATTGCGGTGATTCCGGCCGCCCAGCAAGACGCGGTTTGGCAGGCGGCCCAGCAGCGCACCGAGCAAGACGCCGCCCAGTCCCTGGCCGATTGGGAAGTCAACCACCGCGCCAAGGTAGAGCAGCTTTTGCAGTCCCTGGGCTTTACAGAGGCGGAGTAGGACACGCGACGCCCTGGTGACGAATCTCGGCCTTGCTAGGAGTGCAAGCCAGAACCGACCCCAAATCGCCCATCAATTGGGCGATTTTCTGCGGCTCAGGCCCAGGGCTAAGGCGGCGATCGCTGCCCCCCCACTGCCCACCACCAGGCCAACAATCCAGCGGGGAGAACGCCCTCCTTCGCCGTCCTCGGGGGCAACCTGGGTGGTAATTTCTGGGGCAGGCGCTGGGCTGGGGAGGCCAGCGGCAACAATGATGGTGTAGCTCAGCTCAAAGGGGGCAAAGGTGGCTGCGGCCCTGGGGCTGCCGGTGAGCACAATCCGGTATTCGCCCAGCTCAGGAAACGTAATGTCGGCCCCAGGAATATTCTGAAACCGCTCTGGTGATACGGCCTGGAGGGAGGGCTGCGCGATCGGCGCGGCCCCCGATTGGTTGGTGCCATAGACGGCGAGGGTGCAGTCGCACTGCTCTAGGGGAATCACCTGGCCGCCCTGCTGGGTGAGCGCCACCCAGACCCGCGCCGGTTCTCCTGCTTTGGGGCTGTGGTTGGGTTCGAGGTGCCAGGTGCCTGCGACATCGCCCGCCACCTCGGTTTTGTGGGCCTGGGCAGGCAGCATCGCCAGGCTGCTCAACAGTAGCCCGACGGTCATCAGGCTAGGGTTTGGCGGGCGCATAGTATTTCTCCAGAGACAGCAGAGACCACAATCTTCGCCAGCGCAGCAGTAGCGCCAGTAAGGCCAGTACCACCAGGGCCACAGCCCCTAGCCAGTGGCGGGTAGAGCGCTCAAACCCGCCCAAATAGCTCGAACCCAAGAGCACCGCATGGGATACGGTCAACCCAAAAATGGGGACGCTGAGCAAATGGAGCTGCCGCCAGCGCTGGCCCAGCCAGGTTTGAGCCCGATTAAAACTGGTCAGGGCCAGGGGCACCATCAGCCCAAAGGCGACAATACCCGCCCAACCCCCCGCTTGCAGACTCGGCAAGAGAAAGGGCAAGGCGGCAGGGTTCCATCCCATCGTTACCATGTGGGCGACATGGGCCACCGAGAGCACAAAGGCCCCCACCCCCAGGGTGCGACGGTAGACGAGCAAGGATGGCCAAAGTCGGCTGAGGGGGCGGGCGACGATCGCCAGCAGCAGGCACACCAGCGCCCCGTGGCCGGTGAAATCGATCATGTCGCTGCCCCGGAGCAGCGTCAGCAGGCCAATCAGCAGGGTAATCCAGCCGCCGAGGCGAAACAGCTGCCCCCGGCGATCGGCGCTGACCCAGGCGGTAGAGACCCCCACCCCTAACATCATCGGCAGGGTGCCGACCCCAAAGGCCAGCATGGTGGCCCCGCCCCGCCAGAGATTGGTGGTCTCGGCGGCCTTGAGCTGCGCTGCGTACAAAAAGCCGCAGGGCATCAATCCCCAGGCCAACCCCAGCAGCAGCGGCGTCCATCGCTGGGGGTTAAGGGAGAGGGCCTGCATGGCTCGACTGAGGCGATCGTGCCAGCTCGCCTGGGCCATGGGGTTGAGAAAAGGAACTTTGGGCACTTGAGCGGGGCTAATTTGCCCTAGCCCAAACCAGATCAGCAGCAGCCCGGTGACCAGGGCAACCCCTCGCCGCAGCGGACTGCCGAGGCCCGCCATTTGCCCGCTGGCCACCAGTACTGACCCTAGTGCGCCAATCATCAGGCCCACCAGGGCGTAGCTGACCAGCCGCCCCAGGTTAAGCAATAGGTGAAACCCCACCTGCTGCCAGCGACTGGGCCGGGCGGCAGACTGCGACAGCGAGAAGGCGACCGTAATAGGCCCGCACATGCCGAGGCAATGGCCAAAACTGCCTAAAAATCCTAAGCTGGCCATGAGCAACAGGTCGAGCATGCTAGCGTTGAGGCGCTGATTGGGCCATCTCTGAGGGTAACACCCCAGCTAACCCGCGTCTTTGACAGCTTGTCTGTTGACGAGTTGACGAGGCCTAGGCTGTGGCCCAGGTCTTAGGCGACTTCTGGAAAACAGTTTCCTCAGTGGTGGGCATTGCCCACTCTACAGCGGCTACAGTCACGGGATAACACTGGGATTGTCTTCCCGGAAATCTTCTTAGGAGTGGATCTCTCTGCCCATTCCATTGATCAGACTATTACAGCGATAGACCATGGCGGCGCGGGTATCGACCCCGAGCTTCATGAAGGTGCGCCGCAGATGAGCCGAAACAGTCCATTCGCTAATGCCCAGTTTTTGGGCAATTTGCTTGTTAGATAGACCAAAGGCCACGAAGGAAACGATCTGAATTTCTCGCTCCGTTAGCAGATCGACGATATCAGAACAGGACTGACTAGAGATGGCAGTTGCCGACGAAATTCCGTAAAGCTTACCGTTAATTTCAAAGTGGCAGACCAGGCTGCCGGGAATACTGTCTTCAAGGTTGACAACGGCAAACTGATGATCTTCAATAAAAAATTTTACAATAGGTTTGATGGCGAAAATTGGGGGAGAGTCTGAGGCTAAAACCACGCCTAAATCAATGGGTTCCATGATATTTTCCCAGGGGCATTAGATGGCTCAGTCTTCAAGCTTAGGAAATGTCTGAGACAGAAGATGTCAGCTTCGTTAGGGATTTCTTCACCGCTGTAGATTGATTTTCAGGGAACTCGGCGACAAGCTTAACCAAGCTTAATTGAATCACTCTACCAGTCTCTAAGTCTAGATAGAATCCAATTCAAATTGAGCAGATGATGTCAATCATTGCTAGCAGAGATTTACTGTAGGATTAGCTTTAGCTAATCCATGCACTATCTGGGGCAAATAGTTTCTGCTAGCGAAATATTCACTGACTATGGAGAGTAGGGGCACACCTTAGTAAAATCTAGTTTCCAGATTCTCTGGCCAGCAAGGGGCGGTTAAATAACTTCTCCAAAGTACAAGAAGCGAAATCTTTTTGCGGCCTGTTTAAACAAGAGTAAGAATTTATTTTGGGCAGATTTATTTAGACAAAAAGGCTTGTCTGAGTCAGCTTGGCCCCAGGGCGTTGCTAGGCGACTAGCTCAGCAGATACCAAAATGTTTTGGTCTCAACCCAGGGATGAGCGACGGGTAGCCGGGCGCTCAGGGGTGGTGCGGCATAATCTTTGACGGATTGCTCTGCCGGTCTGTTGTGATCGCTCAGCAGCCCCGCGTAGGGAGAGTAGATATGCACGACGGCCAGCGATGGCCGCTGCCAAAGGAGGGCGGTTAGGCCCGCCTGGGTGAAGAGCTGGTGTAGGGTTTGGCGTTCCCAACGGATGCTGGGATGGTCGGCGGATAGGGCGGTGCAGGGCAGGTGCCAGCGCTCGATCTGCTGGCAAAGGGCTGGGGTGGCGTGGGGGCCATCTGCTAGGGGAATGGTCAAAATTAAGGCCGACTCTAGCAGGGCCGCCAGGGCGATCGCATCGCGAAAGGCCTGGCGCAGGGGATGGGCCTGGTCAAGTTCAGGGGCATAGTTCGGCGGGTGATATTGGTCAAAGCCCTCGGCTAGGGTTTCCCACTGCCAGAGCAGATGGGGGGTCTGATCTGGGGGCAAAACCGATTCTTGGGGGCGATCGCCCAGCCAGAACAGGCCCAGATCGAGCAGATCGTGGCGCTGGAGATACTGCTCCCAGGCCAGCAGACTCCAGTGGATCTGCTGCTGGGCCGAGACGCCGCCCAAACTCTGGGGCGCCGCGTCAGGGGCAGGGGTCAACAGGGCTGGGTTGTCGCGATAGACTCGACTGTTTTGCACGATGTGTCTGAACTCGCGCACCAGCCAGAGGTTGACCACGTGACGGAGGTGCTTGGACACCAGCAGGCCCTGGGGGGTGAGCCCTAGGGCCGGGTCCAATATACAAGTCCAACGGGGTGGTCGAGTGGCTGGAGACAGAGGTTCCTGCACGCCTAGCCCTCCCGACGCAACATTGGTAAATGGGGGTAAATGGGGGCCGCTCGTCTCTTTTGTCTGACCATACTCGACGGGGTTGGCGGCTTCAAGTCACACGAATGACGCTGCTCAGATGAACTACCCCAAATGAGTTAGGTAGGTCTCACTAGCAAGAATATGCGCTTGTTGGGGCATGGGTTTTATCAGTATTACTACGGACAGCCTGGTTTCGAATCGGGTTTTCAGCGTTGTTGTTGTGGCAGGGCCATGGCCAATGTCCGGGCAATTCATTCGGTCGGTGAGTCGCTGGTCACCTATTTGCAGACGGCTTACCTGACGTTTCAGCGGCAGCAAGAGCAGCTGGCCCTGGCCGCTGGCCCCGAGGGGGCGGTGGCGCTCACTTTTCCCGACTGTCAGTTTCGGCTGCTGTCGAGCAACGCCATGGACGATGTCGATGGCGAGTCAGACACGCTGCTGTCGCTGTATCTGCACCGGGTGGCAATCAATGAACACCTGCGCAACAGTCGCCCGGCCAACGGGCTGCCCCGCCAGGAGGTGCCGCTGTCGGTCGATCTGCACTATTTGCTGACGGTGTGGGCCGACAGCGCCCTGGCGGAGCACATTCTGCTGGCCTGGACGATGCGGCAGTTTCACCGGCTGCCGATTTTGGATGAGTCGTATCTGTCAACGGATGCGGGCTGGGGGCCGGGGGAGGTGGTGCAGATTATTCCGGCGGAGCTGAGCAACGAAGACATGATGCGGATTTGGGATACGCTCAAGCCCTCTTACCACCTGAGTGTTGCCTACATCGCCCGGGTGGTGCAAATCGAGGTGGATGAGGTTGAGGATAGCCAGCCGGTGGTGGCGATGCGGCTGGGCTGGGGCGATCGCACGGAGGTCGCCCAGCGATGAGAGAACTGTGCGATCGCAGAATTTTAGCCGCCCTGCGCTGCCGTGATGGAGTCACCCAACTGCCGGTGCGGTCATCCATGCAGATCGCCGCCAGAGGGGTGAGCATCCTCCGCAACCGCAGCGGCTACTACGTGATTGTGTCCGCCCCCGGCTTTGAGCGCTACACCCAGACCTTTGATCTAGCCGAGCTAGGGGTGGCCCCCGCCCCGGCTACCCTCACCCTCCAGATCACCGACCCCAGCGGGCAGTACCTGCCCCGGCGCTTTACGGTGCCGCTGCCCCGCCCCGCCGCCGTGGGCGATCCTGCCCCAGCACCTGGCAGTCCTTCGGTTTTTCAGCCCATCGACATACCCCTGTATCCCTCTCCCCTGGCGCGCACCAGTCCGGGCTGGGCGGTGCTGCGCACCACCGTACTCAATGCCACCACCGGTCGGCGGCTGCCCTGGGCCTTAATTCGCACCACCCTGGCCACGGCCGCCGACACCCCTTTTCTCGGCCTCAGCGACTGGCGAGGAGAAGCCCTGGTGGCGGTGCGGGGCATTCCCATTACCACCTGGGCCGACCCCAACGACGATGACCTTGACCCCGACCCCGCCACCCCACCCCCCGTCACCACCACCGCCGTGACCGCCACCCTGGAGGTAATCGCTGACCCCACCCGGCAAACCATCGCCCCCGATGCCGATCTGTTGACCATGACAGACCCCAACCCCAATTTTTTCCCTGACCCCGAAGACCTCAACGCCCGCCGGGCCACGCTGCCCTCTGGCACCCAAACGCTCACCCTGGCCTCTGGTCAGACCTACACCACTGCGCTGTCTGTAACCCTGAATTCCTAACCTAAGGAGAAGCGGCTATGCCTGAATATTTAGCCCCTGGTGTCTACGTTGAAGAAACCAGCTTTCGCGCCAAATCGATTGAAGGGGTCAGCACCAGCACTGCTGGCTTTGTGGGGCTGACCCGCCGGGGGCCAGTGGCTAACCCCGACAGCGGCAATAGCCCAGAACTGCTCACCAGCTTTGGCGACTTTGAGCGCATCTACGGCGGGCTAGACGGGCTCACCGTCACCCAGACCAGCGGCCAGGCGACGCTGCTCAACTACCTGGCCCACGGGGTGCGGGCGTTTTTCAACGAGGGTGGGGCGCGGCTCTACGTGTCGCGGGTGTTCTTGGCCCCCCCGGCACCGGCTGGCGGCGGAGCCGGGGGGGCTGGCGGTGCGCCACCAGCGCCTACCGATGGCCGTGCCAGGGTAACGTTGACGGTGCCCGCTGCCGGGGGCGGCGCAGGTGGAGCCGGGGGTGGTGGTGGAGCTGGAGGAGCCGCTGCCGAGACGATTGGCATCGTGGCGCGGTTTCCTGGGGCGGCCTACAACGGCACAATCAGTTTTCGGGCGGTGGAGGCTCCGGCCAGCGCCCGCACGATGGATACCGCTCCGGTGGGCACCCTGCTGCGGCTGGTGACTCCTGCGGCGGGGGGTGGGGCAGGCGGTGGGGCGGCAACCCCCACTACGGCCTACTACGTCAAGGGTGTGGCTGGCTTTGGGCGGGCCGATGGCGGCACCGACGGCACCTCTCCGTTCCCGTTTGATGACGAGGGCGCGACCAGGGCTTTCTTTCTCACCCTGAATGTGATTACCGCCGATGTCGAGGGCAATGCCCTGGTGTACGAGGGGCTAGGCTTTGGCGACAACCATCCCCAGGCACTGGAGCAGGTGCTGGTGGCCGAGCCCACCCGCCGCAGCGACCAGCTACAAAACCTCTATGCCGTCGATCTCAGCAGCGGCGTCAGCGGGTTTGAGCTGTTTCGCACCCTGTTTGAGAATGCGGCGCTGCTGGACGAGGAGGGCAACCGGGTGGTGAGCTTGACGGGGGGCACCGACGGCGGCGAACCCACCCAGGCCGCCTTTGAGGCCGCCCTGGCCGAGCTGGCCATGGTGGAAGATATTTCGATTGTGGCCGCGCCGGGCTGTTCGGTGCTGACCGACTACAACGGTATTCAGGGGGCGCTAATTAGCCATGCCGAACAGCGTAAGGCCTACCGCAGCGCCATTCTAGACACGCCCCCCGAGCAAACCGTCACCGCAGCCCGCGAAATTAAAAGCCGCCTGGACTCTAAATACGCGGCCCTGTACTTTCCCTGGGTGCGGGTGTCGAATCCGCTGTTTCGCCCCGGCGATGCCAGCATTCCGGCGGAGATCAGCCTGCCCCCCAGCGGCTTTATGGCGGGGATCTACGCCCGCAACGACATTGAGCGGGGGGTGTTTAAGGCCCCGGCCAACGAGGTGGTGCGCAGCGCCCTGCGGTTTGAGCGGGAGGTGAACTTTGCCGAGCAGGAATCGCTCAACCCCTTTGGCGTCAACTGCCTGCGGTTTTTTCCGGGGCGGGGCTACCGGGTGTGGGGGGCGCGCACCATCAGCTCTGACCCGGAGTGGAAGTATGTCAATGTGCGGCGCTACTTCAACTATTTGGAGCAGTCGATCGATCGCGGTACCCAGTGGGCGGTGTTTGAACCCAACGGTACCCGACTGTGGACGAACGTGCGCGACACCATTGCCGCCTTTCTCTACAACGAGTGGATTACCGGGGCGCTGCTCGGCGCAACCCCCCAGGAGGCGTTTTTTGTGCGGTGCGATCGCAGCACCATGACCCAAAACGACCTCGACAATGGCCGCCTGATCTGCCTGATTGGCGTGGCGGTGCTGAAGCCAGCAGAATTTGTCATCTTCCGCATTGGCCAAAAGACAGCGGATGCGGCGGGCTAGCGGCTTTGCCCTCTCTGCCCCACTGAGCGGGTGGGATTGATTCTCCCCCTTCGCCCCTTACTCACCCAGGAGGTTTTTATCCATGGCGCGTACCCATCCCTATCCAGCGTTTAATTTTTTGGTGAATCTAAACGGCCCGATTGGGCCAGAGGAGATACTGGGCGGCTTTTCTGACGTGTCGGGGCTGGGGGCGGAGGTCACCATCGCCGAATATCGCAACGGCAACGAGAAGGAGAACCGGGTGCGGAAGGTGGCGGGGGTCTACAAAGCCAGCGATGTCACCCTGAAGCGGGGAGTGGTGGATTCCTCTGACCTGTGGGCCTGGTTTGACGACACCCGCCGCAACGGCCCCGAGGCCCAGCGGGAGGTGGTGATTACCCTGCGCGACGAAGCGGGCAACGACATTCAGGCCTGGAAGCTGCGCGGGGTGGTGCCAATGAAGTACACCGCCCCCACCTTTGCAGCCAAGGGCGGCGGCGATCTGGCCCTCGAAGAACTGGTGTTGTCGGCTGAGAGCATTGAGTTCGAGAAGGCAGGCTAGACCCATGAACCGGCTGATTTTTCAAACTCAACCTCCGGCCCTGGCGCCCCACCCCAACCGGGCAGATATCGCCTGCTTTGTGGGCTTTGTGGGCCGTCGCCCTACCCCCCTGCCAGGGGTGATGCAGCAGTGGCTGGTGGACCAGGGCTGGGGGCAGCCGCCCTACGGCCGGGCCGGGGCGCTGGGGATGGCCGAGAGCCCGCCCAGTCTGCTGGATGTGCCGGTACCGATCGACAGCTGGTCAACCTTTGACTACCTGTTTGCCTGGGATCAGCGCCCGGTCAGCCCCGATGGGGCGCTGCGGGGGGGCACCTACCTGGGGGCGGCGGTGCGATCGTTTTTTGCCCAGGGAGGGCAGCGCTGCTACGTGGTGCGGGTGGGTGACCCCTGGCCGTTCAACGCTCCCCGTGAACAGCGGCTCAACCAGATCGAACGGCTGGTGCCGGGCTATCGGCCCCAATCACGCAGTCTGTTTAGCGGTTCGCCCAGCGATCGCGGCAGTTGGCACGGGGTCGGTCACCTGTTTGGCCTGCCGGATGTGGCGTTTTTGGGCCTGCCCGACCTGGCCGATGGGGTGGCTGCCGATCGCCCCGCCCTGCCGACCCAGTCGCCCGTTGCCGAGGAAGATCTACCAGAAACCTTTGTGGTCTGCTCTGACCCCGCCCCGGCCCCGCCCCCGGACAGCGGGGTGCGCCAGCTGCCCGCGCCCCGCTGCGATGGGCTGGGCTACGGGGAATGGGTGCGATCGCTGCACCTAGTTGCCTCCCTGCTAGAACGGCACCAGCACCAGGGCAGCCTGCGCCCGGTGCAGCTGGTGGCGGCGATTCCTCTGCCCCTGGCGGGCACTCCGGCAGAGCAGGACCTCTGGGCCGTGCTGGGGGACGATAGCGCGCCGGGGCTGACCACCGACCCCGCCGATGACGGCATTGCCAGCCGGTTTGTGCAGCTGGTGTATCCCTGGGTGCGCACCCCCGGCTCTGCGGCCCTGCCGGAACAACTGGAGAGTCCCGAGGGGCTGCTGATCGGCCTGCTGGCCCGCAATGCCCTCAGCCGGGGCACCTATCGCGGTGCCGCCAACAGCGCTTTGGGCGATGTTTTCAGCGTGGTGCCGCTGCTCTCCCAGCGCCAGCAGTGGGCCGTCCAAGGGGCAATCGGTCGCCGGAGCCGCGCCCTGATCGACCGGGTTTCGCTACTGGGGCCTACCCCCGACGGGCTGCAACTGCTGTCCGATGTCACCACCAGTCTGGATGAGCGCTACCGCCCCGCCAGCGTCAACCGGCTGGTGGCGGGGCTGATTCGCGCCGCCCGCCAGCTGGGGGAAGAGCTGGTGTTTGAAGCCTCGGGCGAGTACCTGTGGATGCGGCTGGAGGAAAGTCTGGACGGGCTGTTGCAGAGCCTATTCGCTGCGGGGGCGCTGCGGGGCACGACCGCCGCCGAGGCCTATGGGGTGCGCTGCGATCGCACCACCATGACTCAAAACGACCTCGACCATGGCCGAGTCATTGCCCAGATGCAGATCAATCCGGCCCTGCCGGTCGAGCAAATCACCGTCGTGCTGGCCCTCAACGACAGCGGCCAGCTGCTCGCCCTGGGGCAACAGGAGGCCGCATGATTCCCGCCGAGGTCAAAGAAAACAGCCTATATCCCCTGCATGTCTTTCGGTTCCACGTCGATTTTCAGACCGACCCGCTGGTGCCGGGCCAGGCCACGCCCGTGACCCTGTGCGGCGGCGCGTTTTCAGAATGCACCGGCCTGGAGGCCACCATGGAACCCAAGGAAATTAAGGAGGGGGGCCGCAACTACGGCTCGGCCCAGCGGGCGGGCCAGGTCACCTTTGCCACAGTCATTCTCAAGCGGGGCATGACCACCACCCGCGACCTCTGGACCTGGTTTGAGCTGGTCAGCGAACAAGCGGGCTACGCCTACCGCCTGGCGGCCATCATTCGCCTGTACGACAACCAGGGCAACCAGCGCCTGGCCTGGAAGCTCGACAAGGCCCTGCCGATCAAGTTTAAGGCTGCCGATCTCAACGCCAAGGGCTCGGATGTGGGCATCGAAGAACTGCATCTGGCCCACGAGGGGCTGCACTTGTTCAATCGCAGTAGCACCGGGAAGGAACGGCAATGACCGCAACAATCGCACTCACCAAGGCCGTGTTTACCGTCCAGAGCGGCACCCACAGAGACACTACAGTGGATGTCCACTTCAACCCGGTGTCATTGCAGTACGCCGTCTCCAACACCCTGGAAGAAAAAGGCTCGGGCAACAGCAAGAAACAGTACGTCAGCCAGAGCAGCGGCAAACTGACCATGGATCTGGTGTTTGACACCACCCACGACGGCTCTGACGTGCGCTCCGTCACCGACCAAATTGCCCAGTTTATGGAGCCCGACGCCCAAAAGGTGCCGCCCGTCGTTCTGTTTGAATGGGGCACCTACAAGTTTCAGGGCATGGTCGAATCCTACAAAGAAACCATCGACTTCTTTGCCCCCAACGGCGTGCCCCTGCGGGCCAGCGTCAACCTCACCCTGTCTCGCCAAGACAAGGTGTTTGAGCCCAGCAGCTACTCCAAATTTGATCAACAGGACGGGCTCACCCCCGATGCGGTGGATGTGCCCGCCGCCCCAGTCCCTGGGGCTTCGGGTGGAGGCCAAGATGCCACCGGCTTGGCCTCCCAGGCGGGTAACCCCCAGGCCGGGCGAGCCCTCGCCGCCGCCAACAGCCTGGAGAGCATGCGCTTCCCCAGCGGCCCGCTGACGGTGGATGCCTCGATTACCCTGGGGCCACCCGTGGCTTTCGCCAGCGGCGGAGCCGGGTTGAGTCTGGGGGCGGGGGGGGGAATTGGTCTAGGTGCTGGCATTGGCGGCGGCGCAGGATTCTCCGCCGGGGCCGGGATTGGCGGCAGTGCTGGATTCTCTGCCGGAGCCGGAGCCTCGGCTGGAGCTAGAGCGGGCTTTTCCACCGGAGCGAGCATTAGTGCCAGGGCCGGATTCTCTGCCGGGGCCTCTGTGGCCATTGGTGGACGGTCATCAGCTGGGGTATCCGCCACGGGCGGAGCCTTTGCCGGGCTCAAGTCTGGCCGCAGCCGAGCCGCCGTCTCCCTCGACCCCAGCCGTTTGATGCCGCCCCCGCCTGCCGCCGGGGTCACCGCCGGAGCAGGAACCAGCTTCCAACTCGGCGGCCAGATCAGCGGTCAGGGCTCCAGCAGCCTGCGGGCCGATGTCGGGGCCGATGTAGACCTGCGATCGCGCATTCAATTTCAGGAGCGTTAACCCATGCCAGTTGTCTTCGACGAAGTAGTCGGCACCGTTGCCGCCCCCCCTGCCGCCGCCCCAGCAGAAGGTTCTGCCGCCGAACCCTCCCCCCTAGCTGCCGAACAAACCCTGCGGCACTGGTGGCACAACCGCGAAGCCCGCCTCGCCCGCCTCCGCGCCGACTAACCCCACCCCCTCACCCCCCACTCCCCACTCCCCACCTCCCATGCCCGAAACCCCCCTCACCCCCACCGCCGTCTACAGCGCCCGCCCCACCATCCGGGTCGATAACCAGGCCTTTGCCAAGGTCAGCGAGCTGCTGTTGACGATGGAAATGACCGAGCAGCTCGGGGGCCTCTCGACCCTGGAGCTGCGGTTTAGCAACGTGGCCAGCGCGCCCGAGGGGGAGGCCGACCTGGCCTTTGAGGACGATCAGATCTTGACTCTGGGGGCGGCGATCGCGGTCTACGGCGGCGACGAAACCGCCCCCCAGGAACTCTTCCAGGGCACGATTACGGGGTTGGAAACTGACTTTGGCGAACAGGCCCCGCCTGAGCTGGTGGTGCTGGCCGAAGACGCCTGCCAGCTGGCTCGGCTCCAGCGACGCACCCAGGTCTACGACAGCCTCACCCTGGCCGACCTGGCGACCCAGGTGGCCCAGCGCCTCAGCCTCACCCCGGTAGTGACGGGGCTAACCGATGCGATCGGCACCTGGGTGCAGCTCAACGAGAGCGACCTGGCCTTCATGCGGCGAATTTTGGCCCGCTACGACAGCGATGTGCAGGTGGTGGGCCGCGAGCTGCATGTGTCGCCCCGAGCCGACGTGCGCCGGGGGGAGGTTGAGCTGGCGCTGCACAGTCAGCTGCGCCAGGCCAAGGTGCTGGCCGACCTGGCCCACCAGGTCACCGAAGTCACCGTCACCGGCTGGAACCCCGAGCGGGGCCAGCGGGTGTCGGGCACCAGCCGGGGCGATGCCCTGGGGCCGGGACGAGGCAGTCTGGGCAGCCAGGTTTTGCGCCAGGCTTTGGGCGAACGTCCCCACCACCTGGGCCATCTGGCGGTGGCGACCGATGCCGAAGCCCAGGCGATCGCCGCCGCCGCCTTTGACGCCCGCGCCCGGCGATTTGTCACCGTGCTGGGCACCGCCGAGGGCAACCCGGCCCTGCGGGTGGGCACCCACGTCACCCTCACCGGCCTGGGCGATCGCTTCGACAACAGCTATTACGTCGTGTACACCTGCCACCGGTTTGATGTGGCCAAGGGCTACGAGACCGAGTTTGAAGCCGAAAGCGCCTACTGGGGAGGACAATGATGCCGCTGCCAACGCTATTTGACCTACCCACACCGGGCCGCACCGAGGGCTGCCATCTGGCCGAGGTGGTGTCGGTGCAAGACCCCCAGAGCCTGGGCCGCGTTCAGGTGCGGCTGCTCAGCCGCGACGGGGTCGGCCAGCAGGATGGGCCGATGTGGGCTAGGGTGGCCACGCCCGTAGCAGGCAACAACCGGGGGGCGTTTCTGCTGCCCGATGTGGGCGATGAGGTGCTGGTGGACTTTGTCCAGGGCGACAGCCGTTTCCCGATTGTGATGGGCGGGCTGTGGAACGGGAATGCCCCGCCGCCTGAAACTCTGGGTGGTTCTGGAGCCCAGGTCGATCGCTGGACCCTGGTGGGCAAGGCGGGCACCCGCATCGCCATCGTAGAAGAGACCCCCGACCAGGCCACGATTTCCTTTACGACGCCCGGCGGGGTGAGCGGCACCCTGACCGACGGCGGCGGCGGCCAGGTGGAGTTTCAATCGGCGGGCACCACCGTCACCATCGACCCCCAGGGGGTGTCGGTGCAGACGCCGTCAACGGTTAAGGTGCAGGCCAGCCAGGTGGAGATCACCTCGGGCCAGGTGACCGTCAACGCCGCCCTGTCAAACTTTGCCGGCATCGTCAAATGTGACGTGCTCCAGGCCACGACTGTGATTGCATCCACCTACACGCCGGGGGCTGGCAACATATGGTGACCCATCCTCATCCCATTCTGGTGCGCGGTGCTCTGGGCGATCGCCCCGGCCCCGCCATTCTGCAGCGCACCGACCAAGACGTGATTGGGGCACTGCTGGCGGAGCTGGTGCGTCCCGGCTGCCTGGCCAGCGTGGCCCAGACCCTGGCCCAGGAAACCAGCGGCGACCAGCTCAAGCTCTACCAGCCGGTGCATCGGGTGTTTCACCTGGTGCTGCTGGAGGTAGTGTGCGACTCCTTTGGCACCGGGTCGCCCAACCCCTACCAGCCCCGGCTCGACCCCAACCGCATCGACAGCGCCGGGCTGGTGCTGCGGCGCTATGTCGGCGACCCCGGCGATTCCGGAACGGATGCTCGTTCTGAGTCGGTTCCCGTTTCTGAGATGCCGCAGGCATTACGCTTCGCGAATCGCCAGCTGGAGGGCTGGCGCACCCTGGCTCAGCCCCCGACGGCCAACACCACCGCCCTGCGGGGCTGGATTCGCTTCAACACTTCGGGCGACAATCCCCTGGCAATTCCGACCGACAGCGACCTGACCATGGACCCTGACCCCCAGCGGCGGCGGCCCCGGCTACCCCTCAAAACCGGGCAGGCCGAACTCGATCGCGACCTGGCCCAGACCTCCCTGATGCGGCTGGCGGCAGAAACGCTGTCAGAGCATACCTCACCCCTATTTGTCGCGCCACCAAACGTGTGTGAAGCCCTGGGCAAGACCCTGCTCTACGGCCTAATTCCCCTCACCAGCCAGGAATTTAGCGAGATTCAGAACCCGGAGCAGGCCTTTCCGGCAGAGTTTGTGCAACAGCATCTGCCGCCCTACCTGCGATCGGGCAGCGCAGCGGTGCCCCGCCCCGGTCAGGGTTTGACCGGGCGACAGGTGGCGGCGATCGCCGACCCCAACGAGAACCCCAGTTCTAGTGCAGAGGCTCGGCTAGACTACGCCCTGATTCAGGCCTACGTGGGCTTTCTGCGCCAGCTTCAGGGGGAATTTGAGGCCTTTAGCGATCGCGCCGATGCCCGCGCCCTCTACGGTCTGCTCAACCAGATTGCCCTGCCCTACGCCGACGGCGGCGATTCCGGAACGGATCGCTTCGCGAATCGCCCCGCCGGGGAGGCCCTAAAGGAAGCCGCCGCCCGGCTGCTCGATTCCCAGAGCAGCGTGCCCGTGGCGATGCCGGTGGGCTGGCCCCCTTTGACCGCCAGCCTCAGTGACCAGATCGCTCAGCAGGTCAAAGCCATTCTCGATCGGCGGCTGCGGGCCTCAGCCCCCCAGGAGGGCCGCTTCGATGACCTCGACCGGGTCTACCAGATCTGCGCCTTTGTGCGGGTCAAGACAGAGGATGGCTGCCCGGCCAAACTGCACTGGAGCGCCCCCAGCCCCACCTTTACGCTGGCCCGCTGGTACGACAACAGCCCGGTGCCCCCCGTGCAGGTGGCCCTGCCCGACCTGCTGGGCAAAGACCGCGAATCGGCCCTGCAAACCCTTAAGCCCAACGTCACCTTTGCCGTGCCCGCCGGGCTGTTTAACGCCCTCGACGGCATGACCCTGCAAGATTTGCTCGACGGCAAAAAGCCCTCCGGCAGCGGCCCGGCCCTCGACTGGATCTGCGGCTTCAACATTCCGATCATCACCCTGTGCGCCTTTATCGTGCTGAACATCTTTTTGCAGCTGCTCAACTTCATCTTCCAGTGGCTGCTGTTTATCAAGATCTGCATTCCCATTCCCAAACTCGGCGGCGAGGAGTAACCCCATGTCTATCCCATCTCCCATTGCCACTGGCTGGCCCCTGCTGCCCCGGCCCGACGCCCAGGGGCAGATGCACTACCCCAACCTCGAGACCAGTGTTCGCCAGACGATCGAGGTGATTTTGCGCACCCGGCCAGGGGAACAGCTGATGCGCCCCGACTTTGGGGCCGGGCTGGAGCGGTTTTTGCAGGAGCCCAACCTGCTGGTCACCCGCCGCCGCATCCAAAACCTAATTACCGAATCGCTCCAGCGCTGGGAAACCCGGATTTTGATTCACCGGGTCGAGGTGGAGGAACTGCCCGACCAGCCCACCCACATTCGCATCGAAATTCTCTACCAGATCAAGCGGACGGGGGCGGCTCACCGTCTGGGGTTGACCCTACAGTTGGAGGAGTAAGCCATGCCCATTCAGCCCCCTGCCCTTGACGATCGCGACTTTGCCGACCTGGTAGAGGAACTGCTGGCCCGGGTGGCGGCCCACACCCCCGAGTGGAGCCCCCGGCTGGGCGATCCGGGGCGCACCATGATCGAGCTGTTCGCCTGGCTGGTGGACACCCTGCTGTATCGCGCCAACCTGATTCCAGAACGGCAGCGGCTGGCGTTTTTGCGGCTGCTGGGCCTGCCCCTCAAGGCGGCAGTGCCCGCGACGGGGCTGGTCACCCTCGGCCTTGATGAGGCCAACGCCCGCGCCGCCGTCACCCTGAGGGCTGGGGCGCGGGTCAAGGGGCCAGTGATGTTTGAAACCCGAGGCGAAATCACCGTGCTGCCAGTGACGGCGATGGCCTTTTACAAGCGGGATCTGGACCGGACCGAGACGGCCCCGGTGAGCCTGGCCCTGAAGCAGGATCTCAAAACCGTCTACCAGCTGGCGGCCGACCCGGCGGCGATTCGCCCCTACGCCACCACCGCCATTTTTGCCGGGGGCACCCCGGTGTCCGGCGGCTTCGACCTGATCGAGCAAACGGTGGATCGCTGCCTGTGGCTGGCCCTGCTCGCCCCCCAGCCCGAACTGGTGGAGACCGTGCGGATTGCCCTGGGCCGCAGCGAAACCGGCGATGCGCCGTTGCTCAACGTGGGCGTGGTGCCGCTGATCGAGATGCCCGCCCTGTTCGAGGATGTTGGCCCCCGTGCACGGCTGCCCTACCAGTGGGAAATCTGCACCGGGCGAGAGCGCGATGGCCGGGCCGAATACCTGCCCCTGACGGAGGTAGCCGACACCAGCGGCGGTCTCACCCGCCTCGGGGTACTGCGGCTGGAGCTGCCCGCCCCTGGCTTTATTGGCGCGTTGAGCAACGATGGCCAGGCGGTGACGGTGGCCGGAGTGGGCGATCGCCCGCCCCGCCTTGACGATGCCAAAACCGCCGCCCGCTTGGTGACCTGGATTCGCCTGCGGCCCACGGCCGACCTGTCGACCTTTGCCCTCAGCTGGGTGGGCATTAACGCCGTCGCCATCGACCAGCGGCTGACCAGCGGCGGCCAGATCATTGGCCAGAGCGATGGCCGAGCCGGGCAAGAATTTGCGCTGCCGGGGCAGTCGGTGGAGGCCGACTCGCTCCAGCTCCAGGTGGAAGAGCCGGGGCTGGGCTACCGGCTGTGGCGACAGGTAGATGACCTGGCCCTGGCCGATCGCGACGATGCCGTCTACAGCCTCGACGCCGAGGCCGGGCTGGTGCGCTTTGGCGACAATGTGCGGGGCCGCATTCCCGAAGTGGGTATGCGGATTCGGGTGGGGCAGATGCGGGCCGGGGGGGGCCGGGCAGGCAACCTGCCGGGCGGGTCACTGAGCGACATTGCCGCCCTCGACTTGCAGGGCAACCCGGTGCCAAAGCTGAAGCTGTGGCAGCCCCTAGCCACCAGCGGCGGCGAAGACCCGGAGGATCTGGCGGCGGCGGAACAGCGGATTCCGGCCCAGCTGCGCCACGGCGATCGCGCCGTGACCGAGGGCGACTACCAGCGCCTCGCCGCCGACACCCCCGGCATTGCTGCCGGGCGGGTCGAGGTGCTGCCCCGGTTCAAACCCCAGCAGCGTCGCTCGGAGGTGCCTGGGGTGGTCTCGGTGATGGTCTGGCCCCAAAAAGGCACCCCTAAGCCGCCCAATCCCCGCCCCGATCGCCCCTTTCTGGAGGCGGTCTTTGCCCAGCTCGACCGCCGCCGCCCCCTGGGCACCGAGTTGTACGTGATTGGCTGTGAGTACCGCCCCCTGGGTCTCACGGTGGGGGTCGAACTCCAGGACGGGGCGCGGCGCGACAGTGTGCTCCAGGCGATTCGCCAGGCACTGCACCAGTTTCTCTGGCCCCTGGCCCCAGGGGATGTGGGTGGCCAGGGCTGGCGGCTGGGCAAAACCGTGCGCGATCGCGAGCTGGAGGTAATTGTGGCGCGGGTCGATGGGGTGCGCAGCGTCGCCCAGGTGAAGCTGTTTGAGCAACTGGACGGCGGCTGGCGCAAGCTCCAGCGGGCCGACAACCCCAACCTGAGCGAGCTGTCCCTCGATCCCTGGCAGCTGCCCGAGCTGCTGGCGGTGGTGGTCATTACTGACGGCGACGCCCCCGATACGCTGGAAACCCCGCTCAGCCCCGCCGCCGATGCCGTGGTCGCCGTACCCGTCGTGGCGGAGGTGTGCTGATGGATGCCAACGGCCAGCGCTTCTGGATGCTGTCGGAGGAGAAACAGTGGACGCCCCTGGGCAATCCTGCGGGGGTGGAGTACGACGCTGCCCGACGTCGCCTGCGCTTGGCCAGCCAGCGCCGTCTGCCGATCTGGGCCAACCGCTGGGGTCTTGAGGTGGTGCTGCCTTCGGCGGCAGTCAGCCCCCGCCTTTACTTTACGGTGGCCGCCGCCACCCCAGCGCCGCTGCAAATTACCGCTCTGGCCCCCGCCCTGCTGCGCCGCACCAGCAGTCCTCAAACCCTGACCCTGACCGGACGCGGCTTTCAGCGCGGGGCGCTGCTGACGGTGGGCTTTCCCGATGGCCGCTACACCAGCCGCAGTGGCCTCACCCTCGCCGCTCCGTCCGCCCCTGACGAGATCGACTTGGACGAGACGATGCTGACCGTGGACCTGACCCTGACCCAGGCCGGGCCCTGGTCGCTGCGGCTTACCAACCCCGACGGCAGCCAGAGCCCGACGTTTCATTTCACCGTGCTGCCCGCCCCCGCCGCTGCCGTAGAAATCACCGGCCTGAGCCCGGCCTCCCCCAGCTTTAGCGCTGCCGCCCAGACCCTGATGGTCTCGGGCCAGGGCTTCCAGGCAGGAATGCGGGCCGTGCTGCACCTGCCCGGCGGCGCGGTGGCGATCCCAGCGGATCAGCTCCAGGCGGTTACCGCCACCAGCTTTAGCTTCGACCTCGACATCAACGCCCTGGCGCTCGAAGTGGCCCAGCGCTGGCTAAACCAGGTGCCCCAGACCCGCGATCGCTTCGACACCCGCGCCTACTGGCAACCCGACGAGCGGCGGGTGGTGGGCACCGGGGCCCTGCCGGGGGAGGTGGGTATTTACCTGCCTCCGGCCAACCAGGTGCCGACCGACCTGGCCATGGGCTACGACGGCATTCTCTACCTGGCCCTCTCTGGAGCCAGTGCCGAGGCCGGGGCCGACAGCGGCCAGCTGGTGATGGTCGATCGCCGCGATCGCTGGTCTCCCTACACCATCCCGCTGCCGGAAGGGTTCCGGCCCTGGCGGCTGGCAGCGGCCCCCGAGGGCGGCGTCTGGGTGCTCGATCGCCCCACGGCCCTGGGCCAGCCCCGCCAGCTGGGGCGGGTGACGGGCTATCCTCTGCCCGATCGCGCCCAGCGGCCCTACAGCGCCGACACCTTTCGCCCCTGCAACGAAAATCGCCAGCCGCCTCGGCTGAGCGTCATCTGGGCCGGAACGCTTGACGCCGGGGAGGACCCCGTGGCCCTGGCCTGTAGCGCCGAGGGGCGGCTGGCCCTGCTGAGCTGGGTCTCGGGGGAAGCCGCTCGGGTGCGATTGGCCTTCGGCCACCCGGCGGGAACGCTGCGCCCCGACCATCGCTGGAGCCCGCCCCTGGTGCTGCAAGGGGCCGACTACCCCTATAGCCTCACCTGGCTGAGCGCCGAGCGCCTGGCGCTGCTGCTGCCGGGGTTGACCACCGAAGCGCCAGTCTACCCCTGGCTGAATATCGAGGGCGATCGCGCCGCCAATTCCACCGCTGGGCCGACCCCCGACCCCATTACCGTGGCCCCCACCGGCCAAATCTATCCCCTCAACGCCTACGACGGCGGCCCTTTCCTCCACGGCGTCACCCTGCCGCCCCACTATCCCACCCGCGAGGGCAGCTATCCCCTCCATGCCCTGTCGCTGCAAGCCTATAGCGAGCAGGGCATGGCCGAGGGGCAGCTGCCGATTGACAGCGGCAGTACCCAAACCGTCTGGCACCGGCTCTACCTGGAGGCGGTGCTGCCCGCCAACAGCGGCCTGCGCGTCTTTCTGGCCGCCAGCGACGAGGTCGCCCACCCCCCCCGCTGGCCCCAGGACTGGTTCGAGCACCGCCTGGGCGATCGCTTTGCCCCCGGCGTCACCCCCTATGCCGACCCCAGCGCCCAGGGAGATAGCGATCCAACCCTCGCCCGGCAGATTCCGTGCGGGGCCTGGGTCTCTAGCCCGTCGGAGCTGTCCTACCATCCCGGCCTGCTGCCCTGTGCCCCAGAACCCAACCGCAGCGGTCTGTTTACGGTGCTGGTGCAGCGGGCCGGGCGGCAGGTGCGATCGCTCCAGGGCCGCTACCTGTGGGTGCGCCTAGAACTGCTGGGGGATGGTCGCTCGACCCCCGAACTGGCTGCTCTGAGGGTCTACGGCTCGCGCTTTTCTTACCTCAACCGCTACCTGCCCAGCCTGTACCACGAAACCCAGTTTGGCCCCGATGCCGACGCCCCCGGCCCCAGCACCGCCGCCGACTTTCTAGAGCGCTTTCTCGACAACTTTGAGGGCCTGCTCACCCCCCTCGAAGACCGGATTGCCAATGCCTACCTGCTCACCGACCCGCGCACGGTGCCCGAACCCGGCCTCGACTGGCTGGGCAGCTGGATTGGCCTCAGCCTGGATGCCACCTACCCACCTGATCGCCGCCGCGCCCTGCTTGAGGCCACCCCAGCACTCTACCGCCAGCGGGGCACCCTCAACGGCCTCAAACAGGCCCTCAATGTAGCCACCAACGGTGCCGTTGACAGCGGCGAAATCGTGGTGCTCGAAGACTTTCGCCTGCGCCGCACCTTCGCCACCATTCTGGGGGCCGACCTGGCCGACGAGACCGACCCGCTGCTCCAGGGCCTCGCCGTCAGCGGCAACTCTTTCGTTGGCGACACCCTGGTGCTGGGGGATGAAACCCAGCGCGAATTCCTGGCCCTGTTTCGGCCCTTGCTGCCTGCCGAGGGGGCCACCAGCGCTGACCAGGTGGCTGACCAAGCGGTGGATGAGGCCGCGATCGCCGCTTTCTTTGACACCCTGGCTTACCGGGTCACCGTCTTCGTCCATCAGCAGGTGGAACCCCAGGATCTAGGCCTGGTGCGCCGCATCACCGCCCTCGAAACCCCTGCCCACGTGCTGGCCAAAGTCGTCACCGCCAGCCGTCCCTTCATGGTCAGCCTGGCTGCTCTGGTGGGGGTCGATACCTACCTCAGCGCCAACCCCCCTGTCGGCCCCGTCACCGTCGACCAGAGCATCCTCGGCCTCAACGATGTCATCCAGCGCCCCCCCAGCCTCGACCCCCGCCTAATGGGCGGCTTCGACCCCAGCCAAGACGACGCCCGCTACCCCCTAGCCCAGGGGCGGGCCCCCGCCGCCGTTCCCCCTGATCAACCCTTTCTGCTCGATGCCTCCCTCTCCCAAGCCTTCGCTGGCCGCCGCATCGATCGCTACCGCTGGACCCTCCTCGGCACCCTCCCCCCCTAGCTTCCCCACCTTCCCCACCTTTCTCACCTCCCCCACTCCCCACCCAAAGGAGCCTCCCCATGGCCGAATTCACCCTCAACCAGCCCATCGAAACCCTCGACCCCCAAATCGAAGTCACCAGCAGCGGAAATGCGCCTCTGCCGATCGGTCGCCTGCGCTTTCAGCTCGTGGTGGTAGACGATGCCGGCAACGAATCGCTGCCCTCGACGGTGGAGGTGATCGTCGCCGACACGGCCCGCCCCACCGCCGTTCTAGATGCCCCTGAAAAGGTCGGCTTTGGCGAAAGCTTCAAACTCTCGGGCGAGCGATCGGTCGATATCGGCGGGCAAATTGCCACCTACCGCTGGACGCTGCTCGAGGCCCCCACCTCACCCCGAGGCCCAACCCGACCCACGGACCCGATAGTGCGCCCGACCGACCCAATCATTCGGCCTACCGACCCCGTTGTTCGACCCATCAGCCCGGTGATCAACCCTGACCTGGGCGGCACCATCCGCCGTCCCACTCCCCCGCAATAAAGTCATGGCCCAGTTTCGACTCAACCAACCCATCGAAACCCGTGAACCGACCGTCGTCGTCGATGCCGGGCTGGCACCGGGCACCTACCGGTTTCAGCTAGTGGTGGTCGATGCCGCCGGTAATGAAAGTCGGCCTACGGTGGCCGTCCTGGTGATATCTGAGCGTCCTAGCTAGCTGTGCCCGAGGTAAGAGAACCATGAGCCACCCCACCCGCTCCACCGACCCCCTCAGCGCCGGGCCAGAGTCCCCCGATCGCGCCTTTCCCGATCGCCTGTTCTACGCGCCGGGGGTACTGCTCGATGCAGTCGATCTCCAGGCCGAACAGCTCTACCACCGGGGCCGCCTGGCCAGAGCCCTGGCCTACCTCCACGGCCACGGCACAGTGTCGGGCTTGCGGGTCATCTGGCAGCCCCCCTTGGCCCCCGGCGATCGCGACCCCGAAACCGACCGCGAGTATCCCGACGGTCGCGAAGAGCACCTGCTGGTGCAGCCCGGCTTGGCGATCGATCGCCTGGGCCGCCTAATCGAGCTGCCCCGCGCCGCCTGCCTGCGCCTCAACCGCTGGTTTGAGCAGCAGCAGAGCCAGCCCGAAGAGCTGGTGCAGAGCTTTCACCCTCAGCCCGACACCGCCGCCGCCGACACCGCCATTGGCCGCGCCGACCCCCCCGCTAACACCCCCCTGACGGTCAGCGCAGCGGCGGGCGGCGTGGTGGTCGATGTCTTTCTGCACTTTCACCTCTGCGAAACCGGCAAAACCCCCGCCTTTGCCGCTGGCCCCTTCGACGCCACCGATGCCGCCGTGCCCGCCCGCCTGCGCGACGCCTACGAGCTACAGCTCGTGCTGCGCCAGGAAGCCACCGTTGACCTGGCCGCCAACCTGCCCCAGAGCCCCTGGGCCAGCGCCACCGACCTGACCCAGCTCCAAACCGCAATGTTCGACAGTTGGCAAGAAGACACCGCCGACTGGGATGCCCAGGGCCGCCCCGTGCCCCTGCCCGAGCACACCACCAACCAAGACACCACCGCCGTCTTTTTGGCCCGCCTGCTGCTGCCCGCCGTCCTCGACGCCAGCGGCCTGCCCCAGCGCACCGCCGCACCGGTTCAAATCGACAACCACAGCCGCTGCTTTGTCTACCCCACCGGCCTCCTCACCCGCTGGCTCCAGATCCTCACCCCCCCCACCGACGAATAACCCCCCATCTCCGTCAATTCAAAATTCAAAGTTCAAAACTCAAAACTTTCCCCTCACCCCCACCTTCCCTGTCTCCCCCACCCCCCACTCCCTCACTCCCCACAGGAGCCCCACCATGCCCACCCCCAACCCCGCCCGCGAATTCATCGACGCCACCGAACGGGCCACCCTTGAGCAATCGGGCACGCTGGTGCTCGACAACCAGCGGCAGCGGCCCCTGTACTTTGACGGACGGTTTTTGTCGGCCCAGGCGCTGACCCAGGAGCAGACCTATTTCTTGAGTCGCCAGGCGGCCCTGAACCGCACCGCTGGCTATGGAGTGGTGCAGGGGCTAGAGGTGCGCCCCCTGCTAGCCAACAACCAGCCCGACGGGGCGGCGGTGGAAATTTTGCCGGGCTATGGGGTGACCCCCAGCGGCGAAATTGTGGCCGTGCCGGAGCCGCTGACGGTGCGGCTGGACGATCTGGCCCAGATTCAGTCGCTGGATGCAACCTTTGGCCTGCTGGCGATTCCCAGTGAGCCGATTCGATCGCTGAGCGGCCTGTTTATTCTGGGGCTGCGGCCAGTGGAATATTCTGACAATCCGATCGCCAGCTACCCCACCGCGATCGCCGAGCCGCGATCGACCACCGAGCGCGATGGCGAAATTGTCGAAGCCACCGCCATCAGCCTGATTCGCTACGGGGAGGGTGGCAGCGGCTTGGCCCAGCGGGCCCAGGCGGCGCGGCAGATTTTTGTGGAGGCTGCCCTGCCGAACACCCCGGCGGGGGTGCTGCCTTTGGCTATGCTGGGGCTCAGCCAGGGGCAGATTCAGTGGATCGATGTAGATCTGGCGCGGCGGCTCCAGAGCCAGGGCGACACCGCTGTGCTGGGGCTGGGGTCAACCCCGCGCGCCCTGCGGGTAGCGCATTTGCGCCAGTACGAGCAGCATCTCCAGACGGTGGAGGCGGGGGCGCTCGGCCAAACATTCTCGGCGGCCACCCACTTCCAGGCGTTGCCATCGGCGGGGCGGCTTCCCAAGACGGCAATCAACCCGGTAGATTTTTCCCAGACCTACTTCCCCAGCGATATGGCGGTGGAGCTGACGGTGGTTCCCAGTGACGAACTGGCGGCCCTGGTGGAAGAAAGCCTGCATTTACCGCCGATTGACCTCACCGCCGGGGGCGATCGGCTGGCCTCGATCGCGCTGCTGGTGGTGATTCCGATTACCCGGCAGCGGCTGCGCCAGCTACAGCTCGACCTGGCCCAGGCCAGCGCGTCCAGTCCGTCGGATGGAGCCACTGGGTCGAACGCTACCCCCCTGACTCGACCGTTGACCCTGGCGGCCCCCGGCCTGATCGCCAAGCGCAGCCCCCTGGAAGTGCTACAACGGCTAAAACTGCCTCGGGTGCAGCCCCTGCCCCTTGACCCCCAGCAACTTGTGGACAACCGCTGGCGGCAGGAGCTGGGCCAGGCCAGCGAGTTGTGGTACCTGCGGCGGCGAAATCTCGCCTACCGGGCCGACCTCGCCGGGGTGGGGGTGGCCCTCGGGGGTAACGACCGGCGGATTGAAGTTGACCTGCGCGATCGCCTGCGCAATCTGGATCTGAGCGATCGCTTTACCCAGCTCACCGATCGGGCCAGCCTGACCGCCCGGGGCGACGTGGTGTCGCTGCTGAGCACCTCTCGCCTGGCCAGCAGCGAACTGCTGCTGCGCAGTGCCGTGCGCGAGCTAGAGACCGTGGAGCCCACGCCCGTGGTGGATCCTGGGTCGGACGTGCCCCCCGGCGAACCCCCTGCGGATACCGGGGCCACCCTCGATCGGCCTACGGTCTTTCGGGTGGCCGAGCGGTTTGGCGACCCGCGCCTGGGGGCAGGGCTGACCCGCCTAGAGGAGGCCAACCCCGAGCTGCGCCAGCCCGAGGTGGTGAACGCCCTGGCCGACTCGGGGGCCGTGGTCGAACTCGACCGCCTGGCCCGCACCCTGCCCCAGTCGGAGCTGACCAGCTTTAGCCGCGACCTGTCGGCGGTGGCCCGACGGGATGGCTCCACAGCCGCAAATACCTTTATCCGCCAGCGTTTGGAGGGCATTCAGCGATGAGAGTAACGGCGATCGCAAACCCATTCCCCAATGAGCATATTCTGGCGGTGACGCCTGCCCTGGGGGCACAGACCACCGGGCGGCGGCGGCTCAATTTCTTCCAGGGCCGCTCCCTCAGCCACCAGGCGCTCAACGCCGAGCAGAGATTTCGGGCCGAGCACCTGGCCCTGAGCGGCCAGCAGCGCTCGGCCGGGGTGGTGACCGGCCTGGAGGTTACCCTAGAAACCGAAGAGGTAGTCTGGGTGGGCGATCGCTTCCCCGCCGCCAGTACCCGCCTGGGGACAGAGGGGGACGACTGGCCCTGGGTGACGGCACCGGGGGGCATTGGCGGGCTGGCCCTCCAGTCGCCCGGTGGCGCAGGGCCACAGAGCGATGGCTTTAGCGACTTTGCCGCCCCCTGGCGGGTGAGCGGCGGCGATGGGCTAGTGGTCTACGTCCACCTGGATGCCGCCAGTCCGCCCAGCCAGATTATGGTGCAGTGGCATGAGTGGCAGCCCGACCCCGAGGCCCGCAGCTGGGAACACCGCGCCTACTGGGGCGACAACACCCTGGAGCTGGGCATCGACGGCACCGCTAGCCGCCGCCGCGTTGGCGATTTACCCACCCCCGGCCAGTGGGCCCGGCTCACCGTTGCCGCCGACCAGGTGGGGCTGCTGGGCCAGCGTATCGACGGCATTCAGCTGACGGTGGTGAACGGGCAGGCCAGCTGGAACCGCCTGGGCAAAGCCAGCCCCCTGTACCGGATTGCCGCTGGCACCGGGCTGGCCATTTCTGGGGAAGACGTGCGACTGCCCACCGAGCGGCGGGTGGCCGTCACCCAGGTGCCGGTCTATGCCCCGGTCGAAATTTTGGCCGGGGGAACGGTGGCAGACTCGGATAGTTTGCTGCCCCGGCGGCTGGGGCCAACCCTGGCCGAGCTGCTAGAGCCCCGCCCCGCCCCCGCCGGGGAGACAACCCCGCTGCCGCCGATCGCGGCCAACCTGCCCCCGGTGGGAGTGCTGGTGCTACAGCCAGTGATCGCGGAAACCCTGGGCAACCCCGACCTCAGCGACCCCTGCGAGATCGACTTGCAAAACCTGGCCTTTGAAGAGCGCGAGCAGGTGGATGGCACCCGCCTGGTGTTCTACCCCTGGCCCACCCCCTGGCAAGATACCCGCCCCAGTCTGGAGCCCGGCGACCCAGGGGATGCCGTCCCTAATGCTGCCGCCGTCAACCGCTGGCGCAATCGCCTGGCCTACGAGGTGTTTCAGCAGGAGCTTAGCCAGGGTACGCCGCTGCCCTGGGAGTTGCTGGGGGTGCCCATCGCCCTGGTGGGGTTTGACGGTGATAGCTGGACGCCTTTGTTCTGCGATCGCAGTGCCGTAGTGCGCCGCGGCGGTCAGCCCCGGGCCGACCAAAACCTGGTGCCCCGCTCGGGTAGCCCCTGGCTCTGGCAGGCCCGCATTGAGCAGTTTGCCGAACAGCTGACCGAGCTGGACTTGGCCAATCTGCCCATCGACCAGGTCGCCACCTACTTCGACTACCTGCCGCCGGTCGGGGTGCTGCCCACCACGGCTCTAGAGCTGACCGCCCGCCGCCAGCGGTTTTTCCCCGACGGCTATGGGGTGCAGGCGCTGCCGGTGCCCCTAGAGCAGCTCGACCTGGTGGTGCAGGAAAGCGCCCCCCTGCGGGCCTTCTCCCCCGCCCAAAACGATGCCTCTGACCAAGTGCAGATTTTGGTGCCCGTGCCCCAGGAATGGTACGAGCCCCGCCTGCTGCTCACCGACGACATCGACCCCGAGTTTCCCCGCACCCTGGCCGAGTTTGAGCTGAGTCGGGCCGCCTGGCTGCATCGGCGATCGCTCGTGCGCAGTCGGGTGAGCACCCTAGAACGGGCGCTGACGGGCAAACCCGCCGACTTCCCCGACCCCGACCCCGATCGCCTCGAAGACAGCGAACTCAGCCGCCCCAGCCCGCCCTTTAGCAGTACTCGGGCCCACCAGTCGGCGCTATTCCCTGGTCTGCATCAGCATTTGTTTGAAAATGCCGCAACGCCCCTGGTGGTGAACGAGGGCGATCGCCTCACCACCTACGTCTACCTCGACCCCGACCATCCCCCCGCCCAGATTATGCTCCAGTGGCGGGTAGTCGATTGGGAACACCGGGCCTACTGGGGCGACAGCCTGATTGCCTGGGGCAGCGAGGGCACCACCAGTCGCCGTCGCATCGGCGACCTGCCGCCCCTGGGCCAGTGGGTGCGGCTGGAGATTCCGGCGGAGCTGGTGGGGCTGGTGAACCGCCAGGTCAACGGCATGGCCTTTACCCTGCACGGCGGCCGGGCGGCCTGGGGCCATTCTGGCAAAGCGATCGCCGGGGCACCCCCCAGCGAAGACGAGGTCTGGGTGGGAGCCGACCTGCCCGAGGGGGCGACGGCGCGCACGGTCGATGACCAGTGGCTGTGGCTAACCGCCGACGAGCTGCTGACCCCCTTTGAGGAGCGCTACGAGATTGACGTTGAGGCTGAGACCGGGGGCGACCCCGACGTCATTCCGGTGACCTCTCTGGTGCGCCCGATTGCCGCCCTCCAAACCGATCTCCAGGCCAGTTCCCCCATCGATCGAGATGCCGTGCGGCTGCCGCTGCTCAACCGGGTGCAGGTGCAGGTGCAGCTTCCCCCCATCACCCCGGCCTTTGAGGTGCCCTTCGGGCTGACCAGCAAGCTTAGCTACGAAGCCCGACGGCAGATTTTATCCACCGTTGAGCCCCTCACCACCAGCGAGGTCAACGCCCTTAAGGCGCTGTCGCCAAACAATGCGGCCTACGGCGGGGCGATCGACAGTTTGGCCAGTCTGGCCCAGCAGTCTAGTCAGCCCGCCATTGCGCTGCGGGGGCTGCTCAACCAAATTCCCTCTGGCCTGGCCCCTAAGGTGCAGTTCGACAGCAGCGCCAATCTGCTCAAGGTGCAGGGGGTGTTGAGTGCCGCCGAGCGCGACCAGCTGCTGGCCCTGGCCCCCGAGATGAGTACGGCTATTCTCGCCGTCGCGCACAACGCCTTTAGGAACGCCGTCACCGAACTCTATGACCAGTCTCAGGACAACACCCTGCTGAGCGAGCTGGGGGCGACAGGTCTAGAGACCTTCATTACCCGGCTAGAGGCCCTGGTGGATCAGGCCGACGACCAGATTGAGTTTGGCTTTTTGCAGGTGCGCACCGACATGTTTCGGGTGCGGCAGTTTATTTTGGGCACCGAGGAGGCCACCCGCCTGGCGGTCTCGCCGACCATCGCGGCGATCGCTAAGGGGGAAAGCGCCGCCACCATTCAGAAGGATCTCAACACCTTCTTTAGCCAGCTCAAGCCCCCGGCCGCCACGGCTGAGGCGGTGGTCAGCCGGGCCAGCGCGCCAGCAGCTCCCGAGGCTAGCGCCTCGACTCAGCCGATTAGGGCGATCGCCAGCCGAAGTAGCACCAGCAATACCCTGTTTCTCGCCAGCGCCGTACGGGGCGAATTTATCCAGCCCGTGGTGGCCCAGCCCATTCGCACCGATCTTCTGAGCCGGGTGGCGATCGCCGATGCCGCTCTACAGCCCGAACTGGGGGCGGCGACCCGACGGGTGATCGACACCCAACCCCGCTCCACCGCTACCCTGTTTGCTACCCAGGCCAAGGAGAACATCACTCAGCAGTCGCCGCTGATTGGCAAGGTCAACCAGAGCATTGTGGTGGCCGAACGATTGCAGGAGCCCCCCGCCCCCGAGGCCCGCAACTACACCCTGGCGGGGCAGGTATCGGTGGTCAACAACCTGGCCAAGGCCGGTATTTTCAAGGACCTGCCCGTACCGGGGGCGAAGGATTTTACCTTTGGGCAGATCAAGCAGCGGCCCGGTCGGCTGCCCGTGGATCCTGGCGACCTCTCCAGCGCCCCCGACGAAGCTGAGTATGTGGCCTCTAGCGTGCGGGTGCTCGACGATACGGTGGGGGCGCTGCGCTTGGCCGAGGGCCGGGTGGCGGCCTATCGCCAGGCGATCGCCCAGGCCCGCCGCACCCTGAGCCAGGTGCAGCAACTGCGGCAGTCGGCCCTGGGGCGGCTCGATGCGATCGCGGGCGAGCTGGCGGAAGCGCGCCACGATGTCTCGGTGGCCAAGGCGCTGCTGGCCGAAGAACAGCAGCGGGTGAATGCCATCAACCAGCGGCGGCAGACCATTCTCGACACCTACGTCGATTTTCTGGTGTACCATCGCCCCCGCACGGTGGCGCTCCAGGTTGAGACCCCCAGCCGCCCCCTCTTCCCCGGCCTGATGGCGGCGGCAGAACCGGCCTGCCTCAGCGACGCGAGCGATCGCGACATTCCTGCCGCCCTACAGGAGGCCGTGGCCCTGCTGCGGGATGCCCCGGTGACCTGGTTTGCCCAGCTGCCCCAGCCCCTGGCCCAGCTCGACCGGGTGGATGTGCTCACCCAGACCCTGCAAAGCGCCAAGCTGCTGGCCCTGCAAAAGCCGGTGCCCCGGCCCGCCCTCCAGCAGCTGGCGAGCACTCCGACCGTCTACAACCAGGCGATCTATCGCACCGTGGCCACGCAGCAGCAGGTAGTGCAGCGCTACCGCCAGCAGACCGCCCAGCTCGACCTGGGCCAGTTCAATGGTCGCAGCTGGCTGGATATTCGCGATCGCGCCCGCCAGGCCCTCTCCCTGGGCGACCTGATCGACGGCAACCACAGCCGCAGCGCCCTCTCCCGCGCCGCCGCCGCCGAGCTGGCCAAAATCGCCCGGGGGCTGGGCTGTCTTTACGCGGGCTTTAGCGCCGTCAGGCCTATCATTCGGCTGAACTGGGCCGAGCGGCTGAGCCAGTACGACGCCCCCGTTAACCTGCGCAACCTCACCACCCTGCCCCGGTGGAGCGAAATCGACTACCTCGACCGCCAGGAGATGCAGGCCATGGCCGACTGGCTCTACCAGCGGCTAGCCACCGACCAGCCCGAAGCCATCGACCTGCTGAGCGACCTGGTGCGGGTCTGCATTCTGCTGGCCAGCGCCGCCCCCGTAGACCAAATTATTGCCGGGCGGGTGGTCGAGGCTACCCCGGCGGTACCCGGCGGCTCAGTCAAGGTGGCGATCGACCCGGCCAAGGTCGGCATTGGCATGACGGTGCTGATGTACGGCATCAACCAAACCGTAGTTGCCCAGGGCGTGGTGGAAAATCTGACCGCCAACCTAGCCGCCACGCGGGTGGTGCAGATCTTCGCACCATCGGTACAGCTCACCGAAAACACCACGGTGCGATTTTTGGCGAAAACCACCGCCCAGTTCCCTGCCCAGGCCTTTGTCACCCGCCAGGTTTAGCCGCCATGCTGTCTCCCCCGCCGCCTGCTCGCCGTGTGCACACCGTTCGCCTCCGCGCCCCGGAGGCAGCTCTGGTGCGCCGGGGTGCCCTACTGCTCGAAGACGCTCTGCACACCGCCTCAATCCCCAGCGGTGACACGGGTAGGCTGCTGCTGGTGCGCCAGCTCAATCTGGGAATCATCCACAGCCACCAGAGCGCCGCCACCCTGGCCCTGGCGATCGAAAAACAGCTGCATCAGCTTACCCTCAGCGCCATCCACGGCGGCGATCCGGCGGCCGCTCACCAGCCCGCCGTCTACTTCCACGATGCCCTAGAGCCCTATCTCTACCTGGCCCTGCGCCTCGCCTGCGGCCAACCCATCCAGGGCTGGTACTGGCCGATCGCCGCCCCGCCTTGGCAACCCCACCTTTCCAGGGATGACGCCCTGCGCCAGATTCTCCTGAACCTAGCCCAACAGCCCCTCGGCCCCGTTGCCGTCGCCCCTTTGCTCGACATCCTCCAGCGCCATCGAGCGTTGGATGCCCTGCTCGCTACCCTCAGCCAGTCAGACGGCCATTCTCTGCTGCAACTCAGCGGCTGGCCCCAGGCCGCTTTTACCGCTCCGCTGGCTTCCCCCCAACCGACAGAGAATGGCAACCCGACTTATCCGAGACAGCATCCTCCAAATTCCTTGCCCCCCAGCGAAACCGATTGGCAAGGGTCGCCCGCCCACCCCCTACCGCCTCTTCCCCAGCCCTGGATTGACCTGCTCTCGACCTGGACTCGCCACTGGGGTACCGACGACCCGCGCACGCTCTGGCTGGCAGCCTCCGCACTGGTGGTGGCCCACCCCATCCAGGCCGCAGACCAGCGGCTAGCGGCGCGATCGCACCACCTAATCCACCAGCTCACCCAACCTCCCCAGTCCCTCAACCCCACCCCACCCCCGATCGAGGATCAATCCCCCTCCCCCCAATCCCCGTCCTCCCATGAAAGCGCGCCAACCGCCAGCCCTGCCCACCCCCCCGCCTTCCCCTCACCCCCCACCCCCCAACCCAACCCTGCTCACCCACCCACCCACCCACCCACTCCCCCACTCCCCCTCACCTCCCGCCCCTCCCCCTTCGGCGGCCTCTACCTCTGCCTCCCCGCCCTTCACTACCTCGGTCTGCCCACCTTCCTCGACACCCATCCCCACCTGGCCGATGCCAGCCTGCCCCACCATCTGCTCTACCGCCTGGCCCAGCGCCTCGGTGCCCAGGACGATGACCCAGTGCTGCTGGCGATCGCCCCTGATCTGATTCCCCCCCCGGCCCACTGTCCCTTTGTGGCCCCGCCCCAGTGGTATCCCGATCTCACCTCAGCGCGGCCCCTGAGGCAGTGTTCGACCGACTCCGGTCAACCCCTACTGTTCGACCATTCTGGACGTTTGCCCCTGGCGCTCTGGACGGGGTCACCGCCGCCCGCACTACAGCCCTGGCAAGCCCTGGCCGAGATTGATGCCGCGTCCGCCCCCTCCACCCCTGCCGAAGATTTTGACTGGCTGATTGCGAGCTGGCTGACCGCCCTGCGCCGCTGGTGCCGCCGCTATGCCCACATCGGCCTGCACGACTTGGTCTGCCGCTCGGCCCTGGTCAGCGCCACCCGCACCCACCTGGATCTTGAATTCGACCCGGCCCAGGGCGATATGCGCATTCGCCGGGCCGGGCTCGACTTGAACCCCGGCTGGCTGCCCTGGCTGGGGCGGGTGGTGCAATTCCACTACACCTACCGGGAGTGAGCCATGGAGAGCCGATTTACCCAGCCCTCGGTGCGGCTGCGCACCTACGCCCTGGCCGCGATCGCCGCCCAGCTAGAACCGCCTATCGATGCCGCCAGCGATCCGCCCGAACTCCAGTGGCTGCGATCGCACCTGCCCGCCGTGGCCAGCACTGGGACGGGCTGGCTTGACTCTCTGCCCGACTACCTGCGCCAGCCGATTCCCCAGGATGTGCCCCTGCTGCGCCTGGTCAAAGACCTCTCCCTCACCGGGATAGAGCTGCTCGCCATTGCCCTGGCCGCTGCCGTCGAAGACGATGTTTTAGTCGGCCGCACCCTGGCGCGGGTGCAGGCCCCCATCGGCGGCTCGCGGCCCACCCTCAGCCTGGTCGCCGCCGCCTTCGCCGCCACCGTCAGCGGCCCATCGCCCCTCGCGGTGCTGGTCAACGGGGCCGCCCTGCAGAGCGGTCTGCTCATCCGCCTCAACGACCGTGCCCCCCTGCCCGAGCAAACCCTGAGTGTGCCCCTGCACCTCTGCCTTGGCCTAGACGGCCAGGATGGCACCCTGGCGGGGACTCGCCTCGGCCTGGGGGATACGCCCCCGGTGCCTTTGCCCCCGTCGATTCAGGCCACCATCGCCCGCTATGGGGAAAGCTTGCCGAGCGGCCAGCGCCTGCTGGTGATTCGCACCGGCTCCCAGGCCGAGGGGGAGACGGTGGCGGCGGCGATCGCCCAGGCCATGCACCGCCGCCCACTGTTCATCGACACCGAAGATCTGCCAGGGCTCGGCCCCTGGCTGAGGCTGCGCCGCCTGCTGCCCGTGTTTTCCGTAGACCTGGCCCCCGGCGAGCACCGCACGCTGCCCCCCATTCCCTTTAGCGATGGCCCGCTGCTGGCCCTGACCGGCCCGGATGGCTACCTCGATGCGATCGGTCGCGACGTGCTCAGCTGGACGCTGCCGGTGCCTCACCAGGACGAGCGCCAAACCCTCTGGCAGCAGGCGATCGCCAACCCAGACCTGGCGGCCGAGCTGGCCCGCCATCACCGCCACGGCAGCGGCCGCATCGCCCAGCTCGGGCGGCTAGCCCGCCACCACAGCCAGTTTCAGGGCCACGACCAGCCCACCGTAGAAGATATTCGCGCCGCCGCCTGGAGCAGCGAAGGCGTGGGCCTCGACGCCCTGGCTCAGCCCCTCACCCAGCCGATCGGCGACGACGCCCTGGTGATTCCTGCCCCCCTCAAGCAAGATCTGCACTGGCTGCTCCAGCGCTGCCGGGTGCGCGACACCCTAATTGAAGGGCTGGGCGTGTCTGCCACAGCCCGCTACTACCCCGGCGTGCGCACTCTGTTTGTCGGCCCCTCGGGCACCGGCAAGACCCTGGCCGCCGGGTGGCTGGCCACCCAGCTGAGCATGCCTCTCTACCGGGTAGACCTGGCCTCGGTGGTCAGCAAATACATTGGCGAAACCGAAAAGAACCTGGCCCAACTGCTGGCCCGGGCCGAGCGGGCCGAGGTGGTGCTGCTGTTTGACGAAGCCGACTCGCTGTTTGGCAAGCGCACCGATGTGCAGCAGGCCAACGATCGCTTTGCCAATGCCCAGACCAACTATCTGCTCCAGCGCATCGAAACCTTTGACGGCATCACCATTCTCACCAGCAACAGCCGCCAGCGCTTCGATACCGCCTTCTCTCGCCGGCTCGACATGGTGATCGAGTTTCCCCTGCCCCGGCCCCAGGAGCGGCGAGCCCTCTGGCAGGCCCACCTGGGCGACCAGCACCAGCTCACGCCCCAGGACATGAACCAGCTGGCCGCCACCGCCGACCTCTGCGGCGGGCATATCCGCAATGCGGTGCTGACGGCGGCGGTGCTGGCCCAGGAGGCCGATCGGGCGATCGCCTTCACCGATGTCCTGCAAGGACTGGGCGCTGAATATCGCAAACTGGGCCGCCAAATGCCCGTCGCCCTGCAAACCCACCGCTGATCCGTCTGTCTCCAAGAGGCCCCGCCGATGGAATCTGCCCCTGCCGTCAAAACCGAAGCTGCTCCCAAATCTGCCCACCGCGCCACCAAGGCCGGGGTAGAGACGGCGGGTGGGCAGCTAGATGGCGGCACCCCCAGCGGTATGCCCCTGTTTTTGCAGCGATCGATAACGGATCAGCGGCAGTCAGAGGAAGCCGAGGACGTCGATGAGACCGAGGTGAAGTCTCTGGAAAAGGAGCCGTTAGGTGAAGCGGCAGTTGTGCAGACAAAGCTCCTCTCTCCCAGTTCCCCATCGTCTATTCAGCGGGAATGCACGGATTGTGCCACCGAAGGTGATCAAGACCCCTCAGAAGAAGACCCTCTGGAGCCAGTCGCGTCCCGAGATGCCGATGCGCTCGAAACTATTCAACCCAAACTGATCGTCAATGAACCTGGCGATGTCTATGAGCAAGAAGCAGACCGGGTTGCCCAGGCCGTTGCCCATCCTGCCCTAGCACCCAACTCAAAGCAGCGGGTGCAGCGCCAACCCACGGCCTCACCCTCAGCTCCGCCACCGTCTGGGCTAGCTACGGCGGATGCCGGTCGACCTCTCTCTCCCCAGGTGCGTCAGCAAATAGAACCCGCCCTGGGTTCTGACCTAGGCCACGTCAGGGTTCATGCCCAACCGGCAGATCGGGCGATCGCATCCTCCCTGCAAGCCAAAGCCTTCACCCACGATCGCCACATCTGGCTGGGCGAACACCAGAACCCCGACGATCTTCATCTCATGGCCCACGAAGCCACCCACGTTGTGCAGCAGAGCGCTGACGGTGGCAGGGTGCAGCGGATTCAGCGCAAGCTCTCAGATAACCAACACCCCGAAGACATAGCCGAACCCCGTCGCCGCATGGAGCAGCGCATTCAAGACGCACAGCAAGCGGCTGAAGAAAACCCACCTGAGGTTGATGAAGAAAATGCTCCCACCGATATTAACGACATCGATCGCAGCGAGATCAGCCAGCAAAAAGGCATCCTTTCCCCTGACGCCGCTCTAGTCGTCAATCGGCCGGCAGAAGAAGCCCCACAAATCGAGCAGGCTGGTAACGAGGCCCAAAGCGAAGTCGAAGCCCCTGCCGAGCCTATTACCAATGTAGAAAACGCTGCCGCTGGAGCAGCCGCAGGCGATGGGGGAGGCGATGGCGAAGGAGAAGCGCAAGCAAGCGCCACCCAGGCCGCCGGGTTAGCTGACCAGATATTTACCCAAGCGGGATCTCAAACCGTCAACACCTCGCCACCGGCCATGACCCTCCTGCAACCCGCGGCCCCAGTGGATGCAGCGGGTCAGCCCCTGCCCGCCAACACCGCCGCCGATGCCCAAATGGTGGGCCTGATCGATCAGGCCCAGGTGCTGCGAGACCAGGGCCAAGCCCTACGTCAGGGAGCTGCCGAGCAGAAAGGTAACGCCCTGACCATTCGCGGCAACATCATGCTGGCCAAGGGCAGCATGAATGAGGTGGATACCAACCTGGAGCGGGTGCAGGGCGATTTAGAGTATCGTCGCGAGGTGCTGGGCCAGGCCAATGAGGCTCTGACGGTTTCTGAGCAAAAAGCCGAAACCGTTGCCACCCAGGTTCCCGAATACCAAGCTAGGGCCGACGAAGGCAAGGCCGACTCTGAACCGATGACCTCAGAAGTCAGCGGGGTGTCGGCGGAGACAGCGGCCAACACCCCCGACGACGACGAGGCCGTCACCAAGACCAGGGAGCAGGGTCAGGATGTAGATCGGGTCAATCAAGATACCCAGGCCACCGATGCTACCTTTGGCCAAACCCAGGCCAAGGCCACATCGTTAAGCCAGGAGGCAGAAGCCGCCAAAGCCACCAATGAGCAAACCCAGGAAAAACTCACCAGCGTCGATACGACCCTGGCCGAGACCGACGGGCGACTGGCCGAACTAGCAGCCCAAAATGCTGCTACCCGAGCCCACTTTGACGGCCTGGCCCAGCAGCCCAACAGCCTAATCAGTCAGGCAGATACCCTCGATCAAAACGGCCAGAGCCTGATTCAGGCTTCTGTGGATTTAGAGGCCCAAATTCATCAGGCCCAGGCTGACTATGAGACCGGCATGGCGGCGGTACCCGCTTCAACCGCGCCCCCTGAAGCAGAAGGGGGCACGCCTACCTTGATTCAACGTACCCCTGAGCGGATCAATCTGGGCATTGATGAGTGGGCGCAGCGGCATGTCTCTGCGACGGGGTTAGGCTCGGTTCTCACGGGCTATGAACCCATTGATGAGGAGCGCCGTCAGCAGCAGTACGCCGAGCACGAACGCCGCCGGGCCGCTCAAATCCAAGAAATTAGCGATCGCTATGGGGCCAATCTAGAGCGCGCCAGCATGTGGGACAAAGCCATGATTGGCTCATCGCTGGCTTTGGATAATCTGTTGAATTCTGCGGCCACGGCTGAGTGGCCCCGCTTCTTTGGCCACCTGCTGCAAGGCTTTGTTGACCCCCGCATTGGCCTACAGGGAATCGTCTCGGGGCTGAACATGACCCTGTCGGGGGTCGCGAATGCCACCAATCTGATCACGGGCGAAGACCGCACCTGGGAAAATGCCATCAAGTCAACGGCTGAAATCGTTACCGGCATCACCTATATTCTGGGCAGCATTACCCTGGCAGCCACGGCCATTGCGGTAATTTTGACGGCGATCGCCATCATCGGCAGCCTCTTCTCCTTTGGCGCAGCGGCAGCGGCCCTGGCTCCTTTCATCAGCTTCTTCTGGGGAGTGGTCACTACCGTTGGTGGCTGGACGCTCACCTGGGCAAAATTTGCCCTTCTGTTCCAGTTCATTGCTGGGCTAAAAGACCTGATCGATGCCGCTGCCGCCTCAACGGCCACCGAGCTACAGGGCCAATCTGAACAGATGAGTGAAGACGCCACCCAAATGGCTGGCATGGTCGCCATCATCGGTTTGGCCAAATTGGGTGAGGTTGGCGGTCGCACCGCCCTCGGGCAGCGCGCTATGAATGGTGTCAACGGCTTTTTGGGGGCCAGAGGTATTCCATCCCCGTTTAAACCGGCCCCACCCCAAGACCTCGCTCCACCCCCCGAAGTCGCCCCCCGCCCCGGTGAAACAACTCCCACCGCCCCCCGTCCCACTGAACCCACTCCGGCAGAAGCCACCGCCCCTCGTCCCACCGAAACCACCCCAGCAGAACCCACGACTCCTCGTTCTGCCGAACCCACTCCAGCAGAACCCACGACTCCCCGCCCTGGCGAACCCACTCCGGCGGAACCCACAACTCCCCGTCCCGCCGAACCCACCCCGGCGGAACCTACCGCACCTGGTGGTAAACAAACTGAACGAGTGCCGGGCCTCTACGAGGGCATAGATCCAGCTGTTCACCCGAATGGTTATACCTTCGTTGATCGCATATCTCCTTCCCCTGGAACCGTTGTGCCCCCCGGCACAGAAATCGTTGTGAACACAACAGTGACAGCACCTGACGGCACCAGCGGCTCGATGTCAAGGGGGCTTAACACATCAACTGGCGAATTTATTTACCACTACGCGTTTCTGGACAGCATACCGAGGCCCCTGCGCTGGGTACGGAGTGAACCCGCCATGGTGCCCAACCGAGGAACGCCGCTAGAAACCTATATGACCATGCGCCAGATGAAGCTCTTGCAAGAGCGAGCGGGAGTCCCTAGCGGCAGCGGCTTACCCTTTAGCACCCCAAGAACGGTGCATTTGAGCACCATCATCAATGTCAAAACGGTCGCCCAACTGGCGGCGGCAGAACGGGCCGGTGTGGCCTTAAACGAGGGTATTCTCAATACTCACTCGGTACAATATGCCAACAACTCGATTGTGCAGGGGGGCGGGCAGATTGCTACGGCGAGGGTCAGCGGTGGCTACAGAACGGCTGCCAGCAATGAGCTCACACCAGCGGCTCTACAGGAGTATGGAATACCGCCAGACTTTGAGGTGCTGACGGGATTTGATATCGATTTGACGGTTGTGCCAGCGGGGACACCGGTACCCGCCGGGGCCACTACGCCGGTTCGCCCAGTCATTCCTCCACCCCAAGAAACAGACTCAGATGACTAGACCTGCTAGCTGAAGAGACGCCTATGGTCACCAAATTTGCCGTCAAAGCGCGACCTAACCGCAGGCGACTGTTGCGGGGGCGGCGATCGCGTCGTCCGGCAGCACTTCAAGAGGTGGGGAACAGTGCCGGTATACCTCTATTTTTACAGCGGGCGTTAGTCCCTACCGCTGAGCCAACTGCCCAAGAGGAAGCCGAGGCTGATGCAACCCTGGCTGCGACCGATCGCCCCACCGCTGAGCCCCTACCCAACCTAGAGGGCGAAGGTGAGCCCCACACCACCGTTGTCTACGGCAACAGCCTGCGGCTTCAGGGGCGAACGGGGGCCAGGTTCAGCAATAGCTTTGCCACCCAGGACGTGGTCACGGCCCCTGCCGAGGGCTGCGAAGGCTGCCGGGCCAGGCAATGCGTGCATGCGACGGGCACGCTGGTGTCTACTTTTAGGGTTACCACTACCGTTACCCTGCCTGCGATCGCCGACTTTGCCCATCTCACCGCCTGCCAACAGCAGCGGGTGCAAACTGCGATCTACACCGTGCTTGCGCCCCATGAGCAGCAGCACGTCAGCGCCTTTGAAACCTACAACGGCACCGTATCCACCCCCTTTGACCTGACCCTGTGTCGAGGGCGATTCAACTCTGAGATCCAATCCTTGCACAATGGCCTAGAAAGCAGCCGTCGCAGTGCGGCCCAGGGCGCTAGCGATGCCCTCGACCCCTTCCACTTTGATGTTGATCTCAACTGCACCGATCCATAGCCGCTGCCGTTTTTGTCAGCGGACGGCGGGAACGGGCGCGATTCCGGTTCTGGGAGGCTTAGCCAACGGAAAGCTTAACGATTGATAAATATTGGTCGAGGCCAAACCACTGACGCTGCCCCACAGAACTTAGGGAATTTTTAGGCAAGACAATCCCGTTGTTATGCAGTGACTGTAGCCGCTGTAGGGTCGGCATTGTTCACCATTGGGGAAACTGTTTCCCAGAAGTCGCCTTAGCTCAGTGTCCCCTAATGCTATAAATAGTTTACAAAGGGATAGTTCATTTGAACCATATTAGAATGGCTCTAAGGATGGACTTTGCTGGCAGGAGCGTTAGCCATGACCGACCCCTCCCCGATGCAGAAACAGGTAGAGGCCATCTACCGGGCTGAGTCGCGCCGGGTTTTTGCTACCCTCATTCGTCTGTTGGGCGACTTTGATCTGGCCGAGGAGGCGCTGCACGAAGCCTTTGCCGTGGCGATGGAGCAGTGGCCCCACCAGGGTATGCCGGCTAAACCCAGGCCCTGGCTAGTTTCGGTGGGTCGGTTTAGGGCGATCGACAACCTGCGCCGCCGCACCCGCTTTGATGCCTCGCTGGCTGATCTGGCCCAGCGGCTCGAGGCCCAGCCCGACCTACCCAGCGATGAGGAGGTCGAGGACGATCGCCTGCGGCTGATCTTCACCTGCTGCCACCCGGCGCTGCCCCAAGATGCCCAGGTGGCGCTGACCCTGCGCGAGGTCTGCGGCCTCAAAACCGAGGAGATTGCCAGCGCCTTTTTGGTGGCCCCGCCCGCCCTGGCCCAGCGCATTGTGCGGGCTAAGGCCAAAATTCGCGCGGCGGGCATTCCCTATCGGGTGCCGTCACTGGAAGATCTGCCCGATCGCTTAGAGGCCGTGCTCCAGGTGATCTATCTGGTGTTTAACGAGGGGTATGCGGCGTCTTCGGGGCCATCGCTGACGCGGGCCGACCTCTCGGGCGAGGCGATTCGCCTGGGGCGACTGGTGCTAGAGCTGCTGCCCAACCCCGAGGTGATGGGGCTGCTGGCGTTGATGCTGCTGCAAGAGTCGCGCCGTCAGGCTCGCACCTCGGCCACGGGCGATCTAATTCTCTTGGCCGACCAAGATCGGGCGCTGTGGAATCAGGAGCAGATTGCCGAGGGGCGATCGCTGGTGCAGCAGGCCCTGTCGTCAGCCCAGGTGGGGCCGTACGGGATTCAGGCGGCGATCGCCGCCGTCCATGCCGAAGCCCCCGACCCCGCCGCAACGGACTGGGCGCAAATTGTCGGGCTTTACAGCCTGCTGGCCCAGATTGAGCCATCTCCCATTGTGCAGCTCAATCGAGCGGTGGCCGTGGCCATGCGCGACGGCCCCCTGGCGGGCCTGCAACTGCTGGATGACATTTTGGCCGAGGGCGATCTAGCCCACTACCACCTGGCCCACGCGGCGCGGGCCGACCTGTGCCGCCAGCTAGGCAAAACCGCTGGTGCCAAAGCGTCTTATCAGCGGGCGCTAGAGCTAGTCAAGCAAGAACCCGAGCGCCGGTTTCTCGAAAGCCGCCTGCGCGAACTGGTCTGAGATAGGGTCTTACTGCATGAGGGCTGAGCTGGGGACAAAGGGTGCCCTCAGACAAGCCCTCGAAGGGTTGATCTATCCCTGTATCTGAGACGCTCAAAAAATTTAGAAAAACTTTTGCTCCGCTGTCGATCTGTCACCCGACCGAACGACTAATTCACAAAGGTGACCAGTTCAGACCAAATCCAAAAGCAATCACCTTGCTGCAAACCAAATACCCCTAGGGCGCACGCCATGCGTCCTTACAAAGCGGGGAAATGCAAACAGGATTTGGTGTCAGACCCAATTTTGGAGGCAATGATGAAATTTATCTGTCTAGGCTATTTCGACGAAACGCAGTGGGATGGGCTTTCTGAAGCCGAACAGGCGAATCTAATGGCCGAATGTTTTGCCTACGATGACGAACTGCGGCGGGGCGGCCACTTTATTGGGGGTGAAGCGCTGCAAAGCATTCGCAATGCGGCAACGCTGCGCTACCAGAACGGCAAAGTCGTGGTTACCGACGGCCCCTTTGCCGAAACCAAGGAGCAGATCGGCGGCATCTTGCTGCTGGAGGCCCGCGATCTCAACCACGCCATTCAGTTGATGTCGCGCCATCCTGGGGTGCGCAACGGCCCCTTCGAGATTCGCCCGGCGGATGAGGCGGTTAACGCCTTGGTGAACGAACGCACAGCCCTCGTGAGCAACTTGCAATAGATACCTGTTTCTGGTCTCCTCTCTGGGAGAGGGACTTTGAAAGGTTTTCCGGCTCCCCTCTCCTCCCTGGGAGAGGGGCTGGGGGTGAGGGGCAGCAGAGGCTTTTCGATCTACTGAACCTACCAACGTTAGAAATTTACGGAGAAACCACCATGACTACCACTACCCTTGCCCATCCGCTCGTGGTGTCGGCTGACACCTGGTTAGCGGAGCGAAAAGCGCTTTTGGCGGACGAAAAAGCCCTGACCCGGCAGCGCGATCGCGTCAATGCCCAGCGTCGCCGCCTACCCATGGTCAAACTAGACAAAACCTACCGGTTCGACGGCTCCAATGGGGAAACAACTCTGCTCGATTTATTTGAGGGCCGTCGCCAACTGCTGGTCTACCACTTTATGTTTGACCCGGCGTGGGAGAATGGCTGCACCGGCTGCACCGGCCTGGTCAACGCCATCGGCGATATCAGTCTGCTCTACGATCGCGATACCACGCTGGCCCTCGTATCCCGCGCTCCGTTGGCCAAGCTCAGTGAATACAAGGCGCGTCACCAGTGGACTTTGCCCTGGGTGTCTTCCTTTGGCAGCGACTTTAACTACGATTTTCACGTCACGTTAGATGCAGCGGTGGCACCAGTGCAGTACAACTACCGCAACCAGGAGGAATTGGCTAGCAACCAGGAACAGCACTTCATGAAAGGCGAAAGCCACGGTATGAGCGTGTTCTTTCGCATCGATGACGAGGTCTTTCACACTTACTCGACCTATGCCCGAGGCTGTGAAAACCTGACCAATGCCTACAGCCTGCTCGATATCACCCCCTACGGTCGGCAGCAAGCCTTTGAGGATTCCCCCGCTGGCTGGCCGCAGCGACCGACCTATGGATGACTGTCGCTGACTTGACGCTGGGTGGCCGTGCGCATCCTGCGGTACATCAGAGCTTTCAGCTATCCGTAGCTGCTGCTGTCAGGGCCGTCGATGGGCGGATAGCTGCTTCCTCGATCACCTGTTTTAACTCTGTTCGCAAGACATTTGGAGAAAAACTATGGATATCAAACCTCAGACAGAACACCAATGGCTCGATAAACTCGTTGGCAACTGGGTCAGCGAATGTGAATGCAGCGCGGGGCCAGATCAACCCCCGTCAAAAACTCGCGGCAAGGAGGTCGTTCGTACCCTGGGCGGGCTTTGGATTTTGGCCGAAGGCGAGGGCGAAATGCCCGATGGCGACACCGGCACCACCCTCATGACCCTGGGCTACAATCCCGAAGCCCAACGCTACACCGGCACCTTCGTCGGTTCGATGATGACCCATATGTGGGTCTATAGCGGCTCTCTAGATGAGGCTAAGCAGACGCTAACCCTAGAAACTGAAGGGCCTGATTTTAGTCAAGGCTTGATGGCTCCGTACAAAGACATCATTCAGTTTGTCAGCGACGACCACCGAATTATGACATCACAGATTCTCACCGGTGAGGGCCAATGGCATCAATTTATGACGGCCCACTACTGGCGACAGTAGCCGATGTATAGCGGTGGCCAGTTTGCCTTAGACATCGGCTACTGTCTATAGCGAAAACTCGGGTGGCGAACTAGCCCTCGCTCCAGCAACTTCAGAATGTTCTAACCATACTGGTGATGGCGATAAAAGCCGTCAACCTTGGGAGCTAAACCATGAAATACATGCTGCTGATTTACAGCGATGAAAACGTCTGGAGCGAGGGCGAGCAGGAGCGCTGCTACCAAGATTCGGTCAAACTCACCCAGGATCTACACGCTAAGGGTCAGTATCTGGGGGCATCGCCCCTGCAATCGGTGGCCACCGCCACCAGCGTGCGGGTGCGCGACGGCAAGCGTTTGGTGACCGATGGCCCCTTTGCCGAAACCCGAGAACAGCTGGGCGGTTATTTTCTGATTGAGGCGGAGGATTTGGACGATGCGATCGCGATCGCCGGTCGCATTCCCTCGGCACACAAGGGCACCGTCGAAATTCGCCCCTTAATAGAGTTGACTGGCCTGCCATCTCGCCGATAGCGGCTGATCTTTGCAGGTTTTTTTAAGAAGGTAGCTCTACCTGTCGATCTCACTCACCTCCATTCGATTACTTAACAAAGCAGGGAGATTCTGGTTGCAAACAACTCCCTGGCCCCCACTAGATCCCTGGAGATATTCCTATGACTAGCACGCACACAATTACCCGCGACGAAGCCCAAATTCGACAGCTGATTACCGATCAGGCCAACGGTATCTGTGCCAAAAACCTCGACCAGATTATGGCTCACTATGGCTCAGATGCCGTTCTATTTGACGTTAAGCCGCCGCTCCAGCTCAAGGGTGTCGCTGCCATTCGCCAAATGTGGGAAAGCAGTTTGCCCTATATGCCCGACTCCTCGGGCACCGAGATGCAGGATCTCAGCATCACTATTAGCGGCGACCTGGCCCTAGCCCACTGGATGCTGCATTATACCGGCGTTGCTGCCGATCATCCAGCAGCGCAGATGTGGTTGCGCATCACCGCTGGCTATCAGAAGCGGCAAGGTGAATGGCAGATTATGCACGAGCACTGCTCGATACCATTTAATCCGAGCTGTTAAGCCAATGCTCTAATAACTGTTCAGGGCGTCGCCCCAGGTGATGACACCCTGAACAGCCAGGTTCAAGCCCCTACACATCGCACAAGGAGCCCCACCATGGGACGCAAAATTTTTGTCAATCTGCCTACCCAAAACCTCGACCAGGCGATCGAATTCTTTACTCAGCTCGGCTTTGCCTTCAATCCGCAGTTTACCGATGAAACTGCCACCTGCATGATTGTCAGCGATGACATCTACGTCATGCTTTTGACCAACGATAAGTTCAAAACCTTTACCCCAAACCCCATCTGCGATGCCACCAAGAGTACCGAGGTGCTAGTTTGCCTATCCTGCGATAGCCGTGAAGAGGTCGATAGTTTAGTGGGCAAGGCCGTCAGTGGCGGTGGCTCAACCTATAACGAACCCCAAGACTATGGGTTTATGTATGCCCACGGCTTTCAAGATTTAGACGGCCATATTTGGGAGCTGATGTATATGGAACCCGGCGCTGTCCCTGAGTAGGGGTTTGCTGGGTGGGCCATCAACTCGCGTGACCCACCACATTTGCCCCAGCGGTTTGTTACGCCCATCGTTTTTTGTACTGGCTGGATTTTCGCTCCCCTGACCCTGAAACCCAGCTTTGATTGTTCACTTATTCTTTAGCCCTAGGAGGGCGTTATGAAACTGTATTCTTACCTCAACTTCAATGGCAATTGCGAGGCCGCGTTTGATTACTATGCGCAGGTCTTAGGCGGTGAAGTTGGTGACAAGATGACCTATGGAGAATCGCCAATGGCCGACCAAACACCTGAAGATTGGCGCGACAAAATTATGCACGCTCAGCTGACTCTAGGCGATCAAGAACTCATGGGGGCCGACAGCATGCCGGACTACTTTGAGGAGCCTAAAGGTACCTCTGTTTTAATTGCCATTGAAGATCCAGATAAGGCTGAGCATATTTTTGCAGCCCTGGCTGAGAATGGCACTATTAAGATGCCCATCCAAGAGACTTTTTGGGCGGCCCGGTTTGGTATGGTCGTTGACCAGTTTGGTACACCGTGGATGATTAACTGCGATCGCGCCGCCTAACGCCAAGTCCGGTTTCGAAAGTCTGTATTTAAAGGGGGTTCAGTATGCTGAACCTCTTTTCATTTGAAACTTTAAACGATGATCTAGCCTGATTAAATAGCTCGATGCTGGGTTCCTTCCCCAGGCGTAATAAAGAGTACAGAGCTGGGCTGATGAACCCTAGCAGTATGCCATACGCCTTGCGGAACAATGACATAGGCTCCGGCTGTGGTCAATGCCGCTATAGTTTCAGCACCGTCCTGCTCCAGAACGAAATCGACTTGGCCTGAAAGTAGGCAGACAAATTCTTCTCCGGCAGGGTGCATTTCCCAACTGTCCCAGTCTTGGCTAAATCTGTGGTGTGAGACGAGACGTTTATCTTTGAAGTTGCCGAAGCTGCGATCGAGTTCTTCGTAAAAGTTATCGCCTACTGGGACAGGTATAGCACTCCCTTCAGCATCTATGACAACGAAGGTAGTGCTAATGTCAAAAGGCTTAATCTCGTTAGCCATTGCTTGAGTCTCAAAGAGTTTTGATAGATAAAATAATAGCGAATTAGATACTATTTTAACCTGATTTGCTGACAGTTAAGTGGTTGGGATAATTCAAGGTTGGGATGGGTTAGCGATCGCGTAACCCATGCAGGCGTTGGGTTATTGCCTTCGGCAAGGCCTTGTTAACGGGCTAAACCCAACCTAAATCGTCTTGTATTTTATTGCGCTTTCCTACGTAAAAGCCTCGTCTATTTATCTGTTGTCTTTTGCCAGCTCAATACATTAAGCACAAAAAAATCGGCGGTATACCGCCGATTAAAGATATGAAGATAGCCATTGTGCTGAGTACAGAAATCCTAGAATCAGTATGGCACTACCGTAGAACTACCATTCTAAAGGCTACATACAGCGCCCTAGCGATCTGGCGATGGCTATCTTTGAACTCGTTACTTGCGCGATATGTTCTTCAAGCCCAGATCGTAGGCGACTTCGTGAACTCCAGGGATGGATTTAACCTCTTCAACAATGGCCTGGGCGGCTTCGCGATCGCTGACTTTGCCCGACAGCCGCACTGAGCCATTGGACACGCTAATTTTCAAGTTTTCAGGAACCTGGCTTTCGACCCTGTCGGTAATCTCCTGATCGCCTAGGGGAGCACCTTTGACATCAGCATATTCAATGCCTTGATACTGATTGTCGGCAGGGTTTGACTGAAGGGTTTCGTTGAGTTTTTGTTGGTCATTTGTCAACACATCGCCGTTGACTGCGCCAGCCAAAGCAGGCTGAGTAAACCCAACCAGCAAAATTGCCAGACAGGTCAGGGCCACTAGCCCTGACTGCCCAGCCTTAGGTGAACGGACTAAGAGCAGAGCTGCTCCAAGACCAAGAGCCACCATTCCAGTTTCTAATGGGATCAACATAGAGTCACTCCAATTCAAGTTAATGGGTAAGGGCGCGATGCGATCGCACCCTACCGGTGTAGATCAGTACTGTAGGCAATCCCCAGAGGTTACGTATCTCTCAAGCGCAGTAGGGTGACTCTGCCTAGAGACATAGCTTGCTGTTCGCCCCACGACTTTGGCCGTCTTCGCCAAATCCGATTGGTAGAATATGATGTTTTTTGCTCAGAGAAGGATATTGAGTGCTCGCCCATGCTTCTAAGCTTTGCTGAAACATTAGTTTATATTTTTAGCTTATCTATCCAATAGTAGACACAGATACTGAGCTTGGTTTTTACCGTGGAATGTAGGTGAAACAAACTTAGACCGTAGGAAACTGTTCTGGGCTTTTTTGGCGTGTTAATCGCTCTGGTTTAGCTCCGACGCAATTTTCCCCAAGGTCTGTAATTTTTTAAGGAGATGACTATGTGGAGCGTTCTTTTATCTGGCTTGGCTACGGCTCTGAGCCTGCTGGTGGTTGACCTGATTGTGCCCGGTGTCACTATTAATACACTGACTGCGGCGGCGATCGCTGCTGTTTCAGTCGGTTTGGTCAATGCCTTCCTGCGCCCGGCACTGCAAACCCTGACTATGCCCATCAACGCCATCAGCTTTGGGGCCTTTTCGCTAGTTTTAAACGGCCTCTGCCTGTGGCTGGCCTCTCTGGTGGTGCCAGGGTTCTACGTGACCGGCATTATCGGCTTTTTGGTAGGTCCCCTGGTGCTGTCTGCGGTGAACACCTTCATCAACAACTACTTCGACAAGAAAACTCCTGCTTTTCTGCGCGATGGTTCGGGTTCTGAACTGAGCACCGATCGCTCGTCACAGATCTAGGAGAGTCTATACTCACCGTCACAACGGCTGCCGACTGTGGCGTCTCTAATCCGACGCTTAAGTTCTAGAAAAAATCCTTCTACCTGTGCTGGGGTAGAAGGATTTTTTAATGTGTGAACCTCTCGACAAAATAGACTCCAGTATTTAAGTCAGATTTAGCGCCTGGGCAAAAACCAAAAAGCATCTGTCTCAACCAGCGGATAAACTTTACTTTTTGCAAGGTTTCGAATTATTTGAATATGGCCTTTAACTAAGACATTTCTTCACTAAATATACTTCCGAGGGTAGGCCGACTTTGAGAGAAATTTCTCTATTATCAGGGCACATAACTACCCATGATTCTATGCAGACTTTCGACGTTGTCATAATTGGTGCGGGTCACAATGGCTTGGTCTGTGCTGGATATTTATTGAAGGCAGGCTATAGCGTCCTGCTGTTAGAAAAGCGGTCGATTCCGGGCGGGGCTGCCACCACAGAAGAAGCCTTGCCAGAGGAAGCTCCTGGTTTTCATTTCAACCTTTGCGCGATCGACCATGAATTTATTCACCTTGGCCCTGTGGTCGATGAACTAGAGCTAGAACGGTACGGTTTAGAGTACCTGTTTTGCGACCCGGTTGTCTTTTGTCCCCAGGCCGACGGCAAAACCTTTCTAGCCCACCGATCGGTCGATAAAACCTGTGCAGAAATTGCCCGCTATAGCCAGCGAGATGCCGCCAAATACAAAGAATATATGGCTTTTTGGGATACCCTCATTCAGGCCATTACCCCCGTGTTTAACGCCCCGCCAAAATCTATCATCGACATTTTGGGCAACTATGGGCTGCACAACCTGCAAGATTTGCTGTCGCTGATTGGGGGTGTTGACCAAGCGCTCGATCTGGTGCGCACCCTGTTAAATAGCCCCGAAAACACGCTCAACGAGTGGTTTGACAGCGAAGTTGTCAAAGCGCCCCTGGCCCGTTTGGCCTCAGAACTGGGGGGGCCACCCTCGGAGAAAACCCTGGCCGTCGGCTCGATGATGATGGGGCTGCGCCACAACCCCGGCATGGCCCGCCCCCGAGGCGGTACCGGTGCCCTAGTAGATGCCCTGGTGCGCATGGTCAACGACAACGGCGGCACCATTCTCTGCGATCGCTCCGTAGAAAAGCTTTTGGTCAATAGCCAGGGGCGCGTAGAAGGCGTACGGGTCGTTGGCGGGCAAGAATATCGCGCCAAAAAAGGGGTGATTTCAAACATTGACGCCCAGCGAGTGTTTCAAGATTTGGTGCCAGCATCTGATGCCCAATCCTTTGCCCCTGGTTTAAGCGAGCGGCTCGATCGCCGTATCGTCAACAACAATGAGGGCATTCTCAAAATCGACTGCGCCCTATCAGAAATGCCCCGCTTTGAGGCCTACAACCACCAAGACGACTACCTAATCGGCTCAATTTTAATTGCCGACTCGATGGATCAAGTGGAAACCGCCCACGCGATGCCGTTACAGGGGTTGATTCCTGACCAAGACCCGTCGCTGTATGCGGTGGTGCCGACGGTGCTCGACCCGTCAATGGCTCCGGCGGGTCAGCATACCCTCTGGGTCGAGTTCTTTGCCCCCTACCAAATCAAAGATGCCGAGGGCACAGGCTTACTCGGCACCGGCTGGACTGATGAGCGGAAAAATAAAGTGGCCGATTGCGTGCTCGACAAGCTGGCCGACTATGCACCCAATCTCAAGCAGTCGATCATGGCCCGGCGAGTAGAAAGCCCGGCTGAACTCACCCAGCGGCTGGGGGTGCGCAAGGGCAACCACTACCACATCGATATGACCCTCGACCAGATGGTGTTCTTTCGCCCGCTGCCCGAGTTGGCAAACTACCAAACCCCGATTGAGGGGCTGTTTTTGACGGGGGCGGGCACCCACCCCGGCGGGTCGATCTCGGGGATGCCGGGGCGCAATTGTGCTCGGGTGTTTTTGAGCGTGCAAGAGCCCCTGGCCTACAACCTCAAAGAAGCGGGCAACTGGCTAAAAGCTCGGTTTGAATCGGTCGTTGGACTTGGCAGCTAGGGCATCAGGTTCTGCCGCTTAAGCTCTGACCTATTGCTGTCTATACCGGTATTAATTGACGAACATTTCTTGGAGACTGCTGCTATGGACGTTCAAGATCGCCAAACTCAAGTTGATTCGGTGCCTTACCCCAATCTGCCGCCCTTGATTGACAGTCGGGCAGAGGAATATCGAGGGCCGGGCACTACTAGCGCGATCGCCATCTTTGGCCATCCCATTCACCCGGTGTTGGTCACATTTCCCATCGCATTTTTAAGCGGTGCGGCGGGCACCGACCTAGGCTACTGGCTCACCCAAGATTTTTTCTGGGCCAGGGCTGGGCTTTGGCTGCTGGGGGCGGGGGTATTGGCCGGGGTCGCCGCTGGTGTAACGGGCATGATCGATTTCGTTAAGATTCCTCGGGTGCGGAAGCGCCGGGCGGGTTGGGCTCATATGGTATTGAATATCGGTGCCTTGGGGATGAGTATTGTCAACGTTGGCCTGCGTCTGGGCAATCCGGCTGACGCGATTGTCCCTGGGGGGCTGCTGCTATCCTGCACCGTGGCGGTGATGCTTATGGTGAGCGGCTGGTTTGGCGGTGAGCTGACCTTTCGCCACAAGGTGGGTATTGTTGGGCCAGGGGATGCGTCGGATTAGTGATTACAGGTTGGCCACTGCGCCTAGGACATAAGTCACTACCATGGGCAAAAACTGGGGCAGCGCACTGGCGTATAGCCATCGCTCCAAGGGATTGTGCAGAATGTCCTAACCGATCTGGCGACGGCTATAGTAATTTAAGCCGTTGTTCAAACCGGGATCGATCGCATTTTGAGCCATTGACCGATCTTTTTTAACCCTTCGACAGGGAATATCTAGGCTCACTTTTTTCTAGAAAAATCCTTTAGTAAACCCATATTTAGCCATGACTTGGCATAACCAGATCGATCTTGAGCACTGCGACGATGGCCCGACCCACGGGGCATCATCCCACAGCCCGATGACGCCGGGCCTCACCAACACCTACGACAACGAACTGCGGGAAAAAGCAGGTATGCACACGCCGCCACCGCCACCCGAGTGCATGGGCCTAGAGGGCGAATATGACTCCTTTGGGCTGGTGCATCGGCTGGCTGAGACTCTGGATCAGCAGCCCGATCTAGCTTCGATTGACACTGTTACCCTGACCCAGCACGGCAGCGCCATTTGTCTAGCTGGTTCGGTGGAAGACAGCGCTGTTTTAGATCGACTGGTAGATATTGCCAGCCATATAGACGGCACCCGTGAGGTGGATGCAAGCCAGGTATCGGTAGCCCACGCCTCGTTCGGTTAAATGTAACTTGTGCCCAGAGGGATTAGGTATCCTCGGATCGCAAAGCCCCACAGCCCATACTACGGCAAGCAAGCTACACCCCAGCCCCTTTCCCAGGAAGGAGAGGGGAGCCGGAAAACTTTTCAAAGTCCCTCTCCCAGCTTGGGAGAGGGATTTAGGGTGAGGGCCTAGATCTCGTTAGGAGAGGTTGTTTTCGATCAGTGATCCTACCGTTTTAGTTTGTTGTAGAGCGGTAGAAGTCGCGTTGGAAAAAACTTCCTTGAATGCCTGCAATCGGGGTAGATTTTGGATTGAGTCTAGGGGTATAGAATCTATCTGCTGAACCGAAATTTAATCAGCTCTAGCGGTAGATATCGCCTCAGTTTAAACCTCTTAGACTGTGAGCGAATTCCCAATGGATCTTTAATTATGCAAGCCCTAAAACGCATGTTCAACCCTAGCGTCTGGCGTCAGTGGATGGTTGTTTTTCTGGCAGGCTTAGTCGTGCTAACGACAACGGCCTGCGGTTCAACCCAGGCGGCGGTGCCGGTCGATAACCATTCAGATACTGCCAATCCGCCTAGGAGTGAGGGCATGTATCCCCACAAAGACACCGACATGGATACTCGGGCCGCCGATGCCAAAGCCGATCGCATGATTCGCCAAGCAGAGCAGCGGATTCAGCAAAACAGCGACAAATCTCTGGGACAGCGGGCCGAAGAGGTGGGTCAGTCGGCAAAACAGGCCGCCGAAAACATTGGTCAATCGACCCAGCGAGCCGCTGACAATGCTGCCGACAACGCTCGGGGCTTAGTCAACGGTGCCGCCGATGCCGTTCGGCCAAACAGCTAGCCTCTGGCCCTAGCCCAGCTACTCAACCCAGCATCCAGATAGAGACATGCTTTAGAGATCTCTGTCTGGATGCTGATTGTATGGACTTTTATTTGTCGATAGAATTTTCTCTAGACTAGTACGCTGTGGCAGAGATGACCCTCTGTTCAGAATGCTTGAAATACCTGTATCCTAAGGATTTTTCACGTTGATTTTTGCATTTTGAACTCCGCGTAGCGGTATTAGGCGAAAGGTTGGGTAGGGCCGGAGCGCTTAGAGTTTCTTAGAACCAGCAGTTCAAGAGAATTTGCGGGGGTACATCCCAGTTATGCAAGTTGGCCCACCCTGCGGGAAGCAAGCTACATCCCCCAATCCCTTCTCCCAAAATGGGAGGAGGGGGGCCGAATTCAAAGTCCCTCTCCCGCCCTGGGAGAGGGATTTAGGGTGAGGGTTACAAAAGTGGGATGCACCCATCTGCGGCCAGTGACCCAGGGGGCCAAAAACACTGTCACTTTAATTTTTTTGAAAGCTACATCTATGATTGTCAATCTTCAAACTGATGGCTGGGAAATTATTTATCATCGCGCCCACGCGCTTTTGGCAGCTCAAATCGCTGGCCATTGGGACTTTAGCAAGAAAACCTATCGCCTCTACGAAACGATCGCGGCGATCGCCCACCACGACCACCTCGAAAAAGAGTGGGAGGGCGATCAGCTCACCGAGGCCGGAGCGCCCCTAGACTTTACCCTGGAAAAAGAATCGCCCATCGAAAAACTTAGCCAGCACGCCGATGAAGCGGTTTATCAAGGGCGTTGGGTGGCGATGCTAATTTCGATGCACCTGTGCTTTTTAAACCAGGGCAAGGGGGAAGATGATCCTAAAATGGCTAGTTTCTTGAAGGAGCAGCGCCAGCGCCAGGCCCAGTGGCAGGCCGAACTTGATGTTACCAAAGAGGATGCCGAAAAGGCCTATGCCTTTATGCAATGGTGCGATCGCCTGTCGCTGATTTTGTCTCAGCGACACATTCCCGTAGGCGGTCGGCAGCTAGAGATTACTAAAGGCCCCGATGGCAAACGCTACAGCATTCATGAGCTAGACTCGGGCGATTTGAGCGTTACGCCCTGGCCATTTTCTTGTGACAAGTTTACGGTGATGGTCGATGCTTCTTACCTATCGCAGCTTAAGTTTGATTCAAATGACGCGTTGACTAAAGCGCTGATAGAGGCTCCTCGCAAAACCCTATCTTGGACTTTGAAAAAGGTCTAAGTGCGGCGGTGTCTTGCCGTTTGATCATTACGGAAAACTTCGCCTTTAAATATCCCTAAGGGTAGAGGGGTTACCGGTCAGGCGTCTGTCATTCTTAGGGGCATCCCCCATGTTTAAACCTGAGTCAGGTCAAGCATCCTGTTGGGGGTGTAATGCCTGATTTGCCAGGAGGTATTCCCATCACTGCTGAACTTTTAACGATTCCCCTAGCGCCCAAATTGGCGATCGCTGATCTGCTGCGATCGGCTGGGCAACTGGCCGATGGCTTTGCGACCCAGGCGGCGGCGATCGACCAGCCGGGGGCTTTTCCGGTGGAGGAGTTTGAGCAGCTGGCTAGGGCAGGGTTTTTGACCGCACCGCTGCGCCCTGATCTGGGAGGCTGTGGCCTCGGCATTGATGCCTCGACGACCCACGATTTGCTGCGGCTGCTCAAGCAGATTGGTCGGGGCAATCTGGCGATTGGGCGGGTGTATGAGGGCCACGTCAACGCGCTCCAGCTGATTCAAACCTTTGGTACGGCGGCGCAGATTGAGCGCTACGGGCGCGAGGCCCGCGAAGAACAAAAACTTTTCGGGGTTTGGAACGCCGAAGATGCCGAGGGTCTAAATCTGTTGCCCATTGGCCCCAACCGCTACCGATTACAGGGGGCAAAGACGTTTTGTTCAGGGGGTGGCTACGTGGAGCGCCCCTTTGTCAACGGCAAGCTGCCCGATGGATCGTGGCAAATGTGCATTGTGCCGATGGATGAGGTGCAAACCCGCTGCGATCGCGACTGGTGGCAGCCCATGGGTATGCGCGCCACGGCCAGCTACAAAATCGACTTTAGCGGCGTAGAACTGGGAACCGAGGCGCTGATTGGCGAACCGGGCGACTACCTGCGTCAGCCCTGGCTGACCGCTGGGGTGGTGCGCTTTGCCGCCGTGCAGCTGGGCGGGGCCGAGGCGCTGTTCGATTTCACGCGGCAATACTTGCAGGGAGAGGGCCGCACCGAGCACCCCTACCAGCAGGAGCGGCTGGGCCAAATGGCGATCGCCTTAGAGAGCGGCAATCTCTGGCTGCGCGGGGCCGCCGATCGCCTGGCCGCCTACGACCCGCAGTTTGGCGGCACGCCCCAGATGAGCCATCCCCACTTGGGGCAGCTGGTGGCCTACGCCAATATGATGCGTACTGCCATTGAGCAAATTTGCATCGACACTATGCAGCTGTGCCAGCGATCGGTGGGCACCCGAGGGCTACTGTCGCCCCACCCCATGGAGCGGGTGATTCGCGATTTGACCCTCTACCTGCGGCAACCCGCCTTTGATGTGGCCCTGGCGGGGGTGGGAGCCTACGCCCTGGCCCAAACTATCCCCGCCGATCGCTTATGGCAAGCCTAGACATGCTTGCTTCTGCCCCCTCGCCCTTTGCGGCGGCAGAGGGGCTGCCGATGCGATCTCTTGACGCTCTCCAGCCCCCGGTGCTGGTGGTGGCCCCCCATCCCGATGACGAGACCCTGGGCTGTGGCGGCGCGATCGCCCAGCTTCGCGCTAGGGGCTGCCCGGTGCATGTGCTGGTGATCAGCGACGGCACGCGCTCCCATCCGCGATCGCAGCAGTATCCGGCCCCTCGGCTGAAGCAGGTGCGCCAGGCTGAAACCCTGGCCGCTTTAGCGCTGTTTCAGGTGGAGGCTGAGAACGTTACCTTTTTGGGCCTGCCCGATGGCGCTGTACCGCACCTATCTCTAGCGGGCGATCGTACCCAGGAACCGGCAGCCCAGTCAGCTCTGGTGCAGTGCGAGGCTTACCTGCGGCAGACGGTTCCCCAGACGATTTTTTTGCCCTATCAGTTTGACCCCCACCGCGACCATCGGGCGAGCTGGAAGCTGATGCAGGGGGCGATCGCCAGCCTTCCCCAGCTGCCCCAGGTGATCGAATACCCAATTTGGGATTGGGATCCGCACCAGCGCCAGCCCCTGGCCGAGGGCTACCGGGCATGGCGGCTCGATGTTGGCCCCCAGATAGCGCTCAAGCGGCAGGCGATTCACTGCTACCGATCGCAAACCACCGATTTAATTGACGATGACCCCACCGGGTTTCGCCTGTCGCCTGAGCTAATCGCCAACTTTCTCAACCCTTGGGAAATTTATTTAGAGCCAACCCCATGAGCAATATTGGACGAGACCAATCCCTCGCTGCCGATTTTTTTGACACCCTTTACCAGGCCGACCCCGACCCCTGGCGGTTTGAAACCAGCGAGTACGAAGCCGCTAAATACGCCGCCACCATCGCTGCGCTACCCAAACCCCGCTACCGTTCAGCTTTTGAGATCGGCGGCTCCATCGGCGTGCTCACCGAGCAGCTGGCCCAGCGCTGCGACGCGCTGCTGTCGGTCGATATTTCTGCCCTGGCCCAAGAGCGGGCCATACAGCGCTGCAAGCACCTCCCCCAGGTGCGTTTTGAGCTGATGAATGTGCCCCATGAATACCCCAAGGAAAGCTTCGATTTAGTCTTGCTCTCGGAGGTGGGCTACTACTGGTGCCAGGCCGATCTGCACAGCGCCCAACAGCGCATTTACGAGTCGCTGGAGCCCGGTGGTCATCTGCTGCTAGTGCACTGGCTGCACGATGCCCCTAGTTATCCGCTGCGGGGCGACGATGTGCACAATGCCTTTCAAGACTTTGCGGCGGTTTCCCAGCTCAAGTCTGTGTCCAGTCAGCGCACCGCAGACTATCGTCTGGATCTCTACGAACGTCCGTAGCGGGCGGGAGAAAGCCTTGGACGAGCAACATCCTCGCATTGAGGATTGTTGCTCTTTAGGTATCAATGGAATGAGTTTTTAGAACGTTAGGGCAACATTCGCGCTCGGCACAGCATTGTCTCTCAACTCGGTATTAGGCCAGCGATCGCCGCCCTGGGGCGACGCCTGCTGGCGCTGCTGGTTGAGGAAGAGGCGCAGATCGGCGATCGCCATCTCAATGGGTACCGCCGTCCACTGCTGCTGCCAAATGCCCATGGCCTGCTGGCACTGCTCAACCCGCTGAACCAGCTCCCCAAAGGTCAATGATTGCTCGATCGCCTGGTGTAGATCGGCCATGGGCACGGCCAGCCGGGTCGCCAACTGGGCCAATCGCTGGGGGGCCAGTGCGGCGCGAAATTGGTCACTGGTGGCCTGCACCCAGTAGCGCCGCAGATCGCGTCGCGCCAGCAGTTTGGCCTTGATCTCTGCCGCCGACTCGACTAAAAACGACTGCCGCCGCTGCCCCATAGCCTGGAACTGGCTGAGGCGATCGGCCAGGCCTAGGGTGGCGCGGCCCTGGTGGCGGGCCGAGGTGGTCACCCGCATCAGCGGGCTGTGGCGCACCTTAGCCCCCACTTTAACGATCGCCTTGTGAAACGCCACATCCTCAGAGGTGGGTACTAGGGGCATGCCCCCGGCGAGGGCATACATTTCATGGGTGACCGCAAAGTTAGCGCCAAAAAACTGGTAGTGGCGCGGGGCCTTATCAAAGGGGTCAGGATCGAGATAGTCTTCGAGCTGCTTAATCAGGTACCGATAGCCCACAAACCGCAGGTAGGAGGTCTTAGTGGCCGCATCCAGGGCTGCCCGCTCGGCTCGGTGGGTCACCGTGCGCCCGCCCACCGCATCGGCTCCCTGATCGATCTCGTACCGCATGGCAGCAATCCAGTGGCGATCGACCTGGCTGTCGCCGTCGGTGGAAGCGATGATGCCGAGGTGCTGCCCCAGTCCGTTGAGCCGCCGGTAGGCCTCATTCATTAGCATCTGGCGCACGCGGCCAATGTGAGCTTCGTCTTGGGGTAGGGTTTGTTCTACCACATGCAGCTGAAAGTGGGGATGCTGCTGGGCAAACTGGCGGGCGATCGCCGCCGAGCCATCAGTGCAGTTGTTGGCAAACACAATCACTTCGTAGCTTTTAGCATCTAAGCGATCGCCATTAAAATCGACCTGATCTGCCAGCGCTAGCAGGGTCTCTGGCAGCATTTCCTCTTCATTTCGAACCGGCACAATTACTGAAACTCGCGTGGGGGGCAGCGGTGGCTCAGCAACTAAAATAGGACTCGATTGAAGCGCATCGTCATCCAAATTTGTCGAAGAAGAGCCGGGTATTGCTGCCAAGCAATGACCTTGCATGATAATCCTTTTCAATTTTAATGGGGGACAGGAAATGTATTTGGGAAGCAGCCAGAATGGAGCAACTGCCCTCCACTGCATTTCCAACCATAGATGTCTACAGTTGGAGAAGAATCAGTCCTGTGGGATAACTCAGAAAAATCTAGCGACAGATAAGCGGGGTTTTTCCCTTCTAAACTCGCTAGATGACGAGCAATCGAGGAGGAAATTTGGCCAGCCTTAAAAACCTGGATGAGATTTCCCCCTCTGAGTGGCTGGCCCAGCCTTACGCGTTTACCACCACACCGCCGTTGGGGTGCAGCACCTGACCCGCCATATAAGACGCATCCTCAGAAGCTAAAAAGACAAAGCTGGGCGCAACTTCCTTGGGTTGTCCGGGCCGCTGCATGGGCACCTGTTTACCAAAGTTTGAGACATCGTCTCCCGAAAACGCATCGGGAATAAACGGCGTCCAGATCGGGCCTGGGGCGACGCCGTTGACGCGAATGCCTTTCTCTAGCATCGGCCCGGCAATGGAGCGGGTGAAGGCCAAAATCGCCCCCTTGGTGGTGGAATAGCTCAGTAAACTGGGGTTGCCCTTGTAAGCATTGATCGACGTGGTGTTGATCATAGAGCTACCCGGTTTCATGTGGGGGGTTGCTGCCTTTGCAAAGTAAAACATGGAGAAAATGTTGGTGGCAAAAACCTCTTCTAACCGGGCCTCGTCGATCTCATCGAGGGTGGGTTCTTGGTACTGCACTGCCGCGTTGTTAACCAAAATATCGAGCTGGCCAAACGCTTTTATGGTTTGCTGTACGGCCTCGCGGCAAAACTCTTCACTGCGAATATCGCCCGGAATTAGCAGACAGCGGCGACCGTAATCTTCCACGGCTTGCTGGGTTTCTTTGGCGTCGTCGTGCTCGTCGAGGTAGACAATGGCGACATCGGCCCCTTCTTTGGCGTAGTAGACCGCGACAGAGCGGCCAATACCGCTGTCGCCACCTGTGATGAGGGCAACTTTATCCTGCAATTTGCCGCTGCCCTTGTAGCTGGGGTCATCATACTGGGGTCTAGGCACCATTTCTGACTCTAGGGCAGGGGTGCGTTCTTGGTGCTGAGCAGGAATCTGATCGGGGGTGATTGTCATGGTAAGTCTCCATGGGGGTGAATACAAAAGCAAGCATGGGGGTTATAAAGAGCACCGAAAAAAAGATTTATCCGGCCAATAAATGGCGGCAGTGATAAAGTTGACCATCGGGGAAAAACGTGAAAAATCCCTTTTGAAATTGACAGTCTGGCCCCACTGTAACGACCAAGATCGGCAGCGTTATCTTTCTCTAGGTTGAACCCAATTTGACGAAAAAATCTGTGGCTGACGCCAAACTTTTGCCAGCAATCTAGGGTTTAGATTTAGGCCAGATAGACGGGTTTAAGGCTCTCAGTCTTCAGCGGCAAAACTGAGCAAAACCGCAGGATATAGCCTGAGCCGCGATGGGGAAGTGAAATCGGTGCAAATACCTAATCTATGCCTAGGGATATTATGACTACGGAGGTTCGCTATCTCAAGCTAGATCTAGCAAAAGACGGTAGGCTGGCTAACTTCGAGTTTTTTTGTGCGTGAGCTGTAGGCTGGAAACAGCTTCTCTACCGTTCTAAATGCTTCATACCGCTAGGCTGCTATGAACATTCATCTGTTTTATTTGCGTCCTAAAACCTGTGGCATAGCGGTTCTTAGCGTGACAGTGGCACTCCTGCTTATGGGGTTGCTCGACCCCATAGCCGACATCGCGATGACTCCGTTCTTGCTGTTCTTTGGGGCCGTGGTCATAGCGGCATGGCGGGGCGGGGCGGGGTGTGGGGTACTGACAACGGCTTTAGCGGCTTTGGTCAGCAATTATTTTTTTATGGCCCCGTTCTACAGCCTCAGCTTAGATATCCCAGCTCTGGTGCGATCAAGCGTGTTTGTGATTCAAGGAATCGTGCTCAGCGTGATGTGCGGTTCGCTGAGATCGTCCCGCCACCGCCTAGAGCACAGCTCTCTTCAGCTGAGGGAAAGCGAAGCCTCTCTAAGCCAGACCAATCAGTGGGTAACGGCTATTTTAGAGAGCATTACCGAAGGCTTTTATGCGGTCGATTTGCAGTGGCGGTTTGTGTACATCAACCCCCAGGCCCAGTACCTGTTTAATCGCCCACTAGACGAGCTGCTGGGGCAGTCGATTTGGGAGGTGCTGATAGGTCTGGACGGCAGCGCCATGGGGGAGTCGTTCAAGCGGGCCATGATGACTCGTCAGCCGCTGATGGTAGAGACTCCGGGGGTGTTGCACCGCGATCGCCTGTTTGAAATGCACATCAACCCCCTGGCCAACGGGCTGGCGATCTACTTTCGCGATGTGACCGATCGCAGAAATAGCCAGCGCCAGCTCTACCAGCAGATGCAGATGCTCGATTTGGCCAACGACAGCATCATCATTCAAGACCTCGATACGGCCACCATCACCTACTGGAACCAGGGGGCGGCGCGGCGCTACGGCTGGTCGGCGGCGGAGGCGATTGGGCGATCGGCCACAGAGCTGCTGCAAACCGTTTTGCCCGAGCCCATGGAAGCAATTCGTGAGGCCATTTTACAGGAGGGGTACTGGGCGGGGGAGCTGAGGCAAACTACCCGCGAGGGTCGCGCGATTGTTACTAACAGCCGCTGGACGCTTCAGCCTACCCCGGCGGGCGAACCCGACGCTGTCTTAGAAATCAACTCCGACGTGACCGAGCAAAAAGAGGTGGAAGCCGCCCTGCGCAAGAGCGAGCTGCACTTTCGCACCCTGGCCAACTCCATGCCGCAGATGTTTTGGACGGCCATGGCCGACGGCCAGCTAGAGTACTGCAACCAGCGCTGGTATGACTACACGGGCCTGACGGCGGCCCAGAGTTTTGCCGGGGGCTGGCTGGCGGTGCTGCACCCCGACGATCGCGATCGCTGCCAGGCCACTTGGGCCGAGGCGCTGCACAAAGGGCTGCCGCTGTCCCTAGAGGCCAGGCCGCTGCGGGCAGACGGCCAATATCGCTGGCACCTGGTGCGGGCGTTTCCCCTGCGGGGTGAGGGGGGGGAGGTGCTGCGGTGGTTTGGCTCGTCTACGGATATTCACGACCAAAGGATGGCGCTGGTGGAGCGCGATCGCGCCCTGGCCCAGGAGCGGGTCGCCCGTGCTGAGGCCGAGGCGGCCAACCACATCAAAGACGAGTTTTTAGCAATGCTCTCCCACGAGCTGCGCACGCCGCTGAACCCCATTTTGGGCTGGATTTCGCTGCTGCGATCGCGCCCCCTCGACGAGACGACCCGCGATCGCGCCCTCGAAATCATTGAGCGCAACGCCAAGGTGCAGGCCGAGCTGATAGAAGACTTGCTCGATGTATCGCGCATTTTGCGGGGTAAGCTCCAGCTCAATATTCAGTCCGTCGTGCTGTCTACCGTGGTGCAGGCCGCTCTAGAGACCGTGCAGCTCTCGGCTCAGGCTAAGGCCATTGCCCTGCACACTGAGTTTGACTCGGCCCTGGGGGCGGTGGCGGGCGACCCCAGCCGCCTTCAACAGATCGTGTGGAACCTGCTTTCTAATGCCATCAAATTCACTCCTAAGGGCGGTACGGTCACGGTCAAGCTGCGACAGGATGGCAACTATGCCAGCCTTGAGGTGGCCGATACAGGACAGGGAATCAGCGCCGACTTTTTGCCCCACGTGTTTGAGCGCTTTCGCCAGGCCGACAGCAGCAGCACCCGCGCTTTTGGCGGGCTGGGGCTGGGGCTAGCGATCGTGCGCTATCTGACAGAGCAGCACGGCGGCGAGGTCTCGGTGACCAGCCCCGGCGTTGGCCAGGGGGCCACGTTTACCGTGCGGCTGCCCCTGCAAGCGGCCACGGCTCTGCCCGCCACCGCGCTTGCTCCCCCTGGCACCATTAACCTGACTGGGCGGCTAGCGCTGGTGGTCGATGACGATCGCGACTCGCTGTATCTGCTGTCTGCCCTGCTGGAAGACTACGGCATGGAGGTGCTGACCGCCGAATCGGCGGAGGTGGGCCTCCACCTGATCGAGCAGCACCATCCCGATGTGTTGATTAGCGACATCGGCATGCCCGAAATGGATGGCGTCATGCTGATGCAGATTCTGCGCCAGCGACCGGCGGCGGCTGGGGGCCTCACCCCCGCGATCGCCCTGACCGCCTACGTCGATGCCCAGAGCCGCGATCGTGCGATCGTCGCCGGGTTTCAGCGCCACCTGAGCAAACCCCTCGACGTAGAGCAGCTGGGCCTGGCCCTGGCAGAGCTGCTCTGCGGCTCTAGCGGCTAGGCCCGAGTTTGCTCAAACCGCACACCCAACTAACGCAAAGGAACTGAGTCTATGAAAATTTTGATGATTTTGACCTCCCACGACCAGCTGGGCGACACCGGCAATAAAACCGGCTTCTGGCTAGAGGAATTTGCCGCCCCCTACTACGTGTTTAAAGATGCCGGAGCCGACATTACCCTGGCCTCGCCCCAGGGCGGTCAGCCCCCGCTAGATCCAAAAAGTGACGCCCCCGACGCCCAGACCGAGGCCACCGATCGCTTTAGGCAAGACCCCAGCGCCCAGCAGGCCCTAGCCAACACTGCCGTGCTGTCTACTGTCTCTGCTGCCGACTATGACGCCGTGTTTTACCCCGGTGGCCATGGCCCCCTGTGGGATCTCGCCAGCGACACCCATTCCATTGCCCTAATCGAAGCCTTCTACAAGGCGAATAAGCCCGTAGCTGCCGTGTGCCACGCCCCTGGGGTGCTGCGCTATGCCAAAGCGCCCGACGGTTCGCCCCTTGTACAGAATAAAAACGTCACTGGCTTTACCAATACCGAGGAAGAGGCTGTAGGCCTAACCACCGTAGTGCCTTTCCTGGTCGAAGATGTGCTGAAGCAGAACGGCGGCAACTACACTAAAGCCGAGGATTGGCAGTCCCACGTGGTGCACGACGGCCACCTGATCACCGGGCAAAATCCAGCATCTTCTGAGGCAGCAGCCCAGGCCGTGCTGCAAGCGCTCAGCGTCGCTCGATAAAAGGCAGGGTTAGCAAGTTGGCAGGTTCGAACCTTTCAACCTGCTAACTTGCTAACCCGCTAACCCTTCAACCCCATCCTAAGGTCACGCCTGCGTCAGCTCCACCACCGCCTGCACCAGCTTTTCGAGATCGAGGGGTTTGGTGAGATGGCGCTGATAGCCGCTGTCGAGGGACTGCTGCTGGTCTTCGTCGCGAGCATAGGCGGTAAGGGCGATCGCCGGTATTTGGCCCCCCTGGTCTGGGGGAAGGGCGCGTACCTGGCGAATTAGCCGGTAGCCATCCATTTCGGGCATGCCGATGTCGCTGATCAGCACATCGGGTTGGAGGGTCTTGAGGGTGGCGAGGGCCTCGGTGGCCGAGCCTGCGGTGATCACGTCGGCCCCGTACTGCCCTAGCAGCACTGTCAAGAACTCGCGGGTATCGGCTGAGTCATCGACCGAAAATACCCGAATGCCGCTCAAGTCTAGGGCCGGTCGCGGTAGGGCTGCGACGGGGTCGGTGTTCGGCTTGCCCGCCAGCCGAGGAAGGCGAACGCTGAAGGTCGCCCCCTGGCCTTCGCCGGGGCTGCGGGCGGTAATGGTGCCGCCGTGAATGTCAACCAGCTGGCGCACGATCGCCAGCCCCAGCCCCAGCCCGCCGTGCTTACGCGTGATCGAAATATCCTCCTGCCGGAAGGACTCGAACAGGTAGGGCAAAAAGTCGGCGCTGATGCCAATGCCCGTGTCGCTGACATCCAGGTTGGCCTGGTCATCAACGGAACTTAGAGCAACGCTGATCTGGCCGCCGCTGGGGGTAAATTTAATCGCGTTAGAGAGCAGGTTGCCGACAATTTGCTGGAGACGAGCGGCGTCGCCCGCCACTTGAACCGTTGGGTCAAGATCGAGGTTGAGGGCAACGGTCTTGGTGGCCGCCGCCGTCTTCACCGTCTCTAGGGCCGACTCGACCACCACCGCCAGACGCACCGGCACCGGGTTGAGGTGGAGCTTGCCGCGCAAAATCTTAGCCAGATCGAGCAGGTCATCGACCAGCTGGGTCTGGAGCAGGGCGTTGCGCTCGATGGTGGCGAGGGCCTTGGCGGTTTTGGCGGCATCAAAGCTGCGGGTTTGCAGCAGCTTGGCCCAACCGAGGATGGGGTTGAGGGGCGACCTAAGCTCGTGGGAGAGCACCGCCAGAAACTGATCCTTCAGCCGGTTGGCCTGTTCGGCCTCTTCGCGGGCAATGCGCTCGCGCTGGAGCAGCTGCTCGCGATCGCGCTCACTCTCTTTTAGGGCTGTGATCTCGGCAAAGCCTGCGATCGCCCCCCGCACCTGGCCATCGGCACCATAGAGGGGCACGGCCTTGCCGTAGATGGTGCGCACCGTACCGTCGGGGTAGACAAACTCAATTTCATCGGTCACCTCCTGCCCGGTGCGAATGGCCTTTTCCATCGGCAGATCTTGAAGCTCAATTTCCTGCCCCTGGCGGCACTGTTTAAATAGCCGCGATCGCTCACCTATGGGGAGGGCCGCGATCAATCCGCCCTGCGACTGGGTGCGCATCAGCTCGTGGGCCGTGCGGTTGGCGGTCATCTGCTGACAGTCGGTATCGTGGGCAATCCAGATGGCGGCGGGGGTGGTTTCCATTAGGGCGGCCAGTTCTTCGGCCTGGGTGCGGGCGATCGCTTCGCTGCCGATCAGCGCTTGCTCAAAGCGCTTTTGCTCGGTGACGTTGATGGCAATGCCCGTCATGCGAATGGGGTTGCCCGCTTCGTCGTAGAAGGTCTGTCCCCGCACCATGATCCAGCGCCGCCCATCCTCGGGGTGGGCAATGCGAAAACTGACCTTCAGGTTTTTGCCCTGCTCGATCGCCTCACGGACTTTTTGCTCTACATGGGGTCGGTCTAGGGGCGAAATGGCGGCTAACCAGTGTTCGTAGGAGGGCGTCACCGTCGAAGCCAAGCCGTAGAGATGGTAGTACTCCTCTGACCAGGTGACGTGATTGGTGACCATATCCCAATCCCACAGACCGGCCCCAGCCCCCTGCTGGGCCAGGCGCAGCTGCTCTTCACTCTTGCGCAGGGCTCCCTCCGCCGAGGAGCAATGGGTGATCTGACCGGTGATCAATACCCCGGCGATCTGATCCGCTTCATCCCAAATGGCGCTACAGGCCCAGTGGTGTGGATTGGTGTCGGGCGGGAGATTAACAGAGTGCGATCGCCCGCTGGCAAACACATGCTCAACGGCGCATTCCAGCCCTTCCCAGCCCCCATGAGCGTTGAGAGAATCGGCCAGGGGCTGCCCTTGCTCAGTATCGCCAGACCGTAAAGCGGCCCAGGCCGGGTTGTAAAACAGGTGGCGATCGCGGCCCCAAACGCACGCCATCGGCGTCTCCGCGCTGAGCACAATGCCCAGGGTGGTTTTGAGGGCAGCGGGCCAGTTGGCACCATCGCCCAGTGGGGTTTGCGACCAATCGCGCGATCGCAGCAGTGCTGCCAGCGGGGCCTGGCCCGTCAATAAAACCTGGGTTGTTCCCTGAAGGGGCATTCTGTTCTCCCGTAACGCCTGAGGCATCTGAGCGCTAGCAACCCACAACCCCAGAGGAATATAGCTGATCCGCAACGCTAACGCTGTAGTGGCAGATCACTACTGGTTAAACCAGCAGCCTGGATGGTCTCACTGGACTCGACCCCAGTTCAGGCAGGACTTTTGACTGACTTTGAAAACCAGATAAATCTTGTCAGTCCTGTCTCGTTGGCTATAGGTTTGAAGCTACAGCTATGCCTGAATAGTCAGTCTTTTTATAGAAAGCGTGATCTACCCTAGGGTAGAAACCTTTTTTACTTTTTATTGCGGCGGCCATCCCAATGGGCTAACAATAAAGAGTCGTAGCTACTTTTTATGCAAAGAAATTCTGATTGTTTTCGGCATGCCAACTGACCGCGCCTAACTATAAGAGCTAGGCAAAAGTGATTTCAGTAGTTCTGCACTATCTGAATACATCAACCCAGTTAAGGCAAGCTAAAGAAAATATTATGTCGAATCTTGTTTGGCCATCCACAACTGACTAAAGAATTTGAGCATCCCCCACTCGAAGACAACGATACTTTTTACCTAATCCCGCTCCGCCTAAAACCTCTCGCTAAAGGGTGACACAACCACAGCAAAAGATCAGGTTGGGCTACCGTTGGAGGTATCTCTAGGGGTCGATGCTGAGTCTTTACGAGTGCCCTAGGATGATAATGCTATAGCAAAAAAGCGCAGCGACGTTATCTGAGACTCTACCAAAAGTTAGAAGTCTCTAGTTTCGTCAGTAGTGATTTTGTCTCTAAAAATTGCTTGCAACAAATATGTTGAAAGGATGTTTACTATGAAACAGGTTCTAAGTCGGCTAAGCCGCAACCTCGTCCGGATTTCTATGGTGATGTTTGCCTCGCTGTTTTTGCTGTTAGGAGTAGCGAATCCGGCCATGGCGTTTGGCAACGCTAGCAGCAGCCCCTCTGAAGGCACCACCCAAATGAACAATCTCCAAGAAACCTCTGAGCGTGCTCTCCAAGCCGAGCCCCGCAGCCAGCGCGAGGTTCAGAACAAGGCCAAGCGAGGCCCCAATGAAGTTCAAGGCGACGCTGACCTACACACGATGAATTCCCCGGCAGATTCTCAATCGGCCACCACCGTGCAAGATCAGATCGAAAATGCTTTAGAAAAAATCACCCCCGGCAACTAAATTGAGCCGACACCAGCTGCCCCTTAGACTGGTATTCCAAACCCCTCTTCTTGTAGAAAGAAGAGGGGTTTTTGGTGAAACCCGCTCGGTGCTTTTGCTACAGCGGTCTACTTAGCTAGCCCGGTGCTCGATCGCAATGTCTTTGCACAGCTGCTGAAGGTTTGAGTGAGCCCCCGACGACAGGGCGGGTTGAGCCACCCGACGATAGCTGCGGTAGGCCTCTTTAGAACGCCCCAATCGATGCAGGGCGACCCCGCGAAAGAGCCAGGCTTGGCTGTGGTCGGGGTTGAGCCAGAGGGCGCGATTGCAGCAGTTGAGGGCGGCCTCTAGGCGATTGAGCCAGATCAGCACGACGGCTTTTTGCACCCACAGGCGCGTGGTGGCAAACCCGGCGAGGGTTTGGGCCTGCTCTAGGCTGGCCAGGGCATCGGTGTAGCGGCCAAGACAGGTCAGGGCTTCGGCGCGGTTGTACCAGCTTTCAACATTGTGGGGTTGCAGAGCCAGGGCTTGCTCAAATAGCTCCAGGGCGTCTTCAAAGCGACCCATCTCTAGGCGAATTTTGCCCAGTTCGCAGTGGCCCATGGCGACGGTTTCATAGTCGCAGTCCGGCAGGGCACTGGGGGCGATGGCCAAAGACCGATTTTGGGGGGCCAAGGCACTGGGTCGCAGGCCGATGGGTGAGATTTGGCGATCGCGAACCATAGTTTCCATAGCGTTTTTCCTTTTCCTATTGGGAATCGGTGCATGTGATGGCTAACGTTAATTAGTGGTTGTGGCGATGATGTGTCGGTGGCGTTTCAGTCACGTCTCGATGGTCTGTACAGGCTAGAGTTAGCTCTTTTGTCACATGCTCGCCACAGTAATGACACACCTCAAACCTACTCTGAACACCATTGTTAGGTGTTAGGAGGTAGACGATGAATCTGGAACTGTCCTATAAGCGGTATCAGCTCGATATTCCCCACGGCATTTGGCAAGAATTTTTTGCCCAGCTCACCGATGAACACCAGGGAAGGCTAATCACGCTAAAACAATTAGATCAAGAGCTGGGCGACTTTGATGTGCTGTGTCAAAAACCGCTATTTTCGATTACCTACGACCAGCCCGACCACAGCCGCGACCTGGTGGTCACGGTCAATCGTTTTCTGGGCACCCGCGAGGCGGTCTATGCCCACCGCATTGTGTCGCCCCAGGCCGTCAGCATCATCACCGACGAAGATGGGGCGATTCAGTCTTGCTCCATCACCGATGAGGATTACGCCCAAACGGTTATCAGCTTTCAGGTTCAGCGGCTGAGTAAGCCTAAGGGGTTTTAGGCAGCCGGTTAATTGAGGTTTGCGGAAAGAGTTGCCCAGTGCATTGGGCAACCCTTTGTTTTTGAGGGCAGTCTGACCGAGACAGAATAGCTGTGGCCAGTCTGTTTGAGACATCTCCCCTCAAAACGTTCGAACGTTTTAAGGGATTCTTGATGTCCTAACCAACGTGACTATGGCTGTATCTAGCGGTTGACGGTGCTCATGTCGGCGTAGCGATCGCCCACGGCGGCACCCTGGTGGGCAACGGCGTTGATGCGATCGAGCTCGGCCTGGGATAGCACAATCTCCACCACCGCCACGTTTTCTTCGAGGTATTTGCGGCGCTTGGTGCCGGGGATGGGCACGATGTCGTCGCCCTGGACGAGCAGCCAGGCCAGGGCGAGCTGGGCGGGGGTGACGCTCTTTTCGGCGGCGATCGCCTTCACCTGATCTACTAAAGCCAGATTTTTGGCAAAGTTCTCGCCCTGAAAGCGGGGGGCGTGGCGGCGATAGTCGTCGGGGGCAAAGTCTTCAGGGCTTTGGAAGGCTCCGGTCAAAAACCCCCGCCCCAGGGGGCTATAGGGCACAAAGCCAATGCATAGCTCGCGCACCGTGGGCAAAATTTCGTCCTCTGGCTCCCGGCTCCAGAGGGAATACTCGGTTTGCAGGGCGCTGATGGGGTGTACCGCGTGGGCGCGGCGAATGGTATCCGGAGCTGCCTCGGACATGCCCAGATAGCGCACTTTGCCCGCCTGCACCAGCTCAGCCATGGCCCCAATGGTGTCTTCAATGGGCACGGTGGGGTCTACCCGGTGCTGGTAATAGAGGTCGATTACCTCGACCCCGAGCCGTTTGAGCGAGTCGTTGCAGCACTGCTTGACGTAGTCGGGGGTGCCTTTGACGCCTCCCCAGCCGCCTTCGGCGGTGCGCACGTTGCCAAACTTGGTGGCCAGCACCACTTGGTCGCGCCGGTCTTTAATGGCGCGGCCCACCAACTCTTCGTTGATGAAAGGGCCGTACATGTCGGCGGTGTCGAGAAAGGTGACGCCTAGATCTAAGGCGCGGTGCAGGGTGGCGATCGCCTCGGCTTCATCGCGATCGCCGTAGAACTCTGACATGCCCATGCAGCCGAGCCCAATGGCAGAAACTTCCAATTGACCTAATTTACGGGTTTTCATGGTTTAACTCCTAGTTGGCAGGTTTTTATCTCAATATCGTTCTTCCCTAACCCCTAAATTGGGGGTCGGGATGCTCAAATTTCCGCAGCACCGATCCACTGGATCGGCTGCGAGAGATGAAACTTGAAGGCTTATGCCAGTTGTGCACCTGGAAAACTGGCGAAGATCTGCTTTCCTATCGCCCTATCCACTGCTGGGAAAGGCTTGATCGCACGGATTATGCGTCAGGCGGATCGGGTCTGTTCAGATGGGTTGAGTGAGTCATGGAGATTGGCCTCTAGTTCTGAATAGTGCTGAATCTTCCAGTCAATGACGGCGAGGTTTTCTTGAAGCTGCTGAATTTGGGCTAGCACCGTTTCACGATGGGCTTCTAGAATGTGCCGTCGGCTGTGGAACCCAGAGTCGGGCTGCGATCGCACCAGCTCTGCATACTCCTGCATTTGGCGAATGGGCATGCCCGTCAGCCGCAGTTTGTTGAGAAACTCGATCCAGCGGAGGTCGTTAGCCGAGTAGCGTCGATGGCCGCTGGTGGAGCGACCAATGGGCGCAATCAGGTTGCAGCGCTCGTAATAGCGCAAGGTGTAAACGCTGAGCCCGGTGGCGGCGGCGACCTGCTGAATGGTGAGTTCCTGTTCCATATCTGCACGTTAGAGGTTAGAGCGCACTCTAAGTCAAGCATTTTTTTGGAAAGGGGTGGAGGGTGGGGAGTGGGGGGTGGAGTATTCTTAGACTTTGGGACTGGGTTGTACGCCCTGGCTTCATTCGTTTTTCCCTAGCATGGCAGAACCGCTTACGACTCTGACTGACTATGCGATCGCGCTGGAGTGTCTGCTGCTGGCCGGGCTGCTGTTCGCGCAGGGCGGTGTGCAGCGGCTTTGGGCGGCAGCCTTTGGCAGTGTTAGCGGGGCGGCGGCGCTGGGGGGTGTTTACCACGAGTTTGCGTACCAGATTTCCCTAGGGCAGCGCATTTGGTTGTGGCAGGGCATGGGGATGGCGGTGGCGATCGCCAGTTTCTTTACTGTGGTGGCGGTGGCGGTGACCCTGCGCCGGGAGGTGCGATGGGCGCTGCTGGCGCTGGCGACGGCAAAACTGGCCGGGGCGATCGCCGTGGGGTTTACCCTGTGGGGTTTTGCCCTGCGGGTGGCCGATTATCTCAGCGCGCTGATCATTGTGCTGCTAGTGCAGTGGCTCCAGCGTCATCGGAATCCTGGTGCTCCAGTGTGGCTGCTGGGGGCGATCGCCCTCTCTGGGCTGGGGGCCATGGGGCTGCTGATTCCCTGGCCGGGGGTTAGCCCCCTGGTGGTCTACCACCTGGTGCAAATGGTGGCGCTGTTCTGCATTTATCGCAGCGTTGCGGCGGGGGGGCAGGCTCATCCCAGGGTCTCGGGCTAGCGGTTAGGAATTTGGGGCGGCGGCAACGGTCGATCGCGTGGCACTTGCGGCAATAGAGCTGCCCAGAGCCTTGAGCACATCTAAAAAGGCATAGACGGCTGGGGTGTGCAGGGCACCGCCTAAAACAGCGGCCCCAATGATGCGCCCCAGAGGCACCGGCAGCGCAAACACCTGCACCTGGGGCGGAATCGGCTCGGCGGCTAGCCGAGGCAGAATGGTCGCCCCCAACCCCTGGGCCACCAGGTTGACGATGGTGGTGTCGGTTTCAACCTCAGAGACCACGTTGAGCTGGTACCCGTAGGACTGCACATGTTCGTAGACATCGCGCATCATAATGCGATCGGCGGGGGGCATGATCAGCGGGTGCTGAGCCAGCTCGGCCCAGGTCAGCTGCGACCCGGCCAGCTTAAAGCCGGGCGGAAACAGGGCGACGTAGGCGTTTTCTAAAATCTCTCGGGTGTCGAGATCGTCTGCGGCGGGCAGCAGGGTAAAGCCAATGTCGGCGCGGCCCTCGCGCAGGGCGCGTTCGACCTGGAGGTAGTTGTCGTGCTCGCTGAGGTTGACGGCAATGTTGGGGTGGCGGTGCTTAAACTCGGCGATCGCGTCGGGCAGCAGGTGAATGGCAATGCTGCGAAAGGAGGCAATGCGCACCTGGCCCCCCTGTAAACCCCGCGCCAGCTCGGCCTCGCGGGCAATGGCGTCGGCCTGCTGCAGGATGGTGCGGGCGTGGCTGACAATGCGATCGCCCACCGGGGTGAGCCGCGCCCCGTAACGCCCGCGAGAAAACAGCACTACCCCCAAATGGTCTTCTAGGGCCGAAATGCTGTGGCTCACCGCCGACTGCGACATATCGAGGTTGAGCGCGGCCTCGCTAAAGGTTTCGTGCTCGGCTACGGCTACTAAAATCCGCAGCTGAGACAGTTTCATCTGATTTTGGTGGTTATCCCTCATTCCTGCCCAAATCTAGAGACCATTGCCAAACCCTATGAGGGTACAGCAGGTGAGCTACTAAAACCGCTCGCAGACGACATCAGGCCAAGGCTCTGTAGCAGGTGAACTCTGGGCTAGGACAACTCAAAATGACAACGATTCAAGCCCATCGGGATTTTTTCAGTTTTCGCTCTTCAATTTTCGTTCTTTTGCTGTAGGCAACCCCTCAGTTCTTCTGCTCCGCTGATTCAGTAGGCACATTCCTCATCATTTCCTCAACGGCTCCTCAGATTGAGATCAGGAGATTCTCACCCAGGCCACCGATGATGGCCCCAAGCAGCAACCGACTGCCCAACCCAATTGCCCCATACTGGAGATGAGTTCGATGAAAAACCTGATGTTTGCAGCCCTGGCGTTTGGTGCAACGGCGGTGGCGCTGGGCACTAGCATGGCCCCCTCAACCGCAATTCTGCCTAACTCGCTGCTGAGTAAAGAAGCCGTAGCTGCGACAACATTTTTAGCCCAAACCCCCGGCCAGTTTGTCACCGTCGAACAGGATCACGCCACCAGGGGTACCGCCATCCTGACAACTGCCAGCGGGCAGCAGTATCTAGAATTTAATGCCGCCTTTGACACAGCGCGCGGCCCTGCGGTCGAGGTGATTCTCTACAAAGGCGCGACGGTGCCAGTCAATATTGCCGAGGGCGACTATTTGACCCTTGCCCCCCTGCAAAGTTTCTCCGGAGCACAGCGATACCTGATTCCTGCGGGCATTGACATCAATGACTACCAGACCGTGGGCATTTGGTGCCGCCAGTTTAATGTCACCTTCGGCTACGCCCCTATCTAAAAGCCCGTATCTAACCCAGGAAAGGGGGAATCTAGCGGTGTAGTAAACGACTCACCCCCCTTTCTCGCCTCGCCTCTACCAACTGGCTACTGCCATGTCTCCCCCGCAGCCGATGTAGGGGCAAAGGCCGTCGGTTTAAGGTGAAGCGACGATATTGGATGGCTTTATGGCTGACAAGCAAACAACTCAAATTACCGAAAACTCTACCGATGACCTATTTCAGCGCTACGATGCGCTGTCTGTAGACGACAAACTGGCATTGCTTTACTACGTCTACGAAGCTATGGGTAGCTCAATTACCCCAGCAGCCCCCGGCGCAGCCGACCCCGAACTGGCCGAACCCCTGATCACCGAGCTGTATGATCTGTCTGAAGAGGAACAGCTAGAGGCCATGCGCAGCGTGGTGCGGGGCGACCAGAGTGACATTTCCAAGCGCTACGGTGCTTTCAGCGCCAACAACCAGCTGCTGGTATGGTACGGCTGGGCCGAAGCAATGGGAAACCAGATTGTAGACATGCCCAGCGACTACAGCGCCGAAGGCGATGTCAGCAAAATTCTCTCTGACCTCAAGGGCATGGAGTTTCAGTCGCAGATTTCGCTGCTGCGGGAAGCCGTTACCCAGATGGGCTTTACCAGCGTTACTACGCCTCCTCCCCTAGCCGAAACCGGCGTCACCGACAGTCTGTAGAAACGCAGTTTGTATAATTAACGCGGCCCCAGCAGCTTTAAAGCTGCTGGGGCCGCGAATGTAGAGCCCTATGTTCAGGCCACTATCGATGGTTTTCAAGCCGGTCGCGGGCCAAGAAATAGCTGTTTGCTCCGTTGCCAATGCGTAAGCCTGCTTCAGACCAGGCGATCGCCCCCCACTGATCGACTGCTTCGGCATGGGTTTTAACCGTGCTGAGCTGACCGCAATCGTGGCTATAGCTGGTGCCCCGCCCGATGTTGTCGCGCCCAATATAGACTTTAGCCCTGACGGAATAGCCGCTGTCTTGGGGTTCCAAATATACTATGGCATCGTAGAAGGCCTCAGGGCAAACGCATACTAATTCAGGGCCAACGAAGGAATCAGGAGTTCAACGATCAGCAGCCTGTAAAATGCCGATATTTTCGCAATAAGGTACTCCAAAGCGGGTCTTACTGCGAGAATATCGGAGTATGCGTTTGCCCTGTAGAAGGCCTCCCCATACTTGCCATCGCCCCAGCCCATGGCAACAACTCGGTTTATTTCCATTGTCTCTAAGGTATTAGCCATAGCCAGACCCAAGAGGAAACCCAGAATCAGAGCTATGGTGACGCTGAAAAAAATTGGTAGAAAACGTCTCACGGTAGATTGGTCTCGGCGTTAAAATCTTCCCGGCTCAAGGGGCCTTAACTTCGGCCTCTAGCCCCGCCACGTAGGCGCTGATGGAGTGGTCATTGAACCGGCGGCTGAGCACCTGCCACGTCCAGCGAGAGCCCAGCTGAATGGCTTTTTCGACATGGTCAAAGCCCTGCCAAGTGCGGGGAATGCGGGTGACGATATCCCACCCGTAGATGAAGCGATAGCTGTTGGGAATGCGGCCATTGTAGGACTTGACCATGGCGGCGTTGCCCACCCGAGGCGCACCAAAGGTGTAGACCTCAAAGCTGAGGTCGCGCTTGTTGCCCAGGTTGTACTGAATATCGAGAGCGGCGATCGTGGCCAGCGCCCCGCCCAGGCTGTGGCCCGTGACGATGACATTCTGGCCCACAAATTTGTCCATGGCTTCTAATAACTGCTGGCGTACGGCAAAGTAGGCCATCATAAACCCCCGGTGAAACTGCACATCGGTGTTGCCGTCGCCGTAGGGGTAGACCTGCTGACGAAACTGAGCGTTGTTCATCCAGTCGATCGATTTGTCGGAGCCGCGAAAAACGATGTAGAGGCGATCGCTGGTCAGCTCGTTTAAAATCGACACCTGGGTATCGGTAAAACCGCTGTCCTGGCTTTCCACGAACACGGGCTCAATGTCGGGATAATCTGAAAACCGCAGGCCGCTAAAGTCGCGGTAGACCTCTTGGCACAGGCGAGCGCATTTGAGAGCAACGGCATAGTCAACCATTGGGCATTCCTCCAAAAGGGCGTAGATTTACCCTAGGAATCTGCAAAGGAGCGGATTCAACCACTGCTCTGGGCCCCTAGGGCGCAGGCACCGACCACCAGGCCAGGGCATAGGGCTGGGTGGGGGCGCTGTGGGCCTGCTGCTGATAGATAACTCTCAGTTTGTAACGACCCGTTTCCGGAATTTGATAAAAAATGTGTTCAACGCTATCGACCTCACTCACCGATGACCAGACACTCTTGGTGATGTCGTCTTCGTCGGCGGGCATGAGGTACAGATTGAGATCGTTGAGACCCTTGTTATCAAAGCTTTCGCCCAGGTCGTAGAGGCCGTTGCCGTTAGCATCGACCAAATCTACCACCCGTTCCCAGGCCAGGGTGGCCGACAAAAAGCTGCCCGCTTGCAGGGCATTGGCGAACTCGTAGTCTTGCGCCGTGGCGGGCTTGGCCTCCAGCTCGGCAAAGTTCCAGCCAATGGCGGGGATGGCCTGGTCGGTGCCAGTGGCACCGGGGGCTAGCTGCTGGTAGGCGCGGTAGGCGTTGAGATGGCCAGTGCCCAGGTCGCTGTGGAGCGGAATTTTGGGGTCGCGGTAGGCGTCAGACTCTAGCCAGGAGCGGTTGCCGTCGTCTACCAAGGTGCGGCTCATGCCCAGACGCAGGCCGTCGCCGCTGTCTTTGATTTTGTCGGCGGAGTTGAGCAGCACGGCTTTCATCACCATGGGGTGGCGAGCCTGTAAAGACCAGTTGGCGGCCCCGGTGCGAAACTGGCGATCGACGAACTGCTGCATCAGGGCAATGGTGCCGACCACGTGGGGCGAGGCAAAGCTAGTGCCGCTAGAGCGTCGCACCTGCCCATCGGGGTCAATCAGCTCAATGTCGCTGCCGGGGGCCACGAGGGTAATCGAACGGCGGGGGCCTTCGTTGGTTTCGGGGGCGGCACGTTGCGATCGCATCGTCGGTTCGCTGCCCAGGTTAGAGTAGTCGATTTTGCTGAACTGGCCGTTGACCTGGCGCGAGTAGGCGATATTTAGCCCGTTAAAATTGTCGGTGGGGATGGGAATGCCGCCGCCGCCCTGGTTGCCCGCAATCACGTACAGCGCGCCGTGCACCCGCGATGACCAGTCGATGCACTGGGTGAGCAGGGCGTTGCCGTCGAGCACCGCGTTGGGTCGCGGGTCGCGGCCAAGGGGTTCGCCAAAGCTAAAGTTGATCGCCCGCACATCGCCGCCATTCTGCAAGGCCACTGACTGGGAGGCGAGGCATTCTTCGGGCTGGGCGCTGCGATCGCCCAGCTCCCCCACCGCCCCTGAATACAGCATGGCTTCGGGGGCGACTCCCACCCGCAGCTTGTCCTGGCTGATCATGACGCTGGCTACGTTGGCCGCATGGCCATCGACATACTCGTCGGCCACGGCCCAGCCGTCGAGTAGCAGCACGCGCCTCACCACTACAGGCAGGGTTTCTGAGGCCACTTTATCGAGGCCAAACTGGCTGGGGCGGCCAATCTCAACCTGGCCGATGGCAATTTTTGCGCCGGTTAGGTTGTAGGGTTCACCGTGCAGCCGCAGCGCGTCAATTCCTGGGGCACCCACCGATTCGGTGAGGGCCAGCCCTGGCAGGGCAAAGGGCACCAGCGCACCAATTCCCCCCAGCCAGAGGAGCGCCTTCAGCCTTGGTCGAGATCCTTGGTGCTGCGTCATCTGTTTGCCCTGCTTAGCCATCGCCCCGTCCTGCTGCAACTATCTCTGGGCAAACTCTATCGCAAAGGCTTTGGCCCCGACCGAAAAACCGCCGAATCTATCTATTTCTTCAGAAATTCTCTGGCGGCACCACCTCGGCCTTGACCTGGGCTCGGGTCAGCAGGCGGCTGAGGCGCAGGGCCTGGTGGCGATAGAGGGGCAGCGGCAGTGTGCCGGGCAGCTGGGCCATAAACTCCCGCGCGTCGCCCAGGCGGTAGCCCGAGAGGCGGGCGATTTCAGCGGCCCCGTCAAACAGGGCATCGGCGGTCAGCGCCTTTTCGAGATGAATGTGCCAGGTGCGGGGAGCCATCTGGCGCTGCTCAATGCGGCGCAGGCCGCTGATGGTAGCCAGTACCACCAGGCGATCGCCCGGCTGCAATCGAGTGTCGTCGGAGGGCATAATTTTACCGGGCTGGTCGGGGTGCTGATGCCACAGAGGCACAACGCCATAGCCATAGGCCACCTCAGACAGCAGCATGCCAACCAGGGTATCTCCAGTTTCGATCTGGTACTGAGTGATCAACACCGTTTGGTCGTAGAGGCGAAACAGACCAATGACATGCTCGCCAAAGGCGGCCCCGGCAAAGGCTTCAGCCGACAGCGCCGAGGCACAGAGCACCTGGGCAAAGGGAAAAATCTGGGCGACGCGATCGGTAAACTGCTGGTCGTAGGTGCGAATGATGGCGCGGCAGTGGGGGTTGAGCCGGTGGGCCAAGAGCCCCATCTCCAGATTTTGAATTTCGTCTTCGCTGACGGCAACTACGCTTTTGGCAGTGGCCAGGTTGGCCCGATCTAAAGCGGCGGTTACGTCTCCGGTCAGCAGCGGCACCTGGGGCAGCACGTCGGCATCCAATCCGTGGGACGAAATGCCCACAACCGGCTGGTTGAGTTCTTGCAGGGCCGCCAGCACGTAGCGCCCGACGCGCCCCAGCCAGATCACCACCACATGGTCTTTTTCGGGCACCGGGGGGCGGCGCTCTCTAAACTCAAACCGCAGGGTGAGCAGCTTTTCGGTGAGCAGAGCGTAGAGCACCCCCACAAAGGCTGCTCCGGCCACCGTTAGCACTACCCCAAAGGTTTGCAGCAGGCGCGGACGATCAAAGTTTTCCAGCGCCGCGTAGACATCGCCGTAGCCGCCAAACAGGGTGACAAAGGTGTACAAAAACGCCTGAAACAGGGAGAGGTCATCAGGAGAATTGGCGTCTAAGAGCAGGGTACCGACTAGACACAGGGCCAGCACGGTAATGCCGCAGAGAATGGCCACCTGTCGCAGCTGGCCTCCAGCGCTGGGCTGCCCAAGGCTGAGCAAGTCTTGCCGCAGGGTGGGCCAGTCGCGCAGGCGGGCGATCGCCCGCCTCAGGCCCTTAAATGCCCCCCGGCGCCGGGGTTTAGGAGCTTCACCGTGGAGCGATCGCCCCTGGGGACCGGTTCCTGCCCATCGCAGCTGGGCGTCGCACTCGATCAAGACGACCTCGTCGTCGGGGCGCAACACAGTGTCGGGCAGCCATCGGTAAAACAGCGTAGAGGGGCTGACAGCGACCCTCGCTGGATCGACCTCGACAGGGGTATGGCAGAGCACCCGGCGATGGCCCGTCTCTAGCTCGTGAATCTGGCGGCGATCGCACCAGCGATGCCCCGGCTCCAGCCGCTGCTTCACCACCTGAAAGCGGTGGCCATCGAGGCTAAAGTAGCCGATCAGCTCTTCCCCAAAGGCTCCCAGGGCAAAGGCCGGAGCTGCTAGCTGCGTGGGCTCAAAGGCAACAAAGTTTTTGAGCTGCTGCCCCATCAGGTCGTTGAGGTTTTGCTTATCTGAGCGCATCACCAGCCGCACTTTAGGGTTCAGCACCCGCGCCGTCAGCGCCGCCTCCAAATTGACCCGTTCATCTTGAGTCACCAGCAGCACCGCCCGGCACTGGCGAATACCCGCCTTCTCCAGCACCTCCGCCGAGCGGCAGTCACCAATTTCTAAGTGGTCAATTAAATGCCGCAGGTGGGGCACCTCCCATTGGTCGGGCAGGGTGTTGTTGATGGCGTGCACCGGCACCCCAAAACTCTTGAGATTGGCCACACAGTTTTGGCCCAAGCTGCCCAACCCACACACCAAAAACCCGTCGCTGGCCAGGGGCGGCGAAGACTTCAGCGGCTGAGGAACTGCGTCGAGCACAGGAAGAGCAGGGAAGTAGAATGCCGCTATTGTAGGCGGGAGAATTGAGCAGTGGCTGCTTCGCAGACAAGTTTGCGGCAAACATGGGTCAAATGGTGAGCCCTATCGCAATGCAAAGCGAAATATCCTAAGCTGACTTACCGCAAAGCCGTACTTTGGGCCTGCAATGCCAAACTGCTGTGCCACATTGGCGATCTGCTGTGCCACATTGACGATCTGAGGGCGCAGATCACTAAACTGCTGTGCCAGATCGGTGATCTGCTATGCCACATTGGCGATCTGAGGTTGCAGATCACTAAACTGCTGTGCCAGATCGATGATCTGCTGTGCCACATTGGCGATCTGAGGATGCAGATGGCTTTGCGACGCTGCGCGAACGTAAACCGCTGTGCCACTTTGCTCAATCATGGTGTTTAGAGGCCGGGTGCTTTGGCCTACAGCTCAGTTTGGGCCAAAGCTAGCGCGGCCCCGGCCTCATCGATCAGTAGAGCTACTCCTCTATAAGTAGGGTTTTAGTCAGAATCACCATCCACGGCATGTCTGGGGAGGCTGCACTCGCGGCTCCGCCCGGCGGCACGGGGATGGGGTCGCTCCAGTCGGTGGGGTCGGCGTAACCGTGGGCATGGAGAATTTTGATGGTGCGGTCTATGGCGGCCAGGCTGCCGTAGAGCAGGTGACGCACTTTCTCGGGGTGAGTTTGGGGGGTGCTGCGCGAAGACGGCGGCAGGTTAGACGCGCCGCGATTATCGGGTTCAAGATATTCAAACATCGGTTCTGTTTCCTTTGTAGGTGAGTACGGAAGAAACAGAACGCGAAAACCCTAGCCGCCCGCAGCTTGAGGTGCAAACTGGGGGGCTAGGGTACCATGAGCCTAGCCTCGCAATCTGCCTTAGAGATTTGCGGGGTTAGCTGTCGGTTGGTGCTGGTACCACCTTCCGGCAGCGCTAACGTTTCCGAGTTCTGTGTGGTCACCGCTCTGCTGAACGGCTTAACGCAAAAGAGTACTGGTACAAAAGCTCCCCGTCAACCGTATTACAGATAGTTACTAAAGGCAGGATCAGCTATCCAACGGGCTTCTCACCCCCAGTCCACCTCGATTCAAAACATGGGTGTAAATCATGATGGTCTTTATATCTTTATGGCCCAACAACTCTTGCACTATGCGAATAAAGATTAGGGCGCTGAGCGCTTGATTTTAGGTGGATGGCGCGACCTTTTGCTCAACCGCAAGGTGAGTTCAAAACGCTTCTACCTCAGCCGCACCCATTTCCCTAGGTGACTTCATCTGATGAAACGCTATGAAGCGTTTGATCCAGTGGATATAACTTTTCTCGGTTTCATAAGAGTAGTGCCTGACCCGAAGCACCTGGCGAACTTGGTCAAAAAGCTTAAGAGTAGATGCTACGGCAACGTTTGTACGGAGAACAGCATTGTGATCAATAGTACATGCTTACACGCCTCTAGCTTTATGAAGTTATACGGAAAATTTCTAGATAACTACTCCCAGCAGGGATAGTATGCGGCAAGTATCTGTATAACTGCCTATATAGGGTGAATTATACGGAATCCGTCGGTATAACTACCCTGGAGGGGGCAGTTATACGGAAAGTGTCGGCATAATTAAGTTGTTAGACCGCTAGGTTATCTATGCGGGAATAAGCGGGAGATGGTTGGTGGGGTAAGATCGCCTTTGAAACCGTGATGTATGGTACACGTCCACGAAGTTATTGGAAGTAGTTAAAATGGCTGGTGAAATTAAGGTTTGCTCAGTACCGGTATTCTCAGGATCATCGGAGTCTAGTGAGTTATATCTTGCGGGACTCACTGCATATTTGTGGGAAGTTGGAAAAACCCTGCGAGTTCGCTTCTTAGATGGAGATTCTGCCACCCAAGCAAAGGTTGAATCAATTGCTCATCAATGGAGCCAGTTTGCAAATATTAAATTTCAGTTTGGTAATGATTCGGATTCAGAAATCCGAATTTCATTCACAAGGGAAGGATCATGGTCTCAGTTAGGTACAGGTTCATTGCAAGTTGATCGCAATGAGCCGACCATGAATTTTGGTTGGCTGAAGCATGATTCGCCTGATGAAGAATACTCAAGAGTTGTATTGCATGAATTTGGTCATGCTCTTGGATTTACTCATGAGCATAAGCACCCTGACTCCGGTATTAAATGGAATCGAGATGCTGTTATCGCGTATTATCGCCGCACAAATGGATGGAATGAAGCCACAACAGTAAGCAATGTGCTTGAAGCAGAGAGTAAAGACGAAACGCAATACTCAAAATTTGATCCTGACTCGATCATGCTTTATGCAATTCCAGCAGAACTAACAGAGGATGGTTTCTCTACTGACTGGAATACTCAACTTTCAGCCACAGATAAGGAATTTGCCAAACTTCTATATCCGTTTGATGGGTCTGTACTTTACATTCGGACTTTTGATGGTCAAATGTTTGGGACTGTATCAGCGATCCAAGAAGTATCAAGTTCAGATGGATTTCGAGGTTGGAGTTGGGATGGCACTACAGCTTCCTACGTGGCTGTCGATGGTAGTGGAAAAAGTACTCTTTACATTCGGACTTTTGATGGTCAACAATTTGGAAATGTAACATCAACTCAAACACTCTCGAGTTCAGACAAATTTCGAGGTTGGAGCTGGGATGGCGCTACAGCTTCCTACGTGGCTGTCGATGGTAGTGGAAAAAGTATTCTTTACGTTCGACCTTTCAATGGTACAACTCTTGGAACTATAACATCGCAACAAGAAGTATCGAGTTCAGACAGATTCCGAGGTTGGAGCTGGGATGGCGCTACAGCTTCCTACGTGGCTGTCGATGGTAGTGGAAAAAGTATTCTTTACGTTCGACCTTTCAACGGTACAACTCTTGGAACTGTAACATCAACTCAGACGATGTCGCTTACAAACCGAATTCGGGGATGGAGTTGGGATGGTAGTCGAGCCTCATACATAGGTGCAGAACAGCCATAGTGGGATATTTGAGTATGTGATCGCGGTCTAACAAATCTGTTGGAGCGGACTAAAGGAAGTGCCCGGTATGGATGCCGAGTTCTCTGGCAACCGCTCAACAGCATCGTTAGGAGAAAATCTTGCTCTGAGTCTAGAACTTTAGTTCCAGGATTTCTAATAGTAGGCGACTTACACTCCTAGCCGCTGCAAGCGATACAGGCTCGAATACAACCCCTCCTGCGCCAGCAGCTCGTCGTGGCTGCCCTGCTCAACCAGCTCGCCATGCTTGAGCACCAGAATGCGATCGACATTGCGAATAGTCGATAGACGGTGGGCAATAATAATCGCTGTACGCCCCTCCAGCAGCCGCTCCAGCGCCTCTTGGATCATCGCCTCTGTGCCCACATCCAGGTTGGCCGTGGCCTCATCTAGCACCAAAATGCCGGGGTCACGAATCGCCGCCCGCGCAAAGGCTAGCAGCTGCTTCTGCCCGCCCGAGAGGTTGGTGCCCCGCTCCCGCAGCTCGGTGTCGTAGCCCTGGGGCAGCTCTTCAATCAGCCCGTGAATGTTAGTCTTCTTCGCCGCCTCAATCACCGCCTCCAGGGGATATTCCTCGCCCAGGGTAATGTTGCTCTTCACATCCCCCGCAAAGAGAAAGCCATCCTGCAAAATCACCGCCATGCGCCGCCGCAGCTCCGCCTGGGGCAGGTCGCGAATATCGACCCCATCTAGTAAAATCGCCCCCTGGTTGATGTCGTAGAGCCGACACAGCAGCCGAATAATCGAACTCTTCCCCGCCCCCGTTGGCCCCACCAGGGCCACTTTTTCACCGGGGCGAATGGTGAAGGTGAGGTCTTTGAGCACGTGCTCGTCGGCCTTGTAGCCGAAGGTGACGTGGTCAAAGCAGATTTCAGAAGCCTTGGCGGGTGAGGGAGCGAATGGGTAGGGGGGAGATGGGTGAATGGGTGGATGGGTTATAGACTCGGCGGCGGCTTCTAGCGGCGTAGAGTAAGTGGTGGGGAAAGCGCTTAAGCGATCGTTTTTACTCCCTACCCCATCACCCCCTACTCCCTCACTCTCCACCTTCTCCGGGTCGCGAATCTCCACCGGCACGGTAAACAGGTCGGTGATGCGCTCCACGGCGGTGAGCCCGGCCTGGATGGCAGTGAACTTGTCGGCAAACTGACGCAGGGGGTCGAAGAGACGCTGCGCAAAGAGAATAAAAGTGGCCAGGGTGCCGAAGGTGAGGGCGTCTTGCATCACCAGCAGGCCGCCGAGCCAGAGCACGCCGCCGATCGCCACCAGGGAAATCCACTCCAGCGTCGATGACACCGCCGAGTCGTAGAAGATCGTTTTATCGACGGCGGTGATGTATTTCTGGTTGGTGGCCCGAAACATTTCGGCGTTGTAGCGCTCGCGCCGAAACAGCTGCACCACGTTGATGCCCGCTACGTTTTCTTGCAGGGTGGCGTTGAGTTCTGAGAGGTATTCGCGGGCTTTGTAGTTGGCCTTGCGAAACTGCTGCTGAAAGTAAATAATCAGCCAGGTGACGGGTATCAGCAGAGTCAGCAGCATGAGGGCCAGCTGCCACTGCATGGTAAACATCACCACAATCAGCACCAGCATCGACACCACGTCGGTAATGATGCCCACCGCCCCGGTAGAGAATACGTCGCCCAGGGCATCGACGTCGCTGGTGATGCGGGTAATGAGCTTGCCCACGGGGGTGCGGTCAAAGAAACGCACCGCCAGCGAGGTGACGTGGGTAAACAGGTCGGTGCGAATGTCGGCGGTAATATTTTGGCCCACAGCCTGCACCAGGTAGCTCTGGAAACCATCCAGCAGCAGGCGAATTAGCACGGTGACCACCAGCAGCCCCACGATTAAGTTTAGACCGTCCTGGAGGGTGCGACCCTCTAAAAACGCCATCACCGGTTCTTGGCGAATCAGGGAGATGGCCTGGCCAATCAGCACCGGCTGGAGGGCGTTGGCTAGCGACAGAGGCACCAGCAAAATCAGCGGCAGCACCAGGGCATTGCGGTGCTTGTAGATGTAGGGCCACATGCGCAGAAACAGCCGCCAGTCGCTATCGGGGCGGCGGGTAGTTTCGTCGCTGGGGAGAGTGGAGGTAGCGGTCATGGGGGCGATGCAAATGTTGACGCAGCCTTCAGTTTAGGTCTGAATCGCGGTAAGTGGCAGAGCCTTACCCCCACTCACCCATCCCCTCAATTGCCGCAGGTCAGCACCGTAGCGTCGGGATTCGCCTGGGTGGCCTGCTGCATTTGGGTGGGGTTGGCTCTACCGTAGGTGCTGAGGGTCTGCACATCTTCGGGCGAGGGAATGGCTTCAGCCACCTCCTGCCCCAGGTCGCTGACGTAGATTACCTGGTCGATGGTGAGTTGGCGCTGCTCTTGCTCGGCGTAAAGGCTGGCGTAGCGATCGCTCACCCGCTGCTGCCACTGGGCCGGGTCGCAGTAGCTGCGATCGATGATCACCGTCACCTCTGGGCCTGCTAGTAACTGGCGCAGCCCCAGCCCTAGGCCAGCAAAGGCCAACCAGCCCAGGCCGAGGGTGAGAAGCAGTCGTTGATTGGGTTTGCGCATAGGGACGGGGAGACGGGGGATTGCGGTGGCGGTTCAAAATAGGCAATTCAAAATGAAAAGTTCAAAATTGCCAATTTTGCATTTTGAATTCTAAAGATTCACCTGGAACAGGTCTTTGAACAGGGTTTGCACGTTGTTGGGAGTGCCCTGCTGCACGGTGGATTCGCGCAGGGCTGCGATCGCCTCTAATTCCCCCTGATTCACCTCACCGTAGGCGATCGGGTAGAATCGCACATCGCTATAGGCGAGAATGTCTTGGACGGCGTCAAAGGTGTAGCCCCGATTGACCTCGCCATCGCTGAGCAGCAGCAGATAGTAGCGCCCGTTGGGGTCTTTTTCTTTTTGAACCATCAGGTCGGCCAGGCCCACCATCGCCCCGTCGTACATGGCGGTGGCTCCATCGGCTTGCAAGCTGTCAACGGTGGCCAAAAACTTCTGGTGTTGGAGCTGATCAAAGGGAGCCAGGGGCAGGCGGCGGGTGGGCGCATCGGCAAAGGTGACAACGCTGACGTAGTTGCCTGAGTTAATCTGCCCGGCGGCGACCCGCAGCCCGTCCTTGAGGGCCTGGATGCGCTCTCCTTCCATGGAGCCGCTGGTGTCGATTACCAGGGCCATATAGACGGTGCGGCCCCCGTCTTTGCGCAGCTTCCAGTTTGACTGGGCAGCTAGCAGGGTCTCGCCGTTGGGGAAGGGGGGAGCCTGGTTGGCCTTGAGGTAGTCGGTTTCGACAAAGCCCTGCTGCTGGGCGAGAGTCTGCATTTCGGCTGACTGAGCAAACTGGGCAAACCGCTGTAGAGCTGCTGTCTGCTGGGGCGTGTTCCAGCTAAAGCCGACTAGGGGATTGTTGTGAGGCACGCCAAAGGGCACAAACTCGGTGTCGCTAAAGCCGGGCACCTCCCGCAGGGCCAGGTAGTTTTGGTATTCCAAAGGAAAAGCTTGCAGGTTGCTCTGGTCGCGCAGGAATAGCTCCTGCAGGTCGAGGGTGGTGGGGGTGGTGATCAGCACCTGCTGCTGAAACTGGTCGAAGACTGAGTTGACCTGGGGAGTTTGCAGCTCGGCCACGGTGAGCTGACCGCCGTTTTCTTGGTGCCCCGCTGCCCGCCAGTAGAGTGTGTAGAGCAGGTTGAGTGCGGTGGAGCTGCTGTAGGGGTTGGGGTAGGCCACGGTGACCTCGCCCGAGGCGATCGCATTCAGCAGTCGGTCAAAGCTGACGGTGCCGTTCTCAGCCAAGCTGTCGTAGACGGGCTTGGGCAGCACCCACCCAGCGGTGTTGGGCACCAGGCGCGCGGCCACGGGCACGGTGCTCACCCCCTGGCTCTGCACCATTGCCACCCAGAGGTCGTTCGACGGGCTGTAGCCCTGGGGCTGCACGGCCTTGGCCCCCAGCAGCCGGGCGGCGGTGCCCGAGGCCACCTGGCGCACTCCCACCTGAATCACTTCCCCCGAGGGCAGAGTCTCTTGGCGCTGGTTAAAGGCTTCGGCGACTTCCACCAGCCAGCGCTCGTTTTGGCGATCGACGTTGGCCTTTTCTGACGAGCTGTAGATCTCGATGTAGGCGGCGTTGCTGCCACCGGGCTGGGCCGCGTGCAGCGGAAAGGTGTTGACGTCGGGCAGCGGATCGACGATCTGGTCGGTGGTGTAGCGACTGGCCACCTCGTCGGGGATCAGGTCTTCGCCCACGGTGATTTTGGGCAAGACCGACTGCTCTAGGGCCTGCCGAGCGCTCTCTACAGAATCAACTTTGGAACTGCCATTGAGAACGTCCGGCGTACAGTTCCAAAGCAGCACGGCGCAGAGGCTGATGAGAAACGGGATGAGGGGGAGGCGGCGCATTTCGAGGATGAGTGAGGGGTAGGGAGTAGGGGGTGGGGAGGTAGATACAGGATGAGTCGCGGGGTTTCCCGAAGGTTTCCGCAGGTTGGGGTTTATGCGGAATCTTGGTTGTCTTGGAGGATGGTTTTGTTGGCCTCAATCAGCGATTGGAGGCTGTGGGGCAGGGTGCTGTCGGTGGCGGTGTCGAGGGTAGATAGGGCGACTTGATCCTGGAGCTGCTGGAGCTGGGAGTGGGTGGCCTGGAGGCGATCGCGGCTGGCGGTCAGGCGCTGCTGGGCCATCTGCTGGTAGGCGGGGGTTTCGATCTGGTTAAGCACGGCTAGGCCGTCGGCGACTTGGCCCGAGAGGTCGAGCACGGTGTGCAGGGCTTCGAGCAGGTCTACTTGCAGAAGGGGGTCGCGATCGAAGATGCGGGCGGCAAAGCGCTGCGATTCGGTGGCCCAGTCTTGCACTTCGCGCCAGGCTTTTTGGGCCTTGGGGGGTACCCGTTGACCCAGGGTACCCAATTGGCTGGCAAAGGTTTGGGCGTCGAGCAGATCCCCGCTATTGGCCGTCGCCTCGCTGGGGCGAAAGCCCGCCGCCCAGCTGGTCACCATAGCCGCCGCTACGCCGGAGCCCGCCAGTACGGCCACGGGTTTTGGCCCCGCCAAAAAAATCATCAGGGCGTAGCCCAGGGCGGTGCCGCCCAGCAGTAGATAGGTCTGGGGCTGCCCCCACAAGGTCGATCGGCGCATACCCATAGCCTGCTAAACCCTTTAACTAACGCTACTGTAGCCTACGGCACCGTTAGAGTCCCACCCAGGGCGTTGATGGCGTCAGACAGCTGGGGTTCAGCAGCACTGGTGGCCGCCACCAGCAGCAAAAACGCTTCTTCCCCGCGCTGACGGGCAAAGATTTTGCCGGTAATGGGTTGGGGCGGGGCGGCTCCCTGGCTAAGGCGACCCGTCCAGTTGATGCGAATGCCGCCACCGGGGATAGGTTGTACGTCATCACCTGCGACAAAGCCTTCCCCAGCGCCAAAAGTGCTCTCGGCTGAGGCTACCAAGGCTGCTTCGGGAGTCGGTGCCGAGGGCAAGGGCGCTACCGCCACCGTGTAGGCCAAACCGCCATCCGCCGCCTGAAACAGGGGGTTGCCACCTGCCGAACTGACGCTGTAACCATCAAAAATGCCGATCTGAAACCGGCCCTGGGGGTCTTCAAAACTGCCGTTGACCATGGGTAGGGCTGGGGCCAATGCTGGCGGTGGGGCGTTGGTTTGGGCGACTGCATTGCGATCGCCAATTTCGCTGCTTAGGTGCATTCCCTGGGTCAGCAAGATACTCACGACTAGGGCGATCGCCGCGATCGCCAGCCCCCTAAACCGCCGCAACAGCTGCCCCATGGTGAAATCCTCGTTATCTAACCGCCAAGCATAGCAACTCTGCTGGCCGAGAACCCGCTCTATTAAAGAAGTTAATCTTGGGCATTCCCTAAGCGAACCCGTTTGTTTTAGTGGATAGGCGCTGCCAGCGCGGATCATCCCCAGGAGAAAGGGGACACCTACTCCCTATCTATCCACCCATCTACTCCCCAAAGTAAGCCTCAACACAGCGCACAAACATCTCCACCCCCAACCCTAAGGCGGTTTCATCAAAGTCAAAGCGGGGGTGATGGTGGGGGTAGGCCAAGGCTTTGTCGGAGTTGGCCGAGCCCAAAAAGAAGTAGCAGCCGGGCACTTCCTGCAAGAAAAAGGCCATGTCTTCGCCGCCCATGGTGTGGCAGTCGGGCACCACTCCCGCCGGGGTTTCGACCACCGCCAACGCCACCGATCGCACCAAACCCGCTATGCCCGCATCGTTGATTACAGGGGGATATAGCGCCCGGTAGTCGAAGCTGTAGCTAGCCCCGTGGGCCTGACAAATGCCCGCAATAATCTGCTCCATGCGGGGGGCAAAGTAGTCGGCGTAGGCGGGGTCGAAGTAGCGCACGGTGCCGCCAAAGGTAGCGGTGTCGGCAATCACGTTTTGGGCCTTGCCAGCGTGGAACTGACCGACGGTGACCACCGCCGACTTGGTGGGGTCAATATTGCGGGCCACGATGGTTTGCAGCGCATTGACGATCTGCGCCCCAACCACAATGGAATCGACGGTTTGGTGCGGCAGCGCGCCGTGGCCACCCTTGCCCTGCACCGTGCAGGTAAAAAATTCTGACGCCGCCATCAGTGCCCCAGTGCGTACGCCTACGGTGCCCAGGGGCAGATTGTTCCACAGATGCAGGCCAATCATGGCCTCTACGTCGGGGTTCTTGAGCACCCCGGCTTCGATCATGGGTTTGGCACCCCCCGGTCCCTCTTCGGCGGGCTGAAAGACGATTTTGACGGTGCCCGCAAAGTCGCGGTGGGTGGAGAGATAGTAGGCGGTGCCCAGGGCGATCGCCACGTGCCCGTCATGGCCGCAGGCGTGCATCACCCCATTGTGTTGCGAGCAGTACGCTACTTGATTCTCTTCTTGAATGGGTAGAGCATCCATATCGGCGCGAATGCCCAGCACGGGGCCGGGGCGGGTGCCCTCAATGACTGCTGCCACGCCGGTTTGAGCGATGTTGCGCTGGTAGTCAATGCCCCACTCGGTGAGCTTTTCGCAGATAAAGTCGGCGGTCAGCCATTCTTTAAACCCCAGTTCGGGCCGCTGGTGCAGGCCGCGCCGCCAGGCCACTAACTGGTCTTGCAACGACTGGATGTCGGGGCGAATGCGATCGCGGTTGACGGGCAGCGGCGGGGCGGTGGTGGCAAACATGGCGCAACAACTAGAGAAATAGGGCGGAATAGACCTCCTCGGCAGGCGAGAGGTCTATGTATCAGCATAAACCAGTCACCCTAACCCCCTGGGGTAGCCCGCCGCCGACAAGACCCGGCTCAGCATTTGCAGTTTAATAGAAGGGTTCAACCCGCACGCACCTCTCACATCTATGACGCTCCAGGAATTACAAGACCAGGCTCTGCAACTCTCTGTCGAGGCCCGTTGGCAGCTCGTAAACACGGTGTTAGCCTCGCTTCAGAAGGAGACCCACTGCGCCCTGATGGAACCCGACCCCGCCTTTCCCGACATTGCCTTTCGCTCTGATGCCGAGAATAGCTGGGTGCCCGTGGTGCACGGCACCAGCATTCATGTGCGAACCGTGGTGATCGCAGCTACCGAGTGGAACTGGTCAACGGAGCAGATCGCCGAAGAATACGGCCTTTCTAAGGCGCAGGTAGAGGCGGCCCTGGTGTTTTACGAAGCCCATGGGGATGAGGTGACCGTGACTGTGCCCGATCGCTCGCCAGAACAGGCCGCTGAGAAGGCTCCGGAGAAAGCCGTGGAATCGGCCAAAGTGTAGGGTTATCCTACCTCTGCCTATAGACACCTCAAAACCGGAGAAGCGTTAGACTGTCAACAATGTAGTTACAAAAGTTAACGAATGCTTCCCGATTTGATCGGTGCTACCCGAGACTACTGGCGCAAGCTAGATGAGGTCGAAGCCGCCTACTGCCGCAAAGAGCTAACCGCTAAAGAAGTTGACGCCAAGGTTAAGGCGCTGATGGTAGAGCTGGGCCAAACCCGGCGACAGCTGCTGCGGGATAGTTGGGCGATCGCGCAAACTTTTACCAATCAGCAGGGCGAGGCTCTGGCCGGAGTGGCGGCACTGGGCGTGCTGGCCTACGTGTGGTTAGTGGCTAACGGTCAGGTTTAGTAAATCTCGCCTGTGCTAGCCGTGGATCTGAGCCACTGCTCTCTATGGAAAGAGGCCCAATTGAATCCAGATTTTTCTTGCAGCAAGTTGTAAGGAGTTATTGAGTTCCAGACGTTCTACCGTAACTCGGCCTGTAGGAGTTAAACCAGCAACGGCTCCTGTCGTTTCTAAAATCTGAAAATGCTCAGACCAGTTCGCCAGTCTAGGATTGAAGATAGGAACTGTGGCCCCTGTGATGGCGTCAATGCCAGTAGTAAACGTGCCTTTCCTTAGGTTGCAAGAGCGACAGGATAAGGCTAGATTATCTTCTTTATTATTGCCGCCTTTGGCTAACGGGACAATGTGTTCGATCTCAAACTGAAAATTAAATACCATTTCTGGGGCGCAGCAGTACTCGCACCTATGCCCAGCCCTAGCGGCAACCAAAGCATATTTAGGATTCACGGTTGATTTGACTCAGCATCTCGGCAGATCGAGCTGTAGCCGCTTTGAGTTCGGCTGCGACTAAGCTATCTAGCTCGCTTTGCAGATCAAGAGTTAGAGTCACCCCTTGATCGTTAGCGCTGTGCCAGAGCGCCATTAGCTCAGCTAAACGCTGCTGTTGAGCAGCACCAAAAAAGCGATCTGGCCCCACACTTTGAATAAGTAGCATCGCCGGAAAGTCGTCGGCTAACTCAGCGGTAAGTGCGTCGAGGGCTTCGCCAGCGGTTTTGCCCACCGATTGTTTGTCGCCAGAGATAGCGCGGTACATGCGATGACCACTTTCGTCACGGCTGGGGAGAATGGCTACAGTGGTCATAGTGCGGCGGCAAAGGCGTTTGAAACTATTATAGGAAGAAGCTGAGCGAGCATAATGCGACGGCTCTAAAACGTAAGAATATGGGTCTATGGTTGCAATTAACCCCAAAATTAACCAGGCGATCGCCTTCGAAGACTATCTGACCTACCATGACGGCAGCGATCGCCCTCAAGAACTCTTAGACGGAACGCTGGTTGATATGCCGCCCCCGACCTGGATGCATATGCTGATCGCCAAGTTTTTGGTGCAGGTGCTAGATCAGGCGATTGTGGAGAGCGGGCGGGATGATGATTGGACAACCCTAGCGGTGCCAGGGCAGCGCACTGGAGAATTGACTTCTCGTTTACCGGATGTGGCGATCGTGCCGTTTAGCACTATTGATGATGTGCTAGCTTCTGCGGTGTTGACGGTTCCAGCCCCGCTGGTGATTGAAATCGTTAGCCAAAACTGGCAAGACGATTATTTGATTAAGCTGGCCGAGTACGAGACGTTGGGCATTCCAGAATATTGGATCGTAGATTACCAGGGGCTAGGCGGCACCCGCTACATTGGTCGCCCCAAGCAGCCCACAATTTCGATCTACACACTGGTAGACGGTGAGTACCAAGTGAGCTTGTTTAGGTTAGGGAAAGCGCTAGAATCTGCGATATTTCCAGAATTAGTGCTCAGCGCTGACGCTGTTTTCTCGGCTGGGCAGCCAAGGTATTTGCGATCGCAGTCGTAGAAAGGCGTGAAAGTTGAGTTGAGACTGCAACCCGACTTATAGAGGGGCAATTCTTCGCTAAGACAGTAGAGTGGACAAAATCCAGCACTGGTTGCTTAAGGAGAAATAAAGCTCTATACCCCTTGCCAAACAAGGATTGTAGCTAAATACGCATAGAGTTCCGAAAGTGTTTGCCAGTCAAGACTTTCGGCTATGTATATCCTATTAGCAGGCCAGTGCCCAAAGTCCTAGCATAGATATTGCGTTGGGATATAGATACTTTGGGTTCACCTACTAAATTTACAGAGTAGTAGACAACTATTTTTTATTGACGTCAGGGGTAGCTTGACGTGTTTTTGCTCGTCCTACAGATTCTATCCCTTAGTGGTGCAGAAAATTAAAGCAAGTCTTAAGTAAGACGAAGTTGTACCCGAAAATAAAGCCGAAATATTCTAGACTGGTTGAGTCAGCATCCGAATATGAGCGAATCGCAAAATTTGCTGTTCTCATGAAATCCTTTCTGTATCAACAGTTTCAGAAGTGTTCTGCACCACCAAGGGCTCTATCCCAAAATCGGAGGTTATTTAAAGTGATGAAAGTCTCAAAAACTATTACAAAATCTCTGTGCCACAATTCAAGACTTATGCTACAAACACTGTCATAAGTATCAGCTAATTTATTATGCTTTCACCACTTTCAAATAATGTAATAGGTTTTGGCATCGAAATTCGATTTCCAAAGGAAACAGCTAATCCTTCAAGAATATTCCTGGCAATGTCTCAATTGATTGATTCATGCCAGGAAATACAAGAAAATCTCATTTTGTCTATGCCTAGTCTGGAAATTGAGCCTGTTCTGATAATTGAAGATGTTCGATATGGCTCACTCATAACATGGCTTACGCATAGAATGAAAAGGGACAAACCCAGCATTAGCTTTGACGAGAGGAAGGCGGCTAGATTTCTCACACTAGGAACTCAAGAGATAGTTGCTTTTGGGAGTAATACATCTGATTTTTCAGATCGGCTTCTCAGCGAAACACAGCAGAGGATATTGGAAATTGCTAATGATATAAATCCTGTACCCGATATGCCTATCTACACAAGTCTTCCAAAAATAAATGTTTTGGATTCACTAAAAAAAATACAAGACTCAACGCTAACACTAGCTGAACCTGAAAAGGCTAGCTTAATCACTTCAGAGAATGAAAGAATTTCCCTTGACTTTCCTCTAGATTTTTCGCGAGAAAACATAGAGAAAATGTTAACTGATAGAATCATAGAAAACAAAGTCAAAATGATATTAAAGATCAAAAAGCCAGACCATTTAGGCTCTTCGCAGTGGGAGTTTAAAGGAGACAAACTCATAAGAGCGAAAATGTCCGACTTCAAATGGCTTGATAGATTCAAAAAAAGAGAATTTTCAATTTTTTCTGGCGACTCTATAGAAGCGTATGTCAAAATAACACAAAGATATGATGCTGATATGAACGAAATTTCATCAAGCTATGAAGTCCTAGAAGTCTTAGAACTGCACCAACCTGATGAGCATAATTCATCAATACATTGGAGCCAAGAAGAATAGTTTGTGTTTTTGGCAATTATATCTCATTCAAAATCTGCTTCAAGCGTTTTTCTGAAGATAATCCTTTGCTAACGTTTAGAAGAAGGTTTTTATCAAAGCCTTTAACGAGAAGGATGACTTCTATTTGCTTTAATATAAGCTTTCCAACTTCGCTAGTTTTTTGATAATCATGGGATGATAGTTTAACTTTTAGTATCTCAAGATTTCCATATACCTGATCAATTAAGGAAGACTCTTTAAGCTCGTAAAAAAGAAGTGGATCTCTCTTTAAATATTCATAGACAAAGAACTTATCACTGAGAATATCATTTACGGAAAACGGGTGCATCCCAGTTATGTAATGAGCATTAATGCTTATGTTGGGATGGCGGTACGAGCGCTAAGCTTTGGGCACTGTTCGCGCTAGTAGTCAGCCTCATGGATGCATCCAAACAAGCCCGCCTGAA
>JAHHIH010000019.1 GCA_019358835.1 Tildeniella torsiva UHER 1998/13D
GCGGGTCTTCTAGCGTTTCAAAGTGCGCTAGCAACGTCCCTGACTCAGACCCAGAGGTACTCATAGGATGTCCTGCCTCAACATCTATCCTGAAGTATCTCTCATCTACGAGTATGCGTTTGCCCTGCCAGGCCAGCCGATCTTAGGTTGCCGACACCGGCAGTTTGAGATCGAGCAGGTGCAGCAGGCGATCGATATCGAAGTGGGTGGCCACTAGCTCTTGAATGCACTGCACCTTAATCGGTTCGTGCAGGCGTACCTGGCCAAATAGCTCGTCAATGCGCTCCACGGTAGACAGGGTGTCAGAGTCCACCGACACAATGGGCACCTCCAGGTCTGAGGCCCGCTCCAAAATCTCTGGGGACGGCGGAATTTGCCCCGTCAGCACCAGGCATTGGGTAGAGGTTTCTAAAGCTGCAAACTGAATGTCGGTGCGATCGCCCCCGGTCACCACCGCCATATTCGTCGCCTTGCGGAAGTAGCGCAGCGCCGAGTTGACGTTCATCGCCCCAATGGTCAGGGTTTCCACCATCAGGTCAAGGCGATTGGGGCAGCACAGTACCTCAGCGTTGAGGCGGGCCACAATCTCGCGCACGGTAATGCTGCGCATAATGGGCGATCGCGGCAGCAGCGCCAGAACCGGAATCCCCTGGTTCTCTAAAAAGGGACGCGCTAGCTCGGCACAGGCCGCCGCTGCCTCGGTGGGCACGTCATTGATAATTACCCCGACCAGACGGGAACCCAGCTGGGCCTTGGCGGCCAGCAGCCGATCCACCAGCAGCAGCGAATCGTAGCGCGTCACCAACAGCACCGCCGCGTCAATCTTCGCCGCAATGTGGGCTACAGACAGGTTCAGCAGCGTGCCCTCAGTCAAATTGCCAGGCCCCTCCAGCAGCAGCAGGTCTTCGCCCCGCTGTTCGGTGTAGTCTTCCAGGCTGTAGCTAGCAGGCGACTGGCCGTTGAGGGCGAGGCGATCGGCCACCGTAGCCTCAGTCAGCGAAATGGCGGGGGGGTAAAATCGCTCCCCCGGCAACCGCAGCGTCTCGACAATAAAGTCTAAATCCGGGTCTTTTTCATCCCCGTTGATCGAATTGCCCATGGGTTTACCAAACCCAATGTCCATGCCCAACCCCTGAAGCTGGAGCCCAACACCCAGTAAAATCGCCGATTTGCCGCTATACGACTCGGTTGAACCAATCACCAAACGCTTCGCTGAACTGGGCACGCCACAAGTCCTCCATGGGGGTAATGCACTGCTCCCTGACCCCTATCGCCGATGCTGCAAAGCAATCCGGCACGTAGGTCAAAACGTCAGTTGGCACAGCACCACCCCCATTCTGCCACCTTAAGGGGTGTCAGCGTCGGGCATCTTCGTCACCCTGCTCCTAGCCCTATTGTGGTTCTATTCATCTAAACGCAATAGCTTGCGATAAAATCCCTGGGCAAAATCCGCCGGGCGCTTCTGGCGCAGCGCCACAATCACATCAAACAAAAAATCTACAAACTCAAAGGTCGCCATCGTAATCTCGTAGCTGAGATCGCTGTCACCCTCAAACTGCATCCGGCAGCGAGTTAAGTCTGCTGGCAGCACAGACACGTTCCAGGTGGCCACAAAGGCAATGCTATCGCTTCCCTCAATCTGTCGCTCCCCTTCCAGATTGCCCTGCTTATAAAGAGAAATGGCGTAAGGCAGCGCATTACGCTTATTGCCCTGGTAGTAGGGCATGTAAACGCTGATATCCTGCTTGCCTGCGGGCTGAATTGCCTCAAACGTCAAACTCATGGGTCTGGCCTTAGGTCAAGTTTCAACAAACGATCATGCGGACGATCATCGGGGTTAGATGCTTAGGATACTGGATACCCATCTCGTCGGATCGCCGATGACGACGCGACATAGAGCTAGCATTCCCCAGGAGGGTCTTAGGGGTATCACCAAAATTTTCCGCAAAATCGAGGATGATAGACCTAGGCCAAGGCTGTGCTGGGCGTTAAGGTATTGATTCCATGGCGCGGTCTGATCGCGGTCTTTTTTTGTTGTGCTCCCTCCCTGAGTAAATGCCTGATTTTCCTGGACGCTTTTCCCCTCGGCGCTTCTATACTCCGATCGAAGAGTTGGAAATCGAAGATTTTCCGGGATTTGCCGGTCGTCGCTCTAAGGCGGCCCTGACACTCATTGTTTTGTGGGGCATCACCGTTGCGCTGCACCTGCTGTCTTGGGGCAGTTGGGTCGTGTTAGGGTTGACGGCCCTGCTCACTACCCACGCGCTGCGAATTTTGTCGGGTCGGCCTTTGCCGCCGCCGCTACCGCTACCCTCTACCGCCGCAGAAACGCTGCAACACACCGATGCGATCGCCGAAGGCCAGGCTTTGACCATCGCAGCCTCTCCCGTTGAGGCTTGGCCCTACGTCTCTCTCCTGGTCGCTGCCAAAAACGAAGAGACCGTTATCGAACCTCTCGTTGCCGCCCTGTGCCAGCTAGACTATCCGGCCTGCCGCTACGAGGTCTGGATTATTGACGACAACAGCACCGATGGCACTAACCAGCGCCTACAGGCGCTCACCACCCGATACCCTCAGCTGCGAGTGCTGCGCCGTGCCGCTGGGGCCAGCGGGGGGAAGTCGGGAGCACTTAACCAGGTATGGCCCAGCACCAAAGGCGACATCATTGGCGTGTTTGATGCCGATGCCCGAGTTCCTAAAGAGCTGCTGCGCCATATGGTACCCCTGTTTGACCAGGCCGAGGTTGGCGCTGTGCAGCTGCAAAAGGCCATTGTCAACCGAGCCAAAAATCTCTGGACCCGTGGCCAGCAGGCCGAGATGGCCCTCGACAGCTACTTTCAGCAGCAGCGCATCAGCCTCGGCGGCATTGGTGAACTGCGGGGCAACGGCCAGTTTGTTCGCCGCGCCGCCCTAGCCCAGTGCGGCGGCTGGAACGAAGAAACCATCACCGACGACCTCGACCTCACCCTGCGCTTGCACTTTAGCGGCTGGGAAATTCAGTTTTTGCTGCAACCCGCCGTGGGCGAAGAGGGAGTGGAGCGGCCCACGGCCCTGTGGCACCAGCGCAACCGTTGGGCTGAGGGGGGCTACCAGCGCTACCTCGACTACTGGCGACTGATTGCCCAGCACCGTCTGGCTCCAGCCAAAACCTTTGATATGGCTGCTTTCTGGATCATTCAGTACGGCTTGCCAACGGTGGCCTTGCCGGATTTTGTCCTGTCAGTACTGCGCCATCGTCTACCGCTGTTTTTGCCGCTGTCGAGCCTGGCCCTGACGCTCTCTATGATCGGCATGTTTTGCGGGCTACGCCGCACCCGGCAACAGTCTGCATGGGTGAGCGGGGTGCAAACCCTGTGGGGTAACCTGTATATGCTGCACTGGCTGGTGGTAATTGCCACCATGGCAATGCGGCTATCGGTACGGCCCAAGCGACTGCGCTGGGTCAAAACCATTCACCTGGGGAGCGAGGATGATCTCCGGATCGACCTGCCCTAGCCTATTGTTCTGTGCCGCTCTGCCATGCCCTGGTTCGTTAAGATCGAAAAAGGCGTTGTTGACAAAGCCATCTTCGACCAATATGTAACGGCTCATGTGGCCTACGTCAAAGGCTTAATTGCCCGAGGGCACGCTGCTAAAAGCGGCTACTGGGCCGAATATGGGGGTGGTATGCTGTTATTTAGGGCTGATTCTATCGAAGAAGCCCGCGCCATTGTGGCTGCCGACCCGCTGATTGCCAACCACTGCGTCGAGTATGAGCTGCATGAATGGCGGGTGGTGGTTGAATAGGAGAATGCGCCGTGGCCGATTCAAGCGATGGATATAAAATTGTCAGCGATAACCGCCAGGCCCGCCACGAATACGAAATTCTAGAAACCTACGAAGCTGGCTTAGAGCTAATGGGTTCAGAGGTCAAGTCAATTCGCCAGGGCAGAGTTAACCTGCGTGATGGCTATGCTCTGATCAAAGATGGTGAGCTGTGGTTGCACAATGTGCACATTTCTCCTTACACCATGACCAACAAGGCCTACAACCACGAGGCCAAACGTGCCCGTAAGCTGCTGCTGCACCGCGACGAAATTCGCAAGCTGATCGGCAAAGTCGAGCAGAAAGGGCTGACTCTGGTACCGCTTAAGCTCTATCTTCAACGGGGCTGGGTCAAGGCCACCATTGCCCTGGCCAAGGGCAAGAAGCTCCACGACAAGCGCGAAAGCCTCAAGCGCAAGCAAGAAGGCCGCGAGACCGCTCGGGCTCTGAGTGGACGAGACTAGATGAGGTTGTGCGGCTCTCTGCCTAAGAGCAACTGTGGATAAAACACCTTCAATGGGTAAGTCGCCTCAACCATCAGGCGCTATTCAATACTCACACCCCCGAAGGTTTCGGCCTTTTTGCCCGTCCGAGCAGGAGCCGCTTTTTCGAGCTGGCGAGCCTGTTGGCGGTGACTTTGAAAATGGCTGAGCCAGGCCTCCGGAGCGTTCATGGTTTCGCCGCCGTGCTGGGTTAATCGTTTGCGCACCTGGCAGAGCACTGGAGTATTGACGCAGGCCCCCGAAACGATCACCTGGCCTTTGGTGAGCGAGGGTAATTCTTTCAATAAATCGCGCCCGGCGGCTTCAACGCCGTACTTCAGGCTGTCTTGATCTACTGGGTTGACGATGCGCATGAGGAACTGGCTCATGCACTGGCTCAGCACGTCGGAGTCGAGCTTGCCGGGGCGCTGGGTAATCAACCCCACCCCCATGCCAAACTTGCGGCCCTCGCTGAGAATCGTCCGCAGCACCTGCTTGCAGCGGGCCGGTTCGTTGGCGGGGGCGAAGCGGTGGGCCTCTTCGATCAGAATAAACACCGGGTAGGGCAGATAGTTCTCGTCGTCGGCAGAGATTTTGTCTTTGGCGGTGTTGATGCGGGCTTGGTAGCTCTGGCGCAGCACGGCGGCGCAGATCACCTGCTGCTCTTCCTGGCTAATCTCGTTCATTTGCAGCACCGTCACCTGGCCGGGGGCGAACAGATCCTTCGGGGCCAGGTGCTCCATGCGGTGGAAGTAGTCCGATCGCTCCAACTTACCCAGCTTCCACTCCAGCGCCGGGGCCGAGGAGCCGGTCTTCTCGTTGCCTTCGTCATCGGTAGTGCGGTCTGACTCGTAGCAGGCCGAGATTAGATCCTGTACATCCCAACGGTGTTCGCCAAATTTGTGCTTACCGAGCAGACTGAAGGCTTTGTTGAGAATGGCCTGCTGGCGATCGCTCATATCCGGCAAGAGCGTCAGAATGTCGTAGTAATCCAGCGACGACATGCGAATGCGAATGTCATCGGGGGTGAGTAGCTTCACCTCGGGGCTGTAGCCGTCGTCGCTGGCAAAGCTGGGGTGGCCGCGCATGTCGGCCAGGGTGCCATACTCGCCATGGGGGTCAAAGATTAGCACGGCTGCGCGGTTGTAGGGGCTGAGTAGTTCTTCGATCAGTACCCCGGCGGTGTAGCTTTTGCCGGAGCCGGTGCCCGCCAAGATAGCCATGTGGGTGCTCACCAGCTCTTTTACATCCAGCGTCACGGGCACCCGATCGCCGGGGCGCAGCAGAAGGGAACCGATGTGAGCCGAGCCAATTTCTTCCCGCTGCTTTTTGTTGATAATCTGGCGCAGGCTGTCGTCGTCGGCCAAGCAGACCTTCGCGCCGGGGTCGGGGGCAATGCGAGGGTTCATAAAGCCGAGTGCGGGGTGGAAGTGGCCTACCACATCGACGGTGACTTCGTAGATTTCGGGGTTGGGGTGGGCAAAGCCAACCAGAGCCGCGATCGCCTCAGGGTCAATATCTGGGTCGGCAAAGATGCGATCGGGTAGGTGGTCGATCAGGCGGCGTTCAGAGATCTTGCCCAAAATCTGGGCCCTGGGGATATCCGCCAGGTCGACGGTGTAGTAGACAAACTCGCCGATTTTGACCTGGCGGTTGTCGGCAGTGATGAACACATACTGGTTGCCGTTTTCCCCCGGTCCCTTGACGGTACCAATCACTGGAGAAGCCGAAGGTTGCTTTGACCGTGCCATAGGAACCCGCTAGAAAGGAATTGCTGTCAGGGTCGCGAAAATCGAGCCATCCCTGCTACTGACTTCATTAATACTAATGTCCTGCTGACGATTAGGGTAGAGGCAACGTCATCGGCTTGTGAAGAAGCTATCGAACTGGGCCGGTCAAAAACTGGCCTTCGGCCATCGCGGCGGAGATTGCGGATCTTGCGGAGTCAGGGCGTTCAAGAAATTGGCGTATTCACGGATACTGTCTGGCGGGCAAGTCGATAGGCTAGGGGGAGTCGAGGATGAGGCCAGCGTTAGCCTGCGCCCCACCCCTGGCTCAGGAGGTCAGGAACACTTCGCTAGATGGTTGCCCATGGCTTCGGAAAATCCGACGGTTTTGTTCCAGGCACGCTCTCCTGAGGGGCTGTCATCTACCTCCCCCAGTTTTTGTGAGGGACGTGAAACTTGGCCTTTAGTCCACGCCCTGGCCGCTACGCTCAATGAACCGGATGTTTTGGCGTCTCTAGCGGAGGTACTGGGTACTCATTTGGGGGCTAGGGCTTGCCTGCTGCTCTGCCACTATCCCAATACCCACGAGTTGACCTATACCTGCTGGCACCAGGAGAGTGCCCCGGTTGGCTACCAGCTCGGCCTCGCCGAGGCAGGCTCGTCCTTAGATCGGCAGCGCCGGGTGGTCCTAGATCTCATTCATCAAACCACTGAGCAGCCGGTGGGCAGGGCGCGGCTGTTTTGGCAAAAGGGATTGGTAGGGCTGCTGCGCACTGACGAGGGGCCGCCTGATTGGCTGCGCACCATTGCCACCTGCATCGCCATTGCTGTAGACGGGGCCGGGCTTCAGGGAGCGATACTGCTGCTGGGAACTGGGGGGCTATCTGTGGATCCTACCGTGCAGGCCAATTTGGCTAGCCTGGGCGCGATCGCCTTCCACCAGCATTATCTTCAAGGCCAGTCTCAACGCAACACTGAGCAGCTGCGCTACCTCAACTACCTAAAAGAAGACTTTCTCAGCACCCTCAACCACGAGCTGCGCACCCCCCTCACCAGCATGATGCTGGCCATTCGCATGCTGCGCCGCCCCGACCTCACCCCAGAGCGGTCGGCCATGTATTTAGATATTTTGGAGCAGCAGTGCAATCGCGAGATCGGCCTGGTGAACGATCTGCTGATGCTGCAAACGCTAGAGTCTAAAGCTCCGGCTGCGGTGCGCCAGCCTCTGGATATGGGCAAGTTGCTGTTGGATTTGGCCGACCAGCACAGGGAATCGTTTCAGCAGTCTCAGCTCAGATTGGCGCTGCAGCTGCCGTCTAACCCGGTAATGCTATCCACCGACCTAGAGCGGCTAACCAAGGTGCTGCTAGAGCTGGTGGGCAACGCCCGCAAGTACTCGGCCCCCAAAACCGTTGTCACCCTCGCCTTGGCCGATAATCAAGCCTCAAATGGACGGATGACCCTGCAAATCAGCAATCTGGGCGCAGCCATTGAGGCCGACGACCTGCCCCATATTTTTGACAAGTTTCGCCGAGGAGCCAATGCAACCAAAGATGGCATTGCGGGCACCGGCACCGGCTTGGCCCTGGCCCGTGGGCTAGTGGAGCAGCTGGGGGGCACTATAAAGGTGTCGAGCCATCCCAGCGGGGCCCAACTCTGGCAAACCTGCTTTACCCTTGAGTTTGAACGCCATGACAAATCTAGCCACAATTTGTAGGCCCATAATTCACAGGGGCAACACCATACCAGCAAATTTTGCTGGTATTCTGGGCACAGGCGTGGTGGCCTGGCCAAACTGCACCGTTAATGGCTGGTTTTAATCCATGACTGCGACAACCCCCGACACCAATAGCTTTGAATCGGCGCTCCTAGGTGCTGAGGTTTCTGCTCAGGCAGCAGGCGTCACCATTGATACCGAAAAACTGGAGGGGCAGCAGCGCCGCATTTTGGCCTCCACCCAGATTCCGGCAACCGCCGACCAGGTGTGGCAGGTGTTGACCGATTACGACAACCTGTCGAGCTTTATTCCCAACCTCTCCTACAGCCAGCGGTTGAGTCATCCTGACGGCGGCATTCGGCTAGAGCAAATTGGCTCTCAGTGCTTTCTCAATATTAAGTTTTGCGCCCGCGTGGTGCTGGATATGGTTGAGGCTTTCCCTAAGGAACTGCGATTCTCGATGGTCGAGGGTGACTTCCGCCAGTTTGAGGGCAAATGGACGCTAGAACCCGTCAAGGATGCCGCTGGCGAGTTGGTTTGCCTGGGCTACGACCTGGTGATTCGGCCTCCCCGCGCGATGCCGGTAGCGCTGATTGAGCGGCACATTCGCAATGACCTAAGCCGCAATCTGCAAGCCATTAGCGATCGCACCATCACCCTATTTGCGGCATAGAGAGCGTCAGAGATGACTGCACCTCTGGCGCTGAGGCTAGAGCGGTTCTTTCCACGCGTGCCACTTCAGTAAACTAGGGTCGCGCCCACCCTCGGCGTAGTAAATGGCCATGCGGATAACGTAGAGGTAGTTTTTGCTGGTTTTGTGATGTTCACGCGTATTCACTTCAATGAGCTGCGCAAAGAGATCCTCAGCGGCTTTGCCCACTAGGTCACTCTGAGACCAGACACCTAGACGGGCAAAATCGCGGGTAAAGGTCTTGCCAATCCCCGGAATGTCTGTCAAGTCAGACTTCACGACTGCGCCTAAGCCTCCAAGCGCTTGGCGATGACAGCATAGAAGGGATCGCCCCCGGCCATGCCCAGCATTTGCAAAATAGACGGAACGCTAGGGGTGTGGGCGACGACCTCTGGATTGCTGAAGCCTGGCACTGAGCCAAAGTAGCCCTTAACCAGATTGACTCGGCGGGTTTCGCTGCCGTCGCGCCAGGCGGCGATCGCTTTCTGATAAAACATGCGATTCGAGAAGCTGACAATGGCAATGCCGCCTGGCCTGAGAATGCGGTACATCTCCCCAAACACCACCTCAGGCTGTTGTAGATACTGTACCGATACCGTGTTCAGCACGGCATCAAAGGATTGGTCTTCTAGGGGAAGTTTTGGGTTTTCGTTGAGGTTTTGCACGAAATAGTGGTTGAGGCGGGGGTTTTTGGCCAGCTCTTCGACATTTAGGCCGTGACCTTCGACCCACGCAAAGTCTACATCGGCGGGCAGGTGTGAGACCCAGCTGCTCATCATGTCAAAAATGCGGCTGTTGGGGGTCAATCGCTTGCGGTAGAGGTCTGTGAGTTGCTGAATGAAGCCATCGTCTACGTGGGTGACGAAGCGGGGCGCATCGTAGAAGGCGGTGTCGCTAGACTCGTCGAGCTTGGTGCGTTGGTCAGGCTGAAGAAGCATGGCGGCAGAATCTCAGGGCTTTCTTTGAGTGTAAACAAAGATTAAGCCCAGGGCTATACCGATTTATTCTGCGGTTGCTGTGCTTAGGGCTGAAGGGTTTTTGTGAGTTTGCAGGCGCGATTCGCCCCGCTACCTTTCTGAAGAATGTGTTGACCAGCTTAGAGACTCGCGATCGCCAGACAACTAAGGCTCGCCCCGCATTACTGGCGGCTGCCAGTCGCCAAAGACCTCTAGGTGGCCCCAGTAGCCTAGAAAACCAACGAATGCCCACACCAGTGCTGCCAGCAGCAGCACAATCGCCCCCAGGGTGCGCCAGCTTTTGTTGCCGCGCAGGTAGACCAACGTGGGGGCCGCCAATACTCCGCCCAAACCAGTCAAGATAAAGCCGAACCCGGCCACCAGTGGCTGTTGAGTTTGCCCCAAATTGATAATCCGTGCACCAACCATAACCGCAGTGAGGCCTGCAAAAAAGGCGTAGACCGCCAGCGAGAGTAAGTCCCAGCCCTGGGCGATCGCGATCGCCGCCGCCAGATAAAGCCCCCCAAATAGCACCGTGGTCTCACCAAAGGAAATGTTGAAGCTGCCGGGTACGGGCCAGGTTAAGGTCATGTGCAGGCCAGTGACTAGGGCGATCGCCCCCACCAGCCCAAAGCCCGGTATCCAGCGTTTGAGGTTGGCTCCGTCTAACCCGTGATAGACAAAGTCGGCCAGTAGCACCAGCCCCGCAACCATGTTGATCAGCATGAGGGTGATGTAGTCGATAAACATGAGGCATGTGCAGAATGCGATGCCTTACATCCTATCGGCTGCTCGGCAAGTTGCTGAGCAAAGAATGGTTTGCCCTAAACCTCAACTGGGCGGCGTTAAAAGACTGCCGGACTCAAAAACTCCGGTATGGCAACCGCGTATCCATAGCCAAAAGCCGAATTTTCTAAACGGAGACAGCTTCTGTCTCAGCGCGCACCCGATCAATCAAATCCTTGAGGCCGTAGGGGTTGACCCGGTAGCTCAACGGGTGGGCAATCAGCCGGGCGGTGCTGTGGTAAAGCACCTCCAGCTCCATCAAGTTGTTTTCCTTCAGGGTTTTGCCGGTCGAAACTAGATCCACGATCGCCTCCGACATACCCGTAATCGGCCCCAGCTCGACTGAGCCGTAGAGCGGCACAATTTCCACCGGTAAATCTAGACTTTGGAAGTAGTCGCGGGCGCAGTTGACGTACTTGGAGGCCACCCGGCTGTGGGCGGGCAGATCGAGGGCCGAGCGGTAGGGGCTGGTGGTTTTGACCGCCACCGACAGGCGGCAGCCGCCAAAGCCCAGGTCGGCCAAGTGAGCCACGGCGGGCTTTTTCTCGCGCAGCACATCGTAACCGACCATGCCGAGCTGGGCTTGGCCATACTCCACATAGACGGGCACATCCTGGGCGCGCACCAGTAGCCCCGTAGCCTGACCTGAGGCATCGGTAATTTGCAGCTGCCGGTTAGCGCTGTCGAGAAACAGGCTGAAGTCAAGGCCCACGGCTTGTAGTAGGCGAATGCTGTCTTTGAGCATGCCGCCCTTGGGCAGCGCGATGGTGAGCATGGAAATCCTTACCTAACTGCGAAAATTAGTAGATACTGCGTTGGCGAGATGCCCTGAGGGATCCCCCCTGCCCCCCTAAAAAAGGGGGTATGTGATGGATCTTCTCCAGTAAGAGGCTTGGGGATCGAACTCTTATATAGCGGAACGCTCAGCTGAGTAAGATCCTATGCCCTACACCCGAAACTTCTCGGTGACGCGGCGCATGGCTTCGTTCACATTCTCGCGGCTGTTGAAGGCCGAGATGCGGAAGTAGCCTTCGCCTGCGGCCCCGAAGCCCGAGCCGGGGGTGCCGACCACATGGCAGGTATGCAGCAGTTTGTCGAAAAAGTCCCAGCTGGTCAGGTCGTTGGGGGTTTTGACCCACACGTAGGGGGCGTTGACGCCGCCGTAGACGGCAATGCCGGCGGCGGTGAGCTGCTCGCGAATGATGCGGGCGTTCTCCATGTAAAAGTCGATCAGGGCTTTGGTCTGGGCTTGTCCTTCTGGTGAATAGACCGCCTCGGCTCCGCGCTGCACTATGTAGGATACGCCGTTGAACTTGGTGGACTGGCGGCGATTCCACAGGCCGTGGAGGGCAACTTCGGTGCCATCGGCGGCTTTGCCCATCAGGGTTTTGGGCACCACCGTCAGGGCACAGCGGGTGCCGGTAAAGCCCGCATTCTTAGAAAAGGAGCGAAATTCGATCGCACATTCCCGTGCCCCTTCGATCTCATATATCGAGTGGGGAATGTTGGGGTCGGTGATAAACGCTTCGTAGGCGGCATCAAAGAGGATGATCGAACCGTGGGCGCGGGCGTAGTTGACCCAGGCTTGCAGGTGCTCTTTGCTAGCCACTGCCCCGGTGGGGTTGTTGGGAAAGCAGAGATAGATCAGGTCTACTTTTTCGTGGGGAATGCTGGCGGTGAAGGCATTGGCGGCGCTGATCGGCAGGTAGGTGAGGCCGCCGTACTCGCCGGTTTCGTTGGCGGGGCCGGTGTGGCCTGCCATCACGTTGGTGTCAACGTAGACGGGGTAGACCGGGTCGGTGACGGCAATGGAGTTGTTGCTGCCAAAAATATCGAGAATGTTGCCGCAGTCACACTTGGAGCCATCGGAGATAAAAATTTCGCTGGCGTCAATGTCGCAGCCCCGGCTTTGAAAGTCGTGCTGGGCAATTTTTTCGCGCAGCCAGAGGTAGCCCTGCTCGGGGCCGTAGCCGTGGAAGGAGGCGCGATCGCCCATGTCTTCCACCGCTTTGACCATAGCGGTGCGGCAGGCTTCGGGCAGCGGCTCGGTCACATCGCCAATGCCCAGCTTAATAATCGGCGCGTCGGGGTTGGCCTCGGCAAAGGCGCTGACCCGGCGAGCAATTTCGGGGAACAGGTAGCCCGCTTTAAGCTTGAGATAGTTGTCGTTGATGGTGGCCATGGAGCGTTGCGCGAGGGTAACAGTTACTTAACTAAGGGTACAGCGCGACGGGGGGTGTGGGGAGTAGTGGGGTAGGGGAGTGGATAGGTAGAGAGTAGTTTTGAATGTTGAGTTTTAAGTTTTGAATGCCCTGCCTCAATTCAAAACTCAAAATTAATAACTCAAAACTTCGATCGCCCCATCACCCCTATCCCCCTCATCCACAACCCTCCTAGGACGCTACTATGGGATGTCCCCGCTACCGCCTAGGATCATGGTTGCTGCTGACACTGCTGACGAAAAACCCTTCGGCGAAAAGCTCTACGAAGGCAAGGCCAAAATTATCTACGCCACCGATGACCCGGCGGTGCTGCTCACCTACTTTAAAGACGACGCCACCGCCTTTAATGCCCAAAAGAAAGGTCAGATAGTTGGTAAGGGGCAGATCAACTGCGCCATCTCCACCTATTTGTTTCAGCAGCTTGAGGCGGCGGGCATTGCCACCCATTGGTTAGAGACGACGGGCGATCGCACCATGCGGGTCAAAGCCCTTCAGATCATTCCCCTCGAAGTCGTCGTTAGAAATTTGGCGGCGGGCAGCCTCTGCAAGCAGACTGGTCTGCCCCTGGGCCAGCGCCTCGATCCGCCCCTGGTGGAGTTTTACTATAAGGACGACGCCCTGGGTGATCCGCTGCTGACGAGCGATCGCATTCGCGCCATGGCGATCGCCAGTGAGGAACAGATCGCCACCCTGAGCCGTCTTGCCCTCAGCATCAATCAAATCCTGACGGATTTCTTTAGGGGCTGCGCTATCACCCTGGTTGACTTCAAGCTGGAGTTTGGCCTCGATGCCCAACAGCAGATTTTGCTGGGCGACGAAATCAGCCCTGACACCTGCCGTCTATGGGATCAATCCACCGACGACGAAGCGCAACGGGTGCTCGACAAAGATCGCTTTCGGCAAGATCTGGGCCAGGTCGAAGCGGCTTACCAGCGTGTGCTAGAAAAGGTGGCGGCACAATCGGCCAAGAATTAGCACCATCAATGCGGTAGAATTTGTCCGATTGTGGGGGCAGCGGCCCGCCCAGGGCAGTTTTCCCTGGCTCTCAGCCCGGGAGAGGGTCCTTTGATTGGTGTGTGGACGTGTTTAGCAGGTGTGTTTAGATGCGGGTTTCTCCTAATTATTTATTGGCCGTATTGGCCACCTCTGGGCTGGTAGGGCTAATTGCAGCCCCGGCCCAAGCCGATCCAGCCGCCCCAGAATCAGTTGTCCAGTCAGCTTCCTCTGAAGCTGAACCACCAGAGGTTCTCGAACCGGGGTATAGCCAAAGCGCGGCTGCCCTGGCTGAGCCGGTTATCGGCACCACCGATCCCGCCAGCACCATCGACTTTGGCCAGAGTCAGCCCGACCTCGGCCCTAGCCCCGTAGCCCAAACTCTTCAGAGTGCGATCGATGGCTACCGCTCCGTTGAGGGTGAGGCCGCCGCCGATGCTGCCACTGCCCTCTCATCCTCTCCTGGCTCAGAGTCTGGGGTTGAACATAGTGTCTCGCTAGAGAGTGCTCAGCTGGCTCAAACCCCCAGCACCCAGCGCGAAATCACCCGCGAAGAGGCCCAGCGCATCCTAGATGGAGCTGTGCAGCGCCGTAGCCAGCCCCAGCCTGGGCCCAGCGACACTCCCGAGGCCGCGCCCACCGATGAGCCCGCCGACGAAGCAGCCGACGAGCCAACCGAAGAAACCCCTGAAGAACCAGCCGCAGAAGTCGAAGAACCCCGAGTTCTAGTCGCCGAAGTTCAGGTTCAGCCCAACGAGGGCGAGCTTGATCCGGCCCTTGAGAACCTGATCTACAGCGTCATTGAAACCCAAGCCGGGCGCACGACCACCCGCACCCAGCTTCAGCAAGACATCAACAGCATTTTTGCCACCGGCTACTTCGCCGATGTCGATGCCCAGCCCACAGACACCGACTTGGGGGTGCGAGTCACTTTCCTCGTGCAGCCTAACCCAGTGCTCACCGACGTGCGGCTCCAAGGGAATGAAGTCTTGCCGCAAACCATCGTCGATGACATCTTTGACGAACAAAAGGGCGAAATCATCAACCTGATTGACTTTCAGGAAGGCATTTTAGAACTCAACCAATGGTACCAAGACCAGGGCTACGTGCTGGCCCAGGTGGTCGCCGCTCCCCAGGTTTCACCCGATGGCGTGGTCACCCTTGAGGTGGCAGAAGGGGTGATTGAAAGCATTGAGGTGCGCTACATCAACGACGTGGGTCAGTCCGTTGACGATGAAGGCAACCCGGTGCGGGGCCGAACTCGGCCTTTCATCATTACCCGCGAGTTTGAGACCGAGCCCGGTGAAGTGTTTAACCAGGCTCGCATTGAGCAAGACTTTCAGCGGGTGTTTGGCCTGGGAATTTTTGAGGATGTGGTGCCGGGGCTAGAACCCGCCGAAGACGACCCCCGCAAAGTCAAGCTGATTGTCAACGTATCTGAGCGCAACACGGGCTCAGTTGCTGCTGGTCTGGGCTTCAACTTTACCGGCGATCTCTTTGGCACGGTTAGCTTCCGCCAGGACAACTTTGGTGGTAATAACCAAAAGTTCAGCGCTGAGGCCCAGCTCAGCACCCGAGACATTCTGTTTGACCTGTCCTTTACCGATCCCTGGATTGCGGGCGATCCCTTCCGGACTTCCTACACCGCCACGGCCTTTGCCCGCTCGGCCAACAACCTCAACTTTGAGGATGGCCCCAACCCCATTGACTTGCCCAACGGCGATCAGGTTCGCATTCGCCGCTTTGGTACCGGCATCACCTTTAGCCGTCCCTTCGACAATGGCTGGACGGTGGCGGTGGGCACTCTGTTCCAAAACGTATCGGCTCGTGATCAGGGGGGCAGAGTCAACGCAGTAGATGCTGCTGGCAATCCCCTAACGGCTAGCAGCGGCGGGGTCGATGACCTGTGGACTTTTCCCCTCAGCGCTACCCTCGATCGCCGCAACGATGCCTTTAACCCCACCAGCGGCAGCATTTTGCGGCTCAACACCGAGCAGTCGGTGCCCCTGGGGCGGGGCAGCATCTTTATGAATCGGCTGCGGGGCAGCTACAGCTACTATATTCCCCTCCGTCTGCTGAATTTTGCCGAAGGTCCTCAGGCCCTGGCCCTCAACTTTCAGGCGGGCACCATTGTTGGCGATCTCCCTCCCTATGAGGCGTTTTCCCTGGGCGGCACTAACTCCATTCGCGGCTACGACGAGGGCGAAGTGGGCAGTGGACGCAGCTATGCTCAGTTCACCGCCGAATACCGCTTCCCGCTGTTTTCGTTTTTGGGTGGTGCGCTGTTCTTGGATGTTGGCAGTGACCTGGGCAGCGGCAATGCCGTACCCGGTGCCCCTGGCCCGTCTCGGGGTAAGCCCGGCAGCGGCATTGGTTATGGAGCTGGGGTGCGGGTCTCGACTCCCCTGGGGCCTCTGCGAGTTGACTATGGCTTTAACAATCAGGGCGAAGGCCGCATTCACTTCGGATTTGGGGAGCGCTTCTAATGGTGCAGACAGGTCTTGACTGCGATCGATTGACCCAATCGAACTGGGGTATGGCTACCAGGCAAACCACCCTGGCCACCGTGATAGAACGGCAGGGTGTAGGTCTCCATTCGGGCATTGTGACAACGGTGGCGCTGAGGCCAGCGGCATCGGGGCAAGGACGTTTTTTCGTGCGCACCGATCTGCCGGGTCAGCCCTCGATTGCCGCTAGCCTTGCCGCCGTCAACCCAACTATGCTATCGACGGAGCTTCGCCAAGGCGAGGCTTCGGTACGCACGGTCGAGCACCTGCTGGCGGCCCTGGTGGGATTGGGCATTGACAATGTTCGCATTGATATTACTGGCCCAGAGGTACCCTTGCTGGATGGGTCATCCCTAGGCTGGGTAGAGGCGATTCGCCAGGCAGGGCGGCAAGAACTGGCAGTCCCTCGCACCGTAGTCCATCTAGAACAGCCTGTGACAATTCACTATGGCGATGCCTTTGTGGCTGCTTTTCCCTCTCCGGTGGCGCGGTTTACCTACGGTATTGATTTTGATGTCGCGGCGATCGGCAACCAGTGGTTTAGCTGGTCGCCCAATGCCGATCCCTTTGGCCCGGAGGGGTTTGCCACCACCGTTGCCCCAGCCCGCACCTTTGGGCTCGCTCACCAGATCGAGCAGCTGCGGGCGAGTGGTTTGATTCAAGGGGGCAGCCTCGACAATGCCCTGGTGTGCGGCGAAGAGGGCTGGCTGAACCCACCTCTGCGGTTTGAAAACGAGCCTGCTCGCCACAAAATGCTGGATCTGATTGGTGACCTCAGCCTGCTAGGTGACCTACCTATGGCCCACATTGTGGCCTACAAAGCTAGCCACCGGCTCCACGGCGAGTTGGCGGCGGCGCTGGGGCCGGTGCTCGTCTATGGCACCCTCTAGTGGCAAAATCAATCTAGGCATATTTGCCTGCTGCACCCTAATGTACTGATCCACCCATTGTGATTGACGTAACTGCTTCGAGCCCCGTGACCACAGCCCTAGACTGCGTCGAAGCTGCCCCAGCGGCAGCAGAGCCGGTGGCGGTTCTCAAGACCAGCTATAGCTCTGAAGAAATCTACGCCCTGCTGCCTCACCGCTATCCCTTTGCCCTAGTCGATCGCGTCATCGACTATGTTCCTGGCAAGCGGGCTGTTGGCATTAAGAACGTCACGTTTAATGAGCCTCACTTTCAGGGGCATTTCCCCGGTCACCCGATTATGCCGGGGGTGCTGATTGTCGAGGCCATGGCCCAGGTGGGAGGCATTGTACTGATGCAGATTCCTGGGGTCGAGGGGCTGTGTGTGTTTGCGGGTATCGACAAGGTGCGGTTTCGTCGCCCGGTGGTGCCCGGTGACCAGCTGGTGATGACCGTAGAGCTGTTGGCCATAAAGCGGCTGCGGTTTGGCAAAATGCACGGCCGCGCTGAGGTCGATGGGCAGCTAGTCTGCGAAGGTGAGCTAATGTTCTCTGTGGTGGAGTCGGCAACAACTCCCCAGGGGAAATAGGAAAGGCATGTGTCTATGTTGCAATCTCTGGGTTTTGGAGGCGGGCCGTTGACTACCCTGATTCATCCCACAGCAGTGGTTCACGAGGGGGCTCAGGTGCACCCCAGCGTCAAGATCGGCCCCTATGCGGTGATTGGTGAGCAGGTGACCATTGGCCCTGGCACCGAGATTGGCGCCCATGTGGTAATCGATGGCCAGACGACTATTGGGGCCAAAAATCGAATTTTTCCGGGTGCCGCCATTGGGCTAGAGTCTCAAGATCTCAAGTATGACGGCTCCATGAGCCGGGTGGTGATTGGCGACAACAACCTGATTCGCGAGTACGTCACCATCAACCGGGCAACCGATGCCGGGGCGGCGACCCTGGTGGGCAGCCACTGCCTGCTGATGGCCTACTCCCACGTGGCCCACAACTGCGTGGTGGAAGACCATGTGATTATTGCGAACTCGGTGGCGCTGGCGGGGCATGTCTATGTGGAGTCGGGGGCGCGCATTAGCGGCATGGTTGGGGTGCACCAGTTTGTGCGGATTGGGCGACTGGTGATGATTGGCGGGCTGAGCCGCATCGATCGCGACGTGCCGCCCTTTACCCTGGTCAACGGCAACCCGGCTGAGGTGCGGGGGCTCAACCAGGTGGGCTTGCAGCGGGCGGGCTTGACCGCCGACCCCCAGGCCTATCGTGAGCTGAAGCAGGCCTATCGATTGGTCTATCGCTCGGGCGAGTCGCTCAGCCAGGCGGTGGCCAAGCTCAATCAGGATGAGTCTAACGAGCTGGTGCGTCACTTTAGCGAGTTTTTGCGGGCGGCGCAGCAGAGCGATCGCCGCGGATTGACCCCTGGACGCCGCCGGAGCAAGCACAGCGATGATGAGTAGTTGGGGAGCAGCATAGGAAATGGCTGATCCCACTAGGCGGCGGATTTTTATCAGCACAGGTGAAGTGTCGGGCGACCTTCAGGGGGCGCTGCTGATTGAGGCGTTGGTGCAGCGATCGCGCGATCGCAACCTCAGCCTAGAGATTACTGCCCTGGGTGGCCCTCGCATGGCCAAGGCGGGGGCAGAACTGGTGGGCGAAACCACGGGCATTGGCTCGGTGGGTATTTTTGAGGCCTTGCCCTACCTGGTGCCGACCCTGCGCCTCCAGCGAGTGGCCAAGGCGGCGCTCGATGCCCAGCCGCCCGACATCGCCGTGCTGATCGACTACATGAACCCCAACCTGGTGATGGGGGATTACATCAAAACCCACCACCCCCAGGTGCCGGTGATCTACTACATCGCCCCCCAGCAGTGGGTGTGGGCCTTTTCTGAAAACGACACCCGCAAGCTGGTGCAGTGCAGCGATCGCATGCTGGCCATCTTCAAAGCTGAGGCCGACTACTTTCAACGATTTGGGGCTGACACCACCTGGGTTGGACACCCCTTAGTCGATCGCTATCCTGGCCCCGCCGACCAGGCCGCCGCCCGGCGGGAGTTAGGCCTGCCGCTGGATGCCCCGGTGGTGACGCTGCTGCCCGCCTCCCGCAAGCAGGAGGTGAAGTACCTGATGCCGGTGCTGCTCAAGGCGGCGCAGATCATCCAGGCCCAGTGCCCCCAGGTCACATTCTTGCTGCCGGTGTCGATTCCGGCGTTGCAGGCCAGTTTTGAGCAGGGACTAGCGGCCCATGGGTTGAATGGACGGGTGATAAGTGAAGGCAGCCAGGGGGCGATCGCCGCCGCCGATGTGGCCATTACCAAGTCGGGCACCGCCAACCTCGAAATTGCCCTGATGGATGTGCCCCAAGTGGTCGCCTATCGGATTCATCCCCTCAGCGCCCGCATTGCCCACTACCTGCTGAAGTTTGATGTGCCCTACGTGTCGCCAGTCAACCTGGTGGTGAACCAGCCGGTGGTGCCCGAATTTTTGCAGTGGGAGGCGACCCCTGAGGCGATCGCCTCAGCAGCCCTTGAGCTGCTGCACAGCGAAACGGCTCGCCAGACCATGCGGTCTGGTTATGCCAAAGTGCGCGAAGAACTTGGCCCTCCCGGCGTTTGCCAGCGCACCGCCGATTTGATTTTAGATGCCCTAGCTGAGCCGCAGTAGCTAAACTGTTGTGGCTTAGCGCCCCTGTCAGAATTCTCCTGAAACTGTTGAAGCGTCCCCAAAGTCACTACAATTGTTATGCTTTGCCCGAGAGAGGTCGCTCTGTCTCGTTTGACAGCCCGGCCCGGTGGTGACAGGAGGATCTTTAGTGAACATACCTGAGCTATTTGCCCGTGGCGGTCTGGCCATGTGGCCGCTGCTCCTACTTTCAATCTTGGCCGTGGGCACCATTTTGGAGCGCATCTGGTTTTGGTCGCGCATTTTGACCCGCGAGCGCGAGGTGTCTGGGCGTGTACTAGAAGCTGCCCGTCGCGATTGGGCCGCCGCCGCCGACATTGCCTATCGCTCTGCCGCACTGCCCATGGGGCGATTCCTATCGACTCCCCTCAAGCTGCAATCTCCCGATCCAGAGGTGTTTCGGCTGGCCCTAGAAACCTCGGCCAACGAAGAACTCTTAGCCATGAGCCGAGGCGAAAAAATTCTTGAGGCCGTGATTGCCCTGTCTCCTCTGCTGGGGCTGTTGGGTACTGTACTGGGCCTGATCAACTCGCTCAGTTCCATTCAAATTAGTGACCTAGGCAGCGGGGATGCCACAGCGGGCACCTCCCTGGGCATTAGCGAGGCGCTAATTAGCACGGCCACCGGCTTGATTGTTGCCATTACCGCCCTGGCCTTTTATCGCTTGTTTCAGGGGTTTGTATTTGGCCAAGCCAAAATGTTTCGCCAGGCGGGGAGTGAGCTAGAGCTGCTCTACCGCCAGAGCTGGGCTCAGCTCCACGGGGTGTCGCCAGTGCCCGTACCTGTGCCAGTGCCAGCGGAGGCTCTGTCTGAGCCAAATTCTGCTGTGCCCGATGCGCCCTCTGTGGAGAAACCCTCGCTATGAAAGTAGACCTGCTCGACAACCCTTCCAAGGATGTCCACCTGGAGATTGTGCCGCTGATCGACATCATTTTTTGCATTCTGACGTTCTTTATTTTGGCGGCGGTGGGCCTCACCCGGCAGCAGGCCATTGACTTAGATCTGCCTACGGCCCAAACGGGGCAGCCCCTGCCTGGGCAGGTTGGTCAGGGGGCCGATCGCCTCTACGTCAGCATTGACGGCTTTGGGCAGATTTACCTTGACCAGCAGCCCGTGCCCATCGAGCTGCTCAGGGATGTGCTGGGTCAGTTTAGCCAGGTCAACCCCGGCGGGCTGATTGTGCTCTACGCCGCCCGCGATGCCCGCTATGAAGATGTCGTCGTTGTGCTCGACGAGCTGCGGGCGGTAGGGGGCGATCGCGTTGCCCTCGCCACCCTGCCTGCCAATACCACCCTGGGGCCAGAGGGCGATGCACCCGCCGATGATCCGGCTCAGGTCCCCGAGGGGTTTCCCCAACAGACCCCTGAAGGCCAAATCCTTCCCCCCGGGTTTGGGCAGCCTGGCAGCGAGCCGGGTGCCCCTACATCACCGCTGTTTCCCAGCGAACCCACTTCGCCGTTGCAGCCTACTCCCTCACCTGCTCCGACCAAACCTTAGTTCAGAAAGACAGCAAAATCTGCCTCCAGATAGAGGTTGCCGACTCGGCGTTCCGGTTTTATGGGGAGGCCTGGGTTGGCCAGTGCCGAACGCTGAGATTCGGCTTTGCAACGACTGCATATCTGGTTTAGATAGCCTGGGAATTGTTCGATTTCCAGGCTTAGTTTTGCGTGAACATTGGTTTTTCCCAATTCTGAGGCGCAGTCGCCTGCGTGTCAGCCGTTTTGCGTTGGCTTTGGCTGTTATTGCCGGTACGGTGTTGTTTGGGGCTCACGTTTGGTCCCAGCAGCCGGTGACTATTTCCTTTTTGCTGCGGGCCGTAGAAGCCGACCAAATGCGGGGCCTGGCTGAGCAGTTTATGGCCGAGAACCCCGATATTCGCATCGAGATGGTGCGCGGCCCCAACGCTGCCGATGCGGTCGAGAACCTCTACACCACCTCTTTTCTGCTGGGTGACTCGCCCTACGACATTCTGTTTTCCGATGTGGTATGGATTCCCAAATTTGCCGCCGCTGGGTGGCTGCTAGAGCTGTCCGATCGCGTCGGTGAAGCCGATCTTGCTGACTTTCTGGAGGCCGATGTAGCGGCTGGTTTGTACCAAGACGGCCTGTACCGCATGCCCTTTCGCTCCGACATGGGTATGCTCTACTACCGCACCGACCTGCTCGATCAGGTGGGGCTAGAACCGCCCGAAACCTTTGATGATCTGATTGCCGCTTCCCAGACGATTCAAGCGCAGACCGACGTGGACTGGGGGTTTGCCTGGCAGGGGTTGCAGTACGAAGGCCTGGTCACCAACTTTGTCGAACTGGTGGCGGGCTTCGGTGGCTTTTGGATTGATCCCGACACCCTCGACGTGGGCCTCGATCAGCCTGCGGGCGTTCAAGCGGCTGAATTCATGAAGACCGTGATCGACCAGGGCATTTCGCCCCCCGGCGTGACCAACTATGTGGAAGAAGACTCGCTGCGCCAGTTTGAGAATGGCAATGCGGCCTTTCTGCGCAACTGGCCCTACGCCTGGGCCGAGGCCAACCGGGAGGGCTCTCCCGTGGCCGGAAACATTGCCCTCAAACCGATGGTGCATGCCGAGGGCCAGCAGTCTGCGGCCTGCCTTGGGGGATGGGGCTTCGGCATTTCTGCAACCACCCCTCACCCGGAGGAATCCTGGCGCGTGGTCGAGTTTTTCACCAGCCCTGGCCCGATGAAAGAATTTATAACGGAATTTGCCTACGTGCCCAGCCGTCGCGCCCTGTTTACCGACCCTGATGTGCTGGCGGTGTTTCCCCACTACGAGCAGCTGCTAGAGGTGGCCGAAACCGCCATTCCTCGCCCGCCCGTGGGGCAATACGCCCAGCTTGCAGACATTCTGCAACGCTACCTGAGCGCCGCTATTTCTAGCCAGATGACGCCGGAAGCGGCCATGCAGGCGGCGGCGGGGGAGAGTCGGCGGGTGTTGGGAGTGGATGGGTAGGGGTGGATGAGTGGATGAGTAGGGGGAGAGGGATGGTGACTAAGGACTATATTCGGCGGCGGGATCAGCGGACGGGATGGCTGCTGATGTTGCCAGCGCTGCTGCTGTTGCTGCTGGTCTATGCTTTCCCAATTTTGCGGGCGTTTTGGCTGAGCTTTTTTATCGAAAACCTCAGCACCAACCTGGAGCCTGTGTTCACTGGTCTAGACAACTACGGGCTGATGATACAGGACGGTCGCTTCTGGCAGAGTATGCGGAATACGGCTGTCTTTACGGTGTTTACGCTATTTTTTGAGCTGATTTTGGGGCTGATTATTGCTCTGGCCCTCGATCAAGCCTTTCGAGGTCGCGGCCTGGCGCGGACGATCGCCATTCTCCCCTGGGCACTGCCCACCGCCCTCATTGCCCTGGCCTGGCGCTGGATTTTTAACAGCGAGTTTGGCGTCTGGAATGACCTACTGTTGCGGTTTCAGCTAATCAGCAGCCCGGTGAACTGGCTGGGGGAACCGTTTTGGGCCATGGTGGCGGTGATTGCCGCCGACGTGTGGAAGACGACGTCTTTTGTGGCAATTTTGCTGCTGGCGGGGCTTCAGTCGATTTCCCAAGACCTTTACGAGGCCCATGCCCTCGATGGGGCTAGCCCCTGGCAGAGCTTTCGCCAGATCACGCTGCCGCTGATTGCGCCGCAGATTGTGATTGCCATGCTGTTTCGCTTTGCCCAGTCCTTTGGCATTTTCGACCTGATTCAGGTGATGACCGGCGGCGGCCCCGGTGGGGCCACAGAGATGGTGTCGATCTATATCTACGCCGCTGTCATGCGCTACCTGGACTTTGGCTACGGAGCCGCCCTGGTGACGGTGACGTTTTTGGTGTTGGTGGCGGTCGTAGGGCTGACCTGGCTTTATCTCTCGCGTCTGCGGGCCAAGACCGAGTGATTTTGGCCGATTTCTCCTTAGAGGGCAGACACGTGGGTCTGCCCCTACGACATCCATCCACCCACCCACTCATCCACTCGCCATGACTACTGCCCCTCCCACCCCTGCCCCTCCCCAAACCGCCGATCGCGGCATCCCCTGGATGCGGGTGCTGCTGTGGGCGGCGATCGCATTCACCGTCATCTTTAGCCTGGCCCCGGTACTGTGGCAGGTGCTGACCTCGTTCAAAACCAACGCTGCCATCACCTCCGATGCAGTGGTGTATTTCCCCGGCTTAGATCAGCTCACCTTTGACCACTATTTGGATCTATTTCGGCGCAACCAGTTCTACATCTACATGTTCAACAGTGCGCTGGTGGCGATTGTCTCCACGGTGCTGTGCCTGGCGCTGGGTTCTCCAGCGGCCTACGCCCTGGCCCGCCTGCGAATTCCGGGGGAGCAGGTGATTTTAGCAAGCGTGCTAATCGTTACCCTGTTTCCCTACATTTTGCTGTTCTTGGGCCTGCTCGAAGTAGTGCGTGCCCTGGGCCTCGCCAACAACTACCTGGCGCTGATTATTCCCTACACCGCCATCAACCTGCCGCTGACCATTTTGGTGATGCGCAGCTTTTTTCAGCAGCTGCCCCGCGATTTAGAAGATTCAGCCCGCGTGGATGGCTACAACACGGTGCAGATGCTCTGGCGCATTGTGCTGCCCATGACCCTGCCCGCCCTGGTGACCACCGGCATTCTGGCGTTTATCTTCGCCTGGAATGAGTACCTGTTTGCCCTCACCTTTATGACCCGTGAGGGGATGAAGACCATCCCCGTCGCCGCCGCTCAGCTCGGTGTGACCACCCTGTTTGAGGTGCCCTATGGCTCCCTAGCCGCCGCGACTGTGGTGGGTACGCTGCCCCTGGTGCTGCTGGTGCTGTTCTTCCAGCGCCGCATTGTGCAGGGCCTGACCTCTGGCTCTGTTAAGGGGTGATGGGGTGATGGGAAAGACAAGACTGGAGTTGTAGTCACAAACTCTAACCCTCCCATCCCACTCCCTACTCCATCCCCTCCCTACCCCCCATTCCCTACTCCATCCCCCCCTACTCCCCACTCCCTACTCCATCCCCCCCTACTCCCCACTCCCCAAAGACCATGGCCAAACTCGAACTCCAAAACCTCACCAAATCCTATAGCCGCGATATTGTGCCGGTAAAGCAGCTCAACCTGGAGGTGGAAGACAACGAGTTTCTGACCCTAGTGGGGCCATCGGGCTGCGGTAAATCCACCATTCTGCGGCTGATTGCAGGGTTGGATCAGCCCACGGAGGGGCGGGTGATGATTGGCGATCGCGATGTCAGTCGGCTGGCACCGGGCGATCGCAACATCGCCATGGTCTTTCAGAGCTACGCCCTCTATCCCCACATGACGGTGCGCGACAATGTGGCCTCGGGGCTCAAAATGCATCATCTGCCGGCGGGCGATATTCAAAAGCGGGTGCAGGAGGTGTCTGAGGTGCTGGGCCTCGATCCACTGCTGGATCGCAAGCCCGCTAAGCTCTCGGGCGGACAGCGCCAGCGGGTGGCTCTGGCCCGCGCCCTAGTGCGCAACCCCGACGTGTTTTTGCTCGACGAACCCCTCAGCAACCTCGATGCCCTGCTGCGCGAGCAGGTGCGGGCCGATCTCAAACAAATTTTTGCTGACCAAAAATCACCTATCGTCTACGTCACCCACGACCAGACCGAAGCCATGACCCTATCCACCAAGGTGGCGGTGCTCAACAACGGCTATCTGCAACAGCTGGGTCATCCCCACGACATCTACAAAACCCCGGCCAATCGGTTTGTGGCCAGCTTCATCGGCAGCCCCCAGATGAACTTGATCCCCCTCAGCCGTGCCGGTAATAACGTGGCTCTGGGCGATTTCAACATTCCGCTGCCCATCGGAGTCCAGGCTGCCTCCGTGGTGCTGGGCATTCGTCCCGAGCATCTGCGGCTGCCTCGCGACGGCAATGCCCACACCGTCAGCGGCCCGGTGTTTTTGGTGGAAAACCTGGGCATGCACGACCTGGTGAGCCTTAGAGTACAGGGCGACCCCAACCTCACTCTGCGGGCGCTGCTGCCCGCAGATGCCGCCTGGAGCAAGGAGAATCTGAAACTGGCGCTGCCGCCCGAGGCGATCCACTGGTTTGACGGCGAAACTGGGCAGCGGCTTACAGCATAGAGTTTGTGGGCTTAGAATCTAAGATAGGAACTTCACCTAAAAACAAGTCTAGCCATGAGCCCAACGTTGCAGCGGGTAATACGTGAGCTAAAAATGCTTAGTTCTGAAGAGCAATGGACGTTACTGAGTTATTTAGTCAGTCAACTTCAGATGAAAGCGAGCTTGTTGAAGCATCCATCTCCAGCTGGCCCGAGCTCAGACGATACTTTAGAGATCGATAGACTGTTGAAAGAAACGAGCGGCAGCTGGGGAAATTTAAGTGTTGAGGAGATTGATGCAGAGATGGACAGGCAGAGAGCATTCAGCTGGGGAGAATAGAGATCAATCCAGTGGATCTACTCTTTGACACCAACATCTTTATCTACCACTTGAACAACCAGCTCCCACCATCTGGGAAGACGATCCTGAAGCTGGGCCTTGCAGGACAAGGAGCGTACTCTGTGATCTCCAAGATTGAGCTGCTGGGCTTTCAACAATCTCAGGCCGCTGATCGGCAAGCTCAACAAATCTTGTCTAGACTGGCTGAGCTGCCTTTGACAGCAGACGTCGCTGAGCGAACCATTCACCTTCGCAAGCAGCTCAGAATCAAAGTTCCTGACGCTATTATTGCTGCAACGGCTTTGGAATATTCTCTACAGTTCGTCACCCGAAATACGACAGACTTTGCCAAATTGAGACCTTGAAGGTCATAAATCCTTTCGAGGATTAGCTTGTTCCCCCAGAAATATCGATGCTGACGACTCTACAAAACGCCTATCAGTACGCGCTGGAGAACAGCGATCGCATCCTCACCGCCCTGCAACAACACCTATTGTTAGTAGCGGTGCCCCTGGCGATTGGGCTGCTGGTGGGGTTGCCCCTGGGGCTGTGGAGTGCGCGATCGCGCCTTGTTTCCACTGTTATGCTCAACAGCTTCAACGCTCTGCGCGTCATCCCTAGCCTGGCGGTGCTGTTTTTGGCGGTGCCCGTGCTGGGGTTGAGCTTTTGGTCGGCGGTGCTGGCGCTAACGCTGCTGGTGATGCCGCCCATTCTCATCAGCACCGATGTGGCCTTTCGCACCATTAGCCCCGCCATTCGCGAGGCGGCTACGGGCATGGGCATGCCCCGGGTTGACATTCTCAAAACCGTCGAAATTCCCCTGGCGCTACCGGTGGTGATCGCGGGCATCAAAACCGCCACGGTGGAGGTGATCGCCAGCGCGACCCTGGCGGCCTTTGTGGGGGCGGGCGGGCTAGGGGCGTTTATTGTGCTGGGGTTTGCCGCCTACGACCCGGCGATTTTGCTGGTGGGGGCGGTGCCGGTAGCGCTGCTGGCCCTGCTGGCGGAGGTGGGGTTGAGTGCCGTGCAGCGAGCCGCGCAGCCGCCGGGGGTGCGATCGGCCTAGGGAGGACAGACGCTGCCCTTGGGATTAACATGTTGCGGAAATGCGGCAAATAAAGTACAAGTGTACTTATTCGGCATCTCCCATCGTGGCTTTAATTTGATCCACAAATTCCTGATGGTCAATAACTGGCTTAGAAATATAGCCATCGGCCCCGCTCTGGCTCAAGAAATTCTCGCGATCGCCCTCCATGGCGTGGGCGGTCACCAAAATCACCGGCAGCTTGGCCGTGGCGGGGTCAGACTTCAGCAATTGGGTGATCTTGATGCCATCCATCGGCTTGCCCTGGTACATGCTGTGGGCCAGCGACACATCCATCAACACCACGTCAACCTCACCACTGCGGGCAATGCTCATCACCTCGGCGACGTCTTCTGTGTGCTTAACCGCCAGGCCTCCGCGTTTGGTCAATATTTTAGAAAATACTCGGGCATTTACCAGGTCGTCTTCAACGAGTAAGACGGTCTTCATCGCGTGTGTCTATCCCTGTCTTTGGAGGAATATGGTCGTTAAACAATAGTTGTCAGGTCGATGCGCCAGCTCCATCTAGGCTGCCATAGCCATGACTTTCCTGGGTAAGCTTTTAGGTGAGCGACCCATGCCGGGTAGACTAAAGTGCCCAGATGCTTGCCATACCCACAAGCTTGCCTATAAGTTACAGCATTGTTAACGCCGATTTATCAAGGCCCATTAAATTTAGACTGCGCATTGGGCCTCGCCGCGTCAATTCAAGCGTAGGCTATGGCTAAACTCCAGCTACGGCCCGGTCTACCCCGCCTCACTTCCCCATTTAGTCTCATCCAGGACCCCCGCCCATGGCCGACCAACTCGACATTCTCGCCTCTGGGCAAATTGTGCCTACCTCGCTCCACACCGAGGTGCAGCGGTCGTACCTGGAATACGCCATGAGCGTGATCGTGGGCCGGGCTTTGCCCGACGTGCGCGACGGCCTCAAACCGGTGCACCGCCGCATTCTCTACGCCATGCACGAGCTGGGGCTGACCCCCGATCGCCCCTACCGCAAATGTGCCCGCGTGGTGGGCGACGTGCTGGGTAAATACCACCCCCACGGTGACCAGGCGGTGTACGAGGCCCTGGTGCGCATGGTGCAGACTTTCTCTAGCCGCTACCCGCTGCTGGATGGCCACGGCAACTTTGGCTCGGTCGATAATGACCCCCCGGCGGCCATGCGCTACACCGAGACGCGCCTGTCGCCGATCAGCAACGAGGCCATGCTGACCGACATCAGCGAAGCCCTGGTTGACTTTAGCGACAACTTTGACAGCTCCCAGCAGGAACCGGTGGTGCTGCCCACCCAGCTGCCCAACCTGCTGCTCAACGGGTCTTCGGGCATTGCCGTGGGCATGGCCACCAACATTCCGCCCCACAACATGGGCGAGGTGATCGATGGCCTGGTGGCGATGATCGATCGCCCTGCTATTACCGATGACGAGCTGTTTCGCCTGATCCCCGGCCCTGACTTCCCCACCGGGGGCGAGATTATCGGCACCGAGGGCATTCTCGACGCCTACCGCACCGGGCGGGGCAGCATCCCGATTCGCGGCATTTGCCAGTTTGAAGAAGTGCATCCCGGACGGGGTCGCCAGCGGCGCAACGCAATTATTGTCACCGAGCTGCCCTACCAGGTGAATAAGGCGGGGTGGATTGAGAAAATTGCCCAGCTGGTGAATGCCGGTCGGCTGGAGGGCATTGCCGATATTCGCGATGAGAGCGATCGCGACGGCATGCGGGTCGTCATCGAACTCAAGCGCGACACTCCAGCCCAGCGGGTGCTGCAAGACCTCTACCGCACTACGCCTCTACAGACCAATTTTGGCGTGATTATGCTGGCGCTGGATGACGGCCAGCCTCGCCAGATGCCCCTGCGCGACGTGATGCAGGCATTTCTTGATTTTCGTGAAATCACCCTCACCCGCCACTACCAGCACCAGCTCGAAAAAACCGAGGCCAAGCTGCACATCACCGAGGGCCTGCTCACCGCGCTGAATAACCTGGATGCGATCATCGACATTCTGCGCAACGCCCCCGACGGCACCACCGCCAAGCAGACCTTTCAGCAGCAGTTTGACCTCAGCGAGCGTCAGTCAGACGCGATTTTGGCCATGCCCCTGCGCAAACTCACCGGCATGGAGCGCCAAGGCCTCGCCACCGAAGCCGACGAACTCACCCAGCGGCGCAACGAGCTGAACCGGCTGCTGAGCGATCGCAGCGAACTGCTCAAGGGAATGAAAAAAGAGCTGCGATCGCTGAAGAAAAAGTTCAACGACCCCCGCCGCACCCGCATTCAAACCGACGCCGAACGGGCCGAAGAATCGCAGCAGGTCGAAGAAATCATCGCCGAAACCGTCGAAGAAGCCGCCGTGGTGGAATTCACCCAAAAGGGGTACGTGCGCCGGTTTTTGCAAAAATCCTACCAGCGGCGGCAGGCTCGCCTAGAGGTTGACACCAACCCCAAACTCCATGAAGCCGAAGACGACCCGGTGGTGCAGGTCGAACCCGCCCTCACCACCCAAGAGGCGCTCACCCTCACCCGCGATGGCCGCGCCTTCACCGTGGCGGTAGAGGCTATTCCCAACAATCCGCGCCAGGGCAAGGGATCGCCCCTGGTCAATCTGCTGCCGGGTTCGGTGCCACCCGCCGCCGATGCGATCGTGGCGCAGTTCATCATCCGCGACGACCTGCTGGAGCACGATCTCATCCTCGTCACCCGCAAGGGCAAAATTAAGCGCGCCCCGCTCCAAGAGTTCACCAACCTCACCGGGCGCGGCCTGACGGCGATCAAGGTCAAAGACGGCGATGAGCTGGCCCACGTCACCCTGGCCGAACTGGGCGATGACCTGGTGCTGGGCACGACTGGCGGGCGACTGCTGCGCTTCCCTATCGATGACGACAATCTCCAGGTGATGGGTCGAGCAGCCCAGGGGCCCCAGGGCATTCGCATGGGCAAAACCGAAACCCTGGCGGGCTGCGTAGCGGTGCAGTCGAGCAAAGATTGCCTGATGCTGGTAACGGCGGCGGGCTACGCCAAACGCCTGCCGGTAGAGGGACTAAGGGTGGCCAAGCGCGGCGATATTGGCACCCAGTCCTTCCAGTTCAGCCTGAAAACCGATAGCCTGGTGGCCATGCTGCCCGCCGTGCCGAAGGAGTCGGTAACGGTATGGACGAGTGCTGACCGCACCGCCGTTATCCCCGTCGATTCGGTGCCGCGCCAGGGGCGAACCGGGGAGAGCGATCGCATCGTCAAACCCAACAAAGGCGAAACCATCACCCAGGTGCGTCGTGTGACTGGGCCGGAACCAGACACTAGCAATGGGGCAATATCAGAGGAAAGATAGGATAGATTTGTAGAGCCAGCCTTGGTTCTGGGTTCAACATCTTTCGACTGCCCAATGTTTGATTTAGGTAGAAGTGGGGTCACGCAATGGAAGCGGTTGAATTCGAAGTCAATATCAAAAATGGCAGCATCGAAGTTCCGGTTGCCTACCGTTTTGGCTTAGTCGAAGGCGGTAAAGTTAAAGTCATTCTGCTCATGCCTCGAAACGCTGAGTCGATTCGAGCGGTGAAAGCACTGTTCAAAGAAACCCAGGCTTTACCCCAAGCTCAAACGATTACCGAGGACGAAATTGCAGCTGAAATTGCTGCCTACCGGGCGGGGCAGTGAAGGTTGTCATTGACACAAATGTCTTGATCTCTGCTGTCTTACGCAATCGCGATCCCGAAGCTGTCATCGTCTTTGTGCTAGAGCAGGATGACTTTACCCGGATTGTTTCGGAAGACATTCTAATCGAATACAGAAATGTTCTTGCCCGTAAACGGTTAGGGATCCCTGATTTAATACAACAGCACTGGCTTCAGCTAATCAGTTCCCTGACGTCTATCGTTTCGGTAGATCAGACCATTCGCTTTCCACGAGACCCGAAAGACGCTAAATTTTTGGCTTGTGCCCTGTCTGCTAGAGCTGAATTTTTGATTACTGGCGATCGCGATTTTTCAGAAGCCCAACGCCTAGTGTCAACGACAATCCTATCTGTATCCCAGTTCAAGCGTCTCGTCTGTGACAGTTACTCATAGCGTAAATCTATCCACCCTCTACCCACTCATTTTTTACCTCCCCCGTGGCCCAAGTTGCAATTGAAAACGTCTACAAAACCTTTCCCAAGTCTCGCCAAGCCCACGAGGCCGAGACGGCTTTAGAAGCCGACCACGAGGCGGCGGCGGTACTTAAGCGCATCAACCTCACCATCAACGACGGCGAATTTATGGTGCTAGTCGGCCCCTCAGGCTGCGGCAAAAGCACCCTGCTGCGGCTGATCTCGGGGCTGGAGGAGATTACTGGGGGAAGCATTTGGGTGGGCGATCGCAAGGTCAACGACCTGCCCCCCAAGCAGCGCGACACCGCCATGGTCTTCCAGAGCTACGCCCTCTACCCCCACCTGACGGTCTACGACAACCTCGCCTTTGGCCTGCGCCGCATGGGAGCCGATCTCGAAACTTCCCTGCCCGAGCTAGGCGAAAAGCCTCTCCCCCTCAGCGATTCTCCCGCCAACCAGGAGCTAGATCGCCTGCTCACCCAAAGCCGCTGGTGGGAAAAGCCCTTGGTTTCCATCACTCGCAGGCTGCCCCCCGGCCTGCGCTACGTGTCTGACGCCGAGCGGCTGATCGACGATCGCGTGCGGGCCGTAGCCAAAATGCTGCAAATCGACCTACTGCTCAACCGCCAGCCCCGGCAGCTCTCCGGCGGGCAAAAACAGCGGGTGGCCCTGGGCCGCGCTATGGCCCGCAACCCCCAGGTGTTTTTGATGGATGAACCCCTCTCTAACCTGGATGCCAAACTGCGGATGGAAACCCGCGCCCAGATTGTCAATCTCCAGCGGCAGCTGGGTATTACCACCATCTATGTCACCCACGACCAGGTGGAAGCCATGACCATGGGCCACCGCATCGCCGTGATGAACCAGGGCCAGATTCAGCAGGTGGCCACGCCGCTCGATCTCTACAACCGCCCCGCCAACCGCTTTGTGGCTGGGTTCATTGGTTCCCCGCCGATGAATTTTATCGCCGTACAGGTGCAGGCTCCGTTTTTGCTGGTGCACCCCGAGTTTCGCCTATCGCTGCCCAGCGACTGGGACGAGCGCCTGCTGCCCCACGACAACCGCGATGTGCTGCTGGGCATTCGCCCCGAACACCTCAGCTTGGCCCTGCCCGCGCCCAAAAACATTCTCGGCCACATCACTCATCTAGAGGCCCTGGGCAGCGAAACCTACCTGACGGTGCAGACCGAGCAACTGACGCTGCTGGCCAAAATTCCCCCCGACGAGGTGGTGCGCATAGGGGATGAGGTCTGGCTGGCGATCGCCCCCGAAAAAGCCCACCTGTTTGACCCTGCCACCGAAGACTCTCTCTGGGCAAACTCTAACTAACCTTAATCCGTTCGCTGCTTTGAACAGCCCTCGATTGCAGCGAAGAGTATCTCTGTGAAGGCGAAATGAGCCATTACATGCGCTCCTATGCCTCCGATGCCATCTCAGAACTCGACCGATTATTCAGTCCCTCTGGCCCGACAATCGCCGCCGAAATTGATTGCTGTGTGGCAGCCCTCTCTGACCCAAAACGCATCCAGCGGGGTAGCTCTCAAAGAATGCTCCTTCAGCTCAGAGAAAGCAGCCATCCAATCCTCAATTCTCATCCATCTGCCGGTATAATTCACCCGGTTATACCCCACAGCGATCGCAATCTCCGGAGGCTGCCTGATGACGGTGTTTTCTATATTTTTTCGCCGTCGGTGGGTGTGCTCGGCCCTAGTGGCGGGTAGTCTAGCGGTCGCCATAACCACTCTGCCTGGCCTTAGCCAAACCACCGGGCCAGCCTCTGTCACCCTCACCGCGGGCACCGAAGCCGACTACGTGCCCTTTGCCTACCAGTACGCAGGTGACCCACCCAGCGGCATTGTGGGGTTTGATATCGAAGTGGCCAAGGTCATTACCGAGCGTTTAGGGCTTGACTTTACCCTGCAAGAACAACCCTTCGAGACCCTACTGCCAGCCCTACAGGCAGGAGAGCTAGATTTTGCGATCGCTGCCATTACCCCGACCGCCGAGCGGGCCGCCCTGGTGGATTTTTCAAACCCCTATTTTGAATCGCGCTTGGCGCTTGTATCGCGGCGATCGCACCCTCTGCGCACCCTGGCCGACCTCCCAGGGGCCACAGTTGCCGTCCAGAGCGGCAGCATTCAGCAGCAGGCCGTCCTAGAGCTGCAAGCCAAGGGTGGCGATATGGAGATCCAGGCCTTTGAGCATGTCAACGAGATGGTTGAGGCCGTTCGCACCCAGGCTGTGGATGTGGCGTTTTTAGAAGAACTGGTGGCCGAAGCCTATTTAGAAAACAACCCCACCCTCGAATTTGACGTTCTGGGGGAACTGCCCCCCATGCCCGTTGCGATCGCGTTTCCCCAGGGGTCGCCCTATGTGGAGTCGTTTAACCAGGTCATTGAAGAGCTGAAAGCCAGCGGTGAACTCGACCTACTGGCGCGCCAGTGGTTTACCGGCAATCCTTGAAAAGCTCAATTGGGTTGCCGATAACCGGTTTCCTAGCCCACCTATATCAAGTCAAAGACTATACCGGATGGAAGAAAAATGAAGCGCCGAGAATGGCGAAGGTGGAGAGCAGCAGCACCCCCTCCAGCCAGTTCGATTTGCCATCCTGGCTAATCAGGTTGACCACGGCGACGGCGATCACCACCGCGATCGCCTCAAAGGGGCCAAAGTTCAAATCCATTGGCTGGCCAATAAAGTAGCCGATGATCACCAGAATGGGGGCCACCAGCAGGGCCACTAACAGGCTCGACCCCATGGCGATCGACACTGACAAATCCATGTTGTTCTTTACGGCCATGCGCACGGCGGTGACATACTCCGCTGCGCCGCCCACTAGGGGCAGCAAAATCACCCCGGTAAACAGGTCGGTCAGCCCCAGCATGGTGGCTGTTTCTTCCACCGCGCCGACAAAAATTTCTGACTCAACCGCCACCCCAATGGTGGCCGCCAGAAGCACCCCTAGCCAAAGCGCCACGTTGGGCTTTTCCCCTTCACCATGCTCGCCTGCGCCGTGAGCGCTCTCAGCATCGCTCACCCCCACGTCGTAGAGGTAGCTGTGGGTCTTGAGAGAAAACAGCAGCGTTAGCCCGTAGACCACAATCATCACCACCGCCACGGTCAGCGACAGGCGGCTAATGGCGGTCGGCTCCACGATGTTTGAGGTGTTGATCACCATGGCGGGCAGCACGATCGCCGTCACCGCCAGGGCCATGGTGCTGCCGTTGATGCCCGCGACGTTTTGGTTAAACTCCTGCTCTTTGTAGCGCAGCCCGCCAAAGAACATCGAAAGCCCCAAGACCAGCAGCAGGTTGGCCAAAATCGACCCGGTAATGCTGGCCTTGACGATATCGATCAGCCCAGCTTTAAGGGCCACCAGGGCAATAATCAGCTCGGTGGCGTTGCCAAAGACGGCGTTGATTAAGCCGCCAATGGTTGGCCCAGTGACTACGGCCAGCTCTTCGGTAGCAGTGCTCAGCCAAATCGCCAGGGGCACAATGGCCAATGCCGACAGCCCAAACACCGTTAGAGCACCCCACTCCAGCCGTTCTGCTGCGATCGAGATTGGAATGAAGAGCAGCAGCCCCAGAGAGACAATATTTTTTATCGACATAGATAACCAGCCAAAGGGAGAGATGGAGAATCCAGACGTAATAGTACCCTCATACAGCTCTGGAGTCAGGGTGGATTCACTCTTGGGAGTGGACTGTTGACTGTGTTTCAGCACTCAGTTTAGCTACCCCGCCAGCAGTAGCCTCATCTGTTCCTGACTGAGAACGCTGCCCACCACCCGGCGCACGGGTTCTGGAGAAACCTGAATCAGCGTTGGGGTAGCGGTAATGTGGGCGGCTTCGGCCTCGGCGGGGTGGGTGGTCACGTCGATCACCTGGAGCGTGTAGGCACCGGGCAGGGTGGACTCTAGGGTACTGTACAAAAACCGCAGCATCTTTTCGGTAATGGCGGTGTCGGTGCTGCTGACGAAAAGCTTAAAGGCGTGGTTTTGGGGGAGGGGATCGAGCAGCGCCAGGGGTGTTTCAATCCCACTGGCGGGGGGACGGGGCGCGGCGATCGCCTGCTCCACGCGCATCACCAACTCATGACATTCCCACAGCTGGGGAAAGGTGGACTGGTATGACTCGATCAGCGCCACCGAGCATTCTTCAGCGTTGGTGTAGTTGGGCTGCCACTGCAAGCTGTCGAGGCCAAACAGGGCATTGAGCAGCGGCTGAAACCTCAGGGCGCGGGGGTAGGCCTCGGCGACGGTCACCGGGGTTTGGGTGGTGGGGTTAACCCAGCGGTCTACGGTGGCCGTAAAGCAGGGCAGCAAAAAATAGGGCGGCTCCGACAGCCCTAGGTGGGTCTGTAGCGCCGTACAGAGATCGATGTGCCAGTGGGCTCGCTTTTGCTCGTCGATGCAGTAGACGCAGTCGCCCCTAGGGGTAAACAGGGCAATACCCTTGAAGCTAGAAGCGACTGCACCAACTGCTGGCTCAGCCAGGGTGCCGTTAGACACGGCCACGCAGCATTTGGGCCATCTCGTTTTGCTTGGGCGACATTTCCAGCGCGGTCTCTTCGGTGATGCGCCCCGACTCGTAGAGGGCGTAGAGCGACTGGTTCATGGTGCACATGCCGTCGAAGGTACATTTGGGAATCAGCGCTTCGACTTCGTCGAGCTGGCCCCGCAGAATGTAGTCTTTGATGGCGTCGGTGTTGATCAAAATGTCGTGGAAGGCGGCCCGCTTGCCGTCGGTGGTGCGGCAGAGACCCTGGGCAATTACCGCCACCAGCGACTCAGCCAACGAGACCCGCACCGGGGCCTGCTGCTCGGGTTCGTAGAGGTTGAGAATCCGCTCTACGGTTTTGACGGCGCTGTTGGTGTGCAGGGTGCCCATCACCAGGTGACCCGTCTGAGCCGCTTTGAGGGCGGTGTTGACGGTCTCTTTGTCCCGCATTTCCCCCACCAGAATGATGTCCGGGTCTTCCCGCAGCGAGGCCTTGAGGGCGTTGTCGAACTTCTGGGTGTGCATGCCCACTTCCCGCTGTTTGACCAGCGATCGCTTACTGGTGTGCACAAATTCCACCGGGTCTTCGATGGTGATAATGTTTTTGGGCATTTCGGTGTTGACGTAGTCAATCATCGCCGCCATGGTGGTCGACTTACCCGAGCCCGTCGGCCCCGTCACCAGCACCAGACCCTTGTGGTAGTGGCACACATCCCGAAAGATGGGCGAGAACCCCAGCTGGTCGAGGGTGAGAATTTTCACCGGAATCAGACGCAGCACCATGGCCGGGCCGCGCAGGGAATCAAAGATGTTGATCCGGATGCGGGTGAAGTCGTACTGGGCGGCGCCGTCAAAGTCCATGGTTTGGCGAAATTCTTGGATTTCGTCGGGCTTGAGAATTTCCCCCAGCCAAGAATAGAAGGTAGCTTCGTCGGTGACCGGGTATTCGGTAGTTGAAATATCGCCGCGATCGCGGAAGCGCGGAATCTCCCCCACCCCCATGTGAATGTCTGAAAAACCCTTGTCGAAGGCCTCGCGCACAATTTTTTCAAGGGTCAGCCCACCGCTCACCTTTAGGGTCTCTGCCGCCTTAGGCATCGGCGGTGGTGAGGCCGGCCGGTGGCGTGCCTGACCCGGTGCCGGTGCCTGGGCCGCAGGGGGAGCCTGTGGGGCCGCTGCCGCAGGGGGCTGGCCTACCGGGGCCTGACGCACTGCCTGAGCTTGACCAGCTGCCGCCTGGGCTGCCGCTTGCCCTGCGGCCCGAGCAGCCGCCTGAGCCCGAGCCTGGGCTGAGGCCTGGGCCTGGGCTGCCGTCTGGGGCGGTGGGGGCGGGGGCGGGGGTGCAGGTTGGGCCCCAGGGGCGTTGGGTAACTCAGCCATAAAAGGGTTCTCCATGATGGACTCGACAGCGACAGGTACAACAGCTGGGCAGGGTTTACCCGTGGAATACAGTCAGGTTGCCCACATTGGGTGCAGAACTTAGCTAGCCCATCACCTGCGGCGATGCGATGACAGTCTAAGGAGCGATCGCAGGTTTTGCTGGGCTGGTTATAACCCCTGAGTATACAACCTGTGCCCAATTAGCATCTTAATGGGCTAACTCATCAAGGTGCGCCCTAGCAGGTGGCCGTGGCTAAACACCGATCGCATCAGCCCCCAGCGCACAGAGTTGGGGGCGCGGCCAAACAGCCCCAGCATGGCCTGCACCACCTCCGGCAGGGAGAGATTGTCGGCCAAAAACCCGGCCCAGTCGTCGGTCGGCAGGTTAAAAAAGGTATCGAAAAACTGATGCAGCTGCGGCGCATCAAAGGCCATGAGGTTTTCGAGGCCGAAGAGGTAGAGGTAGTGCTTGCGGACGCGATCGGCGGGCCATAGCGCCCGCCATGCCTGACTGGCGACCTCAGCAGGCGTAGTTTGGGATGAGCTGAGAGCGGCTGCGATCGCCTCCGCTAACCCCGGCCCTCGCCGCAGCAGCGCCCCCACCATGTAGCCCGAGGCCGGATGCACCATGCTCGCCGCCCCGCCAAAGCCCACCACCCGCTGGGTAAAATCGGGCAGCGGCTGGTTCATCGGAAACAGGCACCGCTCCACATGGTGAATATCCTCAACCTCAATGCCCCGATGGCGCAGCCGCTGATGCAGGCGCTGGGCCAGCACCTCCATAGAAATCGCCGGGTGATGGGCCAGCGAGGTCTCTTCTACAAAGTGCACCCCGTCGCCCAGATCCATCGCGTAGAGAAAGGTCGGCGGTTCTTGCCGCTGCTCTGGGCTGAGGTAGTCGTTGCGAAAGTCCATCAGCACCATCTGCTGGGGGGCGATGGGGGGCTGAGAAAATCGTCCCACAATGCCGTAGGCCGACTGAAACGACAGTTCCGGAGCCTCCGGACGCCGCACCAGCGCCGCCTGATGGCCCGTGGCATCCACCACCAGCCGCGCGGCAAGCATTTCACCCGATGCTGTGGTGACTTGGGTATGGGTAGGCCCATGCTCAAGGCGAACCACTTTACCCCGATGCCAGGTGACTCGATGCTGCTCGGCCTGGGTTAGCCAGTGGGCTTGCAGCCGATCTTTACTCAGCAGACCATACTCGCGGTGCAGAGGTACAGGGCCACTGTTGACCTGCACCAGGCAATCCTTCCAGCGATGGTCTAGAAACTGCACCAGGCCCACATCTTCCAGCTCATCGACCCAGATGCCGTAGGTATTGGGCCATGGGTGCGTCGGGTCGTCTAGGGCCAACCCCTGCACCGCCAGCCCCACCTCTGCCAGGGCTGCCACCAGCGATAGCCCCGCTGGCCCCGAGCCAATGACCAACACATCCTGCATGAGCTTGCCCGCCGTCGTTTGCCGTGAATCCTTATCTTACAAAGATTGCGGTCGTTATTGGAAATACGGGGAAGGTGAGGGAGGTGGGGAAGGTGAGGGGAGTTGGTTGAGAACGTGATTCTATCTTCCCTATCCCCTCCATCTCCCCTATCCCCATCCATCCCTCTCCCAGCCGGGCGTTGTATTATTCAGAAGCGATTAACCCAACTATTGTGGCCATGGCAAATCTTGCGAGCGATCCCAACGTACTGGCTACGGTGGTGGGCATAGTGGCCCTGGCCTTAGCCCCTTTGGCGTTTTTGCTGTGGTTTTTCTACACTCGCGACAAGCTCAACCCAGAACCGCACGGTCTGGTGCTGAGAATTTTTGGCTTGGGGATTCTGGCGTTCATCCCGGTATTTTTGGTGCGGCAGTTTATTCCCCTACCGGCCTGGCTGATGGCGGTGGTAGTGGTACCCGTGCTGGCCGAACTAGCAAAATTTTGGGTGGTGAAGGCGGGTATCTACCACCACCCCGAATTTGATGAACCTGTGGATGGGATTATTTTTGCCGCCGCTGCCGGATTGGGCTTTGCCACCCTAGAGGTGATTGGCTCCATGCTCTACGCCTACTTCGCCGTGGCGCGACTGGGGGTGCCGGGGGATGCCTTGGCCTCAGCCTGGCCTGCCGTGCTCAGCATGTTTGCCCTGCGGGGACTGCTGACGGGGCCGGGCCATGCCCTTTGGTCATCGCTCTGGGGCTATGCTCTGGGGGTGGCGAAATTTTCTCCCGCTGGCCAGGGCAATGGGCTGGTGCGCAACGGGCTGGTAGCAGCGATGCTGGCCCACGCCGCCTTTAACGCCTTGGCGCTGGAGTCGAGCTGGTGGCTTAACCGGGTGGGGCTGGTGCTGGTGATTGCGCTGCTGTGGTTTGTGGTGATGCGCTGTTTGCGCTACGCCCTTGCTCTGACGCCCAAAACCTAGGCCGGTTCTGGGGCATGATGGGGTGAACTAAGGGGGAGGGCAAACACCGTTTGCCCCTACGGCAGGGCCACTCTACTACTGCACTGAGACAGTCCTCTACAATTGGCCTTTTACACAGAATCAATACTGCAATAGGACGGTGACTGGCACATCGGGGAGCTTTGTGCGGCCCTCTAGACCTACTAGCTCAATTACAAAGCCGTACCCGGCAATGGTGCAGCCGGTTTGCTCGACCAGCTTGGCGGTGGCCGCAGCCGTGCCCCCGGTGGCAATCAGATCGTCAATAATCAGCACTCGGCTGCCCTGGGGAAAGGCATCTTGGTGGAGTTCGAGGGTGTCGGTGCCGTATTCCAGCGCGTAGCTGGCGGTATGCACCGCAGAGGGCAGCTTGCCGGGTTTGCGCACTGGGGCAAACCCTACCCCCAGCTTGTAGGCCAGGGGCATGCCAAAGATAAACCCCCGCGACTCAATGCCCACGATGTAGTCGGGGCGATACTCAACCACCTGTTCGGCAAAGAGGTCAATGCTGTACTGCAACGCGGTGGGATCACCCAACAGCGGCGTGATGTCGCGGAACAAAATGCCGGGCTGGGGAAAATCAGGAATGTCGCGAATGTGGGATTTGAGATCCATCGGGGATGCGGGGTCAAGGGCGTTGATATGGTATCACCGCGGGGGATTGTAGGGTGAGAAAGATGGGGGAGGGAGATAGGGAGGGGCGAGGGTGTCATCCCCTGATCTTGCTGTTCTTCTATCGCCTTGTGGTCGAAAAATTGTCAAACCAGCCGCGTTTCCAGAAGAGGTAGATTTGCAGCGCGGCGATCGCCGCCATCACCCCCAGGCAAATGACGTAGCCCCAGTACCACCCCAGCTCGGGCATGTTGAAGGGTGAGGCTTCGGTGTCGAAGTTCATACCGTAGACCCCGGCGATAAAGGTGAGGGGAATGAAGATGGAGGAGATTACCGTCAGCAGCTTCATGACTTCGTTCATGCGGTTGTTGATGGAAGACAGGTAGACATCCATCAGGCTGGAGGCGATTTCGCGGTAGTTTTCGATGATGTCTACGACTTGCACGATGTGGTCGTAGACGTCTTGTAGATAGACGCGCACTTCCTGGCAGATCAGATCGTCGCTGTCGCGGATCAGCCCGTTGATGACGCTGCGCTGGGGCCAGATGTAGCGCCGCAGCTTCATTAGCGCCCGGCGCATGCGGTGGATTTTTTTGATGGTGGCATTGGTGGGGTTGGCCACCACTTCTTCTTCGAGATCTTCAAGGGTTTCGCCAATTACCTCTAGCACCGGGAAGAAGCTATCGACGATGGTATCCATTAGGGCGTAGGCCAGGTAGTCGGCCCCCTGGGTGCGAATGGTGCCGGTGCCGCGACGGATGCGATCGCGCACTGGGTTAAATGAGTCCCACTCGGGCTCTTCCTGGAACGTAATTAGAAAGCCATTGCCCATCACAAAACTCACCTGCTCACTACCCACCCCAGAGCCGGTTTTTTTGGGCTGCACCATCTGCATGATGATTAGCACTTTGTCGTCGTAAAAGTCGATTTTGGGACGGTGGGGCACGTTGACAATGTCTTCGAGCATCAGGGGGTGAAGGCCAAAGGTCTGACCGATCTGTAGCAGCGTGTCTTCGCTGCCTAACCCTCGGGCATCCAGCCAGGTCACGCTTTCAGGCTTGCCTAGGGCCTCGCACTCGATCGGGTGATCGATGGTGGCGGTATGTACGGCCTCTGGGCCATAGTCCATTAAATGCAGCTCGGTGGGCAGGGCATCATCGGGAATGCTGAGCGTGCCGGGAAGGGTGCCAGGGGTCGAATAGTTGAAGTCAATTAGTTTCTTTCTGCCCTCGTGGGGTGAGGCTTTGAGGGTGTTAGCCGCCGCCGCCCTCAAAGCCTCGGCGTCAACTGGTGCGGCCCATGACTGATCGTCTCGGTCTGGCGAGGAGGATGGATTGGCCCCTGGGTTGGGTGTGCGGCGCGACATGGTTCTAGCTCCCAAAAATTCCACCTCATAAAGCATAGGGGCACAGCCGTGACTGTGCCCCTATGGGTTAAGCATTTATTCAGAGATATTCAGAAGATGACTGGGGGCAGGCTACATCATGCCCATGCCGCCCATACCGCCCATGCCACCCATGCCACCCATGCCGCCCATACCACCCATGCCGCCCATGCCGGGGTCGCCAGCGGGAGCGGGAGGCTCAGGGATATCGACCACTAGGGCCTCGGTGGTCAGCAGCAGACCAGCGATGGAAGCTGCGTCTTGCAGACCCGATCGCACAACTTTAGCCGGGTCGATGATGCCCGCCTGAATTAGGTCTTCGTAGGCACCCGTGAGGGCGTTGTAGCCCGTGGGGAAACTCATCGCCTTTACTTTTTCGACAATCACAGAGCCGGGTTGGCCCGCGTTGTCGGCGATCTGCCGCAGGGGTGCTTCCACAGCCCGCATGACAATGTCTACACCAATCGCCTCTTCAGCACTGAGGGACGCTTTGAGCGACTCCAGCTTGGGGGCCAGGTGCAGCAGGGTAGCACCGCCGCCGGGGACAATGCCTTCTTCTACCGCCGCTTTGGTGGCGCTGAGGGCGTCTTCGATGCGCAGCTTGCGATCTTTGAGCTCGGTTTCGGTGGCGGCCCCGACTTTGATGACGGCGACGCCGCCCGCTAGCTTAGCCAGGCGCTCGGCGAGCTTTTCTTTGTCGTAGTCAGAGTCGGTGACGGCCAGCTCTTTGCGAATTTGCTCGATACGCTTGTCGATATCGGCTTTGTTTCCCGCATCGGACACCAGGGTGGTGGTGTCTTTGGTGATGGTGGCTTTAACGGCCAGACCCAGCATAGACATGTCGGCGGTGTCGAGGCTGAGGCCAACTTCTTCGGAGATTACCTGGCCGCCGGTGAGTACGGCGATGTCTTGCAGCATCGCTTTGCGGCGATCGCCAAAGCTCGGCGCTTTCACCGCCGCTACATTCAGCACACCACGGGCCTTGTTGACCACCAGGGTAGCCAGGGCTTCGCCCTCAATGTCTTCGGCAATGATCAACAGGGGAGCGCCCTCGCGAGCCACCTTCTCTAGCACCGACACCAGATCTTGAATGGAGCTGATTTTTTTGTCGACGATTAGCACGCGAGCGTTGTCAAGCTCGGTCACCATGCGCTCTTGGTCGGTGGCAAAGTAGGGGGAAATGTAGCCGCGATCGAACTGCATCCCCTCGACCACATCCAGCTCGGTGTAGAGAGACTTCGATTCTTCCACGGTGATGACGCCGTCTTTGGTCACCTTCTCCATGGCTTCGGCAATCATTTGGCCGATCTCTTCGTCGCTGCCAGCGGAGACAGTGGCGACCTGGGCAATGGTGGCGTTGCCTTCTACGGGCTTGGCCACGGCGGCGATTTCGTTCACCAGCAGGGCCACGGCTTTGTCAATGCCGCGACGCAGGCTGACAGGGTTGGTGCCTGCGGCCACGTTCTTAAGACCTTCTTTAACCATGGCCTGGGCCAGCACGGTGGCGGTGGTGGTGCCGTCACCCGCCAGGTCTTTGGTCTTAGAGGCCACCTCTTGCATGAGACGAGCGCCCATATTTTCAAAGGGGTCTTCTAGCTCAATTTCTTTGGCAATGGTGATGCCATCGTTAACAATCTGTGGTGCCCCGTACTTTTTCTCAAGTACGACGTTGCGACCCCTGGGGCCGAGGGTGATTTTAACGGCGTCGGCTAAGGCGTTGACGCCTTTTTCGAGGGCCTGCCGCGAAGCCTCATCAAAGGAAATTCTTTTTGCCATGTCGTCCTGTCTTTCAGCTCTCCAGAGACAAACTTAGCACTCGCTATGCCAGAGTGCTAACCTTGCCAGATTACCGCTGCGCGAGACAGCCGGTAAGTCGCAATAACCGATCCTCTACGGCAGAGGGTGCAAGTTCTCTCAGCTATACGGCTGAACGCTTACCGTTCTCCCAGTAGGCTAATACTGTGGGGAATGATTTAGTCGGGGATTTAAGGGGTTGTACCTCCTCAATTCTCGTCAGAGGGCATATCTTCAAACCCTAGCCAGAAGAGTAAAGCATCTTCGACTTGCGTCAGTTGATCGGAGCTTAACTCATCCAATTTTCGCAATAGCTTAGCGTGGGGGATCGTAATGACGTTCTGTACGTCGAAGGCTCCTGGCTTTAAGAATCGAACTTTGACATCTACCTCAAACCGTGAGCCTCTTATGCTAGTGGTGTGAGGTACGAGAGTTGCTAGGGCTCGGTCTTGGTCAAGAGCTGGAATGCTGATTACTAGACAGGGTCTAACTTTGGCAGTGTAACCCAAGTCAACAAGCCAGACTTCGCCACGATCAGGGCTGCTCATAGTCTGCTTCTTGTTCGTCTAGCGCGAGGAACAGTGCCTCTGCGTTCAAGGCTAGATCGTCGTCGGTTAAGGGTGGGAAGTCAAGATTGACTAGCCGCCTTAAGATTGCCAGAGCAATTTCAAGTTGCTCTGCATTGGGCAATGCATCAAAGGTGTTAAGAAGCTCTTGAGCTAGAGCAGTCATAAGATTTTTGCTCAGTACCTGCTTAGACCTTAGCACAGACGCTAGTGCATTCATCTTCTTACACTACATCTATGAAAGCTTCGCGCTCTTCTTCGGTCATCGCATCCCAATTTAGGCCACGCTCTTGAGCAACTATTCTGACTCTCTCAGATCCGTAGTTAGAGAGCGAGTTCCACGTACTCCATTGCTGAAGTATTGGGTATTTGAATACTTCAGCTTGCTGCTGAGGAGGGAGTTGCTTGACCAACTCAAGAACTTGCTCGTTGCTCAAGGTTAGAGTTGCCATTTTGCTTTGCCTCCGCTGTGAGTATACAAAGATGGTCTAACGCTGTTTTCTCCCGGTGAAAAAACCTTTAAGAATCCCATTGAGGAGAAAGGTTAAACAAACTTGCTACCTAGCACACCAGTAACAAGTTTGACTTCTCTTAAAAGGGCTTCGTATTTTCCTTCAGCTCTTAATTTGTCCCCGACTTCTAACAAAAGACTTCTGGAAGTTTTTATTTGATGCCGAATACGTCTCATATCCCTGTAATCAACGTCCTCAAACTCAGGAAAGGATTCAAGCCATAAAGAACTGAAAAGTAAAGCGTACATCAAAGACTCTAGGTCTTTTTGAGTTCGTCGAGCTGTTATTTTGGCATAGTTTTCTGGCTCAACATAGCCGCCGAAAGCCATGAAATGATTGTGCGTAAATTCACATAAGTATTCAAACATTAAATCGTGAAACTTCTTAGTTATTCGTTGGCTCCCATGTCTTGCCAGTTCAGACATACTTCTCCCATAAAGCATTTGCACACCAGTATTTGGATCAATTATCCTGAGATGCCTAGACGGGCCAGAATTAGGATGCTCAAATCTTCTTGAACTACGGAGGATTTTAGCCTTTACAAATGCATCCAAGGTATCTGGATTTTCAAAGACATACCAGAAACTCAGGTAGTTTTCATATATACTTCGGAGTACTACAAAAACATCCTCTCGAAAGTTCTGCTTTGCTAGAAGAGCAACGGCCTCGAATGATCTCGCAGATCTTGCATAGCAGAAGTGTAAATAGTCATTGATGACAAAGCTATCTTGAGATGAGTTGTATAGGTGCGCCTCAGCAAAAGAATATTCATCTACTAGGTCAACATGCAAACTTGACTGGCTCTTCAATTTTCGCAAGAGCCGGACATATAACGATAATAGAAACTCTTGAGACAAGCGTATTCAGGACAGAGAATTCATCTACATAGTGTCAGCATAGATCACATTCCAACGTATTCCTGGAGGGATTTCACTTGGAGGGGGTGCTGTTGCAGGGAGTGGATGGCGGAGGCTGTCGCCTTGGCCCCAGCGATGGTGGTGATGATAGGTACTTTGTAGGCCAAGGCGGTGCGGCGGATGGAGCGATCGTCCTCGATCGCAGTGCTACCCGCTGGAGTGTTGATAATTAGCTGAATTTCGTTGTTTTTGATCGCGTCTTCAATGTTGGGGCGGCCTTCGTGCACCTTGAGAATGAGGTTTACGGTCAGCCCCTCATCCATGAGGGCGGCGCGGGTGCCGGAGGTGGCAATTAGTTTGAGGCCCATTCCGGCCAGTTCTTTAGCGACGGGGATGACGGCGGCTTTATCGCGATCGTTCATGGAGATAAAGACGGTGCCAGCCAGGGGCAGCTTTTGGTTGGCACCCAGTTCAGCCTTGGCAAAAGCCTTGCCAAAGTCTGAGTCGATGCCCATGACCTCGCCAGTGGAGCGCATTTCGGGGCCAAGCAGGGCGTCGGTGCCCGCAAACTTGTCGAAGGGCAGCACGGCTTCTTTAACAGAGATGTGTTTGGGAATTACCTCTTCGGTAAAGCCCAGCTCGGCGAGGGTTTTGCCCGACATCACCCGCACCGCAATCTTGGCTAGCGGGTGGCCGATCGCCTTCGAGACAAAGGGCACCGTGCGCGAGGCGCGGGGGTTAGCCTCGATGATGTAGACCTGGTCGCCCTTGACCGCAAACTGAATGTTCATCAGGCCGATCACCTTGAGGCGCTTGGCCAGCTTCACCGTCCAGTCGCGGATGGTGGCGAGGGCGGCGTCGGGCAGGGTCATGGTAGGGAGAGAGCAGGCCGAGTCACCGGAGTGAATGCCCGCCTGCTCGATGTGCTCCATAATGCCGCCAATGACAACCTGGCCGGTGTGGTCGGCGATCGCGTCCACATCTACCTCGATGGCATTCTCCAAAAACTTGTCGATGAGAATCGGGTGGTCAGGTTCCACATGCACCGCGTAGGTCATGTAGCGCTCCAGGTCGGTGTCGGAGTAGACGATTTCCATAGCGCGGCCCCCGAGCACGTAGCTGGGGCGCACCACCACGGGGTAGTCGATCTGCTGGGCGACTTTGAGCGCATCCTGGTAGCTGCGGGCCATGCCGTTGGGGGGCTGCTGAATGTCGAGTTCGCGCAGAATCGCTTCAAAGCGTTCGCGATCTTCGGCGGTGTCGATGGAGTCGGGGGAGGTGCCCCAGATCTGAGTGGGGGGGTGGATGGGTGGGTTGGCCGAGGGGTCGGCGGCGGGCAGGGAGGCGAGGTATTGCTGGAGGGGAACGGCGAGTTTGAGGGGGGTTTGGCCGCCGAACTGGATGATGATGCCGACGGGGTTTTCGGCTTCGATGATGTTGAGCACGTCTTCTTTGGTCAGGGGCTCAAAGTAGAGGCGATCGCTGGTGTCATAGTCCGTAGACACCGTCTCGGGGTTGGAGTTGACCATGATGGTCTCGTAGCCGTCGTCGCGCAGGGCAAACGACGCGTGGCAGCAGCAGTAGTCAAACTCGATGCCCTGGCCGATGCGGTTGGGGCCGCCGCCGAGGATCATCACTTTGGGGCGATCGCTGGGCAACACCTCGGTTTCGTCTTCGTAGGTGGAGTAGTAGTAGGGTGTAAAGGCCTCAAACTCGGCGGCGCAGGTATCGACGGTTTTGTAGACCGGAATCACGCCCAGCCCCTTGCGGTATTGGCGCACCTCGTCTTCGTGGGTGCCGGTGGCGTAGGCGATCTGGCGATCGCTAAAGCCCTGGCGCTTGACCGCCCGCATGTCGTCGTAGGTCAGCTCAGTCAGGGGGGTGCGCTTGAGAAACTTTTCGGTCTGCAACAGACCGGAGAGCTGGTTGAGAAACCAGGGGTCGATGGCGGTGAGGTCGTAGATATCGTTGACGGTCAGGCCCAGCTGCATGGCGTGGCGCAGGTCAAAGATGCGATCGGGGTTGGGGGTGCGCAGCTTGGGGCGAATTTCGTTGAGGCTGGGCAGCTTTTCGGCGCGATCGCAGCCCCAGCCAGCCCGCCCGGTCTCCAGCGATCGCAGCGCTTTCTGGAACGACTCCTGGAAGGTGCGACCGATCGCCATTGCTTCGCCCACCGACTTCATTTGGGTGGTCAGCGTTGAGTTGGAACCGGGGAATTTTTCGAAGGCAAACCGGGGAATTTTGGTCACCACATAGTCGATGGTGGGCTCAAAGCTGGCCGGGGTTTTCTTAGTGATGTCGTTGGAAATTTCGTTGAGGGTGTAGCCCACGGCCAGCTTGGCAGCAAATTTTGCGATCGGAAAGCCCGTTGCCTTAGAGGCCAGCGCCGAGCTGCGCGACACCCGAGGGTTCATCTCAATTACGATGAAATCGCCGTTGTCGGGGTTGACCGCAAACTGAATGTTCGAGCCGCCGGTTTCCACGCCGATCTCGCGGATGATCTTGACCGAGGCATCGCGCAGGCGCTGGTATTCCTTGTCGGTCAGGGTCTGGGCCGGGGCCACGGTGATCGAGTCGCCCGTGTGCACCCCCATGGGGTCGAGGTTTTCGATCGAGCAGATAATCACCACGTTATCCGCCAGATCGCGCATTACCTCCAGCTCGTACTCCTTCCAGCCCAGCAGCGACTGCTCAACGAGAATCTGCGACACCGGGCTGGCATCAAGGCCCGATCGCGAGATCGTTTCAAACTCTTCCTGGTTGTAGGCAATGCCGCCACCGGTACCGCCCATGGTGTAGGCCGGGCGAATAATCAAAGGGAACGTGCCAATCTGCTTGGCAATTTCCTTCGCTTCATCCATGGTTTCAGCTAACCCCGAAGGGCACACGGGCACCTCGATGCGCGCCATCGCCTCTTTAAATAGCTTGCGATCTTCCGCCATTTCAATCGCTTCGAGCTTGGCCCCGATCAGCTCGACGCCGTAGCGCTCTAGCACGCCGGTTTTGGCCAGGGTCACCGCCAGATTCAGCGCCGTTTGGCCGCCCATGGTGGGCAGCATGACGTCGGGGCGCTCCCGCTCGATCACCCGCTCCACGATTTCGGGGGTCAGCGGCTCAATGTAGGTGCGGTCCGCCGTCTCCGGGTCGGTCATGATCGTCGCCGGGTTGGAGTTGATCAGCACCACCTCGTAGCCCTCTTCCCGCAGGGCTTTGCAGGCCTGGGTGCCAGAGTAGTCAAACTCGCAGGCCTGACCAATGACAATCGGGCCAGAGCCGATCAGCAGAATCTTTTTGATGTCATCACGGCGGGGCATAGGCTGCACGGGTGCGTAGGAAAAATCCAAATCATTCTAAGGGCTAATTGCCAGATTCGTTTGCTTAGGTTGCAGCATTCCGGCGCGATTCTTGGCGGGATTCCCCAGGGCGATGGGCCAATGTCAGCGTTTAGTGAATTTAAGCAAAACTTCCGCACGATCACTGAGGGATTTTGGGGGCAAAAAGTACCCGCGCGGGTAATGCGATCGCCCCGCCCCCCTTGCCATGATGGGGCCATCCATCGAGTTGAACTACACGAGGTAGGCCATGACACGCCACGGTCAAATGTATCTCAGAGACACTGCTCCTCCGCGCTTTCGGGTTCCGGCTCGGGGCCGCTTCGGCAGAATGTTTCGCTGCACCCGCCCCTTTGCCCAAGACACCCCCGCTATTCGCCAAGCCCTAATGGAGCTGGGCAAAGCCGAGGGGATTATGGATCCCGGCCCGACCAACAACCCTGACAATCCTGCGATCCCGGCTGGGTTTACCTTTTTGGGCCAGTTCATCGACCACGACCTCACCTTCGACCCCACCTCCAGCCTGGAGCGCCAGTCTGACCCCGAGGCGATCGAGAACTTCCGCACGCCGTCCTTTGAGCTAGATAGCGTCTATGGCGCTGGCCCCACCGCCAGCCCCTTTCTCTACGACAGCAGCCCCGAAAATCGCGGCAAGCTGCTGATCGACGCGGCTCGCCCCCACGACCTGCCCCGCAACAGCCAGGGCACCGCGCTGCTAGGCGACCCCCGCAACGACGAAAACCTGATTGTGTCGCAGCTGCACCTGGCCTTCGTCAAGTTTCACAACGCGATGATCGACAAGCTCAAGGCCGACGGCGTGAACCCCGGCCAGCTGTTTGACGAGGCCCAAAAGCTGGTGCGCTGGCACTACCAGTGGATTGTGCTGCACGAGTTTCTGCCGCTGCTGGTGGGTCAGAAGGTGGTAGACACCGTGCTGCAGCGGGGCCGTCGCTTCTACAGCACTCGCTGGCGGCGCGAGCCCTACATTCCGGTGGAATTTTCGGTGGCGGCCTACCGCTTTGGCCACAGCCAGGTGCGCGGCGGTTATCGCATCAACAAAAACTTTGCGGCGGCGATCTTTGCGGCCCCCGGCTCGGGCGGCAACGATCTGTCGAGCGGCAAACCGTTACCTCCTGAGCGGGTGATGGACTGGCAGAACTTCTTCAAAGTGAATGAAACTGCCACGCCTCAGCTGAGCCAGCGCATTGATGCCACCATCTCGCGCCCCTTGTTTCAGCTGCCGTTTATTCCGCCCAATATGGCGTCGAACCCGGCTTCGTTGGCCCAGCGCAACCTGCTGCGCCACCTGACCTTCGGCCTGCCCTCGGGACAAACGGTCGCCCGCCGCATGGGGATTGCGCCCCTGGCTGACGCTGACCTGGCGGATGTGGCAGCGATCAGTACCGAGCTGGCCAACAACACGCCGCTATGGTTCTACGTGCTGCGGGAGGCCGACAAGCGCGCCGATGGCCAATCCCTCGGCCCCGTGGGCGGTCGCATTGTGGCGGAGGTGTTTATCGGTCTGCTGCAGTCTGACGAGCTGTCGTACCTCTGCCAAGAGCCCAACTGGACGCCCCGATTGGGAACCGGCGGCGACTTCAAAATGGCCGACCTGCTGAAGTTTGCGGGAGTAGCGGAGCCCCCTGTTCTACCTACCCCACCCGCTCCGGCAGCTGCTCCACCCGTTGAGACACCTCAACCTGCCGAGGTGTCTGCTAGCTAAAGCTCGTCTCTAATGATTACCTGATTTGTAGGGGCGCAGCATGCTGTGCCCCTACAGGCGATCGGGGGGGCAAGGGCAGGCCGATCGCTGGGGGCTGAGCTGGCGCAGGGCGCTAAGGTAATCTTCGAGTTCGCCAAATTCGGCGGGGTTGAGGCGATAGTAAATCCAGCGACCATCCTGGCGGGCGGAGATCAATCCGGCTTCTCGCAGAGTTTTGAGGTGAAAGGAGAGTTTGGATTGGGCAATTTCCATGCGATCGCACAGGTCACACACGCACATTTCCTGCGATCGCAGCAGCTCAATCACCTCCAGCCGCAGGGGGTCAGACAGAGCCTTAAAGCGAGCCAGTAAGGTATCAGACCGTTTCTCTAAAGCCGTAGCCATCTGCTGCGCAAGGTAAGGAAATAAGCTAGACCCAGGGTAGCAAAGCGGTGCGATATCTGCTGCGCCGCCAAATGCTACGATAAATGCCGCTTTGCCATTCTCCCTGCTCCCCGGAGCGCTACATTTTGACCCAGGCCTTTTCCTTTAGCTGCGACGCTCGCTGTAGCCACACCCAGGCGCGGGCGGGCACCTTCACCACCCCCCATGGCCCCGTCCACACCCCTCGGTTTATGCCCGTGGGCACCCTGGCTAATGTCAAAACCGTCACCCCTGCCCAACTCGCCACCACCGGGGCACAGATGGTGCTCTCCAACACCTACCACCTGCACCTGCAACCGGGCGAAGACATCGTGGCCGAGGCCGGGGGGCTGCACCGCTTCATGGGCTGGGATGGCCCCATGCTGACCGATTCGGGCGGCTTTCAGGTGTTTAGCCTCAGCCAGATGCGCACGATTACCGAAGACGGGGTGACGTTTAAATCGCCCAAGGATGGCCGCATCATCAATATCCGTCCCGAAACCTCGATTCAGATTCAGAACGATCTGGGGGCCGACGTGATCATGGCCTTTGACGAATGCCCGCCTTACCCATGCAGCCGCGAGACGATCAAAGCCTCCACCGATCGCACCTGGCGCTGGCTCCAGCGCTGCGTTGAGGCCCACAAACGACCGGATCAGGCGCTGTTTGGCATTGTGCAGGGGGGCGTCTATCCCGACCTACGCACCGAAGCGGCCCAGCAGTTGGCGACGCTCGATCTGCCGGGCTATGCGATCGGCGGCGTCAGCGTCGGGGAACCACCGGAGCTGATCGAAACCATCGTTAAGGCCACCGCCCCCTGCCTGCCCGAGCACAAGCCCCGCTACCTGATGGGGGTGGGCACCTACCGGGAAATGGCCCAGGCGATCGCCGCTGGGGTAGACCTGTTCGACTGCGTGATTCCCACCCGGCTGGCCCGCCACGGGGCAGCCCTGGTGGCAGGCGATCGCTGGAACCTGAAAAACCAGCGCTTTCGCCGCGACTACACCCCCATCGACGATACCTGCCCCTGCTACACCTGCCAAAATTTCACCCGAGCCTACCTCTGCCACCTGATCCACGCCAAGGAGATGCTGGCCTTTACGCTGATCTCAATCCACAACATCACCGAGCTGGTGCGGTTTACCCAGCGGATCCGAGAGGCGATTTTGGGCGATCGCTTCACCACAGAATTTGCCCATTGGTTAGCGCCAAACGCGATCGCAGCCGACCTAGACGCCCCCCGGTCGTGATAAAATGCGAAGAAAATTTACCAATTCTCAGATTTCGACCAGGGCGCTCAGGATAAGGCTCGGCTCAGGTCTGAGGCTGGTTCTGGCTGTGTAACGAGAGGATAATCATTCAATGGAAGTCGCAATGCTGCTGGCCAAACTGCCCGAGGCCTACTCCCTGTTCGACCCCCTGGTAGACGTTCTGCCCATCATCCCCGTATTTTTCCTGCTACTGGCCTTCGTGTGGCAGGCTTCCGTCGGTTTCAAATAACCCTTTTACATTCTTAATATAGAGTTAAGCCCCGGCGTTACTAACGCTGGGGCTTTGTTTGATGGGCAGCGCAAGCCCCGACGTAGATCGTTAGCCACAGCCCGTAGATCGCGCCCACCGGGTGGCTGAGGCACCAAAACCCCAGCGACTTGCACCTCAATAGGTTGAGATGATGACATAGCAAAGCCGTTACCGCTAGGCGTTGATATACTGAGCCAGCGCTAATCTGCTCATGGCACCTACCGGCGATGGTCGAAAATCTTGACTTAGGCAACAGTTTTAGGCTTTCGATCAAGGCCCTAGAGTCTGAGGCAGACCCGAGGGTTACCCACGCTGGGGTGCAGGCACTCTGTAGCCACATTACCCAGTTGAGCAATCTTGAACAGACCAAGTTTGCTTTTCTTCCCAATCCTCAGTACAGCATCTTGGCTGAGGCCACGGCCTACCCGAGAGTGGTCGAACCTAGCCTATATGCTGGACTTCAGTGCGAGATCCCGCTTAATAAACTCAGAGTAGTTTTGCGGTGCGTGGGCAACTGGCTAGAGCGCACCGCCCACAAAACCCTTTTTGTCTTAGAAATTCCGCCCAGCCACACCATTACGCTCCAGACCAACCAGGCTAAGGCGCTGGCTCAACTGCTCACCCTAGGCGAAGCCCTGTTGCCGCCCCACGAGTTCTATCGCACCCAGGCTGAGGGCTATATAGGTACATTTGGTGAGTTAACTCCGGCGGCTAAGGCCAATTTAAGCCTAGTCCAACAGCGGGTTGGGCTATCAACCGAGGAGGCCAGCGAACTCAACGCCACCGCCATGGGGCCATTCAGAACCCTGGCCGAGAAATATCAGCACTTTCGCCGAGAACTGCTGGCGTGCAAGCAAGTCAGCGATCTCGATGAGGCTTTTTGGAAGGTGATGCGGGCCAAGGCTGTCACCATGGGTTTGCCCGAGGCCGATGCTCAGTTTCTCAAAGACGAGCGTCTGAAGACTCTCCGCCAGGAGGCCGAGCAGACGCAGCTGCAGGCCGAAGCCAAGGCCGCCGCCGAGGCTCAGCGGCAGCGCGAGCAGCAGGAGCGATCGCTGGGCTACCGCCACCAGTTTGAAGCAATGGTCATTGACTCGCTGACGCCCCAGGGCAGTGCCCAAGAGCATAGTGAGCCAGCAGACGATCAACCAGAGGCGGCACGGTTTCGCCAGAGTGTGATGGCCAACCTGGCTAGATCCGATTTTAATCGGGGCCGCCTGACCCAGGCGCGAGAATACTATAACCTCAACCCGCAAGAGGCCGAAGCCCTGGAGAAAACCGTTTTAGATGAGCTGTATTTATTATCTGACTTACTATAGGTTGCAGGGAATGAGCCGTTGGCTAAAGCCTAATCTTGGTGCGTCTGTGAGGTGTTGGCTTGGCGCAAAACATTGCATGTTTGATCAAGGTTGTCGAACCTCAGCTCAAGCAAGATGAGCTAGACACTGAGGTTCGCTACTTAATTGACGACCTGCGCGATCTCGATGGCATGGGCCAAACTCGCTTTGACCCCATTTTAGAAAACAGAGCTGCGGCCCAGGTCAGAGTAGGCACTAGGTTTATTGCCCATTCAGATCTGCTGGTCTCTATTCTGAGACGGTTGCGCGATCGCCTCTACTACAAGCCCCTCGAAACCTGGTTTCTCTTCCAAATTTCAGATCTCAATCTGCAAATTCAAACCGATCGGGCCGATGACCTCATAGACCTGATGGCCACCGCCCAAAGCGGGCTGCTGTTCTCCCCAGAGCGCGACTATCTGGCCGAAGCCGAAACCTACAGCCGCACCCAGGGCGAACTCTCCCCCACCGAACTCGACAATCTCAATCTGCTGCGCCAGCGCTTGAGCCTCTCGGCAGAACAGGCTGACCTGCTCAATGCCAGAGTCGTTGGCCCCTATAAAACCCAGGCCGAAAAGCACCGCCATTTTGACGAGACCGCTGCCGCAGAGTTTAATCGTCTGCGCCAGATGGATGCAGACCAGCCCTTTGCCTCCAAAGACCCTTGGCCCGTGCTGCAAGAACTAGCTGAAAACTTAGCCCTGCCGATTCCTGAGGCCGAGGCCATCTACCAAAAGCACTGGCAGCGCTACAGTGACGAGGCGAAACTCAAAACCGAGCAGCAGACTGTCAAAACCGCCGAAGAGGCTCGCTTAGCCACTGAAACTAAGGCCGAGGGCGATCGCCAAAAGCAGGCCCAGCAAGCCCGAGAGCACCTAGAGCAATACCTAGCGCTCTGTCGCCAGACCATGGCTAGCAGCCTGTACCCCTCCGAGTTTGACCAGGGCCGCCTCGATCAGGCCCGCCGACTGCAGAATATTTCCATTAATGAGGCGCTTACCTTGGAGGCGACCGTACGCAACGAGCTGTATGGCAGCATTGAGTCTGCTGCTGGAGTTGACTACAGCCGCCTGCGCGAACTGCTGCACCAGCAGGCCTGGCAAGAGGCCGACATGGAAACTGAAGCCGTCATCCTCAAAGCCCTCGATCGCGACATGCAGCCCGTCACCGCTACCACCGTACAGCGGCTGCCCGCCGTTGATTTAGCCACCATTGATGCCCTCTGGAGCCGCTATAGCAACAAGCGCTTTGGGTTTAAAGCTCAGCAGCAGGTGCACCGGGGCCAGCAGCAAGTGCAGCAGGACGATCGCCAACAGTGGTTGGCCTTTCAGCAGGCGCTGGGCTGGCGCGAGCTCCCCTCGCTGTTTTACAAAGGCTATCGGCCCTACCATGACCTCAATTTCAGCATCGAAGCGCCCGTGGGCCACCTGCCAACCTGGCGCTGGTGCTGCCCGAGTCTGAGCGATCGCTACCGCCTGAGCCTGGATGTCATGGCGGCTGTGATCCACCATCTGAACGAATGTATGCCCATAACCACGGCGGCAACGCCAGCCGTTGACCCCGCTGCCCCAACTGTGATTACCGGAGGGCCAACCCGTGCTGTCTAACACCTCTAACAGCCCCGCCTTTCACAGCAGTTTAGAAGAGAGCCTGGGCGAACTCAGCCTGCTGCTCGACGAACAAGACTGGGAAGAGGCCGATCGGCTGACGGCAGACTTGCTGCTCGATGCGGTGGTGCAGAACTACAGCGGTGAAACAGGGCTGTCGCCAGAGACTGAGCCACACCATCGACCTCATCTGACTACCGAAGCCCTGGCCGCGTTGCCCTGCCAGCTGCTGCACGCTATTGACGATCGCTGGCAGAGAGCTAGCGGCGGGCATTTTGGCTTTTCGGCCCAGCTTCAGATCTATGCCGCCACTCTGGAAACCATCGACTTTGACCCGGCCCTACGCAACTGGTCTACCCCCCATCCCTTTTTTGAAGAAGTGGGGTGGCTGATGCTGTTTCCCCTGCGGCCCATAGGGTTTTTGCGGTTTTACACCTGGCTAGACTTTGACCTAGAAGCCCCCAGGGGGCACCTACCCGCCCTGTGGTACTGGCGGGTGCCGCGCATCGCCTCGCTGCAAATGGGTGGCCTGTTGACCGGCCAGGGAGGAGCCTTTGGCGATCTGGCCCGCCTCGACGCCATGATGCTGCGGCTGTCGCGCTGCCACCATCTCGGCGGTCGGAGGTAGCTCTTTAGAAGCTGTCGAAGAGCCGTTAATCCTGAGATTGGCCAGTGGGCTGCACCTGAATAGTGACCTCCGCCAGGTAGGGTAGCTGCGCATAAAGGTGTGCTCTGAGGTGGGAGGCGATCGCATCCCCCGCCGCCACCGACAGCCCCGGCTCTACCGCCAAACTCACCTCGCCATACAGTCGATGGCCCAGCCACCGCGCTTTAACCTGAGTCACCACAGCGGCAGCCCCCTCAACCCCGTGTTCTATTTCGTGGCGCAGGCGATCGCCCATCTCAGGCTCCACCCCATCGAGCAGCCGGGTAAACACCGTCTGAGTCGATTGCCACACCACCCGCAGCAGCACCAGGGTAATCACCAGGCCCATCACCGGGTCGGCCCAGGGGTAGCCCAGCCCCACCCCCAGGGCGCTCACCAACACCGCCAGGCTTACCAGACCATCGGCCCGAGCGTGCAGCCCATCGGCCACCAGGGCGGCACTGTTGATCGATCGCCCCACCCGCAGCCGAAACAGGGCCACAACTTCATTGCCGATGAAACCAATCACCGCCGCCACCGCTAGTGCTCCCAGATGATCCAGCGGTTGGGGATGCTGTAGCCGATCAATCGACTCATAGGCAGTGATTAGGGCACTCAAGAAAATCACCGCTACGATCGCCACCCCCGCCAGATCCTCCGCTCGGCCATAGCCGTAGGCAAAGCGGGGCGAGGGTTTAGCCCGCGCCATCAAAAACGCCACCCCCAGCGGCACTGAGGTCATGGCGTCGCCCACGTTGTGAATCAGGTCGGCCATCAGGGCGACGCTGCCAGAGAGGGCAAAGACAACCGCCTGGGCGATCGCCGTAATCACCAGCCCCACAAACGACCACTTCACCGCCCATAGCCCCCGCTCTGAGGCCAAAATTTCGGGATCCACAGCGCCATGGGTGTGCCCGTGCCCGTGGGAGTGATCGTGGCTGTGATGGTCGTGGCTATGGTGGTCGCTGACGACTGACGTGACTAGGGCGATTTCCCCAGGAATCGCTTCGCGAAGCGCGCCCTCGATCGCATCCGAGTTAGAACCTTGAGAAGCCGGGTTAGGCATAGTGAGCAACAGCGCTACTGAAGCGTTATGGTATCTGCTTAAAACCAAGCCTTGCTACCGCAAGGCCGTAGACTTCAGCCTAATCTGTCGGCAAAAATTCTGCTTTAAACGACAAAGTCGGGGAGGCATAGCTTACCTCCCCGACTGCTAGCTAGCCCTGCATCAGAGGACTGCGACGATTAGCCGCGATCGGCCTTCTTCACCAGGTGTGCCTCTAGGAACCACAGACGCATGTCAATGGTGCGCGAGATCTCGGTGTAGAGGTCGGCAGTGTCGGCATCACCCAGCTCATCGGTGGTGTCGATGGCTTCGCGCACGTGCTTGCCGTAGGCCGCAAAGCGCTCAGCCAAAGCGGTGACGTGCTCAGCACCTTCCACAGCATCGATCGGATACTCGGGCAAAATCGACTCGCTGGCGGCGATGCGGGCGGTGCCCATGGCGGTACCCCCTAGGGTAGTAACGCGCTCGGCCACCATATCGACATAGCCTTCTAGCTCACCCGCCAGCTCGTCAAACAGCTCGTGCAGCTGATAGAAGTCCATGCCCTTGACGTTCCAGTGGGCCTGCTTGGTCTGGGTTTTGAGATCGAGGGTAGCGGCCAGAGTTTGGTTGAGCACGTCACAAACCTGCGATCGCACCTCAGCGGCCATGTCAATGCGGGTGGGATAAAACCCGCGTTTGGTCTTACTTTTCTCAGCAGTTGCAACCATAGGGCCTCTCTTTATTTCTGTCAATCGAATGGATAACCAATAAACCGGTGCTTTTGCCGTCGGGCCTAATCTTGAAATCGTACCACTAGGGCCTAGGCTCTTCTAAATCATACTCGTTATGACTTCGACTTGCAATCTTTTGGCTATGGTTTATGGTTGGCGAGGGCTTTAGCCGAGCTTAGGCTCTAAACTGCCCATTGCTAAGGCGTATCGGGCTGTGTAGACATGAGAACACACATTAACTGTATCGCCGCGATCGCCCCGCAGCCTGTATCCCAGGGCAGAATCCACGATGTATTGGCAAGATCTTAGGAAAGCGTGACCGGGGCTACTGGCCAAACTCTAGCCGTACCTGTTCGACCAAATCTGCCGTCACGGCTTCGGCCTCGGTCTCGCGGGCCACATCTTCAATGCGCTTGCGGGCCTGGGCGCGCACAAAAAACGGAATGTTTTTTAGCTTGGCCTGGGCATCAGCCGTCCAGGGAAGACCGTTAACCATTAGCGAAGTCTGCTCCCAATTGCAACGAATGCCCTAATCCTATAGGTCACTTCGGGTTCAATGTAAGGTTTTTGCCAAGGTGTAACGTTCCGTCAGGAATTACCCCGCCAAACGGCGTAGATTACGGTGTCGGTTAGCGATCGCCTACCTCAGCCCCACCCCCGTAGACTCGGGCCGCCCCCAAAGCACCGCCCAGCCCCCGGAACTCCAGCCACTGTTCTAAAGTCCTGGCGGTTTGGGAATACTGAAACCAGGTTGGCAAATGGTCTGTCGGCAAAAGTTTAATACACGTTACTAGAGAACGTCATGGTAGCAACACCCCACTACAGCAAAAACGAAGCCTCCGCCCGGCCCGATCGAGAGTTCAGTCTCCCTAGCCTGGGGGATGAGGATGAGGGGGCATCCCTGTCTCTCAAAGGTTTCTCAGCTGCCGACGAGGGCGAATTTGAAGCCGATGCCGCCGAGGTGCTGAAGGGCAGTCGCACCACTGACCTAGTGCGCCTCTACCTACAAGAAATTGGCCGAGTGCGCCTGCTAGAGCGCCATGAAGAAGTCTCTGAAGCCCAGTGCGTGCAGGGCTACATGCAGCTTTTGATCGATCTAAACCAGGCTGCGGAAAAAAACGGCGGCATTTTGGCCACCTACAGCAAGCTGCTGCAAACCCGCGATCGCCTGTCTTCTCAACTGGGCTATCGCCCCTCCCTAGAGCGCTGGGCCGCCGAGGCCGAAGTGCCCATCGCTGAACTCAAGCCCACCCTGGCCGAAGGTAAACGCGCCTGGGCCGCCCTCAGCACCCTCACCGTGCCCGAGCTAGAGAAGGCCATCTCCGAAGGCATTCGCGCCAAAGAGCACATGATTAAAGCCAACCTGCGCCTGGTGGTGTCGGTGGCCAAAAAGTACCAAAACCGGGGCCTGGAGCTGCTCGACCTGATTCAAGAAGGCACCCTGGGCCTAGAGCGAGCGGTCGAAAAGTTTGACCCCACCAAGGGCTACCGCTTTAGCACCTATGCCTACTGGTGGATTCGCCAGGGCATTACGCGGGCGATCGCCACCCAGAGCCGCACCATTCGCCTGCCTGTCCACATCACCGAAAAGCTCAACAAAATCAAAAAGGCCCAGCGCAAGCTCTCCCAGGAGAAAGGCCGCACCCCCTCGATCGAAGACATCGCTAAAGAGCTGGATATGACCGGCTCCCAGGTGCGCGAAGTGCTGCTGCGGGTACCCCGCGCCGTTTCGCTCGAAACCAAGGTGGGCAAAGACCGTGATACCGAGCTGGGCGACCTGCTCGAAACCGACTGCATGTCGCCTGAAGATATGCTGATTCGCGAGTCGCTGCGCCGCGACCTGCAACAGCTGATGGCCGACCTCACCACCCGTGAGCAAGACGTGATCAACATGCGCTTTGGTCTGGGCGATGGCACCCCCTACTCGCTGGCTGAGATTGGCCGCGCCCTAGAGCTATCCCGCGAGCGTGTGCGCCAGATTGAGTCGAAGGCGCTGCAAAAGCTGCGCCAGCCCAAGCGCCGCAACCGCGTCCGCGACTACCTCGAAGCGCTGAACTAGAAACCCTGCATAGCTACCTCAAGCCCCCTTGTTTTTTTAGAAAGCAGGGGGCTTTTTCTTGGGTATTGCCGTGCCTAACTTGCCCGCCTCACACTTTCTAGCAGTTTGAGGTTGGCCCGTAACCACTCGTTTACCAAAGCTTGCACCTCTACGCCACTTTCCTCCGCTAGGCGACTGATCGTAGCGTTGATATCAGGCTCCAGGTAAATAGGGAACTGAAACTCGGCCTCGGGTTGATAAAACTTTCCCCTCTCGCCCTTAGAAAAGTCGTACTCTGCTTTCATCCCTCAGCCTCCTGATATTGCAAGATCTCTGCTCTAGTTGCCTTGCGAGCGTTTACATACTCAAGTCAATGTCTGGAGATATTGCTCAAACTCTCGCAGGGCAACGCTAGACCCCGCTGCCCAGGCTCGCTCAACGTACTGAGGCAGCAGAGCTTTTACGTCTACGGTGGGGAATGTGAGGCTGGTGGGGCGATCGCCGTAGCCCGATTCGGTTAAGACATAGAGATTTAGCTGCCCCTGGCGATAGATCCAGACCTCTGGCACTGCCAGCATTTGATACACCTCTAACTCAGTCGCCGAAGTGAGATCCATTTCGATCGCGAGGTCAGGCGGTGGATCAGTGGTTAGATCAATACGCTCTTTGCCCAAAACGGCCTGCCAGTTTTGGATATAGAAGCAGGCATCGGGTTCGGCTCCGGCTTCTCGTAGGCGCTTTAGAGTCACGGGATGAGAGCTATCCCAGTCGCGCCCTTGGTGACGTAGTAATGCTTTAACCAGATCGACTAGGGTATCAATGCGCCTGCCGTGGCCTGCCATGGGAGCCATAAGCGAAATCTGTTGGGTGTGGGCGTTGAAGCGAATTTTGATAGCGGCATCGTCGCGACGGCTGGCTAGCAGGGTCTCGTAGTCGTCCCAGGTTTGGTAGTGCAGGGTAACGGTGCTGCCGGGGGGCAGCTGAATGCGCTCTGGGCTGACGGTGAGAACCATGGTGCTTTGGGTGGTTGAGCGGGGGGATGGTGCGATCGTAGTGCAAGATTAAAGCGCTTGGGACTTTTGTGAGTAAGCGCCTACTACTTACCAGCTAGCGGTCACGTTTATCAGACGCAGAAACTTTTGCTACTCAACCAATTTATTAAAACTTTTTGGTACAGTATGGTTTTTAGCTTGCGCCGACTAATCCGACAAGAAAAATGAACCAAGCGATAATAATTGAGACAGGAATTCCATAGCTTGGCACCCTTCCCAGAAGACTTGATCTAGGAGTGCCAAAAGCTGGTGAATATTCCCAATGTCCCAACTTCTTCTTCCATGTTTCTTTAATGTCTTTAATTGACAAATAGGCAGCATGAACTCCGACTAAAGCAAGAAAGGCTACAGCAATTCCAATGATTGGTACTACGATACCAAACATCGTGCGTATCGCTTGATCTGTATTCTGATTGGCGACTAGAGCAATTGCGGCAAAGAGAAAACCTTGAAATGTAAGCATCCAAGAAATTCGATTATTGATTAGATTTAGTTCTCTCTCAAGTTGTCGCACAGCATAATCGTAAAACTCTTTGACGGATAGCACTTCTTTCTGTTGCATAGAGCTCCACCAATGAGATACAAACTACTTCACCTGTAACTGTTTACAAACGACACCAAGCTAATTCAATTCTATCGTTGCCATTCTGACGAAAACCTTGCTGATCGAGTAAGAGGACGTTTAGAGAGTCCTGTTGCTTTTAGCAAAAGTGGAAATCCCCCCTGCCTCCCTTGAAAAGGGGGGATCTTAGGCTCCTTATGCTTCTGGCTCTATACCTAGCGCTTTTAGCTGCTCGGCCAGGCGATCGCCTCGTTTCTGGGCAGCAGCAGCTTCCTCTGGGGTGGGTACCAGCTCACCCGAGGGGTGAAAGTACCTCAAAGACGCGCTCTCAGGCTACACATTGAGCACCGTGAGCTGGCTCAGCAGGGGGTCAACCAGGGTTTGGTGCTTGTTGGCTAGCAGCTGCTCCATATAGGCGGTCAGCCGCTGGCCCTGCTCCAGGTTGGGCACATAGACCTGGCCGTTGGGCCGGGTAAACAGCGGCGTGGTGGCCAGGGTGACTAGGTCGTCGCTGGTGGGCACCAGCATTGAGGAGCTATTGGTGGCGCTCGGCAACAGACCGGGCGGCAGGCGACCTTCCAGCAGCGCCATCAGGTGGGCTTGGCAGGCTTCCACATTCAGCCCCCGCTCCTTCAGCAGGTGCAAAATGCCGTTTAGGGGCATGGGCTGCTCGGGCAGGGCGCGCAGCACCTCCATCATCAAAAACATGTCGCTGTACTGGTGGCGGGTGAGGTCGAGCACCTGGGGATAGCGCACCAGATTGACCAGCCCGTAGGTGACCCGACTACAGCTGGGGGGGCGATCGCTGTGGTACGTATCCTGCACGATGGTGGCGTTGGGGAACTTTTGCCGCAGCCAGCGGGCAATCTTGGGCAGCGAGGCGCTGCCCCCGGTGCAGATCACCTGGTTGATGCCCTGGGTGTTGAGCCCCGCTTCGCTCAGCAGCCGGTTGACGTGGCCGTTGATGCGCTGAATGTAGGGCAGAATAATCCGGTCTTCGAGGTCTTTGCTGCGCACCACCCAGCGCTGGTCGGCCAGCTCTAGCTCAAACTGGGGCTGGTGCTGAAGAATAATCTTCAGGTGGCGCGCCGCTTCTAGGGCGCTCTGGCCCAGCAAAGAAGCTTCTAGCCGCTGGTAGAGACGCTGGCGACGGGCCGTGTCGGGCTCGGCGGGGCGGGGCATTTCGCAACCGTCGAGGTCGAGATCGCTCCAGTGGGTGCCGTCTAGCTCGGGCATGGCGGCCTGCCAGCCCCAGCCGGTGTCGGGCGATCGCCCCGCGCCCTCGGCAGGGCGGCTCTGGCGACGTTCGGCGGGGTGCAGCAGGTGGCAGATAATGTCGAGGTCAATGGCATCGCCCGCGTAGCTCATCGAGTGCAGGGCAAAATCGCCGTAGGCCAGATCGCCCAGGGCGCGTGGCAAATTGACAATGCCCACCTCAGTGACGCTGGCCCCGGCGGAGAGCACCACCGTGCCCCCAGTCCAGGGGCAGGCGTAGAGGGTCTGCTGCTGCATGGGTTGGCCGTTGTCTTCGGGCAGCGGCGTCGAGGGGTCGGGCAGGCCAGAGAGCACAGCGGCGATCGCATCTTCCACAAAATAGATGTCGTCGGGGTTAGCGGTGAGGCCCGCCCCCAGCACTGCCTCTCGCAGGTTAAAGGTGTAGGTGTCGGGCCAATTGGCCGGGTAGCTGACGACGACCCCGTTGAGGACTTGCAGCGCCTGGGCGATCGCCCCAGCATCGAGGCCGACGGCCCCCACGGTAAAGGCGGCCTCCGGGGTAAGCCCCACGGGCAGGGTGGCCAACAGCCGCGCCAAACCCTCTTGGAAGACAGGCAGGGGAATGCGATCGCGATCGGACCACTGCACCTGAGGCTCTGGGCCGTCTGGGCCGGTGGAGGGAATGCCCAGCTTGAGATAGGGCTTTAGGGCCTTGAGCAACACCGCTCCCTGGTCGGCAGCATCGCCGTCGCCCCAGCTGACGGTCAGGGCCGACGACCCCACCGACTGCACCTGGTAGCCCTCGTCGGTAGCCTCGACCGAGGCCAGCGTCGGTAGGCGAAAGAACTTGTCAGCGGTCACTCCGGAGATGGCGTTATCGACCCAGTAGAGCGGGTAGACCTGCCCACCCCGACGCTCCAGCAGCACCGCCGATAGCCCCGTGGTGCCCACATCTAAACCTAAGAACCACAGAGGAGTCGGCTCAGCGGGCGCTGGCTCAGCATCCTCTGGTGGCGCTGGAATGACGATATCAACTGGCTCACTGTCTAGAGCGTCAGGGATTTCCGGTTCAAAGGCTTCTGATTCGAACGCTGGGGAATCCAGGGTGCCAGGGTTTAAAACCTCGGGCGCAAATGTTGCGGGGGGGAAGGTTTCAGGTTCAAACGTTGCAGGCTCTAGCGGGGGTTCGACTACCGGGGTAACGAAGCTATTGGGGGTATCGGTCAGGGCAGAGTCTGCCCCAAAGCCAGCTTCCGCCAGTAGTTGATCCAGCTCCGGGAAGTCTTCCTGCACAGCCTCCAGTTCTGGGGTTTCTAGTTCTGGGGTTTCTGGCTCTGGAATCGTCACCTCTGCCACGTCTAGGCTGTCTGGGGACGGGGCGATCGCCCCCACATCAACTACTTCAGCCTCCGACCCAGCGGTCTCTACTTTCAGGTCATCAAAGCCTATGGAATCCGCTGCTATAGGCTCAATGACGATATCTTCTACCTCTTCAATGGGCTCAGCGAAGAAGGTTTCGTCTGTGAATTCCCCCAGGGTGGGTTCTGAAGCTTGAGACCAACGCTCCTCGACTACCGGGGAAGGCTCAAGGAGATCGCTCAAATCGCCCAGGCCCGCGTCGGCCAAAATCTCCAAAACATCTCCGTCAACATCTTCGTCTTGGGCCGGGCTAGAGTCTCCCAGCCATTCTTCTACGGAGAACCCCTGGTCAGTGCCGGTTTCAGCGGCCTCGGGCAGAGCCGTGGCGTCGGGCTCAAGGCCCAGATCAAGATCCAGGTTGAGGCTTAGAGCATCTTCAACTGGCGGTGCAGGTTCAAGGGGCGATAGGGATTCAGGCTCTGCGATCGCCTCACCGTTATCCAAAGTATCTAGATCCAAAGCTCCCAGATTCAAGTCCCCAAGATTTAGATCCCCCAGCTCTAGTGGATCCGACTCTAAAGGCTCAAGCTCTAGATTGAGATCTAGGTTTAGATCCAGACTCGGCTCAGAAGCAATGGGGGCAATGGGTTCTCCCAGCAGCGCATCGAGGTTAATGAAGTCGATCATGGTCTCCATCGACTCCGCTGTCTCTGCCGCCGCCGCTTGAATGGGATCGACGGGTTCTTCTAAGGGCACCTCTAGCGGTTCCTCTGGGGGCAGCTCTAGCCGTTCACCAGTGCTCGCCCCAGCGGCATCCAAAATATTGTCGAGGCTGATCTCTCGCTGCCAGTCGGTGGTGGTTTCTGCCGGGGGGATAGCAGGCTCAAAGTTCGCTGACGAATCGCCTAGGTCAGTCAGATCCTCCAGGCTGGGTTCTAGGGCACCCGGAGCCTGTGCCTCAGGCTCGTCATCCAGAGTTAGATTTAGGTCGTCCAGGGTAATAGAGAGATCCGGTGCCGCAGGCTCTAGCGGCGGCGCAGCGGATAGGCCCCAGGTTTCTAGGGTGAGCGCTGGCTCCGCATCCAGAGCGCTGTCATTGTCGAGCCCAATCTCTCGCCGCCAGTCGGTGGTAGCTTCTGAGGGGGAAGCGGCAGGCTCAGAGCTAGCCGACGAATCGCCTAAGTCAGTCAGATCCTCCAGGCTGGGCTCTAGCGTGCCAAGAGCCTCTGGCTCCGGCTCGTCATCTAAGGACAGGTTTAGGTCGTCTAGGGTAATGGAGAGATCTAGGGCGGCAGGCGGTGGCGCAGCCGATAGTCCCCAGGTTTCTAGGGTGAGTGCTGACTCTGTTGGCATCGAGTCTACGGTTGCTGAGAGGTCAGGCAATTCGCCTGACCAACTAAGCTCGTCTAGGGTGACATTCTCGCTGGTCGATTGCCCAACAGGAGGCAAATCTGGAAACAAATCGGCCATGGACTCGCCCGGAGGCGAGTCGGGCTGGCGCGCCGAGTCGAGCGGGCCGCTGGCAGCAGTGCCGAGATCGAGATCAGCCAGGGTAAATTCAGCGGTGGGGGGTACCGGGGCGGCTGGGCCAGAGGTTTCGCCAAACCCAGCAGCAGCTAGGTCGTCTAGGGTTTCCCCAGGTTTGGGGTCTGGGGCCAGAGGGGGCAAGGGGTCGAGGGTCAGCTCTCCCAACAGATTTTCTAGGGTAAGGGAGGGGCCAGTGGCTCCGGTATTGTAGGCCGACGGTGCGGGGGCGGGCTGATCGGGAGGTGGGGGAGACAGCTCGGTGAGATCGTCTAGGGTTAGCCCCGACTCCCCCAGGACGGGCTCCTCAGGCCCCAGACTTAAATTGAGTTCCGACAGAATAGATGCCAGCGAATCGCTGGGGGCCAAAGCTGCCGGAGCTGTCTCCATGGCACCGAACAGATCGCCAGATTCGGGCTGGGCGGTTTCGCCAAACAGATCAATTGTGGGTTCTTCGCGGGCAGTCTCTGGCGTACCGGGCTCCCCAAATAAATCGATACCGGCTGCTTCTGGCTCAGGGATAGTGGGCTCAGAGTCGTCTAGGGTGAGTTCTGAAACGTCGAACAGGTTTAGGCCTCCCTCCCTGGGGATGGCTACCTCGGGTGCTGGCTCGCCAAACAGATTGATTCCAGTGTCCTCCACTACAGCGGGTTCATCTGGCTCACCAAACAGATCGAGACCGGCGTCCTCTATTACAGCGGGTTCATCCAATCCAGGAGACGGCTGGTCGAACCGATCCACCCCTGGGATTTCTGGGGCAGAGGCATCGGATACCGGTTGTGGCTGCCCAAATAGATCGATGCTGAGGTCAGCTACGGCAAAGTCATCCAGCCCAGACGACGGCTGCTCGAATAGATTGCCCTCTGCGATCGCTGCGGCAGACTCATCCACGGCAAAAGGCGGCGGCTCAACCGGATCGATCTCTAACTGGTCGAGGGTGAGGTCTGCCAATGCTGAGTCGCTGAACAGATCGATGCTGGGCACGTCTTCAGAAAAGCTTGGCTCTGGCTCTGAATCTGAGAGTTCTAGGCGATCGAGGCTAGACCAGTCTGGGAGAGGTTCTGGGGCAAGCGGCTCTGCCGGAGTCGCTGGCTCGGGCAAGGCAAGCTCTAAATCGTTGAGCACCACCTGATCTAAGGCTGGGGTAGGCGGCAGACTTGGAGGGGTAGTCTCTGCGCCAAATAGGTCGAGGGTTTGGGCCAGCTCGGGAGCGGCAGGTTCGTTGCCGAACAGGTCGAGACTGGGCCGCTCTGGCATGGATGCTTCGGTGAGGCCATCTGCAACAGGGCCAGTGGGTAAAGTACTGTTGGCATCGGGCTCTTGGTAGGAGAAGAGATCGAGGCCAGCGTCGGCATCGGCCGGTGGCTGGGGAGGCACCTCGGCAGGCGGGTTGAACAATTCTGGAGCAGCGGCGAGGTCAAAGTCTACGTTCGCCAGTGAGGGATTTTCAGAGGCCGTTACCATTTCTAAATTTTCTAGGTCTGCCTGGAGCTGATTGACCATGACATCATCCATTGCCAGGTCGTAGGTGCCGATCGCAGGCAAGGCGTCTTGGGCCAGCAGATCTTCTTCGGCAGAGGCAGCCATGAACCCACCCAGCAGGTCTTCGCCGTCGCCCGCAGCGGCCTCTGGGTCGCCCGCTTCTCCAGGGCCAGCGGGCAGTAACTCATCGAAGGATGCGATGGCGGTGGGCAGGTCGAACTCCTCATTGGCACCCAGACTGAGGCCTGGGCCTTCCCCCAGCAGACCGCTGAGGTCATCACTGGTGACTTCGGCGCTGGTGTCTGCCTCGGCCATCTCGACGGCCTGGGTGAGCAGGGTTAGATCGTCAAGGCGAGGCAGGTCGCCGGTTGGAGCTGGTGGAGTTAGTTCGGGGGGGATGGGGGATGCGATCGCCCCCTCGACCACCCGATCGGCCTCTAAAAAGTCATCGACAGCATCCCCTGGGACGGCGTCAGCGTCAGCCGCAGCTCCAGCAGAGTCCGCAAAAAAACCACCGCCGAACAGGCTTTGGTAGAGATCATCCAGGTCGGCATCGGCCTCTACCCCAGCCACCGCTACGTCAGTGGTGGGCTCAGCGGCCCCATCGGGCAGCGACACCGCTGGGGATGGATCGGGGGCCGCAGCATCCAGGCTGTTGAGCAGTTGTAGATCGAGGGGCGAGGCATCCCCGGCCTCGGCAGCGTCTAGATCTGCCTCCAGGCTGGCGTCGAGCTGGAGTTCGGTAATTTCATCTTCAATTTGCAGCAGAGTAATCTCGTCGTCGTCTAGCTCGTCAAAGCCAATATCTAGAGCCTCCAGGGCCAAATCGGCCTCCAGGTCAGCCGACAGCTCACTCCCCTCGGCAAAGGCACTCCCGCCGCGCGTCTCAGGGGTGGATGTCTCGGGGCGGGTCTGGGGTAGTTCGCGGCGCTGGCCCGACTCTAAATAGGCCAGGGTTTCGGCATTAATTTGCTGGCCCAGGTGGTTGACCAGGGCGCTAAACATCAGCTCGCCCTGCTGGCCCAGGGTGTGCATCTGGTTGAGCCCCTGGTTGAGGGAGTCTTGGTAGCTGTAGATGCTCTGCTGCAGCGTGTCAAACACCGATCGCATCGACTGATCGAGCCCCAGCATGAGCTGGTCAGACTGGGCTTGAAGCTGCTTGAGAAACTCAAGCCGCTGCATCGGGGTGAGGCCGGGGGCGTCGCCATCGGCAAACCCCTGGGGAGATTGCAGTAGCCCGTAGGCAGTGGCGGTGGCCGACTCCAGCCGCTGCACCGACTGATTCACCTGGGTGCTGAGGCGGGCCTCGAGCTGCTGGGTCATCTGTTGAAGGGCTGCCTCCCAACTGGGGGGCAACTGGTGAAGGTTAGAGCCCTGATCTACCTGCACCCGCTGCTGCTGAAGCTGCTGCACCTCTTGCAGCAACAGCTCCCGCTGCTGCCGCAGGGTCGCCACCTCATTGCGCAGCGGATCGAGAATCTGCATGGTCTGCCCGCGCAGGTACTGCATTTCTTGCAGCAGCGCCTTCAGCACCTGGCTAGAGGCGACGGCGGTGGGGTCGTTGGGCAGCCCAGGCGCAGCTAGGGCATCGGGCGATGCCTTCACCTCGGCCAGATAGGCCCGCGCTCGGGCCAGCAGCTGGCGCTGATTGGCATCATTTGACATCACCCAAGGCAGCCGTGGCGCGGCTTCCTCCAAGATTGAGTCAATTTCGGCTACCAGAGCTTCCAGTTCGTCCTGCTGCACGGCTACCCCTTGTGTTTACCTTGTCCCCAGCGATTGCCAAAGTGTATGTCAGGCGACTCTAAAAATCACCCCAGACAGTGCCCTAGCGTCACTGATTTATGGATACGCCTCTACCCGGTTCAGCCTCTAGGGGAGGCCGTTGGAGATACCGCTGATGGGGGCTGCCCTGGGGGCGATTCTCCTTTGGAGAGGCTACGCCAACGCCCTTCTGGGCCAGTCCTTGACCATCGCCCTTAGTCGAGAGTGGGGGAATGATATAGTGCTAGGACTTTGGATTCCGCCGTCAGGCCATCAGGGAAGAATTCTACCCCTACCCTGGGATAGGATGGGTTGAAGCGATTTAATATTACTAACTTAAACAAAAAAATTAATGTTGGGGTGATTAATGGATGCTCGCTACAATCCCCGAGATGCTGATGCCGATCTCAAATTAATTCGTTCGGCGCTGCTATTTCAGGACCTGCCAGAGGAGGCTGTAGCCGAAGCCACCAGCCATGTGGTCTCTCGTCGCCACCCAGCTAACCAGGTGATTTTGCTCGAAAACGACTGGGGCAGCTCGGTCTACTTCATTCTGGAAGGCTGGGTTAAGATTCGCACCTACAACCTCGACGGCAAAGAAGTCACCCTCAACATTTTGGGCAAGGGCGAGCTGTTTGGCGAAATGGCCCCCCTCGAAGAGGTGCCTCGCTCTACCGATGTCATTACCCTGGTGCCCACGGTCATTGGCAGCATGCCCGCCAGCGACTTTGTCAAGCTGCTCAATACCCAGCCCCTAGCGGGCATTCGCCTGTCGCAGCTGATGGCTCGGCGACTGCGGCAGGTCAACCGCCGCCTGCGGCTGCGCGAGTCTGACAGCACCTCGCGGGTGGCCGACATCATTCTCTTTTTGGCCGACGGGCAGGGGCAGCGCAGCGCCAGCGGCATCGAAATTCCCAACCTGCCCCATCGGGAGTTGAGCAGCCTCAGCGGTCTGGCTCGGGAGACGGTGACCCGCGTACTGAGTAAGCTAGAGAAGAAAGGGCTAATTGTGCGGGACAAAGACCTAATGAACATTCCCGACATCAACGCCCTAGAACGCCTGCTGGTTTAGCCATTCATGAGTCACCCCCCTGACCCCGCCCCTGGGGCTAAGTTTGTGCCCCCGGTTGACGACGCTGCGAGCGATTTCGATGGGCTAGACACCTACCTGGAGTACCGCGCCTCAGAGGCCGAGTCTGACGCGCCCGATCTGTCGCACCGGCTCAAGTCTGGCCCGCTGGCGATGGTCGAAACCGCTTTTTTAGCCAGCACCGCCGCACTGATCTGGCTGGTGAACACCTACTTCCCGCCAGGGCCAATTCTGCGAATTTTGTTTCCGCTGCCGATGGCGCTGGTGTATTTGCGCTGGGGGCCACGGGCGGCGTGGATGTCGGCGCTGGTGTCGGGGCTGCTGCTGTCGGTGCTGATGGGGCCACCCCGCAGCCTGCTGTTTTTGATACCCTACGCGCTGCTGGGGGTGCAGCTGGGCTTTTTTTGGGTGCGCCGGGCCAACTGGTATGTATCGATCGCAGTAGGGTCGCTGCTGGGCACCATCGGGTTTTTCTTTCGGCTGTGGCTGTCGTCGGTGCTGGTGGGTGAAGACCTGTGGGTGTATTTGACCACCCAAGTCACCCAAATGCTCAACTGGGGCCTAGAACGCCTGGTGGGCCTAGGCGTGCTAGATGTGGGCGTTCTGGGCCAGGCCAATGTGGAAGCCGTGCAGATCTTGGCCCTGGTGTCGGTGCTGGCTAGCAATATTGTGTATCTTTTTACCGTACATTTAGCGGCCTGGCTGCTGCTGGGGCGGCTGGGGGCGAAGATTCCGGAGCCGCCGGGGTGGGTGCAGGATTTGTTGAAGGAGTAGGGGAGTGGGGGAGTTTTAAGTTTTAGGTTTTGAGTTTTGAATTGAGGGGTGGGGAGATGGGGAAGGTGAGGGAGTAGGGGAGGCGTAGGGTGGGCACTGCCCACCAACGAATGGAGTTGCCAAACCAGCTTTAACGCTGACCAAATCCCGATCGCTTCCGTATCAGCCCTGTACCTCATATGTCTCCGATCAAAATTTACACTCAGCGTCAGCAAGGCCAAGCTTGGATAGAACGAGTGCGCGGGGTGCGGCCAGGGCTGGTGCTGACGCTGGGGTTTACGGAGACGGGGCTGGTGGAGGGAATTTCGGCGGCGGGGGCGACTCCGCGCGATCGCCGCTACACAGCCCTGGCCGATGCCGAGTTCATGGTCAACGGCCTCACGCCAGCGCCAAAGTACCCGCTACCACCGCTTCAGGCCGGGGCTTCCCCAGCGCTGATTTCTAGAGCCGTCATTGCAGAACAAGACATTCCCCTCGTCGTTCTGAATGCTGGATTGTCCCAGATGCCGACCGTCCCCCACCTGAATTTGGGGGGTAAGCCGGCACAATGTCTGAGTACTGGGGCGGCTTTGCCGTTAGAAGTGGTGCATCACCTCTGGCGGCAGGGGTTAGCCCAGGGGGAATTGCTGGGAGCCGAAAGCGACTACCTGCTGCTGGCGGAGTGCGTGGTGGGGGGCACGACCACGGCCCTGGGGCTACTCACCGGGCTTGGGGTGGATGCGATGGAGCGGGTTAACAGCAGCCACCCCACTTGTAACCACAACCAGAAGCGAGGCTTGGTTGCCGAGGGATTGTCGCGCTCTGGCTTGCCAGATCGGCCTCATCCTCTAGCGGTGGTGGCGGCGGTAGGCGACCCGATGCAGCCGGTGGTGGCGGGGATGGCGATCGCGGCTAGTCGCACCCGACCCGTACTCCTGGCGGGGGGCACGCAAATGCTGGCAGTCTATGCGCTGATGGCGGCGATCGCGGCGGCAGAAGACTGTGCCTGGAATCCGCAGAATGTAGTGGTGGGCACCACCCGCTGGGTAGCGGAAGATGCCACCGGGGACACAGTGGGGCTGGCGGAGCTGACGGGGGCCTGTTTGATGGCGACTCAGCTTAGCTTTGGAAATTCGCGGTTTGAAGCGCTGCGAGCCTACGAGCGGGGGTTTGTGAAGGAGGGGGTGGGCGCGGGCGGATGTGCGATCGCAGCCTCGCTCTACCAAAACTGGGGCCAGCCAGAGCTGCTGGCCGCCATTGAAGCGTTACTAGAGCAAAAAGCCCAAATCGAAACGCGCTAAAAAAGTTGGTGCCGAATTTTTAGAAAAAGCCACGGGTTAAGGTTATTGCAAGGGGGGCGTTTCAAGATATCTTGAAACGCCCCCCCGATGGTGATCACTCGCATTCAGGATGTCAGCGGGTTTGTATAGCCGAACCCCCGATGACGGGTGAAGCTGAGTTTAGAAACCCCTCGTAGCGCTTTCCGCTTGCACTGAGCGCAGGTCGTAGCGATCGAGGTTCATCACCTTATCCCACGCGGCGACAAAGTCATGGATAAACTTGGGCTGCGAGTCCCCGGCTCCGTAGACTTCCGCCAGGGCGCGGAGCTGAGAGTTAGAGCCGAAGATCAGGTCAACGCGGGTAGCAGTCCACTTTTGGGCACCGGTTTTGCGATCGCTGCCCTTAAACTCAACCTCATCCTCAGAAGTCGCCTTCCAGGTGGCGCCCAGGTCGAGCAGGTTGACGAAGAAGTCATTGGTCAGGGTTTCTGGGCGATCGGTGAAGACGCCGTGCTTAGACCCGCCAACGTTGGCCCCCAAAACGCGCAGGCCACCTAGCAGCGCCGTCATTTGAGGGGCCGATAGGGAAAGCAGCTGCGCCCGATCGATCAGCAGCTCTTCAAGAGATTCGCTGTGTTTGCCGCTGGTGTAGTTGCGGAACCCGTCGGCGGTCGGCTCCAGGGGTTCGAAGGCTTCCACATCAGTTTTCTCTTGGGTGGCATCGGTGCGGCCCGGCGTGAAGGGTACCGTCACGTCGTGACCCGCATTTTTCACCGCTTGCTCGACGCCTGCACAGCCGCCCAGCACAATCAGGTCTGCGAGGGAAATTTGCTTGCCGCCCGACTGCGAGCCGTTGAACTCGTTTTGGATGCCCTCCAGGGTTTGCAGCACCGTGGCCAGTTGAGTTGGCTGGTTGACTTCCCAATCCTTCTGCGGTGCGAGGCGAAGGCGTGCCCCGTTTGCCCCACCACGCATGTCAGAGCAGCGGAACGTGGAGGCCGAGGCCCAGGCAGTAGACACCAGCTGGGAGACCGACAGCCCCGAGGCCAGAATCTTGGCTTTGAGGGCAGCGATGTCCTGCCCATCGATCAAGTCATGATCGACGGCGGGAACGGGATCTTGCCATAGGAACTCTTCCTGGGGAACCTCGGGGCCGAGGTAGCGGGCGCGGGGCCCCATGTCGCGGTGGGTCAGCTTAAACCAGGCCTTGGCAAACTGCTCGGCAAACTCATCGGGGTTGTCGCGGTAGCGCTGGGCGATCGGGTTGTAGATCGGATCCATCTTCATGGACATATCCGCCGTGGTCATCATCGGGGCGTGCCGCTTCGACGGATCGTGGGCATCGGGCACCGTACCCGCCCCCGCATTGCCCTTGGGCTTCCACTGCCATGCGCCAGCGGGGCTCTTGGTCAGCTCCCAGTCATAGTTGAACAGGGTTTCGAGGTAGCTGTTGTCCCACTGGGTCGGGGTGGGGGTCCAGGCCCCTTCAATACCGCTGGTGATCGCATCGACGCCGACCCCCGTGTTGAAGGTGCTCTTCCAGCCCAGGCCCTGATCCACAATGGTGGCCCCCCCCGGCTCAGCTCCAACGTGGGTCTCTTCGCCCGCGCCGTGGCACTTGCCAAACGTGTGTCCCCCAGCGGTGAGCGCGACGGTTTCCTCGTCGTTCATCGCCATTCGCTTAAAGGTCTCGCGAATGTCGCGCCCCGAGCCCAGGGGGTCAGGCTCGCCGTCTGGCCCCTGGGGATTCACATAGATCAGGCCCATCTGCACGGCAGCGAGAGGGTTTAGGAGGACGCGATCGCCCTCATAGCGCTCATTGCCGAGCCAGGTTTTCTCAGAGCCCCAGTAAATATCGACCTCTGGCTCCCAGACATCCACGCGCCCGCCAGCAAAGCCCAACGTCTTGAAGCCCATTGATTCTAGGGCGCAGTTGCCCGCGAAGACCATCAGGTCGGCCCAGGAGATTTTGTTGCCGTATTTCTGCTTGATCGGCCACAGCAACATACGCGCCTTGTCGAGGTTGGCATTGTCGGGCCAGCTGTTGAGCGGTTCAAACCGCTGACTGCCCGAACCCGCGCCACCGCGACCGTCGCCAATCCGGTAGGTGCCAGCGCTGTGCCACGCCATCCGAATAAAGAGCGGCCCATAGTGACCGTAGTCGGCGGGCCACCAGTCTTGAGAGGTGGTCATCAGCTCATAGATATCGGCCCTCAGGGCCGCTAAATCGAGACTCTTAAACGCCTCACCGTAGTTGAACGCCTCATCCATCGGGTTGGACTTAGCTGAGTGCTGATGGAGCATGTTGAGATTCAAAGAATTCGGCCACCAGTCTCGGTTCGCAGTCCCGAGCCGAGTCTGCGGGCCACCTAAAACAGGGCATTTGCTGGTGCTACTGCTCCCATTGGGTGCCGTAGACTGGGGCGTACTGGTCTCAATATTTTCCGTGCTGCTCGATCCCAGAACTGATGATATGGCCCGCCAGATTTCCATTAGCTTGCTACTCATCGGGAACGGACACCTCATTTGGCTACTCGTCATGATTCCTTTCCTGCTTGTGGTTTAGGTAGATTTGTTTCGTCTCTGCGTGACTATTTTTCCTTAGGCAGAAAGCATTGCCCGCCACATCTGCATCTGTACAGAAGTCTGCTCCGGTTGCCTCACCTCAGGATTGATGTAGCTCAGCATGGTTTCGGCATTAGAAACCATGGGCACGGCCTCAAAATCCTCTGGTTCTACAAACATTTTTTCGATTACTCTGTCTTTCACCAGCATGGAATAGCGTCGCGATCGGCACCCCATTCCTTTGTCAGAAAGGTTCACCAGCATGCCCAGGTTGCGAGTAAAGTCGCCCGTCACATCGGGTATAAAGCGCACCTGGTCAGCCCCTTCGTCTTGGGCCCAACTCGCCAGCGAAAACGGATCGTTGACCGAAATACAGAGAATCTCATCGACACCGTTGGTTCGAAATGTCTCGGCGTACTCGTTGTACGCTAACAGTTGAATGGGCGAATGCGGGCAGGTAAATGCTCCTGGCACCGCAAACACCACCACCGTTTTATGTTCAAAGAGATCTGCCGTCGAAAGTTCGTACCAACCCGCCTCTGAAAACAGGCGAAACGTTACGTTGGGGACACGCTGTCCCCCATAGTGGAACAGCATTGGCCTAGCTCCTTACTCGCATTCAACATCAGTTAGACTCTTCCTAACTACAAAATTGATGAGTAGAGACTCTAACCCTAGCTTAGGGATTTGGCCCCGCCCCTTCTCGTAAAGCTACAAAAATCATTAACTTTCTATAGCTTGCGCCATAGTCAAACCCATTCTTTGGGCCGCATTGACGAGTCTGGAGGATGCCAGACATGAATCATTGAGTTGAAATACTCAGGCATTTGTATTGACATGAAGCCGTACTCGTTACGAGTTTGCATATTGTCAGCCTAATCAATCAGGCCTATTCCTGGAAGCCCAAAATAAGATTGTTTTGCAACACTTAATATCTCTACAAATGAAGCGCAGCTGGGGCTAGGGTGGATCCTTCTTCGCTCACCTCTAGAAAAATCCTATTACCTGGTAAAACTCAAAGGTTCAGAAACGCTTGAGTGTGTTGCCAAATATCTTTCTCTACATCAACAAGGGCGTGATCGCTGGGCAATTCCACCAGGCGTACCCAGGGGCGGGAGGCTGCATAGGCACGGCTGGAATCTATAGCTATAGTCTCGTCCTGGATGCCGTGGAGAATGAGGGTCGGGATTGGGGCTGTTAGGCCATTGTCGCTGTAGCTCTGGGCATCGGTAATAAAGGTGTAGTGCAGAGGCAGAGTGCGCTGTTCGGTGTAGTGGTAGACGGGAAACGTGCCCTGGGTGCGCCAGGCTTCGAGCTGATCGGGCCCAAGGCGGGGTAGCCACTGCTGGAGGAATTGAAAGGCGGGGGCGAGCAGCACTAGTTTCTCAATGCGTTCGGTAATGGCGGCCTGCTGGGCGACCCAGGCGGCAGTTAGCCCGCCCAGGCTAGAGCCAATTAGCACGGTGGGTTCAGCCTGAGACAGAATCAGGGCGCTGACCTGCTGAATCTGGCGGCTGAGGGTGAGTTGAGAGAAATCACCCTGGTTCAAATCGGGAATCCCTAAATCTAGGCCCAGAGCGGCGAAGCGGGCTTGCATGGCCTGGGCTTTGGCCGATAGGGGGCTGGAGGCGAAGCCGTGGAGGTAGAGGTATTGGGGCATGGGGTGGATGGGTGATGGGGTGGATGGGTAGGGGCAGACCTACGTGTTTGCCCTGGCGTGGGGAGGTGGATGAGAAAGGAAAAGTTGGCGGGGAGGGGTTGGCCCCTGGGGGTATGATATTGAATCGGTTGAATGCATGTGCCGGTAAGCAGCGGTGCATTGCTTCGCTAATGCACCCTACGAGTTTCCTCCAACGCTATGACTTCGACCTATCGCATTACGCTGCTGCCCGGTGACGGTATTGGCCCTGAGATTATGGCGGTGGCGGTGGATGTGCTCAAGACCGTGGGCAGCCAGATGGATCTGGCCTTTGAGTTTGAGGAGGCGCTGATTGGCGGGTCTGCTATCGACGTCACTGGGGAGCCGCTGCCTGAAGAAACGCTGAAGACCTGTAAGGCCAGCGATGCGGTGCTGCTGGCGGCGATCGGCGGCTACAAGTGGGATACGCTGCCCCGGCACCAGCGGCCTGAGACTGGGCTGCTGGGGCTGCGATCGGGGCTAGAGCTATTTGCCAACCTGCGCCCGGCCACCATTCTGCCCCAGCTGATCGATGCCTCTTCGCTCAAGCGCGAGGTGGTCGAAGGGGTGGACATTATGGTGGTGCGCGAATTAACTGGGGGCATCTACTTTGGCACCCCTAAGGGTGTTTTTGAAACCGAAACCGGGCAAAAGCGGGGGGTCAATACTATGGCCTATACCGATGGCGAGATCGATCGCATCGGCAAGGTCGCCTTTGAGACGGCTCAGAAGCGGCGCGGGCAGCTGTGTTCCGTAGACAAAGCCAACGTGCTGGAGGTGTCGCAGCTGTGGCGCGATCGCATCACCGCCCTCTCTGCCGACTATCCGGATGTCACCCTGACGCACATGTATGTAGACAATGCGGCGATGCAGCTGATCCGCTGGCCCAAGCAGTTTGACACCATCGTCACCGGCAACCTGTTCGGCGATATTCTCTCGGATGCCGCCGCGATGCTCACCGGCAGCATTGGCATGCTGCCCTCCGCCAGCCTGGGGGCCAGCGGGCCGGGGGTCTACGAACCCGTCCACGGGTCGGCTCCCGACATTGCTGGCCAAGACAAGGCCAACCCCCTGGCCCAGGTGCTGAGCGCCGCCATGATGCTGCGCTACGCCCTCGACCAGCCCGTTGCTGCCGATCGCATTGAGCAGGCCGTGACCACAGTTTTAGATCAGGGTTATCGAACTGGCGATATCATGTCTGAAACCATGACCCAGGTGGGTTGCAAAGCCATGGGCGAAGCCCTGCTGCGTGCCCTGGCGTAAAGCTTTCTCTAGATGATCGTCTAGAGTTTGCCGCCCCTGGAAAGATCGAGTTAGAGTCTGTCTATAAGCGCACAGGTGAGCCGTGTACGGTCTACAGCAACCCCCTTCTTCTAGCCTGCCCCCTGCCCAGCGACCGGAGGCAGGTCCCCTGCCATCGGCGCTCAACCCGGCTCTGTTAAAGTCGGCTCGGCAGATATATCGCACCTATTACGAGGTGCACCCTGAGGACGTACAGCGCCCCATTGGCATTGCAATTAGCACCAAGACCCATCGCGGTAAGCTGATCTTTGGCGATCGCCCCGTGCTGCTGCCCAACGAGTGCTTCGTCCCCATCAGCCAGATTGAGCCGGGGCTGCACTAGACCAGCGGCCACTTTCGCCAGACTTATTTCGCTAGACTTAGCAACCAGCCAGGATATTGGGCGATTGCCGCCGGGCACACTGGGGGGCGTCACCCAGTAGCGCGGAGGGTTTGCTGCCCATGGCTGAGTCTTCTTTGGCGTCGTCGGCTGCATCATCCTGGGCCGCAGCGGGCGCTCCACCCGCCAGGCTCGCTGTCGGCCCGGACAAGCGCCAGGTCGGGGTGGGGCGATCGCTGCCCAGCTACACCCAGCGCCTGCTGCGGCGACTGCGGCTCAAGCTGGCCAGTGCTTCCCCTGGCAAAGAAATCCTCGACCTGTCGGTGGTGATCTGCACCTACAACGGGGAGCACCGCCTGCCCAAGGTGCTCGACTGCCTGCTGGCCCAACTCGGCACCGAGCACCTGGCTTGGGAAGTGATTGTGGTAGACAACAACAGCACCGACGGCACTGCCCAGGTGGTCGAAGCCTACCGGCCGCAGTGGCCCCAGGATATTCCCCTGCGCTATGCCTTTGAGCCGCGCCAGGGTGCTGGCTACGCCCGCCAGGCCGCCATTCACCTGGCCCGCAGCCCTCTGATCGGGTTTTTGGACGATGACAACCACCCGGCTCTGGGATGGGTGGTGGCGGCCCATCGGTTTGGCCAGGCTCACCCCCAGGCGGGGGCCTTTGGCAGCCGCATTCGGGGAGACTTTGAAGTCGCCCCGCCGCCAAATTTTGGCCGCATTGGGTCAATGCTGGCGTTGACTGAGCGCGGGCCTGAGCCGTTGATCTACGCGCCGAAGCAGAAGGTTTTGCCGCCAGCGGCGGGCTTGGTCGTGCGGCGGCAGGCCTGGCTGGGCAGCGTGCCCGAGCAGCTGACCCTGGCCGACGCCATTGGCTTTCGAGCGGCCGGGGAAGATTTGGAGGTGGTGCTCCACATGCAGCGCCACGGCTGGGAGATCTGGTACAACTCGGCCATGCGCATGCAGCACGAGATTCCGGCCAGTCGGTTTGAGCGTGTCTATCTGCTGCGGATGTTTCGGGGCATTGGCCTCAGCCGCCACCGCACCCGCATGCTCAGCGTGCCCCTGTGGCAGCGCCCGCTAATGGCCCATGCCTATCTGGTCAACGATCTCCGCAAAATTCTGCGCCATTGGGTCAAATACCGGGGCGAGGTGGTGAGCGATACCGTCACGGCCTGCGAAATGACGCTGTATTTTTACAGTCTGGTCAGCCCGTTTTATATCACCCAGCGGCTGTGGCGGCAGCGGTGGGCACGATGGAGTTCTAAATTTTGAGTTTTGAGTTTTGAGTTAGCCGCTCAACTAAGAACTCAAAACATGGGGCTACCCGCAACTCGGCTGACAATGCGACAATGGGGCAAATTAGCGCCCGCCCAGGCCAGATAAGCTGGGCGGGTCACTGCCCAATCTTGAGAGATAGACCTATGCGCTCTGACTTACAACGCGCCCTCGACACCCGCAGCGCAATCAAAATCATCAGCGGGCTCACCAACTTTGACCCCCAGCGGGTGGTAGCTGTGGTTAAAGCCGCCGACCAGGGCGGTGCCACCTTCGTGGATATTGCCGCCGATGCCGAGTTGGTACGCCTGGCCAAGGCCGCAACGACGCTGCCCATCTGCGTTTCTGCCGTAGAGGCAGGGGCCTTTCTCGCCCCCGTCGCGGCTGGGGCCGACCTGATCGAGATCGGCAACTTCGATGCTTTTTATGCCCAGGGCCGCCGATATGAAGCGCCCGAGGTGCTAGAGCTTACCCGCCGCACTCGCGAGCTGCTGCCCGAGATCACGCTGTCTGTCACCGTGCCCCACATTCTGGCGCTGGATGAGCAGGTGAGCCTGGCCGAAGCGCTGGTGGCCGCCGGGGCCGACATCATTCAGACCGAGGGCGGTACCTCTAGCCAGCCGACTCACCCCGGCACCCTGGGGTTAATTGAGAAAGCCGCGCCTACCCTGGCCGCTGCCCACGCCATTTCTCGCGCTGTGTCTGTGCCGGTGCTGTGTGCGTCGGGGCTATCGGATGTGACGGCTCCGATGGCGATCGCAGCGGGGGCCGCTGGCGTTGGCGTTGGCTCTGCTGTCAACAAGCTCGACAACCCCCTGGCTATGGTGGCCGTAGTGCGCCAGCTGGTCGAGAGCCTGCAACGGGTGCCGGTGTCGGCAGCCGCCCGGTAGACGCCTTTACCTGAGGTGTTAGCTTGGGTAACGGCGTTAGCCCTTACCCAAGCTTTGAAATTCCCAGATAAGACTTCGCTGGCCTTAGCATCCGTTTGGGTGGTGGTCTGCCCGCCGACCGTTGAGCAATATTTCTTGCGGGGGATGCGGATATAGAGTGAGGCCTACAGACTGAGCCCATGGTCGATAGAGGGGGACTCAGTGAGTGCAGCAAGCGGGGAATTTCTAACTCGATACATCGAGAATGTTCAGGCTCGTGTTCAAACCCTTCATCGCGATGCCCAGCAATTTCCCTCGCACCATGCCCAGCAGTTGATTGCTACACTCGACGAACTGAGTCTGGCAGTCGAAGAACTCCACGTTGCCGAAGAAGAGCTGATCACCCAGAATGCGCGGCTGGTCGCCGCTCAGCACATTGTTGAAACTGAGCGCCAGCGCTACCAAGATCTGTTTAATTTTGCCCCCGATGGCTATCTGGTGACTGACCTCAAAGGCGTGGTGCAAGAGGCTAACCACGCCGCTGCCATCCTATTGAACCTGGATCAATCTTTTCTGATTGGCCAACCTCTGGTCATCTATGTTCCTCAGACCGAACGCATGATTTTCTACACCTTGCTTAACCAGATTGTGGTGATGCATCGGGTAGAAGGCTGGGAGTTTATGCTGCAAAGGCGGAACGCTGAGGCCGTTATCGTCGCAACGACCGTTAAAACCGTGCAGGATACTCAGGGCCAGGCGGTAGGACTGCGGTGGCAAATGCGAGATATTAGCGATCGCAAAAAAGCCGAGGCCACCCTTAGCCAGCTCCAGGCCCAAAATTTAGAGCTTTTAGAAGCCGATCGCCTGAGAAGCCAGCTGCTGGCCGCTGTTTCCCATGAGTTCAAAACCCCAATGAACGCCATTTTGGGATTTTCCCAGGTTTTGATAGGGCAGCTGAGCCATCAAAACGACTCTAGAACCCGAAAAATGGTGGAGCGAATTTTTCACAATGGGCAGCACCTGCTCACCATGATTGAAGACATGCTGAATTTTTCGCGGCTGCGGACAGACCATGTAGCACTCAAGCTAGAAACCTTTGACCTGGTAGATCTGGTTGCCGCCACCCTAAACGAGTTGCACGCGTTGGCCCAGCAAAAAGCCCTGACCCTGGTGACAGAGCTGCCCGATCGCCCCGTAATGGTGGTGAACGATCGCAGTCGTCTGCGGCAAATCTTGACCAATCTGGTGTCGAACGCCATTAAATTTACCGATGTAGGCCGGGTCGCGGTTAGCCTCGACCTGTTGCCTGCTGAGGGCCTGCGGCTACAGGTGAAAGATACTGGCCGTGGCATCAGCCCTGAGGATCAGGCCCATATTTTTCAAGAGTTTTGGCAGCTTCACGACGCCCGCAGCACCCTTGAGGGCACCGGGCTAGGGCTGGCCATCGTGCATGCCCTGGTGCAGGTCATGGAGGGCACGATTACCGTAGATAGTGAGCTGGGCCAAGGCAGCCAATTTTGCATTGAGCTGCCAAAAACCGTTGCCCCCCGCCGGGCTCACCCCGCCCCCTGCCGCTGAGGGCGATATCCAGTCAATCCACGGGTGGAAGCGCTAGTCTAGGCTTTCTCCACGGGCAGGTAGGCTTCATTCCAGCTCAGCATGCCACCCCGCAGGCTGGCGGCCTCGGCCCGCCCCTGCTTTTTGAGAATGACGGTAGCCTGGGCCGATCGCCGCCCCGACTTACACACCGTCACCACGGGCTGGTCGGTGGGAATTTCGTCCACGCGCTCTTCTAGTTCGCTGAGGGGGACAAGCTGAGCCTCGCTGATGTGGCCCAGTTCAGCATTAAACTCATCGGGGCCGCGCACATCAAGGATGTGGACTTTGCCCAGATTTTCGGCCACCCACTGGGGATCGATTTCTTTAACGCCGCCGTAGGTGAGGCGTACGGGAGCCCAGTCGGCGACGGTGGGCATTTTGCCGTCTTCCGGCTGGCCGCAGACGCAGTTGGCCGGAATCGCAATGTCGATTTTTTTGGGGTGGGGCAGACCCAGATTTTCCATGTAGCCGACAAAGTCGGTTTCGTCGGCCTTGCCGCCGATGCGGGGGTTGTAGGCTTTTTCTTCGCCCACGCTAGAGCAGGTGCGGCCGCTGTAGTCGTGGGCGGGCCAGATGATGCAGTCGTCGGGCAGGCTGAAGATCTGCTCGGTGATGGAGGCGTACATGTGCTTGGCGTCGCCCTGCTGAAAGTCGCAGCGGCCCGCGCCTCGGATCAGGAGGCAATCGCCGGTAAAGGCCATGGCGTGGTCGTCAAGCACGTAGGTAATGCAGCCGTCGGTGTGGCCGGGGGTAGCGCGCACTTCGAGCGCGCGATCGCCAAAGGTCACCCGATCCCCATGGTCGAGCAAATAGTCGGCCCCGCTCACCATAGCCCCGTAGCGCCCCGAGATGCCGATTTTGGAGCCCACCGCCTGCTGCATCAGCCAGGCTCCGGTGACGTGGTCGGCGTGGCAGTGGGTGTCGAGGGTGGCGAGCAGGGTGAGGCCAAGTTCTTCGATCAGGGCGCGATCGCGCAAATGTTGCTCAAACACTGGGTCAATCAGCACCGCTTCTTTAGATCGGGGGTCAGCCAGCAGGTAGGTATAGGTGGAGGAGTCTGCGTCGAAGAGTTGACGAAACATCAAAGCTTGATCCATATCGCGAAGCTCCTGTAACCTGAGATCTTTTATTTACTATATAACTATTCAGTTGTTTTTGTGCAAGCAAAGGACTCATTTTGGTGCAGGGGGCAACGCTGTTGAGGCATCAGGTTATCCCCTAATGTTGGCCTGGTTGGCTGACGTTAGGGGACTGTCGCTATCTAGGTTAAATGGGTGGAGAGGAAAGTGAGCGATCGCTCCCAAGCCAATTTGGTGGCCTCGGGGTCGTAGATGTCGTTGTTCTCGTTGCCAAAGGCGTGGTGGGCGTCGTACCAGTAGGTTTCGCTGGGGGCGCTACCCTCTTTGAGTCGAGCCTCAAATGCCCTTACCGCATCGGGGGAAAAGAATTCGTCCTGCTGGGCAAAGTGTCCCTGGAAAGGGACCGCAATGGTGCTGGCGTCGGCAGCTTCTGCCGGAGGTACCCCGTACCAGCTTATAGCCACGTCGGTTTCGGGGGCATACACCGCTGCCAGTACCGTCAGCGCCCCGCCCATGCAGTAGCCCAGCACCGCCACCTTGGGGCTGGTGGCCTTGAGGTGCTGCACCGCGCCGCGAATGTTTTGGGTGGCGGCATCGCCAAAGTCGAGGTCTTTCATCAGGTGCTCGGCCTCGGCGGCTTCGACGGTGACTTCGCCTTTATAAAGGTCGGGCACCAGCACCCGGTAGCCCTGCTGCACCAGCTGGTCGGCCACACCCTTGATCTGGTCGTTGAGGCCCCACCACTCTTGAATCACGACAATGCCGGGAGCAGTGCTGCCGCTGGCGGGCTCGACGTAGTAGCCCTGGCACGCTTGGCCATCGGGCCGGTTAAAGCTAATCATGTCGCCCATAGAAAGTCTCCTGAGGTTGAGTGGCGATTCTCCAAAGGAGAGACTGCGCCAACGCTAGATTACCTCTCAACGGAGCAAAATCTAAGTGCCGGGGGTTGGGTGTCGCAATCCCCGGCAAGATTGCTGAAGCTCAGCGCGGCAGAAAATCGGTGTTGAGGGCGTCATCGGCGGAGAACGGCGGCAGGGTGGGAATGACGCTACTCGGCAGATCACTTTTCTGTAAAACCTGGGTTCTGGCCTTGGCGTAGAATTCTGCAAAGATCTCCTGCACCATGGGCCTGAGGCTAGGGCTATCGTCTAGCAGCAACTCCAATTCACTCCGTTGTTCAATCAGGGTATTACGCCAGCCCCGGCTGTTTTGGGCTTTTTCTGACTCCCAAAACATCAGCTTTAGCAGGTGCTCGAGAATGACTAGCAGGCGGCTTTTTAGCTCCTTTTTTGCGCTGCGGCCCATGCTGTCTATTTCTTCAATGAGGTTTTCCCAGTCCACCTGCTCTAGTTCGCGATGTTTAAGCGCGTGAACGGTCTGCTGAATCCAGTAATAAAAGTCTTGGTCGTAGAGACTAGGCTTTTGCTCTGAGGTGGTAGGAGACTGCATGGACTGACCGCACGGAGGAGTTGCTGCAATTATAGAAAGCTATCACCGCAGTTAGGGTTCAGGGATAGATCACATCCCCTGTACGTACTCTGAGCCCTGCCCATCTACATGCCAGGGGTGGCCAGGTTGCGGAAGCGGGTAAACTGCGGCTCGAACAGCAGCTTGATGGTGCCGGTGGGGCCGTTGCGGTGCTTGGTAATGATGATCTCGGCAATGCCGCGATCGGGGGTGTCGGGGTCGTAGTACTCTTCGCGGTAGAGCATCATGATCAAGTCGGCGTCCTGTTCAATCGCTCCAGATTCACGAAGATCGCTCATCATCGGGCGTTTGTTGGTGCGCGACTCGACCCCTCGGCTGAGCTGGGAGAGGGCGATGATCGGCACATTGAGTTCGCGGGCGAGACCCTTGAGCGATCGCGTCATCTTCGACAATTCCTGTACCCGGTTGTCGCCGCCGCCCTCCATGAGTTGCAGGTAGTCGATCAAAATCAGCCCCAGGGCACCACCCTGTTCGGCTTGAAGGCGGCGGCAGCGAGAGCGAATTTCGGTCACCGAAATGCTTGGGGTGTCGTCAATGAAGATAGGCATTTGGGAGAGAATGCTGATGGCGTGGCCCAGTTTTTCCCACTCGTTTTGGGCGATGCGCCCGGTGCGCAGGCGGCTGCTTTCCATCTCGACTTCGCTGGAGAGCAGTCGGTAGACCAGCTGCACTTTAGACATTTCTAAGCTATAAATAGCTACAGGAAGCTTCTGTAAAGCAGCGATGTTGCGAGCTATATTGAGCACGAAGCTGGTTTTTCCCATTGACGGACGGGCAGCGGCGATAATCAGGTCAGAGCGCTGAAAACCCTGGGTCATGGCATCCAGGTCGTAGAAGCCGCAGGGGATGCCGGGGAGCACAACGCCGAGCGATCGCTGCTCAATTTCCGAAAATGTTTCAATCAAAATATCGGACGTGGAGGTCAGCCCCCCCTGGGGCCGCGACTGGGTGATGCCAAACAGCCGCTGCTCCGACTGATCCATGACATTCTCGATGGGCAGGGTCGTGTCGTAGCCCAGCTGAGAAATTTCGCCGCCGGTTTGAATCAGCAGGCGGCGGGTGTACTTATCCATCACCAGGGTGGCGTACTGGTCGATGTTGGCGGCACTGACGGTGCGATCGACCAGCTGAGCCAGGCGAGTTTGCCCGCCCACCTGCTCTAGCTTGCCGTTGTCCTTCAGCCACACGGCGATGGTCATCAGGTCGGCGGGCTGCCCCTTGGCGTGGAGGGCCAGCGCCCCTTTGTAGATATCGCGGTGGGCACCGATGTAAAAGGCGTCGGGGGTGAGAATCTCCATCACCCGGCTGAGGGCTTCAGGATCCAGCAAAATGCCGCCCAGAATGGCCTCTTCGGCCTCGATGTTTTGGGGTGGCAGGCGATCGCTGACCGCATCAAACTTGAGATTCTGAACCATGACCTTGGCGGAGAGGAGTAGATCAATTGTGCTTTAAACCCGTCTCTCCTGGGGGCAACGGGGGCTCAATTAGCCCGCGTTAACGGTGTCAAACACCTCTTGAATGCGCTCTACCAGCGGCTCGGGCAGCGGCACATAGAGCAACTCTTCCGCAATGGCGCGACCTTCGGGGCCGAGAGACCACTCAAACACGTCCCGCATGGCGTTCCACTGGGCTGCGTCTTCGTAGCGGTTATAGATCAGAATCCAGGTCAGACCGACGATGGGGTAGGCGTTTTCGCCAGTGGGGTCGGGCACAAGCAGGGCAAAGTCGTCCGGTATTGCTTCATCGAGCAGGGCATTGCCTGCGGTTTCAGGGGAGGGCTCGACGTAGGTACCGGCGTTGTTTTCGACCACCGCAGAATCGATGCCTTCGAGGGCCGCATAGGCGTAGGACAGATAGCCAATTGCGCCTTCGGTTTGCTGAATTGTAGCGGCTACGCCCTCATTGCCCTGGTCGCCGATGCCCACGGGCCAGTCAACGGAGGTGCCAACGCCACCGTCCCAGCCGTCGCAGACGGTGTCAATGTGGTTAACAAAGACAAAGGTGGTGCCCGAACCGTCGGAGCGGTGAACCCAGGTGATGGGCAGGTCAGGTATCTCCTGGTCGGGGTTGATGGCGGCGATCGCCGGGTCGCTCCACTGGGTAATTTCGCCCGTGACGATGCCGCAGTAGACCTCGCGGGAAAGGCGTAGCTCTAGATCCTCAATCCCAGGCAGGTTGTAGGAGAACGACAGCAACCCACCCGTTATCGGCACCTGAATAGGGGCATAGCCAAAGGCATCGACGAAAGCCTGGGTGCGCTCTTCAGAATCGGTAATGGGGGCCTCAGACGCGCCAAAGTCTACGGTGCCGGCGATGTACTGCTCTAGGCCAGCGCCACTGCCCACCGACTGGTAGCTCACCTGCACATCGAAATCAACTTGCCGGGTATAGGCGTCGAACCAGCGCTGAAAAATCGGCGCGGGGAAGGTTGCCCCAGCCCCGCCGATCGCAATCGTGGTGCCGTCGCCGTCGCCAGCGGCCACTGGGTCAGCGGTGGTTTCAGCGGTAGGAGCAGAGCCGCCACCGCAGGCGGTTACCGCCAAAGCCATGGACACAGACGCCGCTAGCCATACTCGGCGACTAAAAATCATGGGAACAACACTCCGAACAGGTTTTGACGATCAACGGCAGCAGAAAGATTGCAGGCATCTGCTCCTGGGCATTTGGCTAAAGAGAAACCAATCACGGGTTGGGGCTAACATTTTTTGTCTAACACTTGGCCTTGTGACCCAAGGTTTGCGGGGAGACGGGCTGCCCCTGGGCAGGGGCGGGCAGGAGTAACGGCAGGGTAATGGTGAAGGTTGATCCCTGGTTTTCGGTGCTGACTACCGTGAGTTTGCCCTGGTGTGCCTGAACGATCTGCTGGGCGATCGCCAGCCCCAGCCCAAAGCCGCCGGTATCGCGCGATCGCGTCTTGTCAACCCGGTAAAAGCGGTCAAACACGCGGGGCAAATCGGCCGCCGGAATGCCGATGCCGCTGTCTTGCACCGTAATCATAATCCGGTCGAGGCGGTGGCTGAGGGAGAGGGCGACCTCTCCCCCGGTCGCGGTGTAGCGGCAGGCATTGCTGAGCAGGTTGGCAATTGCCTGCCGGAGCAAATTGGCGTCTCCATTCACCCAGAGGGGGCCGTGAGGCAGCTCTAGCCGCCACCAAAGCCCTTTAGCCGTGGCCTGAGGCTGATACTCGCGGGCGAGGTCTTTCACCAAGGGGGTGAGGTTGCACTGCTGGGTGCCCGACCAGCGATCGGCGGTCACCAGCACCAGCAGGCTGTTAATCAGCCGCCCCATCGACTGGGCCAGCCCGGCAATGTGCTGGAGCCGCGCCACCTGCTCTTGGGGCGAAGCCGTCATTAACCCCAGCTCGGCCTGTTTGAGAATGGTGGCCACCGGCAACCTCAGCTCGTGGCTGGCATCGGCGCTAAATTGTTCTAATCGCTGGTAAGACAGCTGAATGGGCCGCATCACCTGGCCCGCAAACCACCAGCTCAGCAGCCCAATCAGGCCCACCCCCACCGGCAGCCCCAGGCTTAAAACCAGCCGAATTTGGCTGAGGGCGGTTTCTACCGGCACCAGGGTCGTGGCCAGCTCTAGGTGGCCCAGGGTTTGCCCCGCCGACTCAATGGGCACCGTCATCTGGCGCAGGCGTTGGCCCTCGTAGATCAGAGTTTTGTAGCCGGGCTGAATGTTGCGGCGATCGCCCGACAGCGGCCCAAAAAACATCAGCAGGTGGTTGTTGGTGTCGTACCAGCGGGCATAGACCAGATCCGAGGTAATGCTCAGGGTGCTGCCCCCTAATAGCGGCACCGTTTTAATCTGAAACTGCACCGGGTAGTTTGGGTTGGGCGACGAGTCAGCGCCGCCGCCGCTAATCATCAGCTCCGCTTCGCGGTAGAGCTGCTGGTCGAGTTTGTTGAGCTCTCGCTCGACTTCAATGACGTAGACTAGCCCGCCAAACACCACAAAAACGCTGCCCATGGTCAACATGAGCCACTGGGTAAGGTGTTTGCGACTGCGGGTAAACATGGGGATAGGGGGAGACAAGGGGATGGGAGGTGAGTCGATGGGATGGGACGGGCTGGGGGAGAGAGGTTGCTCGCGAATGCTGACGCGATCGCCTCTACCGTCGATGGGTGCAAGCCAGGTACGGGTGCCTAGCTGCTCTCGGCGCAGTCGCAGGTGTCGCCCGAGCTGAGCGAGGGCACTGGTATCGGACTTCAGTGCCCAGGGCTTACAGGGCTTGTTCTGGCTGGCTGCGGGTTAGCCCCTGATTGAGATGATGCAGCATGTATTCTAATGGCCGAAATTCTCACTTTGCTAGCTTAACCTGCTGTTCACCATTAGTTAATTTACCTAGCGGAAGTGTGGGGTGGGGAGGGAGTGGAGAGGGGAGGGGAGGGGATGCGTGGATGGGTGGATGGGTAGGTGGGTGCATGGATGGTATGTCGTGACGTTAAGCTTTAGAATCATCCCCAGCCCTGATTCACCTACATTACCCACTTCCCCACCTTCCCCATCGCCTATGCCTGCTCTCAAACGTCTCTTCACTCGCTCTGGCCTAGAGTTCTGGCTACCCCTAGGGCTGCTGGGGGGCGCATTTTGGCTGGCTGGCTACGGCTGGACTCATCACTACCTAGGGGTGGCAGGCCGCGCGATCGCCCCTCTGGTCTTAGCGACCAATACAGCGGCGCAGAACGAAGGCATTCTCAGCATTCGCGCGGTCATCGACAACGAGGGTCAGGATTCGCCTGCTGGGGGCGATCGCCGAGCGACTCGGGTGGAGGTGATTGTGGTGAAGCCAGTGCCTCGCACCCTTGACTTTTACCTACCGATGCGATCGCCCTCGGCCATTGAGGCAGAAATGGCGCAGCGGCTAAATGTTTCTCCAGACACCATTCGTCGCCTGATTCGCTACGAAACCGTGCGGCCATAAACGCCCCTGGCTCACCCTGGCCCTGGGGTTATGCTCCACCACCGTCATACCGCGCGGCTGGGGCCGGTCAAGCGATGGAAGCGAACCACAAAAATGATGCCAGCGGTGGCCACCCCAATAGATTGGCCAATCCACAGCCCCACCCCGCCAAGGCCCAGCCAAAAACCGAGAATGTAGCCTGTAGTCAGCCCCACCCCCCAGAAAGCCAGTCCACTGAGCACCATGGGTATGCGGGTATCTTGCAGCCCGTAGAGCGCCCCCGATGCGACCCGCTGAACGCCATCGGTGAGCTGGGCCAGGGCCGCGACGAAAAGCATCGGCAGGGCTAGGGCCACCACCGGATCGTTGGTTGGGTCGCGCAGATCTAAATACAGACCAATGATGGACTGGCGAAACAGCAGCAGCCCCAGGGTGGTCAGCAGCATAAAGGCGGCGGCGATCGCCATCGCCACATACCCCGCCCGCCGCGCCGCGTTCATATCCTGCTGACCAAAGGCATGCCCCACCCGCGCCGTCGCCGCGTAGGACATGCCCAGCGGCACCATAAAAATCACGTAAATAGTCTGGTACACGGTTTGGTGGGCGGCCAGCACCTCAGGGCCAAGGATGCCCATCAAAAACGTCACCACGGCAAACAGGCTAAACTCCAGGGCGATGGTGACGGCAATCTCGCCCCCCATGCCCATTAGCCGACCGACCAGCCGGGGCTGTAACCGGTGCCAGCCTCGCCAAAAGCGATATTCATTCAAATTGGGGTGCTTGAGGGTGTAGAGCAAAAACAGCCCAAACATCAGCCAGTAGCTCAGCCCGCTGGCCAGCCCCAGCCCCCCCAGCCCTAGAGCCGGGAAGCCCCATTTGCCAAACCCCAGGGCATAGTTGCCCGCAATGTTAAAGGCCGTGCCCACCAGCACAATCGCAATCACCACCTGGGCCTCGGCCAGGGCCGCCGCGTAGCCCCGCAGCATGGCAAAGCCCAGGGCCGGAAACGCACCCCAGAGAATTCCCTGAAAGTAGGGGGCCGTGAGGGTGGCGATCGCCTCCGCCTGCCCTAGCCCCAGCAGCACCCGATCTAGCTGGCTGAGCACCGCCATCATCGGCAGACTTAGGGCCAGGGAGAGCCAAAACCCCTGCCGCGCGATCGCCTCAATCTGGTCTTTTTGCCCCGCTCCAAAGGCCTGGGCCACCAGCGGCCCCACCGTCATCACAAACCCGCCAATCACCGCCAGCAGGAGCTGAAAGCTGATCGCGGCTAGCCCGCCCGCCGCCAGGGTGTTGGCCCCCAGCCGCCCCATCATCAACGTATCGACAAAACCCACGGCGGCCTGGGCCACCTGAGCCCCGGCCAGGGGCACCGCCAAGGCGAGAAAGGCTTGCACCTCTGAGTCGGTTTTGACCTGGGCGATAGATCTATCCTGTGTACGCATCGAAAGATCGAGCCCAGTTGAGTTGAATGCTGTATACCGTAGCTGAGATTGTCCAGCGTTGGGCGATCAAACCTTTCAAAACCTGCCAACGGGTTCAGCGAATCAAAGGCGTTTCGCTGAACCCGTTGGCAGACTGGTCGATTTAATCGTTCAAAATCCCTTACAGCATTGCCAGGCGCGCCTTGAGAATGGTCGCCTGGGCCTCGGCCTCGGCGAGAGAATCGCGGGCTCCCTGCACCACCTCGGCGGGGGCTTTATCCACAAAGCCGGAGTTGCTCAGCCGCCCCGAGAGCGACTTGATCTCGGCCTCCACCTTGGCCAGGTCTTTCTCAACCTTGGCTTTGAGGGCTTCGACATCCACCACGCCGGATAAGGGAATCAGCACCTGCACGGTGCCAGTCACACCAGCGAACAGCTTTTGCGGCGGTTCCGCAGACGCTTCATTGACGGCGCTGCTAGGACTGGTCTGAACGGTGGTTGAGGGTACCGATCGCAGTTGGCTAGTCGCTCGCGGGGTAGCTGTGTCGGGGCCAAAAATGCTGCGCCGCCACTGTTGGTAGGACTGGGCGAGGCGATCGCGATCGCCCCCGGTCAGCAGATTCTTTCGCACAAAGTTAAACACAACTAGCAGCCCCACCAGCTCCATCAGCGTGCCAAAGATGGGCGTGCTATCCACCGCCGTCACCACGGCCCCAGAGAACCGCAGCAAAATCACCCCCGCCAGAATCCACAGCAGCGTATAGGCCGGGCGGCGAATGTCGTCAAAGAACGACCCAGCGTAGTGCAAGGGCTCTTCAAACAAGGGCAGCATGGTGTGCCAAAAGTCTTGCACCTCGGCCACTACGGGGTTACTGCTGAGCGTGGCCAGGGGAGTGGCAGAAGCCTCTATCTCCCCAGCGTGGGCGGTGGAGACGGGCTGTTGACCGCCAAGAATGACTAGGGTATCGATTTTACCCAGATCTTTAATGTAGCTGGCGGTGGCTTGCAGAATGTGGCGCTCGTCGGCACTCTCGCTTTCAAGAATGGTCTCAATGCGCAGGCCGGGCTTAATGCCCGCCTCGGCCCGCAGGTTGCGCACGGTGCGCACGGTGTTAAACACCAGGGCAAACTGCTGCTCTAGACCGTCATCCACTAAGTCGGGGAAGGCCGTAGGGTAGGGCTGTACCGCGAGAAACTGGTCGTTGCCCACCTGGCTAAGGGTGTGCCACACCTCTTCGGTGATGTGGGGCATAAACGGGTGCAGCAGCTTGAGAATGCCGTCGAGCACCAAGGCCAGGGTTTGCTGGGCAACGCGCTTTGAGTCCGGGTTATCGCCCTGGAGGCGGGGCTTGACCAGTTCGATATACCAGTCGCAGAAGTCGCCCCAGGTGAACTCGTAGAGATCCTTCGCCGCTTCGCCCATGCCGTAGGCGTCGAGATTGCTGCGTACGCTCTGCACCACCCGGTTGTAGCGGGAGAGAATCCAGCGATCGGCGAGTTCTAGCTGCTCTGTTGCCGGTACGCCCAGCTCGACGGGGGACTGACCGCCCAGGTTCATCATCACAAAGCGGGAGGCGTTCCACAGCTTGTTGGTGAAGTTGCGTGCCGCTTCCACTGAGACAGATTCGTCGGTGTTGCGATCGTACTCCAGGCGAATGTCTTGGCCCGCCCCGGTGACTTCGCGAATCAGGGTGTAGCGCAGGGCGTCGGTGCCGTACTTATTGATTAGTAGCAGCGGGTCGATGCCGTTGTTCGACGACTTCGACATCTTTTTGTTGTTCTCATCGCGCACCAGACCGTGAATGTAGACGGTTTCAAAGGGCATGGTGTCGGTGAAATGCCCCGCCATCAGGGTCATGCGGGCCACCCAGAAGAAGATGATGTCGAAGCCAGTGACCAGGGTGGTGGTGGGGTAGTAGGTCTGGAAGTCTTGGGCCGATTCGTCGGGCCAGCCCATGGTGGAGAAGGGCCACAGACCGGAAGAAAACCAGGTGTCGAGTACATCGGGGTCGCGGGTCAGGGTCACCCATTCACCAAACCGCTCGGTGGCCTTGGCTTTGGCTTCCTCTTCCGTAGCGGCCACCACAAAGGGTGTGTTGTCGGTAATTTCACCGCCGGTTTCGCTCACGGCATACCAGGCGGGAATCTGGTGGCCCCACCAGAGCTGGCGAGAGATGCACCAGTCGCGCAGGTTTACCAGCCAGTCGCGGTAGACCTTAGTCCAGCGATCGGGCACGAATTTGGGTTCCTGGCGGTTGTCGAGATAGTCCAGCGCTTTGTCGGCCAGGGGGCGAATGTTGACGAACCACTGGGTGGAAAGCAGCGGCTCGACGGGCACCTTGCCGCGATCGCTGTAGGGCACCGTGTGGTGATAGTCGTCAATCTTCACCAAAAACCCTTCGACATCCAGCCGCTTCACCACCAGGCGGCGGGCTTCGAAGCGATCGAGGCCGTTGAATGGCCCCGCATTTTCATTCATGGTGCCGTCTTTGTTCATGACGGTGATCAGGGGCAGGTTGTGGCGCTGGCCCATGGCAAAGTCGTTGGGGTCGTGGGCGGGGGTGACTTTGACGCAGCCCGTGCCAAACGCCGCATCAACATAGTCATCCGCGATCACCGGAATTTCCCGATTCACAATCGGCAGCCGCAGGGTTTTGCCCACCAGATGCCGGTAGCGATCGTCGTTGGGGTTGACCGCCACCGCCGTGTCACCCAGCATGGTTTCGGGGCGGGTGGTGGCAACTTCTAGATAGCCCGAGCCGTCGGTGAAGGGGTAGCGGAAGTGCCACAGATGGCCGTCCATCTCCCGCTGCTCCACCTCCAGGTCAGACACCGCCGACTGGCTGGCAGGGCACCAGTTGACCATGTAGTTGCCCCGGTAGATCAGCCCCTCGTCGTAGAGCTGGGTAAAAGCGGTCAGCACCGCGTGGGAGAGCCCTTCATCCATGGTGAAGCGCTCGCGGCTCCAGTCCACCGAGACGCCCAGCTTGCGCAGCTGGTTGACGATGGTGCCGCCGGATTCGGCCTTCCATTCCCAGGCGCGCTCTAGGTAGCGATCGCGCCCCACATCTTCCTTCTTCAATCCCTCAGCCTGGAACTGCCGATCTAAAATCGTGCTCACGGCAATGCTGGCGTGGTCGGTGCCCGGCAGCCACAGGGTGTTGCGCCCGGCCATGCGCTGGTAGCGCACCAGGGTGTCAATCAGCGCATTCTCAAAGGCGTGACCCATGTGCAGGCTACCGGTCACGTTCGGCGGCGGAATCACCACGCAGTAGGGCTCGCCGGGGTGGTCGGGGTCGGCTTTAAAGACCTGGTTCTCTTCCCACTGGGCCTGCCACTTGGTTTCGGTCTGTGTGGGGTCGTACTGGGCGGAGAGAGCGGGAACGGTGGCCGTCATCACAAAACCTGGAGCGCGGGGACTATTGCATTAAAGACAGTGTACCTAGGGATTCTGCCATTTTGATGGTGAACCTGGGGAGTTAGCGGATGTGGAGTGTGGGTGTTAGGTGTCAGGTCTAAGTGCAGCCTTGAACCTGAAGCCTTGAACCTGAAACCTTCAAACTTTGAACCTCGCCCGTGGCCGCTTTAGATTTCATCGACAAACTTAAGAATTTTTTGGTAAAGCTGGTGGCTAATGCGAAAACCAGCCAGCTCCACTAGGGTATCCATCACCCGCCGCACGCTAGGAATCAGCGCCCGCTGCTTGGCGACGATAACAATGCCGACAATGCCAATGGTCGATAGCTCCAGCGCTTGGGCTACCTGCCGTCCCCGCCGTTCGTTGATCAGCAGTTCGTCGGCGTTGAGCTGAAGGGCCAGGGCCAGGGTATGGGTGTCGCCTAGATCGAGCTGTTGACCCTGCTGCTGGATGGTGGCGATCGCGCCCTCCGTCGGTCTCTGCACCTTGACCCAGCTAGCCGACAGCACCGCCTGAATGCGGGCGTTTTTAGCCATCGATAGCTCCTGCGCTACTACCTCTGAGACCACCACAGTGCCGTAGATTGCCTCCAGCAGCCAGAGGTAGTCAATTAGGGCCAGGCTGCCCAGCGATGCTGCATCGCTCACAATCGTCATAGCCAACCCCGGCGGCGCAGGTTTTCAATATCGTCAGCAAACTCTTTGACATCGTAATGGGCACAAACGCCGCGACTACCGATAATTTTTTGAAACTCCATCAGGTGAATGCCCGCAATCTGGCTGGCAATGCCCAGGGTTACCCGTTCCTGCTCGAATAAAGAAATCGCCATTTCCCGCAGCCAATCTGCCCTAGAAAAGGTTGGGCACTGGGCGATGTCGTCAGGAATATCTAGGTTGATGCGCATAGCGGGCAGTGACTTTGAGGATTGGCTTTAAGAGTTTGCGGGAAGGGTGCGATCGCAGTCAACAAACCTGCACCGCTAACCCGGCGTTTTATTCTGGCAGCCCCGCCATAAAAAGCTGAGCAGCGGTCAGGGTGAGCTCGGCAAACTGGGTCGACTCTATCCGCTGCTCCCCCGCAAACGTGCCCACCGGGGCAAACCCCTGCCCCTGCTGCGCCAGCACCAGCACGGTGCGATCTTGGGGGTTGATAATCCAGTATTCAGGAATACCCAGGTCTTCATACTGGCTGCGCTTGGCCACATAATCGCGCTCCCACTGCAACTCCCCAGGGCTGACTACTTCCACCACCAGCGCCGGGGGGGGCATCGTCAGGCGAATGGTGTTGCGCTTGGCCAACAGCTGAACGTGCTCCGGCTGAATCACCGTCAGGTCAGGGTAGCGATTCTTCGGTTCGCCCCTGACCTCAAGCTCCAGACCGTGAAGCCGCACCCGTAGATGCCCGACCAAAGCCGCTAGCTGAATAGATAGAAAAAAAGCAACGCTGGTGTTGTAGCCCGACTCTGGCGGCACCTCGATTAGCTCTCCATTAAATAGCTCATAAACATGATCCGTGCCGTCGTCGTAGGCCAGATACTCGTCAAAGCTATAGAACCTGGGCCGCGTTTGCACCATAAAACCAAAAAAGGCTGAGCGCTCTCAAGATACCTTCAGTCTAAAGCCAATCCCCAAACCCAGAGACACCGCTAACCCATCTCCCTATTCGTCTCCCCTATCTTCCCCATCTCCCTTCTCTTCCCCGGCTTCCCATCTACCCCAACCAGCCTCCAAAAGCCGTGCGGTAGAATCTAGGCCAGCCTGTGACAGACTATCATTAAGAAAGTTGATGTAAGTAGGTTGGCAGAAGCGATGCCCCCTCGGTGCTAACCTTCATTGAGCACGCAGTCCGACAGATAAGGAGACGCCAGAGCGCATGGGAAAAGTAGTTGGCATCGACCTGGGTACGACCAACTCCGTGGTCTCTGTAATGGAGGGCGGCAAGCCGGTAGTCATTGCCAACGCCGAAGGGATGCGGACTACGCCCTCGGTGGTGGCCTTCAGTAAAGAGGGCGAGCGCCTGGTGGGCCAGATGGCCCGACGCCAGGCGGTGCTCAACCCTCAAAACACCTTCTACAGCGTCAAGCGCTACATGGGCCGTCGCTACGCAGAGCTTGACCCATCCTCTAAGCGGGTGCCCTACACCATTCGCCGCGATGATCTGGGCAACGTCAAAATTCGCTGCCCTCGGCTAGAGAAGGATTTTGCCCCCGAAGAAATTTCGGCGATCGTGCTGCGCAAGCTGGCCGATGAAGCCAGCCGCTACCTGGGCCAGCCGGTGACCGGGGCGGTGATCACCGTGCCCGCCTACTTTAACGATGCCCAGCGCCAGGCCACCCGCAACGCCGGACGCATCGCGGGGCTAGAAGTTAAGCGCATTCTCAATGAGCCCACAGCCGCGGCGTTGGCCTACGGCCTCGACCAGGTACAGAATGAGACCATTCTGGTGTTTGACCTGGGGGGCGGCACCTTTGACGTGTCGATTCTCGACGTGGGCGATGGGGTGTTTGAGGTGCGATCGACCTCAGGCGATACCCAGCTGGGGGGTACCAACTTTGACACCAAAATCGTTGACTGGCTGGCCGATGAATTTCTCGAAAAAGAAGGCATTGACCTACGGAAAGATCGCCAGGCCCTACAACGACTAACTGAGGCGGCTGAGAAAGCCAAGATTGAGCTTTCTGGCGTAGCCAGTACCGAAATTAGCCTACCGTTTATCACCGCCAGCCCTGAAGGCCCTAAGCATATTGAGACGCGCCTGAGCCGATCGCAGTTCGAAGGTCTCTGCGGCGATCTGGTCAGTGCCCTGCGCGCTCCCCTCAAGCAGGCGCTCAGCGATGCGGGCCTCACCCCCAACGATATAGACGAGGTGGTGTTGGTGGGGGGCGGCAGCCGCATGCCCATGGTGCAGGACTTAGTGCGCGGTCTGATTGGCCTCGAACCTAGCCAGAATGTGAACCCTGATGAAGCCGTGGCTGTGGGCGCTGCCGTGCAGGCGGGCATCATCACCCAGGAGGTGCAGGACATCATGCTGCTGGATGTCACCTCCTTGTCCCTGGGGCTGGAGACCATCGGCGGCGTGATGAAAAAGGTGATTCCCCGCAACACCACGATTCCGGTGCGGCGATCGGATATCTTCTCGACCTCCGAAAATAACCAGACCTCGGTGGAAGTGCATGTGCTCCAGGGCGAGCGCGAGATGGGGGCCGACAACAAATCCCTGGGTCGCTTCAAACTGATGGGTATTCCCCCCGCCCCGCGCGGCGTGCCCCAGGTGCTGGTGTCCTTTGACATCGACGCCAACGGCATTCTGCAAGTCTCGGCTATGGATAAAACCACCGGACGAGAACAGAGTTTGACCGTCCAGGGCGCGTCTAACCTCGAAGAAGGCGAAGTGCAGCGAATGATCCGTGAGGCGGAAGAGTTTGCAGAAACCGATCGCCTCCAGCGCGAGCGAGTGGAGAAGCGCAACCGGGCCGAAGCGCTGACCTTCCAGGCCGAGCGGCTGCTGCGGGAGGTGGCCCTCGACTTTGGTATGCAGTTTGCCCGCGATCGCCGTCGCCGCATTGAAGGGCTAGTACAAGAGCTGCGCGACTACCTTGAGAAAAGTGACGAGCGCGGCATCGACATTGCCCAGGCCGAGCTGCAAGACGAACTCTACGACCTCAACCGCGAGGCCTACCTTTACGAAGCCGACGATGCCCCCGAAGGCGGCATCTTGGGCCAGATCGGCAGCACCCTGAAGAAGACCTTCTCCTTCGACGATGACCTCGATGCGCGGCCCAACTACGGCTACCAGGGGTCGTCCTCCTGGGGCAACTGGGACGAAGACTGGGACTACGACAATCGCGGTGGAGCTGGCGGCCAGCGCTACGGTAGCCCAGCCTACGACAACCGTGCCTACGGTACGACCGGCTACAGCGGTCAGGGTTACAACAACACGAACTACGGCAGCCCAGGATACAGCGATCAGGGCTATGGCAGTCAGGGGTATGGCGATCGCGGAGCGTCCCCCGAGGGGAATCGCGGCGTGCCTCCCCAGAGCAATCGCCCCAGCGGCGGCTCTAGCTACGCTGATTCTGGCTATGGGAGCCAAGGCTATGACCGTCCTCAAGAGTCTGGCCGTTCCCAGACGCCTGCCTCAGACTACAGCCGCCAAGACTACGGGCAACCCGACTACGATCGCCAAGATTATAATCGCCAAGACTATAGACAAGCTGGCGATGCTCAAAGACCAGCCGCTGACGACTATGGCTCTGGCTACGATCAGTCTGGCTATGGTCGCCAAGACTATGGCCAAGACTACGTGCAATTCTCCACAGACGATGCGCCGCGATTCCCAGCAGGGGACGCTCCGCGATCGCAGAATTCTGAACCCGCTCGCCCCAGCTATGGCGATGCTGGCTACGGCCAAGGGGGCTATGGTGACCAGCCCTACGATGGCGAATCTGGATATCGCGATTCTGGGGCAGAGCGCTCTGGGAACCGGGGCTACGACAACCAGGGCTATGACCCCTACATTCGCGAAGCGTCTCCATCAGAGACTCGTTCCAACACCGCCTCGGCAGCTCCTCGCCAAGACAACAGTTGGAACGACGACCCCTGGGGTCAACCTGCGCCAGCTAATCGACCCGCTGAAAACCAGGCTCCAGAAAATCGCTCTCGACCGGTATCCCCTGAGCGAGGGGCTGACTCTGCCAGGCCGTCCTCCCCTCGCCAGGAAAATCGCCCCCCTGCTCCCCGCTATGATGGCGAAAACTGGAGCGATCGCGACGAATGGCTCTAGCCTTCCTGCACCTTGACGCGGGCAGATCCAACGCGGATGGAATCCACCCACCCCCTTACCCATCCACCCACCTACTCCCCTACTCACCCACCCCTCGATGGAGAACTTTCGGAACTACTACGCCATTCTGGAGGTTTCCAGAGAAGCGACCGCCAGCGACATCAAGCAGGCCTACCGAAAGCTAGCCCGGCAGTACCACCCCGACCTCAACCCCGGCGACCAGGCTGCCGAAGAGCAGTTTAAGCTCGTCAGTGAAGCTTATACCGTGCTCTCTGACGACGAAAAGCGCGCCCAGTACGAAAAATTTAGCGAGTATTGGCAGCAGGAGGGCTTCAAGAAAGGTCAGGGCAAATCTGTGGTTGGCGACTTCTTCGGTGGCCGCATTTCCCTCGAAGACTTTGGGTTTGGCGAATTTCCCGACTTCAATGTCTTTGTCGATCAACTGCTCAACCGCCGTCCGCCCACCCGCCGGGGAGAACCAGCCACCGACAACGGTTACGGGTCAGAGAGCACGCAGACCTACCAGCCCAGCACAACCCGAGATCCTCGCGATGCCGAGGCCGACCTCACTGTTCCCCTTGAAAAAGCGTTCCGGGGTGGGCGCGAGCGCATTCGTTTAGAGGATGGGCGATCGCTCGAAGTCAACATGCCAGCGGGCATGGTCACCGGCCAGCGCATTCGCCTGCGGGGCCAGGGCGTGGGCGGCGGCAATCTGTACCTGCGCATTCAGGTAGACCCGCACCCTTTCTATACTCTCCAGGGCAACGATGTGTATTGCCGGGTACCGATTACCCCCAGCGAAGCTGCCTTGGGCAGCGCGATCGACATTCCCACGCTAGATGGCCCCGTACGCACCACCCTGCCCCAGGGAGCGCAGACCGGGCAAATCATTCAGATGGTGGGGCGCGGCTACCCTGTGGGGCGGGAGAGCCGGGGCGATCAGATTGTGGAGCTAGCGGTGGTGGTACCGACTGGGCTGAGCGATCGCGAAAAAGCCCTCTACGAAGAACTTCGCCAAACCGAACGCTTCCGCCCCCGTGCCGATCTGATGGGTTAAGCCACCCCGTAGGGGCGAACCCACGTGTTCGCCCCCATCCCCGCCATGGGGTAATTTGCGGTCGGTGGCATGCCCGATGCCAGATTTAGGGCAGATACACAGGTCTGCCCCTACGCGGGGTTTATCGTTTCGATGGGTTTTGGGGATGTGATTGATCCGCCTGCCACAGTGCAGGTTTATTGCCACCCCGTAGGGGCGAATCCACGTGTTCGCCCCCATCCCCGCCATGGGGTAATTCGCGGTTGGTGGCATGCCGGACGCCAGATTTAGGGCAGACACATAGGTCTGCGCCTACGAGGGGTTTACCATTTCGATGGGTTTTGGGGATGTAATTGATCCACCTGCCACAGTGCAGGGTTATTGCGGATGTAGGCTTGTATCCGTGTTAGATCCGCCTCATTGCGAATGATGTGGTCGTAATAATTGCGTTGCCAAACCCGCTTCTCAAAAGGAGGCCACCCGTTTTCTTTAACCCCACGAATGTAATAGTTGGTCGTCATAGTTTTAAACCATTGCATCACCCTTAGTAGGGGCGAACCAATGTGTTCGCCCCAATCCCTGCTATGGGGTAATTCGCCGTCGGTGGCATCCTCTATGTCAGGATCAGGGCAGACACGTGGGTCTGCCCCAACGGGGGGTGGGTTGATGACTATGATGCCGTGAAAATGGTTGGGCATCACCACGGATTCATCGGTTTGAATGCCTGGAAATTTTTGATTTAAGGCCAACCACCAATCATTAACCATTTGCCCGGCAGAGTTCAGAACTATGACGCCGTCAGCAATATCGCCAAAAAGGCAGGCCCGGTTTTGGGTGCATAGGGTGATGAAATAAGCACCTGCTGAGCTATAGTCAAACCCTCGCAATCGGATGGATTGGCGATGATGCCTGGCTGGATCGTAGGCCATAGCTTAACCTAATCGGTGCCATGATCCAGAGTTCCCCTGATTAAAGGCCCTGATTCAAGAGTGATCTCGAGAAGAGTGCAGCCCAGCCTTGTGAAGCTGGTGATAACCTTCAAAAATTACCTGGGTCAGATAGCCTGGTAGAGGTAACTCAACGCGTTCTTTGGCCTTACCCACCGATGGAAATCGACGGGCTGGGCAAGCTCTGTTTTGCCTATCTTATGTTTCTAACTGGCTGATTTGGCCCCATGCTGCGGTTTCGTAAACAACCTATCAGCTACCCGCTGCGGGTAGCTCCGACCTGGCGCTTGGGTTGGGGGCCGGGGGCTAGCTTTGAAGGGGCAGCCTGGCAGGAAGGGCCGCTGGCGATCGCCCTTAACCCAGCCCGAGCGGTGGAGAGCCAGCTGGTGCTCAGTCCCTCGGGTCGCTATGTGGTGGTGGGGGATGTTTGGCTGCGGGAGCGGCGATCGCTGCTCTCCGATCTGGTAACAGAGGATTCATTGCACCAGTCAGATATTCAACTGGTGGCCGCCGCCTGGGAACGGTGGCAAGCCGAAACCCTGGCCAAACTGGTGGGCTCCTTCAGCCTGGTGGTGTGGGATCGAGAGCGGCAGGTGCTCTGGCTGGGGCGTGACCCGGCGGGAGCTAGAACGCTGTATTACACCGCCCTGGGCGCGACCCGGTGGGCGGCGGGGGATCTACGATCGCTGGCCCCCTACCGCTCCACCTCGCTTGACCCGATCGCCCTGCGCGACTACCTGTGCTGCGCCTTTGTGCCGGGCGATCGCACCCTCTGGCAAGATGTGCGCGAGCTGCGCCCTGGCACGCGGCTCTCCTGGCCTGGGGATGACAGCCAGCCCTACTGGCAGTTGCAGGAACGGCTGGATGCTGAGAGCGAAGTAGAATCCCTGGAGTGGCATGGGGAGCGGCTGCGATCGCACCTCGACCAGGTTGTACAGGACTCGCTGCCAGATCAGGCCCCGGTGGGTGTGTTTCTCTCGGGCGGGCTAGACTCCAGCGCCGTCACCGCGTTGGCCGCCAAGTTTCACGCTCACCCGGTTCACACCTACTCCATTCACTTTGGTCAGGATCACTTGGGCGAGAGCTACCCCAACGAGCTGGAGTTTTCCAGCCGGGTGGCTCAGCACTGCGGCACTCAGCACCACGTTCTCGAAATTCCCATGCGCCAAATGTGGGAGCGGTTGCCGGAGGCCATGACCTGGCTCGATGACCCGATTGGCGACCCGCTCACGGTGCCTAACCTACTGCTGGGGCAGCTGGCGCGGCAGCAGGTGGCGGTGGTGCTCAATGGCGAAGGGGGCGACCCCTGCTTTGGTGGCCCCAAAAACCAGCCCATGCTGATCAACCAGCTCTACAGCTCCGTCAGCCAGCAAGACTCGCTTCAGGCGTACCTGCTGGCCTTTCGCAAGTGCGCCGCCGATCTGCCCCAGTTGCTCAAGCCCGACCTGTGGGCCGCGGTGCAGCATGAGCCCTACTGCTTTGCCGATGACCTGCACAGCTCGGCCAGCTACCTAAACCGGCTGATGGCGCTAAATATTAAATTCAAAGGGGCTGACCAGATTTTGACCAAGGTTAGCAATCTCACCCGCGCCGCTGGGGTCGAGGGGCGATCGCCTCTATTTGACCCGCGCATTGTCGAGCTGAGCATGACCATTCCGCCCCAGTACAAGCTGTCGGGGGTGGAGGAGAAAGCGGTGCTCAAGCAGGCGGTGGCCGATCTGCTGCCCGAGGCCATTCTCAAGCGCCCCAAAAGCGGCATGATGGTGCCCGTGCAGGCTGGGTTTCAGCAACCGTGGCAGCGGACGGCTAGAGATTTGTTGCTGAGTCGGCGGGCGGCGATCGCCCCCTACCTCAATCAAGCGCTGATTAAAGACTGGCTGAACTATCAGGGTGATCCCTGGCGGCGTTACGGGGTCAAGCTGTGGCTGCTGGCCAGTCTAGAAGTGTGGTTGCAAGTTAACCTCAAGCAGCAATAAGGGACGTGCGGCTAAGAAGTATTGATCTCTATAGGGTGCATTCGCGCAGCAATGCATCAATAGGAAGGATGGTAATTAGTACCTTATTTTCTTGCGTGCTCCTAAGGGTTTTGGTCAACCAAAATTGTCAGAGGCGTAGATAAAGGTGCCGCCGCTGTTGCCGACATCGCCTACCAAAATTAAATTGTCGTCAGCGGTTTCGCCCAGGTTTTGCAGGCGGGCAATGCCGCGACCGACAATTTGAATCAATTTTTGGGGAGTGAAAGATTCTAACTCGACAAAATACCCCGCCTCTAGCCACTGCAACTCAGTCTCTGAAAGGGATTGACGCACCTCGGGGGAAAGGCCCTGAGCAGCCTGGGCCGAGTCGGCCGAAATTTGGATGTAAGCCTGCTGACGGGCCGCTTCGATTTGCCGAGGCAGCAGGCCCAGGTCAAACATCACTGGCGTATTCTCGGCAAACCAGTCGGGGCGGGTGCGCAGTTCGTGAATCAGCGCAACGCCTTGGGGGCTACAGTCGTGCAGCGCAATCACCTGGAGGTCAGGGTTGCGGCGCAGCATGGCCATGGTAGTGGCAAAGATGGGGCGGGGGTAGCCGGTGATGCTCAGCACCGCGCAGTTGTGCTCGAAGTGAATGTTGTTGGCAATCAGAAGTTGGGCGATCGCCACGCTGTCGCACACCAGCACCCGGTCAAAGCTGTAGGCCGTCACATCCTCAGCCGCCGGAGCTAGGGATTCGACGGCTCTGGAGGCATTAAATCGCTGCCACTGTTGGAGCCCCGAGGCTGGAGATTTTGAGGGGGTGGGGGCAGGCAGCAGCTTGGCCGAGGACCCATTAAATCGCTGCCACTGCTGGAGCCAGGTATTCACCATCGTTTCGGTAATAGTTATCCCTCGGGGCTGGGGCCGTCGGGCAGACGAACGCAGCCCAGAAATAAATAGCCACAGACCAATGGCGACTGCCACCAGGCCAATGCCAAAGACCGACGTTAAAAAGCCAAATATAATTAAGATGCTACCAAAAAAATATTTGGCCGATCGAGTGGCTACGGCTGCCTTGCGAACCAGCCGCTTTTCTAAGAGATAGAGCAGCTGTTTGGGGGTGAAATACAGCGTGTCATTGGCCGAAATATCGGCCAGTGCCTTGGCAAAGAACCCATCGGTAAACCGCAGTTTAGCATCCATGGTGGTAGGTTCAAAGGCGAAGGGATGGTTGCAGTTTTTGCAGCGGCCCTGTTTAGCGGTGCGGTCTTTGAGATTGTTGTCGGCATCACACTGAATGCATTTCATGGCCGTTTCCTTTGCCCTAAACGCTAAAAAAATAGAAGCTAAAAAATTTGATTTTGAAGGAGCGATTGGTAGCTTTCTCGCTGGCGAATGAGGCGGTGCTGGCCTGACTCCAGCAGGACTTCTGCCGGGCGCGGGCGGTGCAAAAAGTGAGAGGCCATGGCGTAGCCGTAGGCCCCCACATCCAAAATGGCCAACACATCGCCGGGGGCCAGTTTTGGCAGCTGACAGTTGCGCCCCAGGTAGTCGCGGGAATAGGTGGTGTTGCCGCACACATCCGTCGGGTAGGTAGAGGGGGATGGGCGTGTTGCTAGGGCCACAACCTCGCGGTAGCCGCCGTGGACGGAGGGCACTGAGAGGTTGGCCACGGTGGTATCGACCCCGACGATTTGTCTGTCGTCCTGCCACTTCACAGAGACCACTGTGGTCAGTAGGGCGGCGCATCCGGCGATCGCAGCCCTTCCCGGCTCGATCACCAGGTCTACAGCATGGGGCAGCTGGTTCAACCTCGCGGTGATGGCTTGCCCGAACGCCAGCCAGTCAAAGGCCGCACCCCCGTGGCGGTAGGAGTGGCCAAAGCCGCCGCCAAAATCGAGATAGGCCCAGTCGGGAAGGCGCTGCCCCAGCTCCAGCACCCGGTCAATCACCTGGGTAAAGGCCTGGGTCGCGTTAGTGCCCGTGCCCCGATAAAAATGCAGCCCGCAGAGCTTAATTGTCTCAGACCCCATGGATTCGTTAGCCCTGTCTACTAGAATCTGGGCCGCAGCAAACTCCTCAGGGCGCACCCCAATGCGACTGTCTCCGGTAAGGGCAGGGTCATTGAGGCGTAGCCCCAGGCGCAGGGATGGGGGCCGGTTGGCACTATCCAGGGTTTGGCAGCTCTCGCAGAGTTGCTCAAGCTGGGCCAGGCTGTCGAGGTTGAGGGTGGCTATGGCCCAGACCAACACCTGGGCCATATCGTCGCGGCTGAGGTTGCTGCCGCTGTAGACAATTGCTTCTGGCTCAAACCCGGCCTGCAAGCCCAGGTAAATATCACCGGGGGTGTTGGCGTGCAGTCCCCAGCCTGCATCCCGAACGATTTGCAGCAGCGCGATGTTGCCGTTGGTGACGGTGGCAAAGTGAAAGCGGGTGCGGGGGTAGGGGATGGCCTGGGTAATGTGGCGCAGGGTTTCTTGTAGGCGATCGCCGTCGTAGACGTACAGCGGCGACCCGTAGACTTGTAAGAGTTCCGCCGCTAGCGCTACTGAGGGCTGAAAGGCCGCTGGCATGGGGACGGTTTGGGGGCTGGTGGTTAGAGCCATCGTTTGCGGTATCTCCAAACTCGGGGGGGAAGCCAGAAGGGGTGATGCCACGACACTCCCTCTGAGGGTTCGCCCAGCACCTGCGATCGCCACTGCTGCCAAATCACCAGCAGCCACAAAATTTCGCCAATGCGCCGCCCCTGAATAGTACCGCTGAGATTGCCGAGGGCCGTGCGCAGGGCTAGGTTAGGCTGCCAGTTTCCCTCAGCGGCTAAGACCCCAGGGTTCAGCCATTGGCCCAGGTCTCGCCACCACTCATTCAAGCACCAGGTGGTTAAGGGCACTCCCATGCCGCGCTTTTGCCGCCACACAATGTCGGCGGGCAGCCAGGGTTCCGCTGCTCGCTTGAGAATGTACTTTTCGCAGGCCCCCTGAAGGAATAGGTTACCAGCGACGCCAAAGCTCCACTGGGCTAAGTCGGGGTCGCAAAAGGGCGATCGCACCCTCAACCCCTGAGCCAGCGCCAAATTTGTGGCGCGGGGATGAATGTTCTGCGCTCCCTTCAGCATCAGCGTGGCCCGCCGCAGCCGATGCAACAGCCCTTGAGCGGCTGTCGGGTCGAGGGCCGGGTACAGCCAATCCTGGGGATTCAGCGCCTGAATTTTGGCCAGCACCGCAGGCGAAAACACCTGGGTCTCATAGCCCCACAGCCGATGAAATGTACGGAGGTATTGCTGGGCAAAGGGTTCGATGCCCTCGGGATGGTCGGCCTGGTAGAGGCTGGCGGCAATCAAGGGCTTATTCGTCCAACCGGCAAATAACTGGTCGCCTCCTTCGCCGTTAAAAATTACCCTTACTTCCTGACTAGCGGTTTGGTTGAGCAGGTACAGCGGCACCGTTACCCCATCGCCAAAGGGCATGTCTAGCGCCCGCGCCGTTGCTGATATGGCTCCGCGAATGCGGCGTGGAGTCGCTTCTACCTTTATCAACGGAATTTTCAGGAATTGGGCTACTTGCTCGGCGTAGGGCCACTCGGGCAGACTACTTTCGCCAAAATCGAGAGTGTAGGCCCGCACATGCACCCCCGCCTGCACAAGCAGAGCCGCCACAATGGAGGAATCCAATCCGCCCGACAGCAGCACCCCGACTGGCTCATCGCCCAGGTCATTAATCTGGCGCTCCACAGCGGTTTTGAGCAAGTTCTGAAGCTGGGCGATCGCCGTCGCCTCATCCCCTAACTGGGTCGAGCTTTCCCGCCAGTTCACTAGACTGTGGCGGCTGGGCGATCGAACCTTACCCTCGCCGTCGCCATCCCAGGTTTGCTCGGTGCCCGCAGGCAGTGCCATCACTGCCTGCACTGGGGTGATGGGCGTCGGCACGTAAGAGAAGCAGCTGTAGCCGTAGAGCGCCGCCAGGTTGACCTGGGGCGATTTCCCTTGGGAACGCGCCAGAGGCAGCAGCCATTGCAGCCGCGAGGCAAACCAAATCACTTGGTCGCACTGCATCCAGTACAGAGACATGCGGCCAAAGGCATCGCGTCCTAGGATGAGACGGTCGGTGGTTGCCCTGACCCAGGCATCGGTATCCACCCCAGAGGCCGAAAGGGCAATCCGGCCATCCTCCAGGGTGGATAGGTCACAGCGCTGCCAGTTTCTCAGCTCCGTTTGAGCCACCAGATCGCTCAAGGTTCGGCGCAAAGCGTCTTCATCGCCATAGCCCCAGTAGCCGATGCAGCCTTGGGCCTGGGTTGCTGCCGCTGCGATCGCATCCCATCCCATAGATTCCCTAGTCCACAGTAAAGGTGGCGTCGCTGAGCTGGCGATCGCCCACAAAGGCCTCCACTGTCCAGGTTCCTTTGGGCGACTCGGGGCCGACGGTGTAGCGGCAGTAGGTGGGCCACACCGGGGTCGTGATGGTCTTGGTGCGGTATTGATTTTGGTGCACTACCTGGCCATCGGGGGCACTCCAGCGGCAGGAGAGGGCGAGCTGCTCCCCCACCGGGGCGTCGTTGAGCGTCAGCCGATAGACCAGTTCACTGCCACCGGCCTCGGGAGTCACCTGGCTGAGACTGCCGCCGTCGTCTTGGCTCAGGGTGATGCGATCGCCCTGGGCCATCACCTGGCTCAGCTGCTGCTGCTGTTGATTCCCCAGCCACAGCCAGCTCGCTAGACCCAGCGCCACTGCTCCCGCCACCCCCGCCATCAGCCAGCGCCTGCGACGCTGCTGCACCACCAGGGCATCCTGGCGCTTGAGCTGAATCAGGGCATCGTCTAAAAACTCGGGCGACAGGTTGAGCTGCTGCAAAATATCCTGCACCTCCGCGGCGTCTAGCTCCGATTGGTGGCGATCGGAGAGCCGCTGTACCTCGGCCACCAGGCGCTGCACCTGGTCATCGGTCAATCGCTTGTCCATGGTGGTAAAGGAAGTGGTTAGTAAGGGGGCGATGGTCAAAGACTGGCCCTGGGCGATCGCGCACAATACCTAAGGCTACCTCCTTCGCACCTCGCCAACCCGCTCCATAATTTTATTTTTAACCTGCATCCACCAGTGCATCTATACCCTCTAACATCCCTTTAGCGACAGCAGAGTCTTGGCAAAAACACAGTAGATGCGATCGGCTTACCCCAGGGCCGCAACTATATGTCGAAAAAGTTACAAATCCTCTTCCCTATTCTCATTCTCCAGAAACCAGCTTAGGGGGCGAAACCCCTTAAAATCAAACGATTCAGCCCCTAGCCCTGGCACCGCTGCCCCTCATTTGGCTCCGGTTTGTAGCTAACTAAATGAGAATTTAACTTTCCCTGATGGCCCCCAAGTCGTTAAACTAGCTATGGAAAAAGGTCATCCCGTCATTTTTAACTATGTCTGTTGTTAGCCAAGTTATTTTGAATGCCGACGACGAGCTGCGCTACCCAACCACCGGCGAGCTCAAGGCCATTGAAGACTTTTTGAAGACTGGCGAGCAGCGCACCCGCATTGCCGCCACCCTGTCTGAGAATGAGAAAAAGATTGTTGACCAGGCCAGCAGAGAGCTATGGCGGCGACGGCCAGACTTCATCGCCCCCGGCGGCAACGCCTATGGCCAAAAGCAGCGTGCCCTCTGCATTCGCGACTATGGCTGGTACCTGCGGTTGGTCACCTACGGTGTGCTGGCGGGCGATCAGACCCCAATTGAAGCCATCGGCATCGTGGGTGTCCGCGAAATGTACAACGCCCTTGAGGTTCCCGTACCGGGTATGGCCGAAGCCATCCGCTGCCTGAAAGAGGCTTCCCTAAATCTGCTGTCTGACGAAGACGCCGCCGAAGCCCAGCCTTACTTCGACTACATCATCCAATCGATGTCGTAGTTTTTAGAGCAATCTTCAAAACCCCGAAGCCTCAAGGCTCCGGGGTTTTGTTTTAGCCAACTGTCCTGGTGCGTCATCGCTCGGGGTGACGCACCGACTGAACAAATTACAGCGTTGCCAGCACGTCGCGGGCGGCTGCGATCGTGGCGTCAATATCCGCATCGGTGTGGGCCAGCGAGGTAAACCCAGCCTCAAACTGCGACGGTGCCAGATAAACTCCGCGCTCTAGCATGCCTCGGTGGAAGCGGCTAAACTTCTCTAAATCCGACCCCTTAGCATCTTCGAAATTGCTGATCGGCCCCGCATGAAAGAACATGCCGAACATGGCGCTAATGTGGCCACCATAGACAGCATGGCCTGCATCCCGCGCGACTTGCAGTAGGCCATCGATCAGCTTCTTCGTCAGGCGATCGAGTTCATCGTAGGTGCCGGGGCGCTGAAGCAGTTCCAGAGTTTTAATGCCTGCGGTCATCGCCAGAGGGTTGCCCGACAGAGTACCCGCCTGATAAACCGGCCCTGCGGGGGCAATCATTTCCATAATGTCGCGGCGACCGCCGTAGGCCCCTACAGGTAGCCCGCCGCCGATTACCTTACCCAGGGTGGTGAGATCGGGGGTGACGTTGAACTTGGCCTGGGCACCGCCGTAGGCAATGCGGAAGCCGGTCATGACTTCGTCGAACACCAGCAGCGCATCATTTTCGCGGGTGATTTCTCGCAGCCCTTCCAAGAAGCCGCCATCGGGGGTAATAAACCCAGCGTTACCCACCACGGGTTCTAGAATGACCCCAGCGATTTCTCCAGGATTTTGGGCAAAGAGGGCTTTGACCGCCTCTAAATCGTTGTAGGGGGCGGTGAGGGTGTCGCTGGTGGCCGATTTGGGCACCCCTGGAGAGTCGGGCAAGCCCAGGGTGGCAACGCCAGACCCCGCCTGTACCAAGAACATATCGGCGTGGCCGTGGTAACAGCCTGAGAATTTGATGATTTTGTTGCGACCAGTGTAGGCTCGCATCAGCCGCAGCACGGCCATACAGGCTTCGGTGCCGGAGTTTACAAAGCGCACCATTTCGATGCTGGGCACGGCTTGAATGACCATTTCGGCCAGCACGTTTTCGAGGTAGCAGGGTGCGCCAAAACTGGTGCCTTTTTCCAGGGCCGCCGCTAGGGCTGCCAGCACTTCAGGATGGGCATGGCCGCAGATCGCTGGCCCCCAGGTGCCGACGTAGTCGATGTACTGGTTGCCGTCTACATCCCAAATGTATGCCCCCTTAACCCGGTCAAACACAATGGGCTGCCCGCCCACCGACTTAAAGGCCCGTACCGGAGAGTTAACGCCGCCCGGCATGAGGTTTTGGGCGGCAGAGAAAATTTCTTGCGATTTTGCTGTTTTAAACGGGGCTGTACTGACCAAAGCACGTTCCTCTCAGAGTCCAAAGTCATTCAGCGGTCTAAGGTAAGGCCGCCTGAACGTTAGCTCTGATCATTATCCTATTGATTGGATAAGGCGCACCGCTTGGTGTTAAGGAATGTAGCGTTACCGGCGCAGATGGTGCAAGCGCCCATTCTTAATTTGCACCACGGGATGGTTGGAAATGCGCACCAGGTGCTCGTCGTGGGTCGTGACAATGACGGTAATGCCAATGGAGTTGAGCTTTTTGAGAATTTTGATCACCTGAAGGGAGTTTTCGGCATCCAGGTTGCCGGTGGGTTCGTCGGCCAGCAGCAGGGGTGGGGTGTTGACTACAGCGCGGGCAATGCTGACCCGCTGCTGTTCGCCACCGGAGAGCTCGTCGGGGAAGCACTGGGCTTTGCCCTGGAGACCCACCATTTTGAGGGTCGGCCAGAGGCGGCGGTGGATTTCTTTGCGGGTAAAGCCCTGGGCCCACAGCACAAAGGCCACATTCTCGGCCACAGTGCGCTTAGGAATTAGCTTGTAGTCCTGGAATACGACGCCAATACGGCGGCGCATCATCGCTAGGCGGTTGCCCCGCAGGTCTGAAATGGGTTCATCGCCCACGAGAATGTTGCCGCCCGTGGGGCGCTCATAGCCGTAGAGCAGTTTGAGCAGGGTCGATTTGCCTGAGCCTGAGGGGCCGGTGACGAAGAGAAAGTCGCCGGGATTGACGGTGAGATTGACGCCAGATAGCGCCTTGCTGCCGTTGGCGTAGACCTTCTCAACGTTGTTGAGGGAAACGATTGGCTGAAGGTCGGGGTCTTTGGGGGGAGCGGCGTCGAGCACAGGGGCAGGGGAGGGGTCGGCGGTAGAGCGGGCGGGTACTACAAGTTTGAAGCGGTCTTGCAATCTGGCCCTGACATCTTCGGGAAGACCGGATAGTTTGGCGTCGTCGGTGGGGCGGTGGAGCACAGAAGTCATGGAACGTCCTAACTGAGATGGGCTAGACAAACTCGGGGGTGAGCCTGGCAAAAACGTATGAACTGCGCGGCCAGCACCGAGGACAGGGCTAGCGGGGCTTTTGGGTGGCTATTGTACCGGAAAAACCGTATCTGGCAAAAGGCATATTTGTTTTTTCAATAATCGTTATGCTTTGTTACCTAGAGAGCAGCGCGGTTGAAAGGCTCACGCCATCGGCTCTGGAGGACTACGGCTCTAGAAGAGTACCGCAGCGCTTGCAAAATTGGGCATCTCTGTCGTGCAGGGTAAGGCCACAGGTGAGGCAGGGCCGGTGCTGGCCCACTTGGCCCAGCTGCCGAATCAGGCTGCTGACTTGGGTGGGAATGAGCGCAATGCCGGTCAGAATCATCATCACCGTCAGCCCGCGACCGGCTTCGGAGATGGGGGTGACATCGCCGTAGCCGACGGTGGTCATGGTAACGACGGCAAAATAAAGCGCGTCTAGAAAGGTGCCAAAGTCTTCGGGGTTGTGGGGGTGCTCAACCTGAAAAATTAGGCCGGAGTAAATAAAAACAATTGCCCCTAGGGTAAACAAAATGCGAATTAAAATTAGGCTGTCAGTGCTGGTCACTTGGCCAAACCAGAGCCGATCATTGAAGATTCGCACTAGGCGCAAAATTCGCAGCGATCTAAAAAAGCGCAGAAAGCGAACGTCGAAGACCCCCACCCACGACGGCAGAATGGCGATTAGATCGATTAGGCCGTAGAGGCTAAAGGCGTATTGCCAGGGAGGCTGGGCAACCCAGAGGCGCAGCCCGTACTCAAGGGTAAAGGCCAGCACAATTAGCCAGTCGAGGACGTTGAGCCATTCGTCGAGGGTAGGGGAGATGGGGTAGCTCTTGATCACAAAAATGGCGGCAGATAGAAAAATCAGCAGCACGATCGCACCATTGACCACCCGGCCAGCCAGGGTGTCGGTCGTATCTAGGTAGCCGCGCAGACGTTTGCGCCAGGTGTCCTGCTCCAATTCCATCGGTTCCCTCATCGTATGAATGCCCACCCCCAGGATGGTTCTGTGCTCTGGCCTGGGCTAAGATAGCCAGGCAGACCGATTTTTATCTGGCTGCGATTTTTTAACTGCCTCGGTTCTAACACTAGGGTTATCTGGTGGCTAATTTTGTGCTGAATGGTCTGAACTGGGTCTAGGTTAACGTTCACCCTTTGCTCAGGCTGTTATTAGCCAAATTTCCATAGATGACATTTTTGGGTGGGGCTGGGGGTTAGATTTAGTATCACTGCGGCAATTTGAGCACCTATGGCGATCGCACCCATTATTACCACTCCCCACGATTTCTTGCCCAGTGCAACCGGCACTTGGGCACCCTTGCCAATGCAGCGCCCGCTGCTGCTGGTGGGCCATGGTAGTCGAGACACGGAGGGGCGCGATCGCGTTCTAGAATTTGCCGCTGCCTACCAAAAACTCGATAATTCTCGCCCGGTGATTCCCTGCTTTTTAGAACTAACGGAACCCACCATTCAAGACGGGGTCGATCGGTGTGTGGAGCAGGGCTACACCGACATTTCAGTGCTGCCGATTTTGCTGTTTGCCGCCCGCCACAACAAGTTTGATGTCACCAACGAATTGGATCGGGCTCGCCAGCGCCACCCCCAGGTGACGTTCCACTACGGTCGCCACTTCGGCATTACCCCCGCCATCATTCAGCTCTGGCAAGAGCGGCTAGCAGAGCTAGATACACCGCGCTTTAACCCCGATAACATCGCTCGCGAAGACACGGTGCTGCTGTTTGTGGGCCGGGGGGCCAGCGACCCCGATGCCAATGGCGATGTTTATAAGCTAGCCCGTATTGTCTGGGAGGGCAGTCGCTATAAGACGGTGGAAATTTGCTTTATTGGCATCACCCATCCGCGCTTAGAAGAAGGTTTTCGTCGCGCTCGGATGTACGAGCCAAAACGCATTATTGTGCTGCCCTACTTCCTCTTTACCGGCGTGCTGGTGAAGAAGATTTTGGATATTACCCAACAGGAGCAGGCGGCTCATCCAGAACAGCTGGTGAGCTATTTGCCAGAGATGGGGAGTCATCCACAGCTGATGCAGATTTTGCGCGATCGCGAAATTGAAACCCACCTGGGCCAGGTAGCGATGAACTGTGAAATGTGCAAATTTCGCCTCGCTGCTGGGGGCGGTCAGCACGGCCACGACCACGGACATGGGCACGCTCATGATCCCGGTCATGGCCACGACCACGGACAGGCTCACGATCACGGCCATCACCACCACGGCGAACCCGTTGATCTTTTTCCGAAACCCGACGACTACCACCAGCGGGCCTGGCAGGTTCCCTAGCTGCTTGTTTCAATAGCTGGGAATGTTAGAAACAGCCTGGGCAACGGCCTGGGTCAGTTTTTAGCGCAGCCCAGGGAGCAGCCATGTTTAAATCCGTTGGTCGGCACGTATGCGCCTTTGACTTGGAATGGGTGCCTGACCCAACATCGGGGCGGCGCGTGTACGGCCTGCCCACAACGCTACCGGATGCTGAGGTGTTTGAAGTAATGTGGGCCAAAGCTGGAGCCACGACAGAAAAACCTCGGCCTCATCTCAAAACAGCTCTGTGCCGTGTGGTTGCCGTCTCGGCGGTGGTGCGAGAGCAGCAAAACAACGGGGAGATTACCCTACGGCTAACCACTCTACCCAGACAGGGCGATCGCCTCATGGATGAAGGCGAACTGATTGCGACTTTTCTAGGTTATCTGGGTCAGCACCATCCTCAACTGGTGGGCTTTAATTCGCAAACCGCTGACCTGCCGATCTTGCTTCAGCGGGGGCTGGTATCCGGTGTCTCGGCGGCAGAATTTTGTCGCCGGGCCGACAAAGGCTGGGGCAGCGACTACTTTAGCCGCCACGGCGATGCCCATATTGACTTAAAAAGCATCCTCAGCGGCTGGGGAATTGCGACACCCACCCTGCATGAACTGGCGGCAGCGATGGGCATCCCTGGGCAGGTGGGGGCGCAACCCCACGATGTGGTGAATTGGTGGATTGAGGGAGATTTGCGATCGATCGTGGCGCAGAGCCAGTACGACGCGTTGAGTACTTACCTAGTGTGGTTGCGAGCGGCTCGGTTTGCCGGGTTCTTTAGTGAGGATCAGTACATCGAGGAGGAAGGGCGGGTGCGGGGGATGGTGGGCGATCGCATTGCCCAGGGCGACCATTACCTCACCCAATATCTGAATCGGTGGGACAGCCTCAACCCCCAGCCAGCCGACGCCGTGATCCTCCCCCTAGTGGCAACCGCTGAGACTACAAACCAGGCTGCCTGAGGTTGCGTTAGCCATTCTCCACTGTCAGCCCAATTTCTTGCCCGTGGGAGAGTTCCAATGTGTGGCCATCGGGGTCGCGCAAAAAGGCCCAGTAGCCCACTGGGTAACCAGAATCTTGCGGATCTTCAAGTAGGCAACCTTCCTGGCGAGCGAGGTTGCACAGTACATCCACCGCTTCGCGACTTTTGCAGCCGACTCCCAAGTGGGCCAAGGGAGTCAGCAGTGGCCGCACGCTACCCTGCTCAATCAGCACGATCGCAAAGGGGCGCGTGCGATCAGACAACCAAACAACATTAACCCCTGTCGCCTGATCGATCCGGCGATGGATTACCTCCATGGCGGCATAGGCCGCATAGAAGGCAATGCTTCGCTCCACGTCAGCGACGGGCAGGGCGATGTGGGTCAGGCCAAGATCTACCATGGCGGTTTACCTCCCCAGCGGTAGGCCAAGATGCAGGGTTACTCTTCTTCGGTCGATGCCTCAGTAGAAGTCTCAGCAATCACCTCGATCGCACCTTCTTCAGCAGACTCCTCAGCGCCAGACTCCTCAGCGTCATCGAGACCTTCGATTTGCAGGGCAGGGGGCACGACGGCGACCGCTGCGATCGCATCCTCTGCATCCAGACGCTGCAAGCGCACCCCGGTCGCCGGTCGCGACTGAATCGAGATATCATTCACCCGCTGGCGAATGATGATGCCCCGGTTAGTCACCAGCATCAGCTCGTCGCCCTCGCCCACCACCAGCAGCGAGGCCAGGGTGTCGTCGCGCTTGCGGAACTTGATCGCCATTAGGCCCATGCCCGCCCGGTTTTGCAGGCGGAACTTGGCCACCGGCACCCGTTTGCCCAGACCCGATGCGGTAATCACCAGCACCCAGGGGCCGCTTTCGCTGCCGTTGGTGAGGGTATCGTCCTCGTCGTCGTCATTTTCGGCAGCCTGCACCGCCTCCACCACCTGGCTGGGCAGAATATCCATGCTGATCAGTTCGTCGCCGTCGCGCAGAGACATCGCCCGCACGCCGCGAGTGGGGCGACCCAGGGGCCGCAGCTGGTCGTCATTGGCCTTAAAGTGAATGGTCATGCCCCGGCGCGAACCGATCAGAATGCTGTCGGTGTTGCGGGCCAGGCGCACCCACCGTAGGTGGTCGCCCTCTTCGAGGGAGATGGCGATTAACCCGTTGGTGCGAATGTTGCTGAAGGCCGAGAGGGCGGTTTTCTTCACGAAGCCGCCCTGGGTGAGCATCACCAGGTAGTCTTCGTCGGTAAACTCGCGCACCGCCAGCACCGAGGTAATCGCCTCTTCTTTGGGGATGGGCAGCATTTGTACGATGGGCATGCCCCGAGCCGCGCGGGAGCCTTCGGCGATCTGGTAGGCCCGCAGGGCGTAGGTGACGCCGCGATCGCTAAAGAATAGCAGGTAGTCGTGGGTGTAGCAGGTAATGAAGTGCAGCACGCCATCGTCTTCCTTCATCTTGGCCCCGGCCTTGCCTCGGGTGGCGCGGCTCTGGGCTTCAAAGGTGGCCACGGGCATGCGCTTGATGTAGCCCTGATCGGTGACCAAAATTACCACCTGCTCGTTGGCGATTAGGGAGATGTCGGTGAGTTCCGCATCGTCCATCTCGATCACGGTGCGACGAGGGCTGTTGTGCTTGGCCTTGAGCTCGCCTAGCTCGGTGATAATGATCTCCAGAATGCGCTCGCGGCGGGCCAAAATATCTTGCAGGTCAGTGATTTTGGCGACCAGCTCCTCGTGCTCCTGCTGAATTTTGTCGGCCTCCAGGGCGGTGAGGCGACGCAGCTGCATTTGCAGAATGGCATCGGCCTGGAGGTCTGACAGGCTGTAGGTATCCATCAGCTCCTGCTTGGCGGCGGGGGTGTCGGCGGCCCCGCGAATCAGCGCGATGATGGCGTCTAGGTTGGTCAGCGCAATTAGGTAGCCCTGGAGAATGTGGTCTTTTTCTTCGGCCTTGCGCAGCTCGTAGCGGGTGCGGCGAACGATGGTTTCTTCGCGAAACTCCAGAAACACCTCCAGCATGCGCTTGAGGCCGAGGAGCTGGGGCTCACTGTTGACCAGGGCCAGCATGTTGACGCCAAAGTTGTTTTGCAGCGGCGTCTGCTTGTAGAGGTTGTTGAGTACGACGCGGGGGTAGGCATCGCGCTTTAGCTCAATGACGATGCGCATGCCGTCGCGATCGCTCTCATCGCGAATATCCGAAATCCCCTCCAGGCGGCGCTCGTTCACCATTTCAGCGATCCGCTCAATCATCCCCGCCTTGTTGGTCTGGTAGGGCAGCTCGGTGATGATGATGGCTTCGCGATCGGGCCGACCCCGGTGCTCAATGGTTTCCATACTGGCCACGCCGCGCATGGTGACCGAGCCGCGTCCGGTCATGTAGGCATCGCGAATGCCGCTGCGACCCAGAATCTGCCCGCCCGTGGGGAAGTCGGGGCCGGGGATGATCTCCATCAGCTCGGCGGTGGAGATGTCGGGGTTGTTGATCAGCGCGATCACGCCGTCGATCAGTTCCCCTGGATTGTGGGGGGGAATGTTGGTGGCCATGCCCACGGCAATGCCCGAGGAGCCGTTGAGCAACAGCTGGGGCAACCGCGAGGGCATCACCACCGGCTCCTGCTGGGAGCCGTCAAAGTTGTCAGCAAAATCGACCGTATCCGACTCGATGTCTTGCAGCAGCGAGTCGCTGGTCAGCGATTGCAGGCGACACTCGGTGTATCGCATCGCCGCCGGGGGGTCGTTGTCAATGGAGCCAAAGTTGCCGTGACCGTTGATCAACGGCACCCGCATGGAGAAGTCCTGGGCCATGCGCACCAGGGCGTCGTACACCGCCGTGTCGCCGTGGGGGTGGTACTTACCCAGCACTTCACCCACCACACGGGCGCACTTGCGAAAGGGGCGATCGGCAGCTAAACCCAGCTCGTGCATGGCATAGAGAATGCGGCGATGCACCGGCTTGAGCCCGTCCCTGGCGTCTGGCAGCGCCCGACCCACGATCACGCTCATGGCGTATTCCAGGTAAGAGCTTTGCATTTCAACGCGCAGATCGGTAGGGACGATGCGCTCTTCTGGGGTTGCCATAGGCTAAAAAGCTCCGAATTTGCGAACAACAAAGCGCTAGTCAGACCCTCGCACCGAGCGGTGCTGAATAGCGCTTAATCAGTATGTTTTTGCGGACTCATCTGAGATATATTTTAGCACAAATTCCCTCGTTCAAATCAGCGGGCGCTATGGTAGATCTAGGGGCACGCGAGGCCTGATTTAGCGACGTTTTGCCGCCCCGATTGAATCCTTAATTTGTAGTAGTTCACTACCCCTGAGTTTGCCGTGCACCCTCCTCTCACCCTGGCCGATTTTGCCATCATCTATTCGCCCGCATTTTTGACCCACGATACGGGCAGTTTTCACCCCGAAAATGCGGGTCGATTGACGGCGATTGTGGCCGCGCTAGAGAAGGCTCCCTGGACCACTCACCTTGACTGGCGCGAACCAACTTCGGTAGCGCAGCGGGAGGATGTAGATAACTTGATCGCCCAGATCCACAACCCTCGCTATGTCACCGCGCTCAGGGAGATTGCCCACAGTGGCGGCGGCCACATCGACGGCGATACTGTGGTATCTGAGGCCAGCTACGCTGTGGCGCGGCTAGCGGTGAGCGCCTGGCTCGATGGCGTAGACTACGTTCTAGAAACGGGCCATTCGGCGTTTGTGCTGGCGCGGCCACCGGGGCATCACGCGGTGCGCGATCGCGGCATGGGCTTTTGTCTATTTGCCAATGCTGCGATCGCTGCCCACTACGCCCTAGAAAAATCCAGTATCAACCGCGTCGCCATTCTCGACTGGGATGTCCACCACGGCAATGGAACGCAAGCCCTGGTGGAGGAGAATGGGGCGATTGCCTACTGTTCTCTACACCAAACGCCCGCCTATCCTGGCACTGGCCGCAGCAGCGAAACCGGTCGCCACGGCAACGTGCTGAACTTGCCCATGTCCCCAGGCAGCGCCAGCGACGATTACCAGGTGCAGTTTGAGCAAAAGGTGATTCCCTTCCTCGAAGCCTTCTATCCCGATTTACTCATCATTAGCGCCGGGTACGATGCCACCGCCGCCGACCCGCTGGCTAGCGTCAACCTACAACCCCAAGACTTTGGCAGCTTTACCCGTCAGTGCCTGACCATCACCGACAAGATTCTATTTGGTCTTGAGGGCGGCTACGACTATGAGGCCCTGAGTGAGTCGGTTCTAGCGACGATCCAAGCGCGCTTAGGGGCATGACTCCATTCGACCACCTCCCGAAAAAAGGCATTTGATCTCTTTCTACTGGTGCGCTTACAAAGAGTGCAAGCAGACTAAGAGTGCTCCAGCAAATAAAGTATCCATTTACTAGGCAGGCTGTGGGGTGATTTCGACGAACCACTTTTCTAACCCTGGTAAACGACGGAACTGCTTTTCCAGGTCTGCCATCGCTGCTTGGGC
>JAHHIH010000020.1 GCA_019358835.1 Tildeniella torsiva UHER 1998/13D
TGCGGCGAAGATAGTGAGGGGGTTGCCCCTTGTCAAAATAGCTCGATGCCAGGTTCCTCTTTAACAACCCTCTCGACCCCCTAAGGTCGAGAGGGTTGTTTTTTTTCCATGTCTACGGGCAATCGGAGAAGGTATTGATTGCGTTGGCTTGAATTATTCTCATTAGGTCATTTGCTTAAATCTCAGAACTATAGAGACAGGTTGGAAAAGGCAGTTTCTTTATCTTTAGATGGGATTTAACCTATAGCTATAAAAGCCTTACCCCAAGTCAATGGAGATTAACTTGGGGTAAGGCTTTTATAGCATGTACAGTGCGGTTTGTTAGTTTTCGCGGATGGTGAGGTTGTAGCTAGTGGGAGTCGGGCTGCTGTTGCCAATGAAAAAAGAGTAGGTGCCTTGATTTAGCAACCCTGGGGCATTGATAGCTCCACCACCGCCAGTGTGGCATTCGCTAAAGCCGTTGCTGCCTTGAATGAGCAAGGTAAGGCCACTGGTGCCGCTGACAGCAATGTCAACGGCGGCAAAATCTTGATTGACCTGCAAGATCTGAACTGCGCCATCACCTAGAACGCCACAGTTGGAAGGACGGCTAGGATTAACAGAACCGTTGGCTTGCACAGGCTGGGTGAGAGGGGTTTGGGCGACGGGCTGAGCTGAGGCCACACCTGTGCCCAGAGCCAAAGTGAGGGCGGCGGCGGGCAGATTGAGGAATTTAATCAAAGTTTTCATGGCGTGTCCTGCTCATTTAGGAGCGTTTTTCCTATGTCTCTATAGTATCCAGAGATACAGGAGGGTGTGACAGTAAATGTGCCAGATTTCAAGGTGCCTAGGTTCTATATGAATATTTGAAATACTGGGGGATATTGGGGCCAAAAGCCGCCGGAATGAGAGGCCTTCGCTATTATGAGAGGCAATTATGCTGAAAAATTGGGGTCAGCTGATCTGGCGGCGATCGCTCGGTAACCCCGGTAAGTTCAGACTCCGGATCGTTTCGGGTTCTCTATGGCACCGACCTCTCGTTCTCAGCCGATTTCAGCCCAGGTCGCTGCTGCGCGGGGGCGGGAACAGCTGTCGGCAGTTCGCAGTTTATCCCTGAGACGTTTAGCGGCTTGGGGGCTAGAAGTTGGGCTGCTGGTGAGTACTGTGGCGCTACCCTGGGGATTGGGAGAGGTGGTACGGCGATCTTCTGCTACGGCCGTAGTGCCTTTAACCCCCGCAGTGGCTGGGGTTCAGAGGGCGCTTGCTCGCCCATTGGGCCTATCGCGTCAGCGGCTAGTTACCGATGTGCCTCTTCTGACAAATGTACTGTGGTTTAGTACCCTGGTGCTGCCAACAGCCTTGGTCGCTAGCCAGCTGTACAGCCTGGCTAGCCGGGGTAAAACCTGGCCGAAGGCTTGGCTGGGGTTGCAAGTCGTGGCGATCGACCGATCGGTGCCCGGCATCCAGACAACCCTGGTACGGGAAGTGGGGCGTTGGGGTGTGCCCGTGGTAGCGGCCTATGGCCTATGGCTCGGCAGCGGAGCGTTTCCCAGTTTGCCGTGGTTAGGGGGGCTGGCGATCGCCTGTGGGTTGGGGGCAGGGGCCATCGGGCAGACTAGCCGTTCGCGGTTGACCTGGTACGATTCTTTAGCGGGAACTCGGGTTGTGCTGTTGCGGGGAGGGCAGGTACCGATTCGGTATCTGCCTGGGGCTGATGGTCATAGCCATCCTTCTTTTAGAGAAGGGGATTCTGCATTGCTGGCGACACCGCTAGAGGGGTTGACGACGGAAGAGTATGGTGGCCTGACTGCCATTGTGCTCTCCCCAGCCGAGGCGGCGGCGGTGCTGGGGCCGCAGGGCTGGCGGCGGCATTTGCCTGTTCTATGGGCCTTGGCCGGAGTAGCTTTGCTGGGGGGCCTGTGGCTAGATCGACGACTGCCGCCCGTGGGGCAAGAAAAGGATGCGCTGTTTTTGGCCTTGGTGGAAAATCTTAGCCGCAATGCCACGTCGTTTAGCGATCGCCAAGCGGCCGCTTTGGCTTTAGCTAGCAGCCAAGATGCTCGCGCCATACCACTACTGGTAGACATGCTGGCTCAGAGCGGTGACCCTGACCTGCTCAACACCTTACAGCAGGCCCTAGTCACCCTTGGGCCACCGGCTGTTCTTCACTTGCAGCAACTCAATCTGGCTCTGGCTAACGATCTGATAGCTCTGCCTCCAGAGCAACGATTGATTCCGCAGCTGCGGCAGCGCACGGTAAAGCGTACCCTGAATAAAATCTTAGTGCTGCACAGCGGTAACCTTAACCAGGTTGACCTGAGCGGTACCAATTTGGGCTATGTGATCGAAAGTCCTGATGCCTTTACTCTGATGCTAGAGCAGCAGCATCTAGCGGGCATTGTCTGGCGCAATGGGATGCTTTTTGGGGCGCGGTTTCGCAAGGCCAAATTTTTTGATCCCGGTGCCGATGGCCGTCCGGATACCTTTGACGATTGGATTACTGACTTTAGTGGATCAGATCTAACGGAGACAAGTTTTGTAGCGGCCCACCTCCGCCACGCCGTTTTTCGGAACACGAGTTTGCTGCGGGCCAACCTGAGCAATTCTCTAGCGGCCTACGCCGATTTTTCTGGAGCCAACGCCAGCAGCGCTTGGTTGATTGCTGCAGACGTGAGCCATGGCAACTTTAACGGCACCAGCTTGGTAGGGGCCGACCTGACTGATGCCAACCTGAGCCAGGCTACACTAGTCAACGCTCGTCTGCGGCAGGCTTACTTGGCAGGGGCGACTCTGGTCTCTGCAAATCTGACCCAGGCGGATTTGACTGACGCCAACTTGAAAGAGGCGGATTTGACGGCCGCTAACCTGCGGCAGGCTAACCTAAGTAATGGTGGGTTACAAGGGGCTAATTTGACCCATGCCAATCTGGAGGGGGCCAACCTGGAGGGGGCCAACCTGGAGGGAACCGTATTGGCAAGGGCGAATTTGGCTGAGGTAAATCTAGCTGGAGCGCGGTTTTTTACGGCAGAGCGATCGCCCAATGATGCTTTTGTGACGGCGATCGCTGCGCCAGAGACCACCGCAGTGCTAGAGGGAGTAGACTTTTCCAAGACGCTGAACCTAGAGGGCGAGCAGCTAGAGTATGTCTGTCGTCAGGGCGGACTTCATCCCGCCTGTCGAGCTGAGTTTTAACGCTTGGCGGCATAGCGAACCGTTATCGACCCACGGTTTAGAGATTACAGAGGCATTTTGAGGGGTTAACCCATGCAGCGCACCCGTTTAAGTACCCTTGTTGACGATCTGGGCGATCAGCTGAGTCTGTGGTTGATTAACCCCTGGCGGCGGGTTTCGCTGGTGTTGATTAGCCTGCTGCTAGGCTACTTTTTTGCGGTGTCTTTGGCGTCAATTGCAGGCCAGGCCGCCACCCAAGATACAGTTGTCTCAGCGTTTTTAGTACTGGGGGCAGAGCTGATCAGCTGGCTGGTGTATAGCCGTCGCTGGCGCGACCCAGCCCTGGTAAAAACGGTGCCAAAACCGGTTTGGCTAGACTGCATCAACAGTTTTAAGATTGGGGCGATCTACGCCCTGAGCGTGGAGGCCTTTAAACTGGGCAGTTAGCGCGAGGAGTCTGTACTGGCCAGGGTCTCTACCAACTGGGCCGCCAGAGTTGTAATGGTGGCCCAGTTTTGCTCAGCTACGGCGGTTTTGGGGAATAGGCTGGTGGAGAGGCCAACGGCGATCGCCCCCGCCTTCAGCATATCCCCGGCATTCTCAACGGTTATCCCACCGGTAGGGATCAGCGGAATGTGAGGTAGCGGCCCCTGTAAGCTACGGATATAGCTGGCTCCACCCACGGCGTTAACTGGAAACACCTTAACGGCTGTTGCTCTGGCGTGCCAGGCGGTAACAACTTCGTTAGGCGTTAGAGCACCTGGCACAATAGGAATTTCCATCTCTTGGGCCAGCCCAGTGATTGTCAGATCGGTATGGGGGCAAAAGCAAAACTGCGCCCCAGCGCTCGCAGCGGCTTTCAGATCGGCTTTAGATAGGGCTGTGCCAATGCCGATGGTGCAGTGGGGTAGTCGGTGTCTGAGCTTGCTGACCAAATCCCCAGGATGAAAGCTATTCCAGGTAATCTCGATTAGGTGAATACCGCCGGCGGCGGCGGCTTCTGCCATGGCCAGCCCCCGATTGAGATCAGGGGCGCGGATAACGGCGATCGCCCGGTGCTGCCGCAGCAGACTCAAAAACGTGTCTTTGTCCATTGGCCCATCGTAGAAGCATGGGCTAGGAGATGAGGCAATGGGGAAACATTTTTAAGATTTTGGAGGGGCTACCGGATTTCGACGTCCCAGGCATTGCCAATCATTCCGCCAAAATCTAAAATCCCAATTCCCAAATTTCCTTATGCCTTACCCCGCTGCCGCTTGACCACAGCGTTGTAGGCAAAGAAGGCAATTAAAATCAGCGACGCCGAGAAAATGGTCGTCAACGTGCCCAGGGCGTAGAGGGCGGGCGACGTAACGTTGGTGGTCATACCAAAGATTTCCAGCGGCAGCGTGTTGCTCTGGCCTGACACCAGCGACGTGCGGGTAAATTCGTCGTAGGAGAGGGTGAAGGTGAGCAGCCCTACCCCCAGTAAGCTGGGGGCAATCAGCGGCATTACAATTTCCCAAAAGGTTTTTGAATCGGTGGCCCCCAGGTCACGAGCGGCCTCTTCGTAGGAGGGGTTAAAGCGGTTGAAGATGCCTAGCATAATCAAAAATGCGATGGGCAAAGTCCAGGTTAGGTGAGCCCCTAGGCCGGAGGTAAACCAGTTAGTGGGCCAGCCCATCACCTGAAACACTACGCCAATACCCAACGAAACCAGGATGCTCGGCACGATCAGACTGGCGATGGTCATGTAGAAAATCACCGTGGATCCCTTGAACCGCTGGCGAAAGCCCATGCTGGCAAGCACCGAAGCCGTAATCGTAATGGCCATGACGGCAATGCCAAGGATGAGCGATCGCACAAACGGCTCAATAAAATTGCCCACTCGCTGCTCTTGAAATACCTGCCCCAGCCAATAAAAGCTAAAGCCTCGCATCGGAAAGGTCAACCCGCCCTCTGGCCCCTGCATGGACAGCATAAAAATGGTGATCATCGGGCCGTAGAGAAACAGCACGAACAGACAGAAGAACGCCAGCAGTAGGTAATAGGTCAGTGAGCGTTTTTGCATAGGTAATGGCTGGGGGGTGACTGTAGGGTTTCCCGTGGATTGCGCTTGAAGAACACAGCTAATTCAGAAAGACTTCCCAAAAAAGACTGACTTTAGAACTGACTTTAGATAGGAGAAATTTCGTAGGCTTTGCCTCAGTGAGCTACTTTAGTAACGACTCTGCTCGGCAGCAAAATCGCCTATCCTTACAACTCCTTACGAATATCTAGCACTCGTAGAATCGAAACGATAATCAGCATCGTCACGGCCAGCAGCACGATCGCATTCGCTGCCGCTAAGGGATACTGTAAACTGCCAATCTGGGTCTGAATTAGCTTGCCAACGGAGGCTGATTGTCCCCCACCCATTAGCCGCACCGTCACAAACTCGCCCATGATCAGCGTGACGATAAAAATAGAACCGATCGCAATACCTGGAGCCGACAGCGGCAAGATCACTTCCTTAAAGACTTGCAGACCAGACGCGCCAAGGTCTTCGGCAGCGGTCACTAGGGAGCGTTCGATCCGCATCAGGCTATTAAAAATTGGCGCAATCATAAAGATGATGTACAGGTGCACCATCCCCAGCACCACCGCGAAGTCGGAGAAGAGCAAAAACTGTAGCGGCTCCTGGATCAGACCAACGCCCATGAGTCCCTGGTTAACCAATCCCTCTCGCCCCAGCAGCGGCACCCAGGAGATCATGCGGATAATATTCGATGTCCAAAAGGGAATGGTACAGACCAGAAACAGCAGAATTTGCCACTCCAGCTTCGGTACATGGAACGCCAAAAAATAGGCCACCGGGTAGCCAATTAGCAGCGTCGCCAGCCATGTTAAAGCTAAGAATTTAAAGGTATTCAGGTAGGTCTTAAAGGTGACATCGGTCAAAATGCCTCGATAGTTATCGAGGGTAAAGGCCGGAGTCATCGAGTAGCCGTTAAATTCCCAAAAGCTCACTACCCCAATCATCAGAATGGGAAACACCAAAAACATTAGAAAGACCAAGGTCTGCGGTGTGATCAGCGCGTAGGGCTTCAGGCTTTTCCAGGTTTCAGACATGGGAGGTTATTCCAAGGTTATTTGTTCTTGCCTCGGTTGTGGCCCTGACCCCCAGCCCCTCTCCCTCAGGGAGAGGGGAGCCGGAACGCTTCAAAGTCCCTCTCCCCTAGGGAGAGGGATTTAGGGTGAGGGAGCCGCACGGCATCAAGAAACCGGGGGATCGGAATCTACGACGCAATAAACTCGTTCCACTTCTGCACGAGGTAGGTGTTTTCTTCCATAGTCGAGTTCCAGCAGACGATGTTGCCAAAGCGCTCGTCGAAGGAGCCGCCATCGCGACTGACGCCAGACTTGGCCAGGGTTTTGCCGAAGGGGTCAACGATGTCTTCGGCGGCGGGCTTGCCCTCGTACCAAAAATCCCACTCGGAGGTAGACATAAACTTGCGGGCGGTCTCGGGGGCGGCGCTGTAGTAGCCCTGCCGCCCAAGGAATGCGCCTACCCAGCCGTCGAGCATCCAGTTGATGTACTCGTAGGCGGCATCGAGGTTGACCCCCTCTAGGTTTTTGGAGAGGCCAATGCCGCCGCCCCAGCCCCGATAGCCTTCCTTGAGGGGGGCGTAGATGCACTCAATGCCCTGGGACTGCACCGCCGTCACCGCTGGCGACCACATCGATTGCAGCACCACTTCCCCAGAACTCATCAGGTTGACCGACTCGTCAAAGGTCTTCCAAAAAGCGCGGAACTGACCGTTGGCCTTTTGCTCTTTGAGAATTTCGATGATCTGGTCAATTTCGGCCTTGGTCATGTTGCCCTTGTCGGCAAAGCTCATGAGCCCGAGCGACTCGGCCACCATGGCGGCATCCATAATGCCGATTTGCGGAATGTCGAGGATGGAGGTTTTGCCCTTAAATTCTTCGTTAAATAGCTCGCCCCAGCTCTCAATAGTGCGGCCTACCAGGTCGGGGCGGTAGCCCAGGGTGTCGGCGTTGTACTGGAAGGGAATCAGGGTGGCGTAGTCGGTGGGGGTAGCCGAAAACTCGCTGGAGTCAGGCCCGGTGAGATACTGCACCTTGAAGGGAGCAGTGCCCTGGGAGGTTTCGACCGGCATGCCTTTGAACTCGCCAGTTCTAAAGAACGACACAATTTTGTCGTAGTTGGTGATGCGTTTGATGTCGATGGGCTGGAGGTTGCCGGAGGGTACCACCAGGGGGAGGCTGAAGTATTCGCCGTCGAAGATGTCGTACTGACCGGGCTGGGTAATGGCGATTTGATTGTTTTCTTCGGTGCTGAGGGCCCGCATGTCGAACTTAAAGCCTAGGTCTTCCTGGGCTTTGTCGCGGATGTCGTTGATTTGCGATACGCCAGTGCCAATCAGCCGCAGGGTGACATCTTTGGTTTGGTTGGTGTTGACCTGGGGGCCGGGGGCCGGGTTATTTGGGGTGCCGGAGGGGGCGGCGCAGCGGGTGGCGGTGAGAAAAGCGCCAGCGGCGAGGCTGGTGCGAATCACTTGGCGGCGAGAAAACTTACCCATGGTTAGCAATTCAGTAACAACGAATGGTTGAGAAAATGGTAGGAGGAGAACGCTGGCGATGCCTTGCCCAGAGCTAGTGGGGCAGATACACGCAGTCGGCGGCGGCCCAGTCAAGCACCACCACCTGCCCTTCTTCGAAGGTAGTGGTGAGCCAGTCGGGGGTACGGGCTTTGTACAACACTTCCACGCCGCTGCGCTCAAGCACCAGGGAGACGCGGGTGACGTAGCCGGTAAACTCTACAGCGGTAATGCGAGCGGTGAGGCGGTTGGTGGCTGGGCCGCAGGCGGTTGTTTCGGCCTCGGTGAGGGATTTGATCTGCATGAGATCGGCGCGAATGCAGCAGGCGGCTTCGGTACCCACCTGGGCGTAGTCGCCGATGCACAGCAGGGTGCCCAGGGAGGGGACATCGAGCTGGATGAGCTGGCCATTGGTGTCTTGTACGGCGCTGGTGACGGTGCCTGGGAAGATGTTGTTGTCGCCGGTAAAGCGGGCCACAAATCTTGACAGAGGTTTGGAGAAGATCTCGGCGGGGGTGCCGACCTGGTCTACCCGACCGTCGTCCATCACCACAATTTGGTCGGATAGGGAGTAGGCTTCGTCCTGGTTGTGGGTGACTTGAATAAAGGTCATGCCGAACTGACGCTGGAGCTTGCGAAGTTCACCGCGAGTTTTCACCCGCAGCGATTCGTCGAGGGCGCTGAGGGGCTCGTCGAGCATCAGCACCTGGGGTCGAGTGACGAGGGCGCGGGCGAGGGCAACCCGCTGCTGCTGGCCGCCGCTGAGCTGGGCGGGTTTGCGATCGCTAAAGCTGCTCAACCCCACCACCTCTAGCATTTCGCCTACGCGATGCTGCCGATCTGCTTGGGTCATGCCGCGCATTTTGAGGCCAAAATCGACGTTATCCCACACGGTTTTGTGGGGGAATAGGGCGTAGTTTTGAAACATCATGGCGGTGTTGCGCTGGGTGGCCGGAATGTCGTTAATGCGCGTCTCGCCGATGTAGATGTCGCCCTTGGAAATATCTTCGTGACCCGCAATCATTCGCATGGTGGTGGTTTTGCCACAGCCACTGGGGCCTAATAAACAGGTATATGACCCGGCGGCAATGTCGAGGGTAATATTTTGAACAGCAGTGAACGAGCCGTAGCTTTTGGTGACATCTCGCAGAGAAACCCCCTTTGCCTCGACCTGAAGCTCTTCAGGCACTGTTTCAAGGGTGAGTACTGGTTCCAGTTGTACGTCTTGCATAGGTAAGGCCGCAGTTTAACGCTTGATGTACTTGATTCAGTTCAATGGGATAAAACAGCCCAGCAAGAGCCAGTTCTACCGCGACTTTCAATCAGCTCACTTATAAAATTCTCTCTGAATGTGTACTGTATGCAGGGATACATTTTGAAGATCACCCCAGGGGCATGGGGGTTTTCTAGACCTGCATATTACGTCAAGCTAGGGAGTAACCCTAAACGTTTTGCTTCAATATGTTGCGAAAAGTAAATTTAGTTTAGTCGTCCAGGTTCGCTACAAATCTTTAAGTGATGTCTAAGGAAATATGACAAACCCTCCCTAGATTTCCTCCAGTCTTGAACAATTAAGACATAGAAAAAGCGCCCTACAATCGTCGAGTTCTAGCCAGGAAACATTAGAATTCTGGGCCGGTTTTGTGCGTTTACGTTTGCTTAATTGTCCCAACGAGAGACCGCTGAATGATTAACCTAACACCGCAGGATGTGCGGCTTAAGGCCACTGCCCGCAGCAAAGAAGATGCGATTCGTCAGGCGGGAGAATTGCTGGTGGCCAGTGGTCGCATTCAGTCGGGCTACGTTGCTAGCATGCTGGCGCGGGAGACCCAGGCCAACACCTACCTGGGCAACAGCATTGCCATTCCCCACGGGCAGCCCGCCCAGCGCGACCTGATTGTGACAACGGGGATTGCGGTGCTACAAATCCCTGCTGGGGTAGAGTGGAACCCCGGCGAGGTGGTGCGGCTGGTGGTGGGCATTGCGGCGAAGTCGGACGAGCACTTGCAGATTCTCACCAACTTGACCCACGTGCTGGATGACCCGGCGGCGGTGCAGGCGCTGGTGGAGACCGAGGACGCGCAGGTGATTTGCGATCGCCTCACCGGCAAGTCCTCCCCCAGCAGCAAAGGACTTGATACCGAGGGCTTTGACCAGTTTGTGGATGTCACCATCGACGCGCCGACGGGGCTGCACGCTCGGCCCGCCACAGTGTTTGCCGATTTGGCGAAATCCTTTAGTGCCGAGGTGCGGGTGCGCTACGGCGACCAGGTGGCTAACGGCAAAAGCCTGATGTCGCTGCTGAAGCTGGGGGTTGAGCGCGATGGCGTGGTGCGGGTGCTGGCTAAGGGCAGCGATGCGACTCAAGCGCTGAACGCGTTGCAGCAGGCAGTAGAGGACGGGCTAGAGGAAGAGGAGGAAGCGGCGACCAGTCCGGCGCTGGAATTGCCTGCCTTGGGCTTGGAGAGCCCTGCTATAGCTGGGGTGGCAGCATCCCCAGGGTTAGCCATTGCCCCCTTGCACCGCTTCCGCCATACGAAACTAGAGTTTGCCGAGACCGCTATGGATGCGGTGGCAGAGCAGGATCGGTTAAGGGATGCGATCGCCCTCGCCGACATTGATTTAACCGACCTCTACACCACCATCAAAGAACGTTCTGGCAAGGCTAAAGCCGCAATCTTCCAGGCCCACCGGGAGTTTTTGGCCGATCCTGAGCTACAGCAGGAGGCGTTGAACCGGATTCCGCCCAACCACAGCGCGCCCTGGGCCTGGCAGCAGGTGATTGAGGCCAAGGCCAAGGAACTGGAGGCGCTGGCCGATCCCGTGCTATCGGGGCGGGCGGCGGATGTGCGCGACGTGGGCCAGCGGGTGCTGGCGCGGCTGGTGGGTGCTGGCGATGCAGGGGTGGGTCTGCCCGATCATCCCGTGATTCTAATTGCTGACGATCTGGCTCCGTCGGATACGGCGGGGCTAGACCCAGCCAAAATTCACGGGTTCTGCACGGCGGCGGGCGGGGCGACCTCGCACACGGCGATTATTGCGCGATCGCTCAACATTCCCGCTGTGGCTGGTGCTGGCACCGGAATTCTCGATCTGCCGGAGGGGGCGATCGCCATTCTCGACGGCGATAAAGGCCAGCTCTACGCAAATCCAACCGAGGCGGATTTGGAGAAGGCGCGGCAGGCCCAGGCGGAGCGCGCCCAGCTGCGCGATGTGGAGCAGCAAACCCGGTTCCAGCCTGCCATCACCACCGATGGCCACCGCATTGAGGTGGTTGCCAACATCGGCGGGCCAGCGGAAGCCGCCCCGGCTGTGAATGCCGGGGGCGAAGGGGTGGGGCTGCTGCGCACAGAATTTCTGTTTCTTAACCGCACTGCACCCCCTAGCGAAGAGGAACAGTACGACGCGCTGCGTCAGATGACCGAAGCCCTCAACGGTCTGCCGTTGATCGTGCGCACGCTGGATATTGGCGGTGACAAGCACGTGCCCTACCTCAACCAGCCCGCCGAAGAAAATCCATTTCTCGGCATTCGGGGAATTCGCCTCTGCTTGGAACGCACCGATCTGTTCGAGACACAGCTGCGGGCGATTCTGCGGGCGGCTCGCGGCGGTTACATTCGTATCATGTTCCCGATGATTGCCACGCTGGAGGATATTCGTGTGGCGAAGACCGTGCTGGAGTCGGTGCGGGCGGCGATCGACGGCCCTCCGGTGGAAATCGGCATGATGGTCGAGGTGCCCAGCGCCGTGCTGATGGCGGCGGAGTTTGCCCAGGAGGTGGATTTCTTCTCGGTGGGCACCAACGACCTCACCCAGTACCTCCTGGCGATGGATCGGGGTCACCCCACCCTGGCCAAACAGGCCGATGCCCTGCACCCCGCCGTGCTGCGGGCGATCTACCAGACGGTGCAGGGGGCGAAGCTGGCGGGCAAGTGGGTCGGCGTCTGTGGTGGGTTAGCCGGAGAGCCTCAGGGGGCGATGATCCTCGCCGGGCTGGGGGTGAAAGAGCTGAGCATGGATATCCCCAGCATTCCGAAGGTCAAAGCGCGGTTGCGGGGCGCGTCGATGAAGCAGATGAAGCGGCTGGCGCAGAAGGCGATCGCCTGTCGCACCGCCGAGGAGGTCAGGGCGCTATGACCCACCCCCCAAAAGCGCAACGGATTGCTACGGTGACGCTGAATCCGGCGATCGACCAGACTGTCTCGATTCCAAACTTTCGGGTCGATGCGGTGAACCGGGTCGATTGGAAGCAAGACGACGCGGGCGGTAAGGGCGTGAACGTGGCTTCCTTCTTGGCTGAAGCAGGCCACAAGATCAGCGTCACGGGTTTTTTAGGGCGGGAGAATAACGCCCTATTTAAGACGCTTTTTCATCAAAAGGGCATTGACGACCACTTCGTCAATCTGCCCGGTGAAACCCGCGTCAACATCAAGATTGTGGATGAGGCCCAGGGGCAAGTCACCGACATCAACTATCCCGGCCAATCGCCCACCCACCAGGATGTCGATGGCCTGCGGAATGTGGTGCATGCCCTGACCGGGAGCTGCGACTGGTTTGTCTTTTCGGGCAGCGTGCCCGCAGGCCTGTCCAACGACATCTATGACGAACTGATCGGTCCCCTTAAGGCCCAGGGCAAAACCGTAATTCTCGACACCAGCGGCGACGCCCTGCGCTTTGGCCTGCCCGCCAAGCCCGATTTGATCAAGCCCAACCGGGTGGAACTGGAGGAGGTGCTGAACACCCGCCTGGAGAGTCATGGTGCGATCGTGGCCGCTGCCCGTGAGCTGATTGAATCGGGCATTCGCTATGTGGTGGTGTCGATGGGGGGGGATGGGGCATTGTTTATCGATCGCACCCAGGCCTTCCACGCCCAGCCCCCAGTAGTTGAGATCAAAAGCACTGTCGGCGCGGGCGATGCCATGGTGGCGGGCACGGTGGCGGGGTTGCTGGGCGGCGAATCGCTGCGGGCCTGTGCGACTCTGGCCACGGCTTTTTCGATGGGGGCGCTGGGCCAGATCGGCCCGCGACTGCCACCCATGGAACAGATTCACGCCATGCGGCACCTAGTCACCGTGCAGGAGGTGAGTTGATCCCCGTAGGGTGCATTCGCGAAGCAATGCACCGTTTGTAGACCGTGCCACAAGCCGTCAGCATTCCAAGGATGGCGTTAATTGTTGCATTGCAGCTCGAAATTGGCCTGACGAACGCCTGGATTAACTGGCCGCGAATGCACCCTACGCCTCCTTACCCCTTACCCATTCACTTTTAACCCTTCTACCCAAACAAGCCCATGACCAAAATTGTTGCCGTTACCGCCAGTGCCGCTGGCGAGGCCCATACCCAGATGGCGGCAGAGGCCCTCAGGCGCACCGCCCAGGCGATGGGCCACGAGATTGTGACCGAGGCCCAGGGGGGCGCTGTCGTTACGGCCCTCAGCCCCGATGACATTCAGCAAGCCGACGTGGTGATTGTGGGGGCGGATGGGCCGGTGGAGCGCGATCGCTTCCACAACAAACCCGTCTACGCCGTCTCTACCAGCGAAGCCATTCGCAACACCGAAATGGTGGTTCAAAGCGCTGTGGCCCTGGTGGGGCACGTCCCCAGTCTGGGGGCAATCAAGACCACGCCCCACCCCCACGATCCCCTGCCAGGGGATCGTGGGGGTGGGGCGGGAGCCGTAGCCCTCCCCATCGCCGCCCCAGCTAGCAAATTCTTTGTAGGCATTACCTCCTGCCCCACGGGCATTGCCCACACCTTTATGGCCGCCGAAGCCCTCAAGCAGGGAGCCCTCAAGCTAGGCCACGACATCAAGGTCGAAACCCAGGGTTCCGTTGGTTCGCAAAATGCCCTCACCGATGAGGAAATTGCCCGCGCCGATGCGGTGATCGTAGCTGCCGATACCCACGTAGACCTGTCACGCTTTGGCGGCAAGCGATTGTACGAAACCTCGACTAAAGCAGCGATTCACAATGGGGCCGACGTCGTGACGGCGGCAATGGATGCGCCTGTGGCCGGGGGCGGCGGCAGCGGCGGCTCGGGCAGCTATGTGGACGAAGTCAACCGAGCCAAGGCCGAGCGCTCCGCAAGTCGCTCTGGCCCCTATAAGCACCTGCTGACCGGGGTCAGCTATATGCTGCCGGTGATTGTGGCGGGCGGCCTGATCATCGCGCTTTCTTTTGTGTTTGGCATTAACCCGGAAGAGGGTACCTTTGGAGATGCACTGATGCAGATTGGCGGCGGTGCGGCCTTTGCGCTAATTGTGCCAGTGCTGTCGGGCTTTATAGCCTTTTCCATTGCCGATCGCCCCGGTATTGCCCCCGGTTTAATCGGCGGCATGCTGGCCGCCAACCTGGGCATGGGCTTCCTCGGCGGCATTCTCGCGGGCTTTCTCGCGGGTTATGTAGCCAAGTTTGTGCGCGACAAGGTCAACCTGCCCACTAACTTTGAGGGGCTGAAGCCGGTGTTGGTGATCCCCCTGCTGGCGACGCTGGTGGTGGGGCTGCTGCTGGTCTACGTCTTTGGTGCACCAGTGCGGTTCATTATGGATGGCATGACCACCTACCTGGAAGGGCTGAGCGGCACCAACGCCGTGCTGCTCGGGCTGATTTTAGGAGCCATGATGGCGGTGGACATGGGCGGCCCGGTGAACAAGGCGGCCTACACCTTCGCGGTGGGGCTACTGGCCACCAACATCTACGCGCCGATGGCGGCGGTGATGGCGGCGGGCATGACGCCTCCTTTGGGATTGGCCATAGCCACCTTTGTCTCTAAAAAGCACTTTAACCAGGCGGAGCAGGAGGCGGGCAAGGTGGCCTCGGTGCTGGGTATCTCCTTTATTACCGAGGGGGCAATTCCCTTTGCGGCCAATGACCCGCTGCGAATTTTGCCCGCCTGCATTGCCGGGTCGGCGGTGACTGGGGCGCTGTCGATGGCCTTTGGCTGCACTCTGCGAGCCCCCCACGGCGGCATTTTTGTGCTGGCGATTCCGAACGCGGTGGAGAATGTGGGGCTCTATATTGTGGCGATCGCCGCTGGCACCCTGATTACTGCCTTGGTGACTGTCCAGCTCAAGCACTTTTTCCCCCGCAAAAAAGTGGTGGTTGCTGAAGCCTAGATCAGGACACATCGCCAACTGTAGTATTGAGAGCCAGGGAGTTGACGGATGGTCAACGCGTCGATTCCCTGGCTCTTGCTGTCGTTAACAAGCCGCTAACCATCTTCAATAAGGATTCAGGTGCTGGCGATGGGCATCACAAACCCGATCCACTTTCGCAATGTGCGGGGAGATATTTTTGGGGGCGTCACCGCTGCGGTGATTGCCCTGCCGCTAGCCCTGGCTTTTGGGGTGGCCTCGGGGGCTGGGGCGGCCTCGGGTCTATACGGGGCCGTTATAGTGGGCTTCTTTGCGGCGCTGTTTGGGGGCACGCCAACGCTCATATCAGAACCCACCGGGCCAGTGACCGTAGTGTTTACCGCCGTCATTGCTCAGCTCATCGCCGCTGACCCCGAAAACGGCATGGCCATGGCCTTTACCGTAGTGATGCTGGCCGGAGCATTCCAAATATTGTTTGGTTTTCTCAAACTGGGCCGCTACATCACAATCATGCCTTACACCGTTATCTCCGGCTTTATGTCGGGGATCGGCATTCTTCTGATCATTCTGCAACTGGGGCCGTTGCTGGGCCATGCCACCCCCAAGGGCGGCGTGGTCAGTACCCTGGCTAACCTGCCTGAGATGGTGAGTACCCTCAACCCAACCGAGGTGGCGCTGGGGGTGTTTGCCCTGGCGGTGCTGTTTCTTGTGCCCAAGCGGTCTAAACGCTGGGTGCCGCCTCAACTGTTGGTTCTAGTCGGCGGTACGCTGCTAGCGCTGGTGCTGTTTCCCAATGCGGGGCTGCGGCTGATTGGCGAAATTCCCACCGGGTTGCCGAGTCTGCGGTGGCCTACCTTTCAGCCCAGTCAGGTGCAAACCATGCTGGTAAATGGTCTGGTGCTCGGCATGCTGGGCTGTATTGACACGCTGCTGACAGCCATGATTGCCGACAGCATTACCCGCACCCAGCACGACTCTAACAAAGAGCTGATCGGCCAGGGCATCGGCAACATGGTGTCGGGTTTATTCGGTGGCATGCCTGGGGCCGGAGCCACCATGGGCACGGTGGTCAACATTCAGGCTGGAGGCAAAACGGCACTGTCGGGCATAGTGCGCGCGGGCATTTTGCTGGTGGTGGTGCTGTGGGCCGCGCCCTTGACCAACGTTATTCCTCTAGTGGTGCTGGCGGCGATCGCGGTTAAAGTCGGCTTCGATATTTTGGACTGGAGCTTTCTAAAGCGAGCCCACCAGGTCTCGTGGAAGGGAACGGCCATCATGTATGGCGTGATGTTTCTCACGGTATTTGTGGATTTGATTGTGGCGGTGGGGGTTGGTGTGTTTATTGCCAATCTTCTCACCATCGATCGCCTCAGCAAGCTTCAGTCTGATGTGAAGACCATTACCGATTTTGACGACGACCTGGCCATGACCCCCGAAGATCAAGAGCTGATGGACCGGGCTAAGGGGAGAATTTTAGTCTTTCACCTCAGCGGCCCGATGATTTTTGGCGTGGCGCGGGCCATTTCCCAAGAGCAGATGACCATGGCCAACCACGATGTGCTAATTCTCGACTTACAGGATGTGCCTCACCTGGGCGTGACAGCGGCTTTAGCTCTGGAAAGCGCCATTGAGAATGCCCGATACGCCGGACGGCCAGTATTTTTGGTGGGGGCGCGGGGTAAAACTCTGAGCCGATTGCAAAAACTTGGGGCGCTTCAGTCTGTGCCCGCCGCCCACCGAGTTGACACCCGCACCGAAGCCCTGAGATTATCCCTGGCGCTGCTGGGGGCGATCGACAGGGGCGAGTTTGTGCCAACCCGGTTTGTGAAACCCACGTAGCCTTGTCCGCTGAAAGAATTTGATCTGGTTGTAGAGACACAGCGCCGCCTGATCTCTCTCTAATGGGTTGCTCCACCCCTATCCTTGGGGAGATCAGCTTGAGGGGCTGAACTGACTACTATGCATGCATAACCTCATTGGGAGACCGCCACCATGGCTAATACCGAAAACGACCAGCAGACTACAACTACTGAGTCTAGCGATGGGTATAACACCCCCATTGATGAGACCCAGCGCCACACCGGCATGTACGAAGCCAGCAACGCTAAAGAAGATGCCAAGCCCGAAAGCGGCAGCAGTGCTACTGGCCCAGAGGGTGCGCCTAACCAAGGCACTGAAAAGCGCTAGAACTGAGTTAATCTAGGCTCGATGACGAAGGGGGCGATCGCGGCTAGCTGCGATCGCCCCCTTCGCTGTAGTCGTAGTTATGGTGGTTGAGACATCAAGAAGATCTCAAAACTCCCATGGCAACAGATTCGCTAAACCTGGGCTTACAAAAGCCAGGAAATTTGCAAGAGCGTTGGTCTGTGATGTGGCGCAGGCTCAACTTGCCAGAGCCTGAACCGCAGGTGTTTTGGGATTTGTGCGATCGCTACACCGAGCCTCACCGGGCTTACCATACCCTGCAACACCTAGGCGAATGCTTTAAGTGGTTTGACCGGGCCTACGATCTGGCCGAAAACCCAGCAGCCGTGGAGTTGGCTCTCTGGTTCCACGATGCCGTTTACGATACCCGAGGGGCAGACAACGAAGCGCGCAGTGCTGAGCTAGCAGCGCAGGTAATTGAGAGCGTGGGCGGGGGATGTTTACTTCAGCAATCTGTCCAAACCATGATTTTGGTCACGCAGCACGAGGCAGCGCCAAGCACCATAGATATGAGCTTCGTCGTGGATATTGATCTGGCCATTCTGGGGGTAGGGGTAGATCGCTTTACCCAGTATGAAGCTCAAATTCGGCAGGAGTACGACTGGGTACCTGAGGATAGGTTTCGCCAAAAGCGGGCTGAAATTCTTCAGAGCTTGCTAAATCGACCCTCAATCTTTACTGCTGAATTTTTTCGGGAACGGTTAGAGTGCCAAGCCCAGAGCAACCTGCATCGGTCGTTGACCATGCTGCGGGAAGGGCTTGGCTAAGCTTCTAAGTTGTCCTATCCCAAGGCTCACCGCCTACGGGACGCATTTTGCTCAAGTAAGGATTATCCAGCTATGGAAGTTTTGATCAACATAGACGTAGGCGATCTGGCTGTTGCGAAACGGTTCTACGGCGATACCTTTGACCTCAAGCCGGGTCGCCGCTTGGGCGACACCATCGTTGAGCTGGTGGGCGCTACCTCAAGCATTTATCTGCTGCAAAAAGAAGCGGGCTCTCAGATATCGCCGCAGACCGCCGAGCAGCGCCGATTTGACCGCCACTGGACTCCTGTACACCTGGATTTTGTTGTAGACAACATTGAAGCGGTAACGAATCGCGCCGTTGCGGCGGGAGCGGTGCAGGAGTCGCCTATTCAGCAGACCGCCTGGGGCAAGATTGCGCTCATGGCCGATCCCTTCGGCAATGGCTTTTGCCTTATTCAGTTTGTGGGGCAGGGGTACGATGCTATCTGCGATCGCGGCCCCGACTAAATCTTCAACGTTAATTAACTCTGAAGAGAGGTTAGTATGTCTGAACTATTATGGTGATTTGCTCCCGCAGAACTCTAAGGTTTTCCTATGGCGACCGATAACCCGAGCATTCTGTCCCACATTTCCCTGGGCACTAACGATTTTGACAAGGCCGTAGCCTTTTACGATCGCGTTTTGCCCACCCTGGGCTGTAAGCGCATTGTGGAGCACCCTGGGGTGGTGGCCTACGGCAAGGTCTATCCCGAATTCTGGATTGGGTTGCCCCACGACAACCAGACCGCCACCGTGGGCAACGGCACCCACATTGGGTTTGTCGCCCCTACTAAAGAGTCGGTGCATGCCTTCTACGAGGCGGCGATCGCCGCCGGAGCTCAGGACGACGGCCCCCCTGGCCCCCGACCCGACTACGGTGAGCCCTACTACGGCTGCTTTGTGCGCGACCTCGATGGCCACAAGATCGAGGCCTCTTACTGGGATTTGGCGCTGATTGAAGAACTCTATGGGGTGCCTGCCCCTAGTTAGGATCGGTAGGGGTAAGGGGTGAATGGGTGGATCTCGTAGATTGGGTTGAGCTAGCGTTTGCGTTCGCGCAGCCTGTGCTTTGCACTCAGCGTCTCCCTGAGGAGAAAGGATAGATAAAGAAATTTGTGCGCTTAGGGTAGATTATTTGGTAGGACAACTATCAGGGGAGTTGGGGTTGCGCAGCGTTTCACCCAACCTAGAGCAACTAAAGAAAATTGATCTGTTTCATGCAATAACTGCAATATAGTTGTTAGCTGACTAGCGTTTGGATACAGACTTTCAATGATCTTATTTACAATCGCTTGATTGCACCACTCGCGAGAGATAGTGGCGCAGTGAGGTCGGCCCTCGTTCGACAGAGTCTACATCTGGGAATGTTTCATCGAGTGTTGCTGCTGTCATATTAGCGAAAGATTCAGCGGCCTCGTTTGAGAAGTTTATGCTTTTGAACATTACCAACCATTGGTCGCGAGGAATGGATTCAGCAGAAACGGGACGACCTAGCGCTGTCGCAAATGCAGCGGCTACATCTTGGGACGAATAGCGATCGGGACCTTCGACATAATGCAGCCCGGTTTGCTCGATTGGTTCGGTCATGAGACGAGCCGCGATCGCACCGATATCTGATGGAGCAACCATCGGCAATTTGAAATCTGCTGGATAAAGCATCTGCACGATTCCCTGTTCGCGCGCTGATTGTAGAGATGCGCACCAGTTGCTCATGTAGTAAGCGGCTCGAATAATCGCTGTGGGAATGGGTTGGGTGGCTAGTGCCTGCTCCATTTCATAGAGCACACCTAAGTCGCCTATGCGCTCTCCAGGTTGGGCTCCATAGGTTGATTCGGCTACAATTTTTTGCAAACCTGAGCCATCGATCGCGCTCAAAATGGCGGCTAAACTGCGTCGCTCTTCAGCAGCTACATCACGGGAAGGAGCGGCGGGCGGATTGAGTAAAAACAACCGCTGACCTTGACGAAAGATAGCCCGCAGCGTTTCTACATCGTGCACATCGGCCACTGCAATGTCGGCTCCGTCTCGGCGCAATGCCTCGGCTTTTGAGGGATTGCGAGTGACAATAAGAACGGGTTCACGACGGTTGAGGAGTGCCCGTGCTACGGCTGAACCAACGTTGCCAGTACCGCCAAGGATTATGTGCATCCAGTACCTCGAGGATGGTGTGCATCTTCTAGTTTTAGGATAAACAATTACTGAGTACTGAGCCAGCTAACTTGTTGTTGGCGGCAAGCTCTCGGTTTGGTACTTCTTATGGCAGATTAGGTGAAAATTTGGCAGCTAATACCTTTGAGGAGCAGCGCGGCGATCGCGCGTAGATGGGGTGAAGGAATTTGTGTGCTTAGGGTAGGTTGTTGGGTAACAAAACTATTAGCTTCAATTACTGGCGGCGTTTCCAGTAGCTAGGCTCACGACTGCAATGCATAACCGCCAAAATTAGAATGTAGTCTTGTTCAACCGTGTAAAGAACGCCGTAGGGAAACTTACGTGGAACACATATCTCATGGTTCAATCAGCCGTCTGACCTGCGCCAGGGCGTCTTCACCTGAAATTGGTTGCACAGAACCATCTCGGATTTCGTCTCTCCGTCGTTTGGCTTCAGTTACCCAAACGGCTTGAATAGCTGGGTCGGTGTCAAATTCTAGGCTTTCGACTAACTTATCGGCAAGCAGTGCTCTCGATGCACTCGGCAAGGACAGTATTTCTTCAGTCAGCTGCTCAATTGACCGCATACATAACCCTTCAGAGAATACTGTATTTGACTAAAATTGTAGCAAAAGGCGTAGGTGGCCGCTGGAGTCTGGGTGCGGCGATCGCGCATGGATGGGTGAAGGAATTTGTGCGCTTAGGGTTAGGTTGTTGGATAAGAAAACTATCAGGGGTGTTGAGTTGTGCGGACTCTTCACCCAACCTATATTAGCTAATGATTAACTACTAAGGCCTACGGGTAAACTTCATTGTAATCCCTCCAGTGTTACCAAGTTTACCTCCATTGCCAGCAATTCCGATTTGCCCCTCTGCATTGACCTCAACAGAAAGAGTTACTTCATCTAAATGCATTTCGCGGCTTTGCTCTGCCTGAGCAAATAAATCCCCCACGACTTGCATTAGCCCGTTCATCTGTGACTTAAGAGCCTGAGCATCCAGTGGTATACGCTCTTTTTTTAGAATACGGTTAATTCTCTCAGAGATGATGTTGGGTTGTTGATCGTATCCTCCGCCCATATCTTCGCTTGAACGCCTACCTTCAACGATAGGAAATTCAACTAGTTCTTCTTTTTCAACGAATACCCAAATTGTTAAATCTTCTAACATCATTAATTCAATCTATTCGATGGTTAAATTACGGCTTAGCAAAATACAATTTTATCTCTAATTGGCTTTCCTCTTCTCCTGATAAAAAGCTTTCAAAACACAGAAACTGCATAAACTCAAGGCAGAAAATCTTATATTTGCCCGCAAAAAACCTTGTATTACAAAACGGAAACGGCAACACGAAAGCCTAGGGCATCGTCTTGGCAATCGATGTTTGCCTGGTTACGATATGCAGAGCGACAAGCAATAGGATCACTGCTCCAAGATCCGCCACGGGTCACGCGAGAAGAACTATCACCTCCAGTTGTCCATGCTATTCCATCCGTAGGTGCTCCATTATAGTTCTCATGCCATACATCCTGGCACCACTCAAGAACGTTGCCATGCATATCTGATAAGCCAAACATATTAGCGTAGGTAAACTCTTGAACTACATTTGTTGATTGGCGATATTCTCCTAATGAACCATGTCCATAGCGGTAATTACCATGATAGTTAGCTTCAGCTGTTCTAATCGTTTCTCCAAAATGAAAGGGAGTTGTTGTTGTTGCTCGACAGGCATACTCCCATTCAGATTCACTTGGCAGGCGATACTTACGTCCTGTATAGCGACTAAGGCGCTCACAAAATTCTATAGCCTCACACCAGCTTACACATTCTACAGGCCGATCTTTACCTTTGAATTTAGCAGGACTAGCTTCTAATTCTTGATTTACTTTAGGCAAAAATGATACTGCATTCCATTGAATCTGGGTGATCGGATATCGTCCTAGCCAGAAAGGCTTTATTACTACATTATGTTGGGGCTCTTCGCGATTAGTCCGACCTCGCTCACCCTGAAGCGAACCCATCATAAAAGAGCCACCCGAAATACTTACTAGCTCTAATGAAACACGGTTTCCCAAGTCTTCTACATAACAAATTACTTGAGTTTTCCAATGCTCTAATTCTTCGCCTTTGTTATTTAGTCTTACTATTTGAACCGGAAGTCTCGAACTTGAAATAGAAGTAAAAGGTGACGGATGTGGTTTTAATCCATCATCTAAATTAGTGTGCAGGGTAACTTCAGTTCTTGTTTCTAGATCACGAGGTTCTTTGGCTTCAACTTTAAAGTTTATCGATCGAGAATTTGACCAAATTCTTTTCAAGCCCTTAAAGGCGGATTGGTCAGAAGGTTGTATAGCTAGAACTCTTTTCCATAAGTCTTCAGCTTGCTCAATATTTCCCTCTAGTTCTGCATCTTTTGCATCTTCTTTAAGAGTTAAAATATCAAGCTCCGTTGCTTGCTCAGGCAGTAAGACAAGATGTGACTTTATCCTTGGCTCAACAATAGTATAAGGTGTTTGAGAGGGTTTTCTATACTTTTGGTTTAAAGCCGGAACATTATTCAATAAATAATTATCTAATCGCTCTACTGTTGCACAATTTTTCTCTCCTTGAAGACGCAATGCAGTCAACAAAACGTAAGTAAAAGATCCTTGCCTCAGTTCTTCTATTTCGTAAGAAGATTCATTAGGGCTACATGAGAATATAGTTATGACACCTTTCGGTCGTTCTGAGCCAATTCCTAATCCGTTTCGACGGCCTTGGTCCCGACAAGCATCTATCAATAAAATTACATTGCCTGCACCACAACACCTTAACCTTTCCGTAATGTAATTAATGGATATACTTGTTTGACCTACGTTACCTGGATCAGCATCACCAGGCATTAAATAGTCTCGCTCTTGATAACGTAAACCATGTCCCGCAAAGAAAAACCAAAAGCTATCTCCTGAAGACAAAAAGGGTTTTTCAAAACGGACTCGTAAAAATCGCATAAGATTAGTAAAACGAGGTAATGCTTCAAGATCATTACCGTAGTCTTGCTTTATGGAAAGAGCATCCTCCGCAAAGTAATATACCTTTTCAAAGTTCGCTTCCTTCAAAAAATAGTCCTGCATTAATTCTGCATCCCGCTTGGCAAAACCAAGGTCTTTCAAGTAGTTGTACTTGTTGATGCCAATGCAAATTGCAAAGTTTTTCCCCATCTTCTGTCAGTAATCTATTAAGTTTAATTCCGAATCTTTCTGCTGCAGAATCCTATATCTGAATTTTGAAATGCAAGCAAAATAGTCAAGGTAATTGTTGCGATGCCGGATTATTTCTCTGATTTCTGTTTATTTCCAAACGGTTCAACCGAGTGTCAAGCATCCAATAAAAAGCGGAAACAAAACAAAGTACTAGAGCCATTGTAAGCCACCACTCAACATCAGACTTCTTCTTGATTTCCTCTAACTGTTGTTTTGTATCGGTAATATTTTTATCGAGTCCAGTGATGGCATCAGCAGTGGCAGTAGTTAATCTTTTATTAATCGACTTTAAGCTTTCAATCTCTCTTCTTGAATTTGCTTTAAGCTCTTCGAGTTCATCATTCAGTCTATCAATAACGTATCGGTGTTCTTCTGTGCCTTCCCTTATTGAATTTATTCTACTATCTTTATCATTAATAGCACTCCAAATATCTGCTTCGAGATCTTCAATGGCTGAAGCATGTTGAGTAATTAGGTCTTCTTTTTCACTTGTTAGTTGTATAAGTTCCGCTTTAGATCTACTTAGTAGTTTTTTGCTCTCGGCAAGCATTTTTTTGAGCTCATTAGCAAATTTGCCCTTTACTTGTTGAAGCTCTTGCCAGAAAGTATCGTGCTTTTGCCTAGTTTCAATCTCCAAATCGTCAATATTTTTGGATAGAATATCTTTCAAGTCTTTCTCGGATTTCTCAAGGGATCTGCTTATTAAGGACGGTAACTTTTCTATTTCTAGTTCGAGTCGTGCGATACTTTCCTGAATGCCATCCAAAAGATCAATATTATACGACACGTGATTGAATCTATGATACGCATCTAAAAGTACGCTTAACTTGGTATAAGTTTCTTTTTCCACAATAATGTTTTCATTTCGAGAGCCAATATAATTTTGAACTTTTAGCTCTGCAGCCTGGATCATTTCATCCGCATTGCATCGATTCACTTGAAACTTATCAAGTTGACATTGCTCAAGATTAGGGCGTTCTCTAGTAGGCTCTAAATCTATATTGTTTTCCATTAACTTTTGACTGTAGAACGCTCCTAACACTCTTACAACTGTTTGCTTCTCATGTTCAGATGCATCTGCAACCAAGAGTTTTTTCCTCAATTCTCTATATTCATCTATTAATCGCTCAGACACGACAACTTTCTTATTGTCAAAAGGACTGATGAATTCTGGGTTCTCCGGATTTTTTCTCCTAAAATCCGCGATCCAATTTGAAAAATCAGTAACAGTCGGTGGAATTTTTTCAATGGCAATCTTTGCCTTAAGCACCGAGAGGACATTGATTGAATCCTGTTCTAACTTTCTTTTTCGGCCTAATTCTTTGATTAAAGCTAATTCTAGCTGTGTGATAACCTCCTGTTTGGCCATCAGTTCAGCCAATTCAACACTTACTCTGACGGAATTGTTCTTCATTAATCGCACAAGAATGTCAGCTTCTTTTGCGATTGGATTGTCGTCGCCAAATTTAGCAATGCATGTTGATCCAATTCGAGCAACATTCCCATTCAAACGGTTTTTGATGTAAGTAACGTATTTAATTTCTTCACCTTCAGCTTCGCCTTGGCTACATAGACAACTTGACTTTTGCTCTATATCTGCGCTAGTGAAAAACCATTGCTTAGAGATGTTTTGAAGATCCTCTTCAACGACATCCTTTAGATCGAGATCTGTTTCGGAGTGCTGAACAAGCCTGCAAACCAGTAATTCAAACTTTTCGCGTCGATTCTCACGTCTATACAAACCTTGCAGATCATTAATAAGTTTGCTCATAATAATTAGCTACCTAGTATAAATGCTCGTTTCTTTAAATGTTTTGATGCCAATGATACTATTTGGGATTATCTCAGTTCTCTTCCAATTAATACATTAGAGACTGAAAAGTTATTTAATTCACTAAAAGTAATTGTTTTGGCTTGACTTTACTACTACGGTTGACGGGAAGCGATCGCACCATTATCCTCTTACATTAAGCCGTTCAGCCAGAGCGGTGACCACCCAGAACTCGAAAATCTTAGCGCTGCCGGTCGGTGCCGTTAACACCGACAGACAGCTAACCCCGCAAATCTTGCACGCAGATTGCGAGGCTAGGCTCATCGTACCCTAGCCCCCTCAGTTTGCACTTCAGCTGCGGGTGGCTAGGGTTTTCGCGTTCTGTTTCTTTCCATCCACAAAGGAAACAGAACCCATGTTTGAATATCTCGAACCCGATGCCAGCGGCGCATCTAACCTGCCGCCGTCTTCACGCAGCACCCCCCAAATTCGTCCAGAGCGGGTGCGTCACATGCTCTACGGCAGCCTCGCAGGCATAGACCGCACCATCAAAATCCTCCACGCCCTCGGCTACACCGACCCCAACGACTGGAGCGACCCCATCCCCGTGCCGCCCACCAGCGACACCATCGGCGCAACCTCCCCAACAGGCACCATCTGGATGGCGATCGCCACCAAAACCGTGCTGATTGAGTAGCGCACCCCGCCAGCCTCCGATGGCATAAACCCTTGCCATTGGAGGCTGCGATCGCCAACACCAAACCCCCTACCCCCGCAACTTGGCCTGCTGAGCAGCCCGTTTAACAAATTAAGACCGCCGTAAAGCAAACTGGCACAGCTGCATAGCTTGCAGAGGCCGGTGTATAGCGAAGTGGCACAGCTGTTTAGCTTACAGAGGCCGATGTAAAGCAAAGTGGCACAGCTGTTTAGCGTATTGAGGTCGCTGTAAAGTGAAGTGGCACAGCTGTTTAATATATTGATGCCGCTGTAAAGCGAAGTGGCACAGCCGTGCAATACGTTCAAAGAGCAAATTGCCGATTGCACGCCGCAGCATCTTAAATTGAATGCCTGCATCGGCCCATCGAGCTTGCCAAAATGCCCGCACCCACCGAACTCTGGATTGACACCCTACCCTCTGCGATCGGCGACATTTTGCTAGTCTCCGACGGTGCATCGCTCTGCGCCCTCGACTTTGCCGACTATAAACCTCGCCTGCTGACCCTGCTCCACAAGCGGTTCGCAGCAGTCACCCTCACTCCCTGCACCAACCCCCAGGGCTTTAGCGATCGCCTCGACGCCTACCTAGCTGGCGACCTGCACAGTTTCGACCCCGTGCCCGTCAACCCAGGGGGCACCGCCTTTCAGCAGCAGGTGTGGCTAGCACTGCGCCAAATCCCCGCTGGCACAGTGGCCACCTACGGCGAACTAGCGGCGAAACTTGGCAAACCCACAGCCTACCGAGCCGTGGGCATGGCCAACTCGCTCAACCCTGTGGCGATCGCCCTGCCCTGCCACCGCGTCGTTGGCGCCAACGGCCAGCTCACCGGCTACGCAGGCGGCCTAGAGCGCAAACAATGGCTGCTGCACCACGAAGGCGTCGATTTGGCCAACCGAGACTCGATTCAGCAAGAATTGTCGCTGGGGCTTTAGCGATCGCGTAGGTTCAGTAGATCGCAAAATCCTAGCCCTCTCCCCCACCCCCTCTCCCAGGCAGGAGAGGGGAGCCGGAAAACCTTTCAAAGTCCCTCTCCCAGCTTGGGAGAGGGATTTAGGGAGAGGGCTAGATCTTGTCAGGAAGGATTGTTTTCGTTTCATAGATTTTCCCCAGAGTTCTAGGCGAAAATGCCAGCATCCTTTGCTGCCCGTTGCCCTATGCTGCTTCGCCACCGCCCGTTCAAGATTCTCTCTGCCCTAGCGCTGGGGCTAGGGGTAGCATTGGCCACCGCCCTACCGCTGCGGGCGGCAGAGAGCGTGGTGCTCCAGTTTGGCCTCTTTAGCCGCTCCATACCTACCGAGTCATTGGTCACCTTTGCCGAAACCGGCACCGTTGACTCGCAGCTGGCTCCCTTCTTGCGGCGGCTCAACCCAGCCCAGCAGCAGGGGTTGCGTGCCGCGCTGTCTCGCGGACGAGCGGTGAACGTGGTGCCCATTTCCCAGTGGTTTGACAGCCCCATGGGCGATCGCAGCCTGCAATTTTTGGGCAAGCTTGCCCAGACCGAGGCCGGGCTCAACGGTCGCCAGGCGCTGCGGGCTGCGATCGTCGCTGCCGCCGCCGAGGATGGCGAGATTTCACTGCTCGATATCGTGCGCCACTTTCCCACCAGCAGTCTGCAAATTGATGTCGCCCAGGGCTTGACCGTAGCCCGCCAGGTGCGGGCTGAGGCCGGGGCCACCCGCGCCATTGTGGCCGCTATCAAGCAGCAGTCAGAAGCCGCCGCAATGCAAGAGCCATCCTTTGACCTGGCTGCCCTGCCCGACCTCACCCAGCCCGGCCCCTACGGCAGTCGCCAGGTATCGCTGACTTTGGTGGATGCCAGCCGCAGCCGCACCTACGCCGCCGATGTCTTTTTGCCCCAAAATTTAGCTGCCCTAGACGGCCCCCTGCCCGTAGTGGTGCTCTCCCACGGGTTGGGCGACAGCCGTACTTCTTTCTTTGCGCTGGCGGCCCACGCGGCCTCCCACGGGTTTGCGGTGGCCCTGCCCGAGCATGTGGGCAGCAACAGCACCCAAAAGCAGGCCCTACTCACTGGGCTAGACCACGAAACCTTTAAGGCGAAAGACTTCCTCGATCGCCCCCTCGACATCAGCTTTTTGCTCGACGAGCTAGAGCGTCTTAACGCCACCACCTTTGGGGGGCGGCTCGATGTCAGCCGAGTGGCGGCGGTCGGGCACTCCTTTGGCGGCTACACGGCGCTGGCCGTCGGCGGTGCCACGATTGACTTTGAGCGCTTGGCCCAGCGCTGCGACCCCGCCGCCAACCTGCTGCTCGACGCCGCCATGGTGCTAGAGTGCCGTGCCCTAGAGTTGCAGAGCGATGCCGCCGTGATAGAGCGCCTGCGCCAGGGCACTAAGGACGATCGCGTCAAGCTGGTGATGGCCTTTGCCACGGTGTCTAACCTGTTTGGCCCCCGAGGCATGGCCCAGGTTTCAGTGCCGACGATGCTGTTTGGCGGCGAGGTCGATCTGGTTGCTCCGGTGGTGCCCCAGCAGGTGGCGGCGTTTACCTGGCTGCGGGGGCACCACCGCTACCTATATCTGGGCGAAAACACCTCCCACGGCCCCGACTTTACGAAATTAGCCAGCCGCTTTTTGTACCTCGACGACGCCTTTGAGCAGGGTGTAGAGGAAGCGATCGCCTCGACCCAAGGGGTCAATAAATCGCTGGTGGTGGCCTTTAGCCGGGTGTACCTGAGCCAGCAGGAAGAGTATCGACCTTTTTTGAGCGCCGCCTACGTCGAGGCGGTCAGCGCCGAGCCCTTTCGGCTGCACCTGGCCCGCGAGCTGCCTCCCCCGGTGGTCGAACGGCTGCTGGAGTGACCCGGCCTGGAATAATGGGAGATGGCCGTTTCCCTTGGCGCACCCCATGACGAGTTTTGCACCGGATCTGCGATCGCCTCTGCCTCTGCCCGAGATGGGCTGCGGCACCTGGGCCTGGGGCAACCGGCTGCTGTGGGGCTACGACCCCACCATGGATGGCGAGCTGCACCAGGTGTTTGATTACTGCCTCAGCCACGGCGTTACCCTGTTTGACAGCGGTGACTCCTACGGCACCGGGCGGCTGAATGGTCGCAGCGAAGTGTTGCTGGGGCAGTTTGCCCAGAGCTACACAGGGCAAAATCGAGATTCCCTCTGCCTAGCGACGAAGCTAGCCGCCTACCCCTGGCGGCTCACCGCCAGGTCGGTGGTCAAAGCGGGAACTGCCTCCGTCGAGCGGCTGGGTCGCCCCATCGACCTGGCCCAAATGCACTGGTCTACCGCCAACTACGCCCCCTGGCAGGAAGGCCCATTTTTGGATGGGCTGATGGATCTGTGCGTTCAGGGACAGGCGCGGGCGATTGGCCTGTCGAACTTTGGCCCCAAGCGGCTCAGGCTCGCCCACCAGCGGTTGCAAGACCGGGGACTGGCGATCGCCACGCTGCAAGTGCAATATTCGCTGCTGTCCACCTACCCAGTCACCGAGCTGGGCCTGAAGGCTCTCTGCGATGAGCTGGGCATTCGCCTGATCGCCTACAGCCCCCTGGCGCTGGGATTGCTGACGGGCAAGTACTCGGCTCAGGGGCCGTTTCCCCCTGGCCTGCGGGGGCTGCTGTTTCGCCGACTGCTGCCCAAAATTCAGCCGCTGCTGGAGGTGCTAGGGGCGATCGCCGCCCACCGTCAAAAAACCTCGGCCCAGGTGGCCCTTAACTGGTGCATTTGCAAAGGCACCCTGCCCATTCCTGGGGCCAAAACCCTCGTTCAGGCCCAGCAAAATATCGGTGCCCTGGACTGGCGACTGGATGCGGGAGAACTGGAAGAATTAGACCGGGTGGCAGCCCGTAGCGATGGCCGAATGGTGCAGAACAATTTTCAATCTCGCTAGCCCCTCGGCGCTATTAAACGGCGGCATGAATTTGGGCAGGGGCAAACGACCATTTGCCTCTACTCTGATTGACTGACAAAACTTGTTAGCCAGATCCCTGAAAGCCCTCTCCTTAGCCCTTTCCCCTCGGGAGAGGGAACCGGAAAAGTGGGTCGGATCCCCTCGCCCTCTGGGAGAGGGGTTGGGGGGTGAGAGCCATAAACTTTTGTCGGTCAACCAGGCCCCTACTAGAGAGGTAGAATTCTGGATTCGTACTTGTACCCAGCAATCCCGCCTCTCTATGGGGATAGATCTCGATCGTTTTTGCCTACGCCATTCACTAGAGATCAAGAGTGACCGCAGGGGAGATGTGCCGCATCTCGCCTATCTCGATAATGGTCGCATCAGTCGAAGCAATTGAGTTCCTATTCCATTTTTGGAGAACCCCCATGCTGCGTTACGCGCTGATTTTCCTAGTTGTAGCTTTGGTTGCTGCGTTCTTTGGGTTTAGTGGCGTAGCTGGCACCGCCGCAGGCATTGCCCAAATTTTGTTCTACATTTTCCTGGCCATCTTCGCTGTGTCCCTAGTTATGAATCTCCTCAAGCGTGCTTAGGCCCCTGAGCCATGACTACCTAGAAACAATCTTAGTCTTGCATTGAAAAAACCCTTTTCTCAACTAAAGAAAAGGGTTTTTTGTATGGCTATATCTCACTGCGATTCAGTCTGCTTCCCTATAGCGTCAAGAACAACAGACCAGTCATCGCGATGCAGTTCATGCCCTGTTCCGACTAACGGTAGCAATACAGCCCCCTGGATTTCTGCCTGCAATGCCAAGCCATGGGCATAGGGTAAAACACAATCTTCTGTGCCATGAATAATCAGAGTTGGCACAGCGATTTCGTGAAGGCGGTTAAACCATTGTTCTCCACCCTGAAGCAAGACGTGATTGAAGGTCGTCATGAGGTTGGGGGTGCGATCGAAGTCAGCCTCAGCTAATTCACGGATGGCTGACTCATCAAAGGGATGGGCTGAACCGGAAAGCAGCTGCCACGCACCAATCTGATAGTCAATCACAGCCTCACGGTTTGCCCAATCCAGTTCACTGGCTTTCGTATGATATTCAAGGACAGATGGGTCGATTCCTGGCATTGTTGGATCGCTGTCAGCCAAACGTTCCGAGGCAACTAGCGTCATACTTTTGACGCGTTGAGGATACTTGAGCGCCATGAGTTGAGCCAAGAATCCTCCCAATGACATCCCTACTAGATGAGCGCTCTGAAGTTCATAGCCATCGAGAATGCAAAAAGCATCGTCCGCCAGATCTTCTACAGAATAGTGAATGTGCCCTGGCTCGTAACTGGTCGATCGCCCAGTGTCTCGATGATCGTAACGAATCACATAGCGTCCTAAAGCCGCCAACTGAGAGCAGAAATCCTCTGGCCACCACACGGCTGAAGCCATCGCTCCCATGATTAATAAGATGGGTGGATCGTCTGGAGTACCGAAAGATTCGGAGAAAAGGCAAATTTCGTTACGGCTAATCCATTTACTTTCCATGTCTTTTTACAGCTCGGCTTTCTCCCATTTTAGGCAGCCTCGATTTCGGCGTTTCTCCACTGTAAAGATCTGATTGTTTGGTTTTCTACAACTGCCATAGTTCGCGGCCTAGCAAGGGGCTTAAGCCCCTTGTTGTAGTCTCACTATTTCGCCCCTCGCAGGGCCACCATCCACCGATTGGGCTTACTCTTAGTGCGGGCGGTGACGTGCCAAACCCGACTGCCGCTAAGGTGGTTGACCACCGCCACCATGCCAATTAGCGCCTTGAGCCAAAAGTAAACCGGCGACAGCACACAGTAGAGCACCCCGTGGCGGCGGGTATAGGACGACTGCTTGGGCCGCAGCACCATGGCCACCGCCACTTGCAGCACCACGCTGAGGGTGAGTAAGCCCATCAGCACCAGGTTGAGGTTTTCGAAATTGAGGTCGCGATCGCGGCCGCTGAGGTGAATGCTGAGCAGCATTGGCACCACCTGCCACACCAGCGGGTAAAAGAACTGGCTAAACAGCAGCATCAGCACCCAGTAGGGCTTTTGCACGGCGTCTAGGCGGGGCGATCGCGCCACCCGGCCCAAGTGCAGCCCCGCCACCTCTAGCCAGCCCTGGCTCCACCGCTGGCGCTGCAACCACAGACCCCGCAGGTTGTCGGGGGCCAGCTCGGTGGTGACAATCGCCGGGTCATGCACCAGGCGACAGCCTCCCAGCAGGCCCCGCACCGTCACGTCAATGTCTTCGGTCAGGCGGGTGTGGTGAAAGCCCAGGTGGCGCAGGGTTGAGGTGCGCCAGTAGCCGTTAGAGCCGCCAAACAGGGCGGTGTCGGCCAGCAGCGATCGCCCGTAGTGGCTGATCCCATAGATGCACTCAAACTCCACGGCAATCAGCTGGGTCAACCAGCTGTCTCTGGCGTTGCGAATAATGTTGCGCCCCTGCACCACGTCGTAGCGCCCCTGGTACAGCCAGGCCCAGGCCCGACTGAGGCAATCGGCCGCCGGGTGGTGGTCGGCGTCAAAGATACCCGTCATCTCCCCCGCCGCCACCTGAAGGGCGGCGTTGAGGTTTTCGGCCTTAGAGTGGCTGTGGGGCACGGGCAGCAGCACCAGGGCCGGGTAGCGCCGCGCTAGCGCCTGCAAGCGGTCTTCTACCGGCAGCCGGGTGGGAGTGTTGTAGGCCAAAATAATTTCCCACCCCTGGGTCGGCGGCGTCACCTGGGTCAACCAGTGGAGCAGGGTGTCTTCAATAATGTCTTGCTCGTTGGGCAGGTAGGCCGCTACCACAACCGAGACAAAGGGTACCGAAACTAAGGGCTCTGAGACTTGGGGCTCTGACCCCAGGGGCAGCGAAACTAAGGGCAGGGCTCCCTGGGGCGGCAGCGACTCTGGCACCCCAGATGGCAGCGCCAGGGATGACGCTCGTCGCCGTCGCCGCACCCGGCACCAGCGCTGGAGCAGCCCCCGATCGAACCAGGGGTTAGACCGACGGCTACTGTAGATCACCACGGCGGTTTCGGCGTTGATAATCACCAGACCAATCAGCGAAACGGCCAGTAAGGCCCATTGCAGTATCCCCAGGCTATGACCGTAGTCAAGGGCAACAACGTATACCGCCATCGGTATACACAGCAGCCAGAGGCTCAACCACAGTAGCCGTCTGGCATTGGCCAGAACAGGCTCAGCAAACAGCGCCAAGCTCGACTTCATAGGCGGGGATTAACTCCTTACTTGATTAGGTAGAAAAGCCAGCAAACCGACGACATCTTCTTACCGCAAACGACCCTGCAACACTCTACCAGCCCAGTCGGGGTGAGTTGGCAAACTCTAGCAGCTAATACTAAATCCGAATTCAATAATCTCCACTCAAAAAGGTAACGCTGTGCAGCGGTATGCCCCTACGAATCCGGGAGTTTTTGAGCAGGATTGGGGATAAATCCCCCATTAGCAGCTTTCACTTGCTGATTGTCCCAAAAAAAAGTGAATTTTGTATGACCCCTTAGAGCGATTGCTATTCCAGCCCTGGTCGGCTGCGGGAACAAAGCCCCTGTGCTATCGATCGGGCAGGGTTTAGTCTCGCAGGTTGCTCTCTTGGGCATCGCGGCGGTAGCGGGGGTCGCGCCAGGCTCCGCCCACCCCGCGCAAAATGCCGCGCCCAATCAGCCCGATGCCGCGGCCAATTACGTCGGTGAGCACGTAGACAATGCCGCTGCCCACCAGTGAAACCGCTGAGCGAAACCGGGGGGCGATCGCATCGCGAGCTTCCACCGCCAGGGTCACCGCCCGCTGGAGGCCCGAGAGCTGCTCCAGCTCCTCCCGCCGGGGCGCGTAGATTGTCTGGTACTGAATGCCCCGCTCGGTAAAGCCAAACAGCCGATGCTGGCTCTCAAAAATCGCTCGAGGTTCGTTGATTAGCCCATCCCAGCGGTAGCGCCAGGAGAGGTCATTGCGAAAGCGCTCGATGTCGCGGCTGGTGATCAGGCGGCGGTGGTAGAGGTTTTTCTTCATCAGCTCCACGTCGGCGAAATGGTTGAGCAGCGGCTGCACCACGGCGTTGGCCAGCTGAATCAGCAGGTGCTCAAGCAGCTCCTGGCTGCGGGCCATCGCCTGGGGCGTGGCGGCTGCGTAGAGGCTGCCGTCCACCACCATCGACTCGTTAAACAGCAGATGCCCCAGCAGCATCGGCACCAGGGGCAGCCGGTCTAAGATTGCCGCTTGCACCACCGGGGCCTCGGTCAGCAGGGTGGGCACCACGGGCTGCTCTAGGGTATCGATCTGGAGGGTGTAGTAGCGGCCAAAGAAATCGGTGACGGTGGCCTGCCACAGGTCGTGCAGCACCAGGGTGCTTTTCTCGGTCAGCTGCCCCGGCAGCACCCCCGCCTCGCGCAGGTGTTCGAGGGCATCCTCCACTTTGCGCAGCACCAGGTAGAGCAGCTCCCGCTTTTTGTCGTCGCGCAAAATGTCGGACTCGAGCGGCACATTGCTGGTGTTGTCGAGCAGCCCCTGGAGCTTGCGAAACACCCGCTCAAACACCAGGGTGGCCAGGTCGCCCTGGTTGAGGGCCAGGCGATCTGCGGTGGCTACCGCCAGGGCATCCCTCGGCCCCGGTAGAGGTCTAACCCTGGTAGGCGGCGACCCCGGCGGCCCTCCGCCCACCCAGGGGGGCGTTAGCTCCCGTGACTCTGATGGGGCACGAACCACGGGGCGATCAGTAGGTGGCCACTGGTCAGAGAAGCTCGGGGTAGCCAGCAGCCGCCGCACCAGCCAGCGAGCGGCCCGCAGTTCGCGATAGCGCCCCGCCAGCACCGCCTCCGCCAGCAGTGAGCCGCGCCCCCGCCGCCGTTCGGCCTCGATCTGGGCCATCACCGCCTCAATCTGCTGCACCGACGATCGCCGCATACTGATACGCAGCGCCGCGAGGGCATTGGGTACCGGTGAACCTGTTCCAGCAGCGTCGTTCTCCCGCATTGTGACTGGGGGGCGCTGACCGCCTGCGATCGGGTGCAGGCTGCTGGCTGGCTGAGGCCCAGGGGCGACCAGTTGTTCAATCAGCCGACCCAGCTCGGCTACGGCCATGCTGCGAGCGCCAAATCCATCGGCCCCCAGCTGGCGGGCGGCGGCGGCCAGCACCGGTTCGGTCTGGGCGCTGAGCACCAGCACTGGCAGCGTCGGGTAGCGCCCTTTAATGTCGGCACAGAGGCGCAGCCCCGGCAGCTGGTCGGGGCGACCCGCCCCCAGGCCCAAATCGAGAATCACCAGATCAAGGTCGGGGCGAGGGCTGGGTTCCTGGGCTGACCAGGCATCGACCCAATCCGGGGCGGGCTCTGGAGCCCAGTCGGAAGGCGCTGCGGGAAGCGTCCCTAGGCTGGCACGGCTGGCCAAGATCGCCAGGGCATCGTCGGCCTGGGTGGCTTCGGCCACTACGGTATAGCCAGCGGTTTGCTCCAGCCAGATGCGCAGGCCCAGGCGAAATACCGGGTCTTCGTCTACCAGCATGAGTCGCAGGGGGGCCGTCGTCATTGGGGCTCGGTGGAAGGGCTGTCATCTGAGGCGCTACCGCCGCCGGGTACGGAGCGACCCTCGGCCTCCCAGATCGACCAGATGTAGGCTCGCTCAGCGGTCCAGAGGGCGATCGCCGCCCTGGCCTCATCATAGAGGGCTCGCCCTGGCCCAATCTGGCTAGCCAGATTGATCGCCGCCGACAGGCTGCCGCCGTAGGCCAGATCCTTGGCCTCGTCCAAAATCGGCTTGTCTTCGGCAATTTGAATGGTGGCCGTCCACTCCTGCACCAGCCCTTGGGCGCGGCTGTGGAGGGCGCGGCTAGGCTGGATTTTGTTGGCCTCGGCGATCGCCTCGGGAAGCTTGCCCTGATTGGCCAGGGCCACCGCCGCATCGAGAATGGGCCGGTCTTCGATCACCTGAATTTCTTGCTGCCACTCGGCGACCAGGGTTTGAGCCTCTACCCGCAGGGCGCGACCCAGCTCGACCTCACTGGCCTTGGCCATGGCGGATTGCAGTGCCGCAACGGTGCCGGGTCGGGCCAGACTGCGGGCCTCGGTCAAAATCGGGCGGTCTTCAATGCGCTGGAGGTTGAACTGCCACTGGGCAATTAGCGTCTGCCCCTGAATGCGGCGGGGTCGGCCCACTTCGACGCGCTGGGCCTGACGGATCGCCCATTCGTAGGTGGTTTGCTGCCCTAGCCTGGCTACCATATCGCTAAACTTCAGCTGCCTCAGATCGGTGAGCTGTTCGCCCCACTGCTCTTTTGAGGATAGGTCAGCTGCCGCGTAGGGACTGTTCGCCGGGAGCTGATTGACGGCGCTGACGGCTTCCATCAGCCCAAATAGGTGGCTGTAGCGCGGGGCCAGGCCCTCACCCACGGGCTCAGCCTGGCGAGCGAGGGTTTGGGCATGGCTGAGGGCCAGCAGCGCCTGGGCCTCGGGGGCCAGATCGGGGGTAGGAGGCACTACTCTGGCCAGCTCTAGGGCTCCGGGTCGATCGCCCACCTCCCAGCGCTGGAGGGCCACATCCAGCACGGTCTTACTCCAGCGATCGACATCGCTTTCCGCCGCCTGCCACACCTGGCTGCGCAGGTCGATGGCGCGAGCCAGCACTACCGCCTGGCGCAAACTCTCAATCTGGTTAGTCTTGGCCAGCTCGCGGGCCTGCAAGAGTTGATCCCACCCCTGGTGCTCCACCTGAAACTGCCGCTGCCAAAACACGTATCGCGTCGTTAGCCAGTAGTCACTCTTGAGGGTTTTGAACTCTTGCAGATGGGTTTTGGCCAGCTCCCAATCGCTGGCGGCTAGGGCGGGCTTGAGCTTGGCCTCAATGGCCTGGCCCTGCTCCCAATCTTGCTGCCACTCAAAAATCACCGACTGGGCCGACTTGCGCAGCGGCGTATTCAGCGGAATTTGATCGGCTAGAGCCACCGCATCGTCGAGCTTACCTGCCTGGGCCCAGCGGTTGGCCAGCACCAAGATCTGCTCTGAGGCATCCTTTAAAATTTCTTGGGAGTCGTCGTAGTTGGCGTGGGTTTTGGGCCAGTTGGCGGTCAGCAACACCGACTGCACCAGGTTGTTGGGCTCTCCCGTGCGGGCCTGGGCCTTGGCGCAGTACAGCAGATCGCTGGCCGAATGAAAGGGGGTAATCTGCTCACAGTCGGGCAGCGGCGGAATCCGCGTCAGCCAGAGCAGCGCCCAGCCGCAAAATATTCCCGACCCGGTGAGCAAGAGCACCCACAGCGTTAGCCAAAACCATTCCCAAGGTTTAACCTGGCTGGGCCCAGGGCGCTGCCGGTGACGAGAACTCAGAGTCGATGAAGCCGGTGTCGATGCCATGACGTCAAACTACCGAGAGCGAGCAGCAGCATCTCGACTGCCTAGGCGGTGATAACCAGCATGCTCACTGGCTTTGGGAACCAGCGGGCCAGAAGATGCTGACACATTGTAGAGGCAATCTATAAACTTGATCTTAGATCTTTAAGCCAAACCTACCGGAATCGCACGCCATGGCCCACCACACCGACCCACGCCGAAATCTCCGGCCCACGGGGGTAGCCGCAGCGGTTGGCCTCACCCTGGCCCTGGCCTTACCCGGTGTCGCCAACGACCCCCTACGGCAGCTGCTGATTAGCCGTATCTGCATCGCCTGCGACCTCAGCGGCGTTGTGCTTACCCGCGCTAACCTCGAAGATGCCGACTTGACCAACGCCAACCTGGCGGGGGCCAATCTGCGCCAGGCCCGCCTGCCCCGAGCCCAGTTGACCCAGGCCGACCTGAGCCAGGCCAACCTGCAACAGGCGGTGCTCAGCGGCGCTGACCTGTCGGGAGCGAACCTGGCGGGGGCCAATCTCGGCCAGGCCACCCTCACCGGCAGCCAACTGCGGGATGTGAATGCTGCTAATGTCAATTTAGAGCGTGCCGAAGCCCGCGATAGCAACTGGTACGGCAGCGACCTCAGCGGCAGCAGCCTAGATGGAGCCGTGTTTAACCATGCCAGTCTGTCGGCCACTGATTTAACCAACGTGACATTGACCAACGGTCAATTTTTTCGGGCTGACTTCATTGGTGCTCAGCTAGCGGGGGCCGACTTCACCGGGGCCGACCTGCGCCAGGCTCTGATGCGCGATGCCCAGATGGCTGGGGCCATTTTCACCAATGCCGACCTGCGGGATGCCAACCTCAACCGCACCGACCTCAGCACCGCGCGGTTTTGCAACACCCGTATGGCCAACGGCGATATCAATAACGATCACTGCGCCGAGCTAGGGCTGAGCCCCGATCGCCCTGCTCCCTAAATAGTTCGTAATGTCGTGGGGCAGTTCCTTGGTCTCGTCTGGGGTAAACCCCGCTTAGGTGAATATGCCGCAGGTTTTTTTGCGGCCCCATGGTGCCCGGCCCAGGGCTAGGGCGGCTGTTCTGCCTGAATGACTACAGTATTGACGGCTACCGTCTTCTACAATGCGGGCTGCTAGCTCTTCAGAGCAAATGGTGGGCCAACGGCCCTGTTTTTATGCGATCGCTGAACCAACTGAGCATTAAGTCCAAGCTCATTCTGATGCTGCTAGCGGTGAGCGGGTTTTCCACCCTAGTTACCGCCTACCTGGGCTACCGCAGCGGCCAGACCAACCTGACCGATCGCGTCTTTAGCCAGCTCACCAGCGTGCGGGCCTCTAAGGCCTACCAGATCGAGTCGTACTTTAAGACCACTCGCCACCACACCCAAACCCTGAGCGAGAACCCGGCCATTGTCAGCGCCATGCAGGAGTTTGAGGCCGCCCTAAAAGAGCTAGACACCGTTGCGGTGCCGCCCCAGGCTGGGGGAGCGATCGCCCAATACTATCAAGAGGTCTTGCTGGCTCGTTTGGACAAGGTGGAAGAGGGCACCCCCATTTTGCAGTCCTACACGCCCCAAACCACCGCCAGCCGCTACCTGCAATACCACTACATTGCCGCCAACCCCAACCCCGTGGGCCAAAAACATCGGCTCACCCAGGCCACCGACGGCAGCGACTACAGCGCTATCCACGCCCGCTATCACCCAATTTTTCGCAACATTATCGAAAAATTTGGCTACTACGACATGTTTCTGATCGACCCCGACGGCAACATTGTCTACACGGTGTTTAAAGAAACCGACTTCATCAGCAATCTGCAAACCGGCCCCTATAAAGACAGCAACCTGGCCCGCCTGGCGGAGCGGGTGCAGACCTCCAAGGAACGCGACTACGCCTGGATTGAAGACTTTGAGCCCTATACTCCCTCCTACGGTGCGCCCGCCGTATTTATTGCCGCGCCGATTTTTGACCAGTCGCAGCTGATTGGGGTGCTGGCGTTTCAGCTGCCGGTGAACGAAATCAACGCCGTCATGACCGGCAACCAGAAGTGGGAAAGCGACGGCCTGGGTGAAACCGGCGAAACCTACCTGGTGGGCAGCGACGGGCTGATGCGATCGGTGTCGCGCTTTTTGGTGCAGGATCCGGCGGGCTACGCCGACAGTTTGCGGGCGATCGGGGTCAAAGACGACGACATCGCCCGCATTGAGCAGTACGGCACCTCAATTTTGCAGCAGCAGGTCGAAACCCAGGCCGTCGATCAGGCGCTCAACGGGCAAATAGGCACCCAAATCATCGACGACTACCGGGGAATTTCGGTTTTAAGCTCCTACGCACCCCTGGAGATTGAGGGGCTCGACTGGGCGGTTCTAGCTGAGATAGATCTAGCGGAAGCCTACGCCCCCATCTACTCCTTTAGACGGCAAATCTTGGTGTCGGCCACCCTGCTGCTGCTGCTGGTGACGGTGCTGGCCATGGGGCTGGCCCACCTGTTTGTGCGGCCCATTCAAAAGCTGATTGACAGCGCCCGTAAGGTGGCTACCGGCGAGCTAGACACCATTGCCGCCCTGGAGACCGAGGATGAGTTTGGTGAACTGGGCCAATCCTTCAACGCTATGGTGCGGAGCCTGCGCACCCAGACCAACCTGGTGGAGCAAAAAAACCATGAAAACGAGCAGCTGCTGCTGAGCGTGTTTCCGGCGGCGATCGCCAAGCGCCTGCAGCGAGGCGAGAAAAATATCGCCGAAGATCTCTCCAACGTGGCGGTGCTGTTCGCCGACCTGACCGGGTTTGCCAAGCTGTCGGCGGCCCTTAGCGCCTACGAGTCGGTCTCGATTTTGAATGACCTAATTGGCGCCTTTGACGAAGCGGGCGATCGCTACGGCATGGAAAAAATTAAAACCATCGGCGACAGCTACCTGACGGTGTGCGGCCTGTCGGTGCCCTATCTGGACCACGACAAGCGGGCGATCGACTTTGGCCTCGACCTGCTGGGCATTGTGCGCCGGTTTAACCTGGAGCGGGGCTTTCAGCTGAATGTGCAGATTGGTATCAACTCTGGGGATGTGGTGGCAGGCATTGTGGGCCGCAACAAGGTGATCTACGACGTCTGGGGCGACACCATCAACCTGGCCAGCGCCCTACGAGACCACGCCCCCCCCGGCGGCATTTTAGTGTCGGAGGGGGTGCACCAGCGCCTCTACGACCTCTACCAGTTTGAGCCAGTGGGCGATCTAGACGCCAACGGCAGCGGCAAGCTGCCCGCCTGGCGGCTAAAAAGTACCCGTCTGCCCGTGGATGCTGAGGAGCTCACCCGCCCATGAACACCGCCGCCACCCAACCGGATACCTGGATTTGGGCGATCGCCCTCGTCCTCGGCTTTGCCATTATGTCGGTGCTGCTGGGGGAAGTCATCCATCGGCTCAAACGGCGCGGCAAAGCCCTAGCCAGCACCCTGCGCCTGGTGCGCAACCTGATTTTGCCGGTGCTGGTGTTTTTGCTGTTTATGCAGCATTTGCTCAACCTCAGCGGCGATGCCCGCCTGGTCAAAACCGTCGAAACCCTGCTCTGGGTGGTGGTGATCCACGGGGCGCTGTCGCTGCTGAATGTGCTGCTGTTTGAGCAGGCCCAGGTGGGGACGTGGCGATCGCGCGTCCCTAAGCTGCTGATCGACCTAGCCCGGCTGTTTCTGATTTTGCTGGGCACTGCGATCGTGCTGGCCACGGTATGGAACGCCGATCTGGCCGGGCTGGTGACGGCCCTGGGGGTCAGCTCCATCGTCATTGGTTTGGCCCTGCAAGATACTCTGGGTAGCGTGATGTCGGGCATTGCCCTGCTGTTTGAGCGCCCCTTTTCGGTGGGCGATTGGCTGCACGTGGGCGGGGTAGTGGGTCAGGTAATCGACATCAACTGGCGGGCGATTCGCCTACAAACCCTGGAGAGCGAGATGGTGGTGATTCCCCACAAGGTGATCAGCGGCGAAACCATTCGCAACTTCAACCAGCCCTTTCAGCTCCACGCCGAGCGCATTCGCATCGGCTTTTCCTACAACGATCCGCCCAACCTGGCCCGCCAGGTGCTCAAAAGCACGGCGCTCGAAACCCAGGGCATTTTGGCCGAGCCCGAGCCCAAAATTTTCACCCTCTCCTACGACGATTTTGCCGTCACCTACGAGGTCAAGTTCTTCATTCGCGACTACGGGGAGCTGGAGGATATTCGCGATCGCTTCATGACCCGCGTTTGGTATGCCGCCCAGCGCAACAACCTCTCCATTCCCTTCCCCATTCGCACGGTCTACCACTACCACGGCCCCACTACCGAGGCCAAAAACACCTCCAAAAAGTTCACCGACAGCCTCAGCTCGCTGCCCGCCTTTGTGCCCCTCAACAAGGCCCAAGAAAACCTGCAAGTTTCCTCCGAGGGCATTAACCTCCAGCACTTTGCCGCTGGCGAAACGGTGGTGCGCCAGGGCTACACGGGCGATGCCCTCTACATCATCGTCTCGGGCCACGCGGTAATGACCACCAGTGATGCCGCTGGCCACGAGGTGGAGGTGCTGCCCCTCAAGGGGGGCGAGTTCTTTGGCGAAATGGCGCTGTTTTCGGGCGAACCCAGCATTGTCTCGGTCACCGCTGTGGAAGATCTGGAGGTGATGATGATTGACGCCACGGTGGTCAACCAGATGATCGATCGCCAGCCCAGCTTTGCCCGCGAAATTGGCCAAATTCTAGAAATCCGCCGCCGCACTATTCAAGAGGTGAGCCAATCCCCCCTCCCCGCCGACTTGCCAACGGATTGGAATTAGCCGATGCATAGCCATGCGTGAATTGCCGCCACTGAATCTACCGATTTGACCTTTGCGGAGTATGTGGCCAAATTGGTGGGTGCAAGTTCCATTGGGTTGCTATCGTACGACGACCTTGGACACTATGGTTGAAGATATGCTGAAAGTCTCTTGTGATCTATTTAGACCGGAATAATATACAGAAAGTATCGGCTTATCTACCTAAACAGGGACAATATGTGGAAGTTTTCAGCCCACCTGCCTAAATCAGGATAATATGTGAAAATCATCTCTCTAATAAGATTGTTAGGCAGCAAGTTATAAATTTCAATTCTCTAATATGTTTGATCCCAGAGACTATAGTGAGTGTGATTTTTCTAGTGTTACAACCATACGTTTGCCTATTTCTGAAGGATCAAACCCAAGGACATATCTAGGCTATGCCCAAGCAGACTTGAATGATCCTAGTTCGGACAGAACATGCGTAAATTCTCTTTCTAATGCGAAGCGATCTTTACACTTTCAAGTGGACATATTGTCTGAGGCATTTGGAATTGTACATTCAAAGTTAGGGACAAAGACTCACCTTCCCGCAGAAACTTGAATTCTGCGTGAAATGTGGTGTGATAGGCCCTCGTATAATCGGAAAAATAAATCGCCTGCGAAATGCAGTGGAGCATGATTACTACCTTCCTACACCCGATGAATCCCAAGATTTTGTTGATGTCGTAGAACTTTTCCTTCACGGGACAGATTCTTATATAAAACAATTTCCTGAACATCTAGAACTAGAGTCACCAGAAGAGAAAGTTTTTCATGGAATTCCAAGAAAAGTTATAATAATAGACTTTCCTGCAAATCAAGGAGTTATCAGAATTCAGAGCACTGAGTTCAATGATCAGGAAAATATCTTACATGCTGAGGCTCAAAAATTTATTGAGCAACTTAAGAATGAAGCCGAAACTAAGAGGCAGTCTGGGGTAGAAGTCCTATATGTTGATAGTCTTGAAAGAAAAGCGTATCAACTTGCATTCAAATCTCTTTGCGAGAGGAAAGATTTTCAAATAAAGGTAGATGCAAAAGATGATTATTGTAAATGGGTATCTTTCATTTTGTCGAAGTTGTAGTTGAAGAATAGATAGGCGCGTAAAAGGATATATTTAACAAAAAGAATAATAATATAACCATTATTGTTTGATTCCAAATGCTGAAAAGTTTATGCCCTAATTAAACCTGGTAAGCGCAATATACCGGAACTTTGGGGGATATTGATTGGTAGCTGGAGTTGTCTGAGTTCGGTGATCTCGAACGTTAGGTAGATAGATTTATTTGTTATGGAAGTTGCACTAGCTTGATATAGCTCTGGTAGACTGACTGGCCCACGACTGTTACAACGCCTTGAGCAGTTGCTATAACACTGGCTAGATACGCAAGGTTAAGCAACCCTAATCTGCTAGTATCTGGCTCTAATGTCAGCTCTACTCCTCTGGCCTGCGATATTGTGAAAGCTACTCAGTCTCTGGTTCGGGTTTTCCAAAGCCGCAAGATGGCGGCCATTCTGCTATTGGGCATCGCCTCAGGGCTACCCTACGCCCTCATGGATGACGCCTTTCGGGGCTGGATGACCAAAGCCCAGCTAGACCTGAGAACCATCGGCTGGTTTAGCCTGATTAGCCTGCCCTACTCCCTCAAATTTCTGTGGTCGCCCCTGTTAGATCGCTTTGTGCCCCCCCGCCTGGGCCGACGGCGGGGCTGGATGGTGATTGGGCAACTGGGGCTCGTGGTGACGATCGCCATTCTCGCCCTACAGATGGCCGCGATCGCTGCTGGCCCCTCACCCACCCCGGCCTCGGCGTTACAGCTCGTCGCCCTGATCGCCCTGGGAATTACCTTCCTCAGCGCCACCCAAGATATCGCCATCGATGCCTACCGCACCGATGTGCTCGAAGAGCGCGAAATGGGGGCTGGTGCCGCCACCTACGTCTTGGGCTACCGCATCGCCATTTTGCTGACCGGGGCGCTGGCCTTTATTTTGGCCGATCGCATCACCTGGCCCTGGGTCTACGGGACAATGGCCGGGCTGATGGGGCTGGGGGTGCTGGTCTCGCTGTGGGCACCGGAGCCAGTGCGCACCGTGCACCCGCCCGACTCGCTGAAACAGGCGGTGGTGCAGCCCTTTGGCGAGTTTTTTAGCCGCCTGGGGGTGCAGCGAACGATCGCCGTGGTGCTGTTCATTCTGCTCTACAAGCTGGGCGACAACCTGACGGCGAAAATGGCCATTCCCTTTCTGGGCGACCAGGGGTTGGGCTTTTCAGATACTGACATTGGCACGATTCGTCAGGGGCTGGGGTTGGTGGCCACCATCGTTGGCACCCTGGCGGGCGGGGCAGCCCTCAGCCAGTTGGGCATCAACCGCTCCCTGTGGATTTTCGGTGGGCTTCAGGCGCTGAGCAACCTGGGCTATCTGATCCTGGCGATCGTCGGCAAAAACTACCTGGTCATGGTGCTGGCTATCAACGTCGAAAACTTTTGCGCCGGGCTGGGGACAGCGGGCTTTGTCGGTTTTCTGATGAGCCTGTGTAATGCTCGCTTTTCGGCCACCCAGTTTGCCCTGCTCTCCAGTCTGATGGCGGTGGGACGCGATCTGATTGCCGGCCCCGCCAGTGGTGAACTTGCCCAACGCCTGCAACAGTTTGTGCAGAGCAACCCCAGCATTGCCGCAACACCCGCCTTGGGCGGGGCTACTCAGCAGGGCTGGCCCCTATTCTTTGGGATTACGCTGCTCGCCGCCTTGCCAGGATTGCTGCTGCTGCCCGTGTTTGCCCCCTGGAACGATCGCGAGGAGGTCGATTAAGGCGTACGCTTAAGGCAAGACGTTGCTGACGTGCGGATATGCTCTTTTTAATCGTGGCGATCGCCCCCTGGGTGCTCTTGCTCTATGCCGTGCTAGTGCTGGCTGGAGGCGTTATGGGCTATGTGAAAGCCCGCAGCAAACCTTCCCTGATCTCTGGACTGATCAGCGGTGCTGCCCTACTGATCGCCTGGTGGATCGCCTTGAGAAACAGCTACAGCGCTGGGATAGGGTTAGCTGTCTGCCTGGCGATCGCGCTTCTCATCGTCTTTGGCCTGCGCTTCCGCAAAACCAACAAATTCATGCCTGCCGGACTGATGGCGATCGTGAGTCTGTTTTGCGCGGTTGTATTTGGCATTGCGCTGGCTGTATAGCCCTGAACTTGCAATCGGCTTAAGAGACCCGGTTCCTTCTGTGCAACGCCAAGTCGATCGGGTACGTGCAAAAGGAACCGGGTCTCTCCCCAAGATCAGGCGCTAATCAGGGGCGTCGCCTTAGCCTGGAAATTAGCATTCACCAGAGCCGTCACCGCTGCCTCAGGATCCTTGACGCGAAACTGTGCCCCCAGCCGCACGAACTGCCGCTGCTGGCTGCCGCCAATCACCGCAATCACCGGCACCCGCGCATACTTGGGGTCATCTCCCTGGTTGTTGCGAATCACGTTGCGCAGGCGGTGCTGCTGCTCAATGTCGCCCGCCAGGCGCGGGTCTAGCTCCACCATCACCATACGCACGTCTTCGATCGATTCGGCATCGTCAATGATGAACTGCACGCGATCGTCGCGGCGATCGACCTTGCCCCAAATCATCAGCCGCTTATCGGCGACAATGTACTGCCCAATGCGCTCAAAGGATTTAGGGAAAACCACGGCTTCCGACTGCCCGGTCAGGTCTTCGAGCTGAACGATTGCCATGCGATCGCCCTTCTTGGTCACCACCGGCTTGACGCTGGCCAAAATCACGATCGCGCTCAGGGTCACGTTATCCGGCTGCTCGTGCAGCTCCGCCAGGTTAATCGGGGCCAGCACCCGCGCCGACCGCTGCACCGACTTGAGCGGATGGTCAGAAATATAGAAGCCCAGCAGTTCTTTCTCCTGCCGCAGCTTTTCCTGGGCCTCAAAGTCGGCCACCAGCGGTGCCTTGGGCGCGGTTTCATAGCCCGCCGAAGGCGTGGCGCTCTGGGCATCGCCGCCCCCCAGCATCATGTCGAACAGGTTGCCCTGGCCAATCTCGCGGTCCTTCGCCCGGCCCTGAGCCCAGTCGATCACCAGCTCCAGATCCTGCATCAGCTGGTTGCGGTTGGGGTCCAGCTTATCCAGCGCCCCAGCCAAAATCAGCGATTCTAGGGCGCGGCGGTTGACGGAGTGCAGGTCGACGCGATCGCACAGCTCCGCCAGCGACTTAAACGGCCCATCTGCCTCACGGTTTTTCAGAATGCATTCGATCGCCCCCAGCCCCACGTTGCGCACCGCTGAGAGTCCAAACAAAATGCTTTTATCTTCGGGGGTGAAATCAACCAGCGATCGGTTGACATCCGGCGGCAGCACCTCGATGCCCATGGCGATGCAGTTGCCGATGTGCATCTGCACCTTGTCCTGGTCGCCGCTGTTGGAGGTCAGCAGCGCCGCCATGTACTCCACCGGGTAGTTGGCCTTCAGATAGGCGGTCTGGAAGGTGACAAACCCGTAGGCGGTAGAGTGCGACTTGTTGAAGCAGTTAGCGGCCACCTGACCATCGGCCAGCAAAAAGTTGTGATCGTGGCCCACCCCGATGTCGTAGACGGGCTGCACTCCCAGGGATTGACGACTAACGATTTTGACCACGGCTAACCCCTATTTCACTGCAAAACTACTGAATACACTGATTACCGACCAATTCCTAATGTGTGGCACAGCGCAAGGTCAACGGCTAGCATGTCTGACCAGACGCCTAGTTTACGATCAATTTCTGCTTCTAAAACTGTCGCTAAGTTATCCGTCATGATTACTGAATTGGTGAGCAGTCCACTTTGGCTAGCTTCAGCATTGTTGAGCTGAACCTCCACTCGACTCGGATGGCCAACTCGCCTCATATTGCTGCTGATCATGGCCATAATCAGTTGTGACAGTCCTGTGTTCAGTTCGGTAGCTTGAACGACCAAAGCAGGGCGGCGTTTTGCGGTTCTCATATTGGAGTTTGGGAATAGAACAAGAACAATGTCGCCACGGCTATAGCTCATCGTAGACATCCATTTCGGGGCTGTCCCAGTCTTCGGCAAAGGTTTGGAGGCGCGATCGCAGATTTGCCGCCTGCTCAGGGCTAATTCCTCGGCTTGCCAAATTCACAGACGAATCTGGCTTGCTAACAGAAACCGTTAATTCCTCTGAACTTTCCAAGAAAGTCACAATCACGCGCATTCCTTCCGATGCTGCCGGAACTTCGAGTAGCTCTACTTTGCCGTTGCGATAAACTCCTTCAACTGTTTGAAGCATGACATCCGCCTTCTTTACAAATGTTCTCATATCAGCATGATAAATCTCTAGTCCGGTAGCTCTTCAGTAAACTGGTTGATCGTATCCACCCTGTCTTCAGAATATGACTCTAAAACAGTGGTACACAAGTGGAGATCAGCCAGGGTTGAGTGAATGCCTCTTCATCCGTATCTAGGGCTGAAAGGTTTTGGATAGCGGAGATCGCCTTCTTAAGACTAGGTCTATGCTCTGGCAAGTCAAGCTTGAGGCTGATAAGAGATAGGAGCTAGTTCCTGACATTCCTTTGACAGCAATAACTTATAAACAAAAAATAGAACAGATATAACGCCAACGAGAACTGAACTCAAGAAATAATTCCTATCTTTACAAAGACAAGATTTTCATGCTGTTCCTAGTATTTCCAGGGATTTAATTGGTAGCTGCGATGAAGATGGGATATGCCAAAAGATCATTTACACGACGCTGATTATCGTTGACGGTATAGCATTGTTCGTCAGTCATATAACGTTTACGGTATAAAGTAGTGATTTTTCGACGATCACTAATTGTTGCACCAATCCTCTCAAGTTTTTGAATAGGATGCTCATAGGAACCACGCCCAAACGGCTCAAATTCATTGAAAACCTTGCTAGAGCTACGATCCAATAAATCACTTCCGATAGCAGCATTGACAATCATGCGAAGAGCTGAGCAACCCGAGAAAACAGTGTCAAACTCGAGGTTATCCCAATGCACTTCTGTCAGATATAAAAACGTTCCAATCCAATTCCACTCCACATTGGAATAGAGGTCTTTGTCTGGATCAGAGATCCAAACAGCAAAGCTTGAAAGTCCCTCTACAGAGGTAAGGTGAGATGTCGGAACTATGACTTTTATCGCATCCGTCGTTTCGCGGATAAATCGAGGAGGCGGAAATGAGGTTCCACGAAGTTCTTTAAGTGAACGAGGTCGCTCAGTAGACAAATCATCTGTATCTTCAAGATGGGTTTGCAGCAGAGCAATACGCTCATAGGTATTGAGTTCACGCCTTTGCTTATTCCTAGAAGATTCTAGCTTTGGGCCAGTTAAAGAAGCCGACATTGACCAGGAGTGATTTTCTTCTTCAATAAAGCGATTTGAAATTTGATCGGTGTAACGTCGAAGCATTGCTTCATCAATAAACAAGTAGTCAGTTAATCGATCTTTTCTCATGGCAAAGTGTTCCCAGAGTTAACTATTGTGCATTGCGCTAAATACAAAGAGATTCGCATAAAAGCTTACATATAAAGAAAGATTTTCATTAGTTTAAAGTGGCTTTTGCTTTATTCAATAGACTGAGTGTAAACACAAAACTTTTGAACACCAAATCATTGCTTATATATTTTCAATGGCCTCACATTTCATGGGCCCTCGACAATGCCCTAGTAATAGTATGAGATAAATGCCTTTTCATCTTTTAATTCGACTAAGCACAGCGGGGCGGGGAGCTTCGACTTGCTTCAACTCTAGCCCACGCTGAAAGATTTCGTCGATCGCAACCATCTCTCCCGTCTCGGTCATAAATTGGTGGTCAGCGGTGGCGCGAATCGTGGTGCCGTCATCGAGGTGGTATTCAAACACTTCTTGCTGGCCGCGATCGTGCCACTGGGCCACGGGCTGGGTATACACATAGCCCTGCTCATCCACGCTAAAGACTGAGCAGGGGATGCGCTTCGCCACAATTTCGCCGATGGTGAGGGGGCCATATTCCAGCGTCAGCAGTTCCGTGTCGGCGCTGAGGCAGTATTCGGCGAACTTTACCATCTGATCCCAAAGTTCTGTCGCCACTTTTTTGCCGACGCCTTTCTGCATCGCACCGCTGACGAAGTTCTCCTGGTGCTTGAGCATTTCCGACATTTTCTTTTTACCCATGGCCCGCCGCAGCAGGTCGGCCTGGCCGAGGGAGTAGCCGCCCATATCCTGGGCGATCTTCATGATCTGCTCCTGGTAGACCATGATGCCGTAGGTCTCGCTGAGAATCGGCTTCAAAATTTCGTCGGCAAAGTCGATTTTCTCGCGCCCGTGCTTGCGGTTGATAAATTTCGGAATCAGCCCCGCATCCAGTGGCCCCGGCCGATAGAGAGCCAGCACCGAAGAAATATCCTCCAAACCCGAGGGCTTGAGGTCCTTCACGATCTGGCGCATGCCGGAAGACTCAAGCTGAAAGACGCCGCCCAGATCGCCTCGCTCCAGCAGCTTGTAGGTGGCAGGGTCATCCATGGGCAGGTCGTCGGGGTCAATTTTGGTGCCGTGGGTCGCCTCAATTAGCTCCAAGGTTTTTTGGATCATGGTCAGGTTGCGCAGGCCCAAAAAGTCCATCTTCAGCAGGCCCAGCGCTTCCACGTCTTCCATGTAGTACTGGGTGATCACCTGGCCATCGTTGTTGCGCTGCAGGGGCACAATTTCGTCGAGGGGGTCTTTGGAGATCACCACCCCGGCGGCGTGCATGCCGAAGGTTTTGTTGGTGCCCTCGATGCGCAGGGCCATGTCGATCCAGCGGCGGGTTGGGGGGTCGTTGTCGTACTTTTCTTTGAACTCCGGCGCGGGGGTGTCATCGGAGATCATCACCTTCAGCTTGGTGGGTTTGCCCCGCGCCACCGGAATCAGTTTCGCCATCCGATCCGACTCGGCGTAGGGAATATCCAGCACCCGGGCTACGTCCTTCAGCACCGCCTTAGAGGTCATACGGTTGAAGGTAATGATCTGGGCCACTCGCTCCTCGCCATAGCGGCGGGTGACGTATTTGATCACCTCGTCGCGGCGATCGATGCAGAAGTCGGTGTCAATATCCGGCATCGACTTGCGCTCGGGGTTGAGGAAGCGCTCGAACAGCAGGCCGTGGTGGATGGGGTCGATGTTGGTGATTTCCATGGCGTAGGCCACCAGGGACCCCGCTGCCGAGCCGCGACCGGGGCCGACGGGGATGTTGTTGTCGCGGGCGAAGCGAATGTAGTCCCACACGACTAGAAAGTAGGTGGGGAAGCCCATCTGGATCATCATCTCGATCTCGTACTCGAGGCGATCGCGGTACTCCTGCTCAATCTCCCCATAGCTGGCCACTTTCATGCGCTTGACCAGCCCCTCCCGCGCCACATGCCCCATGTAGGCCCCGGCATCTTCGTTGAACTCTGGCGGGATGGGGAAGTCGGGAATGCGCGACTGGCCGAGGATGCCGGTGTAGTCCTCAATTTTGTCAGCGACTTCGAGGGTGTTAGCGATCGATTCCTCAATCACCTCCGGCTCAATGTGATCGCGGAACAACAGGCGCATCTCGTCGGCAGACTTGAGGTATTCGGTGCCGCTGTAGCGCAGCCGCTTGTCTTCGGTCAGCAGCTTGCCAGTCTGAATGCAGAGCAGCGCGTCGTGGGCCTCCACATCGTTGCAGGAGATGTAGTGGGAGTCGTTGGTGCAGATGACTTTTATATCCATCTCGCGGGCGATCTTCAGCAGCTCCACATTCACCACTCGGTCTTCGGGGGAGCCGTGGTCCTGAATTTCGAGGTAGTAGTCTGCGCCAAACAGGTCTTTGTACCACTGGGCAACCTTGCGAGCCACATCGGGCCGCTTCTGCAAGATCGCCTGGGGTACTTCGCCACCGAGGCAGGCGCTGGTGACGATCAGCCCCTCGTGGTACTGCTCTAGCAAGTCTTTGTTGATGCAGGGGCGCGAAAAAATGCCCTTGCCCTGCACACCCTGTAGGTGGGAGATAGTGGTGAGCTTAACCAGGTTTTTGTAGCCCTGGGTATTTTTGGCCAATACCACCTGGTGGTAGCGGGGGCGGCGCTGCTGCTGCGCAATGTCGCCGTTGATCAGGTACATCTCGTTGCCGATGATCGGCTTGATGCCCGCTCCTTTGCACACCTTGATCAGCTCGATCGCACCGTACATCACCCCGTGGTCAGTGAGGGCGATCGCGGGCATGCCCAGCTCCTTAGCCCGCTCCACTAGCTGGGGCAACTGACTGGCCCCATCGAGCAGGCTATAGGCACTGTGGACGTGGAGACCAACAAAGGACATGGCGCAGCAGCTCGTTAGTACAATTTTACCATTTTGAGCGTCCCGGCGGCTAGAAAAATCTTGCCCAGAATACTCAGTCTGACCCTTAGGTTAGCGGATCTGTCGGCCTACATCTAGCGATTCTTGATAAAGATAGAAAACAATATCCCCCACATGTAGGGGCGAGGCCGGTTAGCGATTATTTTCCCAAGCTATGCCCAGCGTGGGCTAAACAGCTCAACATGCGATCGCCAGTCGGCTCAGCCCAGAGGTAAGGCCTAAACCGATTGGGCGCTCAGAGTAGTGATTCAATTAATCACAATCATCCGGAGTCAGGAGTTTGCCATGCCAGGATTGCGCAGATGGGATAAACGATATTGGCTCACGCTCTTGCTGTTGCTGGTTGCGGGCCTGCTGATGCATATTAGCTTTTGGTTCACGCCCGCCGCTGATTTGATGGGTCAAGACATTTACTACATTTGGCTAGAAGGCAAAAGAATTATTGGCGGAGAAAACCCCTACTCCAGGGTTTTAGCCAGCGACATGCGGGCTAACGACAAGTACGCAACTTACTTTCCGCTGGCCTATCTGGTCTCTGCCCTGCTTCATAAACTTGGCTTTCCAGAGTTTTTAGACTGGCTCTATCTATGGCGTCCCCTGTCATTTTTATGTCACATAGGGATAGTTGCCCTGGTGTTGAGGTTTTTCTACGTTCGGGGCCTATGGCTGTTTGGCTTTGCTGCCGCTGGCATTCTTTTATTAGGGCGTTGGAGCGTCTACATTACGCGGGTTCATCACCTTGAGTTTGCCGCCGTCTTCTTTCTCCTACTCTCCCTGCTGCTGCTCAAAAATCGAGTGAGATGGGCACTACTTGCCTTTAGCCTGTCTTTGGGAATCAAGCAGATTGCCATCTTTCTGCTACCGCTCTACCTCGTTTACCTCTGGAAGACGGCAGCCAAAACTAAGCGGATCAGCGAGGTGGGTCTCGGTCTTTTAATTATTCTGAGCATCCCAGTTTTAACGTCGCTGCCTTTCTTGATTTGGGATGTTGAAGGCTTTGTCAAATCTATTCTTTTTTCAGCGACTCGGGCGGGCAGTTCCCATATTGAAGCTGCTCCTTCTCTGGATGTGATATTTTCGCAGAATTTGCCCTGGGTGGTGGGTCTCAAAGCCAAGCTGCCCATGCTGTTGCTGATGGGGCTTATTTATCTAAGTTTTTTGACGGAAAAAGTCAGTATTTTGGCTTGCGCTGCCCTGGTGATGATGGTATTTCTCTATTTCAACTCGGTGCTGTTTTTGCAGTATTTTTTGTGGCCCTTGAGCCTAACGCTTTTAGCACTGGTGGAGTTGATTCCACCAATCCCGCAGCGGCAGCCCATTGAACCGTTGCCACAATAATGCTGGGCAGGCCTACTCGGCCTCCGATGCGGCGGGGCTGTAGCTCGCCCAGGTTTGCCGCAGCCATGGGTGAATTTCTCGCGGGTAGAGTAGCCAGGTGCGCTCGTAGGGCTGGCTGAGGGCCTGCACCAGGGCCGATAGGTCTTTGATATCCACAAAGGCGTTGTCGCTGTGGAGAAAAATGCCCTCGTTATAAGTGGTGTAACCACGGCTCCAGGTGCGGCGCAGGCCGCTGTAGTGCTCGCCGCTGTAGCCCTGCTGCTCTAAATGGGTACGAACGGCATGGAGAAAGTCATTCTGCTGATCTACCGAGAGTCGGGTGACCTCCAGGGTCTTGAGCAGGTCGCGATCGAGGTAGCGGCGGCACAGGTCGGCCAGCAGTGGGTCGGGGCTGTGTCGCCACCGCTGGAGATGGTAGGTAAAGACAATGTCGTCCCCGGCCAGGTAAGTCTCCAACGATAGGGGGTGATCGGGCGTTAGCAGCCAGGCCGTCACCGTCGGATCGGCCTCTAGCTTGCCCACGTGCAAGTCAGAGCGGGCTCGCTCAAAGGCTCGCTCTAGCAGCCAGGTGACGGCGATATTTTTGGGGTGGTTGTATACCTGCACATACATAAAGTGGCGCACCACCAGGTAGTGCTCGATCGCAGACAAGCCCTTGTGAGCCACCACCAAGCGACCGCTCACTAGCTCAAACCGCAGAGCCATGAGAATGCGATCGAGGTCGAGCTGGCCATAGCTAGCTCCGGTAAAGTAGCTGTCGCGCAGTAGGTAGTCGAGGCGATCGCAGTCCAGCTGACTGGAGACCAACTGCCACACCAGCGCAACGGGGTGCTCGTGGGTGTAGACCTGATCCACCGCTGCCGCTAGCCCCTTCGAGTGCGCCTCCAGGGCATCGTGAATTTCCGGCAGCTCGCCAATCATGCGGCGGGTCCAGTGCTCGTGTTGGAGGCCAAACACCTCTTCTGCGGTGTGGCTAAAGGGGCCGTGGCCAATGTCGTGGAGCAGGGCCGCCACTAGCACCGTGGCCCGGTGGGGGGCCAGCTCCGGGTAGCGCCGCTGGATCTGGTCAAAGGCGCGACGAGCGATCGCCATCACCCCCAGGGAATGGGTAAACCGCGAGCTTTCCGCCCCGTGAAAGGTAAGGCTCGCCGGGCCGAGCTGGCGAATCCGCCGCAGCCGCTGAAAGGTCGGCGTGTCAATGAGCTGGGTCAGCAATGCCTCATCGGGGTCGCTGGCATGGAGCGTAATCGCCCCGTGGAGCGGGTCGTGGTACGAGCGGCTAGCCTTGAGCGGCCCTTCCTGGGGCAAGGATTCAGGACGCACTGGCCAGTACCTTGGCTTGGCTGAGCATTTCTAATGCTGCCAGATACTGGGGGTCGGCATCGGTGGCCACGGTGTCGCGGTTGAGGGGCACGCTGTCAACGATGCGATCGGGTTTAATCCCCAATTTATTGATGTCGTGGTGAGCCGGGGTTTCGTACTTGGCCACCGTCACCGCCAGCCCGGCCCCATCCGACAGGTCAAACAGCGACTGAATTAGCCCCTTGCCAAAGGTGGTGCTTCCCACCAAGGTAGCCCGGCCATTGTCTTGCAGCGCCCCGGCCAAAATTTCGCTGGCGCTGGCGGTGCCTTCGTTGACCAGCACCACGAGGGGCGCATCGGTAATCGCCTGACCAAAGGCCTCGAAGCTATCTAAAATGCCCTGGCGGTTAACCGTAAAGACAATGGTGCCTTCGGGCAGCCACAGCCGGGCAATTTCGATGCCCGACTGCAACAGCCCGCCGGGGTTGTTGCGCAGGTCGAGCAGGTAGCCCTCCGCTCCCTGGTCGGCCAAATTGCGAATCGCGGCGGCCACTTTCTCCGAGGCGTTGCCGTTGAACTGGCTCAGCCGCAGATAGCCCACCCGCTGTCCCGCTGGCGTTGTCTTTAGCGCCGCCACTACAGGATTGAGGGTAATCACATCGCGGGTCAGAGAAACCTGGCGGGTGGTGGTCTCGTCAGGGCCAAGCAGTTGCAGAGTAACGGTGGTGCCGCGCTGGCCTCGCATCCGGGCAGCCGCCTCATCCAAAGTCAATTCTGTCGTAGCGACGCCGTCGATCTCCAGCACCACATCCTGGGGTTGAATGCCCGCCTGCTCCGCCGGAGAGCCTTCGATCGGGGCAATTACCCGCAGCCAGCCGGGTTGCTCATCCTTAGAAATTTGCAGCCCTACCCCGGTTAACGCCCCAGCGGTACTGGTCTGCAAACTGCGATACTGCTCGGGGGGCAGCAGCCGGGTGTAGGGATCTTCTAGCCCAGCCAGCATGTCCTGAATTGCCTGGTAGGTATCGTCTCGACTGGCCAGGGCGCGATCTAGAGCCCGCTGGCGGGTAAACCACCAGTTTTGGTGGTTAAACGTCTCGTCTACGTAGGCTCGGTTCACAATGCGCCACACCTCTGCCACCAAATTTTGCTCTTCGGTGAGGGCCAGGGCTGGGCCTGCGGACACCCCGCCAACCACTAACCCGATCAGGCAAAGGCTGAGAATTGAAAGACGCAACAGGGGTTTGATCATAAACGCAGGGCAGAGGCAGGCAGTGAATTGAGGGTTGAAAATCAGGTGTTGACCAGCGTTTCTAGCCCGCGGGGGGCCTGGGTTAAGGATCAACGATATCCTCAGCCATTCGGTCAGCGCTTCACATTAGTTTATTCTGATCATTTTTTTACGGATTGCGCCCAACCGACAAAACTAGCGGGCCTCTATCTGTTGCGACAGGCTCTGCCGTCAGCTACTCCCTAGCTCTAGTTCCACCCCACAGTCGAGACAATGTAACAGAATGTTGCGGAACTATAGCAGGAACCTCATTTGTCTCTCGAAGCTGGTTTGTAGCCTGGGGTGAGCCTTTTGCCCGAGTAGCCTATTCTGGGGATGGCAGGATGCGCCCCAGGCCTTAGAATTTAAGACAGAGAATTTAGCGTTGCCATTACGGCTATGTTACATTTTTCATTGACGGCAATTATTGAATATATAGAGTTACCCGCTTCATGTTTACTAAGCAAGTTACCGACTCTAAGGCCTTCCAATGGTTTAACGAGCGGCTAGAGATTCAGGCCCTGGCCGATGACATCTCTAGCAAGTATGTGCCACCCCACGTCAATATTTTCTATTGCCTGGGTGGCATTACCCTGACCTGCTTCCTGATCCAGTTTGCCACTGGGTTTGCGATGACCTTCTACTACAAACCCACGGTCACTGAAGCATTCAGTTCTGTGCAGTACCTAATGACCGACGTCAACTTCGGCTGGCTGATTCGGTCTATCCACCGCTGGTCGGCCAGCATGATGGTGCTGATGATGATTCTCCACGTGTTTCGGGTGTACCTCACCGGCGGCTTCAAGAAGCCCCGTGAGCTGACCTGGGTAACCGGCGTGGTGCTGGCCGTCATCACTGTGACCTTTGGCGTTACCGGCTACTCCCTCCCCTGGGATCAGGTGGGCTACTGGGCGGTGAAGATTGTGTCTGGGGTGCCCGGTGCCATTCCTGTGGTGGGCTCTACCGTGGTTGAGCTGATGCGCGGCGGCGAGGCCGTTGGTCAATCGACGCTGACCCGTTTTTACAGTCTGCACACCTTCGTTCTGCCCTGGGCGATCGCGGTGTTCATGCTGCTGCACTTCCTGATGATTCGCAAGCAGGGTATCTCTGGCCCTCTCTAGGGTCTGAGATACGAGGGGAGCCGTTGCTGAGGCAGGCTCCTGGGCAAGTGTTTTGGGGGCATGACGTTTGGTTTCGGCTATACCGATTGCCCCGGCTGAATGGTTTAGACTTTGGGCCTGGCCCAACTGGCTGTAACAGGAGAAGTTTTTTCAATGGCGACCATTAAAAAACCGGATCTAAGCGATCCTAAGTTAAGAGACTTGCTCAAGCAGGGCATGGGCCACAACTACTACGGCGAACCCGCCTGGCCCAACGACCTGCTGTACATTTTCCCCGTGGTAATTTTGGGCACCATTGCCTGCTGTGTTGGGCTGGCTGTGCTAGACCCGGCCCTGGTGGGTGAGCCCGCTGACCCCTTCGCCACCCCGCTAGAGATTCTGCCGGAGTGGTATCTGTACCCTACCTTCCAGATTCTGCGGATTGTGCCGAGCAAGCTGCTGGGTATTGGCGCAATGACCGCCATTCCCCTGGGGCTGATGCTGGTGCCCTTCATTGAGAACATCAATAAGTTCCAAAACCCTTTCCGCCGTCCTTTGGCCACCACCATGTTCTTGTTTGGCACGGCTGTGACCCTCTGGCTGGGAATTGGGGCCACCTTCCCTATTCAAGAATCGCTGACCCTAGGCCTGTTCTAGGCAGCCAATTCTGTTTGTTATTCAAGACCTGCGTAGAACTGTATCGTTTTACGCAGGTCTTTTTGCTGGGAGCGTACTCTTTCGCTAAGCTACGTTTAGGGGATCTGGTAGGCGTTGATACAGGAGTGGCTATGGCACGGGTGGGCACTAGACAAGAACTCAGACAAGAACACCTACAGGTGGCTAGCAAGCTGGATGTCGTAGCCCAGGTGCAGCGCTGGTTTCGCGATACCTGCCGCTCTCTAGAAGGGGAGTCGGCTTGGGTGAGCAACCACTGCGATCGCCTCGCCCTGGCCCTGACCGAAGGCTTTACCAACGCGGTGCGCCACGCCCACGCCCACTTGCCCGCCGACACCGACATTGATATCGACCTCTCCCTAGCCGCCGACTGCGTTGAAATTCGCATCTGGGATCACGGCGACCCCTTCAATCCAGAGCTATTGCCCGAACCCCAGCCCGGCGAACTGCTCGAGAGCGGTTACGGCTGGTTTTTGCTGCGCCGCCTGGCCGACAAGGTGACCTACCATCGCTCAAAGGATGGCCGCAACTGCCTGTCTATCGTCAAGTACGGCACTTTTCCGACCTACTAGACTCGATATCCCCAGGACAGAGAATCGTTAGCCTGAGCCTAGAGGGCTGTTTTGGGTAGCCTAGAGGGCACTTGGCGATTGTTGTGCTGTCTTCTCATGGGTTCAACCACCAACCTACCCGCTGCCTCTGGAGCGCAGGGATCGCTGGTCTTTGTCTTCCTCGAAATTTTTTCTTGGGAGGGGGGCATTCAGTCCTACGTGAAGGATGTTTTGGCGGCTTACCTAGAGCAGCCTAACCCTGTCCCCGCCGATGTTTTTTTGCTGCGGGATGGGCCAGACTGCCTCAACCCCTACGATCGCTCCCCCCTGCGATTTCACTACCTGGCATCGGCATCACCAGCGGTGGGGCGAGCCCGGCTGGTGGCGGCACTGCTAAAGCATCTGATTCTCCACCGCCCTCGCCAGGTAGTCTGTGGCCACGTGCTGCTGCTGCCCTTGGTCTCAACCCTCTGCCGTTGGCTGAGGCTGCCCTACACCGTGATGATCTACGGCAAGGAGGTGTGGGAGCCACTGCCCAATCGAGAGCAACAGGCGCTGCGCCAGGCCGACTGGATTTGGGCCAACAGCCGCTACAGCCGCGATCGCGCTTGCGCTGCCAATGGTCTAGACCCGGATAGGGCGTTCATGGTTCCCTGCGCGGTGGATGGCGATCGCTTTAGCCCCGGCCCCGCCGACCCGGATCTGGTAGAGGCTTACGGTCTGGCCGACTGCCGGGTGATCATGACCGTGGCCCGCCTGTGGTCGGGGGATATTTATAAAGGCGTGGATGTGACGATTCGAGCGCTGCCTGCCATTGCCGCCGCCGTGCCCACGGTGAAATACCTGGTGATTGGCCGGGGTGATGACCAACCCCGGCTGGCGGTGTTGGCGGAGGAGATGGGGATGAGCGATCGTGTTGTGTTTGCCGGGTTTGTGCCCACCCAGGACTTGGTGGCTCACTATCGCCTGGCCGATGCCTACGTCATGCCCTCCCAAGAGGGCTTTGGCATTGTCTATCTGGAAGCGATGGCCTGCGGTGTGCCGGTGCTCTCCGGTGACCAGGACGGTTCCGCTGACCCCCTGCAAGACGGACGCCTCGGCTGGCGCGTGCCCCACCGCGATCCCCAGGCCGTCGCCGCTGCCTGCATTGAGATGCTGGCGGGCCATGACCCTCGCTGCCAGGGGGCGTGGCTGCGGCAGGAAGCGCTGGCGGCCTTTGGGACTGTGGCCCTGGCCCAACACCTGGAGCGGGCTCTGGCCAGCTATTCGGTAGCGTAGCGATAGAATAGAAAACTAAGGTTAGGGCTTGACCCAGACGTTTTCAGCCCCTGCCAGTGCCGTGCGGAGAATGCCCCTGTGAACCCAAATAGCTCTAGACAAGTGCAACTTAACTTTTCGGGCCTGGGCTGCTGGCTCACCCTGATTGGGGTGATCTGGCTGCTGGGGGCCGTCGGCCTGGGCTGGCTGGTGAAATCGCTGGCGGTGCTGGTGGTGCTGCTGCTGGCGGCCCCGGTGCTGGGGTTCATTGGGCTGCGGTTTTGGCTGCGGCGCAACCTGGTGCAGGCTTCCTGCCCGGTGTGCTCTACCCCACTGACCGGCATCAAGGGGGCTGAGACCCGATGCCTCAACTGCGGCACCCCGCTGCACACCGAACTGGAAGGGTTCTCGCGGGTGGCAGAAGAAGGCACCATCGACATCACGGCGGTGGATGTCACCGTTGAGGCCAAACCCATCTTGCCCGAAGGAGACTGACCCGGCTGCGGTTAACCGCTATGTCGAAGTGAGTCTGTGTTGTTAGGATAGATACATAACCCTAGATCACCCTGGACCCCATCCCTATGCCCGCCGCCATTCAAGTCGAAAAAACCAAGCTCAAGCCGCCGCCTCTGGAAATTCACACCCTGGGCGATCGCGTGCTGCGCCAGCCCGCTAAGCGGGTGGCCAAGGTCGATGACGAAATTCGCGCCCTGGTGAAGGAAATGCTGCAAACCATGTACAGTGCCGACGGCATTGGTTTGGCAGCGCCCCAGGTGGCGGTCAACAAGCAGCTGCTGGTGGTCGATATCGACCCCGAAGATGCGGCCAACCAGCCTTTAGTGCTGATCAATCCCCAAATCGTCAAAGTTTCTAAAGACATTGCCACTGGGCAGGAGGGCTGCCTCAGCATTCCTGGCGTCTACCTCGATGTAATTCGCCCGGCGGCGCTAGAAGTGGCCTACAAAGACGAGAACGGTCGCCCCAAAAAACTCCAGGCCACCGACCTGCTGGCCCGCTGTATTCTCCACGAGATGGATCACCTGGCTGGGGTGCTGTTTGTGGACCGGGTTGAGAATGCCTTGGCCCTCAACCAAGAGCTTCAGAAGAACGGCTTTTACTCTAAGGACGTGCAGCCGATCGCAGCCCAATAGTTGCGTTAGAGCGCGTTAGGGCCGTGGTATGCTGCCCCGTTAGGGCCAGGAGATTGGCCCCCTTAGCCGTTTAGGAGAAACCCTGTGACCCCCAAGAGTGGCCTATTGTTGGCTGGTTCCTGCATTGCTGCGATCGCCGCAGTGGGCTCTATCTTTGAGCTATCCTCCGGTAGCCCCGACTGGGGCACGGTGCCCACCACAGTCATCCTCGGCCTCTGTGTGCCGCTGGTGGGGGTCTTGTTTTACGCCGCCGTTAAAGACGCCAAGGCTAACCAAGAGTAATTGAGCGTTAGCTCGATGGTTCGAGCCGCCTGTCCTGGGAAATCCCGCTGAGTTTTGGCATCCTTCCTCCTAAAGCAGCGTCTACTATAGAGACCATCGAGAGAGGACAGAGCTATGGAGCCGAACCGAGAGATTTCTTTGCTGACCCGGCGATCGCTGCTGGCCGCCACCGCCGCAGGCTCACTGGCCGTGCTGCTGAGTCGTCCAGCCCAGGCCTACGATGTGGTGCTCAACCCCACGGCGCCAGAGCTGGGCGACACCATCTCCGTCATCGTCATCCCCAGGGATCCGTCCACAACGACGCCCCCCAAGGTAACGGTCAATGACAGCCTCGAATACCCCACCTTCCCCATCGGCGGCAACCGCTTTCGGGCGCTGGTGCCCACCAGCCCGCTGAACCCTCCCGGTCGCATGGTGATTCGGGTAATCGGCACGGAAGAAACCCGCAACCTGGCGGTGGGCCTCAAAAACCGAAACTTCCCCACCCAGCGCATTACCCTGTCGCCCGGCCAGAGCGACCTGGGCACCCAACACGAGTTTGACCGGGTCGCCGCCTTTAAGAATATCGTCAGCCCCGAACGCTACTGGAATGGGCCGCTGGTACGCCCCAACCAGGGCCGTACCAGCACCCAGTACGGCGTGCGCCGCTATTACAACGGCGTTTTTGCCCAAGACTATTACCATCGGGGTCTCGACTACGCCTCCCCCACAGGCTCCCCCGTAGTATCCCCCGCCGCCGGACGGATTGCCCTGGTGGGGCGGCTATCTGACGGGTTTGAGCTGCACGGCAACACCGTCGGCATTGACCACGGGCAGGGACTGCTCAGCATCATGATTCACCTCAGCCGCATCGACGTCAGCGAAGGGGCGATGGTGCAGCCGGGGCAGGTGGTTGGGGCCGTGGGTAGCACAGGCGCAGCCACCGGGCCACACCTGCACTGGGGGCTGTATGTCCACGGCGTATGTGTAGACCCAACCCCGTGGCGCGATCGCGGCTTTGAGTAGAGCGAAGGGGTGGATGAGTAAGTGGGTAAATGGGTGGGCGGGTGAATGCGCTGCCGTAGGATAGGCAGTGCCTACCGTCCGAAACAGCATTTTCAAACCATCGCCCAGGTACAGCTTAATGAGCATCTACGAGATTTTGGCCCAAACCCAGCGGCAGCGGGTGAGCGACGGAGAAACAGCGCCCCTGCTGAGCAGCTGTGAAGGGTCAGCCCAGACTTTGGTGCTGGTGTGGCCTCAGCTCGGCGATTTCGACAGCTTGGAGTACGCCTGGTGGTTGCAGCGCGAGGCCGACACCCTGCGCCAGCGAGGGATCGCCGTGCGGGCGGTAGGCATCGGCGATCGCCCCTCCGGCCAAAAATTTTGCAGCTACACCGGTTTCCCCGCAGACGCTCTCTTTGTCGATGAGACCGCCGCCCTGCACCGCGAGTTGGGTCTTTACCAGGGACTTACCTTTAATCCGCCGGGATTGAAGGCGGGGCAAGCCGCCTGGCTCAACCTGATGCTGATGTGTGCGGGTATCGCTAGTCCAGGGACACTGCGGGAAGTGCTGCGGGGCTACACGGGCGATCGCACGGCACCCCAGCTCATCGGCGACGACGAAACCGTCAAAGCTGGGCCGCTGCCGCCGCTGACCGGCAAAGCCTTTAACCTTGTCGGCGGCAGCGGCTTTCAGCGCCCCATAGAACTAGCAACTCTGCGCCTGCGCAACATGACCGAGGTGTTGAGTCACTGGAGCACCTACGTGCCCAACGCCGCTTACTTGACCCAGCGAGGCGGCACGTTTTTGTTTGATAGGCAGGGGAATTTGCTGTACGAACATCGCGATCGCGGCATTCTCGGCTTTGCCGCCACTATGGCTAACCCCCTCGCCTTTTTAGACGACCTAGTTCCCGTCGTGAATATTTCCTAGCGATCGCCCAATACCGACACCGGCAGCCATCCTGATAATCTTGAGGTTTGACATGGGTTGGTTGCCGTGGTTGAGCCTTTAGAACAGCTGCTAGAAGAGATTGTCCTCCTCACCACGTTTTGCCTAGAGGCAATTTCGGTGCTGTGCGTCGTGGTCGGGCTGTTCAAAACTGCCCTCCTAGCCGCCCGCCTGACTCGTCGGCACCGGGGCGACGAATTTCCCTTCAACCAGGTGCGGCTGAGGTTTGGGCTGTGGCTGGCCCTCGCCCTAGAGTTTCAGCTGGGGGCCGATATTCTATCCACCACCGTGGCACCCACCACCCAAGACCTGATCAAACTGGCGCTGATTGCTGTCATCCGCACCTTCCTGAACTACTTTTTAGGCCGGGAGATGGCCACCGAAATGGCCCTGGCGCGGGAGCAGCGCCAGCTAGAAAGAGACGGGGCGGGGTGAAATGGGAATGTTCTAAGGTTTGAATTTTAAGTTTTGAGTTTATATTTGAGCCAAAAACTCAAAACTCAAAATTAAACACTCAAAACTATTCCTCATCCCTCCATCTCCCCATCCTCCTCACCCGTTGCCGACAGCTCCGATCTCAGCGACAAGTTTTCTAGCAGCACCTTATCCACCCGGCGACCGTCCATATCGACCACCTCAAAGCGCAGCCCCTCCCACTCAAAGGAGTCGCCCGCACTGGGAATGCGGCCCATGTGGCGAATCATAAAGCCCGCTAGGGTGTGGTAGTTGTCTTCGTCTTCGGTTAGCTCTTCGCGTTTGAGCAGGTCTTTAAGGTCATCCACCGGCAGCAGGCCGTCGAGCAGCCATGAGCCATCGTCCCGCTGGGTCATCATCGGGTCGTCGGCATCTTCTAGGGAGGGCAGGTCGCCTACGATCGCCTCCACCACATCGTTGAGGGTGACTAGCCCCTCGACGCCGCCGTATTCGTCGAGCACCATGGCAAAGTGGGTACCCGACGACTTAAACAGCTCTAGCACCTTGAGTACATAGGTGCTCTCGGCCACAAACAGCGGCGGCTGTACCAGGTTGAGGAGCGCTGTCGGCTCAGTGTTCTGGCTGAGGTAGTTGGGCAGCAGCGCTTTGAGCGACACCACCCCAACGCAGTCATCAATGCTGTCGTTGCACACCGGAAAGTGGGAGTGAGCGCTCTGCATGACCAGTTCGCTGTGCTCAGCAAAGGAGGCATCGACATTCAGCCATTCAATGTCGGTGCGGGGGGTCATAATCGCGCGAATGGGGCGATCGCCCAGTTGCAGCACTCGGCCCATCATTTCCTGCTCGGCCACCTCAAAGGTGCCCGCTTCGGTACCTTGGTCGATTAGCAGGCGCAGTTCTTCTTCGGTAATAGCGGCGTCAGGTCGGTCGTTGAGGCCCATAAGCTTGACTAGAAAGCTCGTGGACATGCCCAGCAGCACTACAAAAGGGGTTACCAGTTGAGACAGGCTCTTCATCGGCCCAGCGACCTGACAGGCGATCGTTTCGGGATAGCTAAGGGCAATGCGTTTGGGCACCAGTTCGCCCACCACCAGCGATAGGTAAGTAATTAGCCCCACTACAATCGCCAACCCGAGCACATCGCTGTAGGGGGCCAGAGCGGGAACCTGGCTAAGCGCCTGGCTCAGACTGGTGGCTACGGTGGCCCCCCCCAGGGCACCGCTGAGAATGCCAATCAGCGTAATCCCAATCTGCGCCGTCGATAGAAAGTCGTTGGGGTTGTTGGCCAGTTTAAGCGCCAGCCGCGCCTTGGCATTGCCCCGCCGGGCCTGGTGCTCTAGGCGGGCTTTGCGGGCCGACACCAGGGCAATTTCGGCTCCCGAAAACACCCCGTTGGCCACAATTAGCAGAAAAATAAACACACTTTTGAGGGCAATATCGGACATAGGGGGAGGTTAAGGACAGGGAAATAAAGACAGCCGTGGGCCAGCCTGGGCCACAAACCGTATGACATCTATACCAGGTTTATCACTATCGTATTGAACGGTATATCCGCCTGCTATGGTAAAACGATTTAGTTGCTGGCTCCCTATTCTCCCTCTGAGCTGTTTTGCTGACTGTTAATCGTATCCTGCCTCCCGATTCGGATGCCCCTGCGGTAGCCACCCTGTCGCTGACGGCCAGCGATCGCGCCAAATCGCGCCACCGCTTCACCGCAGACGATGGCACCCCGATTTACCTCAATCTACCGCGCGGCACCGTGCTGCGCGGGGGCGACCGACTGGGCGGCGAAGCTGACACGGTGATCGGCATTGTGGCTAAGCCAGAGCCCGTCGTCGTGGTCAAGGCCCACTTGAGCTTCGACCTGCTGCGGGCGGCCTACCACCTGGGCAATCGCCATGTTTCCCTAGAGCTGGCCCCAGACCACCTTAAGCTAGAGCCCGACCCCGTGCTTGAAGCCCTGCTGCACCAGCTAGGTGGCTTAGAACTCTCGACCGACACCTTGCCCTTTGAGCCCGAGGCAGGGGCCTACCGCTCTACAATCCACAGTCATTCCCCTAGCCACGGCCATGACCACAACTAAGGCCCAGGGCCTGCTGCGGCTGCTACAGCTCACCAGCCCGGCGCTGCCGGTGGGGGCCTACAGCTATTCTGAAGGGCTAGAAACCCTGGTCGAGCAGGGTGCGATCGCGACCGCTAACGATATGCTGCACTGGCTTACCCAAGAACTCACCTACGGCCTCGTCATCCTCGACGGTGCCGCTGTGGGGCTCGTCCACCACGCTGCGCTCCAGGCCGGTTTGGGCTGTCACCAGGGGGTTGTCACGGTGGATGCGATCGCCCGCCTCAACCAAGATCTCTCCGCCCTCCGCGACAGCGAAGAGACCCGCCAGCAGAGCTGGGATATGGGCCGCGCCCTGGTACGCATGGGCAGCCATCTACACCCCGATCTCAAGCCCTGGTTTAGCGCGGCGGGCAGCCCCTGCAACTTTGCCGTCGCCTTTGCCCTACTTGCGGCCCGGTGGGAAATTGATGCCTCGTCGGCGGTGCTGGGCTACCTGCACAGCTGGGCCGCAAACCTGGTGACCAGTGCCGTGAAACTCATTCCCCTGGGGCAGACCGTGGGGCAGGAGATGCTGCTGGAGCTGTACCCCATGCTGGAAGAGGCGGGCGATCGCGCCCTTGCCACCCAAGCCCTCGACGAACTCTTCCTCAGCAGCTGGGGTACATCGCTGGCCACGATGCAGCACGAGGCGCTGTATACCCGCCTGTTTCGCAGCTAGGGCAGGACGCTACACCTCTGTTACCGACCGTCTCACCCACCCCCTTTTTCAAGGGGGCAGGGGGATCCCCATCACGCCGCAGAGTCAAGATCCCCCCGCTTCGCCGCCCCTTTTTAAGGGGGTTCCTAAGACCTTGCTCTGTTGCCCTTAGGGCTCTACCCAGCGGCCATCGGCTTTGATCAAATTGATCAGTTCTGCCACGCCCTGATCTTCCGGCACCTTCTTAATCTCGTCGCGGCCCCGGTACAGCGAGATGTAGCCAGGGGTTTTGCCCACGTAGCCGTAGTCGGCATCGGCCATTTCGCCCGGCCCGTTGACAATGCAGCCCATCACCGCAATGTCTAATCCGGTGAGGTGCTTGGTGGCCTCGCGCACTTCGTGGAGCACGTCTTCGAGGTTAAACAAAGTGCGCCCACAGGAGGGGCAGGCCACATACTCCACCATGGTTTTGCGTAGGCCCAGCGCCTGCAAAATGCTGTAGCACACGGGAATTTCTTTCTCCGGTGCTTCAGTCAGCGAGACGCGAATGGTGTCGCCAATGCCCTGGGCCAGCAGGGTGCCAATGCCAGCGGTAGATTTGATTCGGCCATACTCGCCATCACCCGCTTCGGTCACCCCCAGATGCAGCGGGTAGTCCATGCCCAGTTCGTCCATGCGGTGGCACATCAGCCGGTAGGCGGCGACCATCACCGGCACCCGCGACGCCTTGAGCGAAATTACCAGGTTGCGAAAGTCGAGGGATTCGCAGATGCGGATAAACTCCAGGGCGCTCTCCACCATGCCCTCGGGGGTGTCGCCGTAGGTAAACAGCATGCGCTCGGCCAGCGAGCCGTGGTTAACGCCAATCCGCATCGACTTACCCTGATCGCGCAGGGAGACCACCAGTGGCTCCAGGGTTTCGCGAATCTTGGTACCAATGTCTTCAAATTCGGTTTGGGAGTAGCCGGTGCGGCCCGCCTGGGGCTTTTCAAACACATAGAGGCCGGGGTTGATGCGCACCTTATCGACATGCTTGGCTACCTCCAAGGCGATCTTCATGCCGTTGTGGTGCACGTCGGCCACCAGGGGCACGGGCTGGTAGGTGTCTTCTAGAATCTTGCGAATGTCGGCCAGGGCCTTGGCGTGGGCCATGCTGGGCACGGTGACGCGCACAATTTCGCAGCCGATCTCGTGTAGGCGGCGAATGGCGGCGGCAGAGCCCTTGATATCCAGGGTGTCTTCGTTGATCATCGACTGCACCACCACCGGGTGACCGCCGCCGATGGTAATGCTGCCCACGGGCACCGGGCGAGTTTTGCGGCGGTGAATGGTGGTGTCGAAGGGGTCAAAGGTGCTAGCAGAAACCTGGGAAACGGGATTGGGAAGCGTTTGCATAGCCTGGGCTCAATGGTTGCCGGTGCTTAAAAATAAAGGGTGTAGCGACGACTTGGGCCGATCTTGGGCGATCGCACATCCACCTCCCAGAGTGCCACAGAATGGCCGCTAGGGGATGCTAGAGCCGCAAAAACTGGCCCGAATTGCGGAGGGATGTTCGGCTCGATACATTGACCTCAAAGCAGCGGCTGCACCCCTCGATAGGTCTCGATATTGATCTGCTGAAGTCGTTCATAGGCGCGATCGATGGTGCGCTGCCCCCGCAAAAAGCCCGTGCTAGCGCCCGGACAGATATGGGCCAGGGTATCGGCAGAAAAGCGGTTTTTCAGCGCCTCCACCTGCTGGAGCTGCCGGGGCCAGTGGAAAGTTTTAGACAGGCGCAGGGGCTCTGGCTTACCGGTTCGGCTGGGCAGCAGGTGCCGCCCCGTAAACAGCACGCCGCCGTAGGCACGGTAGTAGAGGCAGGCTGACCCCGGCGAGTGGCCCGGAGTCCAAAAGGCTTCTAGCCCAGGGCCAAACTCAAACTGGTGGTGAAACGCAGTGGTGGGGGTATCGGGCAGGAGGTAGGCCTCTTGTTCCTGAATCACCACTTCGCAGCCCAGGGCTTTTTGGATTGTCGCGGCCCGACCGATTCCGCCCCGGTGGGTAATGAACAGCCGTTGCACGCCACCCTGGGCCGCCAGCCAGGCGCGATTTTCCTCATCCCAGGCCGGGGCATCGATGAGTAGATTGGCGGGCAGCCCCTCAGCTGTGTTGTTTACAATGAAGTAAGCAGTAGCTCCCTGGGTGTCGCGGTTGGGGGGGAACGCATAGACGGTGTCAAACACCGGGCGCGGAGCCTTGGGGCTGGGGGATGAAACCGGCGCTGAAGCTGCTGTCATGGAGACGGGTAAGGGGTGAGAAAAACCGTTGAAACGCCTATACTAGCTGAATCGCGCCCCCGTCGCCTGGGCTAATTTCGTTGAATCAACCGCCTAAAAGCGGTGATTCTGGCTTCGATCGTTGCACTCCACTGGCTATTCGATGGTGTTTTTCTGGCTTATAGTTCTTGGTCTGCTGACCTATGTGCTGCTTCAGCGCAGCGTTAGCCGCATCACCCGTACCCCCGTGGGGCTGCTGTGGCTGGTGATGATGTTGCCAGCGTTTATTTTGACCGCCTGGGTGATGGTTCACGGCAACGAAGAGCCTGCCCCCACCGCGCTGCTGCTGGGTCTGTTTATTGCCTGCCCAATTCTCTACTGGGCGCTGATTCAAAAAGGGCGCATTGTGCCCCAGCCCGCCAAACCCGAGGCCGAGGCGGGCGAGTCTAAATCACCGCTGACGCCGCCCCCCAAACCCGCCCTTCGCCCCATCGACAAAGATGAAGAAGCGATGCTTCAGGGCTGCTTTCCCTGGTCGGTGTATTATCTGCAAAACATTGAGTACCGCCCCCAGGCGATGATCTGCCGGGGGCAGCTGCGATCGACACCCACCGTGGCCTACGACACCGTGCGGGAGAATATTCGCCGCCACTTTGGCGATCGCTTTCTCGTACTCTTTCAAGAAGGTCTCCAGGGCAAGCCAGTGTTTGCTCTGGTGCCCAACCCCCAGGTGGAAAAGGGCGATTGCGGCACCCAAACCCTGACCCGCCCTGGTCTGGCCCTGGGCCTGCTGCTGGTCACCCTGTTTACCACCACAGCGGTGGGCACCTACCTGGCAGGCGTTACCGAAGAACAGCTCCAGGCTGCGCCCGCGCTGATTTTGCAGGGCTTGCCCTACGCTCTAGGGCTGCTGGTTATTCTTGGCTGTCACGAGATGGGCCACTATCTGGCGGCTCGCCGCTATAAGATGCAGGTCACCCTGCCCTACTTCATTCCGGTGCCGTTTTTCTTGGGCACCTTGGGAGCGTTTATTCAGATGAAGTCGCCCGTGCCCAATCGCCGCGCCCTGTTCGATGTGGGTATTGCCGGGCCGCTGGCGGGCCTAGTGGTGGCGGTGCCGCTGCTGCTGTGGGGGCTGAGCCAGTCCACCATCGTGCCCATTCCCGAAACCGGCGCTAGCCTGCTGAACTTTGAAGCCTTAGACCCCAAGGCATCCTTGATGCTGACCCTGCTCTCGAAGCTGGTGCTGGGGTCAGCGGTGGGGGCCGATGAGGCGATTCACCTGCACCCGATCGCGATCGCAGGTTGCCTCGGCTTAGTCGTCACCGCCCTCAATCTCATGCCCGTGGGCCAGCTCGACGGCGGCCACATCGTCCACGCTATGTACGGCCAGCGCATCGGCGGCATCGTGGGCCAGGTGGCCCGGCTGCTGGTGTTTGGCCTCGCCCTGGTACACCCCGAGCTGATGATCTGGGCGATTTTGCTGTTCTTTATTCCAGCGGCGGATCAGCCCGCCCTCAACGATGTCAGCGAGCTAGACGATCGCCGCGACCTGCTGGGGCTAGTGGCCTTGACACTGTTGGTTATGATTGTGCTGCCAGCGCCGGGCATTCTCACCCGGCTGCTGTATTAGCCCCAGGGCTGCCCCTTAGTTCTGGCCATTGTTCTGGTAACCGCCATGTCCCAAGACCTGACTCAGTGGATTACAGAGGTGCGCACCCTCCAGCGGCAGCTGGCCGACACCCAAAAAGAGCGCGACCAGGCCTACAACAGTGCCGCCAACTGGCGTCGCCTCTACGAGACTGAAGCCCGTCAGCGGCGCGAAGAGGCAGCAGAATTTCAGGCCCAGATCGACGCCCTTCAGCAGCGCCTCGACGCTGACCCCGGTGCCGTTCTGGAGAAAGATTTGTCTACCGTCAGCTCGCTCCAGGGGTTACAGGAGCGGCTCGACGGGTTGGTGCAGCAATGCCAAGACCTCACCCAACAATTGCAGGCTGAGCAAGCGGCCCACGCCCAGACCCGCCAAACTCTGACCGCCGCCCTGGGCGACACCTTCGACGCGTTGAAGTAAGGGACTGCTTACCCCCCCTTTTCAAGGGGGGCAGGGGGGATCGCTACCACGCCGCAAAATCAAGATCCCCCGCTGCGCTGCCCCCTTGAAAAGGGGGCTCTTAAGACCTCTCTGCATTACCCCCCTTTTAAGAGGGCAGGCAGGATCAGTAGGGGAATAACGCTACACCAAATCGCTTTTCAAACGCCTTCTTATACCAAATCCTATCTGTATACCCCCGGTTTGTAGGGGCATTGCACTGCAGTGCTCCCTACGAGGTACTGGTTTCGAATCAGGGTTGCGTGACTCGGATTTGGTATTAGGATTTGTCCCTAGCCGCCTGCGACGAAGATATAGCGCAGCAGGAAGATAGCGGCCAAGATCCACATGCCGATGCTGGTCTGTGAGGTTTTGCCCTGGAAGGCTTTGACCAGCGGGTAGGCAATCAGCCCCATCGCCAGACCTTCAGCAATGGAGAATGCCAGGGGCATCATGATGATGGTCAGAAAAGCGGCGATCGCATCGGCGGGTTCATCCCAGTCGATATTTTTGGCCGCCGACATCATCAGCACCCCCACAATAATCAGCGCGGGGGCGGTGGCAAAGGCCGGAATGCCCTGCAATAGAGGAATAAACAGCACCGAGGCCAAAAACAGTACCGCGACCACCAGGGCTGTAAACCCGCTGCGCCCACCCTCAGAAATACCCGATGCCGACTCAATGTAAGTCGTCACCGTCGAAGTGCCCAGCACGGCCCCGGCGGTGGTGCCTACGGCATCGGCCATAAACGCCTTTTCGACCCCAGGAAAATGGCCATCACTGTCGATATAGCCAGCCTTAGAGCCCAGCCCAGTCAGGGTACCAATGGTGTCAAACAGATCTACAAACAGGAACACGAAGACAATGCTCACCATTTGCCAAAAATTGATGCGAAACAGTTCTCCCAGCCCGACAAAGGCCTGACCAAAGAGATCGACCGGGGCCGGGGGCACCGCCATCAGCCCCGTTGGCCAGGGCGACACGCCTAAAACCCAAGCCAGCACCGAGGTTCCCAAAATGCCCCATAGCAGCGCCCCCGTCACCCGCCGAGAAAACAGCGCTGCCGTGATAGTCAGACCGAGCAGGGCCATAGCCGTTTGGGGCGATCGTAGATTGCCCAATGCCGTAAACGTCGCCTCCGAGGGCACAATAATGCCCGCTCCCTTAAGTGCGATGTAGGCAATAAACAGACCGATCCCCGCCGTAGTGGCATGCTTCACTGCATCGGGAATGGCCTCCACAATCTTGCTACGCACATTGGAAATGGTCATGAGGATGAAAATAATCCCCTCAATCAGCACCGCTGCCAGGGCCACCCGCCAGTCAATCCCCAGGCCCAGCACCACCGTAAAGGCAAAGTAAGCATTAATGCCCATGCCAGGAGCCAGGGCAAAGGGCAGCTTGGCGTAGAGCGCCATCACCAGCGTGGCCAGCGCTGAAGACAGCCCCGTGGCCATCACCAGTTCCCCAAACAGATCTCCCGACTCGTTGAGAAAGATCGCATTCGACAAAATAGCTGGGTTGACAATCAAGATGTAGGCCATCGTGACGAAGGTGGTCAGCCCCGCCAGCGACTCGGTGCGAAAGTTGGTGCGATGGCCCGCAAAATCAAAAAATTCAGCGATTTTATTTCCCGGCCCCGAACTCGGCGGCGACTGGGGCAGTTGTTCTGTGGGCTGGGTCACGGTAGACCTCCTCAATTAATGGATAGATGATTGGCCCCATAGACCTCTAAGGCCAATAGACTCAGCCCTAGTCCACGACATCTACCCAGTTGGATCTGCTATCAGAGCTACAATCCCCGTTTTTTTGATGCCCAGCGTTAGGTTTCAACGCGCGATCGTCTGGGCAACCCAGACGCCTCGGCAGCATCTATCGAACCCCCTATTACTTCCGCCAGGGCCAGCGCGTGCCCATTTCTGTGGCCGCCGACCAACCCAGGTACAGCACCAGCAGGGCAACGCCTACAAGAAAAGGGCCAATATCATCGGGCATAGGTGGGGTGCTCTAGGGTCAACAAAGCTGCGCTTTAAACCCTAAAACAGAATCATCGCCCTGGTGTAAATGGCTAGCTCAACACTGCTGACGGCCAGAACCCGACGGTTCTTGAGACGCCTCAGCCCATGCTCACCATCGCAGTCTAAAGTTAACCAATGGGCGGAGCGAGACTCGAACTCGCACAACCGAAGTCGCCACATTTTGAGTGTGGTGCGTCTACCAATTCCGCCATCCGCCCTTGGATGCGCTCTCATTATACTCAACTGCGGGGCGTTTAACTAGCTGGTAGTAATCATTGGTGCTGGCCCAGCGATCGATTTCTCGGGCGCGCAGCACAGGCACCGGATGGGTGAGCCCCTGGGTGCGCACCTGCTTGAGGGCCTCACCGATGGCGTCATCGCTGAGGCTGTCGTAGGCGCGGGCCTGGTCGATAAAGGCATCGACATTGAGCTGATTGACCAGCGAGGGCGAGCCGCCGCAGAGTTTCATCAGCAGTGAGGCGACAACGCGGGGGTCTTGGGCGACGAGCAGGGCGGCGCGATCGCAGGTAAACTCGGCACAGCGCACCCACTCCATCAGCTGATTCTGCAAATTCTGGGCCAGCACCTCGCCCAGGGGCAGCTGGCTGGCCGCCATCGTGATCAGGTTTGCCAGAGTGAGATATACGCTGTGCTCGCACTTCAAGTGGCCCAGTTCGTGGGCGATCACCGCTTGGGTCTCTTCAGGCGTCAGCAGTTCGATCAGCGCCGTGTGAATGACTATGAAGGGCTGCTCGCCCCGCATGGCAAAGGTGTAGGCGTTGGGTACCGGGTTTTGGCGCACGTAGAGCTGGGGCACCTCTAGGTCGAGAATGCGGCAGGCTTCGACCAACGCCTGGTGTAGGTCGGGCAGCTGGCGATCGCTCACCTGCAAACTTGAGGCCAAGTGGTCGAGGTGAAAGAACCGCTCCGCTAGGGGAGCCAGGGCCATACGCACCATCACATCGAGCCCCGGCAGCTGCTTCAGAGCACGGGTGGCTTCGAGATCGAGGGGGTGGCGAAACTGGTCGGCACGCAGCCCTACCAGCAGGGTCTTACCAGTCATAATTCAGGGGGCTATGCAGTGCCTTCTATCGTAGCTTGAGGAAATCAGCTTCGCAGTTGGGTGAGTTTTCTTTGGCCCCTAAGTTCGCTACCATACGCCTCTGGCTGACGTTGTTCAATCTGTAGCCCTAATCTGCGCCGAGGACATGCCGTGACCCCCCAAGAATTTACTCTGCTGTTGATTTCGGTCATTGCTAGCTCCTGTGGTCAGCTTTTTCTCAAGCTGGGGGCCTTGCAGTTGGGAAAAGTCACCGGTGCCAACGCCCTCAGCCACATTTTGAGCATTGCCACAACGCCCGCTCTGCTGGCGGGCCTGGCCGCCTACGGGGTCGGGGCGATTACCTACATTCTGCTGCTGACGCGAGTCAACCTCAGCGTGGCGGCTCCGTCGGCTTCGCTAATTTATTTTGCCTCGGTCATTATTGGCGTGGTTGTCTTTAAAGAAGACCTCTCCTTTGGGCGGCTGGTGGGGCTGGGGTTGATTATGGGGGGCGTAGTGCTGGTGGCCTCTCGATAACGCTGCGTAAGGCCGGACTAGCGCTACCCTTACAGGCACTGGTATCTCTCCCTTGATAGCAACCAGGGCAACCCTGACAATGGTGTCAGTCTCTGGTTTAGAACAGCCAGGCCGAAGCCCCGCGCCGGCCCAACCCCCAGCCTATGATTGTGACCGTAGCCAGCTTTAAAGGAGGCGTGGGCAAAACCACCACCGCCATTCATCTGGCGGCCTTTTTGCAGGGCTACGCCGAAACTTTGCTAATCGACGCCGACCCCAACCAGTCGGCCCTGGCCTGGGCTAGCCGAGGCGAGCTGCCCTTTGTAGTGGTTGACCAATGGCAGGCAAGGGAACTCCCCACCCCCCACGGCCACGTGGTGATCGATACCCAGGCCCGCCCCATTGCCGACGATCTGGCCCTGCTGGCCGCCTCCTGCGACCTGCTGATCTTGCCCACCACCCCCGACATTCTGGCCCTCGATGCCCTGGCGCTGATGGTGCAGCACCTGGCCGGGCTGCCCATTGCCCCCTACCGCATTTTGCTGACGATGATTCCGCCCTACCCCAGTCGAGCCGGGGCCGAGGTCAGAGCCATGCTCACCACCACCGGGCTCCCGCTGCTGGAGGGGGGCATTAGTCGCTATGCCGTTTTTCAAAAAGCAGCCCTGGCCGGTACGGCAGTGTACGACGTTAAAGACCCCAAGGCTGAACTGGGGTGGCAGGACTATGTGGCGATCGGGAGGGAGATCTTGGCCTACGTGCCGGGGTAGGGGGTGAGGGGTAGGGAGTGAGGGGTTCTGGAACTTGCTACACTCATCCACCCACTACCCATCCACCCACTACCCATCCACCCACTCCCCTACGCCAACCCGCCCCCCATCCTTCGGTTCTCCCCACCTTCGGCAGATTAGAGGCTCGTTAACAGTTCGTTACAATGAGGTCATTGGATAGGGAATGCGTTGCAAGGTTACGCCTCTGTCCTCAGGTTTTAATTACGAGGTGCCCTATGAATGGCAACTTACGGGTAGGTAATCTATTTGGCATTCCCTTTTATGTAAATGTGTCTTGGTTTTTGGTGCTGTCGCTGGTGACGTGGCAGTACGGCAGTGGTTTGGCGGCGGCGTTCCCCTACCTGGCTGGGGCGTTGCCCTGGGTGCTGGGGCTGGGGGCGGCGCTGATGCTGTTTGCCTCAGTGCTGGCCCACGAGCTGGGACACAGCTTTGCGGCGATGAAGCAGGGCATCGGGGTGAACTCGATTACGCTGTTTTTGTTTGGTGGTTTGGCTGCCCTAGAGAAAGAGTCTGAAACGCCGAAGGGGGCGTTTTGGGTGGCGATCGCAGGCCCTCTGGTCAGCTTTGCTCTGTTTGGTCTGTTCTCTGTCGCCGGGCTGGTCTTGCCCCTCTCTGGCCCGATCGCCGGAATCGTTGGACTTCTGGCCTACATCAACCTGGCGCTGGGTGCCTTTAACCTCATCCCCGGTCTGCCCCTAGATGGCGGCAACGTGCTGAAGTCGATTGTTTGGAAGATTACGGGTCAGCCCTACAAAGGTCTGGTGTTTGCCAGCCGCATGGGCCAGGTAATTGGCTGGAGCGCGATCGCCCTGGGGGCCGCTTCCGTGGTAGGTCTGAGCCCCGTGGGCAGCATTTGGACACTGCTGATTGGCCTCTTTATGCTGCAAAACGCGAACCGCAGCGCTCAGTATGGCGAGGTGCAGGGGCGGTTGGCAGGATTGACTGCTGAGGATGCGATCGCAGCGGACAGTCCAGTAGTCAGTGCCAGTGTCTCTTTGCGAGAGTTTGCGGATGATGCCTTACTGGCAGCTCCTTCGGCTTGGCGTAAGTTCTTGGTAGCCGACGAAACTGGTGCTCTGGTGGGCACGGTGCTGGTCGATGCTCTGCGGCAGATTCCCCGTGAGCAGTGGGCCAATACCCCGGTGGCGGCCATTATGGAGTCGGCCTCTAACATCAAGACAGTGGTTGCCGATCGCCCCCTCATGGAGGTGATTCAAACCCTGGAAACCCAGAAGATTCAAGCCCTAGCGGTGGTTCGCAACGATGGTTCCTTGGCGGGCTTGCTAGAAAAGTGTTCTATCCAAGCGCTACTGCAAGCACCCTAGGCGGCCTAACCGCTGTTGAAAGCGCATTAGCTTAAACGCAGATCAGATTTGTCTGATCTGCGTTTTTTTGCGATCGCAAGTTAGCCACATCAAAAGTCACGCTCAAAGCTGAACCTACTCAAAACCCAACTCCTGCTTGAGCTTAGCCAGAGCCGTTTCACGGGTCTTTTGCAGGGCCACATCCGCGTCAAACCGATCGATTTCGCCGCCGATCGCACAGTGGGGCCGTGCCGTCTCCATCATCAAACCGTACTCCAGCCCTTCGGTGACGGCCTGGTACGAGGCTTCGATAATGTTGGTCGAAACCCCCAGGGTCGTCCAGCGCTGGGCTCCGTTGCCCGACTCCACCAGCACCCGCGTTTTCGCCGCCGTGCCTGCGCCGCTGTCGATAATCCGCACCTTGTAGTCAGAGAGGTGAAAGTTGGCGATCGCTGGATAAAAGGTCAGCAGCGCCTTCCGCAAGGCCGTATCCAGCGCCGCCACTGGCCCATTGCCCGCCGCCGCCGCCAGAATTTCTTCATCGCCTACCATGACTTTGATCGTAGCCAGGGATTGGCTGCTGTGGTCGCTGCCGTTGCCCTGGTGCTGGCAGTTGATGTAAAAGCCTTTGAGGTCAAAGAAGCGGGGGCGATCGCCCAGCGCCTCACGCATTAGCAGCTCAAAGCTGGCCTCGGCGGCCTCAAACTGGTAGCCCTCGTGCTCCAAGGTTTTGAGCCGGGTGAGCAGCTGGCGCGAGGCTGGGTTGTGGCGGTCTAGCTCTAGGCCAAAGCTGCGGGCCTTGACTAGCACATTGCTCAGCCCCGCCTGATCCGACACTACAATGCGGCGGCTGTTGCCGACCGTGGCCGGGTCGATGTGCTCGTAGGTCTTGGGCTCGCGCTCCACGGCACTGACGTGGATGCCGCCCTTATGGGCAAAGGCCGATCGCCCCACGTAGGGGGCGTGGTCGTCGGGGGCCAGGTTTACCACTTCGCTGATAAAGCGGCTGGTCTCGGACAGGGTCTCCAGCCGGGCCGGGGCAATGCAGGGGTAGCCCAGCTTGATTTGCAGGTTAGGGATCAGCGTGCAGAGGTTGGCGTTGCCGCAGCGCTCGCCATAGCCGTTGATCGTGCCCTGCACCATGGTGGCCCCTGCTGCCACCGCCGCCATGGCGTTGGCTACTGCCGTGCCGCTGTCATTGTGGGTGTGAATGCCCAACTGGGGTTGGGGGGCTGGGAACTGTTGAAGCCAGGTGTTCACGGCAGTCACAATCGCGCCGACCTCGTGAGGTAAGGTGCCGCCGTTGGTGTCGCACAGCGCTAGCCATTCGGCCCCAGCGTTTACCGCCGCTTCGAGGGTTTCTAGAGCGTAGTCGGGGTTGGCCTTGTAGCCGTCAAACCAGTGCTCGGCGTCGTAGATGATCCGACGACCCTGGCTGCGAAAGTAGCGAATGGTGTCGTCGATCATGGCCAGGTTTTCGGCCAGGGTGGTCTGCAAGCCGGTGGTGACGTGCAGATCCCACGATTTGCCAAACAGCGTAATCCACTCAGTGCCGGCCGCCAGCACCGGCTGCAGCATTGGCTCTTCGGCGGCGACTTTGCCGGGGCGGCGGGTCGAGCAAAAGGCGGTGATGCTGGCCTGGGTGAGGGGTGTTTCTTTTAGCTGCCAGAAGAACTGCACATCTTTGGGGTTAGCCCCCGGCCAGCCGCCCTCGATAAAGGGCACGCCCAGGGCATCGAGCCGTCGCGCAATCCGTAGCTTGTCTTCGATCGACAGGGCTAGCCCCTCCCGCTGCGCCCCGTCGCGCAGGGTGGTGTCATAGATCTGAAGGGGGGTGCAATTGCGCTCAGCCATAGCCAGTAGTGCCCTAGGTAGTCTCGTTATGGTGTCACAGTTATCTAGAGTAAGCTCTGGCTCGGGCCTGCTTGAGAGAAGCGGGGCGATCGCGTTATAAAACGTAGATATTCTTTGTCCGCCAGGAAATGCCATGCCCACCGTCACCGCCCAGGGAAAGACCATTCAGTGCGAGGCCGGAGCCAACCTGCGCCAGGTTTTGCTGGCCCATGGCGTCGAGCTCTACAACGGCCAGGCGAAGGTGATCAACTGCCGCAGTCTTGGCACCTGCGGTACCTGCGCGGTGGCGATCGAGGGTGAGGTCTCAGCGACCAATTGGTAAAGACAAGGCGCGGCGATCGCTCCCTCCCCACGACCCCGCCCGCGACCTGCGCCTTGCCTGCCAAACTCAAGTGCTGGGCGACATCACCGTCACCAAATACGACGGCTTCTGGGGCCAAGGCCAAACCCCAGTTTGGTAAATCGCACTCCCTCATGGAGGCATCCTACTCGCATCTAAGGCTATCGTTTTTTGCCGAGGTTTTTAGCCTAGATTCTGCTCAGAAATCTGGTTGTTTAGGCTTCCCTAGCTAGCACCGGAGCCGATTGCAAGAGGGTTTGGGTGTAGGGATGCTGGGGTGATTCAAACAGCGTTTTAGTAGGGGCAATTTCTACAATTTTGCCCTGCTGCATGACGGCGATGCGATCGCACATAAACCGCGCCACCCACAGGTCGTGGGTAATAAATAGATAGGTGAGATCAAACTCGTGCTTGAGGGCGATCATCAGGTCGAGTACCTGGGTCTGCACCGTGGCGTCAAGCATACTCACCGGCTCGTCGCAGATCACCAGCTTAGGGTGGGTGATCAGCGCGCGGGCGATCGCCACTCGCTGCTGCTGCCCCCCCGACAGATCGCCGGGAAAGCGGTTGAAGTAGTCGGCGGTGGGGTTGAGGCTGACGCGGGCGAGCATGTCGTGGGCCTGCTTTTCGGCCTCATTGACCGTGGCAAGACCGTGGATCAGCAGCGGGTCGGCGATGCTTTTGCCCACGGTCATCATCGGGTTAAGGCAGGCGTGGGGGTCTTGAAACACCATTTGCAGCTGTCGCCGCTGCTGCCGTATGGCCTCGCGGGAGAGGGTGGTGAGGTCGGTGCCGCAAAACTCTACCTGCCCGGCGGTGGGCTTCACCAGTTGCAGAATCGTGCGCGACAGGGTGCTTTTGCCGCAGCCCGACTCGCCCACCAAGCCCACCACCTCGCCGGGGTAAATCTCCAGCGTTACCCCGTCCACCGCCTTGATCACCTTAGACTCCTGACCGCCCAACAGCCGGGCGATCGGGTTGGCCTCTAGGGTGTAGTGCTGTTTGACGTCCGTCAGCCGCAAAATGGGTTCCACGGCGGTGGCGTTGTAGAACAGCCCCTCGGCCTGCTGCATTTGCAGGGCCGATTCCACCAGCGATCGCGTGTAGGCATCTTGAGGGTTTTGAAACACCGTAGCCGCCGTGCCCTCCTCCACCACGCGCCCCTGGTACATGACGGCGACGCGATCGCAGTATTCCGCCACCAGCGACAGATCGTGGGAAATCAGCACCAGCGCCGTGCCCAGCTCGTCGCACAGCCGAGTCAGCTCGTCGAGAATCTGGGCCGACACCGTCACGTCCAGACTGGTGGTGGGCTCGTCGGCGATGATTAGCTTGGGCTCTAGAATCATCGCCAGGGCGATCGCCACCCGCTGGCGCATGCCGCCGCTAAACTCGTGGGGGTACTGGCCAAAGCGGCTGGCGGGAATGTTGACTTTTTCCAGTACCGCGATCGCCCGCGCCTTGGCCTCGCTGTGGGATACCTCAGTGCGGTGGGCTTGCAGGGTCTCAATACAGTGGTCGCCAATGGTCATCAGCGGGTTCAGCCGCGTCATCGGGTCTTGGAAAACCAGGGCGATCGCCTCCCCTCGAAACTGCCGTAGCCGCTGGGGGCTAAAGTCGAGCACCGACTCGCCGTTAAACCACACCCGCCCCTGCAACTCCGTGGCCTTGGGCAACAGCCGCAGCGCCGCCCGCCCCAGGGTGCTCTTGCCGCAGCCGCTCTCGCCCACCAGTCCCAGCTTTTCCCCCGGCGATAGGCCTAGGGACACCCGATCCACCGCGCGCTCATCCTGGCCTGGATAAGTGACCGAGAAGCTTTCGAGGGCGAGGAGGGAGTCGGGCATGGAGTGAGTGCAGGTGGGTGTAGGTGGGTGGGTGATGTAGGTGAGTAGGTGATGGGGTTGGGTTGGGGGTTACTCACCTACCCACCTACACATTTACCCACCCACTCATTGATCGACTCGTCGCATTAAGTACGCCACCCCAAAATCCCCATTAGGGTGCTGCTCCAGCAGTTCGGCCAGCTCAAACACGCGCTGGGCAATATCTGGCCCCAGCTTGTCGATGGTGGCCAGTTTTTCTCGCTCGCTGTGCTCTAGCTCGCGCACCTGGGCTTGCCAATCGGCAGAAAAAATATAGTCGATGTGGGCCTGCAACTCCAGCTGCTGCAAGATCTCCCACTCGCCGCCATCGCACCAGATGCCGGTGCAGTTGGGGCAGCGCTCCACATAAAACGACCCCTGCTGGAGGGTAATGCGCCCTCGCACCAGGTAGCTGCGACAGTCGGGGCACAGGGCGGCCCGGTTATCCAGCGCGGCGGGCTGAAACGAGGTGCTGAGCGAGAGGGGCAGCACCGTCACTTTGACCGGCTGTTCAGGGTCAATTTGCTGCTGTTGCCAGGTGACATAGTTCTCCGGCGGAATCCACGCGCCGCCACAGCTCGGACAAGCCTTGACCGCCAGCTCCGGCGCTAGCTGGCTGTCTTGCAGTTCAATTTCCCCTTCCTTAGGGCACTGATACAAAGCACCTACTCCCAACCATCAATCCAACGAACCCCTAATATTAAACCACCTGGGCTGGGGCGTTAGACCTCGTTGGCGATCGCCAGCGCCAGAGCCTCGCAAAAGTTCAGCAGTTGACCCAGTTTTTCAACCATTTGCCGCTGCCGCTGCTGGGCCGTGGTGGACTGGCGGGCCGCCTGCAAAAAGGCGACATCCATCGCCAGCAGCCGCAGGGTGCGGTTGATTTCGGTCAGCACGGGCTGGGCGCTGGGCAGATCGTCTCCCAGGGGCAGCATCTGGTGCTGAAAGTGTTGCTGAGCCAGCAAAAACTGGGCCTGTAGCGCGTGCCCGTCGGGGTTGGCCGTCTGGGCTAGATCTACCAGGGTTTGGAGGTGCGATCGCAGCGTTTCCAGGGCATTCTTCATGGATAGATCACCCCCTCAGGGCCGTATTGGTAGCGGCTTGTCAATGTTTTACGATAGCTAGAGATAAATTGCTGATTCCCCTTATCGGGGACAAATGTTAAGGTTAATACATAACTATCCATCAACCCCCTGTCAGCCTTAAGTATTTATTGCGGCCTGGGTAGTAGATGCGATTTTCCTCAAAGTTATGGTGTAGGTTATCTCTATCGCGGCGCGCTACTTTGTTGTAGCTCCATTACCTGGGCCTATTGACAGAACGTTTGTACGATTTCTGTTTGCTTTTTTTTACCCTAATTTATATAGACCGGTAGACGTCCTCCTATGTCGTAGGGCGATCCTATTTTATTCACAATTCATCTCTTTGAGTCTTGCCGAGCCTTAACTACAGTGTTCAAATACAAATTCCTGTTTTTGACATTTTTCAAGTCCACCCGCAATCCCTGATAGGTCACTGGCACCCTTATGACTGCAACAGTTCATCCTCCCCTACCCGATGACTGCACCCTGCCCGGTTGGCTCGAGACCTGCGTGCTAACCCACCACGATGACAGTCATGATGACCCGGCCCACGACCCCGAAGATAAATCTAACAACCTGCTGGTGTGCCAGGCCTTTGAGTTTGCCTACACCCTACACAAAGGCCAGTATCGCGCCTCGGGCGAGCCCTACATTTGTCACCCCATTGCCGTAGCCGGGCTGCTGCGCGATCTGGGCGGCGACAGCGCCATGATTGCCTCTGGCTTTCTCCACGACATTGTCGAAGACACCGACATCACCCCCGAAGAACTGGAGGGCCATTTTGGCGATGAGGTGCGGCAGCTGGTGGAAGGGGTCACCAAGCTGTCGAAATTTAATTTTGAGAGCAAAACCGAGCGCCAGGCCGAAAATTTTCGCCGCATGTTTTTGGCCATGGCCCAAGACATTCGGGTGATTGTGGTGAAGCTGGCCGATCGCCTCCATAACATGCGCACCCTGGAGCACCTCAGCGACGAAAAACGCCGCCGCATCGCTCGCGAAACCATGGAGATCTTTGCCCCCCTGGCCAACCGATTGGGGATCGGTCGCTTTAAGTGGGAACTGGAAGATCTGTCGTTTAAATATTTAGAGCCCGACGCCTACCGCCAAATGCAGCGCCACGTTACCGAAAAGCGGGCCGATCGCGAGGCGCGGCTGGTGCAAGTGGCCGAAACCCTGCGCCAGCGCATGCACCAGGCAGAGATTCAGGTGGTCGATGTCAACAGTCGCCCCAAGCATCTTTACAGCATCTACCGCAAAATGGAGCGGCAGCAAAAAGATTTCAGCGAAATCTACGACATCGCCGCCATTCGCCTGATTGTGGGCAGCAACGAAGACTGCTACCGCGCCCTGGCCATTGTCCACGACGCCTTTCGTCCCATTCCCGGCCGGTTCAAAGACTACATTGGCCTGCCCAAGCCCAACCGCTACCAGTCGCTACACACGGTGGTCATTGGCCCCAAGGGTAAGCCCATTGAGGTGCAGATTCGCACCCTCGAAATGCACCACATTGCAGAGTACGGCATCGCCGCCCACTGGAAGTACAAAGAAACCGGCGCTTCCACTAACACCCGCATCAACGCTGACGACGAAAAATTTACCTGGCTGCGTCAGCTGCTGGAGTGGCAAAACGACCTCAAAGACGCCAAAGAATTTCTCGAAAACGTCAAGGGCAACCTGTTTGACGAAGATGTCTACGTCTTCACCCCCGACGGCGATGTGGTGCCCCTGAGCCGGGGCGCAACTTCCGTAGATTTTGCCTACCGCATTCACACCGAGGTGGGCAACCACTGCGCTGGGGCCAGGGTAAATGGCCGCATCGTCACCCTCGACACGCCGCTGGAAAATGGCGATATTGTCGAAATCATCATCCAAAAAAACAGCCACCCCAGCCTCGACTGGCTCAATTTTGTCGTCACCCCCAGTGCCCGCAACCGCATTCGCCAGTGGTATAAGCGATCGCACCGCGACGAAAACATCGCTCGGGGCCGCGACATGCTCGAAAAAGAGCTGGGCCGCAGCGGCTTCGATGCCCTGCTCAAGTCTGGGCCGGCCCAGCTGGCCGCCGAGCGCTGCAACTATCAGAGCGTTGACGATTTTCTGGCGGGGCTGGGCTACGGCGAGGTAACGCTCAATTCCTTTGTCAACCGCCTGCGGGAGGCCGTCAAGGCCAAGCAGCCCCTAGAGGTGCTGTCGCCCGAGTCGTCGCTGCAAGATTCTGACCAATTTTTAGCCGGGGCCGTCACCAGCCGCCACCGCCCTGCCCCCTCCAAAGCCCCCATTTTGGGGATCGAGGGTTTGGTGCACCACATTGCGGGCTGCTGTAACCCGCTGCCCGGCGAGCCAATTATGGGCAGTGTCTCCCTGGGCAGCCGAGGGATTGCCATCCACCGCCAGGGCTGTCCAAATTTAGCCGATATACCGGGTGATCGCATTATTCCCGTCAGCTGGAACTGTAGCGAGCACAACGGTACTCGCCAGACCTACCCGGTGGAGGTGCGCATTGAGGTCATCGACCGCGTGGGCGTGCTCAAAGACATTCTCTCCCACCTGTCAGACCTGCAAATTAACGTTCACAAGGCCCAGGTCAAAACCTTCCCCGGCCAAACCGCCGAGATCGATTTGGGGCTCGACGTCAAAGACCACGCCCACCTCGAACAAACCTTCGGGCAAATTCGCAAAATGGCCGACGTGCTCAAAATCCGCCGCATGAGCCAGGTCGGCTAGCCTCCGTGGGATAATGTGGGTTTGCACAGCGGAAACACACCATGGAGCAGGTAACTCCCAGGGCAATCCAGCGAGTCGGCGTCATCGGTGGCGGGCAGCTCGCCTGGATGCTGGGGCCAGCGGCGCAGAAGCTGGGCCTAGAGCTGGTGGTGCAGACGCCTCAGAATACCGATCCTGCTGTGGCGATCGCCCAATCCACTATCCTCGCCCCCGTCGCTGACGTGGCTGCCACAACATCCCTAGCGGCCCAGAGCGACGTCATTACCTTTGAGAACGAGTTTATTGACTGTGAGGGGCTCCAGGCGCTGGCCCAGCAGGGCACCGTTTTTCGTCCAGGGCTCGATGTGCTGGCCCTGGTGCTCGACAAGCGCCACCAGCGAGAATTTTTTGAGCGTATTGGCCTACCCAACCCCCGCTACGACTTTTTAGACGGCCACGAAAGCAACGCCGAACTTGCCGCCCAGGCCGAGGCCATCGGCTTTCCTCTCGTGATGAAAACCCGCCGTCTGGGCTACGACGGCTATGGCACCTCGGTTATTAAAGACGCGGCTCAGCTCAGCGCTACCTGGGATAGGCTCGACCACGCCCCCGTGCTGCTTGAAGAATTTGTGCCCTTTCAGCAGGAGTTAGCCATCATGGTGGCCCGCTCTACCAGGGGAGAGGTTGTGGTGTACCCCACCGTAGAAACCCAGCAGGTTGAGCAGATCTGCCGCCGCGTCTTTGCCCCGGCCAGGGTTAGGGACGGGGTAGCCAGTCGCATGGAGGGCATTGCCCGCACCCTGGTCGAAGAGCTACAGCTAGTAGGCATCGTCGGTGTTGAATGCTTTCTCACCTCGGACGACCGGGTGCTGATCAACGAAATTGCCCCCCGCACCCACAACTCGGGCCACTACACCCTAGATGCCTGCACGACCTCCCAATTTGAGCAACAGCTGCGGGCGGTGAGCGATCGCCCCCTCGGCCCCACTGCGCTCAACTGCTCCCAGGCCGTGATGGTCAACCTGCTGGGGCTAGACGAATCTGAAGCCAGCCACTACCAGAAGCTAGAGACCCTGAAACAACGGCCTGGGGCCACCCTGTACTGGTACAACAAAGCCATCCGTCCTGGGCGAAAGCTAGGCCACATCACCCTGCGGCTCGATGCTGGCGCAGAACCCAGGGATGTGGCCGCTGCGATCGAGGCCATCTGGTACGGTGCATAACCCACCTAACCCACCTACCCGCTCAGAACACCGCCCATCCACCCATGCCTTACTCACTAGCCCAGCTCAATGCCATGACCGAGGCCGACTTCGTGGCCAACCTTGGCCCCACCTTTGAGGAAACGCCTGCGATCGCCGCCCAGGTCTGGCCCCTGCGACCCTTCCCCTCCGTGGCCGACCTGCACCAGAACATGGTAGCCGTCGTGCGAGCCATGACTCTCGCAGACCAGATGACCTTAATCAATGCCCACCCTGATCTAGGCACAAGGGTTGCCATGGCCGAAGCCTCGGTGTCAGAGCAGAGCCAAGCCGGGCTCACCAGCCTCACCGCCGAGGAATATCACCAATTTCAAGCCCTTAACCAGCAGTACAAGGTTAAGTTTGGCTTTCCCTTTATCTTGGCGGTGGCGGGGCACACCAAAACTTCAATTTTAGAGAACTTTATGGATAGACTACGCAATTCTACGGATGTAGAAATGACGACCGCTTTACTGGAAATTGAGAAAATATCCCTAGCTCGCCTCAACAGCTGGATTACACCGGCTTAAACCCCTTGAAGGCCGGGGGAATGCAACATAAGAGCTTTATAAAACGCTTAGGCCTTCCGAGAATGATTAAGATTGCGTTTTCTACGTAAGTACCACCATGGCCTCGCGCAGTAAGCATGATACCTTTGGCAGAGACTCAAGCAATCCTGTAGTAGTTGATCATGCTAGCCCTCACGCGAAGGGTAGTGACTGAGTATCTTTGGAGGCACCGAGCCATGGGGTTTACTTTCTACGCTGAACTGGCGGCTGAAATACCTATTTATATAGCCATAGACCATAGATCTGAGATAGGCCATTCGATGCATACTCAGTCTCTGAGAAATCTTTTTGACGGGCCTGAAGAATCGCCTTTTTGAGACGTTTAAAGCTGCTCAGAAAGATGCGATCGCATTAAATACCACTGCTTACACTACAAATTTCTATGGTCAATCCACCATGACATCCTCAAATAGCCAAACCAGCACTTCAAAATTCCATATTTTAACCAGCACGAAGTTTGATTTTGATCATTTCGTCACCCGCGCCGCCCTAGAGCAAGGGCCACGGCACACCATATGGCAGCTCAAAGAAAGACTCAATGCTCAAGTCCATCAGCCAGATTTTGACGATGACAGTCTGGTTAATGGCCTCGATAAACTCCTCTCTAAACTCATTGGTAGACCGCACCATTGGGCTCTTGCAAGACAGGTCTTAGCCCAGACCACCTCCGATGACGTGATTTACTGCTGCGGCGAAGATAGTGGTCTGCCCCTAGCTCTGCTCGCATCGTTCAAGAAAGATTGCCCCCGGCTGGTTGTCAACGTCATGTGTCCAGAACGGTCGCGGCCTAAGCTGCTGCTCAAGTGGTTTCAGCTGCATCGCAGTATAAATGCATTCACTGTGAACACAGCTCTCAAGGTTCAAACCCTGAGAGACATGCTCAACCTGTCTGAGGATGGCGTGACCTGTTTGGCCGAGCAAACCGATAAACAGTTCTTTTACCCCGCACCTGGCACGATAGAAAAGCATCGTCCACTGATTGCCAGCGCTGGGTTAGAACAACGAGACTATATCACCCTCGCGAAAGCTACTCACCAGTTAGATCTAGACGTCAAAGTCTGTGCTGTATCGCCTAACGCCACCTCTAAGACGCAGTGCAGAATTCCTGAACCACCGCCCCAAAATATGGAAATGCGGTATTTCGACTGGGTTGAGTTGCGCGATCTCTACCGTAGTGCCGATATTGCCGTAATTAGCCTAATCGACAACACCTACGCCGCTGGCCTAACGGTGTTGATGGAAGCCATGGCCTGCCGCAGACCGGTAATTATTACCAAAACCGTGGGCTTAGCCACAGAAATGGCTGAGAAGGGTCTTGTATGGGGCGTACAACCCGACTCTCCCGAAGAGCTAAAAGCCGCTATTGTCCACGTCCTGGGCCATCCTGAGGAAGCAACGGCGAGAGCAGAGGCCGCGTACCAGCACTATCTGGAAAACCACACCAGTGAGCAGCATATTGAGCAGGTGTCTCGATTGCTGCAGCGGGTCGCTAGCAGCGTGACGCCAGACCGACCGATGGTCATACGGGCACGACCCGTTTGATGACTTGCCTAGGCCAGTGGGCATCATCAAAAACTCGCACATCCGATGATGGCTTGGCCATTGCTAAGGCGCCCAGGCTAGGGCAACACACTAACGCAGAGGATAGGGAATGTAGAGACTGATCTACATCCCCTATCCTCTATTTTTATCGGCAGATTGCCCTTAAAGAGCTGCATTTCTCTAGACGGGTTCAATCTATAGCGTTCCTCAGCCAGCTGAGGAACGCTATAGTAGCTAACGATAGGCGCTCAGTAAAGATTTTGACCGAATCCCTAGCCTCTATCGCTTTGGAGCAGTCAGATAGATCGAGTAGGTGCTGATACGGGAGTGGAGCCTCACTTTAATGGAGACCTGTCACACCAGTGGGGAAACCATGCTTGATGCTGTGATAGCCTGCACGATGCTCTGGTATTAAACCGCCAATACCTGCCACGAGAGTCTAGCTCAAACGTAACTCAACGGAAGGCCTGTCAGGTGTTTTGCCTGATAAGCTTAAGTCAATATCTTGAGAGTTATAGCTGAGTATCGATAAATTTTCTTGCTGCTTCCCAATGAGGTTGTGACCATGAAATGGGCGATCGCTGCACCATTTTTTGATATTGATAATATTGATACCGCTAACTGGCTAGAGCCCTTTGTGCCGGGAGATGAGCACAGGTTTCAGCTTATTCCGCGACAAAAACCCCTGCCAAAATGGCACGATCGCAAGTCTAAATTTACGCCTATTGACGATTGGCTGGTCTACATGAGGCAGGCGGCTGACGCCCTCAACTCCGACGCCGATGGCATTATTACCGTCTTTCCCCAAGTGGCTTCGGCAGTGGGTCTACAGCAAAAGCTGAGATTTTCTCACAAGCCTGTGGTGGCCTGGCTATTTAATGTGGGTACCTGTAGACCAGGTCTGCGGCAAAAGTTGGCCCAGATCAGCCTCAATCAGGTTGATTATTTTGTGGTGCACACCCGCAAAGAAATCGAGATCTACAGCCAGTGGTTGGGGATACCCGCCGATCGCTTTGAGTTTGTGCCCTACCAGGTACCCGACATTGCCATCGACTACGAAGAAGACTACCAGGCTCCGTTTATTGCGTCCCTGGGGTCGGCCCATCGCGACTTTTCAACATTATTTAACGCGGTTCAAACGCTTAATATCAAAACCGTAGTAGCTACCGGGGAAACCGCTGTGGAAGGCATGACGATCCCGCAGCAAGTTGAACTGCCCTTTGGCATTAGTAAAGCCGAATGCCTGCGCCTGGCTCAGCAGGCCAGACTTAATATTGTGCCGCTCCAGCCCAAAGAGGGGGTGACGGCGGCGGGGCAAGTCACCCTGGTCGAGTCGATGATGATGGGCCGTCCGCTGATTGTGACCAACGCCTATGGTGTTGAAGACTATATTATCCATGGCGAAACGGGGTGGCTAGTGGAGCCCAACTCCGTTGAGAGCATGACTGAAGCGATCGATCGACTGTGGCACGATGATGCGCTGCGCCAGCGGCTTGGCGAAAATGCTCGCGCCCACGCCCTAGAACACTTTTCTGACCCCTGTGCGGGGCGACATTTAGAACGCATTCTTACCCAAATCAGCCAAGCCAAAAAGCCATCGGCCACTACGGCATTGCGATGGGCCGAATAGGGGGCATTGCTAATGGGTGCGGAGGGTGCGCAGTCGGTTGATGGCCGCCGCCAGCTCTAGGCCCCGGAAGGTCACCAAGTCTCCCATGGGCCACTCGGTCAAGCTATCTAGGCCGTACTGCTCTAGGTCGGTCATGACGGCGGCGATCGCCTCAGCCAGAGGAGTCTTCGTCGTCATGTGGTAGCGCTGGGCGTAGACGATCGCCGCCGCGATCGCCCGCACCTGCCCCGGCTCCACCAGTTGCTCTACCGCCGACAGGTCAATAGCTTCGGTGCCAATCTGGAGCTGGTCAACATCCCTTGCCCTGAGTTTGACGCTGTGACGGCCTTTGCTGGGGTCAATGCTGTCGGGCTGAATGGTGCGGGGTGTGAGGGTGCCAAAGGACAGACCACCTTCGCGATCGCGCTCTGTCTTAAACTCTGTCGCGATCGCCTTGGCCCGCTCAGTCACATCCTGAGGACAAAATTCGTCCATGGCGATCACGGTGTCGGCCACATCAAAGTAGTCGCCGCTGCCCCCCATCACCAGCACCGTCGAGATGCCGTAGTCGGTGTAGAGCTGCCGCACCTTGTCGATGAAAGGGGTAATCGGCTCGCGGTTCTTGGCAATTAGGGCCTGCATGCGGCGATCGCGAATCATGAAGTTGGTTGCTGAGGTGTCTTCATCCACCAGCATGGCCGTTGCCCCCGCCTCGATCGCCTCAATGATGTTGGCCGCCTGGGAAGTGCTGCCGCTGGCGTTGGGCGTTGAGAAATTCTGGGTCGATTTCCCTTGGGGCAGACTGCCAATAAACGGTGAAATATTTACCCCCGCAATGCTGCGACCATCCTCCGCCCGCACCTTAACCGCCAACCGATCCGTCACCACCTGGTGCCGCCCGTCGCCGGGAATGTGGTTGTATACCCCCGACTCGATCGCCCGCAGCAGAGTCGATTTGCCGTGGTAGCCGCCCCCCACAATCAGCGTAATGCCCTGGGGAATGCCCAAGCCCGTCACCTCCCCTGCGTGGGGACAGCGCAGTGTCACCCGCAGCGATTCAGGAGCTTCGAAGGGAATCGCCTGATCCGTCAGTGGATGCTCATCCACACCGCTGCGCCGGGGCAAAATTGCGCCATCGGCTATGAATGCGACTAGGTTGTGGGCAAAGAGCTGCGATCGCAGCTCCTCCGCATCCTCAGCTGTATCGGCATGGTGCTGAATTTGTGCCCCATCCAGCGCACTGTAAAACAAGGTCTTCCCAACCAGATCGGGTATAGCCTGACACAGCAGCTCCGCCGCCTGCCGCCCCGCGATCCGCCGCCCAAAGGCCGGTAACCCCAAGGTGAACCGCAGCTCCACTGCCTCCCCCGTCACCCTGGCGGCACTGCGATTGAGCATGGCCTGGCTAGGGCGCACAATGCCAATTAGCCCGCTTTTGCCCGAACCTGACGGGCGCTGGCGAGCCTGAGTCGCTCGGTAAAATTCACGAGTGAGGTAGTCAGCCAATGCGATCGCCCGACAGGGCAATTTCCACAAGCTCTTGGGAAACCCCGCCACCACCTGGGGCACCACCACCCGCACCCGACTCGGAGCCGCAAAGGGGTCTCCCTGCACATGGTCAATGTGCAGCACAAATTCCCCAAAGTCGTACTCTCCCTTGAGCGCCTTGTACGCCCCATAGCCCTGGCCATCGAGTCGGTGGAGCTGGTCGTAGAGGTCGTTAGAAGTCGCCATACACACCGCAGATGCCATTAACTTAGACCGCTACCGCACACTACATAGAAGATAGGCTAGACAACTCAGGTCTAAGTTTTGAATTTTGAATTCATGCCCCGTATCAAAAACTCAACACTCAAAATTAATCACTCAAAACTCCCCCACCTTCCCTATATCCCTCATCCCCGACTCTTCACAACCGCCATCGCTACCTCCATCGCCGCCACCATGCTATTGGCATCGGCGATTCCCTGCCCGGCGATATCGAACGCCGTGCCGTGGTCTGGGGAGGTGCGCACAAAGGACAGTCCCACAGTTGTATTCACCGCGCGGTCAAAGGCCATCAGCTTCACCGGAATCAGACCCTGATCGTGATAGAGAGCCAGGTAGGCGTCGTGAGCCGTTGCCAGCGCCCTGCCCTCGGTGCCAAACCAGGCCTGCCCAGGGCGCACCCACATCGTATCGGGAGGAATTGGGCCATCGATCTGCACCTGGGGATAGCGCTGGCGCTGGGCCTCCAGCCAGGGGATCAGCCAGTCCACCTCTTCGCGGCCCAGTTGCCCGCCTTCGCCGCTGTGGGGATTGAGGCCTGCCACGGCAATGCGGGGCTGGGTCAGACCAAAGTCTTGTTTCAGACTGTGGATGAGCAGGTCGAGCTTTTGGGTCAGTAGCGCTGGTGTCAGCGCCTCGGGCACCTGGCGCAGGGAAATGTGGGTGGTGGCCAAGAGGGCGCGCAGCCACCAGCCGGTGTGGGGCGACTGGGCCACAAAGGCCATGCCGAAGCGCTCGGCTTTGGCCCCCTCAGCCAAAAGTTCCGTCTGGCCAGGATAGTGGTGCCCGGCAGCTTTCCAAGCCGATTTAGCGATCGGCCCGGTGACGATCGCATCGTACTGCCCCGCGATCGCTCCCTGGATGGCGGTTTGCAGGTAAGCAAAACTGGCTGCCCCGGTAGCGGCGCTGGGCTGACCCAAGGTCACCGTTTCTAAAAGCAGCGGCGGCGGGATCTCCACAAAATCTAGGGAGTCTAGGTCGGGGAGTGGCCCGGCGTAGGAAGACTGCTGAAGGGCTGCAAGGGTTTGGTGCAGGAGCGATCGCGTCCCCAGCAGGGTGATATCGGCGATCGCCGACCAATCCTTCGCTCCCAGCGCCTTGAGGATGACTTCAGGGCTAATGCCCGCCGGGTCGCCCAGGGTAATCGCCAGTCGGGAGCGGGGCAAAGACAGGCTCGACACCGAAGTTGTGGGGGCAGTCATAGCGCAGGGGGTGATACCAATCTGGTCTAAAATGAGGGCGGCCAGGGGATAAGCCATTCCCCGGCGGGCCGGGCAACTGGCTCAATTACTATAGTGCTGTGGAAGGAGAGCGTATGGGCGGCGAAATTTTCAATACGGCGATCATTATCTTTACCCTGACCCTATTGGGCCTGGGGATTGGGTTTCTAATGCTGCGGGTGCAGGGCGGCGAAGAGTAGATTTGACTCCGGGGGTGTATCTGGTGGAGCCATCTGATATTCTTAGAGGAAGTTAAACTTTTGTATCAATTCCCTCATGAAAGTATTGGTTGTTGGCGCTACTGGCACCCTTGGCAGGCAAATTGCTCGCCGTGCCCTGGATGAGGGGCACGAAGTTCGCTGCCTGGTGAGGAGCGCCCAGCGAGCCGCCTTTCTGCGCGAGTGGGGGGTAGAGCTGGTGCGGGGAAACCTCTCCAAGCCCGCCACCCTGCTCCCTGCGCTTGAGGGTGTTGATGCAGTCATCGATGCGTCTACAGCCCGACCCTCGGAGTCGGTCATGCAGGTTGACTGGCAGGGCAAGGTCAACCTCATCAACGCCACCCGCGACGCAGGCGTTAAGCGGTTCATCTTTTTCTCAATTCTTAACTCCGAAAAGTTTCCCCATGTGCCGCTGATGAACGTTAAGCGCTGCACCGAGAAGTTTTTGGCGGAGTCAGGGCTCAATTACACCATTTTGCAGCCCTGCGGCTTTCTCCAGGGGCTGATTGGTCAGTACGCCATTCCCATTCTCGAAAAGCAGCCGATCTGGGTCATGGGTGAAGCTGCCCCCATCGCCTACATGGATACCCAGGACATCGCTCGGTTTGCGGTGAAGGCCCTATCGGTGCCCGAAACAGAAAACCGCAGCTTTCCCCTGGCCGGTACCCGCGCCTGGGGAGCCTACGAAATTATGCGCCTGTGCGAGCGCAAGTGCGGCCAAGAGGCCAGAGTCTCCCGCATTTCCCTCGATCTGCTGCGAGCCATTCGCAAAGTGGCGCAGTTCTTTCAGTGGGGCTGGAATTTTGCCGATCGCCTCGCCTTTGTAGAAGTGGTCGCGGGCAGTCAACCCCTTGATGCCCCTATGGACGAGGTGTATCAGGTCTTCGGCATTCCCAAAGACGAAATCACCACCCTCGAAGACTACATGCAAGAGTATTTCAGCCGCATTATGAAAAAGCTGAAGGAACTCGACTACGATAGCGAAAAAGCCAGCAAGAAGAAACTGCCGTTTTAGTGGCGGTAGCCGAGGTAGAGTGGCCCTAGCCGTCAGGCTATAGTAGGGGGCAACCGCTCCGCTTGCTTGTCTATGCCTCCTCAGCCGCTCAGCCTGTTTATTTCCTATTCCCATCGAGATGAAGTTTTCAAGCAAGAACTCGAAGACCACCTAGCGCTTTTGAAGCGGCAGGATAAGATTTCCCCTTGGCAAGACCGACAAATTGAAGCTGGCACCGAGTGGAATGACCAGATTCGCGAAGCTCTGGATGCGGCGGATATTATTTTGCTGCTGATCAGTCCTCGGTTCATGAATTCTGATTTCTGCTATGGCAAAGAAATGCAGCGAGCCATGCAGCGCCACCAAAACGGCGCTGCTAGGGTAATTCCTATCATTCTCACGCCCACCGACTGGAAGGGCGCACCTTTTGACAAATTGCAGGTGCTGCCGAAGGATGGCAAGCCTGTGGTGGACTGGCCTAACCACGATGCCGCCTTCGTTGATGTAGTGAAAGGCATCCGCCGGGCGGTCGAGACCCTGTCGCCAACACCTGAGCAAAAGCAGGATGCCTGGGCCAGCCCACCACGACCTAATGCCGCCCGGCCCCCCTCAACCGAGGACTCTGAGCCGAGGCAGGTTCCCCGCTATGCTGGCGCAGCGCTAGCTAGAAATCACGATAAGCTCTTTGCCGATCTCTCTGCTGGCCCAAAGCCAGCCCGCGATTCCGAAAGGGAACGCTCCGCGAAGCGCATGCAGTTGTTCACCGCTCTCTCTAGTCTGCCGGGGCCACAGTTTAGCCAGCTCGTCTTTACCCTCAACCCGCCCCTCGGCAATGTGCCCCCCGACTCCGCCCCCCAGTCAAACCGGGTAGCGGCCCTGCTGCAATGGGCTGACAGCCCCATTGGGCCAGGGCTAGCTATGGTGGGTCATCTGCTGAGCGAAATTATGGGTAGCCCTCGCTCGACTTAAAGAACCCGGTTGGCTACCCAGCGGACTCCGTCTAAATGAGGCGATGGTTTGGTTAAATTCAGATTTTAGTGGGACTGCTGATCACTGTGCGCAGCGTCTAAATAGCCCGCGTCTCTCATGAGGCGAGGCCAGAGTAGCAAGAAAAAGCCCATCCACACGCCAATGGGAATAGACATTAGGCCAGTGAGCCAGAGGCGATGGAGCAGCAGCCAGCTGCCGCCTACGATCGCAACCCCCGTCAGCACAATCGACCAGGGCTGATACCACCAGGGTTTGAGCTGCCAGGCGCTGGTGATCGGGGCAGGGTCAGTCATAGGTTTATACCAATTTTAGATTTTGGATTTGCGATTTTGGAGCGGGCAGCCCCAATAGTCTAAGGCTTGCCTAGCAGCAGTTTATCGCTTGTGCCGATCGCCCAATCCAAAATCCAAAATCGCAAATCTAAAATTGCCCTACTCGGATTGGCAGCGATCGCACAGCCCGCGCACCGTTACCTCATAGCCTTCAACCTGCCAGCGGGGGCTGAGGGTTTGTAGGTTGAGGCTAGACAGGGTTTCCCAAGGAATATCGGCGATCGCCCCACAGCCCTGGCAGCGAAAGTGATGGTGAGGCCCCACATTGGCGTCGTAGCGGCAGACACCCTCTTCGAGCAGCACCTCGCGAACCAAGTTTGCCCCCCGCAGCGCTTGCAGCGAGCTGTACACCGTCGCCTGAGACGAGGTTGGAGCCTCTAGATTTAGATCGTGAAGAATGTCATCGGCGGTGGGGTGGTCGCAGCGGCCCAGCAGGTTAGCATACACGGCAAATCGCTGAGGGGTAACGCGCAACCCCCGAGACTTAAGCACGGTGACGATTTGATCGGCTTGGGACAACATTTTCCCTGGCTCCGGAACTCCACGTTACAACGGCCCCACCCAACCCAGGCAAAGGCTCAACAGACTATGATAGCTTGTCCTTAATAGAGTAGCATTCTCATCTAAGAATTGCTCTGACTTTACAAAAGATCAGATTTTTGAGTTACTATACTTATTGAAGATTTCTTAACTCGGAATTATTCTGGGTTAAGAAGCAACGGCTGGAAACGCAGTTAACTGTTGTAGAACTACGAATGAGGTAATTATGGTTGCTATGGTTGCTACTGGGCAGGTACCCGACGTTACGTTTAAGACCCGCGTGCGGGATGAGTCTGTGGGCGGGCCAAACCCCTACCGCTGGCAAGACCTGACCACCAGCGATATTTTTGCTGGCAAGAAGGTTGTGGTGTTCTCTCTGCCCGGCGCGTTTACCCCCACCTGCTCCTCTAACCACCTGCCCCGCTACGAAGAGCTGTACGAAGAGTTCAAGGCCCACGGCGTTGACACCATTATCTGTGTCTCTGTGAACGATGCCTTTGTGATGTTCCAGTGGGGCCAAAAGGTAGGCGCGAAGAACGTCTTCCTACTGCCCGACGGCAACGGCGAATTTACCCGCAAGATGGGCATGCTGGTTGACAAATCTAATCTGGGCTTTGGCATGCGCTCTTGGCGCTACTCTATGCTCGCCAACGACGGCACCATCGAGAAAATCTTTGTGGAGCCCGACTTCGGCGACAACTGCCCCATCGACCCCTTCGAGGTCTCTGATGCTGACACCATGTTGGCCTACCTAAAGGGTACCGAGTCTGCCGGTGTTTCTGAGCCCCGCTTGGCCTTCGTGGGCTAATTGCCCTCTGTCTCACCCTCAGTGAGTGTTAGGCAAAGGGGATTGCACAATCCCCTTTGCCTTTTTAGATCGGGCCAGTCGGAGCTGGGCATCATCTAAAACGGTATGGACTTTGCTCATTAAAGTCTCTGTCTATTCTCATCTCGATTCTGGCAAAACCTTTTAGCCTAGAGGCATGGCCTTTCGTCGCCTAGGCTCTGTTGCAGTCCTTTCGCTCAATTGCCGCTATGAAACTCTCTCGCAAAAATCTCCACGAACGCACCGACCAGGTTTACGACGCCATCGTTGTCGGCGGTGGTATGGGAGGGTTGTCGGCAGCTATTTACCTGGCTCGCTACGGCCTTAAATGCCTGGTGATTGAAAAGGGCAAGGGGCGATCGCTGTGGATGCAAGAGGTGCGCAACGTCGTCGGCGTTGACCCCGATACCCCTGGGCGCGAAATGCTCAACCACGGCGTTCAGCAGGCGGTGGATTGGGGCGCAGACTACCTCCGTGGCTATGTCGAAGATGTAGTCGATGAGGGCGACCAGCTAGCGGTACAGGTCAAAGTGGGCAAAACCGACAGCATGTACCCCGTATTTCGCACCAAGTATTTAATCGCCGCCTCGGGTGTAATTGATGTGCTGCCCGAACTCGACGATATGCAGAATGTCTACGATTACGCAGGCTATACCCTGCACGTCTGCATGATCTGCGACGGCTTTGACATGTGGGATCAAAAAGCGGTGCTGATTGCCGGCAAAGAGTCACAGATCAACGCCGCCTTTGTGCTCGACTGGTTTACCCCCTACATTTCGGTGCTTACCCACGGCCTCTGCACCGTCGGCGACGAGATGCGGGCCAAGCTAGCCGACTACGGCTATCCCCTCTACGAAGCACCGATCGCTAAGTTTCTGGGCGAGCATCACAAGATGAGCGGCGTAGAGCTAACCGATGGCACCGTGGTTGAAGCCACCACCGGCCTAATCAACATGGGTTCGATCTACCACAACCAATATCTCAAGGGAATTCCTAGCCTCGAGTGGGAGGGCGAGAACTTGGTGACCAACACCATGTGCCAAACCACCCACGATCGCATTTTTGCGATCGGCGACCTCAAGCAGGGCATAAACCAGGTCTCAGTCGCAATAGCCGATGGCACCCTGGCCTCCACCCAAATCTGGCGCAACATTCGCCGCGCCAGCCCCCCACGCAAGTGGGAAGAGAATCTGACTAAGGAGTTGGTGTCCTAAGTCCTGCTAGTTTGAAGGACTAGCCCTCTCCCTACCCCTCTCCCATCGGAGAGGGGTTCTACTTATGAAGCATCTCTACAGGCATCGGTACCATGGAGGCAACGAAAGGTTACCTGACAGCGCTAGTCACCCCCTACCTGGCAGTGCGCGGGTTGCGCGTTGCCCTGGTCATTGGCACCCTGCTGTTTGTCATTAACCACGGTGCGGCAGTGCGAACCAACACCATGACTCGCTCCCGCTGGATCTCTGCGGGGCTAACCTATCTGGTGCCCTATGCGGTGAGCATTCACGGGCAGTTTATGGGCCGAGGGGGCAGTAAAGGTACTGAAAAGTAGGTGAGGAATCGTCATGTCTAACCTGTAGCTATGGAAATACGATTGCTAACCTCTGAAGATCTCGTGGCCTATCGCGATTTGCGTCTCTACGCCCTGAGGGAATCGCCAACAGCTTTTGTGTCTAGCTATGAGCAGGAAGCGCGGCTCTCGCTGGCCGATTTCGCCGATCGACTGCACACCAATAACGATGCTGGTGGCGGTGTTTTTGGGGCTTTTAGCGATCGCCCCCAGCTCATCGGCATGCTCGGGTTTTCGCGCGAGACCCGACTGAAGCGGCTTCATGTTGGTACGCTCTGGAGCATGTACGTTTTGCCAGAGTTTCGTGGTCAAGGGGTTGGGGCCAGACTGCTTGATAGCGCGATCGCCCACGCCCGACGGCTTGACGGTTTGCGGCAGCTCACGCTCAGCGTTACGGCGAGCAACGTCGCCGCTTCTGCCCTCTACCGATCGCGCGGGTTTGAGCCCTTTGGCCTAGCTCGGGAGGCCACCTGTATTGACAGCAATTATTTTGATGAGGAATATCTTGTACTGCACTTCATCCACGACACCGAGCCAGTAGCCTCTTCTTGATAGCTCTGATGGGTCAACAAACAGTGTTCGATCCTATTTACAGCGACCTGGACTGTCTACTTTTGCACGGCGGTGAATCCACCATCCACAACGAGGTTGTGCCCGGTCACAAACCCAGCCCCCTCAGAACACAGCCAGACAACGGCCTCGGCAATATCTTCTGGCCTGCCGATGCGCTGGAGCGGAATGCCAGCGGCGACCTGATCGAGCATTTCAGGCGGGGCTGCGGCCCAGAGATCGGTTTTGACCGCGCCGGGGCTCACGGTGTTGATGCGAATGCGATCGCCAGAATATTCTGCCGCTGCGGCTCGCGACAGGGCAATGACTCCTGCCTTGGCGGCTCCGTAGGCCCCATACCCGGCCACCCCCAGCAGGGCACCCTGGGAAGAGGTATTTACAATCGCTCCACCACCCGACTGCTGCATGGCCGGGATTTCGTACTTCATTGACAGCCAAACCGACTTAAGGTTGGCGTTGATTTCAAAATCCCAGTCGGCTTCGGAGAGGTCGGCCAGTTTGCCCGAGGTACCCGAACCGGCGTTGTTGAAGGCATAGTCGAGGCGACCGTAGGTTTCGACGGTCTGTTTGACCATCGCTTCAATGTCTGAGGCCTGGGTGACATCGGCCTGAATAAACGTCGCCTCCCCTTGGGCCGCTTTGATCTGCTGAACGGTTTCCTCGCCCTTGTTGGGGCGGCGAGCGACCACCACCACCGTTGCGCCCGCCTGACCAAAGGCGATCGCCGTAGCCCGACCAATGCCAGAACTTGCCCCGGTCACGATCGCAACTTTGCCAGCCATCGCAGCCATGGTTCACTCCTCGGTACAGCACTATTCACCTAAAACTAGCTGAGCTAACGCTTTCGTTCTGTCTGCTGTGTTGCTAGATAGGTAGTACAGGCTGGCGGGCATAGCTGACCGTCAGCACTTCCCACTGATGCCCTTCGGGTTCGTTCCAGTAGATCAGTCGGCCACCGTATTCGGTGTTAACCTGCCGATCGGTAGCCCCGCGAACCGTGCTGCGATAGTCAATTCCAGCGGCTTGAATTCTGGCCAGAATGCGATCGAACTCGGCTTCCTCGACCCGAAAGCAATAGTGCTCAATGGGAAATGGCTGATCGGTTTCAATGAAATCAAAGGTCAAGCCGTCGTTGATATAGACCGCAAAAAATGGCCCTTCGGGTGCCGCACCGCAGGGCACACCCAGCAGATCGGCGAGGAGCTGCGCTGAGGCGTCTCGGTTGTGGGCCGATACAATCGTGTGGTCAAGCTGAATGGTCATAGTGAGTCCTCCTGAGGGCTGCTACAAGCAGCACGCCGATGCAACGAGCTTTCTCCTATTCTTGCAAGCGGATAGAAACTCATGTTGCCAGGGGCCAACAGCCTGACCCTACTGCAACACAGACTCCAGCTGGTGCTGCTCCCACAGGTTGCGGTAGAGGCCGGGCTGCTGCACCAGGTCGCGGTGGCAGCCCTGCTGCACAATGCGGCCCTTATCCATTACAAAGATGCGATCGGCGGTGGCGGCGGCAGACATTTGGTGCGAGATAAACAGCACCGTCTTTTGCTGGGTGCCCTCCGAGAGGGCGTTGAGAATGGCCGTGGCAGTGCGGTTGTCAACGCTGGAAAGGGCGTCGTCGAGCACCAGAATGGGGGCATCGACCACCAGGGCGCGGGCGAGGGCGGTGCGCTGCCGCTGCCCTCCCGAGAGGGTAATGCCGCGCTCGCCCACAATAGTGTCGTAGTGGTGGGGAAAGTTTTGAATCTCCTCATCCATCTGGGCCTGCTTGGCGGCGTACTGCACCTCGAGGAACTCCATCAGGGGTTCGCCGTAGCGGATGTTGTTGTTGATGCTGGTGCTGAAGAGAAAGCTGTCTTGGGGCACGTAGGCGATCGCCCGTCTCAGATCTGCCAACGGCAGCTCCGTCACATCGTAGCCATCGAGATACAGCTGGCCGGGGCCGATGTCGAGCAGGCGGGGCAGGGCGTTGGCCAACGTCGATTTGCCCGAGCCAATCGGGCCAACGATCGCGATCTGTTCCCCCGGCGCAATCTTAAAGCTCACCTCATCCAGCGCCGGAACCTTGCCGTCGGGGTAGGCGTAGTTGAGGTGGCGGGCTTCCAAGCTGCCCTTGACCTGCTCCAGCGGTAGGGGGATGGCGGTGGGTGCCGTCTGCACCTCGGGTTCGGCATCGAGAATTTCTTCGACCCGGTTAATGCTGACCTCGCCGCGCTGGTAGGCGGTAATGGTGAACCCCAGCAGCGCGGTGGGGAAGACCAGCCGCTCCACGTACAGCAGCAGGGCGACGAAATCGCCTACCGTAAGTGCACCGTCGGCGATCGCCCCCGCCCCCGTGGCCAAAATCACTAGCAGGCTAATGCTGGCCAGCCCCCCCAGCAGCGGAAACAGCAGGTTGCGGGTGCGGGCCAGCTTCAGGTTGGCGTCGAGCAAGTTGCTGTTGCGGCGGTTAAAGGCGCGGCGCTCGTTCTCTTCTTGGGCGTAGATTTTGATCAGCGCAATGCCGCTCATGTCTTCTTGAATCAGGTCGCTGAGGTCAGAGAGGCGCTCTTGCACAATCAGTTGTTCGTTGCGCAGGCGATCGCTAAAGGTCTGCACCAGCACCAGCATCAGCGGGTAGACAATCAGCGAAATCAGCGTCAGCCGCACGCTAATCGAGAGCATCACCGGCACCGTCAGGGCGTAGGCAAACAGCGTGTTGGCCAAGCTCAAAATGGCAAACCCCAGCAGGCGGCGAATGTTATCGACATCGCTGGTGGCGCGGCTGATCAGCTCCCCGGCGGTGTTGCGGCCAAAGTAGGCGGGCTCCATGCTCAGCAGATGCTGAAAGATGCGCTGCTTGAGGTCAAACTCCACCTGGCGGCCCACCCCAAACAGGGTAATGCGCGACACCATGCGAATCACCCACATCACCGAGGCCAGCACCAGCACCAGCAGGGCGTAGTACATCACCCGGTTAAAGCTAAAGGTGACCTGCAATTCGTCAATGCCGTTGCGAATCAGCAGCGGTATCCACACGCCGACCAAATTCACAATAAATAATGCAACAACCCCCAGGGCAGCCTGCCGCCAGTGGGGGTTGAGGTAGGTACCCAGTTTTTGTAGCTGCGATCGCGCCATAACATCCGCCCTAATTGCCCCCCTATCCTAGACGAATTTGGAGGGCCGCATTGATGACGGCCCGCAAGGGCTACAACTGTCTGACCAATCCTGGCAAAGGGTTCTAGGTATAGGGTACGAGGTCTACGGCAAAGCCCTAACCCCCCACCCCCTACTCCCCACCCCTTGAACCCTACACCCCCAACCCCAGCTTGCTAACGCTCACTAGATCGTCTCAACCACCTGCTCCCACTGCATGCTGAAGGGCGGCAGCCAGCCCCGCAGGTAGTAATAGACCGCGCTCAACAGCTCACCCCAATAGCGCGTTGTCAGCACCAGGGCGTTGACATTGGGGGCCAGGTCGGCCAGGCTGGCCAGGGTATCGCGGTTTTCTAAATTGGGGGTGCTGTACAGCTCAGTGGGGGCCGCCACCACCTGAATGCCTTCATTCTCAAAGGCCAGAGCGGCGCGGCGCATGGTTAAAGCGGGGGCCACCAGCACCACCCGGTTGGCGTCGCGGTTGGTGCGGGTCGTGTCAAAGCGGCCCGATCGCACAGGCGCAGTAAACAACCCCTGCTCGGTCAAAAAATCCCGCTGGTCAACCACCGTGCCGTGAATGTCGGTGCCCGTGTCTTCAACCCTAATGCTCTCGGAGGGCACGCCCCGGCCCACCAGCTGCTGACGAATCGCCTGCCGAAGGGGTTCTTGCTCTTCGCCACTGCCAAACCGTGGCCCGGCGGTGACGGTTACGTAGGGGCGGGCCGCACCAATGCGGCTGTAGACGTTGGCGGCGCTGTTTAACCGGGCCACCAGCACCGGATCGAGAGGGTTGTCGGCATCAATGCGGCTGTTGAGGGCGTTGGTCTGGCGGTAGGCATCCGCGTTTTCGCCAATCACCACAATGGATACCGCCCGGTCTACGGGCACCTGGTCGATCGCAGGGCAAATGTCGCTACACAGCCGCTGCTGGCTGGCGTAGGCCCGCTGCACCGACTGTTCAGAATGGTTGACTAAGGCCCGCGCAATCAGGGGCATGCTGGCAAAAAATAAGATCATCAGCGCCACGGTCACCATGCGCCCGTTCACCTTTTTCATGCCATTGCTGAGGGATAGGGCCAGTAGCGTAATGGCCCCGCCCAAGGGCGTCAGCGGAAACACCAAAAACTGCCAAAATACACCGATAGTGCTGTCGTCGGGGAACAAAAACGCCCCGGCAATCAGCGCCAAGATCATGGCTCCGCCAAACCAGGTCAAGAAGTTGGCGGGAATAAATTTTTTCAGCACCCACCACAGAAAGTAGCCAATGCCAAGCCACAGCAGCAGACGGGTTAAAAGGTTGAGGATATCCATAGTCAGATCGGCAACGGGCAGTGGGGCGCTGTAGGGCGAGGGGCGAAATTCGCGCCTGGCTATTGGGGGGCCAAACCGGCCCCGCAGGAACTCTCTGCAAAGCATACTTCAGTAACGAAAACTCGGGCTATATGCGGCCCCGATCATCCCCAAAGTCGTTCTTTGGCTATAGAAGACGGCTTTAATCGTGACGCGGTGGGTGGGCGGGGTTTCGTTCTATGCTAAAAGGAATGGGTAGCAATAATTGCCGGTTATGAAATCCCTCGGTGCCCCCTGGAAAGCCTCACTACCACGGCCCGACGGCTGGACGCTGGCCGTCGGGCTGATCGCCCTGGTGATGCTGCTGCCGGTGGCAATCATTCTCGCCAGCCTATTCACCAACACCAGCGATGCGTGGGGGCACCTGGCAACCACGGTGCTGCCCGAGTACATTCGCAACTCTCTGGTGCTGATGGTGGGGGTGGGGGTGGGGGTGCTGGCGATCGGGGTGAGCACCGCCTGGCTGGTGAGCACCTGCCAATTTTGGGGCCGACGCTGGTTTGAGTGGCTGCTGCTGCTGCCGTTGGCGGCCCCGACCTACATTCTCGCCTACGTCTATACCGACACGCTGGAGTATTTTGGCCCGGTGCAGACGGCCCTGCGCGGCCTGTTTGGCTGGCAGCGGGCGACGGACTACTGGTTTCCGAATATTCGCTCGATTGAGGGTGCAATTCTACTCTTTAGCCTGACGCTCTACCCCTACGTGTACCTGCTGGCGCGGGTGGCGTTTTTAGAACAGTCAACCGCGACGCTGGAGGCGAGTCGCTCGCTGGGCTGCGGCCCCTGGCGAAGCTTTCGGGCGGTGGCGTTGCCCATGGCCCGCCCGGCGATCGCCGCTGGCACCGCCCTGGCCCTGATGGAAACCCTGAACGACTTTGGTACGGTGGCCTACTTCAGCGTTTCGACCTTTACTACGGGCATCTATCGCACCTGGTTTGGCATGGGCGATCGCCCGGCGGCGGTGCAGCTGTCGGCGGTGCTGCTGCTGTTTATCTTTGCGCTGGTGGTGCTTGAGCAGCGATCGCGCCGTCGCGCCCGCTACTACCAGGGCATGGCCCGCACCATTTCCCAGTCGCGCTACGGGCTGGGCGGGCTGCGGGCTTTAGGGGCCTGGCTGGTCTGCGCCATTCCCGTGCTGCTGGGGTTGATTATCCCCACCGGGCTGCTGCTGGGGATGACGGTGCGCAATGCCGAAGCCACCCTCAACGGCGACTTTGTGGTGCTGGGGTTTAACAGTCTAGTGCTGGCGGTGCTGGCGGCGGTGCTAGCAGTGCTGCTGGCGCTGGTGATGGCCTACGGTCTGCGGCTCAATGGCACGCCGTTTCTTAAGCTCTCGGTGCAGGGGGCCAACCTGGGCTACGCTGTGCCGGGGGCGGTGATTGCGGTGGGCACGCTGATTCCCCTGGCGCGGTTTGACAATGCGATCGACGCCTGGATGCGGCAGACGTTTGGATTCTCCACTGGGCTGTTGCTCAGCGGCACCACTATTGCGCTGATGTTTGCCTACCTGGTGCGGTTTTTGGCGGTGAGCTTTGGGGCGATCGAGGCGGGGTTGGGCAAAATTAAGCCTTCGCTGGACGATGCGGCCCGCAGCCTGGGCCAAACCCCCAACCAAACCCTGATGAAAATTCACCGCCCGCTGCTGGGCAGCAGCTTGCTCACCGCCACCATGCTGGTGTTTGTGGATGTGATGAAAGAGCTGCCCGCCACGCTGATTATTCGCCCGTTTAATTTCGATACCCTGGCGGTGCGGGTCTACCAGTACGCCGCCGACGAGCGGCTGATCGAGGCCTCGGCCCCGGCGCTGGCGATCATTCTGGTGGGGCTGCTGCCGGTGCTGTGGCTGAGCAAGCAAATCGCCAACGAAGGCAGGTGACTATACAGGAACCCTACTATTCCGTACACCTCATCCTGTGAGCCGAGATTGAGTAACAGAATGGCTTGTTCATCTCACGAACCTGATACTGCTATAAATTTTCTGCACCACTAAGCCCGCTCCGGTAAGATTTTGGGATGACTGAAACCCCATCCCTCCCTCAAATTCCGTCCCAGGCGTGGCAGCGACCGATCGGCCAGCCCTGGGAGCATCACTATATAGTGCGCTACGCCAGCAACCTCGACAATGGCCCAGACCACGGGGCACCCCTGGGCGGAATGGGGGCGGGGTGTGTGGGGCGATCGCCCAACGGCGACTTCAACCTCTGGCACATGGATGGCGGCGAGCATGTGTTCCAAAGCTTCCCCGGCTGTCAGTTCAGCCTGTGGGAGCAGGGGGGCGGCAGAACCCAGGCCTACGCCCTCAGTACCAAGCCGCCCGAGGATGACAGGCTGTCGTCGTGGTCGTGGTATCCCGCATCGACCAAAGCTCGCACCACGGGCAGCTACCACGCGCTGTATCCCCGCAGCTGGTACCGCTACGAAAACGTCTTTCGCGCCCAGATCACCTGCGAACAGATTTCGCCCATTTGGCCCGACAACTATAAAGAAGCCAGTTACCCCGCCGTCGCCTTTGAATGGACGGCCCACAACCCCACCACGACCCCCATCACCCTGAGCATCATGGTGAGCTGGCAAAACATGGTGGGCTGGTTCACCAACACGCAAAAATCTCCCGAGGTGCTGCTGCGCGATGACGGCAGCCCCTACTACGACTACGTGCCTGCGCTCGGCAAGAGCACCGGCAACTTTAACCAGTTCATCAACGCCGATGGCCTCAAGGCTTTGGTAATGGATGGAGCCTGGCAGGGCGATCCCAAGGAAGGTGACGGCCAGTGGTGCATCGCCGCGCTGGACGACCCCAATGTAGAAGTTTCCTATGACCTGCGCTGGAACCCGGCGGGTGACGGGCGCGACCTGTGGGATTCGTTCGCCAAGCTGGGGCGGCTGATGAATCTGCTGGATACGTCGCCAGCGGAGGAAGGAGAGCAGATTGGTGGTGCGATCGCCCTGCGCTTTACCCTACAACCCGGCGAAACCCGCCAGATTCCCGTTGCCCTGGCGTGGGATTTGCCCGTCACCGAATTCGCCGCTGGGGTCAACAACTTCCGCCGCTATACCGATTTCTACGGGAAGACGGGGCGGAATGCGAGGGCGATCGCCTTCGACGCCCTGACCGAATACAAAACCTGGCAGCAGCACATCACCGCCTGGCAGCAGCCGATTTTTGACCGGTTCGACCTGCCCGACTGGTTCAAAATGGCGCTGTTTAACGAGCTGTATGACCTGGCCAGCGGCGGCACCCTGTGGAGTGCCACCACCGAGGCCGACCCGGTGGGCCAGTTTGCGGTGCTAGAGTGCATCGACTACCGCTGGTACGAAAGCCTCGACGTGCGCCTCTACGGCGGTTTCGCCACCCTGCTGCTGTGGCCCGAGCTAGAGAAAGCCGTGCTGCGCGCCTTTGCCCGCGCCATCCCCGCCCAGGACGAGCGACGACGGATTATCGGCTACTACGTCACCATGGGGCTAGAAAATCCCCCCGCCATTCGCAAGCTGAAAGGAGCCACCCCCCACGACCTCGGTGCCCCCAACGAGCACCCCTGGGCGCAGACCAACTACACCAGCTACCAAGACTGCAACCTGTGGAAAGACCTGGGCAGCGACTTTGTGCTCCAGGTCTACCGCGCTTACCAGTTCACCGGGGCGACGGATGTAGACTTTCTCAAAGACTGCTGGCCAGCGGTGGTCGATACTCTTCAATATCTCAAGCAGTTCGATCGCGACGGCGACGGCATTCCCGAAAACGAGGGTGCCCCCGACCAAACCTTCGACGACTGGCAGCTCAAGGGCATTAGCGCCTACTGCGGCGGGCTGTGGCTAGGGGCCATGGAGGCGGCGATCGCGATCGCCGACATCCTCACCAACCACAACCTCGCCCCCGGCAACACCCCGATCTTACTCAGCCAGTACCGCCGCTGGCTCGACAACGGCCTTAAGGCCTACCACCCCAAACTGTGGAACGGGCGCTACTACCGACTAGATACGGGCAGCGGCTCGGATGTGGTGATGGCAGACCAGCTCTGCGGCCAGTTTATGGTGCGCCACCTGGGCCTGCCAGATCTGGTGGAGGATGAATTTACCCTATCGGCCCTCGACGCCATCTACGACGCTTGTTTTGTGAAATTTAACCAGGTGGTGCAGAGCCAGGAACGGCCCCCCCAGCAGAAGTTTGAGGGCGCACAGCTGGGCAACTTTAGCGCGGCAACGCTGAAGCTGGCGATCGGCGCGGCCAATGGCGTGTTACCGGATGGTAGCCCGGAAGACCCCGACAGCACCCACCAGCAGGAGGTGTGGATCGGCATCAACTTTGGTCTGGCGGCGTTCTTTGCCCAGATGGGCAAGCGGGAAGAGGCGATGGCGATCGCAGACTCCGTGATCCACCAAATCTACGCCTACGGTCTGCAATTTCGCACTCCCGAGGCGATTACTGCCCTGGGCACCTACCGCGCCTGCCACTACATGCGCCCCATGGCAATCTGGGGTTTGTACGACGTGCTCACCGCCAGCACCGATTTACCGTAAATTCTCCCATTCCTCGCGGCGGATCACAGCCTGGCGAAGAATTTTTCCTAAAAGTGCTTTGCTAATCTCTCCCTGATGGGGATTGGGGATGGTCAGACGGAGTGTTTCTTTAACCATGAACTGATGTTTGCCGCCGGAGTATGGCCCTTCAAACCCAAGCATTCGCAGGTAGCGGATCAAGTCATTGCGCTTGATCGAGCCAAAGGTAGGCATTACGCTACCTCAACCGCTGTAGGGTTTATATCAACGCCATCGAGAACGGGGAGGGTATGCCCGAGCCGCAATCCGAGAATGAGCCATTCTTCTAGCACGCTTTGTAGCTCCTCGCGGCAAGCTTCTAGAGTGTTGGCATTGCTCAAAACACCTGGGCAGGCCGGAATTTCACCATAGTAGGTATGGTCGTCTAGCAGCTCGTAGACCGCTTTGTGCATGGCTGTTTGAATGTAGCGAGTCAGCATGGGCTATCTACCGTAAGCTATAGGGCGATCATAGGACAAATAAATACCCCGTAGGGGTCTTCGCAGTGCGATGGCCCCACCGCAGGAGCCGCTGTTAAACTGCAAACAGATAGAGCATCGCTAAGTGCCATGATTGATCCCCAAGTGCAGTATGTCTCTGATGATCAGGGTGAGGTAACGGGTGTTATCCTCTCCATCCAGCTTTGGCAGGAGATTTTGAGCGAGCTTGAAACCCAGCATTTACTCAAGAGTGAAGCCATGCGCCAGCGGCTGTTGGATGCCAGAAAACGCTCCACCGGGGTCGCCTTTAATACGGCCATCGCCGAGCTTGGGTTGGAATGAAACCCGTTGAGTTCGACAGCAGCGCTTTTGAAGATTTGGCCTGGTGGATTCAGCAGGATCGCAAGACATCCCTTCGCATCATCAAGCTGATCAAAGAAATTCAGCGTACACCGTTTACGGGCACTGGCAAGCCAGAACCGCTCAAACATGAGCTTCATGGCTGTTGGTCACGGCGCATTACCCAAGAGCATCGCTTGGTTTACGAGGTTACAGACGACAAAATTCGCATTTTGGCCTGTCGCTATCACTATTGAAGCAGTAACGTATTTGCCCTAGGCGCAAGTCCGATACCGATGACTTAGCAATGGAGAAATCACAGCATAACGCTCACGACGCGATGACCGGCACCCCTGCTGCCACCCGCTCACCTGCGCCCCAAACCGTTCACCGATGGCAGCCGCCGGACGCCCATTGAGGTGTGCAGTACAATTAAACTGGCCCAGCACCCGTCCGCTTAACCCCCCGCCACCTATGCGCCCTGCCCCGCCCGATCGCACCCCGCCCGCTCCACCGCGCTATGCTGACCCGGTAGATCCCTGGCCTATTCCGGTGCCCCAGCCTGTGCCGCAGAAAAAAACGCGTTCGCGAAGCGACTCTCGTGGAGTTTCGCCCTTTCGCCCCGTTCGCACGGTTTTCAACGCGCTGATTGGCGGCGCGGTGCTGGTGGGCATCGCGGCGGGGGTGGGCTTTTGGCGATCAGGCGATCGCTTCCTCGAAGGCGTGCGCATCATGCTCACCCCGGCCCCGGCGGAGCCGCAGGTAGATGTGCGTTCTGTCGTTGTGCAGCAATTGCGGGGAGCCAGCGAGCTGACCACGGCGATTTTTGCCATGGAGGCGGTGGTGCCCACCAAGAGCGATCGCACCCTGGCAGGCTACGTGATTGGCTCTACCAATCTGCTTTACATTGCCTACGGTGAAGTGCGGGCCGGGGTCGATCTGGCCGAACTCACACCTGAGAATATTCAGGTCATTGGCGATGGTGCCATTCAAATCACGCTGCCGCCGCCCAAAATTCTCGACAGCAAAATCGACCTCAGCAAATCGAACGTGTTTGACTACAGTCGAGGCTTTTTAGGCCTTGGCCCCGACACCGCCCCCGAGCTACAAGAAAAAGCCCAGCAGGAAGCGCTAATCAAAATTGAGGAAGCCGCTTGTAGCGAGGGTCTGCTGGCCGAGGCCAATCGTCGCGCCGAAGTTACGGTCGGGCAACTCCTGGCCACCGCAGGCTTTGAAACCGTCACCGTCACCACCCAGCCGCCGACTAATTCCGCCTGTGCAGCGCCTGCAAATAGCGATACAGTGTTACCGGGTTTACCAGTACCCACTCCGCCCGCTGAAGAACCTGGCCAATAAGGATTTTCCATGCTAGAGCTGTACCAGTTTGAAGCCTCCACCTTTGCCGAAAAAATTCGGCTGATTCTCGACTATAAGCAGGTGCCCTACCGCAAGGTTGAAGTGACCCCCGGCGTGGGCCAGGTCGAGGTGTTTCAGATGTCGGGCCAGCGTCAGGTGCCAGTGCTCAAGGATGGTGAGCAGGTGATTCCTGACTCGACCGCGATCGCCCTGCACCTCGAAAAAGCCTACCCCGATCGCCCCCTAATCCCCACCGATCCCAAGCAAAAGGGCCTCTGCCTGGCGCTAGAGAGCTGGGCCGACGAGGCGATCGTCTCCAAAGCCCGCGTGGTCATGGTGGGCGCGTTCAAGCAGCACCCCAACTTTCGCACGGCGCTGCTGCCCAGCTTTACCCCCGCGCCCCTGCGCAGCCTGGTAGGCGCACTGCCCGGCGATTTGCTCAACCTGGTGGGTACAGGTGTTGGCTTTGGCCCCGACGACATTAAAGTTGCCACTGCTGGCCTGCGTCAGGATCTCGAAGCCCTGGTGCTGATGCTGCAAACCAGTCCCTACCTGCTGGGCGATACACCCACCCTGGCTGACTTTGCCGTGGCCGCCGCCACCATGTATCTCAAGTTCCCCACCGCCCAGTATGTCGATCTGCCCGAGGGCATCGGCGGCAAGGGTGTCCCCGGCATTGCGGATGTGCCCGAATACAAAGCCTTCTTTGACTGGCGCGATCGCCTCTACGCTGAATTCCGCACTATCCGCACCAACGTGCCCCCTGCCAGTTCTGGCAGTGGCCCTACCCCCATCAGCATCGACTAGGGTATGGCCAACGTTGCTGAAACTTTGGGGGAGGTTGTAGAGGGCGATCGCATTCTCCCCCCCGCCTCTCTTCATCTACCGGAATACCTCCGTCCAGAAGCCGTTGTTTACCCCGCCACCGAGGCCGAACTTGCGGCGGTGATGGCCTGCGCCCACAAGCATGGCTGGCGGGTAATCCCCTGCGGCAACGGCAGCAAACTGTCCTGGGGCGGTGTGGGCTCAGGGATGGATCTCGTTGTAAGTATGGCCCGACTCAACCAGGTAATCGACCATGCGGTGGGGGATATGACCCTCACGGCCCAGGCTGGGGTGAAATTGGCGGATTTAGTCCCTCTGCTGGCCCAGCACAACCAGTTTCTCGCTGTGGATCCTGCCTATCCAGACCAGGCGACCCTAGGGGGAATTGTTGCGACCGCCGATACCGGCAGCCTGCGCCAGCGCTACGGCGGGCTGCGGGATATGCTGATCGGCATTTCCTTTGTGCGCTATGACGGGGCGATCGCCAAGGCAGGCGGGCGCGTGGTCAAAAACGTGGCGGGCTACGACCTGATGAAGTTGCTCACTGGTTCCTATGGCACCCTGGGCATCATTTCTCAGCTCACGTTTCGTCTTTATCCAGGGCAAGATGAGGCTAAAACCGTAGTCATCACCGGAGCCGCCAGCGCAATTGACGCCCTCGTCAGTGCTGTGCGTCTGTCATCCCTCACCCCAGTGGCACTCGATATATTGTCACCCGCATTGACTGTGCGCCTCGGCTATGGGGAAACCTTTGCGCTACTAGCCCAGTTTCAATCCATTGCGCCGGGGGTAGACGAACAGGTCAACGCCCTCTTGGCCATGATCGGAGCCGATCTATTTGCCAAGGTGTTAGAGGGTGCAGAAGATGAGCAAATTTGGGCAACAGCTCGCGATGCTCTCTTCCCTAAATCAGAGGAACAACCTGAGGCCATTGTGGCTAAGGCGGGCCTACCTCCGGCCCAGGCGGTGGCTTGGCTCAACCAACTGCCCTCTAGTTGTCTGGCTCGCATCCATGCGGGTAGCGGTATTGGGACGGTGCGGCTCGCAGTGGCCACGGCGGACTTGGTAAACGAACTGCGGGCGGCCTGCACCCTTAATCACGGCTACCTCACTCTGCTGGAAGCACCGTGCTCCCTAAAACAATTGGTGGATGTGTGGGGCTACAGCGGCAATGCTTTGAGTGTGATGAAGGCGATCAAAGCCCAGTTCGATCCTAATCACATCCTTAGCCCCGGCAGGTTTGTGGGCGGTATTTAATAAGGAGCGATGGTCGTTGGCGCAGCCTCTCCAGGGGAGAAAGACCGGCCAAAGGCCAACGCCTATCGACAAATCTTCAGCATTTTATTTCCACCTTTTTGAAACTCGTAGGCGACCGGCTCAATCTGGACGCTGTAGCCTTTCCTGGACAACTCTTCTAGAACCACGTCCAAATGCGGATAGGGCTCACAATTGAGCTGAATCAACGGAAAAATCCGCACTTCGATCGCAACTCGCAGCAGTTCTTGAATCGATACCATGTGGAAATCAAGCGAGAGCTGCTCAGCATACAAAAATAGCAAATGGGAGCACAGGCACAGCTCAAACTGGTCGTCGTTGAAATCTAAGCTTGGCAGCGCCTGGCACAAATATCGACCTGCCGGTTTCCCTGCTTCATAGTCTGACAAAAATGTCTCCATGACGTTGAGGCGGGCCTGACCCAACGCATCGGCATCGCGAAAGGTCTGCCAGACGTAGCGGCTAGCATTTTGCCTGACCTGAGAAACAATTGAGTCGTAGGTGTCTCGCACTCGCTGCTCAATCTGCGCCGCAGAAAATTGATACACCGGGTCGATCGACACAACGGATTTCCCCAGCTTTGTCATTTCAGCATTAAAGCTGGCCGGGCCATCGCCGCAGCCGAGAATTTTTAGGTCTAAATCTGTCTCTGACAGGCTGAACATTGACCTGTATTCATCCAGCGTTCTGCCCCAGGGGACAATTTCGTTAAGCTGCATAGGTGGACAGTCAATGATGAAACGACCTGATTGATTGATAAAACTTTAGAGATAGGTTAGGTGAAATGCAATGGAACCCAATGCCAGAGCTAGTTTTGTTAGGTTTTAATATCGCACCACCTAACCTACACAGCTGTTCATTACTACGATGAAAAACTTGGACGATTCATCCGTCAAGACACTATTAGTTTTGAAGGAGGAGATGCTAAATTTTATTTAGTAAACTCCTTTTGTTATTAATAGCAGAGGTAAGAGTAGGCTCAATCGAGAGCGCTCTTTCATAGGACTCTAAAGCTTCGGTATATTGTCCAAGCTTTTCTAAGGTTATACCCCGATTGTTCCAAGTGGCAGCATTGCTCGAATTGATATCTAGTGATCTGTTGTAGGAGGTCATGGCTTCATCATAACGACATAGTTGATGTAAGGCCATACCTTTACCATTCCAAATCTCAGAATTGTCTGGGTCAATTTCTAATGCTTTTTCAAAAGATTCTAGTGAGTCTTGATTGCGATTTAAATTAAAAAAGACATTACCTAACCCGCCCCAAACAGCTATATCATCTGGCTCAAGTGCCAATGCTTTGTAATGAGATTTTAACGCTTCTTGGTAATGACCTAACTCGTTCAAGACATGTCCTCTGTTACCCCAGGTAGCAGCATATTCTGGAGAAATACCTATTGCTTTGTCATAAGATAAGACTGCTTCTTCATAGCGCCTTAAACTACGCAAAGTGTTACCTCGACCAAACCAGGTGCTGGCATCGCTTGAGTCAATTTTCAGTGATTCGTCGAATGCTACAAGTGCTTCTTCGAAGTAGCCAGAACTCCGCAAACAATAACCTTCTTCACGCCACATGACTGAAGTATTGAGGCTGGAATCTAAAAATTGTTTGCAAACAACTTGATGTTCTTTTCTGCGTGTGAAAAATGTGCTTTTGACTCTGTTTTTATCGGGTGCATCCCAGTTATGTAATGAGCATTAATGCTTATGTTGGGATGGCGGTACGAGCGCTAAGCTTTGGGCACTGTTCGCGCTAGTAGTCAGCCTCATGGATGCATCCAAACAAGCCCGCCTGAA
>JAHHIH010000021.1 GCA_019358835.1 Tildeniella torsiva UHER 1998/13D
GTGGGGGGGGCGGGGGGTGGGGTGGTGGGGGTGGTGGTGGGGGGGTGGGGGGGGGGGGGGGGGGGGGGTCGGGGGTGAGGGTGTCACTTGCCCTACCTCCCTTACCTCCCTTATGTCCGCACTCCCCACCCCCCACTCCCCACCCCCCACAGCTTCAGCCTTCAGCCACACCGTTTCCCCTGGGCGCGAGAACTTGATAGCGTTACTGAGCAGGTTAGTGAGCACCTGAATGAGGCCGTCGGGGGCGGCCCACAGGGTGAGATTTAGCGGCATGAGGGCGATGGTAATGCCGGAGCGATCGGCCAGGGGCTGAACACTGTCGATGGCCTGGTACATTAGGGTGGCTACCTGACAGGCTTCTTTTTCGAGCTGCACTTTGCCCGATTCGAGGCGCTCAAAGCTGAGAATATCGTCCACTAAACGCACCAGGCGATCGCTGTTGTTGATGGCAATGTCGAGCATGCGGCGGGCCTTCTCAGGGCGGTTGGCGTAGACCCCGGCCCCGAGCAGCGCCAGCGCCCCCTGAATGGCGGTAATCGGGGTGCGCAACTCGTGGCTGACCACGGAGATAAACTCGTCTTTCATGCGGTCGATGGCCAGGCGATCGCGAATATCCTGCACGTGGCCGACGGAGTAGATCGGGTTGCCCGCCGCATCGTAGATCGGGGCCGCATTGATCACCACCGGAATCACCTCCCCCTGCTTGGTGAGGTAGCGTTTTTCGATTTCGTAGGTGCGGGCGACGCCGCTCATCATGCGCTGAAATCCGGCCCAGTCCTCGGCCCAGTCGTCGGGGTGGGTAATGTCTTTGAAGGTCAGCGTCAGCAGCTCAGCCTCGGTGTAGCCCAGCAGGGTGCAGTAGTAGGCGTTGGCCAGCACAAACTGCCCGGTGGTTGTCACCAGCGAAATGCCGTAGGGGGCGTCGTCAAAGGCGCTGCGAAAGCGGGTTTCGCTCTGGCGGAGCGCTTCTTCGGTGCGCTTGCTCTCGGTGATATTTTCTACGGTACCGACCACGCGCACCACTTGACCCATGCCATCACATAGGGGAAAGGCCTTTGACCTCAGCCAGCGCAGCTCGCCGCTGGGGGTAATGTAGCGGTACTCTTGGTCAAAGTTTTCGCCCTGGCGCTCTTGCTCTAGGGCGGCGATGACGCGATCGCGATCGTCGGGGTGAATGCCGGCGATCCATTGGGCTTCGCTGTCGGGGCCAGGGTTGGGGTCAGGGTCAATGCCTCGAATTTCCCAGTAGGACGAATTGACGTAGGCATAGTGGGCGGTCTCGGTATCGTAGACGAAAAAGCCTTCCTGTACCGCGTCGGCCAGCTGCCGAAAGCGGGTTTCGCTCTCCTGAAGGGCTAGCTCCACCTGTTTGCGATCGGTGATATCCATCGAGACGCCCACCAGCTTGACCACCCGCCCCTGGTCGTCGAAGACCGGCTCCCCCCGGGCGTCGAGGTAGTGAACTGAGCCATCGGGGTGGATGGGGCGCAGGTCTACCCGGTAGGGCAGGCCCCCGGCAATGGCGGTCTCTAAATGCTGGGTGAGGCGATCGCGATCTTCGGTCGGCAGCTTTTGCAGCAGCTCGTCGTAGGTGGGGGGGGCCGAGGCGGGCTCAAGCCCCCAGTTGCGAAAGGTCATCTCTGACCAGGTGACGGCTTGGCTGGCCACGTCAAATTCCCAGTAGCCCACCTGGGCCACCCGCTGGGCCAGGGCCAGCTGCTGCTGGCTTTCGCGCAAGGCGGCTTCGGCCCGGTGGCGATCGGTGATGTCGCGGTGGGTGACAATCAGGCAGTCCTGTCCATCCAGGGGCTGGGCCTCGGCGGAGAGCAGCACGGTTTTGACCTCGCCCGCCTTCGTTTTGACCTGAATCTCTAGATTGCGCACCCGGCCCTGCTGCGCTAGCAGGGTTCGGTAGCGATCGCGCTGGCTCAGATCGACCCACAGGTTGAGCTCGATGGCCGTGAGCCCCACCATCTCATCGCGGTCGTAGCCAAAAAACTCCAGCAGGCTGTGGTTGACATCCAGCAGGCGGCCTTCCTCCCGAGTGGCAATGGCCATGGGGTCAGGGCTGGTGCGAAAAATGGTGATGAACTTAGTCTCTGACTCGGTCAGGGTGGTCTGCATGCGCTGAAACGACTGCTGCAGCTGGTCGGCCATCTGGTTGAAGGAGCGAGCCAGGTGGTTAAATTCGCTAATGCGGCTGTTGGTGGGCAACCGCTGGGCTAAATTGCCCGCCGCCAGCTCGCCGCTGACCCGGGCAAACAGCCGCAGGCGGGCCAGCAGCCCCTGGGTGAGCACGGCCCCGAGGGCGATCGCCCCGGCCAGGGTGAGCAGCGACAGCAGCAAAATTTGGCCCACCCTATCGGGGCCTTGCCCCGCCGACAGGTAGCCCACCACCACCATCGCCACTAGCGTAACCAGCCCTAGCGGCACCGTTAGCACCCAGTGCAGCGGTAGGGGGGGAGGCAGATGATTTAGTCGAGGCAGGCGCATGGGGTGGGCAGACCGCTAAGATCGCATCAGTCTAGGGGGTCTAGGAGGTTTAAGGAGTCTAGGGCATTGCTCCGGGGCTTTCATAGCTAGGCGATACCGTCTCGTCCCCCGCCGCAAGCAGCAGCGATCGCTTCAGCAGCTCCAGTCGGTCGGTCAGCTGGGGCCGCAGCTGGTGGTGGGGCGCAGTGCGCAGCAGCAGCTCGATCGTCTCCGCCACCGCCGATGCCTGAGTATAGCCAAACAGCCCCAGCCCTCCGGCCAGGCGGTGGGCTTCGGCGATCGCCAACTGCCGCTGTTCGGGGCTAAAGGTGCCAGCCGTAAGGGCCTGTATGGCTCCGTCTAAGACCCCCAGCCGCTGCTCAAGGGAGGCTCGAAACCGCTGAGTGGCCTGCTGCATCACCCGATCTAGCCGGGGCGAGGGCGGGCTGGGCAGGTGGGCTAAGGAAGCCTCGGGCTCGTCTTGGGGCACGGCCTTGAGCCGATAGCCCAGCCCATAAACCGTTTCAATGGGGCTGGCCACCAGGCCCGCCGCCTTCAGCCGCTGGCGCAGGTCTTTGATCAGGTTGGTGACTGAGCCTTCGACCGGGGTGTCGGCCATGGGCCACAGGTGATCGATAATGGCGCTGCGGGTCAGCATCCGCTGGGGGTGGCGCAAAAACAGCTCGAGTAGCTCGTATTCTTTGGGGCGGCAGGCAATGGGCTGGTGGCGGTAGGTCACCTGGGTCAGGGCCGGGTCGAGGCGCAGCTCACCCCAGCTCAGAATTGGTGCGGCAGCGCTACTGCGGCGCAGCAGTGCCCGCACCCGCGCCAGCAGCTGTGCCGCATCGCAGGATTTGGCTAAATAGTCGTCGGCACCAGCATCTAGTCCGGCGACAATGTCGGCACTGGCCGCCTTGCTCGTCAGCATCAGAATGGGGGTGCGGCTGCCCTGGGCCCGCAGGCGGCGACACACCTCTAAACCGTCTAGGGTGGGCAGCATCCAGTCAACAATCAGCAGATCGTAGGGCCAGCAGCTGGCTAAATCGAGGCCGGTAGCGCCGTCGGCGATCGCATCGACAGCGTAGCGATGGGTCGCCAGGGTATCAGCTAGAAACTCACTGGTGGATGGATCATCCTCTAGCAGCAGTATTTTCATTACAAGGGGGCATCAACAAAATATATCTAAGGAGAGATGCTATCTTGCCCCCTACCATACTCTGGCCGCTCGCTGGCCACAATCCCCCCCGCCGACAATGGAAACTGTTTAGGCAGCTCTATGGCTTTACTCTAGAAACCGTTTAGGCGGACCTATGGCTTTGCTGCTGAATAAACGTTTCCATCTGGTCAGAGGGCAGCGGTGGCGCAATCCAGTAGCCCTGAAACGCGTCACAGCCCAGCTGCTCCAGTCGGCCAATCTGAAATTCGGTTTCGCCCCCTTCGGCGATCACCGTCATACCCAGCGACTTGGCAATCTGAATAATGGCTTTGACAATGCTGACGTCGTCGTGGTCAACGTCAATATTTTCGACAAACGACTGGTCAATCTTGAGGGTATTGATGGGGAATTGCTTCAGATAGCTGAGGGATGAATAGCCAGTGCCAAAGTCATCAATTTTGATATCAATGCCCTGGGCCTGGAGGTGCGACAGCGTCGAGAGCACGCCCTTTACGTTCAGCAGCAGCAGACTCTCGGTCACCTCTAGACCCAAATTCATGGCTGGCAGCGATGTCCGTTCCAGAATGGCCTTGATCTGCTCAAAAAAATCGGGCTGCTCAAAATGCGCCGCCGCCACATTCACATTCATTGTCAGCCCCTTGACCACCGGAAACCGCTGCCGCCAATCGGCCATCTGGCGGCAGGCGGTCTCAAAAATCCAGGCGCTGAGGGGAATGATCAGCCCCGTTTCCTCGGCGAGGGGAATAAATTCGCCGGGGGCAATCAGCCCGCGCTGGGGATGCACCCACCGCACCAGAGCCTCAAACCCCAGCAGCTGCCGATTGGCCAAGCTGACGATCGGTTGATAGTAGAGGATGAAGTCTTGGCGCTCTAGGGCCTGGCGCAGATGGGTTTCTAGCTCAAACAGCGCGATCGCGCTGGTGTGCATAGCCGGGCTAAAAATTTCGTAGCCAGACGACTGCCCCCCGGCCTTGGCCCGATACATGGCGTTGTCGGCATCTCTCAGCATGTCTTCGCCCCGGTGGTAGTCGGGGCTAGATAGGGCAATGCCCAGGCTGGCGGAGGTAAAGACCATGTGGCCCATCAGCGTAAACGGCGCTTTGATGTCTCCCTGAATGCGCTCCACCACCTGGATGGCCTCGTGTAGACTATCAATTTGCTCTAGCAAAATGACAAACTCATCGCCCCCCAGGCGGGCTACAGTATCGCTAGCCCTGACGTGGCGCTGCAGAATGTGGGCAATTTGCACCAGCAGCTGATCGCCCACCAGATGGCCCAGACTGTCGTTGATTACCTTGAAGCGGTCTAGGTCGATAAATAAAACGGCAAACAGCTGGTCTGGGTAGCGCTTGACCCGCTGCACCGCCTGATCGAGGCGCTCGGTGAACAGGGTGCGGTTGGGCAGGCCGGTGAGGGCATCGTGCAGGGCCTGGTGGCGCAGTTCTTCTTCGGCTAATTTGCGATCGCTGATGTCGATAAAGGTCACCACCACCTGGGTCAGCCGCTGGGCCGCGTCAAATGTGGGAAACGCGTTGACCAAAACCCAAATACAGTGCTGCTGCTGGGGGGAGCAAATGCCCAACACGTAGTTTTGTAGCGGGCTTTGGCGGGCGATCACCTGATTGACTGGATACTGCTCTGCTGACAAGGTCGCGCCGGTTTCATCCACCATGGGCCAGGTCGACTGGTCGGTGCGGTGGCCGATCATGACCTCCGCTGGCAATCCCAGGATTTGCGCCGCCATGTGGTTACACATCACAATGCTCGTATCGGCGGCATGGACAACGACCCCAGCATGGAGATGATTGACCAGGAGCCGGTAATCAGCCTCACTGTGGCGTAGTTTTTCAAGGGCAACTTCTAAGGAGTGGGCCTGATCTTGCAGCGCTTGATTTGCCGTGGCCAGAGCCTCGGTGCGCTGATCGACCCGTTGCTCTAGGGTATCTAAGGTTTGCCGCAGCTGGCTCACCATATGGTTAAAGGCCTGGGCCACCGCCGTAAATTCGTTGTCTCCTGCGATCGCCAGGGGCTGGCTCAGGTCTTGCTGGGCAATGCGATCGGCGGCGATCGCCATCAGCGTTAGGGGGGTCATAATCCGTCGCCCCAGCAAAACGCTGGCCCAGATCGCCAGAGCCAGGGCGGTTAAGGCCGTGGCCAGCAGGGCGGCGCTGCTCTGGTTGGCGGTGTTGGCTAGTTCCAGGCGGGCCTGAGCCGAGCGGGCGGCGGAGCGATCGCTGACGGTTTGAATAATCTCGTTGATGTCTCGGTTGATATTGGCCGCAATGATGCGGTTAACCTGCACCTGCTGATCGAGAAACAGCAGCGCATTGAGGGAGAGCATGTAGGTTTGCACCAGCGCCTGGGCCTCAGGGTCTAACGTTCCCGCTGGCAACCGATCCAGCGTTGCCGACAGCTGATCCAGTCCCGATTGCAGATCGTCGAGATAGGCGGGGTCTTGGGTATTCAGGTAGGTCTGCTGCTCAGCCATCAGCTGCCACACCAGCATCCGCAGGTTTAGGGTCTCTGATCGCTGGCTGTTGGGCAGGGTGGCGAGCAACTCCTTGAGCTGCTGGTGAACCTCATGGTTCAGACTGTCCTCCTCAATGCGGCGAGTGGTGGTTTCAAAGGCCGATTCGTAGTTGTTAAACAGCGAATCCAGCAGGGTAAATTCTTCGGTCAGCTCAGGGTTTCGCGCTTCTAATTCCCTCAGAGCGGCTAAATTCTGGCGGGCCTGGGCCAAATAGGCCTGGTTGGTTTGCCCATGCAGCCGGGCGTTGGCGTCGATATTGCCCCCTTGCCAGGTATCAAAATAGGCCTCCTCAGCCTGCCGCGCCAGCAAAAAGTTGGTTTTTAGCTCTAAGCTCAGCTCCCGCAGCTGCGCAGCATTGTCGAGGGTGGTCTGGCTGCGGTGCCGCAGCCGCTGCAAACTGCCGTAGCCAATGGCCGCGCTGATGCCGTGCAGCAGCAAAATAATGCCAAACCCCAGCATGAGCTGAGCCCGAATGGTCTTAAACCACCGCAGACGGTTGATCATGGCGACCCCTCGCCCGCCATCAGCTGCTGCACGGTGGTCTGGAGCTGGTCGGCGGCCAGGGCAGGCTCTACCCCGTCGTAGATGTCGTGAATGGTCGCCGCGATCGCCAGGGCCACCTGGTTCCATTTAGGGTGCAGCACCGCCGTCGGGCGCGAGGTTTGCATAGCGGTTTGCACGGCCAGGGCATAGTCAACATTAATAGCCTCGGTGTAGACCGACGGCGTCAACCAGCTCGAAAACCGGGGTGCCCCCCCCGTTGCCACGGCAATTTTAGCCTCCATCGCCTGGCTGGTGGCCCACTGAATAAACAGCCAGGCCGCCTGGGGCTGGCGAGCCCGCCGGGGAATGCCGAGCCCCCACAGCCAGTGGCCCGTCAGGCTCTGCTGGTGAACCCGAGGCAGCACGGTATAGCCGACCTGACCGGCGATCGCAGAGGTGTCCCGCTGCTCAAAGTCTGGCCCAAACAGGCTGGCATCAATGTAAAACGCCGCTTTCCCTGCCTGAAAGAGCTGGGTGGCCTCGGGCCAGTTCATTTGTTTGATATTGGCTGGCCCCGCCTGCATCAGCCGGGCGTAGGTGGTCAACCCCTCGACAATGCGAGGATCATTCAGGCAGGGCTGTTGCCAGTCGCCGTCGAACCACAGGTTAAAAGGCAGCGGGGTCGGCTCAGCCCCCCAACCGTTGAGCACAATTCCCGATACCGTATCGATAATGGCGTCAGACTTAACCCCGCGCATGACTGCCCCCAACGCCTGTCCGCTCTGGTTGATCTCGGTCGCGGCCTGCACCAGCTCGGCCATGGTTTGGGGCACCCGACCCGCCAAAAATTGATTCACCAGGCGCTTGTTATAGAACAGAATATACGCTTCAAAGGTGGCGGGGATGCCAAAGAGCTGCTGGCTACCGCTGTTGGGTGGATACATGGCGGCCAGCCGAAAGCCTTCGGGGAAGTCAAACAGGTTGTAGCTAGCCGCCGTCAGCGTCGGGTCGTTCAGCAACGGCGTCAGCGGTAGCAGCAGATCGTCTCCCCACAGACGGTAGGCCGTCGAATCCATCGGCAGGAAAAAGGCATCCGCCTGCACGGGGTCAGCCCGCAGAATGGCTTCCATCTCAGCAAAGTACGCCGGTTCCGCCACCATGCGAGGCTTCAAGGTGATGCCCGTCAAGGCCTCAAATTCTGGCAAGTAAGGCTGAATGCCGCTGGTCCAGGGATGGTCATCCAGCAGTAGCCCAATCTCATCCCCCGCAAACCGTCGCCAGTCAAACTTTGGGTCAAAATCGATCGCAGCTTCTCCAGTAGGGGATCGTGCCGATTGACGGCAGGTCGTGGCCAAGGTTGTTAAGACCCCTGACGCTACCGCAAGTTGCATAAATCGACGGCGTCTGAAGCTCCTTATAGAACCAGAAAATGGTTTTGGTATCATAGTGACAATTCATCAGGATCGCTGACCAGCGGAAGACTACCCAGCGTTTTCCTTAAGAATGCCCCCAATGGGTGAGCGATTGGTTTAAATTCCTGTTTTGCGCAGCAAAAGATTGGGATCCCTCTAAAATTCTTTACCCTACACCCAGCCGCAATCGTCTACTCTTGGTGCACCCTACAATCCGACCTTGCCCGTTTAACATTCACGGTTCTACTGAGCCAATGCCTGCTTAATATCCCCCACCAGCGCATCGATCGCCGCAGTGGTCGTGTTCCAGGCGCACATCAGCCGAGCCCCGTCACTGCCAATAAAGGTGTAAAACTGCCAGCCCCGGCGGTATAGCTCCTCAGTTAGCGCCTGGGGCATTTGCACAAACACCCCATTGGCCTGGCGGGGAAACAGAATGTTTAGCTCGGGAATTTGCCGCAGCTGCTGTTCTAGATAGGCGGCCATGCGGTTGGCGTGGTCGGCGTTGCGCAGCCAGGCACCGGTCTCTAACAGCCCCAGCCAGGGGGCCGAAATAAAGCGCATCTTTGAGCACAGCTGCCCCGCCTGCTTACAGCGGTAGGCAAAGTCTTCGGCCAGGGCGCGGTCAAAGAAGAGAATGGCTTCCCCAATGCCCATGCCGTTTTTGGTGCCGCAGCAGCACAGCACATCAATGCCAGCCTGCCAGGTCAGCTCTGCCGGGGTTTTGTCTGAAGCCACCAGGGCGTTGGCAAAGCGCGCCCCGTCCATGTGCACCTTCAGCCCGTGGTGGCGCGCTAGGTCGCTGAGGGCGGCTAGCTCGTCGGTGCTGTAGAGGGTGCCCACCTCGGTCGCCTGGGTGAGGCTAATTACCTTGGGTTTGGGGTAGTGGATGTCGGTGCGCTTAGAAATCAGGCGTTCTACATCAACGGGGTCGAGTTTGCCGTTGTCTCCTTTTGCCAGCAATAGCTTAGAGCCATTGCTGGCAAACTCGGGTGCGCCGCACTCGTCGGTTTCGACATGGGCCAGCTCGTGGCAAATCACGCTGTGGTACGACTGGCATAGAGAGGCCAGGGTGAGGGAATTTGCGGCGGTGCCGTTGAAGACAAAAAATACCTCACAGTCGATTTCAAAGGTTTCGCGAAATTTGTCTGCCGCCTTTTGGGTCCACTCGTCGTCGCCGTAGGCGGGCACATCTCCCTGGTTGGCCTTCAGCAGATAGTCCAGGGCCTCGGGGCAGATGCCGGAGTAGTTGTCGCTGGCAAATTGGAGGGGGTGGTGAGGGGGTGGGGCGGTGGGCATGGTGGGGTGGGGTAGGGGTGTTTTGAGGATAGCGTGGGGGTTGGGGGAGGTGAGGAGTGGGGGGTGGGGGGTGATGAGATAGGGGGGTGACGGGGTAATGGGTCTATTGGGGCGGGAGGGTGGACAGCATGGGGGAGTGGGCTAGGGGCGTGGCGTGGGAGCCGGGGGGATGGAGTAAGATTGTGGGGCTTATGGAAGCATTAAACCGCAACAGAACTGGGTATTGGGCTATGGTGCGTGGGTCTCGCTGGGTTTGGATGGTAGCAGCGGTGGCGGGGGCTTCGGTGGCCCTAGACGGGGGAACATTGGCTCCCCTCGGTGGGGCACCGGCCCAGGCGCAGGATGGGGGCACGATTACTCTGCGATCGGATATTCAGGAAGCCAATGCCGCCACGGGCATCATTACCGCTCGGGGCAATGTGCAAATTGATTACCCGACTCGCGGCATTCAGGCCACGTCGGCCCAGGCCGATTATTTCAGCAATGAAGATCGCATTGTGCTCAGCGGCAATGTCGTTGTCACCCAGCAGGGCAACACGCTGCGGGCCGAGGTGGTGACTTACCTGATTGAAGAAGACCGGTTTGTGGCTACCCCTCGCCCCAACGACCAGGTGGAGGCGGTTTACAATCTGCCTGCGTCGCAGCCAGCCCCAGGGCCAAGCGGTGCGGGGGGCGATCGCCCCCCCGCCCCCCGCCCTCCAGCGGTGCTAGATGTCAGCCCAGTCGGGCCGGCTCAACCATCAACCCCCTAATTGATCGGTGCGGCACCAGCTTCTCCGTATCGAGGAAAGCCTTTGAGGTATAAATTGTCGCAAATTAGGAATGTCTGGATCGGTGAGGGGTCTGGCCCACTTGACGCAAATAATCACAATGTTACGCTCGATAGGTTGTTTAGAATGGTTTTTGCCTACGGGCCACTAATTATTATGAGGCTAAGTTTTTTGAGCCGCACTTTATCAAGTTCTTACGAACAAAGGCTATTTTGAGAAGTCTTTTCTTGCGATCGCAAGTTATAGCCCCCAGTCTAGCTAACATTGGGCAAGCACTCGCGGCATCAGGCCAGTGGTGAGGTCTGAAAATCGTTAGAGATTAGGTGTTCCGTAGATTATCAAATGCTGTTGTGTTGTTAGTTAGGCTGAGTTACTTCCTCCAGAATAAAGCCTTGCCAAGGTCATACATGCGTGAAGAAACGATCATGTTTTAGGCGGTCAAGTCTTTGATATCAGGCTGCTCAGCTGGTGCCAAAACTTTTTTATTGTCGGTTAGCTGCCGGCATCTCACCATTTTTATAAATTGATGCAGGCCTGGATTCCAGGAATTTGCAGGTGTCGCTGATGTCTGCTGCGGCTCTTTGCGGTTGCCAATAATTTTTAGGTCTGTGAAGCGTTGCGAATAGTATTTTCGTGATTTAAATCAACATGCTTACCAATTTTTCCCGCGTTCCATTTCTGACGGCGGAAGCTCCTGCCTTCAAGCTATTGCAGCGAACGACCCAAAAAATGCAGTCTATTCTGCGTCTTTTCTGGGGTGATCCCAGATTTTTGATCATGAGCTGGCTGGCTCGCTTCATTGCAATCCGGGAGTGGGTGGCCCAGCAGGGCCACTACCTACCCCCAGCGGTGTTCGGTGCGACGGTCATTCACGCAGTCGAAGGCGCTTGCCCCCTAGAGAGTCCGGGGCAGGTGGCAAAACTGATCCAGGCTAACGGCTATTACGTCGGGTTTTCGCTGCAACCCAGCATCTTGCAAGAGCTGCTTGCCTTTGCCGAGACGACACCCTGCTACGCCAACCGCAACCCAGCCCAGCCCTTTTACATCAGCCACCGAGACCAATTTGAGCAAGAGCTGGGCCAACCGCTGCTGGCGGCGGGCTATCTAGACGCCCATGAGGACTGTGAGGCCTATCAGAAGATCAGGCACGATCCTTATCTTTTGGCGGTAGCCAGCCAGTACCTCAATCACCCTGCGATTTACCTCCGAGGGGAATTGTCTTGGGGGTTTCCGGCTCCCAACACCCTGACCGACAAAATCAAAACGGCGCGGGTCTACCACTGCGATATCAACGACTTTAAGACAATCAAGTTTTTCTTTTACCTCACCGATGTGGGTGAAGGTGAAGGGCCCCACGTCTATATGCAGGGCACCCACCGCACGCGCAGGTTTGGCCACCAGCGCATCGGTCAGGGCTGTGCCGCGATCGCCGATGAAGACCTGGTGCAAATCTACGGTCGCGATCGCGTTCAGGTGGTCACGGGTGCTGCCGGTTTGGGCTTTGTTGGAGACCCGTACTGTCTTCACAAAGGCACCGTACCCGTTGACAATTCTCGCCTGCTGCTACAGCTGGAGTTTGGCATTACCCCCTACCGCATTTGGTACTTTTAGCGCTGGCATGGGTAAATCTAGGGCTTATATTGGTAAAAATCTGGCCCATCGTACGTTCAACTTTTAATGGGAGGTGGGATTTATTAGCAGTATTTTTATCTGCAAACGTAAAGATTATTAACTAGGAACATATAGAGATGTCGATCGCTCAACTTGATGCTACTGACCAGGTGCCTAGCACAATAGCCTACCTAGTCAACCAGTACCCTAAGGTTAGCCACAGTTTTATTCGCCGTGAGATTGCCGCCCTAGAGGCCCATGGCGTAACCGTAGCCCGGTTCTCAATTCGCTCCTGCGCCGATGAGCTGGTAGATGCCGACGACATCGAAGAGTTAGCCAAAACTCAGGTTGTCTTAGACCAGCGCTGGTTCACTCTCCTAGCGGGGGTTGGGCGCGTCGTGGTGCAGCGACCGCTGGCCTTTTTGATGGCCCTTGGCTTAGCGCTTAAGCTGGGTTCAAAAGAAGAATCCGGCGCGCTTTACCACCTGGCCTACCTGGCCGAAGCCTGCGTACTGCTGGGCTGGTTTGAGGCGGCCGATGTCGGCCATGTACACGCTCACTTTGGCACCAACTCTACAACGGTGGCAATGCTCTGTCGGACTCTGGGTGGACCACCCTACAGCTTTACCACCCACGGCCCAGAGGAGTTTGATAAGGTACGCGCCATCTCTTTGAGTGAAAAAATCAGGCGCGCCGAGTTTGTGGTGGCCATTAGCTCCTTTGGCAAGAGTCAGCTGTATCGCTGGTCGGCCCTAGAGGACTGGCCCAAAATTCACGTGGTGCACTGTGGGCTAAACCAGGCCTATTTGTCTCAGGAATTCGTGCCGATTCCGGAGTCGCCCCACTTTGTCTGCGTGGGGCGACTCAGCGCGCAAAAGGGGCATTTGCTGCTGCTAGAGGCCGTAAGGCAGCTCGTGGCGGAGGGCTACCGGTTTACGGTGGCGCTGGTGGGCGATGGTGAGATGCGATCGCAAATTGAGCAGCTCGTGGTCGCCTACGATCTCCAGTCCTGCGTTTCGATCACCGGCTGGGCCTCTAACGACACGGTCAAGGCTGAGCTGCTGCGGGCTCAGGCGCTGGTGCTGCCCAGCTTTGCCGAGGGCCTGCCGGTGGTGATCATGGAGGCGCTAGCCCTGGGCAGACCGGTGATCACCACCACCATCGCCGGCATCCCTGAGCTGGTGGAGACAGGCGTTAACGGCTGGCTGGTGGTGCCCGGTTCGGTAGAGTCGCTGCTTGAAGCCATGCGTTCGGCCCTGACTATGGCGGTGCCCTCCCTTGAGGCCATGGGCAAGGCGGGGCTTAAAAAAGTGGCCCAGCAGCACAATGTTGACCATGAGGCCTCTAATCTAGCCCAACTATTTGCCACCAGCAGCGGTTCTCAGCGCCTCAACAGCCTAGGCGGTGAGTCTCGGCCCACCGCCGTTATGGCGGGGCAACCGGTCTCAGTTAAGTCGATTTAGGTGGCCCGGCTCGGCAGAGCCGCCCTCTAGACTGGGTAGGAGCTTTGATACAATTTGCTAAGCTCAGTAGCACTACCTTGGCCCAGGCGCGCCCTTGAAAATCGTACTTGACAACGTTCAAAAGACCTACGGCAAGCGCCAGGTGGTAAACCGGGTCAGCTTATCAGTGGCCCAGGGCGAAATTGTTGGCCTGCTGGGGCCCAACGGCGCGGGCAAAACCACGACCTTTTATATGGCGACGGGCCTAGAGCGCCCCGACGCGGGCAAGGTTTGCCTCGACCAGATCGACATTACCGACTTGCCCATGCACCAGCGGGCGCGGCTGGGCATGGGCTATCTAGCCCAGGAGCCGAGCATTTTCCGCAATCTGTCGGTGGCCGACAACCTATTGCTGGTGATGCAGCAGACGCGGGTGCCCCCAGATGAGTACGGCGATCGCCTCCAAGACCTGCTGAAAGAATTTCGCCTGGAGAAAGTGGCGAACACCCTGGGCATTCAGGTATCGGGGGGAGAACGGCGGCGCACCGAACTGGCCCGCTCTTTGGCCTCTGGCCCCGAAGGCCCCAGCTTTTTGTTTTTGGATGAACCCTTCGCCGGGGTTGACCCCATCGCCGTCAACGAAATTCAGGAGATTGTGGCTAAACTGCGCGATCGCGACATGGGCATCCTGATCACCGACCACAACGTGCGCGAAACTCTGCGGATTATCGATCGCGCCTACATCATGAGCGACGGGCAAATTCTCGCCTCGGGCAATGCTGACGATCTTTCCAGTAATCCCCTGGTGCGCGAGCACTACCTAGGCAAAGATTTCGCAATTTAGCTGCTTCACCCTCCGACTGCTCAGTTTTAGAACCTCAACCGGCAGTGGGGACTACGCATCCTGAGCCCCCATTGCCCATAATGTAGAGTCAGGCCTCTTACCGTTACCCTATGGCTTCAGCCTCCCCTGCCCCCTTTAAGCGCCTCAGCTCCCCGCTGCTGACGGTGATGGATCGCTACATCGCCAAAGAGCTGACCATGCCCTTTTTGTTTGGGGTAGGGGCGTTCTCCTCCATCGGTATATCGATCGGGGCGCTGTTTGAGCTAATTCGCCGCATCACTGAGTCGGGGCTGGCGGTTACCCTGGCGGCGCAGATCTTTCTGCTCAAACTGCCCGAGTTCATTGTGCTGGCCTTCCCCATGTCAACGCTGCTGGCCACCATGATGACCTACAGCCGCTTCTCCAGCGACAGCGAGCTGATTGCCCTGCGTGGGGTGGGGGTGAGCATTCGCCGCATCATTACCCCCGCCGTGGTGCTCAGCTTGATGGTGACGGGGCTGACTTTTGTGTTTAACGAGCTGATTACACCCGCCGCCAACTACCGAGCCGCCATCACTCTAGAACAGGCGCTGAAGTCAGAGCGGCCCCCGTTTCAAGAGCGCAACATCTTTTACCAGGAATTTCAGCCCGCCAGCGACGACCCTGCCGCCCAGGAGCTAAAGCGCCAGTTCTACGCCCGCCGCTTCGACGGCACCACCATGCACGGGCTGACCATCCTCGATTTTTCCCAGAAGGGGCTCAACCAGGTGGTCAGCGCCGAGTCGGCCAACTGGGATGTGGAGAGCAACGCCTGGACCTTCTACAACGGCACCATCTACGTGGTGGCCCCCGACGGCTCCTTCCGCAACATCATCACCTTTGAAACCCAGGAATTGCAGCTGCCCCGCACGCCTTTAGACCTAGCGGGCCGCACCAAAAACGACACCGAGATGAATATTGCCGAGGCCACCGAGCAGCTAGAGCTGGTGCGCCAGAGCGGCGACGAGAAGATGATCCGCCGCTGGCAAATTCGCATTATGCAGAAGTATGCGCTGCCCTTTGTGTGCGTGGTGTTTGGCTTAGTGGGGGCCTCGATTGGGGTGCTGCCCCAGCGCACCAGCCGCGCCACCAGCTTTGGCATAAGCATTGTGATTATTTTTGGCTATTACCTGCTGTCGTTTATTACCAATGCCATGGGCGAGGTGGGGGTGCTGTCGCCGTTTATGTCGGCCTGGCTACCGACGCTGCTGGGGCTGGCGATCGGTCTGTATCTGCTGTTTAGGGCGTCTAAATAATTGTCGTTCGGGGGTGGGAAGAATTTAGGGGCTGGAGAATTGGTTGCAGGTTGGAAGGTTGCAAGTTAGAACGTTCAAACGTTTGAACGTTCTAGCCTGTTAACGCTTTAACCACAACAACAAGGTTACGTATCTCCCCAGTCCCGAAGCTCCGTCAAAAGAAAAACCCATCCTGCTCGATTTCTTCGATGGTTTGTAGACCGCGGGTGTCGCCGACCTTGAGTAGGGCGGTGCGGGCGTCTTCGCGCACGCCCAGATCATCTTCTTCGGCGAAGCTTTCGATCAGGGCGTCGATCGCCGTGTGGTAAACCACATTGCTGGGCAGCTCGCGGCAGAGCTGGCCCACGGCCCAGGCGCAGTTGCTACGCACCGCTGGTACCGGGTCGCGGCGCAGCCCCTCAATCAGCGGGGGAATGGCGGTGATCACCGTCTCGTAGCCTACCTGGGCCATCTGGGCCAGGGCGCTGGCGGCCCACAGCCGCACGGCAGAAATATCGGTGCGCAGGGCTTCGATCAGGGGCAGTAGCGATCGCGCATCGTGGGTGTTACCTAAGGCCCACACCAGGCCCTTGCGTACATAGCCGTTCCAGTCGGTGGCCAGCTGGGCAATCAGCGGCTCTACCGCCGAGCGATCGGGGTTGCGGCCCAGGGCGTAGGCGGCACTGACCCGCACCAAGGGGCAGAGATCGGTCAGTAGCGCCGTCAGGGGGGCTACTGACCGCCCGTCTTCTACTTCACAAAAGGCCCGCGCCGCCAGCATGCGCTGCTGCGGGTCGGCGGCGGTTAGCAGGGGCAGCATCGCCTCGGGGTCGAACTGGGGAGCTTGTTCCTCGTCTACGGGGCCTAGGGCATCGAGGGGATCGGCAAATTCCAGGTCGGGGTTTAGGGTGGAGAGATCGTCGTCATACATAGGGCTACTTTATCCGGTTACGCAGCACTTTTAGCGCTGGCAAGGGCACCCTGCAAACTTTCGTTAAGCAGGGCAAAGGGCCATTGCCTAAGGGCTGGGCAGCGGCGGGAGGGATAGCGATCGCCGCTAATCCCACCGGTTAGCTCTGCTTGGCTAAATTTTTCTGGCTGCTACGTAAACAACTGTATCGAGCAGGTCGCAGGGCGGGGCTCTTGCCCTAGACAGATGCAATAACCCACCCCAGAGCAGTTTTGTCAGATTTGATTTCCGAAGAATATTGGTAGATACCGGTGGCCCAAACCGGGCAGCCGCTACGATGAAGCCATCCGCCGGGGCTGTTTAAAGGAGCATTGGCAACGCTTCATCCCACCTGGCAGAGTGCGCTCTGTCAGGTTATCAATGCCGGTTTAGACCCAAGGAAGCCCCCGCCAACGTAATTAGGAATCCCACCGCTATGGCATCCCAAGACCAAGTTAGAGATTTTTTAGCCCACTGGTTTCAGCTGGGCAAGCCAGTCGTGCTGGCCGAAGGTCGAGGCGAATGTCTGCCCGACCCGATTTTTCAAAACGGCCGCTACAGCCAGGCCTTTGAAGACTGCTGGCACCGCATTATGGTAACCAGCGGCCAAGACTGCTACCTCAAGGGCACTAGCCAGAGCATTGCCACCATGCTGTCGCCCGCCTGGGATGTAACTCCCTGCGCCCGCTGTGAAATGCCCATCGTTATTCCCACCGCTGGCACAATGACCGAGCTTTGCCCCTGTAATGATCTGACCACCTGGCCCAACACAGAGGCTCCCATGCCCCGCACCGCCGTAGACAACCAGCAGCATCTTACGGATTTGCGGCAGCGATTGAGGGCGGTATAGGGCAAACCTGCATCAGAGCCGCCGCAGAACTACACCGGGGAAGCGGCCAGCACCTTCTCGTCGTGGCGCGGAATGTCGTAGATCATGAAGTCGTGGGCCATAGCGGTATTGGGAAAAATGGCCCGCGCTTCGGCTAGTAGATCGCTCAGCTGAATGTCGTTGCCAGGGGCATAGCGAGGGCTAAAGTGGGTCATGATCAGCTGCTTGGCCTGGGCGCTAAGGGCGACCTGGGCCGCCATGGTGGAGGTCGAGTGCAGCCGCTGGTAGGCCAGGTCGGCATCGCGGTGGGAAAAGGTTGCCTCGTGGATTAGCACGTCGGCTTGGGAGGCGAGGCTAACGGCGCGATCGCAGTAGATCGTATCGGTACAGTACACCAGCTTGCGCCCCACCAAATCTGGCCCGCAGAGGTCAGCCCCGTTGATGGTGCGACCGTCATCGAGCTTGACCCGCTGCCCCTGCTTCAGCTGACCGTAGATTGGCCCCGAGGGAATGCCCAGGGCTTGAGCGCGTTTAACATCGAAATGGCCGGGGCGATCGCGCTCCTCTATCCGATAGCCGTAAGCGGGCACCCGGTGCTCTAGCAGGTCGCAGAACACGCGAAACTCGTCATCCTCAAACACTAGCCCCGGTTCCACCGCGTGGATTTTGATCGGCAGGGAAAAGTGGGTTTGGGAATAGCGGCGGCTGGCTTGTAGGTAGTCGTTGAGGGGTTTCGGGCCATAGATATCGATGCGCTGCTGCCGATTGCCCGCCAGGCCGCAGCTAGCCAGCAGCCCCATCAGACCAAAAATGTGGTCGCCGTGCATATGGGTAATAAAAATGCGGCGAATCTGGCTTGACTTAAACTCGCTGCGCAAAAACTGGTGCTGGGTGCCCTCACCGCAGTCAAATAGCCACACCTCGGCCCGCTGGGGCAGCCGTAGGGCCACACTTGAGACGTTGCGAGCGCGGGTCGGCACGCCAGAACTGGTACCCAAAAATGTAATCTGCAAAGAAACCGCCTCTGGGGAACTCAATGGGGCATGGGCAGGAGCCCAAAGCCCACCCACCTATCTTGCCATGACCCCGAGCCAATGGCCGGAGCCACAGTTGAATCGAAGCCCAGGGAGTATCATCAACACAGCACGGTTTGCCCCTGAGCCGGGCACCAATTTGAGGCAGCAACGAGGAAACATCGATGATTTCAATGACCTATTTGCTGACGGCGTTACTAACCGGGCTGGGGCTAGTTGCTACAACTGCCGCTAGCCAGGCGGTTCCGCCCGGCATGCACTACGCTTGGCAGGTTTTAGGCATCGACACCGCCCAATGCTTGAGCCAGGCCCAACAGGCGCTAGAATCCCAGGGGCTAGAGCCGGTTCAAAACGACGCCACCAGCATAGCCGGGCGCTCTGAGACAGTTACGGCAATGTTTGTGTGTCTCGAGAACCAGCCCGCCACCACCACGGTGATGGTGGTGGTGGCCAGTGACGACGACGCCCAGGCCCTAGCCCTGCGGGAAGCGCTCAAGCAAGCATTCTAAAGCTATGCGCGTTGTCGCCTATTGCTACCGAGAGGTGAATGGCTCCCCCGATATCTCCCCTGCCCTGGGGGAGGAAATATTGGCAGCGGTGGAACAGGTCTACACCGATGTGGCCCTACCGACGGAGCCGGGGTATCGGCCAGAGCGCGATCGCCTGCTGGCCGACCTACAGGCTCATCCCACCGATCGGGTTCTGGTGGATAACCTTGCAACCCTGGGCAACAACCCCGCAGAGATTCGCTCCTGGGTGGAAGCAATCGAATCCGCCGGGGCTGAAGTGGTCACTCTAAATGATGACGCGATCGATTTAGACAGTATCTTGCAGGGGGCTAGCCTGGCTAGCGACCAGCGCCGCCGCCGCTTGCGCGAGGGCCATGCCCGCAGCCGCTTGCAGGCCCTACCGCCCCCAGGCAAAGCCCCCTACGGCTACCGCCGAGGCCAGGGCCGCTACCTGATCGATCGCGCCACGGCCCCGGTAGTCACCGCCTTTGTCAACGAATTCTTGCTCTACGGCTCGCTGCGGGGAGCGGTGCGGTTCATTGAGGGCAAGCTGGGCAAACGGATTTCGGTGTCTACCGGGCGGCGCTGGCTCACCCACCCGGTCTACCGGGGCGATCTGCAATACCAGGATGGCAACGTTCTGCGCGACACCCACGCCGCCATCATCAGCCGCGAAGAAGCGGCCCAGATCGATCGCCTGCTGCGCCGCAACCGCCCCCTGCCGCCGCGCACCGCTGGAGCACCGCGATCGCTGGCGGGCCTCGTCACCTGCCAGGAGTGCGGTCAACCTCTGACCATTTCAAAAACTGCTCCCCGAGGACAGGCCAAAAGCTATCTTTACCTGCGGCCTAGCGGCTGCCCCAAGTCTCCCCGCTGCCAAGCTATTCCCTATGACGACGCACTGCACCGCATCGTGAATCAGATCTGTCAGGAGTTGCCCCCAGCGGTGGCTCAATTCACGGCCAGAATTCCCCCCGGTGCCCCGGCTCCTAGCACTGGTTTGCAAGGCGCGATCGCCGCCAAAGAAGCCGCGATCGCCCAGCTACCCACCCTAGAAGACTCTGGCATTCTCGATGCCGAAACCGCCGCTCTCCGCCGCTACAAGCTACAGTGCGAAATTTCGATCCTGCACCAGCAGCTCGCTCAGCTACCCCCGGTGAACCTCCAAGAGCTGTCCCAGTCGGTGTCGATTCCCCAGTTCTGGCTCGATCTCTCTGAGACCGAGCGACGCTTCTTCTTCCGCGAATTCATCCGCGACATCCAGATCGTGCGTGAGGATAGCGCTTGGCAGGTGGAGTTGGTATTAGTGTTTTGAAACGGCCTTTGGCACGGTCGAATAATTCTCAAGTTAAGAGCTGGTTTATCTACCTGGTTCGCTCCCAACCAGATGTCCAGAATCAGGGTCTCCTGAGCCATACTTGAACTATTCATCGCTATGAGCCAACCATGACGGCCACCCTCGCCACTCCCCTTAGCCAGATCGAACTCACCCCTGGCAGTGCCCTACGTATTTCGGGCGTGGCCTGGGAGAGCTATATTGCGCTGCTGACCGAGTTGGGAGACAACCGTGCTACCCGAATTGCCTACGACGGCGGAGTTTTAGAAATCAGAATGCCAGGACAACTCCATGAGGTTATCAATCGCCTATTGGCATCGATTATTCAAGCCCTGGCCGAAGAATTAGGAACTGAGTTTAATAATCTTGGCTCAATGCGTATAAATCGATCAGATTTAGCCAAGGGTATTGAGCCTGACAGCTGTTTCTACATTCAAAATGCTCAAGCCGGGCAGGGCTTAGAAACATCTATATCTCCAGATCTGCCGCCAGATTTAGCGCTAGAGATTGATATTGCCAGTCGGTCAGATAGTAAGCTCCCAATTTACTTAGCTATAGGGGTATCAGAAGTGTGGCTTTATCGACAGGAGATGCTCTCGATTCTGGTGTTGCGCGCGGGTGAATACCACGTCGAGACCCAAAGCCAAGCCTTTCCATCGGTGACGGCTGGACAGCTTGACCAATGGGTAAAACTTCGCAAAATCGGAACTGATCTAACTGTGATTAGAGCCGTGCGTCAGTTCTGTCAGAGTCGCTAAGGCTCTAAAACTCGATGCTGTCGGGGGTGCGGGGGAAGGGGATGACATCGCGGATGTTGCCCATACCGGTCATAAACTGCACCAGGCGCTCGAAGCCCAGGCCAAAGCCCGCGTGGGGCACGGTGCCAAAGCGGCGCAGATCGAGGTACCACCAGTAATCCTCTAGGGGCAGGCCTGCCTCGACGATGCGGCGCTCCAGCACATCCAGCCGCTCTTCCCGCTGGGAGCCGCCGATGATTTCGCCTACCTTGGGGGCCAGCACATCCATGGCTGCAACAGTTTCACCGCCGTCGTTGAGGCGCATGTAGAAGGCTTTGATGCCGGTGGGGTAGTCGGTGACGATCACCGGCTTTTTGAACAGTTCCTCGGCTAGGTAACGCTCGTGCTCCGATTGTAGGTCGATGCCCCACTCGATGGGGAACTCAAATTTTCGGTCGGTCTTTTCTAATAGTTTCACCGCATCGGTGTAGGTAATGCGCTCGAAGGTGTTGTTGATGATGTTGTCGGCGGTGGCCAGTACTGTGTTGTCGATGCGATCGTTGAAGAAGGCCATGTCTTCCGGGCAGTGCTCTAGCACCGAGTGGAAGATGTATTTGAGAAATTCTTCGGCCAGATCCATATTGCCTATTAAATCGCAGAAGGCTTGCTCTGGCTCTACCATCCAAAACTCGGCCAGGTGGCGGGAGGTGTTGGAGTTTTCGGCCCGAAAGGTAGGGCCAAAGGTGTAGACATTGCTAAAGGCCATCGCCATAATTTCGGCCTCAAGCTGGCCGCTGACGGTGAGGTAGGCGGGCTTGCCAAAGAAATCCTGGCTGTAGTCCACAGCCCCCTCTTTGGTTTTGGGAGGATTCGCCAGGTCTAACCCCGTAACGGCAAACATTTCCCCCGCCCCCTCGCAGTCGCTGGCGGTGATGATTGGGGTGTGCATCCACAAAAAGCCGCGCTCATTGAAAAACTGGTGAATCGCCTGGGCGCAGGCGTTGCGCACGCGGAAGACGGCACCGAGGGTGTTGGTGCGCGATCGCAAATGCCCCAGCGATCGCAAATACTCAAAGGAATGCCGCTTTTTCTGGAGGGGATAGGTTTCTCCATCCGCCGTGCCGTAGACGGTAATGGTTTCGCCCTGCAATTCTACCCGCTGGCCTTTGCCCGGTGATTCCACCAGGGTGCCGCCAATTTCTACCGACGAGCCGGTGGTTAGGTCTTTGACCACGGTGTCGTAGTCCGCCAGGTCGGCACTCAGCACCACCTGCAACCCGGCCATCGACGAGCCATCGTTGACCTCCACAAAGGTGATGCCCTTGGCCTCGCGCTTGGTGCGCACCCAGCCCTGGATGGTGGTGCTCTGGCCCGGTTCGCCAGCGTGCAGAATGTCTCGAATGCGCGGCATAGTTCTGCTGATCTGTAGGTGGTTTATGCGGAATGTTAACTATTCTGACCCACAGCGGCGCGGAAAGGGGGCTCAGCGCCGACAAAATGGCGGCCCTCTGAATCCGCCTAGAGGCCAGACCCCAGCAGACATCAATCTTTAAGGAATCTGGATTAGCTGGCAAAGGTATTTATAGCTACAAAAGCCCCCCGCCTTTGCCTCTACTATCCATAATGCAAATTTCTATGGGTTTTTAAGACTGATCGCTGGCAAAAACAATGGATTGCAGTGGTGATTTTTGAGTTAGTCTCAGGGCACGAATTTTCAGACGTAGCATTGGTTAGAACGGTGCAAGTTTCTGGTTAGATAGTAAGGTTTTAGTTCCTCAAAGTTAACTGAGGGTGACAGCGTTAACGGTGGCTCAAAGAGAGTTAGGTGTAGGCCCATGAGCCATTTGCCCTTAGCACTTTTGAGGCCTTTGTGATTGTCTGGGGGGTTTGTTTAGACCGCTGAGACGATAAGCATTGTAGACAGAAATTTCCCATTAATTGGGGTTGCCAGTTTCTGATTTGGCAATGTGGTTTTTCAAAGATGTCTAAACAGCTAAGTCTCTCAGGCTTTTCTACTGCACGGGCGATCGCGATCGCCCCCAGGGCTAATTTTACCCATCACAGTTTCCATAGCGGGCTTTTCTGATCCTGTCGACTTTAGAATTGCCCCACGCCAGTGACAGCTTTGCTTAAATTTCCCATTTAACTAGGAGACTTCTATGAGCGGAAACGAATTACGTGCCCAGGCTATTGCCAGTATCGCCTGCCGTCCCAAAGTATCTGTAAGCACCCCTGGGCGGCTCGAAGACCTGTGGGCCAAGGACGTTTTTAGCCTCAGCAAAATGCAGGAGTGCCTGCCCAAGTCGGTGTTCAAGTCGGTGCAAAAAACCATCACCACGGGCTCCGCTCTCGATGTCTCGGTGGCCGATGTTGTGGCCGTGGCCATGAAGGACTGGGCCATTTCCAAGGGGGCGCTCTATTACTCCCACATGTTCTATCCCCTGACCAATGCCACCGCCGAAAAGCACGACGGCTTTATCTCGGTGCAGAGCGATGGATCAGTGATTTCAGAATTTTCTGGCAAAGTGCTGGTACAGGGAGAGCCCGACGGTTCGTCTTTCCCCAACGGCGGCATTCGCTCTACCTTTGAGGCACGGGGCTACACCGCCTGGGATGTCACCAGCCCCGCCTTCGTCATGGAGACCGAGAACGGCGTCACCCTGTGCATTCCCACGGTGTTTGTATCGTGGACGGGAGAAGCGCTGGATAAGAAAACCCCGCTGCTGCGCTCTAACGCCGCCATGAGCAAGGCCGCCACCCGCGTACTCAAGCTGCTGGGCCACAGCGAAGTCGCCCCGGTCAACTCTAGCTGCGGTGCTGAGCAAGAGTACTTTTTGGTGGATTCTAGCTTTGCTAGCGTGCGCCCCGACTTGCTACTGGCGGGTCGTACCCTATTCGGCAAGGCTCCAGCCAAGGGCCAGCAGTTCGACGACCACTACTTCGGGGCTATCCCTGAGCGGGTGCAGATTTTCATGCAGGATGTGGAGGAAAAGCTCTACCGCCTCGGCATTCCGGCCAAAACTCGCCACAACGAGGTGGCTCCTGGCCAGTTTGAGATCGCCCCCTTCTTTGAGGCGGCCAACGTCGCCAGCGACCACCAGCAGCTGATTATGACGGTGCTGCGCAACACAGCCAAAAAGCACGGCTTTGTCTGTCTTCTCCACGAGAAGCCTTTCGCGGGCATCAATGGGTCGGGCAAGCACGTCAACTGGTCGGTGGGCAATGCCACCCAGGGCAATCTGCTGGATCCGGGCGACACGCCCCACTCTAACGCGCAGTTTCTGGTGTTCTGTGGTGCGGTGATTCGCGGTGTGCACAAGTATGGGCCGCTGATGCGGGCGGTGATTGCCAGCGCCAGCAATGACCACCGTCTGGGGGCCAACGAAGCGCCACCGGCGATCATCTCCATCTACCTGGGCAGCCAGCTCCAGGATGTGTTTGACCAGATTGCCTCGGGCGAGGTCACCGGCTCCCAGTCGAAGGGCGATATGGATCTGGGTGTGCCGACTCTGCCGGTGTTTCCGAAGGATGCGGGCGATCGCAACCGCACCTCTCCCTTTGCCTTTACCGGCAACCGCTTTGAGTTTCGCGCTGTAGGTTCGGGCCAGTCGGTCTCTGGGCCGCTGGTGGCGATGAACACCATTCTGGCCGACTCACTCGACTGGATGGCCGACCAGCTTGAGGCCAAACTGGGCAGCGGTGTCGAACTCAACGTCGCCATCCACGACATTTTGCGCGACGTGATTCGCGACCACGGTGCCGTGGTGTTTAACGGCAACGGCTATTCCACCGAATGGCATGAGATGGCCGTCAACGAGCGCGGGCTGCTCAACCTGCGCACCACCGCCGACGCCCTGCCCGTGCTGCGCGAACAGTACATCGAAGACCTGTTCTCTAAAGAAAATGTGCTCACCCCGGTGGAGCTGGGCAGCCGCTTTGAGGCCTACTCCGAGCAATACATTCAGCACATTGAGGTCGAAGCCAAGCTGGTGATCAGCATGGCTAAGACCATCATTTACCCCGCGGCGATTCGCTACATGGGTGAACTTGCCAAGACCATTGACAGCCTCGATGAGATTGGCATTGAGTTTGGCAAAGACAGCGTCGTCAAGGTGGCCGAGCTGGCCAAGTCGATGATGGTCTCGGTGGGCGACTTGGGCGACATGCTGACCAAACACTTTATGTCGGTGGAAGAGCACATGCAGTTCTGCGCCCAAACCATTCGCCCCCTGATGGACCAGGTGCGTGAGTACGCCGATGCCCTGGAGGGTGAAGTGGCCGACGACCTCTGGCCCCTGCCCACCTACCAGGAGATGCTGTTCATCAAGTAGAGGCAAAGCACAAAGGATCAGGGGTTTAAGGTATTAGGTATCGGGTTCAAGGGGTTATACCTCGAACCTGATGCCTTGTCTCTTGACCCCTCTTTTGACGTTTCAGAGATCTACCGTTGCCCTGTGAGCAAGACCAACGCCGCCCGCCTTCTCGATCGCCTCAAGCTGCCCTACGAGATTCTGGAGTACGAGGTGGATCCCGATGACTTGGCCGCTGAGAGCACCGCCGAGAAGCTGGGACTGCCAGCCGAGCAGGTATTTAAGACTTTGGTCGCCAAGGGCGATCGCAACGGGGTGTGCCTCGCCGTTATCCCCGGCAGTGCCCAGCTCGACCTCAAGGCGCTGGCGGTGCTGGCGGGCGATCGCAAAACCGATACCGTGCCCCTCAAAGATGTACAACCCCTCACCGGCTACATTCGCGGCGGCGTCACCGCCCTGGGCACCAAAAAAGCCTACCCCGTCTACGTGGATGACTCGATCCTCACCTTTGAAACCGTGGCTGTATCGGCGGGCAAGCGGGGCCTGATGCTGTGGCTCACACCCCAGGTTTACCTGACCGCTACCCAGGGGCGGTTGGGAGCGCTGACCAAAGGTTAGTACCGGCTACTGACAGGCCAACCCATCGGGCTTACAACCGGCATGGTTTTGCAGGGTGGGCGTTTACTAGAGCGAACGCGCTGCCTGCTCTAGAGCTTTTAACCCCCGTAGAGATCCACGGATGAAGGTTGCAGCGGCCATTGGGTTTTTGAGGAAACTCAGGGTTAGAACGACGGGCCGCAGACTGCCGTCTGGGCCGATCGCAGCCGCAATATCGGGCAAGTCCTCGCTACAGTCGTCGCTGATTACCCGCAGAATGGCGACTTTGGCCTGGGGCATGGCCGCCAGCAGCACGGCACTTTCCATATCGACTACAGCGGCCTGGTAGCGATCGCCCAGCCGTCGCTTTTCTGTGACTGTGGTGATGACGCGATCGCAGGTTACCCCCGTCTCAATAGGAATCTTGAGGCGTTGGGCTAGCGCTTGGGTGAGGGTGCGATCGCAAGAGTAACCCTTCGAACCATCTTTCCCAGCAGCATCCCAAACCTGCTCAAGCAAAAGTCCGTCTCCTACCGAATGCCCAGGCGATAGGCTGCCGCCCAGGCCCATCAGCAGAATCCCCCGATTGGCAAAGCGCGATCGGTCTGCCCAGCTCTCCAAAAAGGCTCGAAACGCCGCCGGGCCTGCCGGAACCGCCACCACCGGGGGCGCATGGGAAACCGCCCTCAAGCCCCGCATCACCGCCTGGTATTCTGCCCCAGCGGGCACCAAAATCACCTGAGCTGTCATTAGGCCGACCGCTTGGTGAGCTTGAGCCAGCTATCTTCGAGTAGGGTGTAGAGCACCGGCACCACCACCAGACTCAGCAGGGTTGAGGTCAGCAACCCGCCCATAATCGCCACGGCCATGGGCTGACGCAGCTCGGCCCCGGCCCCCAGGCCAATGGCGAGCGGTACCATGCCCAGCACCGTCGAAGCGGTGGTCATCAGAATGGGGCGCAGCCGCACCAGACCCGTTTTTTTGATCGCCTCCGTGCGCTCAAGCCCGGCCCGGCGCAGCTGGTTGATGTAGTCCAGCAGCAAAATCGCGTTTTTGCTGAGCAGGCCCAGCAAAAACAGCAGGCCCAGCAGCGAGACAATGCCAAAGTCGCTGCGGGTAATCCACAGGGCCAGCATGGCACCCACAATCGAGAGCGGCAGCGACAGGCCCACCACCGCCGGTTCGAGCAGCCGCCCAAAGGGCACCAGCAGCACCAGCAGCATGCAGACCACCGCCAAAATCAGCGTGCGGCCAAAACTGCCCAGCACTTCGCCCGCCCGGGCCGAGTCACCCGCCAGGTCAATGCGCACTCCCGGTGGCACCACCGATTCTGCAATGGCTACCACCTGGGCGGTGGCGTCGCCCAGGGCATTGCCGTCACTCAGGTTGGCGCTAACGATCGCAACCCGCTCCCCATTCTGTCGATTGATTTCAACGATCGCATCGGCGGTGTTCTCAGCGCCAGAAATGCGCACATCGGCAAAACCGGGCAGCGCTTTCACCTGGGCCTGAATCTCAGCGGCGGCAGTTTGCAGGGCCGCTACGTCGTCGCCCACCAGGGCCACCTGGAGGGGTTTTTCGCCGCCGGTATCGACAAACTGAAGGTCTTCAACGCTGGTTTCTAGGCCCGCCTGGGAGGGTAAGTCTTGGCGGAGCTGGGCCTGCACGGCGGCGGTGGTGCGATTCGCAGAGCGATCCGTCCCGGAATCGCGCTCCTCTCGTAGCTGAATGTAGAGACTGCCCTCGTTGGGTCGGCCCCGCCCGCCCACGGTGGTCAACACCGACTCAACTTCGGGGAGCTGGGCCACCGTCGCCTCTAGGTCGTCGGCCTGCTGAAGGGTGCGCTGCAAGAGCTGCGATCGCCCGGCGGCGATTGCAGCCTCTGCTGCTGCTGCCGCTTGGGGTGTGTCTAGGGCCGTCGGTAGCTGCCCAGACGGTAGTTGCCCAGAGGGCGGCAGCTGAGCCCCACTGGGGCGCTGGGGCAGGGGCACCCGGTAGTTCAGCAAAAACTGCCCCTGGTCGAGCTGGGGAATAAACCCCTGGGGAATTAGCGGAATGATGGCGATGCCCGCGACCAGACTGGCGATCGCCAGCCCCACCACAATCCAGCGGTGGAGCAGCGACCAAGCGAGCAGCTGGCTGTACCGCCGCTCTAGCCAGGAGCCCGCCACCGCCTCTGTCAGCATCGCGGTGGCTGCCGGGTCGGGGGGGGCAGCGGCAGCGGGGTCGGTGCCCGAGGGCAAATGGGGAGCCTTCAGCCAATAGACTGCCAACACCGGAGTCAGGGTGCGGGCCACCAGCAGCGAAAACAGCACCGCCGCCGACACCGTCAGGCCAAAGGGTTTAAAGAACTGCCCCACGGTGCCGCCCATCAGCGCCACGGGCAAAAATACGGCCACAATGGTCAGCGTCGAGGCCGTCACCGTCAGGGCAATTTCGTCCGTGGCCCGCAGGGCCGCTTGGGACGGAGTAGCCCCGGCTTCTAGATGGCGCATGATGTTTTCGATTTCAACGATCGCATCGTCCACAATGATGCCGATCACGATCGCCAGCGCCAGCAGCGTAATGGTTTCTAGATTAAAGCCGTAGATCGCCATGACAATCGCCGTGCCCAATAGCGACAGCGGAATCGCCAGCGCCGTAATCACCGTGGCTCGCCAGCTGCGCAAAAAGAACAAGATCACCAGCACCGCCAGCACGATCGCCTCCACCAGGGCATCGATGGTGGCCTCGGTCGATGAACGAATGAAGTCGGCCTGGGTAGCGGCTAGGGCAATCTGCACCTGGGGCTGCTGCTCGCGGATTTGCGCGATCGCCGCCTCGACGCGATCGACCACCTCCAGGGTGTTGGCCTCGCCCTGCTTTACCACCTGGAGTGCCAGTGCTGCCTCTCCATTGAACCGAACTAGCGTGGGCGGATTTTGCAGCTCAGCCAAAAAGTCGCCTTCACCGCTGGCCACAGCTTGGGTGCCGGTGCCCCGCAAATCGACTCGCAGCACCCCGGCAATGTCGCGCAGCGTCGGCAATATCTCCACCTCCACCAGTGTCGCCAGGTCGGCCAGGGGCAGCGTCTCACTGGTCAGGGCATAGCTAATCGCCGTCGCCTCATTCAAATTGAGCGGAATGATTTCATAGTCAAACCCGGTGGCCAGATCGGCCTGGGCGATCGCCTGCTCGACTGCTGCCGTGGTTTCTTCCAGGGCGGTATTCACCGCAAAATTGAGCCGCAGAATCGCCTGCCCCGGCGAGGTGGTCGAGTTGAGCTTGGTCAACCCAGCCAGGGGTTGAAGCTGGGCCTCTAGGGGCACAGTGAGCTGGGCTTCGGTTGCGATCGCCGTTTCGACCGGGGCGGTGGCGTTGACCAGCACCACCGGAAAGGTGATGTCGGGGAACAAGGCATACTTCAGAGAGCTAAAGGCAAACAGCCCGGCCACCCCAATCACAATCCAGCAGAAGATTGTCAGACCCCGGTTGCGCAGGGCAAATCGAGAGAGATTTAGTCGTTCTCGCAGCTGATTTAGATTGGGGCGGGGCATCGCTTTCCTAGGAGAACAGAAACGCAGATATCATAACTTGTTCGACCGGTTGATCAGCCGCGCCGGGGTCGGTCACCGCCCGCGCCGATCGCCGTTCAGCCCCCAAGGCGTATCCCCCGATTTGAGAGATTGCCATGAGCTTACTGTTGTTTCTCCTGCGCACCGCTGGGCCGGGGTTGTGGGTTGCCCTGGCCACGGGCCTGGTCAGCGGCGGCTGTAGTGCCGCGCTCATTGCGCTGATTAGTTTTGCGATCGCCCAGGGCACCACCGGAACGACGGTCGCCGCTGCGTTTGTGGGTCTGGGGGCGATCGCCCTGATCACGGCCATGGTGTCGCGCATTTTGCTGGTGCGGTTTTCTCAATCGGCAGTGGTGGAACTTCAGCTTCAGCTCTGTCGGCAAATTTTAGCGGCGGAGCTGAAGTCTTTAGAAAACCTCGGCTTGCCCAGCCTGCTGGTGCTGCTCACGGAGGATATTCAGGCGATCGCCGCCGCCGCCAGCATTCTGCCCGTGTTGATGATCAACATTGCGGGCACCGTCGGCTGCATGGTCTATGTATCGTGGCTGTCGTGGCAGGTGCTGGCCCTGGTGCTGCTGATTACCCTGGTGGCCTCGGTCAGCTGCCGCTGGTTTTTGGTGGCGGGGCGGCGCGGTCTGGCCGCTGCCCGCGACCACCAGGAGCGGCTGTTCCAGCATTTTCGCAGTTTAATTGACGGCATCAAAGAGCTAAAGCTGCACTACCTGGGCCGCCAAGACTTTTTTGCGATCGATCTCCAGCCCACCGCGCTTCAGGTGAAGCGCTACAACCAGCAGGGGTTGAGCCTGTTTGCAGTACTCGATAGCTGGGGTAAGTTTATCTACTTTTTTGCGGTCGGGTTGGTGCTGTTTGCCCTGCCCAATTGGCTGGGCATTAGCCCCAACACGCGGGTGGCCTACGTGCTCACCTTTACCTACCTGCTGGGGCCGATGGAAAACCTGGTGAACAAGCTGCCGCTACTGAGTCAGGCCAGCGTCGCCCTCGACAAGCTCAAAACCCTGGGCCTGAGTATCGATGCCGCGATCGCCGCTGCCCCCGTGCTGCCCATCGACCCAAACTGGCAGCAGCTAATGCTCAAAGGCGTTACCCACAGCTATCGCACCGATCGCGACGCCACCGAATTTACCCTGGGGCCGGTGAATCTGACCGTACACCCCGGCGAGCTAATTTTTATCATCGGCGGCAACGGCAGCGGCAAATCGACCCTGGCGAAGGTGCTCACGGGGCTCTATCAGCCCCAGTCAGGCGAAATTTGGCTCGATCAGCAGCCTATTGATGAGCACAATCAGGAGTGGTATCGGCAGCATTTTGCGGCGGTGTTTGCCGATTTTTACCTGTTTGAGCGGCTGCTGGGCCTGAGTAGTGAGGCCGACGACAGCAAAGCCCAGGGCTATCTAGACCAGCTCCAGCTCAGCCACAAAGTGCGCATCGACCAGGGCCGATTTTCAACGGTGAATCTCTCCCAGGGGCAGCGCAAACGCCTGGCCCTGCTCAGCGCCTACATGGAAAGTCGCCCCATTTACCTCTTTGATGAATGGGCTGCGGATCAAGATCCGGCCTTTAAGCAGGTGTTTTACACCCAGTTTTTGCCCGACCTCAAGGCCCAGGGAAAGACAGTGTTTGTGATCAGCCACGACGATCACTATTTCTATGTGGGCGATCGCATCCTCAAGCTCGACTACGGTCAAGTTGAATTTGAGCAGAGCCCTGCACCGACCAAAAATTTGTTTTAAAGACAGCCTTAGCGTTAAATACTTACAAAAACCTGGTTCCGCCCATTCTTTTTAGCCCTATACAGAGCCACATCTGCCATTTCTAGAATAATATCAAAGGTTATGTAACCGTTCATTGGAGCTACCCCTATGCTTACGGTTATGGTGATGATATTGTGATTCGCCCCGATGGGGCATGCTTCTATTTTTCTCCGGACGCGATTGAGCACATCGACAGCTTCTTCAATCGGCGTTTCTCGCAGGATAACGGCAAACTCATCACCACCAATTCGGCCAAAGATGTCAGATTCACGCAACTCGCCAGAACAGATCTGAACCAGATGGACTAAGGCTTTGTCACCCACAGCATGTCCATAGGTATCGTTGATGGCCTTGAAATGATCGATGTCAAATAGAGCTACGGCAAGCGTTCTCCCATTGCGGCTGTGAACGGCCATCTCCTGCTGACACAGAGCCATAAATTGCCGACGATTGCTAATGTTTGTGAGTGGATCACATGTGGCTTCTTTGTATAATCGCTCTTCAAAGGCAATCCGGTCAGCATAATCCAGTTTTAGAAAATATCGGGTCAAGAATATGGCCAAACAGAAAAACGGTGTCACGATGCCAATCACCTTCGGTGCAATGAGCAGACTTGGCTTTTCCACAAACCACGTCAGACATCCGATGGCTTGATTGGAGGCATCAAGCAGCACCTTAGAGCTCATAGCGTCTTCTGTCTTGTTAGCAAGGCGCAAACCTGGAAGCTCATAGGAAGATTCAAGTTTCCCAATATATTCGGTATCCAGCCGTCTACCCAGAGATAAGTAGCTATCAGGCCTAATTTCCTCGGTTTTCTCATCTTTGAACGGGCTCAGGACGACCAAATAAATATCAGTCCCGGCAAGAACATATCCAGCTACCGAACCCTCATCGCCTTCTTGAACTTGCAAAGACTCCTCAATCAGATCTTCCAGTCCACCTGACATGAGTCTTTCAAACTCAAGTCCTTTAACTTCGTCGTTGATACTCAGGTTTGCCAGTTGCCTATTTGCCTTGATGGCCAGAGTGAAATCAAACCCATGTTGATCAATCAAGTATTGGCCAGAATTACCTTCGACCCAGGTTTCGTCCAAATCAACAATGAGATTCTCGTAAGCCTCATCCCAGCCGGAGTACTCGAGTAGGATCGCTTTCAAATACCGGGTTTCCAAATTCAGAGCGATATCTACCTGTTTGGCTCGAGCTAGCTTGGCTGCTTGATCCAGAGAAGTTAGCAGAAAAAGGATGCTGAACACAACTGCAAAGCCAGTCGCAATATAAAGCCCACTGATTAAGGCAATGACAGATTCGGTTGTGACGAAATTTTTATTCTCACTCATTTTTGGGATCAGCCGCGAAGATAGAGTCCATATGTTTTAAAACGTTGTTTCACTAAGGTTTTCAAAAAATTTTGTTCATCAAGTACAATCGCTTCGGATGCTGCACAACTATGTTTTGAAAATTCAGATCTAACGCTTAAGATTCCCCATGCTCTATATTATTCACCATTTCTGGGAAGCAATATTTCAGCATTTAAAGTATTGATCATAATTTTAAAGATTAAGCTCAAGTTTCAGGGGGGCATCCCACTTTCGATGAAACAGTCAGCTGGCGAACTGCCCATTGAGGTAGGCACAGCGCAGACCCAACATGGCATTAACGGATGTAGTCTCGCCACGGGCTATCGGACTCCACGAGGTCACGCAAACGAACTTTGCCGCCATCAAGGCTGACTTCACTGACGCCTTTGCTTGGCCTCGGCGCACTCGAAAATTTCTGCTGTACAAACTTCCAATCGCCTTTGGTCTTCAGGTGGGATGGTGAGTCATCCCTGGGGCTCCTCTTCCATTCTCCCTCTTCGAACTGTTTCCGCGAAAGTGGGATACTCCCAAAAGCGTCTTGCAGGCTACAAGATCTTGCTGATTTAGAAAATCTTGGCGAGCAATGCTCAAATTAGTCCCCTGACAGACGAGTTGACTCTATCTGAGAAAGCCACCCTAGCTGCACCATTGTTAACAAAAAGCAGACTTTATTAAACAGCCTATAGGCTGTAGCCCCAGCGTTGAATGTAGGGAAACCAAGCATTCTCGATCGCACTAACCGTTTCAGCATCAAGAGAATACTGGTTTTGCTGGTAGTCTTCTAGCCCCGCTAAATAGGTTTCAAAATGGGGAGAAGCCGCCTCAAAATCGGGCAGTTCTAGCTGCTCAAATATCTTTTTTAGCACCGACAGCGGATCGCTCTGCAAATCCTCAAAGCTGAGTTCTGCAAATTGATTGGGGGGCAGATCTGCCGTGTCAGATTTGAGGGCGTCCAAAAGAAACGGGTAGCTTTCTAACACCAGCGATTCGATCGGTAACTCACCGTAGTCTTGCAGCGCCAATTCGGGCAGCAGCCGCGTAAAGTAGTGCCGCGCCGAGACAAACACCCGGTAGGGGTTGCGGTAAATGTGAATGAACTTGGCCCCCGGCCACAGCTCTCGCAGATGGCGAATATAGCCGGTATAGACCGGGTTTTTGATCAGCAGCGGGCGGTGCCCCTGGTGCACCGAAACCTTCCGCAGCAGGTGGCGATGCAGGCGTTTCCACCGCTCTACATCGGCCTCTTCGCCTTCCCCAAATACATCCCGGCGAAAGTGAGTTTCAAACTGCCGAGGAAAATACATGCCGTGGTAGTAGGAGGCTGCCCCCATCGTCGCTAGGGGAATGGAATCTTCCTGGGGCGAGGTGGGCGTGACCGCTACGTTATCGACGTAGCGATCCTGGGGTAGGGCTTGCTCTAGTAGGGGTTCCAGCGATCGCACTATCCCCAAAATATCCCATGGCATTCCCGTGGCCAGCGGCGTGATGTAGCCAAAGGCAGGGCACTGGGCCATGACGTTGTGCAGGTGGGTGGTGCCCGATCGCCAGTAGCCGACGATAAACACAGGGTCGGGCATCGGCTGCTTTTGGGACAGGGCAAACGCCACTTGTTCCGCCGTCGAAAAGGGCCAGCGGGCCAATGACACCGCCAGGGCCAGAGCCACCTGGGGGCAGCGGTTAGCCGCAGGCAAGCCATTTTCGAGCAGCAGCCGGAGCAGGGTGGGTGGGTTGCTGCCGCACAGCGGGTGAAACAGGCTGGCCATGGCGGGGGCTACCGGGCTCCGGCTTTGGTTTTCATCGCCTGGGTGGCCAGGGTTTTGCCAAATTCCCAGGCGGCACCCGGCACCCGGTGGGCATCGGCCACTACGTCGGTGACGGCCTCGGCAATCCAGCGGCGATCGCTCTCTTGCAGAGTCAGGGGCGGAATAAACTTGACCACGTTCATGCCGTAGCCCGCCACCTGCGACAAAATCCGGTGACGGGTAAACAGCGGCACCGTAATGATTTGGGAAAACAGGCCCCGGTTGGCGGTTTCGAGCATCTTCCACGACATTTTTAGCGTCAGGCTCTTGGGTTCGCCAAACTCCAGCGCCATCATCATGCCTAAGCCCCGCACCGCTTTCAGGCACTCGTACTGGCTGACTAGCGGCTGCAAGTCGGCCACAATCTGCCGCCCCATCTGCGCCGCGTGGTCAATCCAGCCGTCGGTTTCGAGCACGTCGAGGGTGGCCAGGCCAGCGGCCATGGCCAGGTTGTTTTTGCCAAAGGTGCTGCCGTGAACCACGGCGCGATCCATGCGGTTAAACACTTTGTCGAAGATCCACGACCGGCAGGCTACGGCCCCGATCGGAACGAACCCGCCCGACAGGGCCTTCGCCATGCAGAGCAGATCGGGCTCAACGCCAAAGTGCTCGACCGCCCACCATTTGCCCGTGCGGCCCAGCCCAGTCTGCACCTCGTCAGCGATGAACAGGCTGCCGTATTTGCGGCAGAGCGCCGCCGCCCCCGGTAGGTAACTGGCTTCTGGAATCCACACGCCGTGGCCCTGGATGGGCTCGGTGATAAAAGCAGCCACGTCTTTGCGAGACAGAGCCTTTTCCAGCGCAGCCAAATCCCCAAACGGCACTTCGATAAAGTCGGGCAGAAAGGGGCCAAAACCCTCCCGAAAATGCGGATCTCCGGTGGCGGATAGGGATCCTAGCGTGAGGCCGTGGTAGCCCCCCTCGCAGTAGACAATCTTGCTGCGCCCGGTGGCGTAGCGGCTAAACTTAATCGCCGCCTCGACGCTTTCGGTGCCAGAGTTGGCAAAAAAGATGCGGTCTAGCCCTGGCGGCGTGATCTGCTGAAGCTTTTCGGCCAAAAGCCCCGACAGAACCGACACATCCAGCTGCACCAGGTTGGGCAGTTCTGCCGTCAGGACATCCTGTAGAGCCTGCACGACTTTGGGATGGTTGCGCCCCAGGGCAAAGACGCCAAACCCGGCCAGCAGGTCGAGGTAGCGATCGCCCTGGTCGTCAAACAGATAAGGCCCCTCGGCGCGCACATAGTGGCGATCGAACCCGATCGTTTTGAGCACGTTGACCATCTGTGGGTTGAGGTACTGGCTGTGCAGCGAGAAATTGTCGCGCTGCCGCTCGGCGATGCGATCGAGAATGTTCATTCACTAGCGAGGTAAGAGGAGCAACCGGTCTAACTAGACTTTAGTCATAAGTTCGATCGATTTGCCAACGCCGAGCAGCGGCGTCACGATCGCCATCACGTCGGCCCGGCTGAGCTTCTCGCGGCCCTGGGCCAGGGCGTCGATGGTAGCAGTAGCCAGCGCTAGGGGAATGCGGCAAAATAGCAGGGCTGGCCCCTTAGGCAGGGCTTGGGTATAGGCATCGGCCATTTTAAGGTTGCGGCGAGCGTAGAGCTGCATGTCGTCCGCCGTCCAGCCCTCCGGGAAAAAGTCTACGCCGCGATCTTTGTCTTCCAGGTGGTTGCGCAAAATATTCACCGATTGCAGGCCGCGCCCAAAGCCGATCGCCTCCATGCGGCTAGTTTCGGTGCCGTCGTACCAGGCCCAGAGGTCAGACAGCATCAGCCCCACGGCCCCGGCTACGCTAAAGGTGTAGCGATCGAGATCGGCCTCGGTTGTGATTCGCCAGTTTTGCTCGGCCCAGTAGGCCATGCGATCGGCCATGGCGGCGGTGGCATCCCAGATGCGGGGGGCGATCGTGTCGGGGGCCAGCAAGGCCCATTCGCCAATGCGCAGAGTCACTTCCTCAAGTTCGCCGCTGTGGCTATCTAGCCCTACCGCAAAATCAGCCACCGCTGAAGTTTCGGTGCCCGCTTGCAGGTTGAGGCTAATCTGGCGCAGCAGCCTGACCTTGGTGCCGCCATCGAGGGTGGGATGGTCTTCAATCTGGTCGATCGCCCGCATGCACAGGTACGCCGATGCCACCGCTTCCTGAAGCCCAGGGGGGAGTAAGCTGATCGGAATAAAAAATGTTCGGCTGGTCTCCTTTAGCAAGTCCAACGCAGATTTAATCGACGGCATTGAGCGCTCTCCTCACGTGGCTTTGGCTTTCAACCATACTGGTTGACTTTCAATCTGTAAGCATTAACAGAGCATTAATAATGAATCAACTCCCATGGATGGTATCTGGGGCTACATAAGCATCTAGATTACCTGTAGGCGGCCACAGGTCCACGGGCAGAGTTAACCGCATCTTACACCGTTAGCCCAAGGGGCGTAGCCTGGGCTAAAACCCCAACCACCACTCAAGATCTATACGGGCACAGGGTGGGCCACAGACAACCGTTTTTGCAAAAATGAATTACGGTAGTTGGGTATCACCATCAGGGTTCGAAGCATTAGCCGCCATGATCTAGGCAATTCGCCCGGTTCAGCGGTTCTGCTCTCGAATCCTCCCCAACTGAGGAGTGAAGAGACAATGGCAATCAGTTTGCAGCAGGCCCTGGGCGTGGGGCAATATCTTGTCACTCAGCGCCTCAGAGGACGCAAGCAATATCCTCTGGTGTTGATGCTAGAGCCGCTGTTTCGCTGCAACCTGGCCTGCTCAGGCTGCGGCAAAATTCAGCATCCCAAAGAAATCTTGAAGCAGAACCTATCGCCCGAAGACTGCTTTGCGGCGGCGGAAGAATGCGGTGCCCCGGTGGTCTCAATCCCCGGTGGGGAACCACTGCTGCACCCGCAGATTGACGAGATTGTGCAGGGTTTAGTAGCCCGCAAAAAGTTCGTCTACCTCTGCACCAACGGCCTGCTGCTCGAAAAAAGTCTAGATAAATTTACGCCGTCGCCCTATCTTTCGTTCAGTGTTCACCTAGATGGCATGAAGGATCTCCACGATCGCTGCGTCGATCGCAATGGGGTCTTCGATATTGCCATCAGCGCCATTCGAGCCGCCAAGGCGCGGGGCTTCCGGGTCACCACCAACACCACGGTGTTCGAGGGCACCGATCCGCAGGAAATCCAAACGCTGTTTGACTACCTCACCGAGCTGAAAGTAGACGGCATGATGGTGTCGCCGGGCTACAGCTACGACTGGGCTCCCAATCAGGAGCACTTCCTCAAGCGCGACCAAACCAAGGCGCTGTTTCGAGAAATTTTGGCCCCGTTTACAGCAGGCAAAAAAAAGTGGGAATTTAACCACAACCCACTCTTTTTAGACTTTTTGATCGGGCAAAAAGACTACGACTGCACCCCCTGGGGCAGTCCTAGCTACAGCGTGCTGGGTTGGCAAAAACCCTGCTACCTGCTGAACGAAGGTCATTACGAGACCTTCCAAGAACTGCTCGACAACACCGACTGGGAGAAGTACGGCCACAAGAGCGGTAACCCCGAATGCGCCGACTGCATGGTGCACTGCGGCTACGAGCCGACGGCGGCAGAAGCGGCCCTACAGCCGCAGAATATGCTGCGAGCGATGGGCAGCCTGTTTTAGGGAACTGGGCCGCGATCGCGCGGCAGGGGTAGAGACACATCTGCTGAGATGCACGCGGCGATCGCTGACCCATTACCCCTAGCTCGGCTTACTCACTTTGACCCGGTGACGGCGTCGCCGCAGCTCGTAGAGAGCCAGCAGCCCCACCCCCACCAGCATGGGCAAAAAGTAGTAGACCAGCCTGTACACCAGCAGCGCCCCAAGCAATTGAACGGAGGGGATAGGCGGCGAGATCAGCAAGATTAGCACTGTTTCAAACACCCCTAGCCCCCCTGGTACATTGCTGATTACCCCGGCGATTTGGGCCAGCAGGTAGCTGCCAAAAAAGATGAAATAGTTTAAGTCGGGGTGGGCAGGCAGCAACACATAGAGCACCGCCGCCGCCAGCGCCCAGTCGCAGGAGGTGATCGCAATCTGACTCAGGGCCAGTTTGGGAGACAGGTGGGGCAGCACCCAGCCCTTGATTTTGACAGAGTGGCGGCTGACGCTGCTGAGCAACAGATAGGCCACCGTAATCACCAGAAACAGAATCCCCAAGGGATGCGCGGTCTGGAAGGGCAGGTGGAGCAGACCCGGCACCGAGAGCGGCTCTACGGTAAACACCAGACCGCCCACCGCAAATAGACCCAGCCAAAAGCTGAGGTTGCAAAAGGCAATCATCTGGGCAATTTTGCCGGGGCTGAGCCCCCAGGCGGTATAAAAGCGATAGCGAATGGCGCTACCGCTAAGCAGGGCCAAGCCCACACTGTTGCTGATGCCGTAGCTGATCACCGCTACCAGAGCAGTTTTGGCGTAGGGCAGGGGCTGCCGCACAAACCGGACGGCCAGGGTGTCGTAGCCGGTGAGAAAGGCGTAGTTGAGGGCCGTAAGCGCGATCGCCTCCGCCAAGGCCCAGGCTGGAATTGCCCCAATACTGCGGAGAATGTCGCCTGGCTGGTGCTGATGTAGCTCGCTGGAGATGGCCCAGAGCGATAGGGCAAACAGGCCCAGGCTGAACACAATTGGCACCATGTGGGCCAAGCGCTTAAAACCGTGGGTGAGGGCGGTGCTCAAGAACTGAGCCCCAAAATAGTCTTGCAGGCGATCGCCCGAATCGGCCCGCACCAGGGCCACCACCACCGCAGGCAAATCTGCCAGGCGAGGATATACGAAATAGCGGGGTTGCCAATCGGGGTGAAACTTGTCTTTGTAGGCCCGTAGCCCCTGAAAGTTGTAAATCGAGTTGAGGTGGTCATAGAGGTAGTGCATGCCCTTTTCGAGGCGAGGGGCTTCGGGCATTTCGCCCACCCCCGAGAGGGCTACCAGGCCCAGGTTAAAGCTGTCGTAGCCCTGGGCCCGGCAGTGCTGCATCAGCGAGACAAACAAAAAATCCATCGCGCCGTGTTCGACCTCGCGGCGGTGGCGCATCAGGTCGAGGGTGGCCTCGTTGAGCTGGTATTCGGGCACCAGGTTGGCAAAGGCGACGGGAATGCCCTGGGCATCTTCGACCACGGCAATTTCACAGTCTCGCAGGTAGTCGGGGTCAAACCAGCCGAGGGAAAACTTCTTTTCGGCCCCTTCCATGGCCTCTAGCCAGTCGTCACTAATTGCTCTCAGCTCGGCCAGCAGCTCGTCGCTGAGGGGGGGCGCATAGTACTGCACCCGGTAGCCCTGCTTGGTGAACTTATTGGTGGCCGTACGTAGGTTGCGCCCAGGCTTGCCCTCCAGGGTGAATTGGTGCAAATCGACAATGGCTTCTTCACCAATTTTGAGGGTGTGAAACCCCAGGGCTTGGTAGTTTGCCAGGGCCTCGGGCAGGGTTTGGTAAAAGGCGGGGTGCCAGTCGTTGCGATCGCAAAAGACCCGAAACCCAACAATCGCCGCCTGCCGGTCAGTGTCTGGGCCGATGGGGTCGCCCAGGGCGATCGCCCCTTGCCCCTTGGCTACGTAGGCAATCACCGTCTGCCCCGACGGGCTGAAGTAGTAAGATTTATCCTCTAACAGGGCAAACCGCGCCAGGGAAGAGCGTCCGTGCTGCTCGACAATAGCTTTGGCCCGCTGGCGCTCGGCCTCGCTGGCCTCTCCCCGAAAGATCACCGGTCGAAACAGCATCCAGGCGGCATAGAGCAGCGTCACCCCGCCCACGATATAAATAGAGTCAGCAAAATGCTGTCCAAACCGGGTTGTAGGCACCAGCCCGCCATTGTCGGCGGTAAAAAACATCGCCAGGGTTTGGCCCATGGCCTCGGGCAGGCTAAAGGGGGTGGCATAGTGGCGATCGAGCGCCCAAAAGCCCAGGGTGCCGTAGGCTAGGGTAAACAGCAGCGCCCCGGCCAGCACCCGCAACCCTTGCAGAATAGAGGGACGGTCAGACTGGGCGGTGAAGATGGGCCGCAGCCACAGCAGTTGCCCCAGCAGCACCAGCGACAGCAAGGTTTCTTCAATATCCAGCCCTTTGACTAGGTGGCTGACCATCGAAACCACCAACAGCCCCACGGCCAGCCCCCAGGCCGCCCGCTTGCGCCGCAGCAGATTGGCCGCCAGCAGCAGCAAAAAGAAGCCGCTCAGGGCAGCAAACACATGGGCCCCAATGCGCAGCTCAACCGGAAAGAGCTCCCTGACCCAGGTGATGCGATGGGGCAGCCCTGGCGTCACTGCTGACCATAGGTTCACCAGCCCCACCAGGGCCGTTAGGGCGGTAGCCGACCATAGACCAATTTGCGATCGCTGATTCAACACACCGTGCCCTCGCTCATCAGAGGTCACTCTCAGTCTAGGTTGTTCCTCCTGTTATCTTGCCTGAGCCTGGGTAAACTGCTCGCCTATGCAGGTCAGCGCATCGGTCAGTATCAGCCACTGCCTTCCAAAGCCCTAATTAACCGCAGAGTGAGGGGTATTGGCTGTCGGCGATTGTTCCTAGGCGGTGGCCTCAGGGTCTGGAAGGGCGATCGCCTTCCTCACCGATCAGATCATCGATCAGGTCTTATACCAATACAGAATGAGGATGAGCTGATAATGTGGTCTGCACGACGATGCAGGACAGCGAGAAACGCCATCTACTAGCGATCGCCAAACCCCAGCAGCTCACACAGCAGCTCCCCAATGTCTCAAACAGCTGCGCAAACTACCCCTACTGTTCGAAATTGTGGGCGATCTGCTGCGGCTTTACCTGATCAAGCCCTGAGTACAGAATCCCTGCGCGGTACGATTCGATAAGTTAGCAACACCGCAGGTTAGACGGGGCGATTCGCAAAGCGTATAGCCTGCAGCATCCCAGAAACAGGAACCGACTCGGAACGAGCATTCGTGCCGGAATCGCAGAACGGATCAAAGCCCACTGTCGATAGGTTATGCTTCGCTCTGGCCGACCTACGATCGCCCTAATTTTCTAATTTCCAAAAACTAGTCATCAGGGCTAGTTCTCCGATTTTCTAACACTTTAGCCGGTACTCCTACAGCTACTGAGTAGGGCGGAATATCTTTAGTCACCACGGCCCCTGCACCAACTGCACTGCCGTAACCAATTGTTACACCATCTAAAATTTTGGCACCACTACCAATCCAACACTTGTCTTCGATCGTGATTCCCTTTTCGCTAGAGCCAACGTGGTGATGTTGGTTAGCATATATACCAACCATAGAAGCAATCATACAGTCACGACCAATCTTGACGGTACCAGGCCCAGATAAGTATGAATATGGGCCTATATAAGTATTGTCGCCAATGTCAATGGTGCAGTTTTTTTTCTAGCCGAATGCTAACACCTCTATCTAGAGAAATGTTTTTCCCTAATCTAAGCAAGCTATTCTCAAAGTTGCAGTTTAGAAGGGAGTATCTGAGGATGCTGATATTATCGCCAGCGACAATATTGTTAGCACCAAGAATTTCAACCCACGCCTGGATGTAAGGGGCTTTTCCCCAGTTCTTAGATAGAAGAGGGTAGATAAGTTTTCTCGCTACTGTTCCCAAAGGGCGAGGAATTGGCTCAATCAAGGAAAATATTAGTTGTCTTATTGCATGATTTTTTGGATTATTAGAGCTGACGATTCCTGTGTTCTGAAGCTTAATATCTTCAGCTCTAAGCTCTTCATGAACTTCAACTTTCATTCTAGGAACTCCGCTCTTTTTATGAATTTATTACGTCTCGCAAGCGTTAACAAATGAATTGTGCTCCACTGTAGCGAAACAGCAGTGTTGCAAAGCTTTTACGTCAAGGCCTCAGTACAGGGACAAAAGTTGAAGCGCTTGATTGAACTCAGCGCGGTGTAAAGTTAGATCGCAGCAGGTCCGCCGCAAAAAGTCACAGCCCAGCCGGAATAGACTCTTGGCCCTGCGACCATGAGCCTTTAGTGCAATGGGGTGCTGCTGGTGTTGCCAGAGTCCCGTAAGCATGGCCCAACAGAACGCCAACGCGAGCAGTGCTATCAACTTACTGAGGCGCTCGGCGTGGCAGAAATGGGTCGATTCAAGGTTGAAGCCTCGACTTTTCAGCGCAGCGAAGAGAGTCTCAATACCCCATCGCAAGCGGTAATCGACGAGTGCCGACTTGGGGCGATGGTTAGTTGCGAGAATCAGAAGCTCGCCATCCTCAAGCCGAGTGGCGACGATGTAGACCTGGCGGCCCCACACCCAACGCTTGCCCGAGAGAACTCGCTGCTCACCCACTCTCAAGTTGGCAAAGACCCGCTCGCCTTTCTGACGCCCCTTGCCCGAGCGAGAACTGATGCGGTCACTGTGGCGTAGCCTCAGGCGGAAGGGCATGGCCTTAGGCAGCAGCAAGAAGCTACACCACTCCTTGCCGACAAACTCTCGGTCGCCCGTCAGACAATGGATCTGGGCATCGGGAAAGACTCGCTCAAAGCGTTCCATCAGGTCTATGCGCTCGTCACTGTTGCTGTTGCCGCGCTTGTCGAGCATCGTCCACATCACTGGAAAGGCCACACCCTCGTGAACAATCCCGAGCATCAAGATATTGATGTTGAGCGTGCCAAAGCACCAGTTCGTGCGGTCTAGGCTCAGTGTCCAGGGTTCAGGAATCTGACTCCAACTCACCACCGCTCGCGCAATCACATCGAAATCTACGGCAAAGCCGCGAAAGAAGCGGGTTAGGCGCTTGTAGCTCGATGCACTCTGCGCTTGATTGGCAAAGACACTCGCGAGCTTGTCTAGATTCACCTGCTCAACGCGAAACAGCGCGACTAGAAAGAGGGCTAGAAACCTCAGTCGCGCACCATGCCAGGGCAGGTGGGGTCGCAGAGCGGCTTGAATTCGGGTAATCTCGTTCATGAGGAGGTCGATGGTAGGGGTGTGGTAATTCCTAGCTCACCTCCTCTCCCTTCAGTTTGTCAAATTCCCTTCAGCTCTAGCTCCCTGCCTCGTTCAAGTTTTGTCCCTGTACCTTGAGTCAAGGCTTTTAGCAATCCGCTTCCTAACACAATGAGGTTTCATCTTTTATCTGAGCTAGCAGATAGCTGTTCTTTACGGCTTTTAATTACTCTAGCGGGTACCCCTACCGCTATCGAATATGGGGGGATATCGCGGCTAACAACGGCTCCAGCTCCAATCACGCTTCCTATGCCAATAGTGACTCCGTCGAGCACTCTAACTCCTGTGCCTAGCCAACAGTCGTCTTCAATCGTTATTCCTAACGTAGTTAACGGCTGAGAATGCATTGGTCTTGTTAAATCATTGAACCCATGATTGTTGGCATACATTGAGCAGTGCGATGCAATCATGCAGTTGCTGCCAATATTAATCGCTCCAGGCCCTGCTAAACAGCATTAAGGCCCTAGCCCCGAGTTTTCTCCAATCACAATGCCGCTTGACCGACCCTGATGGCCACAATCTCTAATGCTCACGCCGAGATCGATAGATGCATTAGCCTGAATCTGAATGGGATTGCCCATGCTATGAATTTCGGCGTATTGATTGATCCAAGCACCTTTCTCAATAGAAATACGATTTGTGCCGCTGAATCTAACTCTTGAACCAATTGTTGCAGAACTATCTAGCTGCTTAAATAAAGGTCGAAATGCTATAATCCTTGCCACCTTTCCCGCCTTTGTTGGAATGGCGCTTAGGCTTCCCGTTATGATTGATTCAAGCCCTCGTCTTAAATAATTCATGATTTGAGACTCTCTATTTCTTTCTCTACTTAAATTGACTCGTTATGATTGTTCTGATGCATCCTGAAGACACATATCTTCAGCCCTTCTGCAATGCGTGCCTCAGCCTAATTGACAGGCATCTATACCTGCAAAATGCTAGTGCTTCACGGCGTAAGTTTGCCCGCCGCCGCGCAAGTTATTGGCTTGCTACAGGCGCGATGCTAGGCGAAAGATTTCGACCTCAGAGTACTAGTTCTGATGGCATAAATTTTGCCCATCAGAGTTCAGCTTAGGCAAAGAGTTTAAGCCCTTTGTTCATCGGTAGTCAGATCTTTGCCGTACAGCACAGGAATGTTTATCCCTATGCTGCTGCATCTCTAAAGAGCAGATAATCTGCTACCGCAAGTTGATTTTGCTGTTAAAGATAGAGGCGACTACAGCGCTGATAAATTTAGCCAGCGGCAAAACTAACATCAACCAGGCAAAAAGCTGATATAGCTTGACTTAGCTACGTTAATCACTGGAACAGATCCGAACGGAACATTCTGAAATGCTAGGAATGGTGCGCTCAGTCAATCAGTGCGATCGCATTTCTTCTAAAAAAATACTTGTTTAGGGGGGAGTCAAGCCGCCTGGAATTCTCACCGCCATGACCGGCAGGCAAACTCGGTTTAAGCGGGCCAAGCGCAACCCTTTCAGCAAAGGCTGATAGATATCGGTGTAGAAGTATGACTTGTTAAGAATTGGCATAAACATACATCAACTTCATACAAGCTTTGCGTAATTGTTAAGCTCTCAATTAAACGCAGAGCAGAGGGTTTGGGTTAAGTCTACTGCGAAACTCTTGCAGCGACAACCCATGTTTAATTAGTTCTGCATTAATTCATCCGGCAGAGTCGTCCTGGCTAGGTCGGCTTGGGTCAGGGCTGCCCCCGTTAGATCGGCTCCCTGTAGATTGGCCCCGCGCAGGATTGCGCCAGTTAGGTCGGCGTAGCTCAGATCGGCCCCCTGCAAGTTGGCCTCACTGAGGTCAGTTTTAGGGGCATCGGGGCGAAAGCTTTGCCATAGAGAGGCGCGGCAGAGCTTAGCCCCGCTCAAGTTGGCCTGGGCTAACTGAGCCCCACTGAGGTGGGCGTAGCTTAGATTAGCCCCCTGTAAGTTGGCTCCAATTAAATTCGTTTGCTGGTCAGAGGTGGGGCGCAGGTCGGCGTCAATGAGCAGCGCCTGGGATAGGTTGGCGCGCTGAAAATTGACGCCGCAGAGAATGGCTTTAATTAAGTTAGCGCCGCTCAGGTTGGCGTTCACAAACACGGCCCCGCTGAGGTCGGCATCGCGCAGCTGAGCCTGGGCACATTGGGCCTCGGTAAAGTCGGCCCCCCACAGCAGAGCTTCGCTGAGGTCGGCCTGAGTGAAGCTGCTGTGGGTAAAATGGGTGCGCCCCAGGCGAGCCTGGCGTAGGTCGCTGTGGCTAAAGTCGGTACCGCTGAGATTGGCTTGCAGTAGCTCAATGTCTACGAGCCTAAGGCCCGAGAAGGCGCGATCGCCCCTGCGATAGCGTTCTAAAAGTTCAACCGCATCCATGGGTACTCCCAGCACAAACACCCCAGCAGTGTACTGTACGCAGTCCCTCAAGGCCCTGTGCTTAAGGCTTTGTGAAGACTCCGAAGATATACCGAAAAAGCTATGAACTTCACGGCCCAGCGCCAACGTTTTAAAGAGACCTATGCCACTATCAGAACTATCCCAGGGGAGAAAAAGCGTGACGGTCACCACTGCCGTCGCGCTGCGATCGAGACTACGTCTATCTAAAATTCCTAAAAGTCGTCACTAAAACTCTGTTATCTAGCCATTACCACCGTTACTCCGTGTTTTCTTCGACCCAGCTGCGGGAATTCTCGGAGTTCATCGGCATGGTAACGACGTGGCATTAGTCCACGGCAGCCCTAGCACTAACGCAAACACTTGTACCATCCAGTTCCCCAGGCCGATACGACGGGGCAACGGAATGGCACAGATGTTTAGCCGTCATGTTTGGGGCCAAAAGCGGCCCGCCCATTAGGCTAGCTCATTAGCCCCGATGGGTGGCCATTCATGCTTACCGGCCGATGCTGTTCGGGGAATTCTCCCAGCGGCAACTGTTTTTTGATGCCAAGACTACCGTAAACCACTACCGGAAACTGTAGGTTAATATGACTGTCGCTAAAAATCGTGTTAAGCAATCTGCGCCCGCTCCCTACCCAAGCGTTGCAGCCCAGGCGGCCCCTGAAAATTACTCTATAAATAAGCTAGATATCCCTGTAGATAGCCCACCCTATTGTCGCGTGACCAATAACATTAAGCCCCTGCTAGAAAAGGTTTATCCCTCGGAAACAGCCGAGCGGTTGACCACCGAAATCTATGCCCTGATTAAAGACACCCTGTGCCCCTCAGGCCGCGAAGATCTCAAAAAGTGGAACCATAACAATGTTCTGCTGATTACCTATGGCGATACCATCATCGATGGCAATCGCCCCCCCCTGTCGGTACTGGCTGAGTTTCTCGAAACCCACCTCTACGACACCATTACCGGCGTCCACATTCTGCCCTTTTTCCCCTACAGCTCCGACGATGGCTTTGCCATCATCGACTACCTCAAGGTCAACCCCGAACTGGGCAGCTGGGACGATATCAGGCGAATTGCCACCAACTTCAACCTGATGGCCGACCTGGTGATCAACCATATCTCCAGTCAGCACGAGTGGTTTGAGCAGTTTAAGCAAAACGAGCTGCCCGGCCGCAACTATTTCATTACCGCCGATCCCAGCGAAGACCTTTCCCAAGTGGTGCGCCCCCGCAGTTCGCCGCTGCTGACCCCCGTAGAAACTACCGCAGGGGAAAAGCACGTCTGGACGACCTTTAGCGCTGACCAGGTCGATGTCAACTTTGAAAACCCCGATGTGCTGATTGAGTACGTCAAAATCATCCTGGCCTATGTTGAAGCCGGGGCGCGCTACATTCGCCTCGATGCGGTGGGCTTTTTGTGGAAAAAGCACAGCACCAACTGCATGCACCTGTCCGAAACCCACGCCATCGTGCGCCTGTTCCGCGAAATCTTGCAGCTGGTTGACCCCGGCATTTCGCTGATCACCGAGACCAATGTGCCCAACCGCGAAAACCTGAGCTACTTTGGCAACCGCAACGAAGCCCACATGATCTACAACTTCAGCCTGCCGCCGCTGCTGCTGAATGCGCTCATGCAGGGCCGCGCCGAGCACCTCAAAACCTGGATGATGAGCATGCCGCCCGCCCCCATTGGCTGCGCCTACTTCAACTTCACCGCCTCCCACGACGGTATTGGCATGCGCCCTGCCGAAGGGTTGCTGGCCGCTGATGAGTACGAGCAGCTGATCGCGGCCATGCGCGATTTTGGCGGCAAAATCAGCATGCGTAGCCGCCCCGACGGCACCGAGTCGCCCTACGAGATCAACATTTCGCTGTTCGATGCTCTTAAGGGCACCGTCAAGGGCGAAGACCAGTGGCAGGTCGAGCGGTTCCTCTGCTCCCAGACCATCATGATGGCGCTGGAGGGCATTCCCGCCTTCTATATTCACAGTCTGCTGGCCACCCACAACTACACCGAAGGCGTGGAAGAAACTGGCCACAACCGCACCATCAACCGCTACAAGTGGGATCTCAAGGAGCTAGAAACCGCCCTGGCCGACCCCACCACCGCCCACGCTAAGGTGCTGGCGGAACTCAAACGGCTGATCAAGATCCGTCGCCAGCAGACCTCCTTTCACCCCAACGCCACCCAGTACACGCTGCACCCCATGAACCCGGCCCTGTTTGCCTTCTGGCGGCAGAGCCTGACCCGCGACCAGAGCATTTTCTCGGTGCACAACCTCAGCGACCAGCCTCAGGATCTACGGCTGAGCGATCTCAACCTGGTTAGCACCGACGACTGGTATGACCTGATCAGCGGCCACCGGTTTACCGACGATCGCGCCATCTACGAGCTGGCTCCCTACCAGTCGGTGTGGATCACCAACAAGCCCAACTCTGCCCACGACGACACCATGCCCACGCTGCTGTAGAAAATTTGTAGGGGCGCAGCATGCTGCGCCCCTACTTTTTTTAAGGCCCCATTAATCTAAAAAATTGCGATCATCGTCGAGGCAGGCATCCCAGCTGGCGGAGAGGGCGTCGGCGACCATGGCCTCAAAGGCGGCGGTGTTCACCGATCGTGTGATGTGCTCGTGCATGGGGTCTGACAGCGGAATCAGGCGCAGCCGTCGGTTATCTTGCACCAGATCAAAGTGGCTGCCATCGGTGTCGGTTTTGCCAATCTCTAGGCAATCAAAACTGTAAACGTTGATATAGAGTGTATGATTAGCCACGAGCGTGGCCTGCTGACCATCGGCAAACACCTCCATGACCAAACCCTGGCCCTCTGAGAGAGTGATGCCGTCTTGAAAGTGGCAATACTGTACCTGCCCCAGGTCTTGCAGTAGCCTGAGCATGTCGTTTTTGTTGACAACGACCCCGCTATCGATTAAACAAGGAGCGGGGATGCTCAAATTGCTAGCACGCTCGTGATTCATGGGTTTTTAACCACGCTACGTTGGCGGGTGGAGCAAGGCCTGTGGCGATCGCTCCCGTCGGTCTATATCCACGATACTCGATATCGCTGGGAATGATCTGCCCTGCGATCGCTCAGCTCTGTGGAAAACACCGAGTTAATTCTGCCAAAGGCCCAATGGCTAAGCATTCCGCCAGAATGCTGAAGTCTCCGTATTTTTGCCCAACAAATCTCCACAGCACAGAGGTGGATCCGTGACTCCATTGCCTCCAGCGCGGCCCGGTGAGACTACCCCCCGCCCCAGCTGGTTTGCCCGGCTGGGCGGATCGATTCTCTTCTACACAAAGCTGCCTTTGCCTCCGGGTTGGGAGCCGCGCTTTGAGGGTATCGCCCCGCTGGCTCCTGTGGTGGGGCTTGGCCTCGGCCTTGGGTTAGTCGGGGTCGATTTAGCCCTGACTGAGCTGGGTATGCCAACCCTAATCCGCAGCGCCCTGGTAGTCGGCCTCGGGGTGTGGCTGACCGGTGGCCTGCACCTGGATGGCGCGATGGATACCGCCGACGGTCTGGCAGTGATGGATCCCCAGCGGCGGCTGGCGGTGATGGGCGATAGCCACAGCGGGGCGTTTGGGGTGATGGCGGCGATCGCCATTCTTGGTCTCAAAACCCTGGCCCTGGCTGAGCTAGCTACCGGGCGCGGCTGGGTGCTGGTGGCGGCGATGGTGTGGGGCCGCTGGGGTCAGGTGGTGGCGATCGCTCGCTACCCCTACCTGCGGGCCGAGGGCAAGGGGGCGCTACATCGAGAGCATATGCGATCGCCCCAGGACTGGCTGCTAGGGCTAACGCTGGCTCTAGGGATACACGGTCTCTGGTTCTGGAGACAGCCCGATCAAATGTTGCCCATCGGTATCAGCCTAACGGGGGGACTGGTTTCCTCCCTTCTCATAGGAGCTTGGCTAAATCGTCGTCTGGGGGGCCACACTGGCGACACCTACGGAGCCACGGTGGAATGGACTGAAACTCTGCTGCTATGCCTAGCCACCTTGGCATAGAGTCTCCCGTGTCTGCTCAGGCGAATGTTGCAGCAACTGACTTTAGTCGCGTAATTATCGGAGTTTGCTGAATTTGAGCAGGGCAAACGACCGTTTGCCCCTACAGGAAGCTCCGAATGCCCTGATTATCGAATTGCCCCTAAGGTATTCTTCCAGCTCAGCTCTTTGCCCAGCACCATTAGCGCCTTCTGGTCGGCCCCAGTGAACAGACCGCTCTCTACTAATTCGGCCAGCACCTGCTGGGCCAGCTGGGCCGCAAACATGCCCCCCGACCTGAGCAAATGGCTGTAGTAGCTAAACTGCGTCCGCCCATCCTCATTGCAGTGGAAGCAGTGCACCTGCTCTGGCGTCAGACCATACACGGGAGTATTGGCGGGTACCACCACACGAGGAATGCCGTGTTTCCCGTGGCGCTGGTTACCCTCCCCTTCGAGGGTGCCCACCAGTACCACCCCCAGCAGGGTGCGGGTCTCCTGCACCAGATCGGGGGTAAATAATGGATCAGGTTCACTAGAGAGCCGTGGCCCACTGTTAAAAAATAGCGGGTTGAATAGCTGCGAGTTGTACACCAGACCCACCGCCCAGTGGCGGCTGTCATTGTCAAAACTGACAAACTGGCCAAAGCCACAGGCTTCGGGGGAGGGCGGCGAACAGACATCCTGGGCGTCGTCAACCTGCACCACGTAGTCACAGTGGGAATTCGACTTCACCACTTTGCCGAGACGGCAGGGGGGTAGGGCCGTAGAGAACAGATCCATAGAGCGCTCTAGGGTGGAACATGGGTACTTATTGTAGACCGTTCCATCCTATGTGAGCACTCTGGCTTCGACTTCGCTCAGCCATCGCCACGATTCTGGAGGTTGAGCAGAGTCGAAACCTTTGGAGCTGCTCTAGAGCCCAAACCCTTCGTCAAAATCGCTGCGGGTCATGGGCTGACTTACCTCTAAGCCCTCGCCTCCCAGGACCGTCAAGGGCTTGCCATCCACTGAAATCCAAACGGGAGCGGCGGGGTCAAAGGCGGTGGCGGTATAGATCACCTGGCCCAGGCGACCCGTCATTGCGGAGCTGCCGCCGCCGGTCTCAAAGTTACCTGACAAATCGACGTGAACCCCATCCGCCTCCACTGAGGCCGCAATCAGCTGGGTCTGTTCAGGAATGGTGGTGAATGCCTGCTGGCTGGGGTCGCCCGACTTAGAAAGTAGGTCATTAAATACGGCGGTGACCTTCTCTGAGGGGGAGGCATCGGCTGCGACGGTAATGGGCTGGGGCACCAGCGCCATGCCTGTCCCCTCATCTTTTAGCCAGTAGACTTGGCCGGTAATTTCTGCCGGAGCGGGCTGGCTGACCGGATCTTTGGGGGCGGTGTCTTCGACCTTAGATGGTTCGGCGGGGGTGGTGACCTCCGGCACGGTCATGATCGGGTCGGGGTCAATGTCGAGGTTAGGAAACTCTGCCACTGGAGGAGTGGGGTTGAGGGCACGCCAGGTAAACCACGCCACAGATCCGCCTGAGGCCACTACCAGAGTGGTTAATCCGGCCAAAACGCCGAGGGGAATACGTCTTAGCTTGCTTTTGAGATCCATGGTGGGGTCCAAATGGGGTCACAACCTTAGCCTAGGGTAGTTCAATCTGCCCTAGGGCGCGGGGGGGACAGCTTCTTGAGCTGGCTGCCGGGTCAAGAGAGGGGAAGATGGTTCTATTCTGGCAAAGATGGCAATATCCAGCTCATTGTCTCGGACTTTAAAGTTGATCACGCGGGCCACTACGCCCAAGGCCTCTAGCCGCCGCAGGGTGAGCCGCTCTTGGGCCCCCTGCACAAAGGATTCGAGCAGCTGGGGCGGAGTTTCTTCGCCATCGACGGTAATAGTGGGGTCAACCAGGGCAAAGCGATGGCCGTTGAGAATGGTCAACCCCAGCTCGACCACGATCGCAATATTCTCCTGGGTCACCCGGTCTTGCAGGTCAACCACAATGCGAAAGCGATCGCCCTCTAGAAACTCCAGCGATGGGTTGGCCAGACCGTAGCGATTTTGTTCGCGTTCGCCCGCCACCCCCGGCAGGCTAAATTGCAGGGTATCGAGCCAGCCTTGCACCAGGGGTGACTGAAAGAACGTATTTAAATCGTCATCGTTGAGGCGCAAGCGCAGGGCTGCCTGAGCGGGCTCATCGAGCACCAAATTACCCTGCTGCAATCGACCGAGATCGACATCGACCGCGTCGGTCTCCAGATCGATAGAGTCGATGCGAAGGCCTGGCAGCTGCCGGGTTTCTACCCCCCGAGCGGCAATGCGAGTGTGCTCAATGCGGCCGCTGGCCAGCTGATAGTTGGGCACATTGTCGATGCGCACCTGCAACGTTTCGGCCCCGGCGAGCTGGTTGCGCAGAGCAGCCTCGGCCAGGGTATCGACCACCACACCCCCGCTACCCACCACGCCGAGCAGGGTTGAAAGAAGAATGGTGATCAGTTCCATAGCCCGTCCTTGGGTGTGGGGTATTAGGTGCTAGCGGCTGGCCAGCAGTTCATCGACAATCCAGCCTTTGACCAGGGCGACGACCTCGGCCAGGGCCACTTCCTGCACAATGCCCGTGGCCCGATCGACCACTTCAACTTTGCCATCCCTCAGGGCTCGCCCGGTGACAATGCGGTAGGGAATACCAATTAGATCGGCGTCTTTGAACTTGACCCCGGCCCGTTCATCGCGATCGTCGAGCAGCGCTTCGACGCCTACCGCCAGCAGCTCTTTGTAAATGGTCTTGGCGGCTTCCACCTGCAAATCGTCGCCCATGTTGGGGATGACCACGATCGCCTGGTAGGGCGCGATCGCCACCGGCCAGACAATGCCGTTCTTATCATAGGACTGCTCCACCGCCGCCTGGGCCAGGCGCGAAACGCCGACCCCGTAGCAGCCCATCACCAGGGGCAGCTCCGCCCCATTTTCGTTGGTGAAGGTGGCCCCCAGCGCTTTGGAGTACTTAGTCCCAAGCTGAAAGATATGGCCAATTTCGATGCCCCGAGCAGTTTGCAGGGTTTGGCTGGGGTCGTGCAGGGCGCGATCGCCCGCCGCCGCCTTTCGCACATCCACCACTTTCTCAGGCAAGATGAATTCTTTGCCCCAGTTGCCGCCTACGGTGTGGTAGCTCGCCTCGTTAGAGCCAGTGACAAAGTTCTTGAGGTCGGTGGCGGTGCGATCGACCAGACGCAGAAACTTAGCATCTATATCTTTGCCACCCTGGATGTAATCGTCGCCCAAGTCGGGGGCCATGTAGCCCAGGGGTAGGGGCTTGGCGGCCCACTTTTGCTGGGCGGCTTCGTCAGGAACCGTCAAGGAAATTACGGCAGTGCCCCCGTAATTCGCGGCTAGCTTGGTCAATTCGTTGGTGAGCTTCACGTCGTTGACATCCTGGTCGCCGCGAATACTGACCACCACCAGCACCGTTTTGCCGTTGTCGAACTCAGCCTGGTAAAGCACGTTCTTGACGATCTGGGTGGGCGAACACTTGAAGAATTTGGCCAGCGAGTCAATCGTAGGCGTATTAGGAGTTTCCAACTTTTCAAATTTGGTGAAGGTAGACGGCACCGCATCCACCGAGCGCGACACCGCCTTCTCCACGTTGGCGGCGTACTTGCCGTCTTCGGTGTAGAGCACCTCGTCTTCCCCCGCCTCAGCCAGCACCATAAACTCGGTCGAGCCCGACCCGCCGATCGCGCCCGAATCCGCATCCACCGCCCGAAACTCCAGCCCGCAGCGGCGCAGAATGTTGCTGTAGGCGGTGTACATCTCCTGGTAGGTTTCCCTTAGACTGCTCTCGCTGGTGTGGAACGAGTAGCCGTCCTTCATAATGAATTCGCGCCCGCGCATGAGGCCAAAGCGGGGGCGAATCTCATCGCGAAATTTGGTTTGAATCTGGTACAGGTGCAGCGGTAGCTGCCGGTAAGAGCGAATCATGTCGCGGGCGACGGCGGTGATTACCTCCTCGTGGGTGGGGCCAAGGCCGACCTCCTGCTGGCGGCGATCGATCAGCGAAAACATAATGCCTTCAGCCTTGGTGTAGGTATCCCACCTGCCCGACTCGCGCCAGAGTTCAGCCGGTTGCAGCTGGGGCAGCAAACATTCCTGTGCCCCCGTGGCATTCATCTCGTCGCGCACAATATCTGAGATCTTGTTGAGTACCCGCCACAGCAGGGGCAGGTAGGCGTAAACCCCGCTGGCAATGCGACGCATGTACCCCGCCCGCAGCAGCAGCTTGTGGCTCGGGATCTCGGCCTCAGCCGGCTCCTCCCGCAGGGTGACAAACAGCATTTGGGATAGACGCATTGGGGGTCTCCAGGGGTGACGGCGAGGCTCAAGCGGAAAGACTCATAGGTCATAGTAAACGAGGACGGGCAGCCCTGACCTAGACCCGTTAGCCGAGCCCTGGCGGTTGGCCTGCCGATTCCCCCCTAGCTACCATCGGGAATGGGAACGAATTCCGCTACAGTGTCTAAACAGCCCTTCTAGAATTGGCGCGAGGCGTTGGCTTTTGCCCGGTCTTTGACCATCGCCCCTGGCTCATCCAGAATTGTTGTACCGCAAGGGAAACGGCATCTGCCCACCGTTCCTGAAAATAGCCTTGCCGAGAGACTGACGCTGCACTATTCCAGCATCCTCAAAGGTTTCTGGGCTGGGCGTATCGTCTCAACTATTGCTCCTCTATGAAAAAAGTTTTCGTCCTCGATACCAACGTATTGCTTCACGATCCGATGGCAATGTTCAGGTTTGAGGACAATGATGTGGTGTTGCCCATCACCATCATCGAAGAACTCGATCGCTTCAAAAAAGGCACCGCCGACACGGGCCGTAACGCCCGCTACGTATCGCGCACGCTGGATGATCTGCGGCAGCAGGGCTCCCTGGTACACGGCATTCCCCTTGAAAAGGGCGGCACTTTAAAGGTGGCCCTGTGCCACCGCGATACCCTACTCCAGCTGCCCGCCGAGCTAGAGGGCGACCAGGGCGACAATGCCATTTTGGCTGTGGCGATGGAGTACAAACACAACCACGACATGCCCGTGGTGTTGGTCAGCAAAGACACCAACCTGCGCATCAAGGCCGATGCGGTGGGGCTGGTGGCCGAAGACTACGAAACCGACAAAATCGACTACGACGACCTCTACACCGGCACCCTGGAGGTGATGACCTCCGCCGAGGCCATGAGCCAGCTGTTTGGCGACGGCCACCTCAGGCTCGATGTGCCCCTCTACCCCAACCAGGCCGTGACCCTGGTCGATGAGTCGAACCCCAACCACACGGCACTGGCCATGGTGCAGGGCAGCAGCGGCAAGCTGGTACCCCTCAGCAAGCTACCCCACGCGGGGGTGTCGCGGGTGCAGCCCCGCAACCGCGAGCAGCGGTTTGCCTTTGAGCTGCTGCTGCAAGACTCGATCTCGCTGGTGACGCTGGTGGGTAGGGCGGGCACGGGGAAGACGCTGCTGGCGATCGCCGCTGGGGTGCAAAAAGTCGCTGACGAGCGCCTCTACTCGCGCCTGCTGATCGCCCGCCCCATCGTGCCCCTGGGCCGCGACATTGGCTACCTGCCCGGCGACATCCGCGACAAGCTCAACCCTTGGATGCAGCCCCTCTACGACAACTTCGACCTGATCTTTGGCACCCAGGATATGCGCGGTCGCCCGGAGCACTGGCGGCGCGGCCACGAGGAAATGATCGACCAGGGCTTATTGCAGATTGAGCCGCTGACCTACATTCGGGGGCGATCGATTCCCAAGCAGTTTTTGGTGGTGGATGAGGCCCAAAACCTTACCCCCCACGAGGTCAAAACCATTCTCACCCGTGCCGGGGAAGGCACCAAAATCATTCTTACCGGCGACCCCGACCAGATCGACAACCCCTATGTCGATGCCTCTAGCAACGGCCTCACCTACGTGGTCGAGCGCTTTAAGGACGAAGCCCTGGCTGGTCATATAACCCTCAATAAAGGGGAGCGATCGAGCCTAGCCGAGCGGGCGGCGATGTTGCTGTAGAGTCGGCAAATCTATTAAATTCGCTAGCGAGCTAACGTAACTTTTAGAAAATAATTTCTCCACTGGTGGGCACTTCCCACCCTACGATTGAGTATCCTATTACTCAGTTCTGAGCTGTTGGGTTAAGTCGGCACTGCGATAGAGGCTTATCGGTTAACAGTATCTGCTCTTTATGAGTAGCCTTCATATTCATTCATTAAACAGTACTTAAATCAACACCAAACAGCATTGCAAACAACAGAAATGCCCTGGAATTATCCGCATTTCTTGATTCTTCTGGAGAGGAAATTAACCTTTAGCGTTGCGCCCCATGGATCCCTTTTAACTTGTTAAGATCACCACCAAATCTAGCAACGGGAGATTCTTTATGACTCGCTTTCTAGTAGCCGTAGTGGATGGTGCTAAAGCCAAGTTTTTAACTCTAGAGCCCGTGGCAGTGCCAGAGGTAGAATCTGGTCCCGATTTGATCGAGCGCTGCGAACTGCTGAATCCAGCGACAGAAACGACCGCTCAAGACCTGGGGGCCAGCCGCAACCGGGGCAGCGGCAACCGGGGCCATAGCTATGACGATCGCCGAGGCAATTACCTGGTTGAATTTGAGCGCCGCTTTGCCCAAGCCATTGGGGCACAGATGGAAACGTTGATCAAGGCCTACGATCTCAACAGTCTGGTGCTGGTGGCCGAGCCGCAGATTTTGGGTACCTTGCGCGACTGTTTGGCGGGGGTGAATAACCGTTTGCAGGTGCAAGAACTGGCCAAAGACCTGTGCAAAATGAAGCCTCGACAGCTGCAAGATTACCTGGCCGAAAAGGGCGTGCTGCCGACTCGACAGGTGGCGTGGGCAACGGTGCGATCGCGCTACAGCAACAGCTAGCCCCTACCCGTTCAATCCAGCAGAGCCAGGGCCTCAGTCAGCGGCAGAGGACGGCTGAATAAAAAGCCCTGGCCAATGTCGCAGCCCATCGATTTTAGGGCCGCCATCTGGGCCGGGGTTTCAATGCCCTCAGCCACGGTGGGCAGGCCCAGCTGGCGGGCGATGTCGATAATTGAGCCAACGAGAATTTTGGCGCGATCGCTGCTGCACAGTTTTTGAATAAACGACTGATCGATTTTTAGACAGTCAATTTCGCAGCGTTCTAGGTAGTTGAGGCTAGAGTAGCCCGTGCCAAAGTCGTCGAGGGAAACCTCGAACCCGGCGGCGCGACACTTGCCGATAGAGTCGATCGCCTCAACCTCATTCAAAAAGATGCGCTCTGTCACCTCCAGCTTAATTTGCTGGGCATCAACGCCGTGGCGCTGGGTGCAGGCAATCAACCGTTCAAAAAAGTCGGGCTGCTGAAACTGGCGCACCGAGATGTTGATGCTAATAAAAAAGTCGGTGCTGCTCTGGCCAAGACTCTCTAAATGGGTTTGAAAGCGGCATAGATCGGCACAGGAATGCTCTAAAATCCAGTCGCCCATGGGCAAAATTAGCGACGTTTCTTCGGCCAAAGCAATAAAGCGCTGGGGAGTAACCGCACCGCGCTGGGGGCACTGCCACCGCAGCAGCGCCTCAAAGCCCACAATGGTGCCATTGGTGAGGTTAATAAGGGGTTGATACACCAGCGATAAATCGTCGTTGCGGACGGCATTTTGCAGGTCAGACTCCAGTTTAATGTCGTCTAAGATTTCTTGATATTGCTGACTTCTGGCGTAGGCTTGCTCGGTGACGGCGGGGCGGGGCAGGCTAATTTGCGGGGTCGCTAGCGTTCTCAGGTAGGCGTTGTAGGCCCGATTGCGGTGCAGCGACATCGAGATAAACAGCCGCACCATGGGCGACGACGACTCAATACGCTCGGCCACCTGAGCTGCCGACACCACCATGCAGCGGCAGGGGCTCAGGGCCTTGGCTGAGGCCGACCGGGGCGAGGCGTCAATAATACCCATTTCCCCAAAAATATCTCCAGCCCCCAGCACATTGAGCTGGAGTGAATCGTCCCCCGTGCCCACAAAAATTTCAACGTAACCTGACTCAAGAATGTAGGCTTTATCGGCGGTGCTGCCCTCGATAAAAATGGTTTCACCAGCCGTAAACAGGCGAATGTTGCAGTTAGGGGCGATCGCAATGTCAGCCGCCAGACCAGTACCGTCGCCGTCTTCGGGGGCAGGTTCCATGGGGACTAATGAACCGGGTGGTAAAGGGCAAGACAAATGAGGAATATTTTTCATAGCGAGAGCGATTTTCAGGGGGTTGCCTTAGCATCCCCTATTTTTTGAAGACCGTTCATGGCCCCAGTGTGAAGTGTCAGTAAGCATTTATGAAAACTATAGCCAATCACAGAATCGTCTGGTAGCTGTCACACCCAGTTGTGATCTAAATCACAACAACTAAAGGATAAACGACTTAGCATCCGCCAGAATATGGACGGTGTCCCAGGCCTCATTGAGGGCATCATCAGGCTAGGGGCATCTCAGGATGCCCAGCCAAGTCCTTTCGCTGTGTTAACGCCATGACTGCCTTCTCTGCCACCTCTGCTTGCAGCCCGGTTAGCCAGGTTACTGTGGTGGGGGCGGGCAACGTGGGCAGCACCCTCGCCCAGCGCCTGCTAGAGCGCAACCTGGCCAACGTGGTGCTGGTCGATATTGTCGAAGGCCGACCTCAGGGCGTTGCCCTCGACCTGTCCCAGGCGGCGGGCTGTGAGGGGCACAACCGCACCATTGTGGGCACCAACGACTACCGAGATACCGCCAACTCAGACATTGTGGTGATTACCGCTGGGCTGCCCCGCCGACCGGGCATGACCCGCGACGACCTCACCCAAGTGAATGGCAAGATTGTGGTAGATACCCTGCGCCAGGCCCTGGCCGTATCGCCCCAGGCCAGCGTGATTGTGGTGACTAACCCGCTCGATGTGATGGCCTACCTGGCCTGGAAAGCCAGCGACCTCCCCCCCCAGCGGGTGATGGGCATGGCTGGGGTGCTCGACTCGGCCCGGTTTCAAACCTTTATTGCCTGGGAGTTGGGGGTGCCGCCGCGCGATGTCTCGGCCATGGTGCTGGGGGGTCACGGTGACCTGATGGTGCCCCTGCCCAGCTACACCACCGTCAACGGCATTCCGGTGGCTGAACTGCTGCCCGCAGACCGGCTACAAGCGCTGATCGATCGCACCCGCAACGGCGGCGCTGAAATTGTGCAGTTGCTCAAGCAGGGGGGGGCTTACTACGCGCCAGCTTCTTCGGCCTGCGTCATGGTGGAGTCGATGCTGCTCAACCAGCGGCGCATTTTGCCCCTGGCCGCCCATCTCACGGGCCAGTACGGCCTAGACGGTCTATATCTGGGGGTGCCCTGTCGCCTGGGCCAGGGCGGTGTTGAAGAGATTCTAGAACTGTCGCTGACCCCGGCAGAGCAGTCGGCCTTGGAGCGATCGGCGGCCTCGGTCAAAGAGCAGCTACCGCAAGCCCTAGCCCTGTTAAACTCGTAATTCCTATGCTGGGCATAACAAATCTGAGGTGCACATCTAGCTAGTCTCAATAGATCATAAAGTCCCCGCGACCCTCACCCCCGGCCCCTCTCCCAGGAAGGAGAGGGGAGCCGGAACCAGACTTCAAAGCCCCTCTCCCAGCTTGGTAGAGGGATTTAGGCTGTAGCTTGCTTCCCGCAGGGTGGGTTGGATTACGGTAAGAAAGCGTGTTTGTGATCTTACTGAGTCTAGCTGAGGCATTTTTCCTTAAACGTTCGATGTTTGGACGTTCAAACGTTTTAAGGATTTCTTGTCGTGCTGACCAACGTGACTGTGGCTATATCTCGCACAGCCCGTTTCAGGCTAGCAGAATAACTAGCAGCAGAAAGCCGAAGACGGAAGCGCCGGACTGCCAGAAAATTTTAGAAGCGGTGTTGTTGACCATGACTCTTACCTTACAGGTTAAGGATAGAAACACTGTGTGGTCTAAGCATTCCCAAATCTAACCTTAGAATCTTTGGGATTTAGACTACTAGGCTCTACTCTCACTGTAGGTCTCTGGGCCTAGAACTATCGTGATGGATGTGCCACAACTCCGGTGATTCTAGAGCCCAGCGGCGGTGACCTCGATCAGCTGTTTCGTCGAATGCTATGAATTCAACCGCCCTGCCCGAGTTTTTGCAGCGCTCTGCCGATCACTACTGGCTACAAAACGCCCGCCTGCCCCTGGCCTGCATCGATGGGTCGGTATCTTGGAAGACTGCGATCGCCGCCCTCTCCGCTCTCCCAATATCAGAAGAATTGGTCGCCGCCCACCTAGAAATTCAGGACGGACGGATCGCGGCCATAATTCCGGCCAGCCAGCCCCTCGACCTCGGCCAGCCCTCCTGGGATTTGCGCCAGGGCATGGTGTGGCCCTGCTTTGCCGACTGTCACACCCATTTAGATAAAGGGCATACCTGGTTTCGCAACCCAAACCCCGACGGTACCTTTGACTCAGCTCTTAAGGCCGCCGAAGCCGACCACAGTAATTGGAGCGCTGAAGATCTTTACCCCCGCATGAGCTTTGGCCTGCGGTGCAGCTATGCCCACGGTACCCAGGCCGTCAGAACCCATCTGGATTGTTTGGATGGACAAGCGGAGATTAGCTTTGCGGTCTTCGATCGGCTGCGGCAGGAGTGGGCGGGCAAGATTGTGCTCCAGGCGGTGTGTCTGGTGTCGATGGACTACTACGATGGCCCGGAAGCTGAAAAGCTGGCCGATATCGTTGCCCAGTACGGCGGCATTTTGGGCGGGGTGATCTATCCCCAACCGGGTCTAGAGGCCCAGATCGATCGCGCCTTTGAGCTGGCCGAGGCGCGGGGGCTTGACCTCGATTTTCATGTGGATGAAAGCCTGAACCCCAAGGCGGAAGGGCTGCGGGTGGTGGCCGAAACCAAGCTGCGGCGAGGGTTTCAGGGTAAGGTCAACTGCGGCCACTGCTGTAGTCTATCGGTGCAGGGGGGCGATCGCGCCCAACATACCCTGGCCCTGCTCCAGCAAGCGGGCATCAGCGTCGTGAGCCTGCCCATGTGCAACCTCTATCTGCAAGACCGCCAGCCGGGCCGTATGCCTCGCTATCGCGGCGTCACCCTGCTGCCCGAGCTGCGCCAGTTTGAGGTGGCGGTGGCCCTGTCCAGCGACAACTGCCGCGACGCCTTTTTTGCCTACGGCGACCACGACATGGTGGAAGTCTTTACTCAGTCGGTGCGCATTGGCCACCTCGATCGCCCCATTGGCGACTGGCCCCAAGCGGTGACCTGCACCCCAGCCCAGACCATGGGGCTCGATGTCGGGCTGCTGGGGGTGGGTCGCCCCGCCGACCTGGTGGTGTTTAAAGCTCGCAGCTTTAGCGAACTGCTGTCGCGGCACCAGGGCGATCGCGTCGTGATTCGCGATGGCTGCCCCATCGACACCACCCTGCCCGACTACGCCGAACTCGATGCCGTGGTGGGAATCGCCTAGCCAATTTCACCCCAACCAGGAAAACCGAACTTCCTTCGGGCGTGGGGTTTGCTACGCTAAATCCAGAGCTAGACGCGGGTCTGGAGGAATTGGCGGTAGCCCTCCTCCGGCCAGAGTTGACTACAATAGTCGCCAGCTTGAGCGCGGGTTTTTAGGAGGACAGGAATGGCTGCTACGGGCTTTAAAGACTACTACGCGGTGCTGGGGGTCAATCGCACGGCAAGTGCCGACGAGATTAAGCAGTCTTTTCGCAAGCTGGCCCGCAAGTACCACCCCGACGTTAACCCCGACGACAAAACCGCCGAGGCCAAGTTCAAAGAGGTGAGCGAAGCCTACGAGGTGCTTTCCGACGCCGACAAGCGCAAAAAGTACGACCAATACGGTCAGTATTGGCAGCAGGCCAGCCGGGCCGGGGCCGGGGCTCCCTACGGCAACCCTGGCGACATGGGCGGCTTTGACTTTAGCAATTACGGCAGCTTCGACGAGTTCATCAACGAGCTGCTGGGTCGTTTTGCCACCCCCGGTGGCGGCAGCGCCCGCTCCTATCCCTACGGGACTCCTGGGGGCGGGCCGGGTGGCTCTGGCTTTGGCTACGAAACCGCCCCTACCCAATCCTTTGATCAAGAGGCCAGCATTCGCCTCACCTTTGGCGAAGCCTTTAACGGTGCTCAGAAGCGGCTGCGCATTGGCAACGACAGCGTCGATGTGCGAATTCCACCGGGGGTTAAGCAGGGCAGCAAAATTCGCCTCAAAGGCAAGGGGCCAATCAACCCCTACAGCAAGCAGCCCGCCGACATCTACCTGGTGGTGCAGCTAGAGGGCCACAGCTTTTACACCCTGGAGGGCGATAGCCTCACCGCTGAAGTGCCCATTGCCCCCGACGAGGCCGTGCTGGGGGGCAAAATCGACGTGCCCATCCCCGACGGTAGCGTGACCATGAACTTGCCTGCGGGGGTGCGATCGGGCCAAACCCTGCGGCTGCGAGGCAAGGGCTGGCCCCGACCCAAGGGCGATCGCGGCGACCTGCTGATCAAAGTCGTGATCACCCCTCCGACCAGCCTCAGCGACAGCGAGCGACAGCTCTATGAAAAAATTCGCGACGGTCGCACCACCAACCCCCGCCAAAGCCTGGCCAACACCCGGCTGTAGAACAAGGCCCCCGATCGCAATAAAAAGCCCCCAGGGTTCCTCAAATAGGGAGGAACCCTGGGGGCCAGCTTAGCCGAGACGAAATTACAGATCTTCAGCTCGACTGAGATCGCCGTAGAGCAGACTCAGCAGCGCACCACAGCCCAGCAGCTTGACGGCCTCTAGGCCAAAGTACAGCCCGTGCATCTGGTTCATAGCACCGGGTACCTCAACGGTGGCGGCAAAGGGGTCTAGCGCTGCACCCAAGGCACCCATGGCCGGTGCCACCGCGTAGGTTAGCACTAGGGTAAGAGCCAGCAGGCCTAGCCCTAGCTCCACTGCCCAGCGGCTGCGCAGGCCGCTGGCGACCACGGGGCGCTGAGGGCGCGACTGCCGAGCCGCCAGCAGCCCCGTCAAAATAACGCCAGCGCAGAGCAGCTCCAGGCGGTTAAACACCCAAAACATGGCGTAGCCCGCCGAGCCAAAGTCGGGCTGGCTCATCATGCCGCCGACAAACAGCCCCGGCATAATCACAAAATCCATCAGCAGGCTGCTGCTGAACCAAAACATGAGCGCAAACAAAACCGCCCCGACCCAGGGGGTGGCTTTAGCAGTGGGATGAGATAGCGAATTCATGGATATAGGCCCTGTGAACTGAGATAAGCATGAAGCGTCGGGTTTAGAACTCGCGGGTTGGGCTGAGTTCCTTATTTATCAATGATTTCAGCCTAGCGAACTTTATTGGTCGCCCGTGTGAATTATTCTTTCGGCGCTGCGGTTTTCACGCCGTCGTTACGTTGCGACATGGAGGCCAAAGGCTTTAGCGCACTGGGGTTTGGGGCGATCGCAACGCTCTTTCACCCCCTACAGGTGAGAAAAAACGTAACCTGCTGTCACAGGCGGTAATATTCTCAGCCCTGCCAAAATCTACAAAATACTCTTTATGGAAACCGACACCCCACCCGGCCCACAATGTTTACCCAGGGCACCCGGCCAAACTCGCGGCTATCAGTACTCTCCGCCGCGTTTAGCCCCTGCAAAAAGCAGCCGTCCTCGTCTACATACACCACCCACTTAATCAGCCTTAGCCCCGGCTGACGCGGATGGTAGGCCACTACCAAATCTCCCGGCTGGGGGCGCTGCCGTCGGTAGGCGAAGGGATCGATCAACACCTCCGTACCTGGCTCTAGCAGCGGCAGCATAGACGCCCCCACAATGCGAAACCGCCGCCGCTGGCGCAGCAGCCAGAGCACCACATCGGTGAGCTGACTATGGCGCAACTGCGGCGGCGGTTGGAGCGAAGGGGAAGTCACGGCGGGGGAGGTAAGGAGGGTGGGGAAGGTAAGGGAGGTGAGGAGGATTAGAATGGTAAGGAAAAAGACCTTCCATCTCCCCTATCTGCTCACTCCCCCATCTCCCTTATCCCCCCAATCTCCCTCATCTTTTCTACCTACCCCTAGCTCGCGGTGTACCAAGACACATCGCGGTTCTTAGTCGTCCAGAAGATACCGTGGATTTTCTGGACGGCTTCCATCAGTTCGGTGGCGTGCTGCACGCTGACTTCGACCTTGCAGGCCGAGCAGAGTTTAGCCGCTTTCCAGAAGGTGTCGTGCAGGTCAGGGAACTGCTCAAGGTGCACGGGCTTGAAGTAGTCAGTCCACAGAACCAGCAGTTCATCTTTGGCGATCTGGGCCTGCTCTTCTTTAATGGCGGTGTAGCGGGCGAAGGTGTTGTGGTAGGCAACAGCAGCCGCTTTGTCGCCACTGGCGGGGGTTTCAAGATCCACCAGTTTTTTGGTCATTGACAGCACTGCCTCAGCGGCTACGCGAGCCGAGGAGGGGTCATAAACGCCGCAGGGGCCATCGCAGTGGGCGTGTACCGCTTCGGCGGGGAACCATGCCTGTAGCTTGGCGATCGCTTGGTTGAGCATAATCATCCTGGTAGTGAATGGGAATACGGGCAAAAAACGGGAATTTTCTTGCGCCTGGCCCCAGCAGACCCCTCACTCCGGCAGGTTAACATCCCTATGCCAGGCAGGGGGATAAGCCAGGCCACGTCTCACATTGTTAACGCTATTGGGCCCTTCTGCAACCTTCCCCCCTCTGCCTGGGGATAGATTCGCTTCGAAGGATGGCGTCAACCGATGCGCCCTGGTGCAAATTAAGTACATTTGTATGAATACCCCAAAGGGAGATGACCATGTCATCTAGGTATTTACTGGCTAAAGCTTCTGCCCAAACGCATTCCTGGCGTCGTGCCCTGGGTCTGATTGCCTTGGGACTGGGGCTGACAGGCTGTGGCGACCTGCTGCTGCTGGTGAACAACTGGGTGGCCCCTGTGGATGTGTCAACCCTGCCGCCCTGTGTCGATGACGACTGCAACTGCGGCGACTTTGCTAGCCAAGCCCAGGCCCAGGCGGTACTCGATGCCTTTGCGGGCGACCCCTACGACCTCGATGGCGATGGCAACAACCAGGCCTGTGAACGACTGCCCGCCGACCTGCCCGCTGCCGACCCGCTCGCGCCGCCTAGCACCAGTCCTCACCTGGTACTGGGCAACCCCAGTCAGGCGGGGACGGCGAACCCTAACAACTATTTAATTCAGCGCCATCAGTATGTGCTGAGCTACAGCCGCGATCGCAACGGGCTCAACTGGGCCAGTTGGGAAGTCGATGCCGCCTGGCTGGGCCCCACCGATCGCCAGGACAACTTTCGCCCCGACGGGGCACTGCCCGCTGGGTTTTACCAGGTCACCCCCAACGACTATCGAGGCAGCGGCTACGATCGCGGCCATGTGGTGCCCTCGGGCGATCGCACCGGCAGCGTGGGCGACAACGCCGCTACCTTTTTAATGACCAACATCATTCCCCAGGCCCCGGACAACAACCGTGGCCCCTGGCGAGAACTAGAAGAATACGGGCGATCGCTGGTCTATCACTACGACCACAGCCTGCATGTCTTTGCCGGAGCCTACGGCAGCCAGGGCAGCGTGGGCAACCGAGCCATTGCTGTACCCTCCCGGCTGTGGAAAATCATTGTGGTGTACGATCGCCTCCCCGACGGCGGCCTGGGTATTGGCAGCGATACTCAGCTAATTGCCATCGATCTGCCTAACACCAACCAGGTCAGCCCCGACTGGCGGCGCTACCAAACCTCAGTCCAGCGCATTGAAGTAGCCACAGGCCACCATTTTTTTGAGACTCTACCCCCTGAGCTTCAGGCGCTTCTCAAGGCCCGCACCAGCAATGCGCCCCCGTGATTAGGTGCTCCAGCAATCCAGAATGTGGGGTTAGCGCTTATACTACTAAAAAGATAAAGTTAAATTTTAGGTTTAATTCGTATGGTGTTAAGTCTAACTCTTAAGACTAGGTCACAGTGATTCTACGGGTGCAGTCCATTCAGCGGTGCAGATGTTCCTAAAGGTCAATTGTCACCTAACAGGTGGTTTTTAGCTCTATTTCTAACCCTACCCCGCCAATTTCGCAGCGTGTATTTACACAGTGTGCAAGCAGCAGAGTTACGTAGCCCTGCGACGAGCTGCAACTGTAAGAGACTACTTAGCCTTGGCACAGACCGTAGGTAAGGTCAGGTCGTAGGGTTTCGTGAGACTTAGCGGCGCGGACAATCTACCGCATGCCCAATAGACTCTCCATCTTTAACCTTGACTAATCTCTAGATTTTTTTGGTGGAAACGGCTACACTCTTAGCCTTAGTTCTCTGAATAAACAGTTTGGCTCAGTCTAGTTTAATTGAGTAAGACCACACTACTGATGGAGTGATTAGTCTGATAAATTAAGCAAAATTGGCATCTACGCTGCTTATAAAATAGGTGACTCGTTAAGTTGATTACTATTAATATTTATGGCAAATAGATACGGCTTGAAGCGTCTGTCGATTTTCGTAGACGGTAATAACATGTTCTACGCCCAGCAAAAAAATGGCTGGTTTTTTGACCCGAAGCGAGTGCTCGAATATTTTCTTGGCCTTGACGGCGGGGCCACCCTGGTAAACGCCTTTTGGTATACCGGCTTGAAGGACCCTCAGGATCAGCGGGGTTTTCGAGATGCACTCATCAGCTTGGGCTACACCGTCCGCACCAAAATCCTCAAGGAGTACTACGACGATACATCCGGGCGCTACTCCCAAAAAGCAAACCTCGATATTGAGATCGCCATAGACATGTTCAACACCGTTGAGCAGTACGATGAGGTCGTTCTCTTTAGCGGCGACGGTGACTTTGAGCGAGCCATTGAACTGCTGCGTTCTAAAAACACCCATATCACCGTCGTCTCCACCGAAGGGATGATCGCTCGCGAACTGCGCAACGCCACCGATCGCTACATTGACCTTAACAGCGTTCGTAAGTACATCGAGAAAGACTAAGGTGCCAATCTTTCCCAGGGCCGTGCTGCTCTGGGAAACGACTCGGTCGTGCGATCGCCCGACACTGTTATACTAGCTAACTGTAAATATCTATTGCCGATGTGGCTCAGTGGTAGAGCACTCGATTCGTAATCGAGCGGTCGCGGGTTCAAATCCCGCCATCGGCTTCCAGTAAAAACAAGAGTTTCGCCCATCTGGCAAGGGTTTCGAGGCTATCGGCTCTACCCAGGGCTCAAGTTATGTTGGGTATTTTTAGGGGTAATTAGGTAGGTTTAGCACCCAGATTGAGATAAAGATTGAGATAAAGTACAATGCGCTCAATCCTCGATTCCCAGTTGGGAAGCGCTATGACTTCGACCACCACACGCAGGCATCGGAAAGCCAAGTCAGGCTCCGTCACAATCCGTACCTCCAACAACCGGTTACAGCTGGTCTTCACCCATGGGGAGAAGCGCCATTTTGTATCGCTGGGCCTATCCAACACGCCGCTTAATCGAAAAATAGCCCAAGATAAAGCCTTCGAGGTGCAGCGAGATATCGAGTACGGTGAGTTTGACTCGACCTACCAGAAGTACAAGATTTGTAGCCATGAGCCCACTTCTGGATCGCTTGACAAGGTGGCTAAGGCGGGGTCTAAACTGCTGACGCTCTGGGAGCGCTACGTGGAGTACCTGACGCCTAACGCCTCTCCTAAGACGATTAACGGCACCTACGACCCCGTCACCGCCCACATTGGTCGGTGTAAGACGGATGGGTTGGTAGATCAGCTAAAGTTTCGTCAACAATTGCTTAAAGCCACCACCCAATCTCAGGCTCGTCGTACCCTGATGCAGTTGTCAGCCGCTTGTAACTGGGGAATCCAGCATAAGCTGGTAGCGAGCAACCCTTTCCAGGGTATGTATCTTGCTTTGGATCCAACCAAGCCGCTGCCACCTGTGGCGTATTCGGTTGAGGAGCGCGATCGCATTATTGGAGCCTTTGAAGCTCGTCAGGGCAAAGGCATTACGTATCAGCACTACGCTCCCTTTGTGAAATTCCTGTTTTGGACAGGTTGCCGCCCCTGCGAGGCTATTGGCTTGCGCTGGGGCAGCGTAGCGGACGATTGCAGCAAAGTGCATTTCCACGAAAGCATTGTGGAAGTGTCAGGCAAGAAGGAACGCCGCGAAGAAACTAAGACCAATGTCAGACGCTGGTTCACCTGCCCAGGGCGTTTGCAGCAACTATTGCAATCAATTAAGCCTGATGAATGCCTGCCAGAGGATTTGGTATTTCGCGCCCCCAAAGGTGGCATCATCAGCGAGAAAAACTTCCACCAACGAGCCTGGTCAACCGTAACGACTGCATTGGGATTGAACGAAAAGGATGGGGCCACGATGACCCCCTACAACTGCCGGGATACGTTCATCACACTTCAGGCATTGGCCGGGCACTCGTCTACTACCATTGCCCGGTGTAGCGGATCGCGCTGAATGAGATCCAGATCGATCAGAATGGGATCTCATTTTTCCCGTTCATTTAGTCAAAGAGCTTTTGGCCTTATTGAGAATCGCTAGCACACTGTTCAACTACAGTCCTTGGATGTTAGCGCACTGCTAAGGGTAAAACTATTGGACTGGCAGAGCCCGGCTGAAAGGGCAATTAAAGGGTGCTTAAAGCTCTTTTACGGGATGTGCTGCTGCCCACCCAGGACGAACCTGTCCGCTGGTATTGAGCTGGCCCCAGGCTGCCCACTGATCAGCGGGGTAGACTAGCCGCACCGCCTCAGAGAAGCCTCGATCTTCGATTGCTGTGCCGTCGGCGCGAGTGTTGTTGTCGTGGGCGTAGTGCTGTGGGCAAAATGGGTTTTCCTCAACCAACTGCTGCAACAGCTGGCGGCGCATCATCCATAGTGCCCCATGCATGAACTTACGAAAGGGTGGGCCAGTAGTAGGGACGGCCATGAAGCTCCCTGCCCACTGCGACTGGGGCCAGTGGGTGAAGGGTTTTTGCAGGTAGGTGTCTGGATCGAGCTGCACCAACACCTCGCAACCATCTAGATGGGCCAGGGCCAGGGTGCAACGGCGATAGCTGTATTGATGAATGCTTGCCGGTTGCTTGAGAGGTTCGGCGGCATCCCCAACGATCGCGCCCGGTAGTGGCCCGGGGCTAAAGCCATCGGGCAGGCAAAGGATTTTTGCCTCAGGGTAGAATGCCTCGATTTGGCCCACCAGTCTGGGGGCCAAGTGCCAGTCGCTGGGCGTGGTTGAGAAGAAGAAGCCTAGCTGCATGCCACGTACCAGAGTGGGGTGCCTGGGGGATAGCCTTCATCGTTGGGGTAACTGCCCAGGCTGCAAAGCCCTGGAGGCCCTTCTTCAGGCTCTTCTTCGCAGTCCGGGCAGAACCACTGAACGATCCACAAGCCGTTACGTTTCAGCCGGAAGAACGCGCCATCGTCTCCCTGGTAGAGGTCACCAGGGTAAAAGGCTCCGGCGTCTGGGTAGCTGTCGCTATCAAAAGTCATCGTGCCGGTTGGCAGCCATTTGCCATCTTCCACCGGGGATGCGACATACATTCGCCCAATCAACGTGTTGTGGTAGAAGGCGTTAGGCACCCAAGGCACTTCGGTCAAATTAGGGTCGCCCTCGCCGTAGATAATTTGCGCCCCGCCGCTCACAGCCCGCCAGTCCTCAGTCTCTTGCACCCAAATTGAAAGGTCATTGGTTTCAGTGTTGAGCCATTTGTCGCCGTCGTAACGGGCATCAGCAACCCCATCTGGGTCGCGGGGTTGCAGCTGCACCGCCCCCAGCGCAACTACATCTCGCTGCAATGCCTCCAGTTCACCGACTACCCAGCCCTGGTCAGCGTCGGTGGGTGGTGCATTGACTGCACTGGTTTGCGAATCCGCGAAGCGTTGCACCGGCAGCCGCTTGCCTACCAGAGCCCCGTTGGTGAGTGACTGCGCTCGCACGGTGCCACCGTCTGGGGTGCTCACCAACCAATCGCCGGTCACCGGGTCGTAGCCTGTGGCGGTGCCCGTGATGGGCTGGTCGCGGGCCTTTTTCTCTGCCTCGGCCTGGGCTTGGGTGGCAGCGGCTGTAGCCTGGGCGGTGGCGATCAAGCTGCGCTGCCGAGCACTGATCCCGTTGGTAGAAACAGCGTCGGCGGTGCGATTAGAGCCGGTGGTCGTGAGTCGAGCCATTAGCTACAGGGTTGAGAAACAGTGCATCCGGTCAAATCAAAGGGTTGGCCAATAGTCACGGACAAAGAAGAAAGCTGAATAGCCCCACCGTCATCCGTTGCGCTGACGCTGTCTGTTGTGACCTCGTAGGAGCCATCACGGCTAATCAGCTTGGCATTGTCTGCTGTGCCAGAGGCGACAGCCACGGCACTGATGGGCAAACCTGTGACTGTGGCGATCGAGGGGCATGCCATCGTGGGTGTGCCAAAAGCTGCGGTGCTGTTTAGGTTGAAGGTCAGGAGTAACGTGGCTCCATCGTAAATTTTGACAGTAGGGGTGCCAGTGCCAGCGTCGAAGATGGCGACGCCACCAGCGAGAGATGCTTGAGCATAAGCAGGGGGATAAACGGTGGCCATCTAAGCTCCTAGATATTGCCAGATGAATGTTGGAACGATGACTCCATCCGTGATGGTAAGAGTTGAGCCGGTGAAGTTGGCGAGACCGACCTCGATATAGTCATCTGCTTCTAGCAGCAGATGTCCTGATACTGCAAAGTTTATGGTCTCTCCAGATAGATATTTAGTGTCTTCAACTAGGGAGGCACTTCCATTTTTGTTGATAGCAAAAAGGGCCATGCCGGTTCGAACCCCTGCCTCCCTTACCACAAACGAGTAGCTGTAATATCCCGCCGCCGTAGCAATGATTTGCGTCGGGGCCCCAGAATTCCAGTAGGCGTTATCGTCCTTGACCTCTACATCCCAGGGGATGTACTCAAACCCAGACGCTGCAATAGCCAAGTCTGCACTTCGCTCCAGATGGGCAAGACTCAGTCCACCCCCCCCGCCCGCAGCAGCATAGGTTTTGATTTGTAAGCCAGTGACTTTTTCTGAAGTTGTGCCCCCAGTATCGACCTCAAACTGCATCTCATCAGTAACAGCAGACGCTGGGCTGAGATCGTTGATTTTCACATTGGCCATAGCGTTACTCCGGTAAGGTTCGCGTATCGTCGTCGGCAGTTATCCGGGTGTCGCCGTCGGCAGTTGATCGGATATCGGTGACGCTGTCGGTGATGGCAGCACTGAGCACAGGCACTGGTACAGACAGGCCCACCACCGCCTCTCCAGTGAGCACCACATCAAACGGCGGGGCTGGCTCAGGCAAATCTGGCGTAGGTGGATCGCCTGGGGCAGACGGCGGCGGCAAGGGCGCATCCACCGACACGAGGCCCAGCTCAATGCCTCGCCCCCCGATCGCCGCCGATCGCCCATCAATGGCGATATTCAGCGCCTCTACTAGGTAGGCAGTGCGCCGACCATCGACGGTGAAGTCAACGCGCCGCACCGGGGTAAAGTCTTCAAGCCAGCCCTGGGCCAGGTCAGCGGCCCAGGCGATGGCGAACTGTCGGCCCTGGCGAATGCTGCCCCAAAGCTTGGCCCGATCGCGGCATTGGGCATGGCTCACACCCATGCCAGCGGGCAGCGTGATAGCCCAAAGTTTCTCCGCGAAACCACTCCCCGCGGGCGACGTGAATTTGGCCGTGCCAGAAACCTGGCGCTCGGTGCGCTGCTTTTCGGCAGGGCGGTATTGGGTGGCGGGGGGCGTGTTGTTGGTTGAGGCCCCGCGTCGCTGCGGCAGCGGGCTAATCGACCCATCGCGATTAACCTGGGTGCGGCTGTAGGTATACTCTTCGGCCCCTACTTTTTCCCAGCGCTCGATGGTGATCTGGGCGATCGCCGTAGTCACTGTCACCCCAGAAATGACGGCCCGCTCAAGGGTGGTTTGGCGGGCGATGACGGTGCTCTCAGCGTCGTAGGTGTAAGCGATCGTTCGGCGCGTTTCGATCGCCAATGCGGTCGGTGTGCCAAACAGCGAGTTAGGGAAGATGGCCGCCACGGGCCTGCGAATCGTTTCTACCTCGCTGGTGAGCCTGGAGGTGATGCTGGCGTAATCCCAATCACGGGTCAGCTCGCTCTCGGTGATGAGCGAGGTCGTTGATGGGAAGATGGCGGGCAGCACCACATTGGCGGGTTGCTCGACCAGCTCGGTGTAGGTGGGGCTGGTGGTGTCGCGGTCAGCGTAGGTGACGGTGGTGCGCACGGTCACCCCGTCTACCGTATCCACTGTCACGTTTGAGGTGTTGCCGACACTATCTATTGAGTAGGTGGTGCCCGTCACCCGCACGTCTTCAGGGGGTGACTCCTGCGCCGTCTCGGGCACGTAGTCGGCCTCGTCGCGGCCCACAACGTAATGGGCGAATGGGGCTAGCCCTTCGGTAGTGAGCGGGGTGGCCCGCACATCGCCATCGGCCTGCTGCCAGAGCACATACCCGCCAGCGTAGGCGACCTGGCCAGCGTAGGTCATCCACGAGCCCCCTTGATTCTTTCCTGGGCTAAAGGGCAGGGCCAGGCCCGCAATGCTATCGGTGAGGGCGGGTGCCCCGGCCTTGGCTAGGGCCGCATTGACTAAAAACGTGGCGCTGGTGCTGGTGCCGTATTCGATGCCGCTGGGGTCGCCCTCAGGCGCGCGGTAGTTGAGCAGGTCGGCGTCGGTGCCCAGCTCCAGGTCGATAAAACGGTTGCCGGGGTAGGGGCGGTTGGGGTAGCGCAGAATTTTGAGCGGCCACGGCAGCGGCACCCATGACCCAAACCACAGGCTGATGGCTACGGTGTTACGCGGTGCCCATCGGCTTGGGTTGACCCGGCAATCGAAGGACTCGGTGAAGCCATCGACGTAGGCCGCCAGCCGCAGGGTGCCACGGGGGGCAAACCAGGCGCGATCGCCCCACACCTCGGTGCTGAGTTGCAGGGTCTCGAAGGCGGGCGACACGTCGAGGTCGTCGGTGCCGTTGTTGATGAGCACCTGGGTACGGAGCGATCTGAGGTCGTTAACGGTGGTGGCTAGGCTCATGCAGCGGCCACCTTCGTTGTTTCAATCAGCTGGAAGGTGGCCTTGTGCCAGCCATTGCCCAGTTTCTCGACGGTTAAAGCCCCCTGAAACTCGGCATTAAACCGGGCGTAATAACGTACGTTGCTGCCCAGCGTCACCGCCGCTGGCGAGCTTGTGGCGAGTGCTCTAGTACGGGGCGATGGCTCGGTGTAGGGGCGAATTAGGTCATCGACGACGACGGAGCCAGGGGTGAGCTGGTAGAGGTCATGCATAGATTGCAGGATCTCGGCGGTGGCCAGGTCAACCACGGCGGTCACCTGCCACAGGTGGGGAGGCTCGTAACTGGTGCCCCGCCGGTTCATGCTGCCGTAGGCGGTGCGGGTGAGATCGGCGGTTTCAATGCGCTCGCGGGGAAAGTTGCCGCTGCCGAAGCGGCTGAGGGTGGCGGTGAAGCTGTAGGCAGTGAGAGTGAGGGTGCTCATGGGTTCACCCCCTGGGCGGACTGCCTGGCCACGTCGCTCAAGATTCGGGAGGTGTCAGCCACCGGATCGGGGGTCTGCACCGTGAGCTGGCGCGGGCTGGCCGCCAGGGCGTTGACCGCCGTGCCGAGCGCCTGAATCTCGGCCACCACTGGGGCCACGAATTGAGAGAGGTTGATCTGGCTTGGCGATGAAATAGACTCTAGCCCCGCCAGTGCCTGCACCTGAGGGTTGGGCCGTGCGGCGGCCAGCAGAGCAGGCAATGCACCTTGGGCCTGGGTAAGCTCACGCTGCTGCTGTAGGTCGGCCCGGTCTACCAGGCGATCGCCCCGGCGGTCGAGTGAACGGGAAATGCCGCTGACCTCATCATCGAGCGATCGAGCCTGACCCTGTTGCTGGTTGGCCAGACCAATATCCTGCTGCTCTTGCTGGGCTACTAGCGCCTGACGCTGGCCCGCCCCGATCTGCTGCGATAGCGCGGCCTCCTTCTGCAACGAGTCGATTAGGTCGGCCTGGGCGGCGGCCTGTTGGTCGAGCAGGGCCAACTGGCGATCGGCAATTTGCACCGCGCTATCATCGCCGCGCAGCTCGGCCAAGGTGCGCTCGTTTTCGATTTCGAGGCGCTGTAGTTCGAGTTTGGCCAGCCCTAGCTCTTGCTCGCGAATGGCCCGCTGTTCGGCCAGGGCGGCCTGTTGTTGGCCGAGGTCGAAGGCTTGTAGCTCTAGGGCTTGCTTCTGCTCTAGCTGGGCCTTCTCGGCGGCGAACCGCTGCTCGGTGAGGGCTAGCAGTTCTTGGGCAGCTTTGCGCTTTTTGCTGTCGCTGGCGTCTTCATCGCCGATGATTTCGCGCAGGCCGTCGGCGCGGGCGTCGTTGATGGCCCCCTGCAACTCGCCCACTGCCGCCAGCAAATCGCCCTGGGATTTGAGCAGATCGGCTTGGCGAGTGAGGGCATCGGCCACGCGATCGAGCGATTGAAGCTGAGTCTCGGCGGCTTCAATGGCGAGCTGGCCATTGCGCACCAGAGCTTTACCCTCGGCCTCAATCGCTTTGATTTGCTCTTCGCGGGCCTTGGCTATGTCAGCCTGCCGTTTGACCTCGGCATCGGCGGCAGCTTTGCGATCGGCGTCTAGCTTCTTAACCCGATCGGTCTCAGCTTTGGCCGATTGCTCTTGGGCCTTGGCGGCATCCTCGCGGGCTTTGGTGTCGGTCTGGGCAATGCGGAGGCGATCGCCCGACAACGCTTTCTCGGTATCGGCGATCGCCTGGGCTACCTTTGTGGCCTCTTCGGGTTTTAGCCCTTGGCTCTGGAGCACGGCCAGTTGAGCTAGGAAGTCCTCATTTTGTTTAACCCGCTGTTCCAGAGACTCGCGCTCACGGGCTGTAATCTCATCCTGGCCAGCGCCACTGTTTAGGAGGTTGGTTTTGGCGTCGGTGGTGTCGTTTTCGATTTTGTCTAGGGCGGCTTTGTTGGCGTCGGCCAGGCGGGTGAGGGCGGCTTCTGCTGGCTCGGTATCGACGGTGGGCGCGGCGGGCTTTAAGAATTCCTCAGCCTTTTTCTTGTACTCACCAAAGGCGGCATTGAGTTCGTCAACGCCTTCTACTGAGCCATCAAACGCGCCCTTGAAGCCCGTGGTATCAGTCTGAAGGAACCCCAGTAATTTTTGCACTTGCTCGACTACTGGCTGTACCGCTGGCAACACCCGCCCCAAGCCGTCAAGCGCACCCCCTACAGCCTCAAGAACTCGGTCTTTCAGAATGGTGAACACTTCACCCAATGCACGCAAAATCTCGGTAAATGCGGCAAAGGGGGTGGGGAATTTGAGGAAGCGATCGAGGTTGTCACCGATGACTGGCAACGCCTCAGCCTTGCTTTGCAACTGCGCGATGCCATCAGCCAGGGCGATAATGAACTGTACCGTGGTGCCGATCGCGGTGATGGCATCGGCCACCACTTCAAGCTGTTGGGCAACCTGCTCGACGTTGCCCTCTTCGCTGACAAAGGCGGTAATGGCATCAAGCACCCCGGCGAGCTGTTCAATCGCAGCATCGGCAATCTCAGCCAAGGCACCGCCAAAGGCCTCGGCTACCTCTGGGCTATCGGTCAGCACGGCTTGTAAGCGCGTAGCTGCATCGGTCAAAACGTCGAGGCCAGCGCTCTGCTCTGCCGCCTCGGCCAGAATGGCGCTGATCGTAGAGAGGCCCCCGGCGAGCGCTGGCTCCACGGCTTTGAACAGCGACTCTTGCAGGCGAGTAAAACCGTCGCTGATATTGGAGATTTGACCGGGGATGGTTTTGCTCTGGGCCTCCATCAGGCCCCCAAATTTTCCACCCTCCTTGGTGAGGTTGATGAATGCCTGCTCTAGTTCAGGAAACCCGATCTTGCCCTGCTCAACTAGCTTTTTGACCTCGGCCTCGCTCACACCAAACTGAGCGGCAAACTCCTGAAGGATGGGGATGCCGCGCTCGGTGAGCTGGTTGACATCCTCTGCATACAGACGTCCGGCGACTCTGGCCTTGCCGTAGATGGTGGCCAGCTCGCCAAAGTCGGTGTTAACGCCAGCGGCCACGTCACCGACGCGGCGCAGGTTCTCGGTAATCTGGTCTGACTGAAAGCCAAAGGCAAGCAGCTGTTGCCCGGCCTGTCGCACCCCTGGCAGGTCGAAGGGCGTAGTCGCGGCAAAATCGCTCAGCTCACCCAATAGCGCTTGGGCATCTTCGGCGCTGCCCAAGATGGTGGTGAACGCAACCTCCGACTGCTGGGCTGCACCACCGACTGCCAAGGTGTTTTGCACAAAACCAAACAGCGCTTGGCCAGCTGATTGCAAAGCATTGGTCAGCAGGTCGATCGCAGCAAATGCGGCCCCGGCTGCTAGACCTGCGATCGCGCCCTGCAATCCGTCGCCCTCTTTTTTGGCATTGGCGGTTTCGTCGCCTAACTGCCGCATTTTGCGGGTGACCTGCTCAACTTCTTTGTCGCTGAGGCCGTAAGCCTTCTTTAACAGCTCAGCCCGGCGGGCAGTCTCCAGAGTTTCGTCAGCCAGTTCGGAGATCGCCCGCTCTAGCAGCTTTACGTCCTTGTCGTCAGCCTTCAGCGTAATGTCGGCCTCAACGTCGCCGAGCTGCTTGCGAATTACCGCTGCCGCTGCTACAGCATCGCGCTCCAGCCCTGCCTTGGCCAGGGAGATTTTGAGTTGGAGTTCTGCGTCAGTCACCAGCGGCAGCCTTTATAAATTCCAGATCGACTACACTCGCCACCCACCCAGGCAAATCGCCCTTACCAAACAACTCCATAAACAACCGGGCAGCCGCAGCGGGTACCGTCTCGCGGGCCTCCATTTTGTAGAGCAACTGGGCGGGGCCATTAAAGTCGCGGGCCTTGCACTTCACGCTGTGGCTTTGATAGATCGCAGCGGTGGCCGCCGCCTGGGGCTCGGCCTCCCGCGCGGCCAGCACCAGGTCAGCCTTGCTAGCCGCCTGCAGCAGGCCTATAGGGGTATGCCCGAATTGGTCTGAGGTGAATCGGTGGGGCCAGCGGGCACTGATTCGCCAGTAGATTTGGCTAAAGGCTTCCCGCGCTTCGGCTTCGTACTGGTGCCAGTTGGGGCTTTTTTTTCAGCGTCACCCCCGGCTTCGTCGATCGGCTCCCAGCCCCGGCGTTCGTTGAGCAAGAAATCGGCCAGCTCTTTCACCAGCGCCTTCGGCAGGTTTTGGGTCTGGCTAGTGTGCTGGTCGGGGTAGAGGCGCTTGAGTGCGATGGTGGCCAATCCCACCCAGACCAGCACCATGGGTTCCTCGCCCTGGCTCTCTTCCCACGCTTTGAGAATGGGGATGATGGCCAGCTCTTCAGCGGGGGTGACGCTGCCCAGCTTGGGTAGGGCAAAGGTGCCATAGCCAGAGGCGCTAAACGCTACGGTCTCGGCTTGCTCAATATCAAACGGTAGGGGCATCGGGCAACCTCTCTAGCAGAACTCGGTAGTAAACGCCCGCTGGGGGCAAAAGGACGGGGTATCTCGCGCCGTCGTCGGTGTTGATGAGGGTGGCTGCGGTGTCGGTGTCGCCCTTCTCTATAGCCAAGATGGCGACCTTGATGAACCCATCAATGGGGGTGCAGACAACGGCGATCGCCCCCTTACACCGCAGCAGGGGCACCCAGGTCATCAGGCATCAGCCGAGCTAAGTTTCTCGGTGGGCTTGCCCTCAAAGGTAAAGGTGAGATCAGCCGATACCGCGCCATCTGAAGGGCTAGCGCTAGGGGCAGCGGTTACCGAGCAGGGGCCTTCAATCACCTGGTCGCCGGTAATGCGCTGCACGTAGACATAGCGACCGTTGTTGGCCGCATGCAGCGCGGTGAAATAACCATCGTTTTTGGGGTGGTAGATGCCGGGCGTGGCCAGGCCGCGCGCCCCGCCAGTGACAATGCCGGTCTCATCACCCCCGGTGTTGAAGTTAGAGAAGGTGAAACGGTTGAAGCTGCGATCGAGGTCAGCCGCACTTCGATCCCACATGTAGGCGGGGAACTGAGCCACGGCCCCATCGGGAATGCCATCACCAGGAATCGCGACTTCAATGGCGATCGCGCTGCCGCTGCTCACGTTGGTGGCCACCTTAACCAGATATTCAATCCCAGTTGTAAGGTCGGTGAACATGAGGTATTGGCCCGCCTGAATGTTGGCGGTGATGGTCTCAGTCACCGTCAGCGTGGTGCCCCCATCGCCGCCAGTGGCGATGGTCAGCTCTTGCTGCACTGGGGCCGAGAACGACCCCTCAGGCAGCAGCGCCACAAACACATCTGTCTTGCGGCCCAGGGTGGGTAGGTGCGTCGCGGCACCGGTCAGCACGCGGTTTTTGCCAGTAGCTAGTTCGTAGGCCATGGGGTCTCCTAGTCGGGGGTGGGAAGGTAGGGCGCGGGCAGGTAGTCTTGCACCTCGCACCGCATCTCTAGCGAGTAAAAATAAAAGGCTTCGTCGTTGCGCTGGCGGAAGCTATCGGTGGCGGGGTAGAGTGCCCCGTCGTAGGTGTTGTAGGGCTGCTCGCCAAACAGTTGCAAACCAGTAAGCAGGGTCTTGGCTTGCTCCAAAATCGGCACCGCAGCCTCTGGGTCCCGTAGATCTTTTAGCAGCAGGTTGCAGATAAACCGCAGGGTGCGAGCCTGCTTTAAACCGCTATTAAAGGTCTCTCTATTGGGCGGCGTGTTGGTGCTGCCCGCGTAGAAGACTTGAAACTCACCCTTGCTCATCGGCCCTTGCAGCACTGGGCTGAGGGTAAGCCTCGCCCCCTGGCTCTTGATGGGGTCGAGAACGTCTTTGAGCACGGCCTGGGCGGTGGCAATCTGATCAGCGGTTAAGGCCATGCGCCAAAATCTCCTAGGGTGTCGCGGCTGAATATGGGCCTGGGCGCAGAGTAGGCGACCGGGCCTGGGCCAGGCGCTTCGTCGGTGGCAGGCAGGCCCAGGTTGACCGTGCCCATGGCAATCATCTTCAGCAGGGCCAGGGCATCCTCATACCGCTGACGCACATCTTCTTCCTGGGCGTTGTGGCCCAGCTTGTAACGGTAGATGTCTAGGGCCAGGCTGCGCAGCACCCCCGGCACGGTGGCCAGGGGTAGGGCATAGCGGCCACTGAGATAGCTATCGATCAAGCTGTCGCCGTCGGCGGCCACCCGATCGAACACGGTGCTGTCCACCGCAGTGGCGGTCGGGTCTTCGAGGTTGGTCAGCTCAATGGTGAGCTGCTCCCCAAAGGCGTCAATGAATTCTGACTGGGTGGCGTAGGGCACGGGGGTGAGGGATGAGGGGTGGATAGGTGAGAGGGGCTACCCGCCGACTTGGGCTTTGAACTCTTTGCCGGGCTTGAACTTGGGCCGCACCTTGGCAGGAATGTGAACGGGCTCACCCGTGCTGGGGTTGCGGCCCTCGCGGGCTTTGGTGTGCTGCGCCTCGAAGGTGCCGAAGCCGACTAGGGTGACTTTGCCGCTGTTGGCCACTTCGCCCATGATGGCTTCAAGGATGGCGTCGATCGCACGGCCTGCTTCTTTCTGGGTCAGCTCCGCGTTGGCGGCTACCCGTTCGGTCAGTTGAGCTTTGTTCATGCGCTGTAGTCCTCTTCTAGGGTGTCCATCTCTGACTCATCAAAAACCTTGGCAGGGTCGCTGCCGCCGTTGTCGCCGCCGCCACCGCCCTGACGCCTACCGGGAAAACTGCCGCGATCGCCGCCAGCAATCTCAAACTCCTCAACGGCGTGGGTGCCCCCACCCCGGCGCTGGCCAGGAAATTCACCGCGCTTGTCGGCCTGGGCGTCGTCGTCGAAGGCGCGGGTTCCCCCACCAACTCTGCGGCTAGGGAATTCGCCGCGATCGTCTTTGCGGGCCAAGAAGCCCTCATACATTGCGCCGAACATCATGCCCATAGAGGCGCTCATGATGGCGATCGCGATAATCAGTACGGCAGCGGTCAGGAGGTCGTTAGTCATGGTCTCGGGGCAAGTACAGGGAACTGGTCTCGGGCGGGGGTCTCTGCTCGCACCAGAATGGCGGTGGCAAAGAAAATGGTCACGGCCAGAATGGAGGCGCAGGCTAGCATCACGTCGCCAGGGTGCAGCTTCATAGCGTCACCAGGGGAAGGACTTCAGCCCAGCGCGTGGCGCTTAGGCCAGAGGCCCTCTGCGCCTCGTCCAATGTGGCAAAGGGTTGAGCTGCCACTAGGCGGGCGGCCACCGCCTTGCCAATGTGAGGCAGCTGCATCAGTTCGTCATGCCAGGCGTTATTGAGGTTGATAAGGAACGACCCTTTTGGCAGGGCCGCGTCGGTTCCATCAGATGGTGGGGATAAAGAAACCGGGGGGAGTGACGCCCCGGCGGTGGCGCTTTCGTCGTCGGCCAAACTTTCAACCACGCCCAGCTCGACCAGTTCCTTAGCCGTCTCGGGGGTAAGGTCGATCAACTCCCCAGGCTGAACATCTGGGAAGGTGCCGAAGTTGATGGCGGTCAGGGCACGGTACATAGGTCAAAGGGGGGATGAAGGGAAATTGGCCAGGCGTGGCCATTACGCCACGGCGGCGGAGATCAGATAGCCCAGGTCAGCCGCGCTGATAATCTCTTTCTGGCTCCAGCCCACCCGAGTAATCTGCCCGCCGCGCATGCCGATATGGGGATCGGGGATGGTGCCCGCAATGCGAGTGCCAAACTGGCCAGTAAAGCCAAAGGTGGTACCCCGCTGAGGGCCAGCCAGCACGTCGCGGTACATCATGGAGATCGACTTGCCCCACACCCGCACAAAGGTGGGAGTCTGCCCACGGGCAGCGGTGTTAATCCATCCCTGGCCCACCAGCACGGCCTCAATCTCCAGCAGCTCGGCCAGTTGCTCACGGGCAATCACCCCGGCCTCACCGGCAGTGGCGCTGCGGCCTGCCCCGGTGCCCTTGATGGCCGCCAAAATGGTGGGGTGCTGGCGCAGCACACGCCACACGTCTTGCCCCATGGCGATCGCGTTGGGGCGCATCAGGGGCACGTCGAGTCGGGTCAGCAGATCGTTCAGCGGGTTGCTGTCGGGGTGGCTGTATTGGCCGCTGCCCGACAGAGTGACTTTGTTGTCAGTGGGGTACTGGGCCGCGTCAAATACCAGATCGGCCACGCGCTTTTCGCGGCGCAGCTCTAGCAGGTTCGACAGGTACATGGTGCTTTTGCCCACCACGTCGTAGCCAGGGATGTTGTTGGCGTCGATGTCATCCTGCGGGATGGGGTCGTCGTAGGCGTAGTCTTCGGTGCTGTCGGTCTGCTCGGTGCCGGTAAAGCTGATCTGGTTGGGCCGCGACTTGCGCCCTACCTTATCGTCGGGGGCAGTGTAGCCCTCTTCTTTGGTGTGCTTAATCCAGGTGAACTTCTTGCTGACGGGGGTAATCGGCAACACCTCGTCGGCAATCATCGCGGTGTTGCGATAGGCGATCGCCACCGCCGTGTACTCGTTATTAATCGGGAAAGGATAGTTGGCCGTCATGGCGGGTTCTCGTTAGGGATAGATGGGGCGTAGGGTGGGCACCGCCCACCAATCAACTAGGGCTTACGCGCCCTGCAATGAGCCAGGCTGGAGCAGCACAGAGCCGTAGTCGCCGCTAACGCCTGCGGTGAGGGCGACCCCGCCAATGCGATTGTTCACGCCAGCCGATGGAGCGGCCACCACGGCCTTGCCAGCCGAGTCACTGGTTACCAAGTCGCCAGCCGCCACGGTGCCGCCGTAGATAATCTCAGCAATGCCAGTGAGGGCAACATCGACCCTGTCTCCACTGGCCGACGCAATCTCGGTCGTAGCGCCAATAATCTTGTCGGTGGCCGCAGCGGCAACAACGACCTGCCCCGCCGTGCTGTGGGGTTTGACAAACAGACGAGCGCCAATTGCGCCGCCTGCGTTATAGGCCTTGATTAATCCGTCAGTGCGCATGGTCATGGGGTTCACGGGTCTAGGGTTTAGGGTTCAAGGCTGGGCAAATGCGACAGACCTGTCGCTTATCGCTTAGAAACTCGGCGCACGGCTTCGTCAGGGGCGACGGTAATGCCCTTGGCCCGCTGCTCAGTGATGTAGGTCGTTGCGGCCTGGGCTGTAGCGATCGGGTCTTCGGCAAAGTCAACGGTGTCGGTAGCCCCAGCCACCTCGCCAAATTCCACCAAGGGTGGAAGGGCATTTAATAGCCCCTTAAACCGCTCTAACGGCGTCTCGCCCTCGGCGAACTCCACCTCGCTCGGGTGGCGGCCATCCAGATGGCAGAGCAGGTCAACCACCGTGCCCTGCTGGCTGGGGTGAATTTTGGTTTTGATGCCCTCAGCAAAGGCAACGTGCTCGGCTTTAGCCAACTCAGCCTCGCGGGCGGCCAGGGCGGCTTCGCGATCGGCCACGGTTTTTTCGCGGGCTTCTAGTGCGGTAGGCATGGTTTCGGCTTGCTCAGTAGGTGGGTTGGTGGGAACGCCGACGGCAGGGGCGACAGATTCGCCGCCCCCAGACGCGTCTTCATTCCCCGTTTCTTCTTTAGGGGAATCTTGCTCAGCAAACATCACATCGGCTCCCGCCGTGGGCTGCATGGATGCCATCCACGCCTCTTCAACCGCCCAGTCGGGGATGATGCTGTCTGCCTTCTCCACGCCTGCGGTTTCGATCAGGTAGTCGCGCAGGCCGCGAAACACTTTGGCCAAAGTCCAATCAGAGGTTTCGGCAAAGGCGACCTCTACCACATCGCCCTCGCCCTCTTCGGCAAACTCCACATCGCGCAGACCTTTGATGGCCGGTGGCTGCGCCCCCAGCAGGCCCACATCGCGCAGGTAGTAAACGCCAGGCACCGGGTTGCGGGGAGAGTTCGGTGTGTAGAACCGGGCAGAGCGCTTTTTGAAAGGGCCACTCACCAGCTCGGCAAATTCCACCACGGTGTTGTGGGCCTCGGCCACCAGGCCGCCTTCGCCAAAGACCAGGTCTTTAATCCAGCCGTAGGCGGGGGCGGTGTGGGTGGGGTGGCCAATTACCACCGGGGCTTCGTGCTTGGTGGGGTCGTAGGCAGCGGCGCTGGCAATGAGATCGCATTCAGTAAAAGCGACGGTCGTACCGTTTTGATCGGTAAAGGTTCCAGGGGTGGCCAGGGGAAGGCGTGCCATGTAGCGCTCGTGTTGACTGCGCCTATTCTGCCGCCCACAAAAATAGGGGCCAAGGCGCTTCAATTCGCCTCAAACCCCCGTCCGCTCTAACTTAGAGTAGTCGCAGTTGCCCAAGTCGATCAACCGAGGTTGCCCCGTGCAAGACTATCAGCCGCCCTTCAGCTCTGTGCCCAAATACGCTCCGATCGACGTGGCGACCAGCGGCAACAATACCCTGGTCGCAGCGGTCAGTGGCAAGCGCATTCGCGTGTTGGCGGCGATACTAATCTCTGCCGGGTCGGTCAATGTGCGGTTTGAGTCTGGTGCCGATGGCGCTGCGCTCTCTGGGCAAATGGCCTTGACCGCCAACTCTGGTTTTACAATGCCCTACAACCCCGCTGGCTGGTTTGAGTCTGTCGCTGGAGCGCTGCTCAACCTGGAGCTGTCTGCCGCTGTCTCGGTCGATGGTTTCCTAGTCTATGCGGAGGTGTAGGGATGTCGATGCTCTTGCTGGGTGCAGGGCGAGCTGCATTAACATCTCCCTATGATCCTGACGCTGCAACTTACATTGCAGCGGTTGAAGCTACCGATGGTCAAGCGCTGGAAACCTCGACTAGGCAGGCGATTGACGCTTTCTTTGTAGGTCTAAAAGCTGACGGGAATCTCTCGAAGTTAAAAGCTGCTTGCATTCTGGGGGGCGCAAGAACACTGGCTGGCTCACTGGTGCCGCTAATGGCTACCATGCCAGCTCCTACGAATTTTGGCTTTGTGGCGGGCGACCGAAGCCGCGCTACTGGGTTAGCTGGGGATGCAGCCTCTAAGTATCTGGGCGTGAACAGAAACACAAATGCAGATCCGCAAGATAACTACCACCAGGCGGTATACCGCACCAGCGGGAACACTGCCAACCAAGTACTCATCGGTGATGACGGCTCTCCCACTCCCGCCTCAAATTGCCTAATCTATTTCAGCAGCACCATAAGGAGTAGGAGCAGAAATTCATTCGCGACTACCCATGGAGCGTTTTCGGGGATAGGCCTAATTGGCACCAGCCGAAGTGGGGCTACCAGCTACACATTCAGGTGCAATCAGTCTTCTAGCTCGATTGCCGTCAACTCTCAAAATCCCCGTGATTTTGCCACAACTGTTTACGGCGTGCCGGGGATTCTTAGTGGCTCAAGGCTGCTTTACTACTCTGTCGGAGAAGCCGTAGATCTAGCAACTCTTGAATCGCGCCTCAATACTCTCGCTGCTGCACTGGCTACCCTATGACTCCTGCTGAACTCCACAGCCACCTAAGCACCAACCCTGGCAAATCGTACACCACCCTCAACGCAGAGGCTCGGGCGCTGCTGCGAACGCACCTTCGACCCGGCCCCGGCGGATTTACTCAGCAGCAGCGAGAATGGCTGCAAGGCTTTTACCTAGTGCTGCCCGACCAAGCGACCCATGACGCGATCGCCGCCGTCCTGTCCCCTGGTCTATGTTTGAGCACTTTAGAAACGCTCGACAAAACTCTAGTGCTCAATGCTGATTTGCTGACCGACTGCCTACAGCCCGAAGACAACTGGAGTGCGATCGCGCCCCACCTGGCCACCCTAGAGATTCGCTACGTTCCCGCCGAAGATTTCCCCGAGGCCGAGGCCGAGATCTAAAAAGCCCCCGGTGCCAAAACACCGAGGGCTTTGCGCTGCCCCTCGCGGGGCTAGGCGCTAAAGACGGGTATCAAGGCCTCCTTGCTCGTCGGCGATCGCTGCACCAGCTCCTCTCTTCGCTCAATCAACCAGCACACGCTTGGCAATCATGGTTGCGAGTAGGCCTAACATTACATAGCCCAGGAATACTTCAACGACGCTGAGCACCTTTGCCATTGGAGAAACTGCGTAGAGGTTTGCCCCAAGAGACGTGAAGGTTGCTGCTGAGTAGTAGAGTCCGTTCCAAAAGCCTGGCTCTGAGATCATGCTGTCAGGGCTAAAGGCTAGGGCAAACAGCACAACCGTTACCAGGCACCAGCCAAAGAACCTAGGGAATGAGCGCCCATAGTCTGTAGTGATTTCTAGAAACTTCGCGAAAAAGGGGTAGCGGCTTTTGAGGTCAGCTATGCGCTGCTGGTTAAAAGCGAAGCTGCGTAATGGCCAAGCCAGGGTAAAGTCAACCTTGGCCAGGTTTACGCCCAGCATGGTAGTGCGATTGTTGAAATCAGCGTTATCTATCAAGACTCCATCCATGGATGCCCAGCTGAGATTGGCACCTCTGAGATCCGTTTCTGACAGCCAGGTGTGATTCAAGTTAGCTTTGCTGAGATTGGCATTTTGCAGAGAGGCCGAAAACATATCGCAGTAGCTGAGGTCTACGCCGTTGAGGTCGGCTTCAGATAGGTCTATGCCCCTCAGGTCAGTTTGCCCATAGAACTTGCCCACCAGGCCATCTAGCACCTGGCGCTGGAATCCGCTGGCGCGCCACTTAACCAAAACGTAGTTTCCATGTCCAGCGGCCCAGCGTCGCTTGAGTTCTGCCCTGCCAATGCGAGCCATGGTAAGCAGCTCCTGAGAGCCCTCACCGATGTCTACCCCAGGGTTGATCAGGAGGTCGTTGTTGATTTCACCAGAGTCCATGCCGCCAAGCGCAAACGAGTGCTGCCAGTAAACTACTCGCTGGCCAAGAAAGCAACCTACTTTGTTTAGGTTTTTTGACCCTGGGTCAGCTCCGCCGCCGCCAGAGCCGCCGCCAGAGCCGCCACCAGCTGGGGCTTGGTCAACACCCCGTAACTGGGTATCTCCTTCTCCTTGGCCAGCTGCTTGAGCTTGCGAATACTGAGGCATGAGAGATCGGGTGCAGAGTTCAAATTTTGAAAATCGGCGATCTGCTTCAGCACCTCAGCCGAGAAAGCCTGGCAAAACCGCTGTCTCAGCAGCGCCCGTTCTTCCTCGGTGAGAAAATCAACATCAAGCTGGTGGGCAACAATCTTTAAAGCGGAGTTCGTGTCTAGCATGGCCGGGCTTCTGGATCGCGATCGAGGCCTTCTCTAGCCTAGTACACCTGTCTGCGTGCTGAGATGGAAACCCCTCCCCCCACCCAAGGGACTTCCTGGGCATTCTGAGTGGGCTAGCCAAATAGGATGTAGCGCTGCGCTAAATCCACCAGCTCCTCAACTGCCTCGGGCAGCACCTCGCCCTGGTCATCCATCGGCAGCACCCGGCGGGCAGGGATGTTACGGCGGGGTGCCCCAAATTGGTGGATGGCCAGCAGGCTATATTCCCCCACTTTCTGGTTGCTGCCCACCTGGGCACCGTCGGGCAGCACCTGGCCTACGGTGCTGTCGAATAGGTTGCGGCTCTCGCGCAATATGCCGGGGCCTTTTTTGCGGGCCACGGTGGCGGGCTTGAGGGCGGGCCAGCCCGCACCAAAGGGGGCCGTCTCAGTGCGGTAGGCGGTGACGGCTAAGCCCTCTAGGTACTGTGCCCAGGCTTTGTAGAGAGGCTGAGGGTTAGTGAGGCGATCGAGCCGCAGGGTGGCGGCCAGGGCGTTGGCTACCTGGTTGTTGCCAAGGTCAATCGTTAAGTCAGCCATTGGAAAATGCCTCGGCAAACTTGCCGTCAAACGCAGCTATGGCCTCTTCGATCAGGGCTTTCAGCTCGGCGGGCATATCGTTGGGGAGCGTGCGATCGTCTGAGCCGTCAACCTCAAGCGCGTAGTCTAGACCAGCGTCAGTCAGCTCGCCATTGGCGTATAAGTCGTCGTAGTTCATTGCTGCCTCCGTGCTTCCTGAATAGCTTCACGCATAGCTTGCCGAATTGCGGATCGGTATTCGGCAAGCTGGGCTTTGTTAAAACGCTTGAAGTTGTCATCGGTGGGGATTAACTTGCCGTCTTTTACAACCCCGTACTGGGTGCCCCCGGCTGTATCATCGACCCCTGTGCCAATGGTCGGGCTTGTGGCACCGTCTCCAAAGGAGAAGCCAAACCTAGCATATTGGGCCTCTCTAAATGCGCCGCGAGTGTCGGAGGTGACGGCAGCAGTTTCAAACTTGGTGCCGTTTTTAACACCCTGAAGATGCTGCTCAAATACTCGCCGCACCTGATTAGCGATGAGCGTTGAGGCCTCCTTTCTAACTTCGTTGGTGGCACTGTATTCGCCATTGACATCGAAATTTACGCTATAGGCTTGGTCAAAACTGTATTTGCTAATTGTTACCCGTACAACGGTATCGCTTCCGTCAACATTGCCAGCAGAGATGCGAAAGAGATAGTCATCCCCACGTAGGCGCATAGATGGGTTACGCCGAATTTCTTCTTCGCTCAAGATTTGCCTGGGGTCTTCGCGCACTACATCGCTAACAGCCAATGGGGCCTTTGCCTGCGGCTCAAACCCATCCACCGCTGCCCGGATCTGCTGGGCAATCTCGGGCGGGCTGCGATCGATCACCCGCTGAATTAGCTCTTGTCGCCTGGCCCCTCGCGCCTGGCCAGGCTGCCTATCCCAGCCTTCGTCGGGGCGCAGGGTGGTGGTTACCGTGCGCCCATCGGGCATGTTCACCTGCACGGTGTCGCCCTTCTTCAGACTGCTCACCGCTAAGCCCTGGGCATCGAGCTGGCGCTGGCTCAGGCTAATATAGCGGCACCCACAGCCATAGCCAGCAGGCAGCGCCCAGGGCACCTGGTCGGCGCGAAAGACCACGCCATCGAGGGCGATGTGGTTGGGGCGCGGGGCGCGGCTGTCGCTGTGCTGGTATTGCAGGTAAGGCTGTAGACGCTGCACCGCTGGGTCTTGCTGATACTCATCGCGCCCGCGCCCGTAGGCGGCCCGCAGGTTGGTCTGGTAGATAATGCGGCTGCGCCAGGCCGCGTCGCCGTTGTAGTCCCACCCTTCGGCAATGCGCTCAAAGGTCTGCTGAAACTCCTCAGGGCGCACGCCCCGCTCAATGGCATCATCCACTGCCACCCGCAGCTCAGAGAGCAGACTGCCCTTGGCCCCGGCCACCGTAAAAAATGCGTCGGCCTCGTCGCCCGAGATGTCGCGCCAGCTCTCGGTGTCGAGGTTAATCTTGCCCCGCAAAAACTCCAGGGCCTCACCAAAGGGCTGCGTGCGGTAGCGATCGTCAATGGCCATGGATGTCCCCAAATTGATTCAGCAACCGCTGGGCTTCCTGCACCTGGCCCAGCACCGTATCGAGCATGGTCTGCTGCACCAAGTAGCAATTCAGCAGCGCCACAAACTGGTCAACCAACACGTCGTGGGGCATCGCCGCCGCCTGCTGCCGCACGTTGTGGAGGGTCAGCTCTCGCTCAAGGGAAGTCTCGCTCACAGCCCCTCCTGTGCTTCGTACATGCCCGCCAGTCGAGCTGCGCCCATGGCCTCGGCCAGCAGCTGCACCAGGTCGCCGTCGTCGAGGTCGGGGTAAGCCGTGTTTAAGGAGATCTTAAACGCCTCCAGGCTGTCGGCCTCAGCCAGCTTTTGGCGCAGCGCCTCCAGCATGCCCGCCATGGCGGGGCTAGCCTCTTGGCCCAGGCGCTGGGTAAACAGATCTGCCGTCGTCGTCGCAAAGGGCGGGGCGGCAAACGTGGGCTCAGCCATTTCCACCTCATCACCCTCTGGCTCCAGTTCCCCCTCTACTCCCTGGGAGAGGGGGCTAGGGGGTGAGGGTTCTAGGGGCAATGCATCGCTCAAGTTCACCGGCTCAAAGCCCTGGGTCGGCGTCAGCAGTGCCTTTGCCCGCGCCTCATCTACCATGGGGAAGCTGATTTGAATGAGCTGCACCGCACTCTCGATCGGCAGCTGCCCATTAGCCACCGCCTGCACCAACTCCATCAGGCTGCTAATTTGCGCACCGTTGAGTGCCGTGGCCTGCACGTCAGCAGTGGCCTCTAGAAGTGGCTCGGATGCCTGCTCTGGGTTGGCAGAGTCTTGGAGTTCATCCGAGGCCCCCGACCCCTGCCCCAGCTCATAGCCATCGCCGTAGACCTCAGCCACACTCTCCGGGGTGCGGCGAAAGCCCATGTCAAACAACAGCTTGTCTCGGGTGGCGATCGCCGTCAGATCCTCGCCTTCTTCAAACACCCAGCGAAAGTGGGGCGGCCTGGCCCCCTCGCCCAGCAGGGGGCGGTTAGCATCCACAATCCAGCGAATCAGGGTGCGATCGAGCGTGCGACTCAACAGGTCAGCATCGGCTCGAATCAGCGCCATCATGCCCGTGCGGGCCACCTCGTCGCGGGCGCGGCTGCCACCCCCGTCGCTCTGGTTGGTGGTGCCCGTCTGGCCCAGCACACACTCGCTGGTCTGCTCATCCATGAAGCGGGCCAGCCCCTCATAGGTGGTCACGTTGCCGCTTCGGGTCGCCTCCAAAAACTCAATCAGCATGCCCTCGGGCACGGTGGTGGCCAGCCCCTGGGTGAGGTTGGCCAGGGCCTCTAGCAGGGTTTGTTTGTCGGGGTCGCTGGTGCCAGGGGGGTACTTGCCCACGGGCGTCGGGCTACCAAACTTGTCGGCAAAGATGAGCCAAAACTGAATGTTCTGCCGCTTGAAAAACACCGGCCAAAACACCTTGCTACACAGGCCCAGGCCGTAGGGGTTGCTATCCCGCGCCGTGGGGCTATGGTAGACAATTTTGCGCGGGGGTATCGCCTCGCCCCGCGTGCCGGTGGCGTCGGTGATCAGCCGCAGCTCCCAGCCGCCGTCGCCTAGCACCCAGCCAAACCGCTGCTGCTCTTTATGGCGAAGCTCAGCGGCAAAGATCTCGCGGCCATCGGCGGCCCACATCACTTCGCCCACCCCGTAGCCCTTGGGGGTGGCCTCCAAAAAGTTCAGCGCCACCCCATCAAAGCCTTGCACCCCATACTCCTTAGCCAGGGGGTAGTCACGTACGCCCAGGGCTTCAAGCTGGGCATCTACCAGCTCGGCGGCCTTCACATCGGCGGCATCCTCACTGGCCGCCTCAACCCGCCAGTCACGGCTCACCAGCTCTAACGCTCGCTGCTGAAAGACCGCGTGGGCATGGCAGTCTTCCAGCACCCGGTCGTAGAGCAGCAGGCCCTGGCCACCGCCACGGGCTTGCAGGGTGCGATCGGGGTTGGTGAGCACAAAGCCCTGCCCCCCAAAAAAGCCCATAAAGCTCAGAAAGCTTTTCTCTAGGGTGGCAAACTCTTGTCTTAGGTTGGCAGGAACTGGCATGGGGCAACCTTTGGGGTGGGCAATCGCTGAATTAAAACTCGTCGTCGAGGGCACCACCGTAGGCGATCGCCCGATGGCCCAGCGCCCCTAGCACCAGGCGCAGCTTCTCTCGCCTGGCGTGGGGGCCTTGCTCCACGCTCGTAAACTCGCGGGGCGGGGCGGCCCAGTAGAGGCCGGTGGCGTAGTCAAACACGCCCAGGGCATCGGCTTGCTCATTTAGGGCGGCTTTGGCTTCGGCCAGGCTGGGGTGCAGCTGCTGGTTAATGGTGGCCAGGTCGCCGTTGCCCCACACCGCCAACAGGGCGTCGTTGGGGAAAACGTAGCCTTGGCCGTAGAAGCGTTTGTTGAGGTCGAGGGGCACGCCGTTGCTGGCATCAGGCCCATGGAAGTAGGTGATGTTGCAGGCCAGCTGGGGCGGAAACCCCACCGTGCCCCACCCATGAAAGCGATAGCGCTTGGGCTCTCGGTTAAAGGTGGGCAAGCCCCGACGCACTGCAAAGTTGTTGATCTCGGCCTGAATGGCAGGCCAGCCGCTGACAAAGCGCATCAGAAAGGGGACGGGGTTCATAGGGTTCTCCTTGGGGGTCGGGGTTAAGGCTGAAACAGGCGACCAAGCATTTTTCATCGCCTCTGCTGGTGCAGTTTTTTAAGCAGCTCATAAGACAAAGTCGTTGAGTTGGTAGCCCAGGCGGGGTTGGCCCACGCTGGCGTATTCGATTTCGCTGCCTTCGTGCAGGCTGGCGAACCACATCAGCACCCCAGCGATCGCACTGTCGCCATGGCGCTGCTTCCCGTCGGTGCCCTCGGTTTTGCGATCGGGCACCAGCGGAATCCCTTTATCGACTTCCACCAGGCGGTGGTCGTCCTTCCAGTCACTAGAGGCGGGCAGCAGCAGTCGCTGATCTTCCATGCCCGCCTTGTACCTAGGAAAGTTCTCGGCATACCAGGGGCGGCTCAGCGCCACCTGATGAATGCGGGTGACGCCAAAGCGCTGCATGGCCACCTCAGCCAGGTACTGGCCGTTGCCCCGCGCATCCATCGCCCCTGCCATAAACCGGGGCAGCCGCTCCACCACCCAAAAGAGAATCTGCCGCTGCTGCTCAAAGGGCACGTTGCGCAGCTCTAGCCCCACCACCGACTGCCGCGCCAGGTTGGGCAACACCTGCACCACCAGCAGTACAGATAGGTCACCACTGCGGCCAAAGTCCATGCCGTAAAAGCTCTTTAAGCTGGGGTTTAACCGGGCCTCAAGGATGGGTTCAACCACCTCCTTCAGCCAGTCTTGTGTCGCGCTCACCCGGTCTACCTCAGGCTTACTGGCAAAGCCATCCTTGCAGGCGTAGAGCCGCACCGGGGCCTCGCCCATGGCCTGCTCAATCAGCAGCGAGGGGAAGTATTTGCCGCCGCTCTTGGAGGGAATGCACAGCAGCTCTTCGTCGGCATCGTCGCCAAACTCAGCCAGGGTCTGCTCAATGAACTCAGCCTCTAGCTCGCGGCTCCAGGTCTGCCCCGTCATCAGGCAAACGCGTTTGAAAAAGCCCTGGGCGATCGCGTCATAGAAGGTGGTGAAGTGGCGCGAGTAGGGCAGCTTGCCCGCCAGCACGTCTTTTTCCAGGTCAAAGTAAGCGTTGTCGATGCCATCGTAGGTGGTGATGCAGCGCACCCGGCCACCCCAAATCCGCAGCGCCTTAGCCGCCTTCAGCACCTCCATAAACTCGTCGTGGAATGCCGCCTCATCTACCACTACATCGCCCTGCTTGCCTCGCAGGTTGCGGGGGGTAGAGCTAAGCGCCTCGACCCGATAGCCCGAGTCAAAGTGAACTCGAAAGACATTGATCGATTTATCCTCGTCGCCGTCGCGAAAAATCTCCTCCACCTCCTCCACCTCAGAGCAGGCCAGGGCATAGACCCGCCCCCACTCGCCCACGGTAGAAATGTAGTCGCGGGCCATATCGCGCTCATAGCCCAGGTAGAAGGTGTTCTTGCCTTTGGCCTGGGCCGCCAGCAGGGCCGCTCCCGCCGCATCGGCCCAGGTCACCCCAATCCGCCGCGACTTGGTGTAGATCTTGAAGCCCGACTCGTCGGCAATCCACTGCTGCTGGTAGGGCAACAGCACCGCCTCTGGGGTATCGCCCAGCAGGCTCTTGGGAATCTCGGTGGGGGGGATCGTCATCGTCACGCCCCCCTCATCAGTAAAAACAAAGCCCGCACTCGAATATCTTTTTCCGGCGCTTCTCTCAGCTCAGAGAGCAGGTCTCGGGCTAGCTCTGGGCAATCCTCCTGAATTTTGTCCGCATACTCCAGCAGGGCCGCCCGCCCCGCAGCCCCATGCTCTGCGGCGGCATCGTAGCGAATCACGAAATACTTGGCCTGGGGGTCAAGCTCCGAGCCGTCGGCCTTGCTGAGCAAATACTTTCTGAATAGGCCGATCTTCATCCTGCTATCCCCAAAACCTTGGCTCGAATCTGCGCGGCAAACTCAGGGCTGAGGCCCTTGCTGCCAGCGTCGGCGGCGATCTCGTCGGCCACCTTTTGGGCCTTGGCTTTCACCTCTTCGGCAAACTTTTTCTGCTGCACCGCCGCCCGGTTCAGCTCGGCAATCGAGCGGGTGAGCTTGGCAAAGTCTTGCTCGTCCGGGTTGATCTGCATGTCCATCAGCACCTGGAAGGCTTTTTCCTGCGCCAGGTTTACCAGCGCCTCGCCCATGGCGTTTTGGTCATCGCCCACAGCTTCGGCGATCGCCTTTGCCTGCTGACTGGCAATCCGCAGCGCCCCCAGCTTCTTCTCAAACTCAGAGCCGTATACATGTATGCTCGATTTGCCAATTTGGAAACCCTGCTCAGCCAGCCACTCAGACAGCTGAATGTAGCCAGCAAAGCCGCTCTGCACCAGGCGACGGTCTAGCTCTTCGCGAATCTCTTCAGGTAGCTGTAGGATGGCGCTGCGCTTGGGCATACCTTAGCCCTCCCAGTACTTGTCGATCAGGCGAATACCAGCAGGCGCTGTGATGCTGTACTCCATCACATCCACACCAGTGGCCGTTAGCACGGCACTCCAGCCGCCTGCCGTTACCTCACCTTCAATGGCGATCAGGTTCTTCCCGGCCAGGTAAGCGGCCTCGCGGCTCAGCTCTTTGTCGCTCACGGGCAGGTCGCTGTCATCCAGCGCTCGCCACAGCAGCGCCGCCGTAGCCCCGTGGGGCCGAGCAAAGTAGAGCGCCATCAGCAGCCGCCCCCGCACCTCTTGCCGATACGCCAGCGTTTCAGGGCTCAGCGCCCCATTGACAGGGATGCCGGGAATATCGGGCACGTTGTGCTCTAGCACGTCCACGCCCAACGGCAGCAGTCGCCACAGCACCTCGGTGTGGGCAACCAGGGCTTTAGCCTCTAGGTAGCTCAGCTCTTGCCCCAGGGCCTCGCGCCCGAGGGGAATGCCGCTCTGGTGCAGGCTGCGCAGCACAATGCTCTCGGCCACTTGCCGGGGGCGTTCGCGATCGAGGCACTTCAAAATCTGCGCGCGAACCTCTTGTTGTTTGGCGCGGGCTAGGTCGGGGCTATTCATTGGCTGGGCCTGCTAAAAGTCGGCGGCGGGCTCCGAGAGATTGATCCATGCGCTCCCAAACGGCGTCTATGCGGCTGGTGAGCACGGTCATTTCCCGCACGTATTTCTCTTCGGTGATGTATCCGGCTGCAATTTCCGCCTTCAGTTGCAGCACGTCTTTTTGGGTTTGTTGCAGCAGCTCTTGGGCCTGTTTGAGCGCAAACTTGACATTCTCCAGCCGCTGCACTTTTTCGTTGAGTTGGCCGTGGGCTTCGAGCACCCGCTCTAGGGTGGCGCTCTGTTTGGGCAGCATGGCGAGGTCTTTGTCGGCACGGGCCAGCTGTTTCTGTATCTGCTGTTGGTTGGCCTCTAGTCGGGCAATCTGGGCCAGGTCAATCTGCTGAGTGCTGTCGCTCTTTTGCAGCACCTCAATGGCGCGATCGTGCTTCTCAAGCACCTCGGTAAAGCGCTTAAACTCGCGAGCGGCCAGCCACTTAAAGGCCCACAGCATGGCCCCAAACCCAGCGGCCACCAAAAACTCGGTGGGGATGGCAACAGCCCCATCGTTTATTTCTACCGGCACCTGAAGCAGGGTATGCAGCAAAATCAAAAACCCTCGACTGCCCTAATTTTGGGGGCGATCGAGGGTTGGCGTAAGGCGCTCTAGTGCCCTATTCGCGGAGCGTTTGGGCCTGCTTCAGAATAGCCTGAACTCTCCGAAAACCGATCCTATATTTTTGAACTAGCTGGTTAATCTCCATGCCCGCCGCTCGGTCTGCGGCCATGGCTTTGTCGCGTTCCTCCCGGTCGATTACTGGGTCAGAGGGCACCAGCAGCTGGTTGCCGCCATAGTGGTAGCTCAACGCCCCTGCCAAGTCAAAGCCCAGCGCCTCGACCAGGGGGTGAAAGAGCGTCAGCGCCGACGGCACATAGAGGCGCTGACCACCAAAGTGGCGCTGCATTTTAGCCGTTGCCTCTGGGCCTAAAATCTCCCGTAGCTCAGTTAGTGTCTTGTCCCTGGCCATGGTTGGCCTCCTTAGCATTCATCACTCGGTGGGTCAGTTCTTGCAAGGCTGCCGTGTTGAGGCAGCTCAGATAGGTGCTCACTTCGCTAGCGCTGCTGGCTAGCCACTTGTCTAAAAACGCCTCGGCCACAGGTTTTTCCCAGCCGTGCTCTTCGTAGAGGCTGACCAGGGCCGCAGCCCTCAGACCCACCAGCAGCCGGAGCTCTCGCACCTCCCAATAGTACGGAGGTTCTTCTCTATGATGCACCGCCCAGCCCTTGAGCTGTATGGTTTCTTCGAGCATTACCAACCAGTCGCTAAACTCGGCGGCTGCTACTGTTGCCGATGTGCCACCCCCGGCAGTAGAGGCAGCGGTAGACCCTGAGGTTGCTGTCGCCTTTGCCGTGGGCAAGCATGCGGCGACGGATTTTTTTGGCGTAGGTTTTGGTGTCATAGAGCGCTTTCCGAGTACACATCCGATATCTGTGCTGTATTTGCCACGGGTTCTCAGTCATCGGCGGTGGGGTTGAGCTTTACTTGGCCAGGCTCCCAGGTGCCCCCTGCTCTCTCGAGCATTGCCTTCAGGGCTTCAATCACCTTGGTGCAGTCAGCGGGGTCTCGCAGCCACTCAACCCTCTCCACACGGGTCATTCGCTTTACGAAGGCATTGAGGCCACTTTCATAACGGTTTCGCACCGCCCCAGCCTGGTAGGCATTGATCCACAGGGCGCGAATCAAGTCGATCTGGGTTTTGTCGAAGTCGGGCTTATGGCGGCTGGGGGGCGAGAGCTTCTTCTTGCCCGGCTTCTTGTCGGGCTTGTTGGTCACAAAGCCGAGCTGGGTCATGCGGTCCATAACCGCATTGAGTTCGGCTAGGCTCATCTCGGCGCAGCTCTGTTTGCCGGTGACTCGGTCGAGAATCATGCGGTAGTTGCCCTCATCAATGGCCAGCTGCTTTTTGGCAACGTGGATCAGGGCGATTAGCTTGCGGCGATCGGGTTGTTTAGGGTTGGTTTGAGCCATGGTTAACACCTCGGTAAAGGGCTCTTAAGGGGTTCAAAACGTAGGCCGTGGCCAGGTGGTTGTTAAGCTGGCCCTGGTGGTAGAGGCCCACCCAGTAATCAAGTTTTTCAAGGCAACCGGGCAGGTAGGTGGCCGGGCCAACCGTCAGCGGCAGCGCCTGGGCGACGGTCTCACGGTTGGCCGCCAGCCACCCCAGGGCGCGGTCAATCCTCTGGGATAGAGGTTCGGTCATGATCTATCCCAAGCAATGCATCAAGCTTTTTGCCGCTCCGGCTCAGCTCTCGCTGAATCCGCTCCCACTCTTCATCAAGCTTTAGCCACTTGGCCGAACCAATCCTTGCGGTGCGCTCCGCCTCAGTGATTGACTGGGCCTTGGCAAGTAAAGTGCGCTGCCGGAGAAGTATGGCCTTGATCTCTAGCTCTCTCCAATCGATCTCGAAAAGCAGCCGGGGAAGCAGGCAATCAATCAGCACCGCCTTTGGATAGCCCATTAGGCGTTTGCGATCGGCATCATTCATCGGCAATCTCCCAAATCGGCTTCCACGGTTCGGCTTGGGGCATGGGTCGGGGGGGCGGTGCGCTAGCCCCCTCGCCCACGGCCCCATCGGCCTTCGGTGCACCCTCTTCAAACCGCTGCTCTAAGTAGCCCCAGTCGTGGCCGCGCACCTTGTTGCGGATTGCGTTGATCGCGTCGCCACGCTCGCAGGGCAGCTCGCGCTTCTTCAAAAATTTCACCGCCCCGGCAATGAGCTGGGGGGCAAAGTCGTTAAACCCAGGCCCCACCCACAGGTGCCCCAACCCCTGCTGCACCAGCTCGGGATATTTGTGGGCACCGCTGGCCATCCGCAGCGCCAGGGGGTCTATGGGCTTTCCACAGTGAGGGCAGTGCATCATTGGTGGTAGCCCTCCCAGGGTTCAAGGTCATCGCCCAAGGCGTAGCTACTCAAGGTCAGGGCAAGCAGGGTGCCCGCCCAAGGCGCAGACCACGGATCTATCAGCGGGTTCTCGCACCACTCCCAGCAGCCCTCAATGCGGCGCAGGTAGTAGCCCTGACTGCAAAGCCAGAGGGCATGCGACAGATGAATAAAGAGGAGTCGCATTAGTAATCGCTCCCGTCGTGTTGGGGTTCGTCTTCGGTAAACTGCCTCGCCGTCGCCCGGCGTAGTTGCACCAGGGTGCGTAGTTCCGCCGCCGCCTTTAGCGCTGCCATCATCGATCCGGGCAAATGGCTTATCGACAAATGCCCCATCTGCACCGGGTCGCCTTTATCAAGCTGGTCAACAATCTCAAACTCTTTCTTGGTCGCCTCGGCCAGGCTCAGCAGAGCCGAGCGATAGTTAAACATTGCATCGCCCTGCATGGCGAGTAGTTGGTTGTCGGTGATCACAGCTCAATCCTCCAGTAGGGTTTGCATCCAAAAATCGCCCAGCTCCGCAAAGGCCGCGCCAAACGCGCTGGCATCATGCCCCAGGTAAAACACCGCCGAGGGGAACCGCGCCGCCTCCGTGTTGCCCTTAAACACCAGCCGCCCCTTCACCAGGCACACAGGGAACTCATTCAGCTGTCGCCACCACGCCGTATCGGTGTAGGCCGGCACCAGGTAGATCGCCTGGCTCACATTGCCCAGCCGATACTGCTCCAGCAGCTTTGCCGTCCAGTCGGCCAGCGTCCCCGAGGGGTTGTAGGGCGGGTTCACAAACACCCGGCCCATCCACGGTTGCAACAGCCCATTGCGGCTGGGGCCGTAATGCACCGTCGCCTTTACGTTGGGTTCCCCCTCCTCATTGCTGCATGGGTCAAGGTCGGGGTAGCCACCAAAGCAGCGGTAGACCATTTCCAAGATGCGATCTGGGGTGTAGTGCTCGTTGTGGGCCTTAGGGTTGCTGAGCTGCTTCCCGCCCCCCTCGCCCAGAGGGCGAGGGGTCGGGGGTGAGGGCGACTCCTCATCGTCTACCAGCTCCGCCTCAATCACCTCAATGTCCTGTGCAGGCGGTAGTTGTGGAGCTGCATCGGGCTCAGCCAGTAATGACAAGGCACCCCTAATGCTCAAATCGGCCACCGTGTCCGATTTGATATGGGCCTCTATCGCTGGCCACTCACGAGCAATCTGCATGTAGCGCCTAGCCTCACGGTCACTTCCGGTGAAATGCTGCTTGAGATAGGCTGCGAAATTGCCATGGCCGACCAGCTGCTTTGCCTCGATCAGCAGGCGTCCGCAGTCTCTAGCGTCGTAAAGCATTCCGCCAATTGCCTGCACAATTGAGGCTCTCTTGACGTTCGCCTGCTCAAACTTAAATTCGAGCTGGAGATCTTCATAGCTCTTTGCCTCCAGCTCCCCCGGCTCAATGCCGAGAAAGCTGAGTAGTTCGCCTGCACCTTCCTGGTTTTCCACCAGGGCGTTATCGTTCAGTGGGGGGTTGCTCACGCGGCCTCCTAAGTGATCGGTTTTCCGGTTGCTTCTTGTTTGGACGCGGCCCTGGTGGGCCGCTTTCTTCAGCGCTCTATCTGCCCCGCGTTGGGCATCCAGACCCAGGGCACAGGTTTCCAGGGAACTGATCGCGCTTGCCCCCGTAAGCCGCCGTCGCTGCCAGGGCAGCAATCAGCATGGCCAGGGCAATCAGTTTTAGAGATTTCACTTTCATCGGTCGTTACCTCTTGTTTGGTTAGGGTTTACTTGTCTAGGCCGAGGGCGGCCACAATCCTTGCAGTCTGATTAGCGGTGAACTTAATGGGCGCTGGGTTATTCATCCACCAGCCCTTGCTCGTGCCATCAGGCTCCAAGGTCAGTCCCCGCAGGTTGGCGGCGTTTATCCACCGCTTCTTGGGGCTGGTCGATATCAGAATCCAGTTCATGGGTTTCTCCGTAGGCATGAATCAAAACGCGATCGTCTTGGGGGTTGAGCTGGCACTCCAGCGTCACCAGCTCGGCAGTTTGGGCCAGGGCCACGGCGCGATAGTGGGCCGCATGAATGCTTGAAAACCACTCCTCACGCTGCGCCACGCCCTGGTACCACGTACAGACCACAAAGGGCAGCGGGTAGAGAATCATGCCGCCTCCGATCGCGTCAGGCCCAGCAGGTCAAGGGCGCGGCGCAGTGCGTTGGCATCGTCAAGCTTCTGCTCTAGCAGCAATTCCAGTCGTTGCATCTCCCCACGAATCGCGGCCACCTCCACATCCAGGGTGTGCAGCCGCTCTACCAAGTCGCCCTGAGATACAGCAGGCAGCGTCGGAGTTGCCGGGGTCGCTGAGGCTACCTGTGTCAGCTTGTACTCCAGCTCCTCATTGCGTCGCACCACGGCTTTCAGCTGCTCATGCAGCTCCGCAATCTGCCGCTCATAGTCCTCGGCCTGGTCAGCTACTAAGTCCTCCTCACCCTCCTTTTCAATGGAGAGAGGGTAGCTTTCCGGCTCCCCCTCGCCCTCTGGGAGAGGGGGCTGGGGGGTGAGGGCCTCCGGCTCCTTCACCAGCACATAGGGAATCGGCTGATCTGCAACGGCTTCAAAATCCGCCTCGCGTCGCTCCTTCTCCGCCTGCACAGCCCGCTTCACCCGCGCCAGGGTCGGATCATTCCTGTACAACCAGCTAGTGCTTACATTCGCCGTTTTCCTTACCCAGTCAACTCCGGGCGTCTTCGCCTGGGGCAGCAATTCCAGAGCCCGATCAATCGCCGCCTCAATCTCCTCGGTCGTTCGTTGCAATCCCATCGTTTCTTTCTCCGGTTGGTTGTACTTGGGGTTTCGTTGCCAGCTCTCCCCACGTGGGGGCTTTGCGTAGTAGATGGGCCAGGTGCTGGTGGGGGGGTGGTGCACATAGGGCGCATACTTCACTGCCACGGCATGCACCGCTTTGCAGTTGGCCTGGTGGGGGCTCAGCGCCAGCGCCGTCGTAAACTGCTCCAGCTTCATCAGCCCTCGCTGGTTGAGGTAGGCCGTCAACCGGCGGGCGATCGTCTCTTCGTCGGGCAGCTTGCCCGCCTTCCTCGGTCGGCTCTTGCGAATCCTAGACATCGCGCGGCCCTCCGTTAATCACCAGGTCCATGCGGCTCACCGACTCCAGTAGGCGGTTAGCCCGCAGTTCATCCGCCGCCTTCGCCAGCAGCACCTGGCCCACCCAGGCTTCGCTGCGCCCCCGCAGGGTCGCTATCTCCTGCACCGCTTTGCTTAGGGCCAGAGCCAGCACCCGCTCTCGCGGCGTTATCAGATCGTCCAATTCGTTCACGGCGTGTCTCCTTTAGGTTGTGGTTCCAGCGGCCAGTGGCTCTTACATCAAGGCGCTGCTGCGTCGCGCCAATCTCTACGCCCAGCCTCAAAATGTTCAGTACCTGATACACCTCGTGGTGCCAGCCGCTCATCTCAAAGCACAGCAGCCCTTGGCGGTCATAAATCTCCACCGTGGCCTGGGGCAGCAGGCCCCAGCGCCGCCAGCGGTAGCACCGCAGCTCATAGCCTCGGCCTGTGAGCTGCCCTTGCAAAACAGAGGGAATGATTCTCATACAGCAGGCTCCTTGTCGCTTCCGCTGCCCCGAAAAGCCAGGGCGGCATTGTCTTTGGTCACAGGGGCCAGGTCGCCATCGTCGTCGCACCCACCCAGCCCCAGGGCCACGGCCAGCATCAGCGCCAGCAATGCCCACGAAACGGTAGATTTCATAGCTCGATCTCAGTGGTAGATAAAATTTGCGGGGTCTTCCCTGGCCCCTGGCGCTGCACCACAATGCGCAGCACCAGGCCCGACTCCATCTCGCGAAAGTTAATCAACACCCCCAGGCCACTGGAATGCTCGGCAAAAACCTGCAAGCCGTATTGAAAGGTGTTCCAAAAGCCGCCTAACTTACGGATCGCCATGGCCCAATCTCCAGGTCGGTGGGTTCTCCAAACTCCAGACGCACCAGGTTGTTTCGCTTGCTCTGCACCAGCCGCTTGCCGTAGCGCAGCGCCAGCTCGTGGCCGTGGGCAAACAGCCGGGTGAGCTGCTGCTCTATGCGCTGCACCCGTCGCGGGTCGGGCCGCACCTTGCCCAGCTCAATGCGGTGCAGCTCTGCCAATTTGTTGATGCCCGTTTCAATGGGCCACAGCTCGGCCCCGTCTTCAGCGTGGCTCACTGAGACTGCACCCACCTCCAGGCGCAGCTTGCGGCGTAGGGCGGTGCTGGCGGTGCAGGCCTGCTCATAGGTGGCATGGCGGCTTTGCACATCCCAGCCGTAGTGGGTGGCCAGGCCCACGCACCAGGGGGCGGTGGGGTCGCTCAGCAGGGCGGCGTCAAGCTTCATCGCGCACCCCCCAGGCTTCTCTATGGGCTTTGCTCACGTAGGCCTGGCCAATGCTGAGGCGATCGCTCATCAACTGCTGTAACTGGTCAACCTTCCACCGCAGCAGCTTGCTGGCATTGGCCAGCATGTAGTGGTTGTTGTGCTCAAAGTCGTGGGGTAGCTTCAGCCGGTGGTTTTCAATATGGGCGCGGCTCTCCATCAGCTGGGCCACGCGCCGCTTAATCTGCTCAATGGTCAGCGGGGCACGGCGACCCTGCTCACTGCGTAGAAATTTGATCGATGTAGTCATAAGGTTTCTCCGGTTGTTTCTTGTTTGGTCAGTTGCTCTTGTTTGGTTGGTCGTTGGGCCTGGCCGCTCGCGGGCCAGGGGTTACTCGTTGATCTCAGACAAAGGGGAAGTCTTTAGGTTGTGTGGGCAGCCAGGGCAGGCCCGCATAAACGCCACCCGCTGAGGGTTGCCAGGCGCAAAGGGAATCTTTTGGTAAGCCACACACAGGTGAGCAGGCAGCTCAAACCCCGCCGCCGGGCAGCTCAGTTTGAGGCCCATATAGCGGCCCCGCACCAGGCGCTCAATGGCCGTGGTTGCTGCACCATACTTGCCGCTTAGCACCTGGCTCACCGTGCTATCGCTAATCTCTAGCTCGCGGGCCACCGCCGCCTGTGAGCTGGCTTTAACCTGCCGTTTAAGCTCAATCAACCAATCAGCATCAGACATGTACAGGCTCTCCAATAGGGGTTAGATCTTGGGCCGTGTTGGGGTCAAATACTGTGCCATCGCGGCGAAACACCGGGGCTAGGGGGCCAGGGTTTTGCACCAGGGCGTAGGTGCGCACACTGCCTAGGGGGCTGCCGCTCTTGCGCTCCTGCTGCACCGCCACAATGCCCGCCCGCAAAAACTTATTCAGGTAGGCTTCAACGGTGCGTTGCGGTAGGCCGGTCTGGGTTTGCAACGTGGGGCTGTCAAACCGCTGCACCTGGCGCATTGCCAACCAGCATTTGGTGAGGCCATCCAGCAGGGCCGGGTCTAGGTTGGGGTCGTCAATGCCGGTGGCGTGGGGGGCTGGGGCATGGGGGCCGGTGTTCATCGCCAGTCGATACTTAGCGGCCTTGTGCTTCTCAGTGGGCAGGCGAGGCTCGGTGCAGGTCACGTAGTCCCACTGCTTCAGCGCCTCTATATATTTGTGGGCCGTGCCGTAGACCTGCCCCGAGCGGTTTGCCACCTGCTGAATCGTGAACTCTGGTTCGCGGCGCATTGCACGCCACATTAAAATGCGGGCTTGTCGGTTTCTCATCTCGCACCTCAGCGTCGGTCTAAGAAATAGGCAGTCTTCAAGTCTTTCCAGGCGGCCAGGTCAATCTCGCCGCCCATGCGTTTGCCATAAAACTCAATCTTGGTCAGGCCGTTGGTCAGGTAGCCGCAGTTGCCATTGGCCTCCTGACACAGATCAGCCAACAGGTCATCAGCCACCGCCACCTCACAGCAGGCATCGGCCAAGGCCCGAGCGTCGCCAAAGCCCAGCTGCTGAAACTCCACTACCTGGGTAATGCGGCGGTTGAGCTGGGGCCAGCGGGCAATCTTCTGCTTCACCAGCTCCATCCCCACCAAGATGATTGGGCAGTGCGCTACGTCGTAGACCGATCGCAGCGTCTCTAACATGCGCCCAGGGTTATTGGTCTGAAAGAGCATGTCGCACTCGTCAACAAAGATGGGGCGACGGTGCAGCGCCAGGCTGGTGGCGATCTCGTCGAGCATGTCTTGGTTGCGGTTCTTGGGCTCTTTGCCCAGCTCCACCATCACCCGCTGAAGCATCACGTTCGGTGTCCACAGCGGTGTCGCCCGCAAGAAAATGCCTTTGTTGTTTAGGCTTAGCCAGCTGGTGGCCGTAGTCTTACCCAGGCCGCTATAGCCATACACCAGGCCAATGCACTCCACCCCCTTAGAGGTCGCCATCAGCTCAGTAAATGCCTGCCCCAACAACCGAACATTCGTGGTTTCTGCTACATTAGTCTTCAAGATTTGAACTCCTTTAAATTCGATTGATCAGCGCAATTAGGCCCATCGCCGTGCAGCGAAAATGGCCTGGTTGCGCTCTTTTTCTGCGCGATCGTCGCGCAGCGTCGCAGCCACGTCAGGCATGCCAAACTCCAGGCCCAAGGCATAGGCCTCATCAGGCTTGCAGTGCAGCGCCATGCAGACGAAGGTGCCATCCTCCCGCAGCACCTGGGCCATCTCAGCCCGTTTGGCCTCGTCGGTCAAGTGCACCTGCCGCTGGTAATAAAAAACAAACCAGTCAGCCGCCTGGGTGTAGCGGTTGGGGGCCTCCTCCTTCGGCTCGGCAGCCGCAGCCTTCACCCCAATGGGCACCACATTGCCCGCCGCTACACCGCCCGTCGCTACAGGCCGCAGCTCATCCTGTAGCGCCCCTTGCACCGCCGCCGTAATCTGCTGCGCAGCGGCAGGCAAGGCATTGGCCCCCAGAGCTTTATCGGGTCGCCGCTGCCATTCCTGGGCAATCTTTTGCCCCTCCCTGGCTCCGGCCCGCACCGCATTGGTGGTGCCCTTCTGCATTTGGTCGCCGCGCTGGGCGGCCACCATCAGCTCTTCACGGGTCACAAACACATCCCAAGTGGCCGTGCCGTAGTACTCGGTCATGGCCTGGTTGTAGACATGAATGTTGCGCAGATCTAGGCCATCCATGGTCACCCGCAGGGTTTGCCCGGCGCTCACCTTGGCCAGGTTTTCGGTGATGTAGCGCCGGGTGTCAAAGACCAGGTAGTCGCGGCGGGCTTTGACCTCTTTGCTGTAGCAAAGGCGGCGCAGCTCGGTCTGGCTCAGGGGGCAGTCTCGCCGCTGCCAGCCCTGGCCCTGGTAGTGCTCTAGCCGCTCTAGGGGCGTCATGCTTTCCATGCCCAGCCCGCCGTGGGCGCGGTTGTGGGTCATCTCTACCCAGCTATCCAGCCAGGCCTGAAAGCTGTCGAAGTTGGGGGCCGCGTCGAGCAAATATTTCTCACCCTTGGCCTCGCGAATGCGCTGGCGATCGTCTACGCTGTGGCCCACAAAGCTGGGTTCGGTGCGCAGGTCGCGCATCAGGTCGCCTAGGGCCTTTTCCACGTTGCCCTTCTCCATCGGTCGCCCCGGAGTGCAGGGGTTAAAGACTATCCCCAGCGTGCGGCACACATCGTGGCTGATCAGATTGTTCTTAAACTCACTGCCGTTGTCGGGCCGCAGCTCGTCGGGCATTCCCCAGTCTTCAATGCAGGCCATCAGCAGCAGCGCGGTGGTAATACCCTTGGGCGTCACACTCAGCAGCAGTTTGCGCCGCCGCGTCGCCACATCCAGGCACATGGCCACGTGAAAGCGCTTCGGCTCTGTCGCCCCCGGCAGTTTCAGCATCAGGTCAAGGGGTGTATAGTCAAGCTGCCAGCGGCTATTGGGCACACAGTCTTGGTCAAGCCGCCCAATGGCCATCTCCACTTTGTTGCGATAGTCTTTGGGGCTGGTCAGGGCCAGATATTGAGCCCAGCGCTCGGCCTTAAACCACTGCAAGTAGCGCAGCACTTGGGCATAGCTGGGGCAGGTTAAATCGGTGTTTACAGCGTGCTTAAAGATCTCTTGCAGCCGCCGATGCACCACCCTCGGCTGTGCCGCCACAATGCTCTGCTCTTTGAGAATGCCGTGCACCACCTTCTCTAGCTCTGGGTTTTGGTGAATGTAGCCGCCCTTTTGCTTCTCAAACCTGCCGCCCAATGGGCCAATGGGTGCACCGTCGGCGGGGGCAAATTGCAGCTTGCGCCAGTTGTGCAGCGTGGTGCGGCTTACGCGGCTGCAAAACTGCCTTACCCAGTCGGGCACGGCAATCTCACCGGCCTCGTAGGCATTGCAAAACGCCAGCTCACAATCGACCTTGCGGTCAATGTTGTTTTTCCAGCACCAGGGTTCTACCAGTTCCAGCATCAGCGCCCTGGCTTTGGCCCGCACTTCTTTGTTGGGGCCAATGGGGCGGGGCTGCTGGTGGGCAGTCTCTAGCGCCCACAGACTAGGGTGCGGTTCGCGGCGATCGATCACTAGCAAAGAAGAAGCCGCCCGAACATCGGAAGCAGGCACCACTGCCCGGTCATAGGATTCAGGCGGCGTAGGGTGGGCATTGCCCACCGCTTGGGAAACCGGGGCTGTATGGAGTTCCTCAGCGACTGCCCCGGCCTCGACCACAGGGGCCGAAGACTTAACGTTTAATGCTTTTCTCAAAAGGGGTTGCCATCCCTCGGGGTATAGGCAAATTGGGTAGAGTTTTGCCTTGCTGCCAGGAACGCTAAAGCCCTCCCACCCTTCTTTTTTGGCCCTTACTTGAATCGGCCTAGGCGATTTGCCAGCCACCCTTGCAGCTTCAACTATGGCGATCGCATCTGTTTCTTGCGAATTCATAACCATTTTTGACTGAAAACAGTACACGTGAACTTTGGGCACAAACGCAACACAAGCTAAGCTTGTAAGATGTTGTCTTTAAGCGCAACCCCACTAGAACCCCGCCGAGCATGGATCATCGCCAACAGCTCACTAGGCTTCATTCCCAGCCCTTGGGCAGCCCTCCCGAGGGTTCGCTCGTTCATTGCTACCTTCCCATTGATGTATCGGCTCCACCTAAAGCGGTCAATCCCCGTTGCCGCCTCAAGTTGAGCCAAGCTGGCCTTCTTGAAGTCGTTTTCGTTCATTGCGTTTTTACACAAGTTCGATGACTAAAAGTTAGCGCTCTTTCCGAATTGCGTCAATACGCAGTTGTATAAAAACACAACAGAAATCATGATGTACTGGTGAGCCGATGCTGATGCAAGAAGTGGACCCTAGGGATGCTCTCGATAAAACCCTCGAAGTGTTCGGCGTGAAGGCAGCCGAGCTGGCAGAGCTTAGTGGCATCTCGGCACAGGAAATTTCCCGCTATCGCAACAAGCGGAAGGACATGAACTCATTGAACCTTCAAAAAATTGTGAACTGCCTGCCCCAGGCTGCCCGGTTCTACTTCTACTCACTGATGGCAGTAGGAGACCAACCTGAGAAGACTTGCTAGGCTTATTGACCCTTGTTGAGAATTGGGTAGATCGTTTGGGTGGTCAAAAGATCGTTTGGGTAGATCGTTTGGGTGGTCAAAAGATCGTTTGGGTAGATCGTTTGGGTGGTCAAAAGATCGTTTGGGTGGGAATTTCCTAGATATTCCTGACTAGCAATATTCCTGCCCTAACTGCTAACTGTCACACACCCATTGGGCATAGCAAAAGCGCCCTGGTTTCCCTGGGGCGCTTCGTGATCGGGCTAATTCAGCCTAGTCGTCGATATAAATCAGCGTTCCACCTATCGCCCTGCTACCCCCAAACCGCTTCCCACTCGGTGTTCGTAGCCATAGGTAAGCGCTATCAGGCTTCGTCGGGTTGCTCACCAAGGCCCAGCCCCGCTGCAACCCAGCAGCTCCCTCGCGCTGCACCTCCTTGTTCTGCGCCAAGAAGCCCACAGTCACCGTCACTTCTAAAATATCTGGGTCATCATCTCGCACCTTGGCCCCAGCCACAATCGTCCCGTTCGGGTCGATCTCCCTCACCCAGGCTATAAACTGATCCAGCTCGCTCATCACAGGCGCAGTCGCAGGCTTCAGTGCATCCCGCCTGGTCGTCGCCACCTGCAAGTTCACCCGGTACTCCTCAATCTTCGCCCTTGCCTCAGCCTCGTCAGGGTGCCCCATCGGCACCAGCTTCAGCTGCGCTATGGCCTGCGCCCAGCGCTCCGCCACCAAGTTCCAAGTCTCCACATTGCTAGCCGTCTGCGCCATCACCGCAGCGTTGTAGGCACGCTCCTTCCCCGCCTGCAAATAGTCGGTCTCCGGCTCTGGCTCCGCCTCAGCAACAGCCTCCACCACCGGCTCATCCTCCACCTCAGGCAGCGCCGCATTCAGCGCCCACAAACCCAAGCATCCATTCAACCCCAGCACCAACGGTGCAACCAGCACCACCCGCCCAACCCCCATAAAGCCCCCTTAAACGCCTTTCTAATAAGCATTACAAGAGTGCCCGCCCTCATCCGGGCAGTACCACCGTGCGCTTCTAAAGCCCAAGCAAGGCAAGGCCTTCACCCTTACGAGCACAAACTTTGTGCGCCTGAAGCCTCAGCCCCGCGATCAGGCACAACTGTCACACTCGCCGTTACCTAACTTTACCGTTTTCGGATCACCTGCGTTTCAAACTCCCCGATCTGGCCGTTTCGCCATCCAAAGCCCTCAAACCCTCTCCACCGGGCCGTTTGGTGCCTGCATATCCGCCCAAGTCCGGCTTAGTCCATGATCCAAACCAGAGTGATCTGTGACACCCGGTGGGTCGGCAATTCTTCAAAGGTGATTGAAGATCGTTATTTAGACAAGCTGAAGATGGATAAACTGCGGCCTACTGATGTTTAGGGTTGTTCGGCAACCTGAAGTCGTGGATTTGGCGCGATCGCCCTCAACTGGCCAACAACTCTCCCTGGCCCTGAATGCGATCGCACCACTGCTGAGCCAGTACCGCCATCTCCTGGTGATTAGCCCATAGCTCAGACCAACTCAACTTCCACCGGCTCAGCAACCGCTGTAGATCAACTAAATCACTGGCAAACGCTATGTCTGTCTCTAGATTAATACCGGGCACTGCCCACTCGATGAAGAACTGACTCTCTATCAGGTGGAGCCTGAGCCCAAGAGGAACGGGAGCAGGTAATCGAGGCATTTTCGCAACATCAGGGCAACTGGAACGATCGGGGTTACACGGGCATTCGGTACAGTCACTATGCTCCGTTTATGGAATTTCTCTTTTTAACAGGGTGCCACCCGTCGGAGGCTGTCGGGCTGCGGTGGAAGAATGTGGCCGATGATTGCGACTCTGTGCGGTTTGTGGGATCCATTACAACCTCTGGCCGGGGAAAGCAGATTGAGGTTGAAGGATCGAAGAACAACAAGAAGCGCACTTTTCCCTGCTCCAACCGGCTAAGGAAGCTGCTGACCCTAATTAGACCGGTGAAAATAGATCCCGAGGCGCTGGTCTTTCCGGCCCATCGGGGTGGATCCATCAATTACAACAATTTCTACAACAATGCTTGGGAGAAAGTTGCAGAGCCGCTTCAGCCCGAATCAACACCCTACTCCTGCCGCGACAAGTTCATCACCATTCAGATTTTGAAACGGGTACCCGAGTCGGTGATCGCCCAGTGGTGCGACACCAGCGTAGCAGTGATTCAAAAGCACTATGCTGATTTCTTGAAAATGCGTGATCTTCGACCTCAGGATTAATAAATATTAAGCGATGAAACGCGATTTACGCTCATTGCAAGATACCCAGAAATCTACTTATCGCCTTGCGGTTTTCTATTTGAGTTGTAAATTCTCCTGAGAAAACTATCGTAGGAAGGCATCCTATATCCTTGAAGAAAGAGAATAAAAATTAGTGCTCAAAAGCTTTATTTGTAAAGCTTTGAGAGACTTTGGGTATTTATAGGTATGAGACTTGAACTTTCAATATCTCTCCTATAGAAAATAGGTGTAGCGTTTTTTCATACTGCGATGTTAGCGGCTCTACCTCACTATGTTATTGACGCCTACATGCCCTTTAAGACGAGTGAAGGAGTAATGTTAAACCCCAAGTCGTTGGGGAATTTGAAAACGGCTCTGCGGTTGTATATTTTGCCGAGCTATGGGTTTGATGCAGATCACCTCCAGGGCGATCGCGAACTTGAAGCAGCCCTGGGTAAGGTGACGCTAAAGGCATTTTTGGATGCGCCCGATCGTCTGCAGTCGTCTGCGGCGGCGGCGCGGAGCGTGGGCACAATGGCCAACTACCGATCGGCGATCAACCGCTTTTTGGGATGGATGGAGCAGCAGAGTTGGTTTCGGGAGTCGGTGGGCCGGTTTGAGGAGATGGTGTCGCCGCCGACTAAGGTGGTGGGGCTGAATTTACAGGCGTCTCGGCGGGGAACTGGGAAGGATCGGGACAAGGATCGGCTGTCGTTGGCGAAGGCGGAGTTGACGCCGCAACTGCGGCAGGAGCTGGCTGACTTGTTGCACTTTCTGACCGCACCGGAGGTGGCCAAGCGCCAGGATGGGCCGATTCGAAAGGTGACGTTTAGAAACTACGAGGTGATGATTCGGGGGTTTTTGGGGTGGCTGTACCGGGTGGTGAATGTGTCGCGGCAAGAGCTGTCGGTAACGCTGATAGCGGATCGGGAGTGGCTGGATGAGTATGTGGCCTGGGGCATTAGCGATCGAGATAACTCCTATGGGTGGGCGCTGAATGCGGCTGCGGCAGGGCTAAATGTGGCTAAGTGGCTGCACTACCAACGGTCGGTGAGCCCTAAGTATCGAGACATTCGAGAGGTGGAGCTGATTCGGGCCAAGATTGCGGAGCTGCAGACGAAGCGGGAGAAGGAGCCAAGGCGGCGGGTGTCGAAGGAGAAGATGGTGGAGAAGTTTGTGCCCTTTGACCAGGTGGAGGAGGTGGTGCGCTACTTGCGGCAGTGCTGTGCGGGTCGCACAGCAAAGGGCTACGCTCGTAAAGATTTGACGGTGATACATAGCTGGCAAATCTACTTGATGATTGCGATTTTGGCCTACTGCCCGGTGCGTCAGCGGGAGCTGCGCGAGATGGAGATGGGTAGGACGCTGTTTCGGGAGAAGGATGGATATGTGATGCTGCTGGAGCCGGACGACCACAAGACAGGCAGTTTTACCGGCAAGGGGCGGGAGTTTTGTTTGCCTGACCTGCTGGTTCAAGATTTGGATGAGTGGATGACGGTGTGGCGTCCGAAGCTGAGGCCGAGCCATAATCAGGTGTTTATGAAGCTGCGGGATGACGGCTCGCAGAGCTTCAAGCAACCTTACGACGATTCGCAGTTGTCGTCGATGGTGGCGAAGGCGATGTTTCGGGCGACGGGCATTTTGTTTGATGACCCGAAGAAGACGGCCCCCCACGACTTTCGTCGGATTGCGATCACGTGGCAGCGGAAGTATGGCGATCGCGACCAAGACCAGGCGTTAGCGGAGCTGATGGGCCATTCGGTAGAAGAGGCGAACCGCACCTATAACCAAATGTCAGGGCGCGATCGCACCGCAAAGGCCCAGGAGTGGTGGAAGGTTGAGACCCAGCCCTAGATGCGAATTTTCGGATATGACTATATCTGGAAATAGGGCAAGGCCGGAGCGGGTTGGGGTGTGACTTGGGTTATTGAGCTAGCAGCTACGGTCTAGAAGTGTCGGAAGACTAACAGACTTTCGCTGAGAGGGTTTAGGAGCTGAGTTTGACCAGGCTAAACCCTTAATTTTTCGTTTCTATAGCCAGGATTTACACAGAAATCTGATCACCCTCTGAATCGTACTGTTTCTAACGAGTCTTACCAAAAAGACGTAACGAAACATGGATCAATGAAGGGTGAGCAATGGTGCCGATGTACCATTTGATTTATTGATGCCAATCTTGCTGCTCTCAGAGAAACTGGGTCATGTTCATTAATCCATATGCACTTCTAGACTCTCAACCCGTACCTTTTTGTGAGTCCTACATTTCAACTGATTCGATTCTCTCTATTTCCTTGCATCGCAGAGAGAAAGCAATCTCTAACTCTGCTTTAGAGCAAGTTTCGCCTGACAGTCAAACTCTTATTCGATGCACTTGTGGCTGCTCTTATCCACTCATGCGTGATCCCTTCAAACAAGTAATTCAAGACATTCAAAGACTACTGCAGGAGTTGATGAATCCTGAACCACAGAATCCATGGGAAGAAGTGTTGCTTGAACTCACGAAGGAGCCAGAAAACCTGAATCACGAATTCAATCTAGCACTTTACTTGCAAACACGCGAAGTCACTATGAAGGCTCTATTCCGAAAGTTTGGTAGTGCCACAGTCACCGGAAATAGGGCCAAAACGAAGAAGGAGAAAGAAGAAATAGAGCTATGGGGTGAGGAGACTTACTGGTTATTAGAGCTCTGCTGTGAAGCATACGACAAGTTGAAAGTAAAATATGAGCATCCAGCCTATCTATTTTTAGATGTGATACGAGAGCAAGAAGCCTGGGGTATTATTGGAACCATCGGCATTGAGGAAATCCTTTCTAAGAAGCAGGAAAAAGAAGAATTTCGAGCGTCGAGCAAACAACTTAGAGAACATGAAGTCCCATTCTATGAGAATGTAACTCGAATCCTCTTTACATGGGCTTATGACAAAGCTGAGAAAGATAGATCATTTTATGATGAATTTTACGCTACATATATAGAGGCTCGTACAAAGCTGATAAAGCATTTCGAAGACAGCTCTGGCTCCGTAATTAATGCCCCTGATGTTTATGGTGATATTTGTAGAATTTCAGGGCAAGGGAAAGGGTCAAGGCTAAAGAGTTGAAAGGAGAAAAATCAGTAGATAGTTCAATGCTCCAGGATTCTTAGGGAAAACTACTTCTAAAATCTAATAAAAGATAACGCACTTGACTAATTCGAGTGCGTTTTTAATGCTTTAAATTCATTGACCTCCCAAATGGCTTTCCTATTTTTATTTTTGAGATCAATAGTTGTATAGCTTTTCTGAAATTTTGGAATTGGCTCATAAGTTTTTCGAGGGGTATTTGAGCAAGAAGCTTAGTCACTGACGTATAGCAGCCCTATTTGAATTGTGAAGGAGAGAGCCTTGATAAATAAGACTTTTAGGGCTCTTTTCCTTGAGCCATCACGACGGAACGCCGTAGCCAATCGGGGAAGTGCCTCCTTGTATTTCTTGAATCCGATTTGACGGCAGCTTGGAATCGATGGCTATAGCCCTTTCATAACAAGGCTTTCGAGCTAACTCGTAAAAAGATTCATGCTTGTATTTTTGCCCTTAGAGTATCCCAAGCAAATAACTATCCATTAGATTAGGAGAGAGCTGTGTTGTTGTCGAGCTTCGATGATGGATGTTGCCCCTCTAGCGTTAACCGATAGCCTCAAGGTGTTGTTGAAAGACAC
>JAHHIH010000022.1 GCA_019358835.1 Tildeniella torsiva UHER 1998/13D
TTGCCCTTAACCTGCTCACGCAGGAGTCCTCTGCAAAGGTCGGCAAGAAGGCGAAACGGCTTAAGGCTGGCTGGGACAACGACTACCTGCTTAGAGTTCTCGCTTCCTGAGTATGCGTTTGCCCTGGCTGGCCTGGCGACAGAATGTAGCCTAGGCCGTTTGGTCTGATACAATGAAGCGCGTTATTCTCGCATTCGGTGCAGCCTTTGAGTCAGTCCATGGAAGCGTCGCTCGAATCCGCTAAAGTCGACACGTTTTTGCAGGAACTCGCGGCCATTCAGCAGTCGGGTTCTAAGCGGGTGGCTATTCTGGGGTCGCGCCATGTGCCGATTACCCATCAACAGCTAATCGAGCTGATGGCCTATGCCCTGGCCCTGGGGGGTAACCGCATCATTACGTCGGGGGCGACGGGCACTAACTTTGCTGCCATTAAGGGGGCCATGAAAGCCGACCCCAACCTGCTGACCGTCATTTTGCCCCAGAGTCTAGAGCGGCAGCCCCAGGAGTCGAAAGACCAGCTGGAACAGGTGATGCACCTGGTAGAAAACCCAGCCAACGACAGCCTCTCTCTAGCAGAGGCCAGCTCTGTGTGTAACCAGGAAATTATTTCTCGCTGTCAGCAGCTAATCTGCTTCGCCTTCCACGACAGCACCACCCTGCTGAAAACCTGCCAGGATGCAGAAGATCAGCGCAAGATTGTGACGCTGTTTTACTTCGACTAGCGATTTTGGGAAGGCTGGTAGGTTAAAAGGTCAGAAAGTTAGCAGGTTGAAAACTTTCTAACTTGCTAACCTGTCAACGTCTCCCATAGTCCCCTCAACAGAAAAATTAGCGAGGATAGCGATCGATGGCATCTGTGCTTACTATGCCGGGGTTTTTGCTGGTCAGCATCGGGCTAGCGGCACTGCTGGTTTATCTGCCGTTCTTGGCGGTGGGCTATGGGCGTTTTGCGGTGGGCTACGACCAGGCTGCGCCCCGAGCCATGCTGGCCAAACTGCCCCCCTATGCCCAGCGGGCCACCTGGGCCCACGAGAATGCCTTTGAATCTATCACTCTATACGCTCCGGCAGCGCTGATGGCCTATGTGACCCAGCAGCAGTCAGGGCTGGCGTTGGGGGCTGCGATCGCCTACCTGATCGCCCGTACTCTTTACCCAGTGGCCTACATTTTGAATGTGCCGATCGGGCGATCGCTGATGTTTGCCGTGGCCAACCTCAGTACCTTCACCCTCTATGTCTTGAGCTGTCGGTCGGCCTTGATGTAGTCTGTTGGTGCGTAAGTTCATCCCAGTCAAGTCCAGACGTGGGGTTTTGCCACTGGCAAAACGACCGACATCACATAGGACTTGGCATATACAACGAGACCCATGGCTTCTAGCTTTTCCTTTGATATCGTCAGCGATTTTGATCGCCAGGAACTGGTCAACGCCCTCGACCAGACCCGGCGAGACGTGATCAGCCGCTACGACCTGAAGGACACTAAGACCACCATTGACCTGGCGGATAGCAGCATTACCATCGAAACCGCCAGCGATATGACCCTGGATGCAGTCAAAGACTTGTTGTATCAAAAAGCGGCCAAGCGCAATCTGTCCCTGAAAATTTTTGAGTTCGGTGATGTGGAAGCCGCCAGCGGCACCCGCGTACGCCAGGTGATCACCCTCAAAAAGGGCATCGAGCAGGAGATGGGTAAACAGATTACCAAGCTGATTCGTGACAACCTTAAGAAGGTGACCGCCGCCATCCAAGGGGATGCGGTGCGGGTGACGGGCAAGTCGAAGGATGACCTGCAACAGGCCATGCAGCTGGTGAAGCAAGAAGAGTGGCCCGTGGCAGTGCAGTTTACCAACTATCGGTAGGCACTTTCGGTAAGAACTTTTGGCAGGGCGATCGCCCCTCATCCCCTGGGCACGCTAAAAGTTGCTGCCTGGAAGCCTTCTGCCATGACCGCCGAACTGAGCAAAACCGAACTGGGCACCCTAGGGGAAACCCTGGTGGCCAACTGGCTGACGACCCAGGGCTGGAGACAGTGCGATCGCCAGTGGCACTGCCGCTGGGGCGAGCTGGATCTGGTGATGGCCCAGGGAGCCGCCAACGCCAGCGGTCAGCTGGCCTTTGTGGAAGTCAAAACTCGCAGCCAGGGCAATTGGGATGCCTACGGCCTGATGGCCATTACCCGCAGCAAGCAGGCTAAACTGTGGAAAGCGGCCCAGCTCTACCTGCTCAAGCATCCCCAGTGGGCTGAGGCCACCTGCCGATTTGACGTAGCTCTGGTGGCCTGTCGAAGAGGTCGTCAACCACCTACTAACCCCGCCAAGCACCTGTCTGTGGATGATGCTCGCTATTTAACGCTGCAAGACTACATCGAAAATGCCTTTGATGTACCCGGTCGCTAAAGGCTGTAGAGTTGAGCAAAACCGGAATTCTTAAGTAAATAATAACGCCCCATTAACGGCATTCAGCCATTCATAGTCTAAGCTGCTATATAGAGGTATCGTCGTTGTCCTGCCTCTATCCCTAGCGTCTGCATCCAGCCAGTGGGCTAGAGCAGGCTGTCTACCGTACTTCCCAGTCCGCTGTTTCTCTGGGAATGCCCTATGACTAAATTTGCTATTTATGTTTGCCCGACTGGAAGCCTAGCCGAGCAAATCAAACGGTTCTTAGCCGAGCACAGAGAGACAGCCCCACCCCTGCAGCAAGGCCCAGACGCCTGCTGCTTGCTAATTGAAGGCTTTGAAGAACAGTCTGGTGCGGCCCCAATCTATACCCGCAGCCTCGATCGCGCCTACAACCGGGGTTTAAAAGCGCGCCCTACTCCGGTGGTAACCCTAGAGGGCCTAGTGGTTAAACCCGACTGGAGCGGTCTGGCAATTACGTCTCCCTGGCTGAAGCAGGTAATGGTGAATTTTGCCTGCACCGTGAAGTCGCCCACCCGAAAAATGCCCCTCCGCATTCAAGATGAGCTGGGTCTGCCCCTAGCCTATGGCCCCAACCGCAAAGACAATAAGGCCATCGTCACCCAAGCCAAAGCCGCCATCGACTGGAAAACCCCTACCCAGTGGGAAATGCGGTTTTATCAGCAGTTGACCAATCAAAGCTGGAAATGCCATAGCAGCTGGGATTTAGGTGAAGGCCAGCCTGCGGTAATGGAGGCCTCGGTAAACTAGGGATACGTTCTCTTGCCCTGACCCTTGGCGATCGCCCCCAACCCACCGATTCCCCACATCACTCTGGTGCTGGCCATGAGTCTGGACGGCAAAATTGCCGATGCCCAGCGCGGGGCTGCCCGCTTTTCCTCGGCGGCTGACCTAGCCCATCTGGAGGAAAAAGTGGCGGCGGCGGATGGAGTGCTGTTTGGCGGGGGCACCCTGCGGGCCTACGGCACGACCCTGAGTGTGCGCGACCCAGACCTGCTGGCCCAGCGACGGCAGCGGCAGCAGACCAACCAGCCCATGCAGATTGTCTGGTCGCCCTCGGGCAACCTCGACCCCAAGCTTCGGTACTTTCAGCAGCCGATACCCAGAGGGTTAGTCACGACTGCTGCTGGAGCTCACCGCTGGGCAGAAACAGGGCAATTCGAGCACATTTGGCCAGTGCCCGCAGCCAAAACCCAGCCCTGGGATTGGCCCTGGATCTTAGCCCAGTTGAAAGCAGCGGGCATTCACCGTCTGGCTCTGCTGGGCGGAGGTAGGCTAACGGCAGAGCTGCTGAGTCGCCACTGCGTCCACGAGGTGTTTATGACGGTGTGCCCACTGATTTTGGGCGGGGCAACGGCCCCCACCCCGGTGGATGGCGCAGGTTTTTTGGTGGCGGTGGCTCCCCGATTGCAGTTGCTCTCCCATCGGGCGGTGGCAGGGGAGGTGTTTTTGCACTATCGGGTCAAGGGAATGTCTGCAGGAGAAACAGATTTCCCAGAGCCAAGCGATCGCTCCATAGCTGAGGGCATTCTTGTCCTGGAAGGGCAAAACTCCAAAACCTAACCCAGGCTGCTCCTGCACCGCGCGATAAATTCCTTTACCCTGGAGAATAACCAACCTTCTCCTACTGACGCATCATCCATGGGCTATCCCTCTGTGCCGTCGCTAACCGCTACCTGGCTGCACTCCATTGATGAGGTTCCCGAGGCCGTGTGGGATGAACTGGCCCAGCCCCTAGCGACACCGTTTCTGGAGTGGAGCTGGCTGCACAACATGGAGCGATCGGGCAGCGTGGGGGCCAATGCGGGCTGGCTACCCTGCCACCTGGCTATATGGCAGGGCACCACCCTTGTGGGGGCCGCCCCCATGTACCTGAAGGGCCACAGTCGAGGCGAGTTTGTCTTTGACCACCAGTGGGCCGATCTGGCTGAGCGGCTGGGGGTGGAATACTATCCCAAGCTGCTGGGCATGTCGCCGTTTACCCCGGCAGAGGGCTATCGGTTTCTGATTGCCCCCGACGCCGATGAAGCGATTATTACTCGGGCCATGGTGGAGGTGATTGATGGGTTTTGCGATCGCAACAATATCTCCGGCTGCCACTTTCTCTACGTCGACCCCCAGTGGCGGTCCACCATGACCCAGCTGGGCTACTCAGAGTGGCTGCACCACAGCTACGTGTGGCAAAACCAAGGGTTCAAAGACTTTGACGACTACCTGGGCATGTTCAACGCCAACCAGCGGCGCAACATCAAGCGCGAGCGCAAGTCGATGGCGACGGCGGGCCTGCGCCTGGAGGCGATCGCTGGGGACGCCATCAGCAACTCCCTGTGCGACCAGATGTACGACTTTTACGCCGATACCTGCGACAAGTTTGGCTGGTGGGGCAGCAAATACCTGAGCCGCAAGTTCTTTCACCTGCTGCACCACGACTACCGCCACCGCATGGTGTTTTTTGCCGCCTACGGCGAAGACGACAGCGACCCGGTGGGCATGTCGTTTTGCCTGACCAAGGGCGATCGCCTCTACGGTCGCTACTGGGGCTCGGCGATGGAGATGGACAATCTGCACTTTAACGCCTGCTACTACGCGCCGATCGAATGGGCGATCGCTAACGGCATTACCCTGTTTGACCCCGGAGCCGGGGGCCGCCACAAAAAACGGCGGGGCTTTCCGGCCCTGGGCAACTACAGCCTGCACCGGTTCTATGCCCCGCGCATGAAAACGCTGCTGACCCGCTACATCAACGAGGTCAACGAGCTAGAGCAGCAGGAAATCGACGCCATCAACGCCGAACTGCCGCTCAAGCTGCTGCCGGGAGACAAGCCCTGCCCTGAAGCGCATAGCTAAACCGATGGGGCCATAGCCACCGATTGGGCACCCTAGGGCAGAACAGACATTGAGTCGGATCAGCAATGGATAGGGGCAGTGGCAGAACTGGAGAGCATTGAGCGTAGCCTGCGAGACTTGGTGCCCGCCGACTTGTACGCCGCCCTATGGGTTGATCCCTCGCCCAAGACTATGGTCAAGGTGTTTGACCACTTGCGCACCCTACAGCACATTTTGATCGACTACGTGCCACGAGACGTGGCCCAGCAGCCACCCTTCAGCCCTCAGATCCGCCACCGCTGGCACCGGGGCACGCTGCTATTTACCGATTTAGCAGGGTTTACGCCGCTGTTTGCGGCCAACGCAGCCTCAGGCCGCGCCGGGGCCGAAACCCTGCTGGCGCTGATCAACGCCTACTTTGCTCAGATGGTAGAGCTGGTTAGCAAGGCCGGTGGCAATCTGCTGGAGTTTACCGGCGATGCGATGCTGGTACAGTTTCGCCACGAGGCCTACCAGTCTGAGGGGGACCACGCCGAGATTATGCAGGCAATCTACGCAGGGCTGCGCATGCAGCGGGCCATGGAAAACTTTGCCGCCATCGAAACTGCCCAGGGTTGCCTGTCGCTGCGCATGCGGCTGGGCATTCATCCGGGCCAGTTTGTGGCCGCCGATATTGGCACTCCCCTGCGCCGCGCCCACGTGCTGCTGGGCCAGCCGGTGCTGGTGGCTAAGCGCACCGAGGGGGCCGGGGTGGTGGGCCGAGTATGTCTAAGCCAGGCCGGGCGCGATCGCCTTCAGCCCACAGCCCACCCCCTGCACCTCGAACCCAACGGAGATAGCTGGCTGGTGGTCGATGACCTGAGCGCCGAGGCGCTGGGCGAGTACGACCTCACCCTGAGCCGCCGCCGCCCGGCTAGTTCCGTGCTATTTGACCGCAGCGTGCCGGGCCTGCTGAGTGAAATTCAAACCAGCCTCGCCACCCTTGAACCCCTGGCCAGCTACCTACCCCGACCGGTGCTTCAGCTGCTGGTGAACACCGCTGCCGCCCGCCGCATTCCCCCGGCATTTCCGACGGCGGCGGTGGCCTTTGTCAACTTGATTGGCCTGCCAGAGGCGGTGGATGCCGCCTACCCCGACGATACCGACGGCATTGTCGCCTGTTTTTCCCAGGCCTTTGCCCTGATCAACGGGGCGGTAGAGCGCCGTCGCGGCATTTTGCAGAAGGTCACTTATCACTCGGTGGGCTCAGAGCTACTGATCCATTTTGGCGTGCTTGCCCCCGACCCCGAGGCTCCCCTGCGGGCTGTTGAGGCTCTGGTAGCCATTCGCACTCTGATTAACCAGCTGCGATCGCCCCTCAGCCAGGGCCAGCCCCTGGCCATCACCTGTCGCATGGGGTTGACCTACGGCCCGGTGTTTGCCGCCGAAATTGGCGAGCCCAGGGGCCGACGCGAGTTTAACGTGCTGGGCGACACGGTCAACACCGCCGCTCGGCTGATGGGTCGAGCCAGCCCCAACCAAATTCTGCTGGATGCCGCCACCCGGCAGGCTCTCGGCCCCAACCCCGACTACCGCTGTAATTTTTTTGGGGAACTCTGTCTCAAGGGGAAGGCTGCACCCCAGCCGATCTACAGCCTCGAAGCGTGATCTCACCCTTGAAGAGTTGAGCCGGCGGTTGCGCACGCTACCATAGAGAGTCGTAACCTTAGTCCTGTCAGGCTGCGATCGCTGTCGCCTAACCCGCAATGACTCTACCCTCTAGCACCCAACCGATCGATCGAGCCCAGCGCTTGGCCCTCGATGACCAGCTCTCGAAACGCTACATTGAGCTAGACCCGGCGGGCTATTTCCTCATTTATTTAGACGTGGAGCAGGGGCTAATTTGCGCCAAGCACTTTGCCAACATCATTAACGACAAAGGGCTGGCCTGCGACCCGACTACGGGCAAACCCTTACCCGTGCGTGGCCCCATAGAGCGCGTGCCCACCTGCACCTACAGCGGTCGCACCGCCAAAGAACTCTCGATCGCCATTTTTGAAGACCCGGCTCACCCCTGCCCTATCACCCACCTCGACCATGCGGCCTATTTGGGGCGCGAGTTTGTGCGAGCCGAAGCCGCTCTCAATGCTGGCGAACCCTACATTCAAGACTGAGTCATCTACGCTCAGGCATCCGCTCAGCAGGGCACAGGCGCTATGCTCACCCGCCCCTGAGCCTGAATGCCGCTGAGACTAATGGACGCGGGACGCTAACAACTGCTCTTCTAGCGCCGCAATGCGATTGTAGGCCGCCGTCAGCTGGGCCGTCAGCCGCTGAATTTGCACGTCCTGGGAAAAATTGGTCTCAGTACTTTGGCGGTCTAAGTCGAGATAGCTGCTGTCTAGCAGAATGTCTTTGTGCTCGCAAACGCTGTCTAGCATGCTGGGGCTGTGGCGGGGCGCGTTGCCGTAGGCAAAGCGGCTAATACCAGGCTCTTCGGGGTTCACCGAGCAGGCCTGGGTAGCGATAAGGGCCGCAACCTGATCGTTAACCTGATCAATCATCTGATGCAGGGCGTCAATCTTATTTGTCAAAAGAGTGACTTGGGTTTGCATAGAGTCCATGTGACGCCTGAATTTTAAATTTCCCTATCATCCTAGACTCAAGCTAATAGATCCCTAGGCGTCTCCTGAATCATTTAACCTTTATTCGCAAGGGTTGCTGTGGTGTTCGCAGTCACTCTAGGCAGCTTTGCCAATCTCAACAGCGGCTAAGAAACATCTAGCCATATAAACCTATTTGCTGGCTTTGTTACACCTCAGCCCCAGTCAATCTAGGGCATTAAATAATATTTCTACATTAGGGGAAACATGGATTTTCCTAAGCAAATTTCGTTGTTTTACGCGGCGATCGATCGCCGTTAGCCCCTAGATTGAAAGCGATCGGCTGGGTTGTCCCAGTTGGCATTAAGGGACTAAGGGGCTAACTAAAATGCCGATAAAGGCGATCGCCCCCAGCCCTGTCAGAATATAGGCCACGACTAAAGCTGGAGACCGCCGCGATCGATAGACCAGATCGTTACGCTGAATGCGCTGGAGCTGATGGTTGTGGTCGAGGGCCGCGCCCATCAGCGCAAAGGTGCCCAGCGCCACGAAGGACAGCCCCAGAATGCGGGTCAGCCGCAGAGGCCTCACCGGATCTCCCAAGTTCTGGTGAATGGCCGCCACAATGCGCTCAATGCCAAAGCCAAAGCCAATCAGCGCAAGGGCGGTGCGAATCCAGGCCATCAGGGTGCGCTCTTCGGCGGCGCGATTACGCTCTTTGGCCAACTCTATCGCCGCCGAAGAGTCTGAGTTAGATGCAGTCATGGCAGGGGCAAATACACAGACGGCTCAGCGAAACTATCGTACTCTCAGATCAGCCAATACTTACACCCGAATGGGGATGTCTAGCTATAGCCAGTCTCAGTAGATCACAAAGTCCCCGCAGCCCTCTCCCCCAGCCCCTCTCCCAGGGAGGAGAGGGGAGACGGAACCAGGCTTCAAATCCCTCTCCCAGCTTGGGAGAGGGATTTAGGGAGAGGGCTGGATTATGGGAAAAAAGTGTGTTTGTAAGCTAACCGAGTCTGGTCAAGACGTTTCTCCCCTAAGCGTGGGAACGTTCCCACGTGGGAACGTTTTCTGGATGTCCTAACCAATTGACTGTGGCTATAGCAAGGCTGTGGTTCCTCCTCAATGCTCAGGCCTATGAGTGATGCCTCCTCACCCACCGGGGTGAACACGACCAACGAACTCGCCCGAGAGCGCAACCGGGCCGCTGCCGAACGCACCCTCAACGCCTGGACTGGAATTTGCCTAAGCCTGATCGGGTTCGGGGTGGCTTTTGAGCAGATCACACGCAGCCTACAGCGCCAGGCGGCACCAACAGCCCATAGGGTCGTCCCAAACCCAGCGCTGGTGGGGCTGGGTTTTGTGGGCATGGGGCTATTGCTGCTGGGGTTGGCGCTGGTTCAGCACCGGCTGACCCTAGCCGCCCTTGAGCAGCAAGACTATGTGCTGCGGTCAGTTAAGACGTTGAACCGCTGGGCAGTGGTCACCATTGTGCTGGCGGGGCTAGCGGGGTTGGGCGTAACATTGCTCTTGCCCTAGACAATCTCTTACCTCAGCAGATCGAACCCTAGCCAGCCGAAGGCGATCGCACCAGTGGCAAGGACCGCGAGCCCAATCGCTTTCCCTACCGACCGGCGGGGTCGGTATCGGTACTGAGGCGATCGCAGCTGCATGCTCTCGGCCAGGTAATCGGCGATCGCCAGCCCCAGACTCAGCACCCCCAGACCGACATACACCAAACTGAGGCCGTAGGCCCAACCATCGATATAGCGATCGCTGGGGGAGAGCGCCCTGAGAATTTGCTCAAGCCCCACACCAATGCTAATCAGCGTCAGGCTAATGCGCACAAAGGATAGCAGCGAGCGAGCGGCGGCGAGGCGATTGCGATCGCGCGCCAGATCGTCCGAGGTATGGGGCGGATAAAGGCTCGACATAGGGCTAAGCCGGGGCGCTAGAACTGTAGTCAAGCAATACCTAGCCCACACTAGGGTTGGGCCTCTGAGGACTGGGTAACCTGCTCAACCCAGTCTTGCCCGACCCGAATCGTAATGTCGGAATTGAGGTCGCCCGTGGACTCAGACAGGGCCAGCCCTACCCCCAGCAGCGACTCGACCATGCGGGCACTGTCAATATCACCTTGCTGGGCCACCACCTCGGTGCGGGCCATGGTGGTTGACAGGTCATCGATAACGTAGACATTTTTAAAGCCGTTCTCGCCCAGGTAGCGGGCTACCGAGGCCGCCTGCTCGGGCTGGCCAGAGGCATTTTGCACCGCAATCGACAAATCGGCCACGTAGCTGGCCTGGGAATTGTCGGCGTAGATGCTCACCCCCTCCGCCTGGAAGAAGCTTTGCATAACGGTGGCCGAGTCTTCCCAGTTGGGCAGCCAGTAGCTGGCATTAAACTCGGCTGGAGTGCTAAAGCGACCGGGCAGCATCACCATTTGCAGCTGGTTAGACTCAATTTCGAGGCCGAAGTTAGCGATCGCCAGCATTTCCTCCAGGGTGAGGTTGGTGTCAACATAGCGCTGTAGCACCCGCAGCGCCTGGGGCAGCTTGGGAATCACGGTGGGGTTGGTCAAGCGCTCCCGCAGCGCCTTCAGCAGCATTTGCTGGCGCTGCACCCGGCCAATGTCGCCGCTGTCTTTGCGGTAGCGAGCAAACTGCTCGGCCTGGTCGCCGTTGAGGGTCTGCCAGCCGGGGTACAGGTCGATGTAGAGGCCCTGGGTGCGATCGGTGTACTCCATGCGGGTGGGTACGTTAACCTCAATGCCCCCCACCAGGTCAACCATTTCCCGAAAGGCGCTGGTGTTGATGCGCACGTAACGATCAATTTGAATATTGCCCAGGTTGTAGGCCACGGTTTGAGCCACCAGTTCCGGGCCACCCAACACGTTGGCCTGATTAATTTTGTCCATGCCAAAGCCCGGAATCTGCACGCGAGTGTCGCGGGGAATAGACATGACGTTGAGGGTGCCAGATTCCGCATCAACCCGCACCAGCAGCAGCGTATCGGTTCGCCCCGCAAAGGTGGCTTCGGAGTTGGGCTGGGCATTGGGTACCTCGTCAATGCCCATCACCAAAATATTGACGGGCCGCGTCACCTGATAGCGAAAGCCCGCCTGCCACAGGTCGCCAAAGCTAGCGGCGCGGTTGGCATCGCCCCCCATAAAGTCGGGCAGGGGAACGGTGAGGGCGATCGCGGCCCCCACCAAGGCCGAAGCCGCTGCCGTACCCACAAATAGACTGCCCCACAGCAGCGAGTTAACCACGCGCCGAACCGGCCCTGGTGACGCCCCCGGTGACGCAGACGCAGACGTAGGCGGCAGTTCCACAACAGCAGCAGGCTCCGGGGAGTGCTGATCTGAGGCGACAGCCTGATCAGAGTCGGTGGAGTGGCCTTCTTTGGGCTCGTCGTTCGGCAAAGGGGTTGTCATGGATACCTGCTTAACTTGCTGCGACGCCCTACCACCATATCCCCTGTCACGACTGGCTGATGTAGCCTCAGCATGGGTTTTAGACCCAAATTTCTACGTTCAGAGGCAGCATCGGGAACACCGCCCGACACCCCACGAAAACTTCGCAGCAGGTTGATGTGTTAATCAATATTAAGCGAATTTTGCCCTGATATCTCTTCCCGAAGGATAGGATTGAGCCACTTATAGAGGTGGCTGCTGGGCCGCCGTTATGACCTCATTGAAACCCAGGGGAAATTTTTATGGCGGCGCTAATTCCTATTATTTTGGCGGGAGGCAAGGGTGAGCGGTTTTGGCCAGTGAGCCGCCTGGCCCGCCCCAAACAGTTTTTGTGCCTAGACGGCAGCGATCGCAGCCTGCTGCAGGCCACCGCCGATCGCCTGCTGCCCCTGGCTGAGGGCTGGGAGAATATGTGGGTAATTACCGCCGCCCACCTGGCGGACCGGGTGCGCGAACAGCTGCCCGAGCTGCCCGAAGCCAACCTGCTGGTGGAGCCGATGGGGCGCGATACCGCTCCGGCGGTGGCCTGGGGTACATTAGAAGTCGCCCAGCGCTACGGCGACGACGCTCTGGTGGGGTTTTTCCCCGCCGACCACTGGATTGCCGACGAAGATGCGTTTTGCCAAACCCTCGTAGCGGCGGCTGAGCTGGCCGCGAGTCAGGGGGCGATCGCCACCCTGGGCATTACCCCCACCTACCCCGCCACCGGCTACGGCTACATCGAGCAGGGGGAAACCACCGGCACCTACGGCAGCCTCAGCGCCTACATCGTCAGCCGCTTCACCGAAAAGCCCGACGCCCACACCGCCCAAACCTTCATCGACAGCGGTCGCTTCAGCTGGAACAGCGGCATGTTCATCTTCCCCGCTGGGGTAATGGTCAACGAACTCAAAACCCATGCCCCCGACCTCATGCAGGCGCTGATCGCCCAGGGTGTTGCGGCCTACCCCAGCCTAGACAAGCTCAGCATTGACTACGCCGTGATGGAGCACACCGATCGCGCCCAGGTCATGCCCGTTGCCTTCGGTTGGGATGACCTGGGCGACTGGAATGCGGTCGAGCGGCTGCTCAAACAGCCCGGCGAGAAGAACGTCGATCTGGCTACCCACGTCGCCCTCGATACCGAGGGCAGCATTGTCTACTCCGCCGACCCCGACGAGGTCGTCGTCACCATTGGCCTAGAGGACGTGGTGATCGTGCGCGACGGCAACGCCACCCTAATAGTCCGCAAAGACCGCACCCAAGATATCAAGGCGGCGGTCAAGCAGCTCGGTGCCGAGGATCGCTTTCAGCACCTGCTTTAGAATGTTTCAACTAAATGCTGATCCGCGACCGGCCCAGCGGGCCGAGTTCGCGTTTTTGAAAAGGAGATTTTCTTAATTGGGATAGGCTTAACCTGGTTCCAAGGCTCCGCCAGCCCCCCGCAATCGGCCTTCCAGCTCCGCAGAACCGACCCACAGGATCCTGGGCATTTACTCAGAACGTTCCAGGTTGGACAGCGGTTGATATAATTTCGGGATCAGCCGTTTCTACCTGCGCTATGCTGCGGAACTCCGTGGTGTGCGGCAGCCTTGAGCCATGCATCCAACCATTGACGATATTGACTTCCAGGCCCGCCAGGGGAGTGTAGCCGCCATCATTCAAATTTTGAATGAGCACTTTGCTGACGAAGGCATTCGCACCCGCGCCATCCAAGACAGTGGCATTTTGCAACTCCTCGTAGAAGCGCCCACCGCCGATGCTCTACCTCGGGAGACAGTGGTTAACCAGGTGCGCCACGTGCTGGAGGCGATTAGCCCCCGGGGGATCAACAAGGTCAATATCAACAGCCGCATTGTGCAGGAGCAGCAGCTGCTGTGGCTTGACGAGATCAAGCGCGGCACCAAAAATAGCCTGCTGTGGTCAGAGCCGATTGTGCTCAAGCAGCCCAACCCGGTAGCCCGGCTGTGGCGTGACCTGCGCGCCCCCCGTCAGCGCAATCCCTTCTTAGACGACGTATACAAAAAAAAGCCGGCCTCGAGCCGCAGTGCCTTTTGGCGGGGGCTCATTGGCGGAGCCAGTTTGGCGCTGCTGCTGCTGCTGGTGGGCTGGGCAACCAAAGATTGGCTGGGTGTTGAGCTGAGGTTGGGTTCCCAGGAAACCGCCACCAGTGAACCGCCTCCGGCCCCAACTCCAGCTGCCCCAACTGGTCAAGATCCCTTTGTGCTGGCGGTGCGCATCGCCCAGCAGTCAGTAGAAGACGGTAAATCGGCTTCTACCGCCGCCGAATGGCTCGATTTGGCGGTGCGCTGGCAGCGAGCGACAGATCTTATGTCTGAGGTGCCGCCGGAGGATGAGCGCTACCCTGTGGCCCAAGATCGGGTGCAAACCTATGCCGCCAACAAGGCTATGGCCCTGGCGGAAGCCGAAAAATTCTAAGGGAATCAAGACAAACCGGGGGCGATCGCCGGGCGCTATGCAGGTCTTCGCCAGGTCGATGCAAGGGGCGCATAATGCCGTGGCTAACGCCCTGGTAAGTTTGCTATATCAGAGATATTAGATACTCTGTATAGCGCCATGGCCTCCTTAAAAACATCGCAATCTGCTTCTACCCTCTCGTCTTCGGCTCGCAATGCTCTAGAGAACCGAGAAGACTTTAGCCTCTGGGCTGAAGCCGTCAAACAGCAGATGCTAGAGGCCTTACAAAAGCGTCAGCGCAGCTAAGGGGTTATTGCCTGCCCGATTGCTGAAGCCGCGATCGCCTAGGTTCGGCCAACAGCCTGGGTTAGCGATCGCGCCAGCGTCCGATCCGCCAACCGCTTAGAAGCTAGCTGAATCCTATTAAAATCCCCTGGGGCTGCCTCTGAAAAGGCATTTCCCCAGGGGATTTTTTAGGTGGAGCCTGGGTTTAGCGATCGCTCCCCGCGCTCGCCAATATTCTTTCTGTGATCTTCTCGGGCACCGGGTCGAGGTGGTCATGGCTCCACTTAAAGAAGCCCACGCCCATGGTCAGCGATCGCAGTTCCAAGATCATGGTCTGCATCTCGGCCTGGGGCAGGTGCCCCGTGACCACATCCCAACCGGGCCAGTCGGCCTTGCCTTCGTAGCCAAGAATCTGGCCACGCCGCCCGGTAATCAGCTTTAGCACGTTGGCGGTGTAGAGGCTGGGCACCGAGATTTCAACCTGGGCGATGGGTTCGAGCAGGGTGGGGGCACAGGCGACCATGCCCTCCTGCATGGCAATGCGGGCCGCCTGCTTAAAGGCATTGTCGGAGCTATCGACGTTGTGGTACGAGCCATGGGTCAGCGTCACCGCCACATCCACCACCGGAAAGCCCAGGGGGCCGTGGTCGAGGTATTCGCGCACGCCGGTTTCGACGCTGGGGATGTACTGCTTGGGCACCACGCCGCCCACAATGGTGTCGCTAAAGGCAAAGCCGTCGCCGCGCGGCAGCGGTTGAATAGAGAGATAGACATCACCAAACTGACCATGGCCACCGCTCTGGTGCTTGTAGCGCCCGTGGACGGCCTCCTTGGCCTGGCGAATGGTTTCTTTGTAGGGCACCTGGGGCAGGTGGGTGGCCATGGGCAGGTTGTACTTGCGGCTGAGGCGATCGATCGCCAGATTTAGATGCACATCTCCCTGACCCCAGAGAATTACCTCGTGGGTGTCGCCGTGCTGCTCCCAAAACAGCGACGGGTCTTCTTCAAGCAGTTTGGTGAGGGCGGCGCTGAGTTTAACCTCGTCGCTGCGCTTGACCGGGGTAATGGCCAGGGCATAAACCGGATCGATGACCGCAGCCTTGGGCAACAGATCGGTGGGGTAGCCGCTGGTGGCGAGGGTGTCGCCAGTTTGAGCCCCGTCGAGCCGGGCCACCGCGACAATGCGTCCCGCTTCGGCTCGGCTGAGGCTGGATTGCTGGGTGCCCATCAGGTCGTAGAGGCCGCCCATGCGATTCGCGAAGCGATCCGTTCCGGAATCGCCATTCAGGCTATCCCCATCCTTCAGCTCGCCGCACCAGACCCGCACCAGGGAAAGCTTGCCACCCTGGGGGGTGTAATAGGTTTTGAGCACCTGGGCTAGGGTTTCGGTCTCGCAGGCGATGCCCCGCTTTTCGCAGATGACCTCCGGGGCCGGGGCTTCCTTCACCAGGGCGTCGAGCAGGGGCCGCACGCCGTAGTCGTTCAGAGCCACGCCGATAAACACCGGCACGATCAGGTCGGCCCCCAGCTCCATTTTTAGGTCGCGGACGATTTCCTCTTCAGGGGGCGCGATATCCTCTAGCAGTTCTTCTAATAGATGGTCGTCATAGTCAGCCAGGGTTTCCAGCATTTCAGCGCGGGCGGCCTGTTCCTCGGTTCGCAGCGCGGCGGGCAGCGGCACGGGGTCAGCAGCAGCGCCGGGATGGTAGTGGAAGGCTTGTTCTGTAACGAGATCAATAAAGCCTACTAAATCATGGTTTTGGCGAATCGGGTACTGCTGCGGAATCACCGGACGGGAGGAGATCTGGCGCAGGGCAGCGAGCACCTCAGCGAAGGTGCCGTTGGCGCGATCGAGCTTGTTAATCCAGATCAGGTGGGGAATTTCCCAGGCATCGAGAAATTGCAGCAGGGGGGAGAGGGTCAGCACTTTGTTGGGGTCGGCTTCGCAGACCACGATCGCCGCATCGACCCCCATCAGGGCATGGTTGGTCTCTTGCTGAAGTTCGACAGAGCCAGGGCAGTCAACAAATGTAAAACAAATGCCGCCGTACTGAGTACTGGCGGCATTGAGTTCTACGGTCATATGGCGGGTGCGGGCCTCCGGGGCGCTATCGCCGAGGGTATTGCCCTCATCGACGCTGCCCTTGCGGGTCGTGGCCCCAGTGACAGACAGAATGCTTTCTAACAGAGTCGTTTTGCCGCTGGAATAGGTGCCTACCAGCGCCACATTGCGTCGGCCTGAAAGGACGTTTTGAGTCATAGTAAACTCCTTGCCATGGTGCGATGGCATGTAGAGAAAAGCCTACAGATTGAAGGCTCGACGAGCTTGATGTGAAGCGACTCAGCTGTGTCTAACCTCAGGTTAACCCGACCCTAACCTCTGGCTTAACCAGGTTCTAGAAAATTCACCTGTTGAAGTTTTGTACCTGGGTTTGTCGGTGTGTGAAGCTATAGCCAGTCTGGGTGAGACATGTTCCAGATGGACGGTCAAGCGCTTCAGATTTTCTGGATGTCCTAACCCAGGTGACTATGGCTGTAAGACAGCAGGCAAATAGCTGATTCTGAAACCTAAAGCCCTAAATCCTGAACCCTCTCCCATCCAATACCTGGCGAACCTTTTGGGCCAGCGCCGCTGGGGTAAAGGGCTTTTGCAAGAAAGCCACGCCCGCCTCAGACACGCCGTGGTGAATCACAGCATCGTCGGTGTAGCCCGAGAGAAACAACACCTTGCAGTCGGGGCGTTTCAGGGCGATCTGTTCGGCCAGGTCGCGACCCCCCATGTGGGGCATAATCACATCGGAAACGAGGAGGTGAATTGGCCCAGACTCTTGCTCGACCAACAGTAGGGTGTCTTTGCCATTGGCGGCTTCTAGCACTCGGTAGCCGCACCGCTGCAAAATAGTTACTTCCAAGGCGCGCACAGCGTCTTCGTCTTCGACTACCAGAACGGTTTCGTTGCCCTGGGGTAGGGTGCGCGATCGCACGGGCGATCGCACCTCAGGCACCGACTCGGCCACCAGGGGCAGGTAGATCTGAAACGTCGTTCCCTGGTTCACAGCAGTCTCCACCGCAATGTGGCCCCCCGACTGCTTGACAATGCCGTGCACCGTGGCCAGGCCCAGGCCGGTACCCTTGCCTACGGCCTTAGTGGTAAAAAATGGCTCAAACATATTGGCCTGGGTGGCAGCATCCATGCCGCAGCCGGTATCCTGCATCGTCAGCCGCACGTAGTCGCCAGGGGCCAGGTCGGCCACGGTACGACAGTAGGCTTCATCGAGAGCCACGGTCTCGGTTGCCAGGGTGAGGGTGCCACCCTGGGGCATGGCGTCACGGGCGTTCACCGCCAGGTTCATCAACACCTGCTCGATCTGGCCGGGGTCGGCCTTAATCTGGCCCAGGGTGGGGCTGAGACTGGTGACCAAACTCACGTCTTCGCCAATCAGGCGACGCAGCATGGTCTCAGTATTGCTGACCACGGTGTTGAGGTTAAACACCTGGGGGGCTAGCACCTGCTGACGACTAAAGGCCAGCAGCTGGCGGGTCAGCGTTCCGGCCCGCTCGCCCGCTTTGTAAATTTCACCCAGCAGCTCACTGGCGGGGTCATCGGCAGCGATGCGGCTCTGCAACAGCTCGCTGTAGCCCTTAATTACCGTGATCAGGTTGTTAAAGTCGTGGGCAATCCCCCCGGCCAGGCGACCGATCGCCTCCATTTTTTGGGCCTGACGAAACTGCTCTTCGAGCCGCTGCTGTTCGGTCACGTTGCGGGCCTGCACCAGGCAGGCGGGGCGATCTGCGAAGGTCAGCCCGTAGGCGGAGATTTCAACCTTGATGATCTCACCGTTTTTTTTCTGATGTCGCCAGAGGCCACGGCGCTCCAGCAAGGCCCCTGACTGAGCTAACCGCTCGATTAAAGCGGGCACATCCTCAGGAGGATGAATATCCCGCAGGGTCATGGTCGAAAACTCGTCGCGGCTGTGGCCATACTCAGCTACGGCAGCATCGTTGACGGCTAGGCAGGCCAGGGTTTCACAATCGTAGACCAAGACTGGGTCAGTAATGGCTTGAAACAGCTGGCGGTAGCGGGCTTCGCTGTCGCGCAGGGCCGCCTCGGTGCGCTTGCGTTCGGCAATTTCGGCCCCCAGCCGTCGATTGGTCTGCTGTAGACCCTCGATCTTTTTCTCTAGCTTGCGAAACAGGGTCTCGCTGTAGTCTTTGAGCTGGGCATTTTCTTCAATCTGCGGCAGGCGCACTGGAAATCTGGCCTGGTTTGAGGAGCCGACCAGGGTCGTGATGGAGGCCATCAACGCCTCTGGCTCACTGGGCTTCAGCAAAAAGGCATCGGCCCCCAGGTCAAGGGCCAGGCGCTCGTCCTTAACGTCGGTATAGGTGGCGGTGTAGACCATAAAGGGAATGGCCTTGAGCCGGTCATCGGCCTTCCACTGGCGCAGCAGGGTGTAGCCATCCATCACCGGCATCAGCAGGTCGGAGATGATGAGTACAGGGGCCTGCTGCCGAGCTTTGGTGAGGGCTTCGGCCCCATTGCGGGCTTCTTCTACGGTGTGGCCGTGGCCCTGGAGCAGCATGCGCAGCAGATAGAGATTTTCGAGGTTATCGTCAGCGATCAGCACCAGGCTCATGGGGTGACATCTCCTTGGGCGACGCGCAAGAACCGCTCCACTTCGTCCCCAAACGACTCGGGGTCAATGGGTTTCTCGATGTAGCCTTCGGCCCCGGCGGCCAGACATTTTTCGCGATCGCCCACCATGGCATAGGACGTAACCGCCACAATAGGAATGGCTTTGAGCTGCGGATCGCTCTTGAGGGCGTAGGCGACGGCGTGACCATCCATGCCGGGCAGCTGAATGTCGAGCAAAATCAGGTCGGGGTGGTGGTTGGCAGCCAGCTTCAGCCCCTGGGGGCCGGTTTCTGCCTGAAGAATTTCATAGCCCCGCTGTTCGAGCAAAAACTGCACCAGATAGCGGTTTTGAGGATTGTCTTCAATCAGCAAGATGGTTTTTTTCATGGTGTCTCCGGTGCTTGCAGTGGCAGCGTCACGGTAAAGGTGCTGCCCTTCCCCCAGGTGCTCTCGGCCTGAATGGTGCCCCCCATGAGGTCAACCAGGCGGCGGCAGATTGCCAGACCTAGCCCTGTACCGTCGTGGTTGCGCGCCAGCCCCGAGTCGATCTGCTGAAAGGGTTGAAACAGGGCGGGCAAATCCTCAGCCTGGATGCCCATGCCCGTGTCAGAAACCCGCAGGCGAACCGCCGCTGCCGCTGACTCTGCCCCAGGCACCCGGTAATCATCGACTAAGTCTGCAACTAGGGCGACTTCGCCATGGTCGGTAAATTTAATGGCGTTGCTCAGCAGGTTGAGCAAAATCTGCTCAAATCGGCGCTGGTCGGCTACCGCTTCGCCCAGGTTGGGGGCGACTTCGACGCGCAGATCTAGCGGTTTGGCGGCGGCTTGGGGCTGCACGATCGCCACCACCTTGGCAATTGACTGGTGCAGGTCGAAGGGCTCGCGGGCCACCTTTAGCTGCCCCGCCTCAATTTTAGAGATATCGAGCACATCGTTGACCAGGGCCAGCAGGTGCCGGGCGCTGGTGCGCACCATGGCGAGCTGCTTGCTCTGCTCGGCGTTGAGCGGCCCGGCCAGCCCCTGCAAGATAATGCCCGTAAAGCCAATGATTGAGTTGAGCGGGGTGCGCAGCTCGTGGCTCATGGTGGCCAAAAAGGCCGACTTGATGCGATCGGCGGCTTCGGCCCGGTGACGCTTTTCTCGCTCGGCCTCGGCCTGCAGACGGGCCGTCATGTCGGTGCCAATGCTGAGAATTTCTACCACCCGTCCCTCATCGTCTAGCTCGATGCGATTGGTCCAGGCGACCCAGACATGCTGACCATCGCGGCGCACATTTTCGTTAGTGTTTTGCTCAAAGGCGCTGGGGTCAGCGCAAATGGCGTTCATCAGCTGTTGCAGGTCACGCCCGCTGCTTTCGACGGGCGGCACGATGGTTTCCATCACGTGGCGGCCAAGAATTTCGGCTTCGCTGTAGCCAAAGAAGCGCTGGCCATACTCGTTGAGAAAGGTAATGCGCCCCTCGGCATTCCACCGCAAAATGATGCTGTTGGCGTGCTCGACCAGTTCGCGGTACTTGCGCTCGCTTTCGGCCAGCAGCGCTTCGGCCCGCCGCCGGTCTGACAGATCAATACCGACCCCCACCAGGCACCAGGTATTTTCAACCTGAACACGCTGCCCGGTAAAAAAATAGGGGGTCGTGGTGCCATCCTTAGAGACAAAGTCAGCCTCAATGGAAGACTCACCGTCGGTAAACACCTGCCCAATGCGCTGCTCTAATCTTGCTCTATCGTCGCCTGCAAAGAAGTTAAGGGGGTGCATGTGGGTGATCTCGTCGGCGGAGTAGCCAGACACTCGCTCAAAGTTTTGGTTCCAGCGCAGAAAATGCCCCTCGGTATCGTAGAAGTAGAGAATGCCGGGCATGCTCTCGATCATCATGTCGGTAAAGCGCATTTCGTCGCGCAGGGACTGCTCGGCCTGGCGACGGGCCTCATCGCGGGCAAAGGCATTGAGGGCAAAGGAGAGATCGCCAGCGGCTTCATTGAGCAGGGCAACCTCTTTGTCGTAGAAGACATTGGGCTGTTCGGCATAGACGTTGAGCACCCCCACCACGGTCTCATCCAGCCGAATCGGAAAGTGGGCCGAGGCGCGAAACTTGCCGTGGGCGATCGCGCCACGCCAGGCGCTGGTGGCCGGGTCATTGAGGGCGTCGTTGCAGATATAGGGCTGGTGCGATCGCAGGGCGATAACCGCCAAGCTGACCGACAGGTCAGAGGTGGGGTATTGATAATCTTCGGCGACCATCAGGCTGGGCAGCAGACTGCCGTCGTCACCATAGACGGCCACTGGTTTTAGTTCCTCAAAGTCGGAATGGTGCCAGCCAATCCAGGCCATGCAGAAGCCGCCGTCGTCTACCAGCGCCTGGCACACCTTTTGAAACAGCTCGTCGCGGTCGGCAGTCCAGACAATGGCCTGGTTGATCTGGCTGAGGGCGGCGTAGAGTCGCGACATGCGGGCAATCTCGCGATCGCGCTCCTTCAGCGCCGTCACATCGCGCACAATGGCCGAGGTACCGAGAATGCTGCCCCGGCTGTCTTTCAGCGGCGACGCAGCAATGGAAACGTAGATCAGCTGCCCATCTTTGCGGTGCCGCTGGGTCTCTAGCAGCTCAATGCGATCGCCCTGTCGAATTTTCTCCAAAATCAGGGTGGCTTCGTCCAGCCTATCCGCTGGATACAGCCGCGCCACGGGGGTACCGAGCATGTCGGCGGCGGTGTAGCCATAGATGGTCTCTGCCCCAGCATTCCAGCTTGAAACAATGCCGTTGAGGTCGGTGCTAATAATGGCATCGGAGGTCGATTCGACGATTGCCGCCATGCGATCGCAGTAGGTCTGGGCCGCGTTGCGATCGCTCAAGTCGCGAATCATCCCCAGCAGAGTACCGTCGGGCATGAGGGTGGCAATTACCTCCGCCGCAAACACCGTGCCGTCTTTGCGGCGAAACTGCCATTCTCGCCGGTGATCGATGCAATTGTGAATTTCGCCCAGGGCCGAGTCGATTTGGGGTACCTCGGTCTGCACCACAATATCTGAGGCATGGAGCCCAATAAACTCGTCGCGGCTGTAGCCAAACATCTGGCAGGCGCTGGCGTTGGCATCGAGGTAGTAGCTCTCAGCATCGGCCAGCACAATGCCCAACTGAGCATTGTCAAACAGCGTGCGGTAGCGGGCTTCGCAGACCTGTAGCTGCTGGGCGAGGGCGGCCATAGACGGCGAGGAAGGGGGCTGCGACATAGCGAGAATGCCCTGGGTAGTAAATGGTGTAAACCCGTTAAGGTCACCCTGTCTCGTCTCCGATCTTAGCCTTTAGAAAGATGCGGCACACCAGATCTATGCTAATTCTCTAGGTTGTAGGCCAGTTCGAGGCTCAGTTTGAGCCCATTGGGGCGGCGTTTACAGAGGCACCTCGGCAATATCTGCGATCGCCGGCAAGACCATGGCCCCCTCTAGACCAAAACGCTCAGACCACCGCTGGCAACGCACCGCAAAGGGGCACTGAGCACAGTAGCCCTTTGCCGGGTCTACCTTAGGCAGATCGGTCTCGGTGGACAGCAGAGCGGTAAGGGTATCGGTCAGCCGTTGCAGGTCGGCCTCGGTGCGGCGGTGCTGGGCAGCGGTATAGGGGAAGGTAATGCTGCTGGGCGGCTCAGAAGCGGCCTGGGCCACCGGGGGGGCCACAAACCAGTAGGTCATCGTCACCTGCGCGGGGGTCAGGTGGCTGGTCTCGACCAGTAGATAAAGGTACAGGCGAGTCTGCCACTCGCGGGCTAGCTGGGCCTGATGAGGCGGGTTTTGGTAGGTCTTCCAATCGACAATTTGGCCGCTGGTCGGCCCCATCACCAGCAGGTCGTAGATAGCGGTGAGGGTATAGCCATTAAAAGCCAGGGTGCGGCGGTGCTCGCTCTGGCGAAAGCCATCCCCCTGGGGCGTAAAGAGATCTGGCGCGGCGTCCAACAAGCCACGTACCGCCGCCTCTAGGGCCGCATCCTCTTTCAACAGGTCATCGACGGGCAGGCCCAGATCTCGCTGCTGCATCACCCGGTGAAACTCAGTGCCCCAGCGCTGCCGCTCTAGCACAGCGGGGTCGGTGGGCACCGTGTGGTGCTCTAGATAGGTGTACTGATAGCGCCGGGGGCAGATCTCCAGCAGGCGCAGATGGCCCTGGGTAAGCGAGAGCATAGAGTACTGGGCCTAAAGTTTGTACAGCCTAGCCCCTGATTTTGCTGGATGGGTTGAGGGTGTTAGCAGGTTGGCAAGTTCGCAAGCTCAACTTTCTAACCTTCCAACCCTCTAACGTTCCAACGTTCCACCCCCAATGCCCATGCCCCCTCTACACAGCCGCCAACAGCTTATCGACGTTTTTGGCAGTCTCAAAGAAGTAGGCGGCGTTTTCTTCGGGGGTGCCGGGCAAAATGCCGTGGCCCAGGTTCATGATGTGGCCGCGATTGCCCGCTTTTTGGATGGTGTCGAGAATGCGATCGCGAATTAGCGCCTTCGAGCCAAACAAAATTGCCGGATCCACATTGCCCTGCACCCCAATGCTGGGGCCGAGGCGACGGCGGGCTTCCGCCATATCCATCGTCCAGTCCACGCTGACGATATCGACGCCAGACTCGCCCATCAGGTCAAACACACCCGCGCTGCCGCTGATGTAGAGAATCAGGGGGGTATCGGGGTGGGTCTGCTTCACCTGCTGCACCACCCGCTGCTGGTAGGGCAGGGCAAAGGTGCGGTAGTCCATGGGGCTGAGCTGTCCGGCCCAGGAGTCAAACAGCTGCACCACCTGGGCACCACAGTCGATCTGATAGCGCACGTAGGTGGCGATGTTGTCGGCCAGCTTACCCAGCAGGGTGTGCAGCATGGCCGGTTCACTGAACGCCATGCCCTTGATGTTGGTGTAGCTCTTGGAGGTTTTGCCCTCTACAGCATAGGCCGCCAGAGTCCAGGGAGAGCCCACAAAGCCCAGCACAGCAGCATCGTTGCCCACTTCGCTGCGCAGGGTTTGCAGAATGGTACGAATGTAGGGCAGCGCCGTCTCAGGATCTAGCTCGTGTACCGCGTCGATCTGGGCCTGGGTGCGGATGGGCGGATCGATGATCGGCCCCTTGCTCTCGATGATGTCAAAGGGAATGCCCATTCCCGGCAGCGGCGTCAAAATGTCGGAGAACATGATCACCCCATCGGGGCGGAAGGCGCGCCAGGGTTGCAGCGAGATTTCGATCGCCAGATCGGCATTTTCGGAGCGATCGCGAAAGGACGGATACTTGTCGCGCAGATCGCGGTACACCTGCATATAGCGCCCAGCCTGACGCATCATCCACACCGGGGGACGCTCTAGCACCTCGTGACGGGCGGCGCGGAGTAACAAAGGTACCTGGTTCACTGCGGTCATGGAAGGCGTCACCAATTTACAAGAACAGCGTTACAAAACAGTCTTCAGCGTAACCGTTAGCTTATCACTCTGTGATGCTTCTAAATTCTTACGGGAAAAGGGGTTCAGCACTTTTCCTCTCGCAACATTTGTACACAAAATGTCTTCAGAATTTTTCCTCATCCGTACAAAAGCTGGTTGCGAACCTCCTCTACGGCCAGCGCATTGAGCAGAATGCTAACCCTTCTGGCAATCTCATAAGCATTGTTCTGAGGGGTAACGATAATGCCTCGATGCTCCCGACCGGCTTCTACATAGCTCAAATGCAGCCGTTCAAAATCAACGCGATTGTGGGTCAGAATACATCGGTTGACTGAGGCGGCATAGACCAACTGCTGCTCATCCGACTGACCAGACATCTCAGCTTTGAAGGTGGTTAAAACATCAAAGCCTCGACTGCTCAGCAAAATGCTAACCAGATTAGCCACATCCTCATCGGTGTAAAGCGATGTAAAGACTGTCATTCGAGGCTAAGAGCTTTGCGAATTGCAGGATGAAGCAACTCGTTAGGAATTTGGTTACGCTCTATGTAACCGTCAACCTCATCCCGGTTATCCAGGTAAAAACTTAGAGAGTCAAATACCTGGGCTAGGGTGAGTTGCGGGTACTGAGTCGGAATTTCTTCAGGCGGAATTCCCAAGCGCCAAAGTCCCACAATTGCCCTCACCGAGATGCGTGTTGCAGCGATCGTCGGTTCACCACTGAGAATACTCGGGTTGCGCGTTACATACCGGGTTACAGTAACCGCCATGGATTTGCCCAACTTTTTTCAGATCAGCAAGCGCTTTAGTGTCTTACAAGACTGTCTCGGCTGTTCTACAAGACATTAGCGGTCAAACAAGCTATGAATCCTTAGTCAAAGGCTAGTTCAGAGCTATCCGCCCATTGTAGGACTAACCACTGTCTCATGAGACACCCACAGGACAGCTCAATGGGATATTAGATTGGGGACTGGCCAAGGCAGACTCCTTTCGGCAAGCATCTGGCCCAGAAAAAGGGGCGCTTCGCCGTAGAATTAAAGACTGTGACTATTTGTCGAAACGCAGATTATCTCCATGGAAATTGTGAACTTTTTTGAAACCCTGGCCGGCAAGTGGTTTTCGCAGCGCACCATTCACAACCTGGCCAGTCAGAGTTCCCAAGCGGGAGAATCTAATCTGCTCATCGAGTTTCTGCCCGCCACCGACAGCGACCTAGCCCAAGCCTGCGCCCCCCTCGGCCACGACCCGAGTCACATTGCCTGCGGCCTGCGAATTCACCAAGACAGCCAGCTCGACGGGGATAGCAAAAAGGTGCAGAGCACCTCCCTAATGGTGGTTATGACCCCCACCGACGCAGGGGCAGGGACGCTGGTACAAGCCGCCTCGTCATCGCCAGCGCTCCAGGGCAGCTACCGGGTTGAAGACGACGTGCTGACTATCGTTACCTCCACCGATGCCGGACAGATAGAAGAACGTCTGTGGTTTGCAAACCCCAACCTGCGCATGCGCACCAGCGTGCTCAAGACCGGGGACGCGGTGCAAATAGCCTCGTTTTGCTCAGAGATTCGCATGGGCGCAGCTAAGCCTGCCGCCTAGGTTTGGCCCCTACATCGCTCAAAAAAATCCCTCGACTACAGCCGAGGGATGTGGGGTCACTAGGGTTGAGCGCCGTTAAAGCGAAAAGGAGAGTCTGCTGTAATTAGCGGGTGTAGGGGCGTCCTAAGAACCGCAGTTGCTCGGTGGGCAAAGCCGCTGCCGCCGTGCGGTAATGCTTCCAGGCAAAGGGAGCACCGCGAAAGGTGCCTTGCTCAGGGGTTGTCATAGCTTCGACACTGGGGGCAGAGGTGCTGTAGCTGATGCCGCGATATTTGAGATCCATGGTGGGGCTCCGAAATAAGAGGGGTGAATGGGGTACGTCTTTCTTCTGAAGACCCTCTAATCATCGCCCTCTGGCCCAAATCCGAGGGTGATGCGTATCTCCCAGGGCCGGTGATAGTTATACCCAACTTCGGTGACCCCAGCGGGGGCTTTCGGTAAGCTCAAGCGCTCCCAGGGGTGATTTAGATCAGGGGGTCTGGCAGGGCCTGGGGGATGGGCGGCTGAAGACTCGTTTGGCCCTCGGGCAGCTTTTGTACGATTAATTCATTGCCGTCGCGGCCCAGAACGACTACTGTATCGCCGAGCGCCAGCGCTACTTCGGGGGAGGCTGCGATCGCAGTCCAGTAAACCCCTTCAAATTTGACCTGGCACTTGCGACCTTCTAGAAAGGCCTCAACTAGAGCTGTTTTATCGGTCCAAGCGCCCTCTGGAAAGGTGGGCTGATCGGCCGAGTCAGAGGCCCACTGAATGTCTTGGGGTGAATCGGCCTCGGGAAAGACATCTTCGATCATGTCTTCTGTCATGGCTCTAACCTTTTGTAGGATAAGGACTAGTCTCGACGGGTTTTTGGGTTTGGAACTCTGCCCTGGGATAGATAGCAGCCTGAAATAGATGGCCGCTTGAGATAGATAGAATGTCACCATTAGAGCATTGCTGAGCCAGGGTGGTTGGCAGGGGCACCGCTAAGTCGCTATGCTGCCCTGGAATGTGAGGACGAACAACGGCTATGGCAGGGTCTCAGATCGAACAGTGGCACGAGCCAGAACTCCAGACCAACCCAGCGGTGGAGAGTGCGGCTACGGCAGCGGCCATCACCCTGGCTCCGCTGCCAGGGCCCCTACCGCGCCCCCGGTGGCAGCGCAGGCTGGCGATCGCCGCTGGGGTAGGTGCCCTGGGCGGTCTCGGCGGTCTACTGTGGTGGTTCTTTTGGCGCACGCTACCCCACCCCTACGTGATGGATATTTCGCCCTCCCAGAGTGAATATGCGATCGCTCGGGGAGAAAGCCCCCTCCTGAGCTGGCAGGTGAGCAACCCTCGCCAGGTGCAGGCCATGCTGCTGCGCGGCTATGCACCAGACGGCACTCTGGTGTTTGGCCCTGAGACCTATGACCTCTCGGAAGGGCTGCCCGTCAACCTGCTGCCCTACTGCGACCAGACCAGACGGCTGCTCACCTGTCGCAACGTGCCCCTTGAACTACGGGAGCCGGGCCAGTACCGCTTTGAGCTGACTCTACTGCCCGATATGAATCTCAACCTGGCCCCCATCCAGGCCGAGAGCAGCCTGGTGACCATAGCCGACCTGCCCCAGCCCACCGTGGTCGAACTCGCCCCCGACCAGGTGATTTACTCCGAAGCCGGTACCCAAGTTTCGGCCAGTACGCCAACCCTAGCCCCGCCCGTTACCGATGCTGGCATTCGCGTCAGCTGGATTGTGACTAACCCCGAGAGCCTGCAAGACCTGCTGCTAGTGGTCAAACGACCCGACGGCACTACCCTGGGGGGGCGACGGTTTAGCTTGCGCAAGCCAGATGGCCCAGCCCAGGTGTCTCTGCCCGAAGAGCTTCAGCCCTTTTGCAAACTTGAAGATCGTCTGATTTGCCAAGGAGTGCCCAGCGGCATGCTGGAGGTGGGGCAGTACCAGTTTGAACTGACCCCGGTACCGGCCAACCTGGGCGATCGCGAGCTACCAGCAGCCAAACAGAGCGAAGTGGTGAATATTCAGCCCCGCCCGGTGCGCATTGCCTCGTTCACCATCAACGGGCGCGAGGCCGAACCCAAGTACTTGGTGCCAGTGGAGCCTGGGCAGCGCATTCCAGGCTTCCAGGTGGCATGGCGGGTAGAGGGCGGCTCAACCGCCAAGGTTGAACTGCTGCCCTCACCGGGGACGGTGGGCCTCCAGGGGGCGCTGTCGATGCCCCTCAGCCCGTCGGGCACCACCACTGTGACCCTGCGTGTCACCGACGGCCAAAACCCGCCCCTGGTACGCGCCGTAACCTTTGAGACCTTCAACCCCCGGCCCAATCAGCCCGTTATTATCAACCAGGGCGGCGGTACCGCCAGCGGCAGTGGCCAAACAGCCCCAGCACCTCGTCCGACGCCCTCGCCCACCGCCCGACCCCGCGACCCCTTGGGCGAAAGCCTCCGCACCCCAGGGTCAACCCCTGGCAGCAATCTCCCCGACCTGCAAAACCGCCCACCAGAAGAGTTAGACCTCAACTTTTAGTGCAACATCAATTGTTAGCGGGTGTAGCGGGGGACTATGGCAAGGTCGAGTTCTAACCGGGTAGATTACAGCCCAGCGCTGCGATCGCTGATGGCCCAGGCAAATATCGCCAGCTACCGTGCCCTCAGCCAGGCCAGCAACGTGCCTCGTTCCGCGATCGACAGTCTACGCCAGGGGCAGGTCGGGCGACTGCGGGTGGACGTGCTGCAACGCCTCGGCCAAACCCTAGGGTTGTCGCTAGAGGATCTAGTGAATAGGTTCAGCTCGCTCGATGGATCCCAGAGAGAAGGGGATTTTAGGACTGAGGCAGTAGAGCAAATCAAGGCTCTGCGGCAGGAGTGCGATCGCCTCCAGACCCAGCTCACCACCCAGGCCGACACCGTGCGCCAGCAGGTGCAGCAGGAGGCGATCGCCCAGCTAGAGCCCTGGCTGGTGCAGTGGCCCACCGCCGCCCACGCCGCCCAGCAAAAAGCCGATCTTCCCGCCCAAAAACTGCTGCCCCTGGCGCGCCCCGTAGAAAACCTCGTACAGGGCTGGGGCCTTACCCCCATAGAAACGGTCGGGTCTGAAGTATCCTATGATCCGCAAATTCACCAGCCCAAGGCCGGGGTTTTGTCGCCGGGGCAGCCTGTGAGGGTGAGTCATGTGGGCTATCGGCAGGGCGATCGCCTGCTGTACCGCGCCAAAGTTACGCCGATCCAAGCCTAGATGCCGTTGCCCTCTACCTAGTGCCAGCCCCAGCAAAACTTTTACCCTGGCTATAAATACTCAATGAAGTTGGAGGTTTTTTTGCAGTTCTTTACGGAATTTGGGCCTGAGCATGGGAATCTTATGCGTGGGTAGGTCATAACCGGGCAAACCCATCTGCACCCTTACTATACAGAACCCCACTTTCTAGCTGAACTCCTTATATTTGAAAAGCTCCCGGCCTAGGTCGGGAGCTTTTCGTTAGGGCAAAGCGATTAGCGATTTTGGACTGGCGATTTTGGCTTTTGGATGTCCCTCCTCCCCACCCCTCTCACCTTCTCCATCCACCTGCCTACTCCCCTACCCGCCTACTCCTCCCGTTCCGGCTTCAGCAACGGGAAGGCAATCACATCGCGAATGCTGGGGCTATCGGTGAGGAGCATCACCAGGCGATCGATGCCGATACCCTCGCCACAGGTGGGCGGCATGCCATGCTCCAGAGCCGTGAGAAAATCCTCGTCTACGCCCGTAGCTTCTAGATCACCCGCCGCTTTACGTGCCGCCTGTAGCTCAAAGCGCTGCCGCTGGTCGATGGGGTCAGTCAACTCCGAAAAGCCGTTGGCGGTCTCGCGGCCCACCACAAATAGCTCAAATCGTTCCACCACTCCAGGTCGGCTGCGGTGGGGCTTCGACAGGGGCGAAATCTCCACCGGGTGGTCGATCAAAAACGTCGGCTGAATTAGGGTTTCTTCAATTTTTTGCTCAAAGACTTCGTTCAGCAGTTTGCCGATCGAGTCGCAGTCTTCGACACCGTGCAGCTTGAGATCCTTCACAGCAGCCTTGGCGTCTTCGAGGGTGGTGAACTGGCGAAAATCTAGCCCGGTGTGCTCCTGCACCAGGTCGTGCATCGTCACCCGCTTCCAGGGGGGCGTCAGGTCAATGTCTACGCCCTGGTAGGTGATCTTGAGCGTGCCCAGAATGTCTTTGGCGAGAGTCGCGATCAGGTCTTCCGTCAGATTCATCAGGTCGTGGTAGTCGGCGTAGGCCTGGTAAAATTCAACGCTGGTGAACTCGGGGTTGTGGCGGGTCGACACGCCCTCGTTGCGAAAGATGCGGCCAATCTCAAACACTCGCTCAAAGCCGCCCACCACTAGCCGCTTCAGGTGCAGCTCGGTGGCGATGCGCAGGTAGAGATCCATCTCTAGAGTGTTGTGGTAGGTGACGAAGGGGCGCGCCTCCGCTCCCCCGGCCTCGCTTTGCAGCACCGGGGTTTCGATCTCTAAGAATCCCCGATCTTCCAAGTAGCGACGGATGCCGGAGGTGATCAGCGCCCGCTTGCGAAAGGTGTCGCGCACGGTGGGGTTGACGATGAGATCGACGTAGCGCTGGCGGTAGCGCTTGGCCACATCCGTCAGGCCGTGCCACTTGTCGGGCAGGGGCAGCAGCGCCTTGGTGAGCATGGCATACTCCTGCACCTTGACCGAGAGTTCACCCTTTTCGGTGCGCTTGATGGTGCCGCGCACGCCCAAAATGTCGCCCACATCGGTGAGCTGCTTCAGGTGCTCAAAGGCCTGCTCATCCGCTGCGCCCATGTGCTCTTGAATGGTGGCCTTCTCAAGGTAGAGCTGAATGATGCCGCTCTCATCTTGCAGGGTAAAGAAGGCCAGCTTGCCAAATACCCGCCGCGCCAAAATTCTGCCAGCGAGGGAAACGATCGCATCCACCTCGGCTCCGGCTTCTAAATCGGTGTATTTGGCCTGCAAGTCGGCGGTGTGGTGAGTGACATCCCACCGATAGGCGAAGGGGTTTTGGCCGAGCTGCTTGAGGTCTTCTACCTTTTGCAGGCGGGCGGCGCGAATTTCGTCAAGGCTAGAGGCGCTTTGGCCTGGGCGGTTAGAGTCAGACGACATAGCTAGGGGGTGAATGGCAAAACGTCACAAGCCCCCATTATAGGGAACCCTGGCCCCCGCACCGCGAGGAGCGTCAATCCTCTAAAGCAGTTAAGCCTGGCCGCTAGCCCCTCTCCAAGTAGAAGAATCCAGCGGTCAGGCTTAGGTTAAATCTGGCAATAGCAGCCTAGAAGTAGGCGTAGGAGGATGCGGTGGCGGCGGCGATCGCAACCAATCCCTGCCGCAAAAACGACAGCAGCAAAAAGGCCAAAATCGGTGAGAGATCAATGCCGCCCAGGGGAGGAATGATCGAGCGAAACAGGTTCAGATAGGGGTCGGTCAGCTGACTCAGCACCGAGAAAGGCGGGCTAAACCAATCCACATTGGGAAACCAGCTCAGAAGAATGCGCACGATCAGAAGGATCGTATAGATGGATAAAAACGTGGTGAGGGTTTGTACCAATATGTCCATTTGAGAACCTCGGCAGTAGTCGTTATCAACAATACACGGAGCGTCTAAGTCTGTCAGTTAGTGTAACGGTTTGCTTCGCCCAGCACGGGGCGAACCCGGTAGATTTGCTTAAGAGTCGATACGGGAGGGGCTTTCCCAAGGGCGCTCAGAGTGGCCGTTGATGCCGCCGAGCTGCTGCCGCACGTCATCGATCGCATCGTTGAGCTGGGCAATTTTGTCTTCTAGGCCGAGGCGGGCGGCTTCAATGCTCTCTTCGTCGGGGTCGTCAAATTCGCCAAAGGCCAGGCTGCCGCTGGTTTTGGGTAGCGCAGATTTGGTCTTGCCCCCCGACTGCTGCATGCGCGTGGCCGCCAGCGCACCCACCACGCCGCCCAGGGCGCCACCCACCAGGGTGCCGAGTAAAAATCCGCCGACGAAATTGTCTTGCTGACTCATAGGTTTTGTCCACCTAACCCAAAGAAAGAAACCCGAAGAACCGTTGCCTAGGATACTCTATTGTGCCAAAGCGCAGGGTAGGACGCCATCGTGCCGCCTACCTGTTTACATTCTGACGGATTTTCGGGCGATCGCCGGGCCTGCTCCTGCTTTTATGTTCGTCACTCATCTAGGTGCCAAAGGTGCGATCGCCCGCATCCCCCAGCCCCGGTACGATAAACCCGTGCTCATTTACCGTCTCGTCAATCATGGCGGTGTAGATAGTCACCGTAGGGTAAGCCGCCGCCAGCTTTTGCAGAGCCGGAGGTGCCGCCACAATCGAAATGATACGCACCACCGCCGGGTCAATGCCTCGCTGGGTCAGCTCAGCCATCATCGCCATAATGGTGCCACCCGTGGCCAGCATCGGCTCGCTAATGATTACCCGCGTGGCGGGGTCGAGCTGGGCCGGGAGCTTGTTCAAATAGCAGCTCGCCTCCAGGGTTTCTTCGTTGCGCACAAAGCCCACGTGATACACCGAGGCCAGGGGCAGTAAGGCCTGAATGCCCGGCATTAGCGCCAGCCCCGCCCGCAAAATCGGCACGATCATCGTCGGCACCTCAGGGTTAATAAAGGTGGCCGGGGCCGGGCCGAGGGGCGTATTCACCGTCGTATCCATTGTCGGCACCCACTCACGAATGGCCTCGTAGGTGAGCCAGCGGCCCAGTTCTTCCATCGCCGAGCGAAACAGCGGCCCCGGCGTATCGGCATCGCGGGCTACCCCCAACCAATGCTTGACCAGAGGATGCGGCGGCACATAAATCCGCAGTTGAAACGATGACATAGCCCAACTCCCACCAAAATCTGCCACATCATACCCCGGAGTCCCCCAGAGACGCGATTTCTCCCCTATGTCCTGCCACTTCCCCACCCTGTAATTCAAAATTCAAAACTCTACCCCAACTCCCTCCCCCCCAACTCTCCTAATTCCACTACGGCTTTCGCCATACGGTCGATTCGGTGTAAAAACCCCGCTTTCTCATGGGTAAGCCACACCTGTGCTCAGCCGTTGGTTTTGTCAAGATAGTCATGTCGGCGAAAGGAGATAGCAATGGCAAAACGATTCTTTGGCAAACCCTTTATGAACTGGTACCGTCAGTTACTCCGCAACTCGAAATATCGCTGGGTTGTGCTGTTTGGCACCTTGGTTTATCTGGTAAGCCCCATTGATATTGCCCCCGACATGTTTCCCGTTTTGGGCTGGCTAGACGATGGCCTCATCGCCACGATCGCCATCACCGAAATCACCCAGATCTTGCTTGATCGCAAACGCAACTTCCGCCAGGTTGACGAGACTGTAGCCATGACAGAAGCGGTCAATACCAACGAAACCGTAATTGACGTAGATTCTGTTGCCGTTATCTAACCCTAGCTAAGTCTGGCTGTGGGGCACCACCTGAGGGTAACCCCGGCCCCGTTTGGACTAGCAAAAATCAGAAAATTCAACCTTTCAACCCCATTTTTAATTAGGAGAAGCCCCCATGACTCACCCCGTACAAGACCGCGTTAAGACCGAGTGGGAAAAAGCCCAAAAAGAAGGTGGCCAGCGCGCCAGCCGCATTCGCGAAATCGTCAAAGCTGCCGCCGCCGAAGCCCTGGCTGAACTCAGAGAAGGCTCTGGCGAAATCGAAACCCAGGGCCGCAAAACCCTGGCCGAAATGATTGCCCAACTTCGGGCCAACGAAGCTGCCGATGCCGCTGCCGCTGAGGCGGTTGCCGATGCAGTGGCCGAGGCCGTTCAGGCTGAATCCCTAGAGGCTGAAGCCGTCGTTGAAACCGATGCCTCTGCTCCCACCTGGGCACAAATCTTTGCCGACCTGCGCTACCTGGCCGACGATCGCAAAGTCGGTTGGGCCCAGCAGCTTCTCTCTGGCCTCCAGACCCAGATCGATCGCTTTGACACCAAAATGGCTACGGAACAGGGCGATCGCTACGATGTTGTGCGTCCCCTAGTGCGCGGCTTTCGCTCCCTGGTGGCGCTGGCCTATGGCAAACTGGGCCAGCCCGCTGAGCCCCCTGCGCCCACCCCTGTCCACATCGTTGTGCTAGACGATGTCGAAACCCCAGCGGATGACGCTACGAACGTTTAATTTCGGTTGGTTGTGTGTATTGAACCCTAGGTAAAGCAAAGCGCCCTCACGTAACATCGTCGGGGCGCTTTTTTATGCAGTTTTGATGCCAGGGGCACCAAAAACGGTAACAAAGTACGGCGGTTACATTGCGCTGTGCAAACCTGTGCAACGTTTCCTGGCGGTGCGCGCCCCAGCGGCAAGTCAACTTGATAGAACAGTGAAACCACGGGTTTGGTGGCTAGATCTAGCTTTGTCCAGCCGACCTGTGCCCAGCAGCATTAGCAATACTCCTCATTTTGGCGAGTGTTTACCTATGGTTAGCTCTCCTCTCGCCCAGCCTTTTCAACGCACCCAGCCGGGGAGTAGCCTGTCTGCCGCTGACCCACAGCTGGCTCTGGCCGTGGCCGACGATGGATTTTTGCGATCGCTGCTCACCGAGAGTCTGCCTGCGATCGCCCACCCCCACGAAATTGGCTCCGTCACCGTCGAAGTCGGCGTTCCCCTGCCCCAGGGCCGCATGGATGCCGTGCTCACTTTTGAACATATCAACTGTGTGCTGGCCGGGTCGTACCCCAATGCACCGCCGCTGCCCGATGTTCACAACCACCGCGAATACCAGGCCATTACCCCCTGCCACTCTGACCTCGCCACCCTGGCGCAGAATGTGTCGCTGACCGAAGCGGAGGGACTGCTGGCGCGATCGGGCTTTGACGACGACGAGGTGCAGCACATTCTCAACCTGCCCTCCCAGGGGTGGCACAAGTCGTGGTGGTACAGCCTCGCCCCCGATGGGTTTCTCACCGTGCCCTTTCAGCGCCACATTCGCAGCCGCTGCTACGCCGACGGCACCGTCACCCTGCAATTTAGAGATCACTACGCCCAGCAGCGCCCCGAGGGCTTTCGCAGCCAGCCCCAAAAGCTGCCGGTGGTAGTGCATTCGCCCCAGGCCAGCTTTTGCGACAACCTGGCCCAAATCAACCTCAGCCGCCAGGCTCTAGGCATTCCCCAGGCGATTTTGATCGCCGATGATTTGTCAGAACTCGAAGTCGAGGGCTACATTCGCCAAAACGTGAGCCTCTACCGCCAGCGCAGTTTGGAATATTTGCTCAACGCCAACTGCCGTTCCTGTAGTCAGACCAAGTGCCCGCTTCAGGGGGTAGATTCGTCGCCCGTGCTGGCCTGTAGGTCGTTCCGCCCCGTAGAAGTGGGAACGTAAACCTGCCCCGGTGGGTTCAGCAGCACCGGCATTTTGCTAGAGGTAGCGTGGCGCTGAATTTGTCCCCAGCTCAGGGTGACAGCCCCGCCCGCCAGCAGCAGGCCAAACAATGCCAAAGAAACCTTGTCTTCTGTCGCTCCCATGAGGCCATCCACAGCGCCTACGGTGAGCGCTGTAGCCAGCCACGGTTGTTTTCTAAAAAGCACCTTAATGGGTCGGTCTCCTAGATGTAACAGGTTTAATGACGGTGAAGTGGCTCTTGGGGATTCCCCTGCCCCCTCAAAAAGGAGGTACCAAGCGAAATCTTCACAGCAAGATCTGAATGGATTGGTTTCAGCTATAAAGTAGCGTTCCCAAAGATGGAGAAATTGCTTATCTAGCGCAAGCCCAGCCAGGTGACGATCGCCTGTCCGGTGGCTAGCTCAAACAGCACCAGCGCCACAAAGCCCAGCATGGCAGCCCGCCCATTCAGCCGCTCGGCGTAGTCGTTAAAGCCCGCCTTGGAGCGCTCGATGGTGGGGGTGACGGTGGGTTCGAGGTTGGCCATGGGTTTAGGGTGTGTCGTTTGCTTTCCTAGCCTACCCTATGGGTTGCCGGTTGTGATATGGACGTGGACAGACGGGGCGATCGCCCCCTCACCCCCATCTCCGGCCACCCCACCTCGATCTACCGTCTTCAGCCGACTGACCCAGCGCTGCATCAGGCGTTGCTATTCTGCACTCGGGGAAACTTGCCGGTCTAGACACAACGCCAGCCGTTCCATCAGTTTTGGAATATATCTATAGAAGTGTTCGTTACGGAGCTGCATGGCATCAACCGTGCAACTGCCACAATGCACTCCGGCGGGTGGCACCGCGATCGCCTGCACCACCTCATCCGACACGCCAGCCCAGGGCAAATGTCCCTCCGGAGCCTGCAACGAGTAGGTCAACTCCGACTCGTTCAACCAGTCACTGCCGATGAAGTCAACCTCAGCGCGAGGAGCCGCCAGTTTCCAGCCGACGCGATCGCGAAAGGCATTGACCGCCGCTGCACCATCGCTGGGATGAGCGGCCAGCGCCTCCTGCCAAAGACGCCGCTGCACACTGAGCCCAAACCGCCCGTCGCTGGCCGTCAGCCACATTTGGTCAATGGCCTTGATCAGCTCTGGCCGCAACAATACTGGGTCAGAGGGTAGGGGATCAAACGGTGGCAGTGAGGTTGTCCCTGGGGCTAACAACCGTCGGGTTATGCGGTCGGCAGCGGCCCAGTCTTGAGCTTGAAGTCGTTCTTGTAACAGCGTCAACTGCTCGTCAATCGCCCCATCGAAGTTGGCATTTGCAGTCTGGCAGGTGCCCACCATTGAGTGCACGTACTCACTAGGGCTTAAGTAGTGGACGGTCTGTATCTGCTGGGGCAGGCCGCTGGTGGGGCGCAGACTGACATAGAGGCCATGCACCGAATCTGACGTTCCATAGAGACGGTCGGCACGGTTGGGCTGACCGCGAAAAGGGTCTTCAAAGGGCAGTTGAGCATAGTCAGCATCGGGAGCTAATTGCTCATAATCGATTAGGGCAGCGGCATTGAGCAGGGTTTGCACCCGACCCGTCTGAGTCTGCCACTGCACCGTTAGGGTCAAGGCTGGTGCGATCGGGTTTTGCAGATTGTCCGCCGCAGTAGTTTCCGGCAGGCTACCCGTTAGTAGATAGGTTAAAGTACCTCCCTGGCCCAGAGAAACCATCGTTTCACAGGCGATTCGGGAAGGGGTGCCCTGGGCATTAACAGAGAGCGGTGCAGTGGTTGCCAAAGCTACCGTCAAAACACAGCCTAACGGTTTCAGGATCAGTATCTCAGGCATAGGCGTTACCCCCAACAGAATACGGACTGCGGCCAGTATCAATCATTTCAGACGAGCCTCTGCTCTGGTTGCGCAAATTGATACGCGATCGCGTTGTTTAGCATCCGTTTGAACAGTGGTTTCTTAGACGACTGTTCCCAACTACCGGTTCAGACGCGGGGCAGTGCAGGCCCCAACCTCGCCCCTTACAATAGGGCTCATCCCCCAGACTCACCGATCTCGAGAACCCCACCGTGGCAGCAACCTCTTCCCAAGCCGACAAGCCCACCCTGATGTTGGTAGATGGCCATTCCCTGGCCTTTCGCTCGTACTTTGCCTTTGCAAAAAATGCCGACGGCGGTTTGCGCACCTCCACTGGCATTCCCACCAGCGTGTGCTACGGCTTCTTGAAGTCGCTGCTCGACATGATGGAAGTCGAAAAGCCCGAGTACGCCGCCGTCGCCTTTGACCTGGCCCAGCCCACCTTTCGCCACGAGGCCGACGCCACTTATAAAGATGGTCGCCCCGAAGCGCCAGAGGGGTTTACAGAAGATGTGGAAAACCTCAACGAGCTGCTGACCGACTTTGGGCTGAATATCTACGTGGCCCCTGGTTTTGAGGCCGACGACGTGATCGGTACCCTGGCCACTAAGGCATTGGCCGAGGGGTTTTGCGTCAAAATTCTCAGCGGCGACCAGGATCTCTTTCAGCTAATCGACCCCGACGAGTGCATTACCGTGCTGCACCTGGGCAACGCCTTTGCCAAGGGGCCAAAGACGGGACTAGCTCAGGAATTCAAAATTGAAGACGTCAAGGCAAAGCTAGATATTTTTCCCCACCAGGTGGTGGACTACAAAGCGCTGTGCGGCGACTCATCGGACAACATCCCTGGGGTGAAGGGCATTGGCGCGAAAACCGCCGCCAAGCTGCTGGCCGAGTATGGCGACCTCGATGCCATCTACGCCGATATCGACAACATCAAGGGCGCGACCCAAAAGAAGCTGATTGAGGGCAAAGAGTCGGCATACCACTCGCGCTATATGGCCAAAATTATTACCGATATTCCCGATGAGGAGTTGCCCATCGACCTGGCCACCTGCAAGCTGGATGGCTTTGACCCCGATGTGGTAATTCCTGCGCTCAAAAAGCTGGAGTTTCAAAATTTTGTCAATCGTTTGGGCAAGCTGCAGATTGCCTTTGGCGGCCAGGCGGCTGAGGAAACAGCAGCGAAGGCCAGCCAAGCGCTGAGTGGGGGTTCTAGCCCAAGTCGTTCCAGCCGCTTTGAGGACACGGGCGGCGCGGATGTGGCCTTCTTTACGGCGGAGGAAACTGACAGTGCCCAGGGGGTGGATGAGGTGGCGATCGCCCCCCAGATCATCACCACCGAAGCCCAGCTCTACGAACTGCTCGACATTCTCTCGGAGCAAAAGAACCCCGCCACCCCTGTTTCCTGGGACACCGAGACGACATCGCTGGAGCCGAGGGATGCCGCACTGGTTGGGATCGGCTGCTGCTGGGGGCCGGGCCGGGCTGATATGGCCTACATTCCGGTGGGCCATAGCAATGGGGAAATGTTGCCGTTGGATAGGGTGCTAGACGCGCTGCGTTCCGTGCTCGAAAGCGACGAATTCCCCAAAGCGCTGCAAAATGCCAAGTACGATCGCCTGGTATTCCGCCACCAGGGGATTCAGCTGGCGGGCGTGGTCTTCGACACTATGCTGGCCAGCTACGTGCTCAACCCTGAGACCAGCCACAACCTGACGGATCTGAGCCTGCGCTACCTCAACCTGGTGGCTCAGAGTTACGAGGAGTTGGTGCCCAAGGGCAAGACCATTGCCGATATGGCGATCGCCGCTGTGGCCAATTACTGCGGAGCCGACGTTCACACCACCTACCTCCTGGTACCCAAGCTCCAGGCTGAGCTAGACGAAGTCCCCGATATTAAAACCCTGTTTGCCAAGGTCGAAATTCCCCTGGAGCCGGTGCTGGCGGAGATGGAATGTACGGGCATTCGCGTTGACCCCGACTATCTAGCCACCTTCTCAAAGCAGCTCGAAATTGACCTGGCCCGCCTAGAAAAATCCGCCTACGAAGCTGCTGGGGAAACCTTTAACATGGGTTCTCCTAAGCAGTTGAGTACGCTGTTTTTTGAAAAGCTGGGGCTCGACAAGCGCAAGTCGCGCAAAAACAAGTCGGGCGGCTACTCCACCGATGCCTCAACCCTCGAAAAGCTCCAGGGCGACCACGCCGTAGTCGATTTGGTGGTCGAGCACCGCACGTTATCCAAACTGAAATCGACCTACGTGGATGCCCTGCCCACCCTGATTCGCCCCGAAACCCACCGGGTGCACACCGACTTTAACCAGGCGGTAACGGCCACCGGGCGGCTGTCATCGTCGAACCCGAACCTGCAAAACATCCCCATTCGCACCGCCTTTAGCCGCAAGATTCGGGCGGCGTTCATTCCTGAAAACGGCTGGCAGCTAGTGGCGGCAGACTACTCGCAGATTGAGCTGCGCATTCTGGCCCACCTCAGCGGTGAGCCGGTGCTGGTAGAGGCCTACAAAAATAACGACGACGTTCACGGCCTCACCGCCCGGCTGCTATTTGAGAAAGACGACATCACGGCTGAAGAGCGGCGGGCGGGCAAGGTAATCAACTTTGGCATTATCTACGGCATGGGGGCTTCTCGCTTTGCCCGCGAGGCGGGGGTCAGCCGCACCGATGCCAAGACCTTTATCGATCGCTACTACGAGCGCTATCCCAAAGTCTTTGAGTATCTGCTGAAAATGCAGCGAGAGGCGATCGCCCAGGGCTACGTGCAGACCATCTGTGGGCGGCGGCGGTATTTTAATTTTACGGATGGGAAATTGCGATCGCTGCGCGGCACCGACCCCGCCAGCATCGATCTAGACTCCCTCCGCTCTAACGGCTACGATGCCGGGTCCCTGAGGGCAGCAGCCAACGCCCCCATTCAGGGCAGCAGCGCCGACATCATCAAAATTGCCATGATTCACCTGCACGAACTGCTGAAGGATTATCAAGCCAACCTGCTCCTCCAGGTTCACGACGAACTGGTGTTTGAGGTGCCCCCCGACGAGTGGGCAGAACTTCAGCCCAAAATTACCGCCGTGATGGAGTCTGCCGTGGAGCTGAAGGTGCCCCTCAAGGTCGAAGCCCACGCCGGACCAAACTGGATGGAAGCGAAGTAACGACAGCGCAGTAAACCTATTTTTGGGAAAGCACACTCGATGGATTCAACTCGGTACACCCGTGGGCAAGAGGCGTTGGCCAGAATTCATGGCCACATTGGTCAAGGAGTAATGGAGGCCCTAGGCGATTTTGCTCCCGATTTTGCGCGGTTCACCATTGAGTTTCCCTACGGCGATATTTGCTCCCGTGAGGGTTTGTTGCCCAAAGAAAGGCAAATTGCCACGATCGCATCCCTGGTCACCCTTGGCAATGCACCTACCGTTTTAAAGGCCCATATTCAAGGCGCGTTAAATGTGGGCTGCACCCGAAATGAAGTTGTCGAAGTCATAATGCAAATGTCGGTTTATGCAGGCTTTCCCGCTGCGATCAATGCACTATTGATTGCCAAAGATGTATTTGCAGAGCTAGATGCCCAAACCCAGATTTAGTCGGCATAGTCAATCTCGGTCGATTCAGGCTTGTTTATAAATAAACGAATTCTCTATTTGATTTGAGATCAACAGTTTACCTTCTGCCCCTCCTCAACAAATAGCCAAAAATATGCTTTGCGATCGCATCTCGGCTTCCAACCTCTGTAGCCATGGGTAAAAATTAAGTTTTCAAAACGGCTTCATGGGCGTTCCACCTTTGGCGATATAGTGCGGCCAATTGTGCATTTGGTGCATTGCCCGCTATGGCAAAGTTTTCCGCCACCGCAGCTTTTTGGGGACTGTTGATCGGCTCTGGTGTAGTCTCGTCTGGGGTCATGGCTCAGGAAGTACCCCTAGCACAAACGTCGAGCCGTCAGGCGGAAACTGAGGTGGCCGACTGGTTTGAGGCCAATCGCGATCGCCCCAACCTACTGCGAGCCTTTGTACAGCGCATGCCCAAGGGTGGCGACATTCACAGCCATCTGAGCGGGGCCGTCTATGCCGAGCGCTACCTCCAGTGGGCAGCGGCAGACGGATACTGCATTGACCCAGCAGGGCCTGCCCTAGTTGAGCCCAGCGCCTGCAATCAAGACAGCAGCTACTTTCCGGCAGCTCAGCTCTACGGTCGCCCGGCCACCTACGACACGTTGGTCAATCTGTGGTCAACGCGCAATCTACCCTTTGCCAATCAGTCGGGCCACGACCAGTTTTTCGAGGCGTTTGGCGGCTTTGACGCCATATCCTCTTCCCTGACACGCCAAGATGACATGGTGGCTGAGGTCGCAAACCGCGCCGCCGCACAGCATATTTTTTACCTGGAGCTGTTGATGACGGTCAAAGGTAGCGAGGCAAGGCAGCTAGGGCGAACCGTGGGCTGGAGCGGCGATTTTGCCCAAATGCGCCAGCGGCTGCTCGACGCGGGTTTGATAGATTTAGTTGCCCAGGGCAGTCAGGATATGGCTGCCCTCGAACGCGAGGTGAACCAGACGTTAGGCTGTGAGACACCACGCCCCCAGCCCGGCTGCGAAGTAACGGTGCGATTTTTGCAGCAGACCACCCGCACCCGCCTGCCCGAAGAGGTATTTGCCCAGTTTGTCTACGCCTTTGAGCTGGCCAAAGCCGACTCCCGCGTGGTCGGCATTAACCTGGTGGCTCCCGAAGACAACCCTGTGGCCCTGCGCGACTACAGTCTGCACATGGAGATGATTGGGTTCCTCAAAACCCAGTTCCCCGAGGTCAACGTTTCGCTTCACGCTGGCGAGCTGACCCTGGGGCTGGTGCCGCCCGACGACCTGCGCTTTCACATTCGCCAGGCGGTGGAGGTAGCCCAGGCCAGCCGCATTGGCCATGGAGTCGCCATTCTCTACGAAAACGAGCCCTTTCAACTGCTGGAGGAAATGCGCCGCCGGGGCGTACTGGTAGAAATTTGCCTCACCAGCAATGAGGTAATTCTCAATGTTGAGGGCGACGAGCATCCTTTTCTTGACTACCGGGCCGCTGGGGTACCGATGACTTTGGCCTCCGACGACGAGGGCATTGCCCGCATCGACCTGAGCAACGAGTATTGGCTGGTGGCCCAGCGCTACGACCTGGGCTACCGCGACCTTAAGCAGCTGGCCCGCAACAGCTTGGAATATAGCTTTCTCGCGGGCGACAGTCTCTGGGCCTCGCCTGCGTTTAGCCAGCTCTCAGCCCCCTGCGCCAGTGATACCCCTGGCTTGGGGACGACCTCGGAGGGCTGCGCCAGCTTTTTGGGGGGGAGCGATCGCGCCCGCACCCAGTGGCAGCTCGAAGCCGAATTTGCCGAATTTGAGTCGCTATCGTCGTTTCGGTCTCGCTGATGGCACAGGTTTTACTCGTTACTGGCGGCAGTCGAGGCATTGGCGCTGCTACGGCCCGTCTCGCTGCCGAGCGGGGGTATGCGGTCTGCGTCAACTATTTACACAATCAGGCGGCGGCTCTTGAGGTGGTTGACGCGATCGCCCAAGCGGACGGACAAGCCATTGCCGTCGCCGCCGATATTTCTCTAGAAGACGACGTTCTGCGCCTCTTTCAAACGGTGGATGAGCAGTTGGGTACGCTGACGGCCCTGGTGAACAACGCTGGAATTTTGGAGCAGCAGCGGCGGGTAGACGAACTCGATGCCGCCCGGCTCAACCGCGTCTTTGCCGCCAACGTCACCGGCAGCTTTCTCTGCGCGAAAGAAGCCGTGAAGCGCATGTCAACGAAGTATGGCGGGGTCGGCGGGGCGATCGTCAATGTGTCGTCAGTGGCGGCGCGGCTAGGGTCGCCGGGGGAATATGTGGACTACGCCGCCTCTAAGGGTGCGATCGACAGCCTCACTATTGGCCTGGCGAAAGAAGTAGCCGCGGAAGGCATTCGCGTCAACGCGGTGCGTCCCGGCTTTATCTATACCGATATTCACGCCAGCGGCGGCGAGCCCGATCGCGTCGAGCGGGTAAAGTCGGCTGTGCCCATGCAGCGGGGCGGGCAGGCGGTGGAAGTGGCCCAGGCGATTCTGTGGCTACTTTCTGCTGAGGCCTCCTATACCACCGGTTCATTTATCGATATAGCAGGCGGCAAGTGAGCCGGAAATTTTCCCAATCCCCGCCATGGGAACCTGAGTTGGACTAGACAATCGGGATGCTCAAATTTGTTGTTTGGATGAGCAAGCCCGGATGTTCGAACCTGCTAACCTTTCCACCTGTGACCCAACAATTCAACCGACAAACTTGCCCTACCCCCTCGCACAAAAGTCGGATGGATAGGGTAAGTTTAGGCCTGTGGTTTGGCTTTCCTTGGTTGTGTTGTGGGTTTCGGTTATGGGTTACAGACGTTTTTTCACCGGACTTTGCCTGGGCCTCGTGCTCAGCGTGTGTCTGTCTTGTTCCCAGCGGGCACTGCTCTCGGAACCCTCTGTTGCAGTGCCCCCAGATGCTGAAGCTGAAGCAATATCCCCCGCTGAGGCCCGCGAAGGGGCGGTGACAGATGTGGCTCCAGCTCCGCCAGAGCTGACTGCCGAAGCCCAGGCGATCGTGGCCAGCGTCGCTGGGGGGCTGGCCAACCCACCCCGTAAGGATGTGCGCCTGGTAGCGATTAGCGACCTTAATAGCGCCTACGGCTCGACTGACTACGACCCTGAGGTGGATAAGGCGATCGCCCTATTACCCTTTTGGCAGCCCGACCTGGTCGTGTGCGGCGGCGACATGGTGGCGGGGCAAAGTCCATCCCTCACGGCACCTCAAATTCAGGCCATGTGGCAGGCGTTTGATGACCACGTGGCGGCCCCCCTGCGCCAACAATCGGTACCCTTTGGCTTCACCATCGGCAACCACGATGCCTCGGGGGCCAGGGGGCCAAACAACCAATTTCTGTTTCAGCAGGAACGCGATTTGGCCACGGCCTACTGGACGGCCCCCGAACATAGCCCTGGGGTCAACTTTATCGATCGCACCGATTTTCCTTTCTACTACACCTTTGAGCAGCAGGGGATTTTCTTCATGGCCTGGGATGGCTCGTCGAGCCGCCTGCCTGAAGAAAAGCTGGCCTGGGTCGAGCAAGCCCTGGCCAGCGACACCGCCCAGCAGGCCAAAGCCCGCATTTTGCTCAGCCACCTGCCTCTCTACGGCATCGCGGTAGGGCGCGACAAACCCGGCGAAGTGCTCGACAACGCCGATCAGCTGCGGGCCATGCTAGAGCGCTACAACGTGCACACCTACATCAGCGGCCACCAGCACGCCTACTATCCGGGCCACCGGGGCAATCTTCAGCTGTTGCACACCGGCCTTTTGGGGTCTGGGCCACGGGCTCTAATCGACAGCAGTCTGCCGCCGGGGAAGGTGCTGACCGTCATTGATGTTGACTTTGCCGACCCAGAACTGACTACCTACACCAGCTACGACATGGCCACCCTGCGCACCATCGAGTACGCCGAACTGCCCCGCTTTCTGGCGGGCCACAACGGTATTGTGCTGCGGCGAGATGTTGACTACGACGAGCTGGCTCCCGACGAAAAATCCTTTTGTGAGCAGCGGTTGGGCCAGGGGCTCTGCACTGGGCATTTGCCCTTTCCCAGGCCCAAAACTTACAGCGCCTAGCCACCGTTTGAATCCCATCAGGTGGGCTAGGCAGTGGCCTATTCTGTGCTAATCTAATAAGGATTACGGGCAACTATGCCCGAATTTTATTGTCTGTATTACTTCGTACTGACAGCTAGCCATGACGACTCTGCCTAGAGCAATGGGAGGTGGCTCGACCGCTCTAGGGCAATTTAGAACAGTCTGTAGGTTCAACAACCTGTTGTTTGATTCGTTAGTGCATGTCCAGGAGTATAGAAGCGATTTCGTATGACTCAAGTCGTTGTAGGTGAAAACGAAGGCATTGAATCGGCCCTGCGCCGCTTTAAGCGGCAGGTCTCCAAGGCTGGGGTTTTTTCAGAAGTTAAGCGTCGTCGCCACTTCGAGACGCCCCAAGAAAAGCAAAAGCGCAAAGCCGTCGCGCGTCGCAAGAAGCGCTTCCGTTAAGCCCCAGCTCGTGTAAACCACTTGTAAGGCAACTGCTATGAAAGAGGGATGCTGCTAGCCAGCGTTCCTCTTTTGTTGTGGACTGGGAAGACGGGTTATACCAAATCCGAATCACATAACCCCGATTCTCACAAGGCATAACCGTAGGGTGCATTCGCGGCTATAATCACGTCCGACAACGCCTCAATCGCTTTGATTAGCCGCAATGCACCTCTCGAGAACCGGGGGTAAACAAGCAGGATTTGGTATTAGTCATCGGCGTTGGCGGTAACCAGGGTCAGCAGCGGGCCAACCTGCTCTTGGCCGCTCACCGCCAATTCGCTGTGGCAGAGCACAACGCGATCGCTGACTCGGCCCAGCAGATCGCGCACAATGCGCTCGGGGCGATCGCAGTGCAGCATTTCAATATCCTCAGTCGTCCAGGGGCGGCCCCGGTAAGATCGTAGAAACAGCGGATAGCCAAACAGCAGATTGTCGGTACCGGCCAGCCAGCGAGGGGATCCGGCATCAATCCAAAAGTGCCAGCGGTGGCGCAGGCGTTGCAGGCGATACTGGTACACGGTGGCGATGGTAATTACCTGAGCTGACTCCACCGGGTATGGGTTGGCGGTTACGGTGCCCTGGCGCAGCAGCAAAATAAACCGCTCCAGAGAGTTTTTGAGTGTCACAGTAGATTTTTGATCCAGCATCGGGGCCACCTGACGCAGGCGATCTTCTACCGCCCAGTAGTGCTGGGCGGTTTCCATCAGCTCCCGCAGGGCGGCCAGCTGGTCGGCGGGCAGATGGCTACCGCCCCAGTAAAAGGCCTGAATGGCGCGATCGAGCACGCTAATCACCCCCGGCGTCAAGCGCTGCTGACGCTGCTGGCGCTGCTGCTCGATCCATTGGCGCAGGCGACTGTAGGCTTCGGTGGCCTTGTAGCCCAGGCGATCCCAGCGATCGAAGCGCTCTACGGGCAGCAGTTCGGGCTGCTCTAGGCTGGGTTCAAAGCAGTGGTCAACCAGCAGCTCGGCCCGCACCGGGTCAATCTGTACGGCCTCAAACCAGGGGCCGACCTCCGGAGCCTGGGGAATCTGGCTCAGCACCACCAGCATTTCAGCAACCTCCTCGGCGGTGGCCAGCCGCCCTAGGCCAGGATACACAAAGGTCAGCAGGGTGAGCAGCGATCGCACCAAAGGCGAGTGAATCACAGGCCGCTGGTCGCTAAGGGAGGCCACGGGTAGCCCGCGATCGCTGAGAATTTCGGCCAGGGTGTAGCGGGCGATCGCATCTAAACCCGGCCCAATAATCGCAATCTCCTGGGGAGCCACCTGCCCTTCCTTCACCACCTCGACCACGCGCTCCGCCGTCTGGCGCAGCAGTTCCCCCCGCGACACCGTTTGCAGGGTTTCAAAACAGGGCAAAGGTTCCGGCAGCGCTAAAGGATCCATTACCCACTCCACCACCTGATCGCCCCAGGAATAGGCCAGGGAGTCGGTCGCCGGGGTGGTCTGGTCGGTCACCTGGCACTGATCCCGCAGCGGTTCGAGGGCGTCAGGATCAGCCCCCAGCCCCATGCGCACCTTGCCGTGGCGGTTCCAGGTGAGGGCCACAGGTCGCCCGGCATCGATAAACACCTGAATCCACTGGGCGGCGATCGCCGGATATTCATCTAAGTCATCGGCAAACAGTCCGCCGTAGCGGGTCAGCAGTTTCTCTTGGTAGAGGGGATGAGGCAGCAAATGACGCCAGTAAAGCTCGGTCATCACCCCGTAGGTGAGCAGTCCCCGCGCCAAACACCAGTCGCGCCAGTCCACCAGCGCTTGACCGATCGCCCGCCACACCGCTTCCGGGGCAAAGCCGGGAGGAATACCCTCCGGCAGCAGCACGGGCAAGTCTTCGGCGGGGATCCCTCCGGCGGCGGCTAGCTGCAAAAAATCGAGCGATCGCCGCACGATCTGAGCCTCCAGCCAGCCCTCCACCGCCATAGTGCCGTCTAGCATCTGCTGTCGCCAATGACTGGCAGCCAGCTCCTGCTCATTCTCAGGGCGCAGCCGCAGCGGAAACTGAGGGGATAGGCCCAGCTCGGCCACCAGCAGCGGCCAAAACAACGTCACTTCGTCTTGAATGAAGCCATTAGGTGTGGTCGTGACCACCGCTACGCCGGGGGCCACATCCCCAATTCGTGCCGCTAGCCGCAGGCGGTTGTCGCCGTTGGCCGCAAAAATCAGGTGGCTCTGGCCAAGGTCTAAAGGCTGGGCGATCGCGGCATTAGGGCGCAGCTGTTCGAGCAACCAGGTGGTCTTCCCGCTGCCGGTTACACCTTCCAGCCATTGGGGCGAGTTTGCCATACAACCTGAGAATAGATATCACTCTGCCTACTCTACCCTGGGGATTTTGGATACAGGACAGCCGAGGCAGTGACCTGCCTCGGCTGCGGTTGAGAGTCTTAGGCTCAATCAAACTCAGAGTGTTCTAACTAAACGGATCCGGGATCTTTTTCAATGCGACCGGCCTAACGGGCAAGTTCGAGTCCCTAAGTGGATGCTGTTTAGTTGGGACACGCTAAGAAACCGAGGAGACCGAGACCGCTACCAGCAGTAGCCCACCCACCAGAGCCAGGGCCAGCCCACCCAAAATCAAATAGTTGCGCTTTTGGGTAGAATTCGGGGGCTCAGCCTCGTACATTTTGGGCTCGTTGGCAAAATTGTTGAGGCGACCGCCGTCTTCGGTGGTGTAAGGCATAGCTGATAAATCCTTCTTAAAACTTGACTAACCTTAAGAGAAGGTTACCTGAATACCGCATCCCTGGATACCCCCATTGCCGCTGGTGGGGATCGCTGAATCTTCGCTAAACCCCCGTTGTCAAAGGCTGGTGAGGTACGAGATTTAACGGCAGCGGTTGCCCCACCGTGGGGGTAAGCACGCGAGCAGAAAGCCCCTTGGCCGCGATCACCGCCTGGAACGATTCGGCATCACCCACCACCTTGAGCCAGTTGATCAGCAATCCGCTATAGGTGACTTCGCCCGCATCAGCGGTGGGCAGCACCACCTGGGGCCGCAGCCAATCCACCAATTCTAGAGCCCCCTTCTGGCCACGAATGATCGGCCCAACCACAGGCAGCGCCAGATCGACCACCGGGGTGATCACAACATCCACGGGCCCTTCCGCCTTCAGCTCAGGTCGGTGAAAGCCGTGGGGTTCGTAGAACAGCGATGCCCCAGCGTCGCGATCGCCGGAAATATCCCGCAGGATGTAGCCATTTTCAACGACTAGCGGCCCCAAAGGGGTGCCGGGGATCGCTTTGATGGTCACCTGTTGATTGAGGGTAAAGGTTTCGCCATGCCCGAGGGCGGTGACCTGGCTATAGCCCAAACCCTCGGCGACCTTCGCGGCGCTGGGCGAGCCCACTACCGGAATGCCGCGATCGAGGGCCTCTAGGGTGGGGGGATGGGCGTGGTCTTCTAGCCCCTGGCTGAGCAAGATCAGGTCAATCGCCTCGGGCAGGGGTTGAGGTTGGGGATGCTCTCCCTTAAACATCCAGGACTGCTGGCCAAACACCAGCTCTCCCACCAGCCAGGGGTCAACCAAAATACGCTGTCCCCCCAGGGTAAGTAGCCAAGAGTTGCTGTCGAGCCAGGTGACTTCCATCAAACAAATTCTCTCAGAGCACTATTACTTAGTGTAACGGATTCTTTACACAGCCATAGTCAGCGGCCCAGAGCGCCTCAAGCCACCTCCGAAAACGGCCAGATCAATCCCCCAATTCCAGAATTGCACCCTGGGGCCACGGCGGCGTTGGTCTGCAAACGATCCGCGAAATTGTGCAAATGCTCTGATCCCCGTATAATCCATCTTGGTCTGATGGTTAACGTCTGCTACCACTTTTCCCTGCTAGTGTTGCTATGCCCCGTCTTCAGCTCAAGCCCTACACCGTACTGATTACGGCAACCGGCAAATCTCCCATCACCTTGAGGCTGCGCCCGGTGCCGCTGCTGGTGGGCCTAGCCCTAGTGGTGGGGCTGCCCCTCACCTGGATTAGCCTGCTGCTCTATCAAAACGTGCATCTGGCCCAGCGCAACCAAAACTTGTCTGAAACTGCGAGCGAAGTGCTCACCGAGCTAGACGCGATTGGCAACGAAATTGAGGTGCTCAAGAACCGCGCTGGCCTGCCCGAGCAAAGTCTTGAGAATACCCGCGTCCCCAATTCTGAAGCGGAGATTCCCCCCAGAGGCGGCGTAGCTGAGGCGGCCCCCGCCGAGGTCATGTTTGACGAAGCCCGCCGCCAGTTACCTAATCTAGAAGTCATGCTTTCGCGGGCGGTGAAGCCAGCCCTAGAGCAAACTCTAGAATCTGAGGCCGAGCAGGCGGCGGCCTTTCCCAGCGGCAAACCAATCGCAGGCGACCCCTCAGTTTCCTCAGAGTTTGGGCTGCGGCCCAACCCCTTTGGCCAACGAGGCTACGAAATGCATGAGGGCGTAGACTTTGCCGGGCCGATGGGCAAGCCCATTTTGGCCACCGCCGAGGGTGTGGTGGTGCGGGCCGACTACAACGGCGGCTACGGCAACCATGTCAGAATCGACCACGGCTACAACTACGAGACCCTCTACGGCCACCTGTCAAAGCTAGAGGTCAACATTGGCGATCGCGTCAAACGGGGCGACATCGTGGGCTACCTGGGCAGCACCGGGCGCTCCTCTGGCCCACACCTGCACTACAGCGTCTACCGCAACGGTCAGGCGGTGAATCCTCGCTATTATTTGAAGCTGGCGGAAACGAATCAGGAAACTAAATAGTAGGATCGGGAAAACTACCTGGGCCGACGCCGGCATTACCGATCTATGGGCAACACCTTTGGGGATTTATTTCGCATCACCACCTTTGGTGAATCCCACGGCGGTGGGGTGGGGGTGGTTATCGACGGCTGCCCGCCCCGCCTAGAAATTTCCGCTGAGGAAATTCAGGCCGAGCTCGATCGCCGTCGCCCTGGCCAGAGCAAAATTACCACTCCGCGCAAAGAGAGCGATCGCTGCGAAATTCTCTCCGGCGTCTTTGAGGGCAAAACCCTGGGTACGCCCATCTCTATTCTGGTGCGCAACGAAAATACCCGCCCCCAAGACTACAGCGAGATGGTCACCGCCTATCGCCCCTCCCACGCCGATGCCACCTACGACGCCAAGTACGGCCTGCGCAACTACCAGGGGGGCGGACGCTCCTCAGCGAGGGAAACGATTGGCCGGGTGGCGGCAGGGGCGATCGCCAAAAAGATCCTCCGGCAGGTCACCGGCACCGAAATCATTGGCTACGTCAAGCGCATTCAAGACCTGGAGGGTAGCGTGGATCCCAACACCGTCACCCTAGAGCAAGTCGAGAGCAACATCGTCCGCTGCCCCGACCCGATCGCCGCCGAGCAGATGATCGACCGAGTCGAAGCCATCCGCGACCAGGGCGACTCCATTGGCGGCGTGGTGGAGTGCGTGGCACGCGGGGTCAAGGTCGGGCTGGGTTCCCCCGTATTCGACAAGCTCGAAGCCGATTTGGCCAAGGGCGTCATGTCGCTCCCCGCCAGCAAGGGCTTTGAAATTGGCTCTGGCTTTGCCGGTACCCTGCTCACCGGCAGCGAGCACAACGACGAGTTCTACACCGATGAAGCGGGCACCTTGCGCACCCGCACCAACCGATCCGGCGGCACCCAGGGGGGTATCTCCAACGGCGAAAACATTATTATTCGCGTTGCCTTTAAGCCCACCGCCACCATTCGCAAAGCCCAAAACACCGTTACCAATACCGGCGAAGCCACTGTGCTAGAAGCCCGAGGTCGCCACGACCCCTGCGTGCTGCCCCGCGCTGTGCCCATGGTCGAAGCTATGGTGGCCCTGGTACTGTGCGACCACCTGCTGCGCCACCACGGCCAGTGCGAGCTGTTTTAGTTGACGGTGGTTTTAAGGGGCTGATGCCAGACCATGAAAATTACCGGCCTTGACCAGGTACCTGAAGAGTCGGTCTCTCACAACCCGACGATTAAAAAGCGGGTGCTGCTGCATAGGGATGACTTACCCCATCTGACCAACTTTGCCCAGGCCCGCTTTGCCCCCGGCCAAATCGCCAACAGCCACAGCCACGCCGATATGGCCGAAGTGTTCTTCGTCGAATCGGGCGCTGGCACCATTACCGTTGAGGGTCAGGCCTATCCACTCACTCCCGGCGTCTGTGTTGCGATCGAGCCCGGCGAACACCACGAAGTCGCCAACACCGGCACCCAGGAACTCGTCCTCACCTACTTCGGCCTCCGTGTTTAGCCATTTGCCCATCCGCCCACTCACCTACCCATCCACTCACCTACCCACCCACCCCTCACCGCTCTGCGGATCCCGCCGCAAACACCCGCCCAATCACCTCCTCCACGGGCGGATCGCTGACGGTCAAATCCTGCACGTCCAGGTCTCCCAGAAGCTGGCTGACGGTTTGGGTCAAGGTGTCACGGTGCACAATTAGGCGGGCCGTACAGCCGTCTAGACTTTCGAGTTCGCCGTAGCGGCTCAGGGTGGCGGCATCGCAGCCCGTGGCCAGATCCACGGTGACCTCTCGGTAGGGAGCGAAGCGATCGAGCAGCCCCTCTAGGCTACCGTCATAGATCAACCGTCCCTGGTAGATCAGCAGCACCCGGCGGCACAGGGCAGTGATGTCGGCCATATAGTGGCTGGTGAGCAAAATAGTGGCTTCGTAGCGCCGGTTGTAGTCGCGCAAAAATTCTCGCACCGCTACCTGGGCGTTGACGTCTAGCCCTAGGGTGGGCTCATCTAAGAATAGAACGCGGGGACGATGCAGCAAGGCGGCCATCATTTCGGCCTTCATGCGCTCCCCGAGAGAAAGCTTACGCACTGGCTGGGTCAGCTTTCCCTGAAGGGCGAGCATCTCGGTCAGCTCATCGACCCGATAGTGAAATTCTTTGTCTGAGAGACCGTAGATAGCGCCGTTGATCCGCAGCGAATCGAGGGCGGGCAGATCCCACAGCAGCTGCTGCTTTTGCCCCATCACCAGGGTGATGTCCTGCAAAAACTCGGCCCGCCGCTGAAAAGGTACCTGGTCACCGACCCGCACTGTCCCTTCTGAGGGATGAATGAGCCCAGTGAGCATCTTGAGGGTAGTAGTTTTACCGGCACCGTTGGGGCCTAAAAAACCCACCACCTCACCGGGCTCAATGTGGAACGAGACAGCCTGTACCGCCTCTACCAAACGGTACTGACGGCGAAAGAAATGCCGTAGCGTACCCCCTAGGCCTGATTCTTTGACCGCGACGGGGTAGCGCTTGCTGAGCTGATTGACCTCAATAGTAGTCATAGCCAAACGGTAGATAGAGCAGTTAAGCCCTGTAATGGGGCCTATAGCCTTCACTTTACCGTCAACGTCCTCTCGTGCTGGCATACAGCAGTTGGGTGGGTAGTGCCGCATCAACGCCCACCCACCGTTTGGCTCAGCACCTTTCGGAGTAAGTACCTTTCGGAGAATATCACCACAGGCTTTGAGCAGCGAGAGGCGACTTACGTTGCCTTAGTCCACGGCTTGGCGCAAAAAATGAAGCCGCTCGTTGAGGCCCATGGTGTTGATGCGGGCGATCAGCGCCTGGGTTGTAGCTGAACCATCTCGACAGGCCGTTAGGGGTAGACGACTGGCCGGGATAAGGCTAAACAGACGATGCCAGAAGGCCAGCTTCATATTCATGTTGAGGGCCTGGTAAGCCTGGGTAAAGCGGGTGTCAGCCCCAGCCAGAATGTCGCGCACAATAGCCAGCTGATCGTCGCGATCGACTTGCTGAACCTGGCTGAGCAACTGCTGAACGGCCTGAGAGAACAGGGCTACCGGGGCAATAGCGGCAAAGGCCTGGCCCAGAGTGTCGTAGATCTGCCAGAGCACGGCGATTTTGCAATCTACATGTACCGATTCAAAGGATTGAACGGCTTGCTCAAACTGAAGGCGAACGTCTATAGCGGTCATGGTAGGTTTCCTGTAAGGGCTTGTTATGGGGTGAGATAACAACGCGGCAGAATAGGGTGAGGGCTCTGTCGCACCGATCGCGATCGCTGAAGAAAAAGCCTTAGCGTCGGCGAGCCAGCGCTAAAACCATGTCTTTAAAGGGTCGAAGCAGAAAAATGGAAGAGGAGGCCGTGTGAATTTAAAGGGGTTTATCGTCTATTTATATTGATCCCCGCTGATTTTGAATACAGGGTATTTCTTCCAAGTTTCTTTTGATTTAAAGCATAACGGTGGGCGATGGCACCGCCCACCCCCCGAAAGAGAGGGAAACTGCCGCCAACCAGCGGATTGTTGCCGGGCTGGAGCCATTGTCTTTTAATATTTAGTTACACAGCAAGGGTGCTGTTCTGGCTGCGGCAGCTTCTTTAGGCTAATCTCGCTCAGGCCATTACTTGGAGTGCTGTTCTCTGGAGTTATGAGGGCAATTTCGATGTTCAAACGTAAACCGACTCCGCCATTGACTTACCTGAGTCAAAAAACTGAGTTTGAGGGGGTGCTTCACGCCGAGGGTATGCTGCGGGTAGATGGCGTCATCCATGGCACCGTAGACATCAAGGGTGACCTAGAGATCTCCTCCACGGGGTTGATCGAAGGCCCCGAGGTCAGGGCTCAAAATATTGTGGTGCAGGGGGTACTCAAGGCTAGGGTCTTTGCCGAAGGCAAGCTCACCCTCAGCCGCACGGCGCGTCTGGAGGGAGACGTGGTGGCCGGTGCTCTCGAAATCGAGCCGGGGGCTTACTACACGGGCTATATCGAAACCCGAGATGCTAAGTCGCTGCCGCCAGCCCGAGAGGTACCGGAACTCTACGGCACCACTGAGCTTTAGCCGGGCGAGCTTTAGCGCTACTCGTCACGCATAATCCAGGTGGTCAACACCAGGGCCACACCGCCTATCAGCCAGGGTGAAGGTGCGAATAGCTGGCTGAGGTGAGTCAGGCTGTTGACCAGAATGGCGATCGCCTGGGAGGCCGCCACGCAGATCATCAGTATCACAAGTTCCATGGCTGAAGCCTCCTGGGGGTGCGGGCAGCGCTAGATAGGGTGCCAACGGCTGGTTGGTGTAACGGAAGACAGTTGCAGTATCTGTCTATTATGTCCACCGCTCACGACAATTACCTAGCACCATAGAACTGAACCGTAGGAGGCTGGGGCCATGGCCATCAACTATCAACAACGTGGAGCACTGGCGCTAGCCGCAGGGCTGGCAACGGGTCTACTGGCAGTCCTCCCCTCCCTAGCCCAGCAGGCCAACTTCGAGTCTTTGACGCTGTCTGGGGCTACCCCCACCGCCAGCGTTAGCGGTTTCACCAACGGTATTTCTGCGCTGTCTAGCATTGCTGGGCGCGATCGCAACGGCACCATCTGCGCCGGGTTCGCCGATACCGCCCCCGATCACATCATGGTTTTACAGCAAGACTTCGCCACCCTAACGCTCCAGGTCAACAGCGGCGGCAACGATACCAGTCTTCTAGTTCAAGGGCCTGATGGCACCGTGCGCTGTGGCGACGACACCGACCGTCGTAATCCCGACGCCCGAGTCCAAGACCAAAACTGGCCAGCAGGTACCTACAGCGTCTGGGTTGGCTCCCACCAGCAGGGTCAGCGCTACAACTACTCCCTCAGCACAACTCCATAGGGCCAAGACCTGTCTTTCGGTGCCGGGCTGTAATGTTTACGCTGGAGTAATCCACACCTGCTAAAGGTGTTGGTCAATGACAGGCCCACGTTAGGATGGTAGGGCTGCAGTTAACTCATTGCCTGTGCTCACCACCCTGCTTGTCGATTTTCGCATCGTCTTCGAGCGTGACCCAGCGGCCCGTAACTGGCTAGAGGTGCTGACCTGCTACCCTGGCCTGCATGCCTTAGCCCTACACCGCTTCAGCCACTGGCTGTGGGGCCTGGGCCTGCCCGTGCTGCCGCGCCTCATTTCCCACCTGGCGCGGTTCCTCACCGGCATTGAAATTCACCCAGGGGCGACCATTGGCAAAGGGGTATTTATTGACCACGGTATGGGCGTGGTCATTGGGGAAACCGCCATCGTTGGCGACTACGCCTTGATCTACCAGGGCGTAACCCTGGGGGGTACCGGCAAAGAAATTGGCAAGCGCCACCCTACCCTAGGCGACAACGTGGTCGTGGGGGCGGGGGCTAAGGTACTGGGCAACATATACCTCGGGCACAATGTGCGAATTGGGGCCGGTTCAGTGGTGCTGCGAGAAGTGCCCTCTGACTGCACGGTGGTAGGGGTGCCTGGTCGCATCGTTTACCGAGCCGGTGAGCGGGTCGAACCCCTAGAGCACGGTCGCCTACCCGACTCCGAGGCCCAAGTGATTCGCGCTCTGCTCGATCGCATTGAATCCCTAGAGAAAGAAGTGCAGGCCCTCGGTCAAGTAAGCCGTGAACCTGTTTTAGTCGGTGTAGCTCGCTCCCAAGACGGCGTTCACTGCCGCTTACAAGACCGCGTCATCGAAGAATTTCTAGACGGCAGCGGTATTTAATGAGTACCCTCTAGCCGTTATTCAAAGCCAAAGCAGTTCTGCCAGATAGTCAGCCTTAAGAGAAGATCCGACTTGACAATCCGCCAAGCCGGATCCGTTTCTTAGCACAAAAAAGAGTTCCGCAATAGTGCGTAGAAAATGCTGACCTACCAGCGCAAATGTAATGAATCGATTACAGAATTTGGCGACTCAAATCGAAGATTCTTCTCGACCGTGATCGGCATTAGGGTCCCTATCCACACTTTAGGTACTCCCGAAAATTTACGTTGTTATTCTTTATAAAGGGAGAAAATGCGGAGCAGGAAGATAGTTCATCTGTTCTAATAAGCCAATTTTTGCGCGATCGCGCTCAATTTTGAACTGCTCGTTTTGATTGCGGCTTAAGCATTTCAGCCCATTCAAGGGTTTTCCGCAAAGTTGGGGTGGTACATCACCTGGCATTGCAGTTAAAATTGAGGGGCCATGGCGGCGCTGATGTATTTCTCTAGATAGAGGCGGCGGCGAGCCCGGGCTAACAGCACCAAGCCAGTGTCGTAAACGTCTAGGTGGCTAGGCACTGATCACTGGGTTTCTAAAAAATAGATCCGCACTTTTTCGGAACTGTGGGCATCTATCCAACGGAGCTGTTAATCTGATCACAGTCTTTGTCTTTCAATTTTAAGGAGCACGAGGATCGCGGCATGACCCAAGCAAATCATCTGCTCGGCACCATCAACCCTGAAACTGAACTCGATCTACTGATCGACGGTAATGATAGTGACGAGAATTTTGTTGCCCAAGATGACGAGGCCGGCGCCGATGACAAAGCGCCGAAGGGGAAAGTAACCCGCCGCCGAGCTCAAACTAAAAAGCGCCACTACACCGAAGACTCCATTCGTCTCTACCTGCAAGAGATTGGCCGTATTCGACTGCTGCGGGCCGAAGAAGAAATTGAGCTAGCCCGCAAAATCGCTGACCTGCTTAAGCTAGAGCGCATTCAAGACGAGCTGTTCGACTCCCTTGAACGGGAGCCGTCTGACATTGAGTGGGCTGCCGCCGTTGGCCAAGACGAAGGCAAAGACTACACCGTGGCCAGCTTCCGCCACCGTCTGCACATTGGTCGCCGCGCTAAAGACAAGATGGTGCAGTCAAACCTGCGTCTGGTTGTCTCGATCGCCAAGAAATACATGAACCGTGGTCTCTCCTTCCAGGATTTAATTCAGGAAGGGAGTTTGGGCCTAATCCGCGCCGCCGAGAAATTTGACCACGAGAAGGGCTACAAGTTCTCCACCTACGCCACCTGGTGGATTCGCCAGGCCATTACCCGGGCGATCGCCGATCAGTCGCGCACCATTCGCCTACCGGTTCACCTCTACGAGACCATTTCTCGCATTAAGAAAACCACCAAGCTGCTCTCCCAAGAGCTAGGCCGCAAGCCAACCGAAGAAGAAATCGCCACTCGCATGGAAATGACCATCGAGAAGCTGCGGTTTATTGCCAAGTCGGCCCAGTTGCCCATCTCCCTCGAAACCCCCATCGGTAAAGAAGAAGACTCTCGCCTCGGCGACTTCATTGAGTCTGACGGCGAAACCCCCGAAGACCAAGTGTCTAAGAGCCTGCTGCGGGAAGACCTAGAGAGTGTCTTGGGCACCCTCAGCCCCCGCGAGCGCGATGTGCTGCGTCTACGCTATGGTCTCGACGATGGCCGGATGAAGACCCTGGAAGAAATTGGCCAGATCTTTAACGTCACCCGCGAGCGCATTCGTCAGATCGAAGCCAAGGCTCTACGCAAGCTGCGTCACCCCAACCGCAACAGCATTCTAAAAGAGTACATTCGCTAAAATTGTTCTAAGTTTTAGCCCTCCAGACTGAACAAAAGGCTGCCCAAAGGCAGCCTTTTTAGTTGTTAGATAACGGCTACTCCATTCTGTCAACCATCCCTATAGCCCCGGCACCCCAAACGGAAGGGAGAGGTGAAACTAGCCCCCTGATTTGAACTCGCCTTAGGGAAGCAAGGGTGCTAGCATCGGATTTGGTGTTAGTACTGACTTACCCAAAGGTTTGTTGCTAGGGTGGACAGATTGCCGCTCAGTTGGTACACTTGTTCCATGACATGACCCAACGCCGTGGCTAAATCCCTATGGAATCCTTAACAACCGCCCAACAGGAGCTCTACGACTGGCTAGTTGAGTATATCCGGGCCAATCAGCACTCCCCCTCCATTCGCCAAATGATGCGGGCGATGAACCTACGCTCCCCCGCTCCCATTCAGAGTCGCCTAGAGCACCTCAAGAATAAGGGCTACATTGAGTGGAGCGAGGGCAAAGCGCGCACCATTCGCGTTCGGGATGACGTTCGGGGAGTGCCCATTCTTGGCACTATTGCCGCTGGTTTTGTCAACGAAGCGTTTACCGACACCGTGGAGCGCCTTGACCTCAACGGGCTGCCTATTCAGTCTGGTGACTACGCCCTCAAGGTCACCGGAGACAGCATGATTGAGGCCATGATCCAAGATGGGGATGTGGTGATTATGCGGCCGGTAAAAGATCCCCAGGGCATTCGGGAAGGCACTATTGTGGCAGCTCGGGTGGAGAGCGGCACCACCCTCAAGTCGTTCCACCGCCAGGGTAATCAGGTGCATCTCAAACCCGCTAACCCCAACTATCCAGTTATGGAGTTTCCAGCGGACTTGGTAGATGTACAGGGACGATTAGTGGCGGTGTGGCGCGGTATCGATCCAGACTTTACCGTTTGACGTCTTCCAAATTTCAAGCGACTAGTGCTCCTGGCCGCTGTTGTTAACCACAACAGCGGTTTTTTGATTAACGGACGGTGGAGTTATACCAAATCCGACTCACAAAACCCCGATTCGCAACCGATACCTGGTAGGGAGCATTGCAGTGCAATGCCCCTACGAATCGGGGGTATATAGACAGGATTTGGTATTATTCAGGCTTTATCCGCGAGAGGGCGGCTTCAGAGTCCGGTTCTAGTGCGGCCACAGGTGGGTGGGTAAGGCAGTGGAGGCATTGCGCCAATGTCTCTCGCACCGACTCGTGGGTATATTCATCGTCGGGATGGGCGGGTTGACCGGGCTGCTGAAAATAGGGGCGGCTATCGTAGAGCTGACCCCAGGTGACATCGGTTTGGCGCACCAGTTCGTAAAAGGTGGCGGGCGATCGCAGCACCGTTGCCAACAAATCTTTCACGGCTTCGACAGGCTGCCCTATATACCGACTGAGGCGACTCTCATCATCCACCAGCCACTGCTCCAGCACCCGATGCAGCGCGCCGGGGCCATCCACCAAAGATTCTTTAAGCGCTTGCTGCGCTCCGTGCCTAGCCTGCACCAGGCGCGGAATAGGAGATTCTCCTTTCATGAAGTTGCCCGCTTCCTGTCCAATGGCGTCCGCTAGGGTAAACGGGCGGCTCAGGCGCAGCTCCTGCTGAATGTCGGGGGCGTCGTCTTGTGCAGGAGGCATGGGCTGGCAGTCCTGGGGGCTAGGGCAGATGCTTTTGTAGGCGTTGGATGGTCTTGTACATTTCGGGCAGGCGACGGTATACCGCCGAGGCCTTGAGAAAGACTTTGTGGGGTAGAGCTGGCATGCCGGTGACGATCTCGCCAGGGGCCACGTCGCCGTGGATACCGGCCTTAGCAGTGGCGATCGCGCCGTCACCAATAGTAGCCTGGTTGGCAATGCCTACCTGACCCGCCAAAATCACCCGGTTGCCGATGGTAACACCTCCGGCCATGCCCACCTGACCGGCCATGACGACGCCCTCACCAACCTGGCAGCCGTGGGCAATGTGCACTAGGTTGTCAAGCTTGGTGCCGCGCCCGACGCGAGTCGTGCCGACGGCAGGGCGATCGATCGTGGAGTTGCTGCCCACCCGCACGCCATCTTCGATGGTGACAATACCTGACTGCTCCATCTTCTCCCAGCCCTGGGCGGTGGGCACAAAGCCAAAGCCTTCGGCCCCAATGACAGCGCCACTGTGGATAGAACAGTCGGCGCCTATTTGGGTGCGCTCATGGATGACGCAGTTGGCGTGGAGGACGGTGCGATCGCCCACCCGTGCATTGGGGTAGATCACCACGTTGGGGTGAATGCAGGCCCCTACTCCCAAATAGACACCGGCCTGAATTACCGCGTTGGCCCCAATGGAGACATTTTCGCCACAGACGGCGGTGGGGTCAACCACGGCGCTCGGGTGAATGCCAGGGGCGGGCTGGTAGGGGGTATAGAACAACCCAATGGCGCGGGCAAAGGCCAATCGCGGGTCGGGAGTGCTCAGCCAGGCAATGCCGCGCTTGGTGGCCTTAGCCTGCAGCATTGAGTTCTGAGGCAAAATTAGGGCCCCTGCCTCGGTGGTCTCGACAAAGGTGGCAAACTTGTCGCCTTCGATGTAGCTCAGCATGCCGGACGAGGCCTGGTCAACGGCAGCCACCCCAGTAATATCGGGATCATGGCCAGGATTCGCCGTCAGACTAGAGGCAGCGGTAATCTGAATTTTGTCGGCAATGGTGCTGAACTTCATAGGAGCGGAGAGAAACGCAGTAAAACCAATCTGGCTTTTACGCTACCAGAAATGCGACGCATTCTACGTGGGGGGTCTGGGGAAAGAAGTCGGCGGGCTGGGCTTTGACCAGGGTATAGCCGCCCTCGTCCCGCAGAATCTTGAGATCGCGGGCCAGGGTAGCAGGGTCACAGCTCATATAGACGATGCGAGGGGGATGAAGTTCGAGCAGGGCGTCGAGCATGGGGCGATCGCAGCCCTTGCGAGGCGGATCCAGCACTACAATATCTACCGGATCACTCAGGCTAGCGGCCGCCTCGCTCAACAGTACCCCCACGTCTCCAGCCCGAAACTCAACATTGTCGATGCCGTTGAGCCCCGCATTAGCCAAGCCCTGGGCAACGGCCTCGGCCTGAACCTCTAGCCCCATCACCCGCTTGGCCTTTTGAGCGAGGGGCAACGTGAGGGTACCAACGCCGCAGTAGGCGTCGATGATAGTTTCGCTGCCGGTGAGCTGAAGCTCGTCTAGAATCACCTGCAAGACCCGCTCGGCCTGCTCGGTGTTGACCTGAAAGAACGTGGTGGCGTGAATGCAAAACCGCAGTCCGGCAAAGATTTCTTCGATGTAGGGGACGCCGTCAATCACCAGGGTTTCGGCCCCAAAGATAGCGTTGGTTTTGTCGGGGTTGAGGTTGACGCACACGCCGACGAGGTCAGGGTAACGCTCTCGCCACTCCTGGGCCTGGAGTTCCACATCCTTGAGGTTGGGCGCGGTGGAGACCAGCGTCAGCAGCTGCTGCCCGGTACGGCGCCCTACCCGCAGCGACAGGTGGCGCAGCCGTCCCTGGTGCTTGCTTTCGTTATAAATTGACCAGCCTCGGTCTTGAAGGTCGCGCTTAATCTCGGCCAGCATTGGGTTGAGCCGCTCATCCTGCACGGGGCACTGGTTGAGGTTGACCAGTTTGTGGCTGCCCTGGCGAAAGTAGCCCGCTTTGACCTGGCCTTCGGGCGATCGCCCCAACGGGTAGGTGGCCTTATTGCGGTAGCCCAGGGGTGCGTCAGAACCCAAAATTGGCAATACTAGAGGATTCTCGAAACCACCAATGCGAGTAAAGGCATCGAGCACCTGCTGCTGTTTAGCCACCAGCTGAGCCGAGTAGCTAATCGACTGCCACTGGCAGCCGCCGCACTTGTCGGCCACAATACAGGCGGCTCGGATGCGATCGGGGGAAGGCGTCAGTAGCTGTCGCACCTTGGCTCGACCAAAGGTTGGTTTAGCCTGCACCAGCCGTGCCCGCACCGTGTCGCCAGGCACGGTGTCGGGCACAAACACCACCCGCTCCTGCCAGCGGCCAATACCGTCGCCGCTGCTGCTCAGGTCGGTAATTTCCAGATCAAGGGTTTCCCCCTGCTGCCATTGATCCACGACGGTGCTCCTGCTGTGCTGTGTCTTAATCTGCCTATCGACTGTAGCAAGGGACGTGCAGGATGGGGGGCAGCCGTGACCTAACGCAACCCTAAACGGGCTTTGACGTTGGGTCTTCAACGCCAAATTCCATCATCCCAACGCGGATATAATCCCGTGCAGCGGCCTCAATCCAGGCGATTTGAGAGCACAGGATTGAGACTTGTTACCGAACAGGTGTGTGCTAATCCCCATCCATGTGCTGATACAGTACCTGGGCCGCCGAATTTAGGGTAGAGCCAAAGACGAGTACCCCCTCCTCATGTCCCGCCATGATCAACATGCGCTTTTGATTCAAATCGCCATGCTGCAACAGCTGCTGCATAGCATAGGCCATTGCCGGGGTACCGTAGGGAACAGTGACCGCCGTGGTGGGCAGCACCCCCTGGTAACGCTGCCACAGATCGCGGTTGTGGACATGGATAATCGCCTGAATTGCGTCGCTGTAGTCGTATAGCGCTGCATGGGTCAGAGATTCCGATGAGGCCTTGATGGGGCCAATGCAGTGCAGGGTGTTGCGATCGATGTCCCAGTCATGCACCAGGGTGTAGTGGTGATCGGTGGTCTGGGCCAAATGGCCAGTCTGGGTACCAGAGACGGCAAAGCTGTGGGCCGATAGCCTGAGGCTGATATTGCCGTAGCCGATGCCGTTGGGATAGAGCCCAATTTGCTTGGCCTGCCATAGGCGATCGCGCCACGCTATCAACTCAGCCAACTGGGATGCGGCCACCGGGGCACCCGGCGTCCACTGGCAGACATATTTAATGACGCCCTCATCCATGACGCCTTCACTGGAGGTGGTCATGGTCTGGCCCTTAGGATGCCGCCTGTTCTGGAAACAGGCTGAGCAGACCGGTTTCCGAGGCCGGGCAGATGCCCCGTTCGGTAATCAGCCCGGTCATCAAACGGGCGGGGGTGACATCAAAGCCGTAGTTGGCAGCGGGGGACGATTCTGGACAGATCAGCACTGAGGTGACACCGTGGGGGGAAAGACCGTCCATGTACTTGACTTCCTCCTGGCTGCGCTGCTCGATGGGGATTTCGCGCACGCCGTCCCGCAGAGTCCAGTCTAGGGTGGAGGAGGGCAGCGCCACGTAGAAGGGCACCCCGTTGTCGTAGGCGGCTAGAGCCTTGAGGTAGGTACCAATTTTGTTGGCGACATCGCCCTGGCGGGTGGTGCGATCGGTGCCCACAATCACCAAATCCACCAGGCCATGCTGCATCAGGTGGCCCCCCGCATTGTCGGGAATCACCGTGTGGGGCACCCCATGCTGGCCCAGTTCCCAGGCGGTGAGCTTGGCGCCCTGGTTGCGGGGGCGAGTTTCGTCTACCCAGATGTGGAGGGGAATGCCGCGATCGTGGGCTTGGTACATCGGTGAGGTGGCGGTGCCCCAGTCTACACAGGCCAACCAGCCCGCATTGCAGTGGGTCAAAATATTTACGGTCTGCCCAGTACGGGCGTAGATTTCCTCGATCAGCGGCAAGCCGTGGAGCCCGATCTGGCGACACTGCTCTTCATCGGCGTCGAGGATGGCGGCAGCGTTCTGCCGCAGCCGCTCTACGGCTTCGGACGCCGTTGCCGCCTGCTGAAGCACCTGGATCTGAGAGTTCAGCGCCCAGTGCAGATTGACGGCGGTGGGTCGGGTCTGGCCCAGGGTTTGGGCAGCCTGTTCTAAAAAACGGCGAAAGTCTTTCGCTGAAACCGCTTCCAGTGCCGCTAGGTACATGCCCATGGCGGCAGTTGCCCCAATCAGTGGGGCACCGCGCACCACCATATCCTTGATGGCGTAGGCGGCCTCATCCACAGAGGTCAGATCCATCCAAATGAGGTGGTGGGGCAGCTGACGTTGGTCAATCACCTGCACAATGCCAGGGTTGTCGGGGTGAAGGCGAATGGTTCTAGTTGGCTTGCCGTTGATCTTCATAGGCTCGTTTTAGCATTCAGAAGTGCATTATGGCAGGCTACTGCTGCGGGCTAATCTGCATATCTAGCAGGTCAATGGTTGCTTGACTGAGCAATGGTTTAAGCTGGGCCTGCACGGCGTCGGGCTGGTTGTCCCAGAGCATTTTGCAAAAGGCCCCTTTGCCTTGCTCACTAGCCCGGTTAAACACCCCGGCCAGTTTTTTACAGTTGGTGGCATCGCCCATGGTGAAACCTCTCAAAGGGTGATGCCAGCATAGCGGCTCTAGGCCGCTACCGCATGACCCCATTAGGGTAAACAATAAAATGCCGTCCTCGCAGGAGAACGGCATAGTCAACAACTGATGATGCGGGCTCTAGCTCTCGGCAGAGATGAGTTCTCGGCGCTGTTCGGCTTGGATAGTGACCTTGCCGGTGTCATCAACATCGACGGTGGCGGTGTCGCCATCGCCCAAGCGACCCGAGAGAATCTCTTCTGCCAGGGTGTCTTCGAGCAGACGCATAATCGCCCTACGCAGCGGCCGCGCCCCGTAGCTGGGGTTGTAGCCCTCTTCCACCAGGCGCTCCTTGAAGCGCTCGGTGACCTGGAGGTGAATGTTCTTCTCGGTGAGACGAGCGAATACTTCCTTGAGCAGGATGTCGGAGATCTCCTTGACCTCGTCCTTGGTGAGCTGGCGGAAGACGATGATTTCGTCGAGACGGTTGAGGAACTCAGGGCGGAAGTACTGCTTGAGTTCTTCGTTCACCAGGGAGCGAATGCGGTTGTACTGCGACTCGGCCTGGTCTTGCTCAAACTCAAAGCCGAGACCGCCGCCACCCTTCTCGATGACTTTAGAACCAATGTTGGAAGTCATGATCAGCAGGGTGTTCTTAAAGTCGACCGTGCGGCCCTTGGCGTCGGTCAGGCGACCGTCTTCCAGAATTTGCAGCAGCATGTTGAAGACATCGGGGTGAGCCTTCTCGATTTCGTCGAACAGCACCACTGTGTAGGGCCGACGACGTACCGCTTCGGTGAGCTGACCGCCCTCGTTGTAGCCGACATAGCCTGGAGGCGAGCCGATCAGTTTGGAGACCGTGTGACGCTCCATGAACTCCGACATATCCAGACGGATCATGGAGTCTTCGGAGCCGAAGAAGTAGGCCGCCAGCGACTTGGCTAGCTCGGTCTTACCAACCCCAGTGGGGCCAGAGAAGACAAAGCTCGCGATCGGTCGGTTGGGGTTTTTGAGGCCCACGCGGGCGCGGCGAATGGCTCGAGAAATAGCCCTCACCGCTTCGTCTTGGCCGATCAAACGCTGGTGCAGGGTGTCTTCCATGTGCAGCAGCTTCTCAGACTCGGATTCGGTGAGTTTGCTCACCGGTACCCCAGTCCAGGAGGCGACGATGTGGGCGATATCCTCTTCACCCACCACGGGCATGTCTTCACCGCCAGCGTCTTCATTGACCTTGTTCTGGGCGATCGCCCGGATCTCGGCCTTGATTTCCATCTCGCGATCGCGCAGTTCCCCAGCTTTATCGAAGTCTTGGGAACGCACGGCGTTGTCTTTGTCCTTTAGCACCTGGCGCAGCTCGCGATCGAGTTCCTTCGCTGCCGGGGGCAGCTGGGAGTTAAGCAGGCGCACGCGGGAACCGGCTTCGTCGATTAGGTCGATGGCCTTGTCGGGCAGGAAGCGGTCGGCAATATAGCGATCCGACAGCTTGGCGGCAGCCTCCAGAGCTTCATCGGCGATCTTTAACTTGTGGTGCTGCTCGTAGCGATCGCGCAGCCCGTGAAGAATCTCGATGGTCTCATCGACGCTGGGCTCGCCTACCATCACCGGCTGGAAGCGGCGCTCAAGGGCAGCGTCGCGCTCGATGTGCTTGCGGTATTCGTCCAGCGTTGTCGCGCCAATGCACTGGAGCTCTCCCCGCGCCAGGGCAGGCTTGAGGATGTTGGCGGCGTCGATCGCTCCTTCAGCAGCCCCCGCCCCAATCAGGGTGTGGACTTCGTCAATCACCAGGATGACATTGCCCGCCGTGCGGATCTCATCCATGATTTTCTTGAGGCGCTCTTCGAACTCGCCCCGGTACTTGGTACCGGCCACCAGTAGACCAATATCCAGCGTCACTACGCGACGGTCTTCGAGAATATCGGGCACATCACCGTTGCCGATGCGCTGGGCCAGACCTTCGGCAATCGCGGTTTTGCCCACGCCAGGCTCACCAATCAGCACCGGGTTGTTTTTGGTGCGGCGACCGAGGATCTGAATCACCCGCTCGATCTCTTTCTGCCGACCCACCACCGGATCGAGCTTGCCGTCGGCAGCCATTTGGGTCAGGTTAGAGCCAAACTCATCCAGGGTGGGGGTTTTGGTGCGCCCACCACTACTTCCGGCAGACACCTCCGCCGTTTCACCCAGCATGCGAATCACCTGGGTGCGCACCTTAGACAGGTCAACGCCCAGATTTTCGAGAACGCGGGCCGCGACCCCCTCGCCTTCGCGGATCAACCCCAGGAGCAGGTGCTCGGTACCAATGTAGTTGTGGCCGAGCTGACGGGCCTCTTCCAGGGAGAGTTCAAGCACACGCTTGGCTCGGGGGGTAAAGGGAATTTCAACGGCCACAAAGCCAGAGCCACGACCAATGATCTTTTCGACTTCAATGCGCGCGTCCTTAAGGTTGACGCCCATTGACTTTAAGACCTTGGCGGCTACGCCCGTGCCTTCCCCAATTAACCCCAGGAGAATCTGCTCGGTACCCACAAAGTTGTGGCCGAGCCGACGAGCTTCTTCCTGAGCCAGCATGATGACCTTGATTGCTTTTTCTGTGAAGCGTTCAAACATGATGGTATTAATCACCTGGTGCGTGCCGGATAGGCAAATTCTAGCACAGCAGATTTTGTCGGTTGTGCCCTATTAAACAGCCGGTTTACCGCGCTTCCTTTAGGTACTCCTTTGGGCCTAGAAACGGGTTGGGATCGCCCATTGTCAATAGATTGGGTCTTTAGAAGATGTAAATTTTCTCAACTTTAAAGGTTCGGTTTCAGGTTCGGTTGAGGGGCAATCTTTGATCCATGATCTGCCATCCTTGCCGCCCAAGTCGATGACTTGTCGCGCTGCGTTGCTGCTGAAGGCGATCGCAAAATTCAGCGGTTTTAAGGGAATTTTGCCAAAGAACCAGGGCATCTTCGCCATCGGCGTAGTAGCGACGGCGGCGGCCCAGGGTCTCAAAGCCAAAGCTCTCGTACAGGGCCAGGGCACGGCTGTTGGAGGGACGCACCTCCAGGGTGGCGCGGGTGAGGGGGCGATCGCAGGCATCTGTCAGTAGGTTCACCAACAGCCATTTCCCTAGCCCCCGCCGCTGGTAGCGGAAATCGACGGCCAGCACCGTGATATGGGCCTCATCCAAAATCGCCCAGTAGCAGCCCAAACCCAGGAGAGTAGACTCGTCACTGGCATTCAGGCCCAACGGGGGGAAGGGCTGTGGCTGGGCCTCTGCTAAATCTGAAGCCATTTTCAGGGTAGCCATCGACGCTGTCGATAGATCGGGCTGATCTGCCTGGATACCATGGGGTCGATGCACCAGCATTAGCAGACAGCTGTTAGGGCTATCGATCTCGCGCCCATAGCCCTCCGCCGACCACAGCCCCCCCAGGGTGCGCTGGTCAAGGGCCACTAGGGCAGCAATGTCGTCGTGGCACGGAGCCTGGCAAGAAAGGTAGCCCACCAAGTTTACGGCTTTTAATTTTTAGGACAAGAAAACTGGCACAGCCCTTAATTGTACACTGGGGGTTGGGGTCACGGGCGCAATGGTCCAAAGAACGGGCTGGTCGGGCGATCGCCAGCTCAAGGTCGCAGCTGTCTCAAATCAATCCTCGAACAACGTCTTTCTGTGAGCGCAACGTCTATGATTTCGACTTCTCCCCTGTCGGCCTCGATCGCCGACAGCCGCCAGTACCTGCCCCCCACCAACCCCGATGGCACGCTGTCCCCTAACCAGCAGTTGCTGCCCCTGACCGCTACCACGACCGACGACGAGCACCTGAGCATCGGCGGCTGCGATGTGGTGGACTTGGTCGAGCAGTTCGGCACACCTCTATATATCCTCGACGACCACACCCTGCGCACCGCCTGCCGCCAGTATCGCCAGGGGTTTGAGCGCTACTACCCCGGCGAGGCACTGGTCATCTACGCCTCAAAAGCCTGGAACTGCCTGGCGGTGTGCGCCATCGTCACCGATGAGGGGCTAGGGATTGACGTGGTGTCGGCGGGCGAACTGCTCACGGCCACTGGAGCCGGAGCCGACTGCGATCGCATTTACTTCCACGGCAACAACAAGTCTTTTGAAGAGCTGACCCTGGCCGTGGAAGTAGGCTGCCGGGTGGTGGTTGACAACTGGCTCGAACTCAAGACCCTAGGTGAACTGGCTACCCAAGCGGGCAAGACCGTGCCGATTTTGCTGCGGGTCACCCCCGGCATTGAGTGCCACACCCACGAATACATTCGCACCGGCCACCTCGACAGCAAGTTTGGCTTCGACCCCGACCAGATCGAATCGGTGTTTGAGTTCCTGGCGGGCCAGCCCCAGCTAAATTGCCTGGGAGTCCATGCCCACATTGGCTCGCAGATTTTTGAGCTGAACCCCCATACCGATCTTGGGGCTGTTATGGCCCAGTGGATGGTGACCGCCCAGCGCTACGGGCTCACCCTGACGGAGCTGGATGTGGGCGGTGGCTTGGGCATTCGCTACACCGAGGGCGATGACCCACCGAGCATTGACACCTGGGTCAAGACCGTGTGCGAGAGCGTGATCGCGGCCTGTGAAGCTCACGACATTCCGCTGCCCAAACTGCTGTGCGAACCGGGGCGATCGCTGATTGGCTCCGCCTGCGTCACCGCCTACCGAGTCGGCAGCCAGAAAGTGATCCCCGGCCTGCGAACCTACGCCGCCATTGACGGCGGCATGTCTGACAACCCACGCCCAATTACCTACCAGTCGGTGTACCGGGCGCTGGTGGCCAACCGCATGACTGCGCCCCTAGCCAAAACCGTGACCCTGGCCGGCAAGCACTGCGAGTCTGGCGATATTCTAATTAAGGATGCAGCTCTGCCCGAGTTGAAGAGCGGGGATGTGGTTACTATTGCGGGCACGGGTGCCTACAATTACAGCATGGCTTCGAACTACAACCGGGTGCCTCGGCCAGCGGCGGTGCTGGTGGCCAACGGCGATGCCACCCTGATTATTCGCCGGGAGACTGTGGCCGATTTGCTTCGGCAAGACTGTCTGCCCGAAACCCTCAGGCCCCCAGCAAAGTCTACCTAAGCGATCGCCGGTTGCCAGTCTTGGGCAGGGTTTTGCCAGGGGGCTGATCGAGCTAACCCTATCGCACAGCCGCTCAGGCACCATCCTCTAACGCTGCATGAACTACCTCTGGGAGCAATGGCTAACAAACCTTGACCAGGTTAGGTTCGTGTTACAGGCGCTGGATATTGCGCTGGTGCTGCTGCTGAGCTACGTGGTGCTCGTCATCATCGGCGAGAAACGCACCCTGTGGATGGTGCGAGGGCTGATTTTTTTAATGCTATCGGCGGCCCTGAGCAAGTTTTTGGGGCTGGCGCTACTGGGTTTTGTGCTCGACAAGCTGGTGATTGGCTCGGCGGTAGCCATGGCCTTTATGCTCCAGGGGGAGTTTCGGCGACTGCTGGAGCTGCTGGGCCAGGGGCGGGTGTGGGAGTTGCTCAGCCCGTCGCGGGAGGCGATGCCCCAGCCCGATAACGTCATCGACGAGATTGTGGATGCCGTCAAGGAACTGTCCCAAAATCGCACCGGGGCATTGCTGATTTTAGAGACCGACAAGCTCATCGACGAGCGCGACTTTACGGTGCCGGGGGTGCGCATCAATGCGGAAGTGTCGAAGGAGCTGATTCAAACCATTTTTCAGACCAGCACCCTGCTCCACGATGGGGCGATGCTAGTGCGGGGATCGAGGATTGCGGCGGCGGGGGTAATTTTACCGATTTCTGAGCGGGTGGCGTCGCGCCAGCTGGGCACCCGCCACCGGGCGGCGATGGGCATTACCGAACGGGTAGAGCACTGTATCTGTGTTGTGGTATCAGAGGAAACAGGCTCTATTTCACTGGCGGAAGGCGGTATTCTAGATCGGCCTCTGACCAGCAGCCGCCTGCGCAGTATTCTGCGGTCTAAATTTTCTAAATCGGTAGATCGCGAGGCGGTGGCACCTCAGCTCAGAAGTCTAGGTCGGCGGCTGAGCAGCCTTGGCGTTACCTCCGTGCTGCGCTTGTTTCGTCTTCTTCCATCGTCTCCCCGAGAGAAAAAATGACCACCAAGCCTGTTGTTCGCTACGCCCTGCCCGCCGACCTCAAGCCCGATCGCCTACCCCAGCACGTAGCGGTAATTATGGACGGCAACGGGCGCTGGGCTAAACGCCGGGGGCTGCCGCGCATCATGGGCCACCGTCGTGGGGTAGATACGCTCAAGACCCTGCTGCGCTGCTGCCGCGACTGGGGCATTGGGGCGCTGACGGCCTACGCCTTTTCGACCGAGAACTGGGGCCGCCCCGTTGAAGAGGTGGATTTTTTGATGGCGCTGTTCGAGCGGGTGCTGCGCCAGGAACTGCTAGAGATGATGGAAGAGAATGTCCGCATTCGCTTTGTGGGCAACCTGGCGGCCCTGCCGCGATCGCTCCAGGGCGAGATTCACCAGGCGGTGACCCAGACCCAGGGCAACCACGGCATTGAGTTTACGGTGGCCACCAACTACGGCGGTCGCCAGGAGATTGTGCAGGCCTGCCGCGCGATCGCTGAGCAGGTGCAGCGGGGCGAGCTGAACCCCAGTGACATTAGCGAAGAACTGTTTAGCCGCCACCTATACACTTCCGAAATTAGCGACCCCGACCTGCTGATTCGCACCAGCGGCGAAATGCGCATCAGCAACTTTCTGCTGTGGCAGCTGGCCTACGCCGAGATCTACGTGACCGACACCCTGTGGCCCGACTTCGACACCTCGGAGTTTCACCAGGCGATCTATGCCTACCAGCAGCGCGATCGCCGCTTCGGCAAAGTCAAGGGCTAGAGCGCTCAAGTCCTCTCCTAGGGGAAGAGGCACTTTTGAACAAAAAGACCTTTGATAGAAAAGCGCTGCTCCCCCCCTAAAATCCAAAATCTAAAAGCCAAAATTCCATGAACATCCCCACCTGGATCACCGTCTCCCGCCTGCTTGGGGTGCCGCTGCTGCTAATCCTCCTCCAGGCCCCGACAGCGACCCAGCGGTGGTGGGCAGCGGGCATATTTGTGGTGGCGGCAAGCACCGACTGGCTCGACGGCTATCTAGCCCGCCGACTCAACCAGGTAACCGATCTGGGCAAGTTTTTAGACCCCCTGGTGGATAAGCTGCTGGTGCTGGCTCCCCTGCTGATGCTGGTGGGATTGGGCCAGGTGCCCGCCTGGGGCGTGTTTCTGATTGTGGCGCGGGAAATCACGATTTCTGGCTGGCGGGTCAATCCGGCCATGCAGGGGGGCGCGGTGCCGGGGGCAAACCTGTGGGGCAAGGCCAAAACCGTGACGCAGATTGTGGCGATCGCCCTGCTGCTGGCCCCGCTACCGGCGGTGTGGAACGGGCCAGCGCAAATTCTCTTTTGGGCGGCGGTGGCGCTGACATTGGCCTCGGGACTGGTTTATCTGTGGCCTCAAATGCAGCCCAGCCGGAGCGCTTAAGCGAGACGGTGGTGCCCACTGCTATAAAAAGTCGTGGGTTGCGTCAAGTCTCTGCTGAGTGTCTGCTAAACTAACGAAGAACCACTTCTTGGAAGCGTGGCTGAGTGGTCGAAAGCGCCTCCCTGCTAAGGAGGTAGGGGAGTAAACCTTCCCTCGTGGGTTCAAATCCCACCGCTTCCGTATTTTGAATCGACAAAAGCGGCTTATATGAGTGCTCATATAAGCCGCTTTTGTCTGAAAACTGACGGCTTTTGCAGATACAGGTGTACTTTAAGTTCTCCTGTACTGTAGGCTGGGAATGATGGTGCTCATGTACCCATGACTCCCAAGCACATTGCCCTCAAGAACTTTTTGAGCTACCGCGATGCCAGCCTCGACTTCAGCGGGCTGCATGTGGTTTGCGTGGCTGGCCCCAACGGCGCGGGCAAGTCGTCGCTGCTGGAGGCGATCGCCTGGGCGCTGTGGGGCCAGAGCCGCGTCGCCGCCGATGACGACATTATTCACCAGGGCGAGATGGAGGCCCAGGTGACCTTCCAGTTTCACCAGGGGGAGCACATCTACCGGGTGATGCGCAGCCGCCACCGCACCCAGGGCACCAGCCTGGAGTTTCAGGTGCACACCGAGGAGGGCTGGCGGGTGCTGACCCAGCGGGGGGTACGGGCCACTCAGCTCTTGATCTGCCGCCACCTGCGGCTCGACTACGACACCTTCATCAATTCTGCCTACCTGCGCCAGGGCGGGGCCGACGACTTTATGCTGAAGCGGCCCGGCGATCGCAAACAAATTCTGGCCGATCTGCTCAAGCTGCACCAGTACGATCACCTGGCCGAAGGAGCGAAAGAGCAGGCTCGTCAGGCTAAGGCCGAGGCCACCCTGCGCCAAACCCAGCTCGATGAACTCACCGCTGCCCTGGCTGATTACGAGCCGACCCTCCAGCGCCAGGCCCAGCTTCAGCAAGAGCTGCACGACATCGATCAGGCCCAGGAGCGCGATCGCCAGCAGCAGCACCAGCTTCGCACCCTTGAACAAACCTACTCTGCCTGCGATCAGCAGCTTCAGATGCAGCGGCAGCAGCGACAGCATTTGACGGCTCTCTTGCACCAGACCGAGACCGCCCTGACGGCGCTGACCTGTGAGCAGCACCAGCAGGATCAGCGTTTGGCCCAGGCTGCTGAAATTGAGACCGGACTAGCTGAACTGGCAACCCTAGAGGCGGAAGATGCCCAGCTCAACCAGGACTTTCAGCGCTACCAGGCGCTAGAGACCCAGCGTCAGCGTTTAGACGCTGAGTGGCAAGCCCGATCGGCAGAGGCCCGCACGCGCCTGGGGCAAACCCAGCTCCAGCTGGCGGCCTTACAGGCTCAGATCGCCGATTTAGATGCCGCTCTCCTGCAAAGTGAAACCGTTGAGGTCGCCCGTCAGCAGTTTCTCACCGCCAAAGCCCGCCTCAAACACCTAAACGCGCTTCAGCTTCAGGCTGAACCCTTGCAGCAGCGACGGCGACAACTAGAGGCCGGGTTACAGCAGGCCCAAACCCGGCTGCAAACCCGGCTAGAAGAACTCGCCGCCGCCGCCCAGCAGCTCCAGCAAGATCAGGGAAATCCGCCCCAGCTGGTGGCCACCGCCCAGGAGGTGTCCAAAACCCTGAGCTATCTAGAACAGCGCCGCGCCTACCAGGAGCAGGTGCGCGAAAAGGGGCTAGAGCGCCGCAGCTTTATGGAGGTGCTTCAGTCTAACCAGCGCGCCTGCGAAACCCAGATTGCCCAAATTGGCCAAAAGCTAGGCATGCTGGCTCAACCGGAGGCTGTCTGTCCGCTGTGCGATCGCGCGCTCAAGGCCCACCACCGCAAACTCGTCGAAGGCCGCCATCGCCAGCAGCAGCAAGAACTGCAAGAAAAAATTTGGGTCATTCGCGAGCAGCTGGCCGCCTCCGAGCGCGAAATTCAGGTGCTGCGGCAGGAGTATCGGGCGGTCGAAGCCGAACTGGAGGCCTACGCCCCAGTGCTGCAAAAGCAGGGCCAGCTCACCGCTCAGATGGCCTCCCAGGCCACCGTCCACGAGCGGCTTCAGGCTCTAGAGGCCGAGCAGCAGCGCCTAGAGCAGTCCCTCACCGAGAACCAGTACGCCCTCGACCTGCGCACCGAGCTGCACCAGCTCAACGACACCCTAGCCCAACTGGCCTACGACGATCGAGATCACGCCCTTATGCGCGGTCAGGTCGATCGCCTGCGATGGGCTGAGATCAAGCACCACGAGCTGGCCCAGGCCCGGCGACGGCGGCAGCAGCTTGACCAACGGCAGCAGCAGTTCGAAGCCGACCGAGCCGTCCTTGAGGCTGAGCTGGCTCTGCTGCAAAATGGCCCCCAGGGACAGGCGCTGTCGGCAGCCCAAACCGCCCTGGAGCAGCTCAACTACCGCATTGACCACCATCAACAGGTTCGCCAGTCGCTTCAGGCAGCCCAAGTCTGGCGGCAGCGCCACCGTGAGTTGGAAGAGGCCCGTCAGCAGCAGCCCCAGCGGCAGGCGCAGATCGAGATCCTTCAGGCCCAGGAGCAGCAGCAGCAGCGGGAGCTAGAGCAGTTGAGCATCGCGATCGCCGCCCTAGAGGAGCAGCACCAGGCCTTGGCCTACGATGCGGATGCTCTAGAACAGTTAGAGAGGGCGATCGCCGCCCATCAGCACCAGCGCGATGCCCTGCTGGCACAGCTTGGTGCCCTGGGTCAGGCTCGCCAGCACCTCGACGAGCTGCATCAAGGACTAGCCCAAAAGCAGCAAGAACTCGCCGCCGTCCGTCAGCGCCAGCGGGTCTACCAAGAGCTGGCCCAGGCCTTTGGCCACAACGGTATTCAGGCACTGATGATCGAAAACCTGCTGCCCCAGCTAGAGGCCGAAACCAACAACCTGCTGGGCCGCCTCAGTGCCCACCAGCTCCACGTGCAGTTTGTCACCCAGCGGGCCACCAAGCGGGGCCAGGGGGTCATCGACACGCTGGATATTCTGATTGCCGATGCTCGGGGCACCCGCCCCTACGAAACTTACTCGGGTGGGGAGGCGTTTCGGGTCAACTTTGCCCTGCGACTGGCCCTAGCCCGGCTGCTAGCCCAGCGATCGGGGCTGGCGCTGCAACTGCTGATCATCGATGAGGGCTTTGGCACCCAGGATCAGCAGGGGTGCGATCGCCTGATTGCCGCTATTAATGCGATCGCTGCCGACTTTGCCTGCATTCTCACCGTTACCCACATCCCCCACTTTCGGGCAGCCTTTCAAACCCGCATCGATGTGGCCAAGACTCCCCAGGGATCGCAGCTTTCCCTCTCAGCCTAGAACCCGTTCCATACCCTGTAAACCTTTGAGTAGCTTCTCAGAGTTTTATTAACATTCTTTTTAGATTTTAAGATTTTCTTCTTTAGCTCCTCCAAAAATATGTCTTCTGGAATGCAATCTGCCCCCGCCAATCGCTTTAACCTAAGGGATACAAGCCTGCGGGATCGCGGTGGACTAAGCATTAATGACCATTCACGCTTGCCTTCATAAATGTTACAGTTGTTTACATATTCCATTAACAACCTTTTACTTATGAACATTGTTGGATCCCTTTTAGAAGTTGGTATTGCCGCAGTGGCCGCTGGTCTCATCCTCAAGCGCCAGGCTGAGGAAACAGCTTTAGAGTCCGAGCCCATTCCCGTGCCGGTGCGCTCTCGCCGCTAGGCTGCAGACGCTTGACCGCCGCAGTCTTTGCGTCTAGACAGTTGCAGCTTTCATGGGCTTCGTGCCCTGCCGTTCCCCGTCGCTCTCTCCCCACCGTGCCGCTATGAGAACTGTGCAAAATTCAACCGACCTGGTTCGCACCTACCTGAAAGAAATTGGCAAGGTGCCCCTGCTCACCCACGAAGAAGAGATCGTATTGGGCAAACAGGTGCAAAAGCTGTCGGCCCTAGAGGCCAAGCGCCAGGCTCTAGAAGAGACAGCCGGCTATGGGTTGACCCTAGAACAGTGGGCCGACTCCGTCGAGATGCCCCTACCTGAACTCAAAGCAATTGTGCGCGATGGCAGCTTGGCCAAGCGCAAGATGGTAGAAGCCAACCTGCGCCTCGTGGTGTCAGTGGCTAAGAAATACATCAAGCGCAATGTTGATCTGCTCGACCTGATTCAGGAAGGCACCATTGGCATGCAGCGCGGGGTCGAAAAGTTTGACCCCACCAAGGGCTACCGGTTCTCCACCTACGCCTACTGGTGGATTCGCCAGGCCATCACCCGCGCCATCGCTGAGAAAAGCCGCACCATTCGCCTGCCCATTCACATTACCGAAAAGCTCAACAAGCTGAAGAAGGCCCAGCGCACGCTGTCCCAGCGCTACGGTCGGGCGGCTACGGTGGCCGAGCTAGCGATCGAGTGCGACCTGACCGCAAAACAGGTGCGCGACTATCTCGAAAAGTCTCGCCAGCCCCTCTCCCTCGACCTCAAGGTGGGAGACAACCAGGACACCGAACTGGGCGAACTGCTCGAAGATGACGGCCCTTCTCCAGAAGACTTTGCCACCCAGGTCTCCCTGCGCCAGGATTTGGAGCGGCTGATGGGCGATTTGACTCCCCAACAGCGAGAGGTACTTTCGCTTCGCTTTGGCTTAGCCGATGGCAAGACGATGACTCTAGCCAAGATTGGTGACCTGCTCTCCATCAGCCGCGAGCGAGTGCGCCAGATCGAGAGAGAAGCCCTGACCAAACTGCGCAAGCGCCAGTCCGATATCCGCGAATATCTGGCTAGCTAGGGAATTGCGCATCCTACAGGGTCACAACGCAAATAGAATCGAACCGACAGCCTGAGGGAATATTCCTTCGGGCTGTCTTTTTAGGGTTGGGCAGAGGCAGCTCCAAAGGCGGGGAATCCTTCGCACCAAGGTTGACAACCGTAGCCCAATTGACCAAATAGGGGAAATCCCGCATTCTAGAGTGGTTCTAGCAGATTTGCCCCAATTGAGGAGTCCCCATGAGCTACCGCATGGACCGCCGTGCCTATGCCGAGACCTTTGGCCCAACGGTAGGCGATCGCATTCGATTAGCCGACACGGAGCTAATTATTGAGGTAGAGCAAGACTTCACCACCTACGGGGACGAGGTGAAATTTGGCGGCGGCAAAGTGATCCGCGACGGCATGGGGCAGTCGCCCATCGGGCGCGACGCGGGCGCGGTGGACATGGTGATCACCAATGCGCTGATTCTCGACTGGTGGGGCATTGTCAAGGCCGATATCGGCATTAAAGACGGCAAAATCGACAAAATCGGCAAGGCGGGCAACCCCTACATTCAAGACAATGTCGATATCATCATTGGCCCCGGCACCGAGGTCGTAGCGGGGGAAGGCATGATTGTCACCGCTGGTGGCATCGACAGCCACATTCATTTCATTTGCCCCCAGCAGATCGACACTGCGATCGCCTCGGGCATCACCACCATGATTGGCGGCGGCACCGGCCCGGCCACCGGCACCAACGCCACCACCTGCACCCCCGGTGCCTGGAATATCTGGCGCATGCTGCAAGCCGCCGATGCCTTCCCCATGAATCTGGGCTTTTTGGGCAAGGGCAACAGCGCTCAGCCAGAAGGTTTGGTGGAACAGATTAAAGCGGGGGCTATGGGTCTCAAGCTCCACGAAGACTGGGGCACTACCCCCGCCACCATCGACACCTGTCTGGGGGTGGCCGACGAGTACGACGTGCAGGTGGCGATCCACTCCGATACCCTCAACGAGGCGGGCTTTGTGGAAGACACCATCGCCGCCTTCAAGAACCGGGTGATTCACACCTACCACACCGAAGGGGCTGGCGGTGGCCACGCACCGGACATTATCAAGGTGTGCGGCGAGGCCAACGTGCTGCCGTCATCGACCAACCCCACCCGGCCCTACACCCGCAACACCCTTGACGAACACCTCGATATGCTGATGGTGTGCCACCACCTCAGCCCCAGCATTCCCGAAGACATTGCCTTCGCCGAGTCGCGCATTCGCCGCGAAACCATCGCCGCCGAAGACATCCTCCACGATCTAGGTGCCTTCAGCATGATCTCCTCTGACTCCCAGGCCATGGGCCGCGTGGGGGAAGTGGTGATTCGCACCTGGCAGACCGCCCACAAAATGAAGGTACAGCGCGGGCCGCTGGCGGAGGATAGCGATCGCAACGACAACCACCGGGCCAAGCGCTACGTGGCCAAATACACCATTAACCCCGCCATCACCCACGGCATTGCCAACCACGTAGGTTCCATCGAAGCGGGCAAGCTGGCGGATATCTGCCTGTGGCGGCCCGCCTTCTTTGGGGTGAAGCCCGAAATTGTGATCAAGGGCGGCCTGATTGCCTGGGCGCAGATGGGCGACGCCAACGCCAGCATTCCGACGCCGCAGCCGGTGCACATGCGGCCCATGTTTGGCAGCTACGGGGGGGCGATCGCCGCCACCTCCCTCAGCTTTATCTCCCAAGCCGCGATGGATCTGGGCATTCCCGAACACATTGGGCTGACTAAAGCCACCGCCGCTGTCGCTAACTGCCGCAGTCTCAGCAAGGCCGATATGAAGCTCAACGCCTACCAGCCCCAGATGGAAGTCAACGTCGAAACCTATGAAGTGCGGGCCGATGGCGAACTGCTAACCTGCGAACCGGCGGACGTGCTGCCCATGGCCCAGCGGTACTTTCTGTTCTAATCTCAGCCGATCGCTCAAAAGATGTTTAGAATGACGAAGTCACAACAGAGCAGATGACCGGTAGAACCGCAGCTCACAACTAAGCTCTTAAGGGCGGGCGGCGGGAGCTCTAATTTCCCAGGCAGTCGACTCTAGGCTCCTACGTAGGTTCCCAGAGACAGAAATAATGTGTGATTACCATAATTTTGTTGCGAATGTCATTGAGCGGTGGCAGATTTTCAAGTGTCCACAGTAGAATATACTTGCGCTCAAACATTTATGTTTGAGTTCACTCCTCACACCACACCCCGCCCAGGCCATTGGTCTGGGCGGTTCCTTATCTGGGCATCCTCGCCCTAAAAACGCCGAAATACGGCAGGTTTAGGTGAGTTAGCGCCAGTTCAATCGGCAGATATTGACCACTCGCCCAAGAAGCCAGGGGTTGGCTATGATAAGATTGCGTGTGGTTAACAACGGCAAGGAACACAAGGCATGGCAGCCGCTCAGGTAACAGATTCTACGTTTAAGCAAGAAGTTCTCGAAAGCACCGTCCCCGTACTGGTCGACTTTTGGGCCCCTTGGTGTGGCCCCTGCCGTATGGTGGCTCCGGTAGTTGAAGAAATTGCTGAGCAGTACGACGGCCAAATCAAGGTCGTTAAGGTCAATACCGACGAGAATCCTAGCGTAGCCAGCCAGTACGGTATTCGCAGCATCCCCACCCTCATGATCTTCAAAGAGGGGCAGCGGGTAGATATGGTGGTGGGTGCCGTGCCCAAAACCACCCTGGCCAATACCCTTGAAAAGTACCTTTAGACTTCCCTTCTTTGCCTGGCTCTGGTTAGCGTAGGTTGTCGCCACGAGGTGGCGGAGGCGATCGCTTCAAACCCTTCCCAAAGCGCTAGGGCAGGCTTATTATCACAGGCTTAGGCCGCTGATTCGACATTACATCACCCTCTAGCACTGGTAAGTCTCTCGCTAGAGGGTTTTTGCACGGCAGGGTTCAGAATTGTCGTTAGAATAGGATGCTGCCTCTATGGACCCAACGGCGTATGGTTGCGCTCCCCTCAGATTTACCCTCTAGCGTTCAGGCCGATTTGGCCGCGGTGTTTGAGCAATTGCCCCACCTCGAACATGGCAAGCTCATTCGCCAGGTGCTAGAAACCATTTTGCGCATGATGGGGCGGGAGGCAGACCGACTCGACTGGAAAATCTTGAATTCTGCCCTGCTAGATATGGAGCAGGGGTTTCAGATCTTTTACCCCTACCGCCACACCCGAAAAATTACTATCTTTGGCTCAGCCCGAACCGGGGCGATGAGCCCCGACTACCAGCTAGCCGAGAAATTTGCCCGGCAGGTCACCGAGCTGGGCTTTATGGTCATGACCGGAGCTGGGGGCGGCATCATGGAAGCGGGGAATGCTGGGGCTGGCCCAGAGCAATCCTTTGGGTTAAACATTCAGCTGCCCTTTGAGCAGGGGGCTAACCCGGTGATGGCAGGCGACCCCAAGCTGATTAACTTCAAGTATTTCTTTACCCGCAAGCTCTTTTTCTTGCGCGAAAGCGACGCCCTGGTGCTGTTTCCGGGGGGGTTTGGCACCCAAGACGAGGCCTTTGAATCGCTGACGCTGATTCAGACCGGTAAAGCCGACCCGATGCCCATTGTTATGGTCGATCATCCCGGCGGCGACTACTGGCAGGGGTGGGATCACTACATTCGCAAGCACTTGCTGAGCCGGGGGCTAATTAGCCCCGATGATCCGAGCCTGTATACCATTACCGACAACGTCGATGATGCCTGCCACGCTATTAGCAGTTTTTATCGGGTGTATCATTCCTGTCGCTATACGAGCGATCGCCTGATCATTAGGCTCAAGAGCGACCTGCCCGATGGCGCTGTAGACCTGCTCAACCAAGAATTTAGCGACATTCTCGCCAATGGGAAAATTGAAAAGTCTGCCGCCCTACCCGAAGAGCAAAAAGATGAAACCATTGCCCTGCCGCGGTTAATCATGCACTTTAACAATCGCGACTTTGGCAAGCTGCACCAGTTGATCTGGCGTCTCAACGACTTGGGTGACCACCGCCCCGAGGCTCAGCACCCTGAGCAGAAGTAGGTGTGTGGGTGTGTATGTGTGTGGGTGAGTGGTAGGTGCGAGAACGGGCGGAAGCAGAGAGCTGATAGTCACCCTTACCAATTCACCTCCTTACCCGTCTACTTACCTACCCATCCACCCACCCACTCATCTACTCACCTACTTCCCCATGTCCCAGGTTCAAGCATTTTTAGAGCAGCTTTACCAAGAATTGAGGGGGATCTCTGGCGGCAAAGTGGCCACCTACATTCCTGAGCTGGCGCGGGCCAACCCCAACTGGTTTGGTATTAGCATGGTCACCCTCGATGGCCACACCTACGAGGTAGGGGATGTAGCGCAAAAGTTCACTATCCAGTCGATTTCAAAGGTGTTTGTCTACGCCATGGCCTTGGAGAACTATGGCCGCGAGAAATTGCTCAAAAAAGTGGGGGTAGAACCTACGGGCGATCCGTTTAATTCCCTAATCCGGCTAGATGAGGATTCTAAACGCCCCGATAATCCGATGGTAAATGCCGGGGCGATCGCCACCACCGGCCTCATCACGGGTGCAGACCCCGCCGAACGCCTCAATCGTCTGCTGGCTATGTTCGAGCGCTACGTGGGCAACGAAGTGTTCGTCGATGTATCTACGTTTATGTCAGAGCGCTCCACGGGTCACCGCAACCGGGCCATGGCCCACCTAATGCTCAACTTCGGCATGATTGACCAGCCCATCGACGAAGCGCTCGATCTGTACTTTCAGCAGTGCGCGGTGCTGGTTACAGCCCACGATCTAGCGGTGATGGCCGCTACCCTGGCTAATCAGGGTGTTAACCCCATCACCGGGCAGCGGGCGGTAGGGGCCGAGCACGTGCGCGACATTCTCAGCGTTATGTACACCTGCGGTATGTACAACTTTGCTGGAGAGTGGGCCTTTCGAGTTGGCATACCGGCAAAAAGCGGTGTGTCAGGCGGCATTCTCGCTGTGGTGCCAAACCAGGCCGGCATCGCCGTGTTTTCACCTCCCCTCGACAGCCACGGTAACAGCGTTCGCGGGCTCAAGGCATTTGAGGCATTGTCCCAAGAATACGGGTTTCATCTGTTTGATCTGTCCCTTGGCCGCTGTAACTTTGCCAGTCGCGAGTGATGCGCAGGGTGTTGCTGCCCCCAAACACAAGCCAGCATCCCCACCCTACGCTCATCCGTAGCAATCTCCAGATAATCACTCTCCAAAAGAGGTGAGGCGGCGGGTCATGACGCTAATGTATTCGCCGCTGCGCCCGGTGGGCACGGGGTCGATCCAGGCGACTCTGGCACAATACCGAAGCACCTCCATGCGGTTGATGGCCTCGATAACAGCGGCGTAGTCGCCGACCAGAATGTGCGTAAGGCGATCGGGCTGATAGGTAGGCAGCGTGAACGTGTCGGGAAGGTTGCCCTCCCCAGGGGGTTGGTTAAACATAGTTCCAAGGGTTTAGATGTTGGTCTTGATGGTTGTCGGTTCAGCATCGTACAAGCCGCGCGTCACTGGCTAGAGACACATGCCAGAGTTTGCAACTCTGCCGAAATTGACCCTGCACAGATGAGACAGTCTAGATAGATGTTATTGTCGGGCGCAAAAAAGAGTGCCCTTGGTGGGGCATTGGCATGGTTCATGCAGATAACACCGAATAAAAGGTCTTGCGTCAGGAGTACGTCTGATCGCTTGAGAGTATTATGTGGGCCAGCCACACAAAATATCAATGGGTTTCACGAATTTTTCCCTATGTCGCCAAAGCTAGCCTGCTTGGCAATCATGTCGAGCAGCTTGCGCTTAGAGCGATCGGGCTCATACTTGCTATTTTCCCATTCGCTTACCGTTTCGCGGCGCACCCCTAACTCACTGGCGAACTGCTCTTGGTTGAGACCCTTGCAGGCTCTCAAAGCTTTGATCGCCTTCCCATTCCACTCGATTTGGCCATGCTTGTGTTGGATGTTGTAGGCAGCTTGGAAGGTCTGAAAGGTGACCTTCTGCTGAGCCAGATCAACAGCATTGACTTGATAGCCAGCGCTAACCCAGGCGATCGCTTGCAGGGCACTGACGCTATCGCGATTGCTCCACCAGCCCTTTTTGGCACGCGCTGAGGCGGGCAGTGAGCGACCCATCAAAGCTTCAATTTCTAAAAAGGTGAGCGTTGTAGCTGCTTTGTTGCAGTTTTGCAAGTGTTCAAAAAGTGGATAGTACTTGCTGCCAGGTTTGATGCTCATAGCTCATTTTGATCTGGTAGCGGGGGTAACAATGCCTCTAGCTGTGACAGGAGGGGGGCTAGCTCTGAGTGGATAATCGTCCACAGAATATCTTGATCAACTTCGTCGTATTGATGGATAACAATGTTGCGTAAACCAATAATTCTTTGCCAATCAATGGCTGGATGAGCTTGCCTAAATTTATTTGAGATTCTGCGGGCGGCTTCTCCTAGAATTTCAAATTGTCGTTCTATGGCGCTAACAGTGCGAATGTCGGCAAGATAATCGTCAAAGGAAAGGCTTTCTGCAAAGGTTTGAATATAGCGAATTGCTTGAGCCATATCCCACACTGACGAGATGTCGCGATCACTCGGCGGCATAAACAACCTCACAAGTGCTCAGAATTTCATGACGGCGATAGGGATTCTTTAAATATTTTTTGTTGACTAGATCAACATTACGTCTAAATAACTGTTCGATTTCTGCCTGCATTTTTATGCGATCATCCCAATTCGTAGGGTACTGGGAGTCAAAGGTCAGGAGTACATCAATGTCGCTGTCGGGGCAAAAGTCGTCGCGCAGGACAGAGCCGAAGAGGGCAAATTCGGCGATATGCCATCGTTGGCAGAATTCAGCAATCTGATCAAGAGAGGTTTTGATTCTTTCGGCAACCAAACTTGTCAATTCAACTGCCACAAACCCTCCTGCCCAAAAGTATTTGACGAAACGGAGATCAGTCCGCTTGATTTCCTATAATGCCTGAAAAGGGCTGAGTTGTCCTAGTTTCAGAAGGGTTTCTCAACACCAGAAGTTCAGCTAAGCAGTTCGTCCGACCAGCTAGACCAGTGTGAGTTCTGGTTTTTGGCCAGGCTGCACCAAGCTAGGTCGGTCTGCGGCGGGTTTGGTGATGAATTCCACCACTTTACTCAGGTCTTGGAACATTTTGCCCTCAATGTCGCGGCGGTAGGCATCGACAACCGAGGTGGCGCGAAAATAATGCAGGGCATCGGTGAGATAGCGCACGTGCCGTTCTTCGTCGTGCAGTACGGATTCAAGCGCTGCCCGAGTGGCCGTGAGGTGGTCGGGCAACGCCTTGAGAATGCAGCGAAAGCCCCGCACCCCCAGTTCTTCAGCGAGCAGCACGCTGGCCAGCAAGTGCGGCAAGGGGGCCGCAGCCAAGTCTTCTACCTGGTGGTAGCGACGCATGGATGCCTCGCCCACGCTAGAGAGCGACTGCTGGGCAGCTTCGCTGTCTAGGTCAATAAAGTAGCCCTCGCGTTCAACGGCCTTAGTAAAGATTTGGGCGTGGCGCACCTCGTCGGTGACGTGGCGCTGCATTTGCTCGTCCAGCCACAGGGGAATCTCGGCGGCTTTAGCTTCGCGAATGTGGGCGACGGTGCGGCTGCCCTCCGCCTCTTGCAGCGCCAGGGAGGCAAATAGATGGGGCCGCCGCTGAGGGTTGGCGGCACTTTGGCTGTAATAGATGGCGCTAAAGCCGATGAATAGATAGTGCTGGAGCATGACTAGGACGTAATTGAGGGGATGGATCCTGTTGGCTATTGTAGAAATTTCTAGCTGTTTGTGCCGCCTGCCCAAGCCCTTCGATTAATTAAGCCGCAGTGATTTACATCGCTGCGGCTGAAAGGTTTCAAAATACAACAACCCCACTAATTCAACCAGGCCAGTTAACGCTGCTAGCCGAAGCAGCCCAATTGCTAGGCTAAGTCATCCTCATCGTCAATACCAGCACTCATTGTTGCAACTGGAGAGGGTGGTTCAGATGGTATTGGCGGTTCGAGGGGAGCAGGTGGGCCACTTGGGGTTGGAGGTTCCACTGGGGTTGGAGGTTCCACTGGGGTTGGAGGCTCCACTGGGGTTGGGAATGGAGGTGTTACCGGCGGTGAGGGAACAGACGGCGCAGGGGGCTGCGGTTCTGGGTCCGGAATACCCAGCTGCTGTCGGGCCTGGGCCAGCAGGTAGGAGGTACTGGACTGCACGGTATCAAGCAGCGCTTGCCCTGTAGAGGTGATCGACTGGGGCTCGCTGCTGGGGTTCTTTTCTTCGCTGAGGCCGATGTACCAGGCGCGAGTGCTGCGCCCCAGGCCAACGGCGGTGCGATAAAACCACTCGCCACCCACAAAGGTTAGGCAAAGCACCAGCCACAGCAGCAGGCCAACTTCGCGCAAAATATCCCAGGTGCGGGCGAGCGTTTTTTTGTAAATGTCGCCGGTATCGGCGGAAAATAATAGCTGGCTAACAATACTGGCCTGTTCTTTAATCTTGTCCATAGGTGTCAACTCTTTAATGGCTGGTCATAGTCGGGAAATGACGACCCTCTGCTGACATAGTAGGAGCGGCGTTTAGGGGACGGCTATAGAAAGTTCACCCCAGATCAAGCTTTGCGCTCATGCGCCCTCGCTCCAGATTTTTTTGAGCACCTGGTCGGGGGTAATGTCGGCCAGGGTACCGGTGGAGGAGGTCAGGGCGACCAGGCGATCATCTCCGGCGGTGATAGCCTGGGCCACGCTATCGCCAGCAAAAAGCCCCAAGGTGTAGACGTTGAGGGCGATCGCCAGCGCCAGAGGATACCCTTCTACCGCTACTAACAGGTTAGCGGCGGCAATCAAGGCTGCCGTCTGTCCTGGGGTCTCAGGTCGCAAAACTTTGATGTTGGGTACGGCACTGGCGATCGCGACGGTTTGAGGGGCCGCATCGTCGGTTTGCAGCAGGGCCAGGGGCATGTCGGGCTGGCGCTGCTGAAAGTCTTTGAGGATGACAATCCAGCTTTCGGTGGGGTAGGTGGTGCCGCTAGAGGTGGCACCGGGGTAAACCAGCACGTAGCCATTCGTGAGACCGTTGCCCTGACGGATGGCGTCTACGGCAGTTAAGTCTTTGCGCGGCACATTCACCGAGAGGCCAGGCGGTGTACCGGTGACGTTGATCAGCTTGAGCAGATCGCTGTGGTGGGCTGGCTCAGCTGAACGGGGGGCCGTTGCAGTCAACAGTAGGTCGTTGGCCGACCCGCTGTAGCCGAGACGGGTGGGCACCCCACTCAGCCACAGCAGCAGAGCAATAGACCAGGAGTCGGTCAGGGTAAGGACGGCGTCGAACTCGCGATCGCGCACAATCCCCAACAGGTTGGCCCAGTCGGCGGGGCTGTTGCTGGCCTCAAAGTTGTAAGGCACCACCTCGGTGACCCCCTTTGAGAGCTGATAGATAGCCGTAGCACTAGGGGGCGCAACTACTGATATCTCAGCATTCTCGAAGCTGTCCTTGATCTGATTAATGATCGGAAAGAAGCTCAGCTGAGTCTCCGTTTCCCCTGGAACAAGAGCCAGTACCCGCATATATTACGTCCATGCCTGTTCGCAAGTATTGTAGTGGAACCTGGCCAAGGTTTAGGGGATATCTGGCCTACAAAATGAATTAAATTTCCCCAAAGGGGATAGAAAATCCCCAATTTACTGGCCCGTTACGGTTTTGCCCTGTGTCTACACTCCCGGTTCATGTGCTCATCCCCGCCGCTGGCAGCGGTCGCCGCATGGGGGCCGATCGCAACAAAGTGCTTCTCGATCTGCTGGGGCAGCCCATCATCGCCTGGAGCCTCAAGGCTGCGGCCCAGGCCGATACGGTGGTCTGGATTGGGGTGATCTGCCAGCGGGGCGATCGCCCCGCCCTAGAGGCGATCGCGAATGCCCTCAACTTGTCTAAGCCAGTGACTTTTATCGACGGCGGCACTACCCGTCAAGAATCGGTATACAACGGGCTACAAGCGCTGCCGCCCGAGGCCACCCGAGTCCTCATCCACGACGGGGCGCGCTGCCTGGCCACCCCAGACCTGTTTGATCGCTGCGCCGCTGCCCTAGACAGCTGCCCTGGCCTGATCGCGGCGGTACCGGTCAAAGACACGATTAAGGTTGTAGATGCCGACCAGCGCATTGAGGCCACCCCCGATCGCCAGCGGCTGTGGGCCGCCCAAACCCCCCAAGGCTTTGAGGTGGCCTTGCTGAAGCAGTGCCACCAGCAGGGTATTGACCAGGGCTGGAGCGTCACCGACGACGCCGCCCTGTTTGAGAAGTGCGGCCTGCCCGTGCAGGTGGTGCCCGGCGAAGAGACCAACCTCAAGGTGACCACGCCAATGGATTTAGCGATCGCAGAATTCATACTAAAACAGCGCCTGGGTTAGCCAAAAGGCTCCCCAAACGCTGTCATGTCTTGAATTCCAGGATTTTAGCCCCAGGATTTGCCCCTACGATAGCGACTCTAAAGGTCGCCGCCGCGCAAAAACAGCAGAAACACAATCGCTGGGCCAGCGATGACAATCATGGCAAGCATGGTCAACTGGGCAATTAGCTCAAAATTAATGCTGCTCAAGAAACCACTCAGAAAGCTCATGAAACCTCCCAACACAAGGCGACTGGACTGATATAAACTTCATTCAATCCCAGAAGTGGGGTTTCGCCTGTAGAGAGCTACAGACCCCGCGCTGGGCTTGGTGTAAAGCTTGCTTATCGGGCTCATTTTACCTGCTAACGCCGCCCCTATTTTAGATAACGTAACAAAATTCTAAGGCAGCGCCCGCTGCTGCTCAGACGCTAGGCCCAAGACGGCCAAAGGAGACCCAATGGCCACCTGGCAATGTGTGAAGTCCTGCGGGGCCTGCTGCTTCTTGGCCCCCGACGAGCGCCCCGATCTAGACTCGTACCTCGCCCCTGACCAGTTGGCACTGTACCTGAGCATGGTGGGCGAAGACGGCTGGTGCATTCACTACAATGCAGGCGATCGCCTCTGCACTATCTACTCCGACCGACCCAGTTTCTGCCGGGTTACCTTCAGCACCTTCGAGACCATGTTTGGCATTGAAGCCGACGAACTCGACGACTTTGCCATCGACTGCTGCCAGGAGCATATTGACGACATCTACGGCGAAGCTAGCCCGGAGATGGAGCGGTTTAACCAGGCGGTGGGGGTAGGGGAGTGATGAGGTAGGTAAGGTGGGGAAGATAGGGGCGACGGGGAAAGTGAGGGGGCGGTGGGTTGCGGTTTGGTTGACTCTTGCAGATAATGAAAGCATTATGAAATCTCCGGCAGTATTCAACGGTCTTGGCGTTGCTCTGTGCCCGGCCTTGTTGATCGCTCAGCTAACCTGCCTTTTACGCCATTGTGTCTATCTCTAGCCCTCTTCCCCCCTCGTCTAGCTCTGTCGAAGCCAAGTCTTCTGCCACTTTGAGCCGAGCGGCCTTTTGGCGGGTTTTTGGCTCTACGTTTGTCACTATTTTTTTGGCTGAGCTGGGGGACAAAACCCAGGTAACTACACTGCTCATGAGCGCCCAGTCTCAGGCACCCTGGATTGTTTTTCTAGGCGCTGGCACAGCTTTGATCACTACCAGCCTAATGGGCGTACTGTTGGGGCAGTGGCTAGCCCGCCGCGTTTCCCCCGCGACTCTCGACACCGCCGCTGGCACCATGCTCATTGGCATCACCGTCTGCCTCCTCTGGGACATCGTCCACCTCTAGCCCACCCCCACTTAGAGCGGGCACATAGGCACCCCATCTCCCCCGCCTTCCCCACCCCCTACCCATCCACTCCCTCACCCCATTACTTCCCTCCCCATGGACTGGAACCTCCTTGCCGTCAGCTTCACCGCCGTGTTCATCTCAGAGCTGGGGGATAAGAGCCAGCTGGCGGCGATCGCCCTCGGAGGCAGCTCAAAATCTCCCCGCGCCGTCTTTCTGGGCACCGCCGCTGCCCTGCTGCTGGCCAGTCTGCTGGGGGTAGTCGTCGGAGAAGGCACCGCCCAGATTTTGCCAGAACGCTTAGTCAAAGCCGTTGCGGCCATTGGGTTTGCCCTGCTGGCCGTCAAGCTGCTGTGGCCCGCAGCTAGTACTGACTAGGCAAACTGAATGCGATCGATCACCTCGCGCAGCGTCTGGGCCGAGTGCTGAAGTAAGTCTTCCTCATGGGGGCTGAGCGATATGTTTAACCGACGGCTCACCCCCGAGCGACCCACCACCGCTGGCATACTCAGGCACAGATCTTGAACGCCGAAAATTTCGTCAACCACGCAGCTCACCGTCAACACCCGATTTTGGTCGCGCACAATTGACTGCACGATCTGGGTTACCGCCAGCCCTACGGCATAGTTGGTGTAGCCCTTGCGGCGAATGATTTCGTAGGCCGCGTTTTTGGTCTGCTGAAAGATCTCGTCCATCGCCTGGCGATCGCCAGCCCCCATGCCTTCGTAGTAGAGGGGAGCACCGTAAACATTGGCGTGGCTCCAAAAGGGCACCTCGCTATCACCGTGTTCGCCAATAATGTAAGCATGCAGGCTGCGGGGGTCGATGCCCAGGCGACGCGATAGCAAATACCGAAATCGTCCCGTATCGAGCACTGTCCCTGACCCAAACACCCGAGCTTTGGGCAGACCCGATAGCTTCCAAGCGGCGTAGGTGAGTACGTCAACTGGGTTAGACACCAGCAGCAAAATGGCCTCAGGGCAGTGGGCCACAATATCGGGTATCAGTTTTTTGAGAATTTCGACGTTTTTTTGTACCAAATCCAGGCGGGTTTCGCCCTCTTTTTGGGCGGCTCCGGCAGTAATCACCACCACATCGGCCCCGGCGGCATCGGCCATAGTGCCCGCCTTAATCACCGTCGGCGCCACAAACGACATGCCCTGTTCTAGATCCATCACCTCGCCAATCAGCTTGTCCTGGTTGATATCCACCAGCACCATTTCATCCAGCACGTTTTGGATCATCATGGCGTAGGCGCAAGCTAGGCCCACCTGCCCGGCCCCAACGATGACTCCCTTGAGGGGACGCAGCGGGTCAGAAGGCAAATCGATCAGCGGATTGGGGGTAAAAAGGCTATCAAACATAGGACATCCTGGTTTACGGGGCCAATGCCTTTAATAAACCACGGTCTCGTCGGATTGTCCTATCGTTGGCACTGCAACCCACCAGGGGCAGCCCTTTAGAACGGCATGGACGTTACAGTGCCGCCTGCTCTTGCCGACTACTGACCAGGCTCTCTAACCGAGCCTTCAGATCTTTAGTTAGCTCAGCAGCCCCGGCCTTCAGCGCCTCAGGCGACTCGTCGCCATTGAGGTAGGCTTTTACCGGCAGCGGTGCACCAATGTGAATTTTGGCCGGACTGCGCCAGCCTGGGTAGGGCGCGCCGTAGTAAATGTCTACCGGCAGCACCTGCACCCCTAGACCAGCTTTAGCGGCCTCGGCCTGCACCGCCAGCCTAGCCAGCCCTGGCTTCAGGCCATGAATTCGGTCTTCCCTGCGAATGCCCCCCTCGGGGTAAATCACCAGCATTTCGCCCTCCAGCAGCAGCTCAATGCCGTGGCGCAGGCTCGCCACCGTGGGCCGCCGCACGTTAACCGCAAAGCCCCCCAGACGACGAATAAACCACCCCTGGATGCCCTTGACCTCGTCAGCGGTGACCATGAAGCGCAGGTCGCGCCCTGTAATGGCCCGTCCAGTGGCGTAGGGCAGCAGGATCGAATCCCAGCGGGCTCGGTGGGTAGGGGCCAGGATTACTGGGCCAGCGGTGGGCACGTGGTGCTGGCCTGTAATAGTAATGGGGCCAAAGTAAGCGGGCACCACCAGATGCCGACCCAGAAAATAGGCCAGGGGGGTCAACACGGGCGAACAGCGGGACTGGGAAGGCACAACCGCCCCACCCTTAACCAATGCAGCAGACGATTCAGGAAGCTCAGAGGATTTCATAGGAAGGCGTAATGCAGGAGCCATGATCAGCTAATCCTATAGTGCCGATACCAGGCTTTCCCAGTATGCCCGGCCCTGGCCCTTGTACAGCCCACAACCGGAAACAAAACAGGTTTAACCCTGGTCTATTGCCTTACCCTACAGCCCCTCCTGCGCGACGCAACCTGACTCAGGACAGTTCAGGCGGTGTCATGGTCAGATGAGGTGCGGCGATTTTCTCGGCGGCGCTGCTGAAACCACTGCTGAAGCTGCTGCCGACAGGGTTCGGCCAAAAAGCCGGGGATCACCGTCAGCCGATGGTTAGAACAGGGGCCATCGGGCAGGTTTAGCACCGATCGCACTGCTCCAGATTTGGGGTCGTGGGCACCGTACACCAGCAGCCCCAGACGGCTCAGAATAATCGCCCCAGCACACATCGGGCAGGGTTCGAGGGTGACGTAGAGGGTGCACTCATTGAGATGCCAGTTGCCCAACTGGCGCGCGGCCTCCCGTAGGGCAAGCACTTCGGCGTGGGCGGTGGGGTCTTGATCTTGCTCCCGCCGGTTACCTGCCTCGGCCAGCACTAAATCGCCGGGGCCAACCACCACAGCCCCCACTGGCACATCTCCTGCAGCGCCTGCGACCTCAGCCAGCTCTAGCGCCCGCCGCATCCAGTGGTGATGGCGTAGAGCAGTCTCATCCTCCAGGTCGAGGGAGGGCAAATCGTAGGGCATATGCAGGTCAGTCAAGCAACCCAAACAAGCTTCAGCTTACCCATAGTCGATCAGCGTGGAGCAACAGATTCTTCAGGTATGGCGATCGCCTACTTGGCATGACCAATGGGGCGATCGCTACATCCTGCCCCAAAACATCCCCCTCTGAAACCTAAGGCCGTCAGAGGGGGATGTTTAGACGCAACACAGTCTATGGCTTTTGGATTCTGTGCCCAAGCTGGATTCAAAGACCAGATATGGAGACCGTTTGAACCAGACTTCAAATGTAGGCCGAAATATCTTCGCCGCACTCGTCGGCTAGATAGCACAGGGCTCGAAACCGCAGCTCGACCAGTTCGTTGTAGATGGGGTTGAGCTTACACAGGGGCGGAATGTGAGCAACCGAGCGCCCTAACAATACGATGTCGCGCTCAAAGGGGCACTGGGCGGGGATCAGCTCTGCCACTTTGCGGGCGCGGCGAGGAGTCTCTACCCGCAGGTGGCTAACCCACTGACGCAGCGGGCGAAACAGGTCTAGGGGAAGGGTTTGGCCCGCTGTGCGCAGCCCCTGACGGAGAGAAGATAGAAAGCGTTTCATGGTTAAACCTCTCGCAAGTCCAACAGTTGAGACTGTCTGAGAAACGGACGAGCATTGAGCCGGACTTGGTATGGAAACTCAATACCCGATGGAGCGAACACAAATACAACTTAGACGTTGGTGAGCCTTTTGCTTAAGCTAAAGAATTCCCTTAGGTATCGGGTAAAGCATCAACAAAGCTCGGTGGATTTCAGCTAAAGCTCCAGTAAAGAGCAACTTCAATAGGGCCAAGGTTAATTCCGGAAAGGTCTGTTATATATGAGCTTTAGGCCAATACAAGAGGAAATTCAGCGAAATAATATCGAGTAGTTTTACTGAATCGGCCTGTACTTAATTATTTCGAACGGAAGCAGTTTTTGCGTGAATGCCATGACAGTTTTGCAACTGGGTTATACGGCTCGTCAGTCTTACTCAGATAGCCATTTTTCTGTATAGAACACTACCTAATCTGATACCATCGGCGGTGGACTTTTAAGGCAATAGGCTATGGCTAAATATGTGATGTGGGGCAGCTACTGCGAAGACGTGCTCGAACGGCGCACTCCCTTTCGAGAGGCCCATCTCCAGGGGTTGCAGCAGCAAAAAGATAATGGCCTACTCGTGGCCCTAGGCCCGACCACCGACAACACTCGGGTATTTGGCATTTACGAGGCCGACAGCGAGGCGACGGTGCGGCAGCTGGTAGAGGGCGACCCCTACTGGCAAAACGGTGTTTGGACCGAGTATGAGGTCTATGCCTGGAACCAGGTGTTTTGAACCGGCTAGAGGTTTTCAATTGCTCTGGCTACATTGACGGTCGTTTCCCATTAAAATGACCACGTTCGAGTTCATCACTCGGGGTATAGTTCCCCGTAGTGTCGTTCAGTAGAGGTGCCGTGGCTAAGTTAGCTCCTACCCAAATCGAGCAGCTCAAGAGCATCGGGGCGTATCTGCGCCAGGTGCGTCAAGAGCAGGGGTTGGCCATCGACATGCTGGCTAACCAGATTTTTATCCGCCCGGCCCTGTTAAAGGCGCTGGAGGCAGGGAACGATGCTGAGCTACCTGAGCCGGTGTTTATTCAGGGGTTTATCCGTCGCTATGCAGAAGCCCTGGGGCTCGACGGTCAGGCCATTTCCCAAGAATTTCGGGTGACGCCGGTCAATGTGCTGCCCACCCCTGAGCTAATCGAACGGGCCGACACCAATGGCACCGCCAAGCCCGAACCTCGTCCAACCCCTCAGATGGTCAATCAGGGCGATCGCACCCCCTCGACGGCAAAAGTTCGCTCAGAAAATCGCTTGTCGCTGCCGCTAGTACTGGGCCTAGCCGCCCTGGCGGCGGTTTTGGGGCTGGGGGCCTGGGCTCTATTTAGCCGCAGCAACGAACCGTCTCGCGCCAACAATGACGATTCGGCGGCGGAGACAATCCCTGAAACGCCGAGTACTGATGCCGAAGCCCCGGAACCAGCGGAGACTGCTCCTGAGGAACCTCCGGAGACCGAAGATGAAGAGACTAGTGCCCCCCTAGAAGCGCCTGTGGTGGTCAGCGCCAACCTGAGTGAACGCGCCTGGCTGAGCGTCGTAGCCGACGGCGAGAATGTCTACGAAGGCGTCGCCGAGAGCGGTTTTGAAGAAACCTGGACAGCCCAAACCAGCTTGACCTTTAGGACGGGGAACGCAGGCGGAGTAGAGTTGTCGGTCAATGGCGATCGCGCCATCGTCATGGGCGACTCGGGAGTAGTTAGAACCCTAACCGTGACCCCAGAGTCTGGGGTAGAGAGCGTTGAGTCGCCTTAGCCTAGGCTGCCATCACAAGCTGACTAAATCATGGGCTTACAATAGAAGCGATCGCCCTACTGCTCATTTGCCCAACCTATGACACCGCCCACCGAGCTTGAGACTGCCACCACCGAGACGGCTATCCTTAACGGTGGTGCCGCCGACCTCGACGACGTGCCCTACGATGTCGAGATGTCACTGTTTGACCACCTGGAAGAGCTGCGGCAGCGCATACTCTACAGCCTGATTGCCGTGGTGCTGGCCATTGTGGCCTGCTTTTGGCAGGTGAAGCCCATCGTCAGTCTGCTGGAGGTGCCAGCCCAGGGGGTGAAGTTTTTGCAGCTGTCGCCGGGGGAGTACTTTTTTGTCTCCTTTAAGGTGGCGGGCTACAGCGGCCTGGTGGCAGCTAGCCCGTTCATTCTCTACCAGATCGTGCTGTTTGTGCTGCCGGGGCTTACCCGGCGGGAGCGGCGACTTGTGGGGCCGCTGGTGCTGGGGTCGAGCGTGCTATTTTTTGCCGGGCTGCTGTTTGCCTACGTGGCGCTGATTCCGGCGGCGCTGAACTTTTTTATCAGCTATGGGGCTGATGTGGTCGAGCAGCTATGGTCAATCGATCGCTACTTTGAGTTTGTGCTGCTGCTGCTGTTTAGTACCGGACTGGCCTTTCAGATTCCGATTTTGCAAATGCTGCTGGGGCTGCTGGGCATTGTTAACTCTGACCAAATGGTGAAGGGCTGGCGCTACGTGCTGCTAGGGGCGGCGGTGCTGGGGGCGGTGCTGACCCCTTCGACTGACCCAGTGACCCAGAGTCTGCTGGCCGGGGCGGTGCTGTTTCTCTACTTTGGCGGCATTGGTCTAGTAAAGGCGATCGGGCGCTAGGGATGGATGGGTAGGGGGTGCATGGGTGAGGAGTGGATTGGGTGAGCCTACGACAATACGCTGGACAAACTTCAGGCTCTAGCTTTCAGTCGATTCCCTTTTCGAGAATTTTCAGGTTAGGATCAAGCCGTCGCTACGGACTGGCTATACCCAATGTTTTTAGACGAGCTCACTCCCTTTGTGCAAGAGTTAACGGCTCACCCTGTGGCGTTTTTGGGCGGGCTGGCCTCGGGCCTGCTGCGGCTCAGTCTATCGGATGACCCGGTGAAAAGCTGGCTGCAAAACCAGGGGGTCATGCCTACGGGTGGAGGCAGTGGCACGACCTGGGGCAGCGATCGCAACGGCGGCCCCCAAAGTATTTCAATTGATTAGGTTAGATGCACGCTGATAGATGCACGCTGAACTAGCGTTAGTCTCGACTCTTTGACAGGGTTGAGGGCAAAGTTCTATCGTTACACCCAACTTTGCTGGGGCAGCAGCTCCTCGGCCCAGCAATTTACTCGCTGAACTAGCGACTGGAGCTGAGCGCTCGCTTGATGGGTTGCTGCTGATGCTAAGGTGCGGCGGTAGTCGGCGAGCGCGCAGTTCCAGTCGCCGCGCAGATGGTAGGTGCGGCCTCGCTCGGCGTAGATAAACTCCGGCAGTTGGTGAAACATCAAAGCTTCTTCAAAACAGTCCAAGGCGCGATCGAAGTCGCCCATCTGCCTTAGGGTAGCCCCCAGATTAATGCGAGCGCGGCTGTTGAAGGGGTTGAGGTCTACGGCCTGTTCATAGTCGTCGAGGGCGGCGGGCAGATTGCCCAGGGCCGCGTGGCACATGGCCCGATTATTGTAGGCCTGGTCGAGGTCTGGGTTGAGGGTAACGGCGCGATCGCAGTCGGCCAAAGCCATCTGCGGTTGGCCCAGCCATAGGTGCACCAGACCCCGATTGCTGTAGTACATCGCCCGCTGGGGATGCCGCTCGACAAGCTGATCAAGCAGCGTTAGGGCCTCAGAATACTGCTGCCGGCTGACTGCCGCCGCCGCTAACCGACTCAGGGTATCGTCGTCAGTGGTGTAAGCTCCGGTCACCGAAGAATGGGTAGCGGCTGAGGTGCTAGGGCTGGCCTGGGTCTGCCGGGGAAGCGTGCAAACCAAAGGCTGCTGTGATCGGTAGATGTGCATGGTTGTAGTCCTGTCGTGTGCTCATAAACCGTGAAACCAATCCAGCGGGATTGCAGGAGTTGGAAACCCCTAGACCCGTATCGTCTAAGCAGGAACTGTCTATAGAGTCCCATCTTGGTTGCCACGGTCTAGACAGACCTGTGGCAGTTATCGAGCTGGCTAAAGCCACATGCAAGGGCCGACTGGTTAACCAGGGCATGCGTTTGACCGTTAACCTGACTGATGCCGCTATGGTCGCATCTCCGCTTCGAGGCCTAAACCGAAAAAAAACGGAGGTTAAAACCGCTTTTTGGCGGCCTACCCCCGTTTAGGCGCATAACCTAAGGGAATATACGCAGAATCTCTATGTATTTTCTTGTGCTTAAGTGAGGCTTTCGTAACCACCTGAGTATTTATTGGGCATTCGACGGCTTGAGCAATGCCTACTCGGCCCGCTGCAGCGCCGAGATCTTGGGGTCAATGATCTTGCGACCCTGCCCAGGAAAGTTAATCGCCAGGCAAATCTTGTTGCCTGCCCCAAAAATGTGGGTGACTTCTCCGGCCCCGTAGGCCTTATGCACCACAACATCCCCCACAGTCCAATCTGACTCGTGGGCCCCGCTACCGGGTTTAGCAGCGGCCTCACTGCGGTTGCGGGCTTCGCGGATGGGAGTGCTCCACTTTTGGGGCAGGCCCGTGGTGCTGTTGCCGGTGACGAGATCAAGGGGTAGCTCGCTCAAAAACAGCGAGGGGCTGGCGGGTTCGCGGCTGCCGTAGAGGCGGCGGGCGCGGGCGTGGGAGATGAACAAGCGCTCCCTAGCGCGGGTAATGCCGACATAGCAGAGGCGGCGCTCTTCTTCGGTGGCAGCGGGGTCTTCAAGGGAGCGGTGGTTGGGAAAAAGGCCCTGCTCTAGGCCGACGAGAAACACTACGGGAAACTCCAACCCCTTTGAGGAGTGCAGAGTCATCAGCGACACCGCATTTTTGCCATCTTTGTTGTCATCCATGTCGGAGGCCAGGGAGGCATTGGACAAAAAGCCTAACAGCGATGGATCGTCTACGTTTTCTTCTTCAAATTGCAGAGCGGCGTTGTAAAGCTCCTGCACGTTGCCAAAGCGATCGTCGGCTTCGTCGGTGCCTTCGGCCTTGAGGGCCGCCAGGTAGCCGCTGTCTTCGAGCACCCCCTGAATGATGTCAGACCCCTTTTGGCTGTCCATATCCTGGCGGTACTTTTTGATCAGCTCGGCGAACTCCAGCACGCCCTTGGCCGATCGCCCTGCCAGGGTCTTCACCGAGGTGTCATCGGCGAGAATCTCCCACAGGGGAATGCCGCCCAGGGTCTGGGTGGCCTGTTCTAACTTATCGATGGTGCCCTTGCCGACGCCGCGCCGGGGCACGTTGATCACCCGCTTGAGGCTGACGGTGTCGAAGGGGTTGGCGATCGCCCTTAAATACGCCAGCACGTCTTTGATCTCGCGGCGATCATAGAACCTGAGCCCCCCCACCACCTGGTAGGGAATGCTGTAGCGGGTCAGTACTTCCTCAAAGGCGCGGGATTGGGCGTTGGTGCGGTAGAGAATGGCAAAGGCGCCCCAGTTCAGCTCGGGGTGCTGGGTTTCGAGGTTGCGAATCTGGCTGACCACAAAGTCAGCCTCGGCGGTTTCATCCTCGGCCCGGTAGACGTAGATGCTTTCGCCCTCGCCTCGGGTGGCCCGCAGCACCTTGTCGATGCGCTCGGTGTTGTTTTCGATCAGGTGGTTGGCGACTTCGAGGATGTTGGAGGTGGAGCGGTAGTTTTCCTCCAGCTTGACCATGCTGCGGGTGTCGTCGTCGGGCAGACCGTCGCCAAAATCATCCTGAAAGTTCATCAGAATGGTGAAATCGGCGGCGCGGAAAGAATAGATGCTTTGATCTGCATCACCAACCACAAAAACAGATCGGTGATTCCAGTCTTTATAGGTACCAATCGATTCCCCATTGGTGGCCAGTAGGCGAATCAGGTCGTACTGGGTGCGGTTGGTGTCCTGGTACTCATCCACCAAGATGTGGCGAAAGCGCTTGTGCCAGTAGGCCAGCACCTGCTCATTTTGCTGAAACAGATGCACCGGCATCAGAATGAGATCGTCAAAATCGAGGGCGTTGTTCTCCGCCAGCGCCTTTTGGTAGTGGCGGTAGACATCGGCGATCACCCGGCCCCGGTAGTTGGGCTGCTCTTTTTCGAGTTCGTCGGGGGTAAGGTTTTGGTTTTTGGCGTTGCTGATGGCAAAGCGTACCGAGCGGGGGTTGAACTTTTTATCGTCCAGATTCAGGGTTTGGGTGACGATGGTTTTGGCCACCCCCTGAGCGTCGGATTCGTCAAAAATAGAGAAATTCTTCGTCCAGCGGTACCCGGCGGGGTGCTGATACTTTTCAATATCGAATCGCAGAATGCGGGCGCACAGGGCGTGGAACGTGCCAATCCACAGATGCTTGGTGACGGTTTTATAGACCTGGGATCTGAGCTTGGTTTGCTCATACTGCGGCAGGCTAGAGAGCGATTTACCGTGACGGGCCTGGGCATCCTGCTCGGCAAACAGCACCTCGATACGCTCTTTCATTTCCTTGGCGGCCTTATTGGTAAAGGTCACCGCCAAAATGTTGTCGGGGTCGGTTTTGTGGGTGAGCACCAGGTTGGCGATGCGGTAGGTCAGCGCCCGAGTTTTGCCCGACCCCGCCCCCGCTACCACCAGCAGCGGGCCGCAGTAGTGCTCGACGGCCTGGCGTTGGGCGGGGTTGAGAAGGGCGAGAAAGTCAGTCATCGGTAGCCGAGGGTTTTTGCCTATTTAGTATGACACTGGCCGAGGTGAAACGATGGGCCTAGGCCGCCTCCCCTAGCTAGAGGTTCTCGCCGTGGAGGCCGCTACCTGGCGCAGCAGCAGCACCTGCCAGTAGGGAATCCGGGCCAGCAGCACCGTGCCATGCCCTTCAAAAACATTGACGAGGAACTCCCCGGAGGTCATGGAGCTGACCACAGATTTGGTGGCTTTTTCGACCCGGTAGCTGAGGGTGCCGGTGCGGGCGATCGCAAAGCTACCGTCTACCACCAGACGCTCTCCCCGCAGCGCAACGGTTTCCACAGGGCCTTGGGCCACCATCACCACTTGGCCACGGCCCTTGACCTTGGTTTGAAACAGCCCTTCGCCGCCCACCATACCGCTCAACAACTTATTGCGTTCAATGGCAATCTCAACGCTGCCTTCGCTGGCCCAATAAGCACCCCGATCCAGAATCCACTCCTCGCCCGACAGATCTAACGTGTGGTACCCAGACAGCGATGGCGCTAGATATAGCTCCCCGGTGCCGGTATAGGTAGGCCGAAAAATATTTTCCCCCGTCGCCAAAGATTTCAGGAAGCCGCCTGCTGAAGGGGTTTGAGTCTGCATCGTAATAGCGCCTCGCATGTAGTGCAGGGCACCTGATTCAGTGCGCACGGTCTCGTTGTTTAAAGTGACTTTGACTAACCGTGTCCCTTCTCGCTCAATAATTTCAAAGTTGGCCATAGGAACCTCTGAGACAACACCAAAATAGACAAGGGCAATAGGCAATTCGACTCAGTCTGGGACGGCAGCCGCCGACCCTAGCCATCTTAGCTTTGCTGGCGATCGCCCCCCGAAGGCATCGCTGGTGGCATTTTCGCTAACAGCATTACAGGTACAAGGCCAACCGTTTTGGTAAGGGGACTTCACACTATCGTCACAGGGCTGTCATCTCACTGTCATGATTGCCCCCTAGGGTGTCAACCCATGGGCACCCAAATGCGGTGCCTGGTGCAAATCTCCCTGGCGAGATTTGTACCTGACGATATGCGAGGATCATCGCCAATGAAACCTTCCACACTGTTCAAAGGCCTGCTGGCCGCCACTCTGCTGCTAGGGGTTCCGGCCGCCGCCGTAGCCCAGGAGCAAGAGGCTCCAGCAGCAGCCCAGCAAGAAGCTCCAGCACCAGCCCAGGTAGCCCCAGTAGAGGTCTCTGAGACCCAAATTGATCAGTTTGTCAGCGCCTATCAGGCGATTCAAACCATTCAGCAGGCAGTGCAGGCCGACCTAGTTGCCGCTGTAGAAGCCCAGGGGCTCACGGTGGATGACTACAATGCGATCGCAGCATCGCAGCAGTCTCCTGAAGCTGCCGCCGAAGTTCCGCCGGAGCAGGCCGAGCAGTTTTCGGCGGCAGCTGAACAGGTTGCTACCCTGCGCGAAGGCGCTCGAACTGAGATGCAGGCCGCCATTGAGGCCGAAGCACTGACCGTTGAAGAGTTTGAGCAGATTATGGCCCAGGCCCAGGCAGACCCCGCTCTGCAGCAGGTAATTGTTGAGCGGCTGGCCGAGTAGTCCATACGGTACTCAGGGCTGTAATTTGTTTAGGCCTGGGTTCCTGAAGATTGAGAGCCTAGTTCAGGCCAAAGCCCTCCTTCAATTCGCGTTGAAGGAGGGCTTTGATGCGTTGAACCGCTAAGGGCAGGTGATTGGCGTTACGTTACTGCCGAGGCCATTAGTGCCGGTGCGGGCAATCCAGCCGGTACTGCCGTTATAGATCGTCACCTGCATCCAGACGCGACCGTCGGTGGCGGTTTGCTGGGTCGGTGGGTTAGCGCTGGCGATCACCGTGTCGCCTAGGTTGTAGCCAGCGACTGCGCTAGAGCCAGCGGTAGGGCTAGACCTAACCACCAGTTCGCGATCGGCCCTAAAGCAGGCTCTGTTAGGAGGAGTCGGCGTGCCGCCACAGGCTGTCAAAACGCTGGCGTTAATCCAGCCGACGGGCTGTGCCGAAGACAGATTGCCGCTGCTGAGAAAAACCTGGGCTCGCCCTGGGGATGTTGCCCCAGTTAGCCTAACCTGGGTGCCCGCCTGTAGGGTGCCAATGCGGGTAGCGATCGGCCCTAAGGTGGAGTTATCAAAGACTTCAGTGGCTCGATTGAGCTGACGACAGCCCCGAATCAGGGTCGGATTTTCGGTTAGGGCCCGAGTGTTTTGGGCGAAGGCTGGGGCCACCGACAGCGATCCGGCAGACAGTAGCGCGATTCCTGCAGGGATCGCTTTGCGAATCGCCCCCCAAGAAAATTTCCGCAACATTTTTGATGGCATAGACAGTCCTGATCCCTTTATATATGGCTTTTTAAGGTCTAATTGCAGGGTTCACCCGGCCATCCTACCACCCACAAAATTAATCCCCGCAGCGGCTTTCACGAAGCTTATCGCAGGTGTTGTTGGCAGCTTTGTACCGCGCGGGGCTGACGGGATGCTTGCTAAGGGAGTGAGCCCCGTATAGCCGTGCGGATTTGGCCGCTCGATTGGGCGTAAATAGATCTGGCTTGCCCTTAACCATCGCGCGGTAACGGAGACAGACGTGGGAGAATGAACACCCTGTGCGCAAAGAGTAACAACGGTATGACGGCGGCAATGCCCTATTCTTCTGAGGTAATTGAGTCAGCGATGCAGGCCGGGGAGCTGACCTTTGCCCTCCCCGACCCCACCGACGAAAAAATCTCTGACTACGAGTTTAACCAGCAGATGGAGGCGGCCTGGCAGGTGTGCGATCGCTTCGATCTGCAAACCGATATCTGGCGGGGAAGGATTTTGCGAACGGTGCGCGATCGCGAAAAGCGCGGCGGCGACGGTCGCGGCACCGGCTTTCTCAACTGGCTCAAAGACCGCGAAATCACCAAGAGCCACGCCTATAACCTGATCGAGCTGGCGGAAAGCGCCGACCAACTGCTTGACGCGGGCATGCTCACCCCCAAGGAAGTCAACCAGTTCAGCAAACGCGCCTTTGTCGAAACCGCCAAAGCTGCCCCCGAAGTGCAGCAGTTGGTTAGCGACTCGGCTCGCAAGGGCGACCACATCACCCGCCGCGAAGTGCGCCAGGTGGCCAACGAGTGGGCCGCCATGACCTCCGACCTGATCCCCGAAACCCTGCGGGAAAAAGCCGCCAACAACACCATTCCCACCCGCTACATCGCCCCCCTGGTGAAGGAGATGGAAAAGCTGCCCGCCGTCCACCAGAGCACCCTCAAAACCGAGGTGGAGCTGAACCCTGACCTGGATACCCTGAAGCAGGTTACCGCCGAAGCCCGCTACCTGTCGAAGTACTTAGCCTCCGCCAATCAGGTGCAGCTGCTCGAAGCCAGCGGCACCGATCTAGAGCTCGCCCTTGAAGAAGCCCTGCGGGTGGGCTGTCTCAACTCTGCCGCCGACATGGTGGCCCAGGCCGCCCAGATCGAGCAAACCGCCGTCAAACTCTACACTGCCTGGAAACGCCTCAATCAGCTGGCAGAACGGGTGTTTGTGGACAGCGGCGAAAGCACCCCTAACCTGCGCGCCCTGCTCACCGCCCTCGGCCCCGTCACCAGCGAAACCGTTCAGGTGCGGCTAGGCGAAATTGACAGTGTCACAGCCCAAACCATCCGCTGGCGATTGATGGTCGAAGAAGATTAGCCGCCCTCCGATTGATCTCGCTGCCCCTGCGACCTAAGTCTGCGACGATCAAAATGCCCCTGGGCCAACGGCCCAGGGGCATAGGTTTAGGCGTGGCTATCCATACAAATTAAAGAATGTTGGGCTGTTGCCATTGCTGATCGGTTTCAGCTTTGCCCAGTAGATTGCGATTTTTCAGGATTTGCTGCTGGATCAGCTGACGGCGCTGGGCGCGGGTCGAGGGGGCGTTCATAGCAAAAGTTTCCTACTGTAAAAGTGACAAAATCAGTGGCGAAAAATTGGCTGGAGAGAGCGGTTAGGGCAATGCCTAGCGGGTGTAGCGGCGACCCATAAAGCTCAGTTCTACGGCGGGCTGCTGGCGCTGGGTCACATTGAATTGCTTGACCTTGGCAGAACACCCTAAGAAGGCCACGGTTTCTTGCGTCTCAGTAGCGGCGATCGCGGGGGTGCTGGCGGTGTAGGTCTTGCCGAGAAAAGAAAGTCGCATGGGGGCTCCTATTAGCTGTAGTGGGTTGAGGGAGTAGGGCAGCCGTGTCTCTCGGCTGCTCTACTAAAGGAAACAGCGCCAGTGGATGCCGTTCCCTAGCCCGTTGGGTGTTGTGCATCAGCAAAACCAGTGATTCACATCACCGCTGGGGTGATTCCCAGTTCAGTGCAGGATCTGTCGCTGCCCCCGGCGATGGTGTCGGCGGGATGATCGAGCAGTGAGCGGGGTTTATCCGTTGGTCTCCCACAGTTTCATAAACAGCACCTCCCACACCAGGCGGGGCTGCACGAAGCGGCGCAGGTAGCCCTTAGCTTCTTCTAAGCGAGGTAACCACCGGGGGCTGGCGGCAGGGTAGCTCTGCCAGTACCAGGTGAGCAGGTAGTCGAGCAGCCAGAGCTGGGATTCGGTATCGAGGGTTTTAGCCACCTGGCGGCCCTGTTCTAGTGCTTCGCGCAGGCTGCGGGGGGGCTGGTGTAGGGCGGTGAGCAGGTCGGCGGGGATGGTTTGAAGCTGGTGGTAGGCCGCGATCGCCCCCCCTGGGCTCCCCTGGGCCATCGCCAAAATCTGCGGCTGCCCTAGCACCTCGGGCTGTCCCACCCGTTCTAGCACCGTTGCCATATCCGCTGGGTTGAGTCGCTGAAAGGCGATCGTCTGACAGCGCGACACCAGGGTGGGCAGCAGCGACTGCGGGCCAGGAGCCAGCAAAATAATCGTCGCCTGCCCCGGTTCTTCTAGGGTTTTAAGCAGGCCGTTGGCGGCTCCCTCGGCCATAGTTTCAGCCGCCTCGATCACCACCACGGCGCGGGGCGATTCTAGGGGCGGACGGCTGAGGAACTGGGCAATTTGTCGCACCTGTTCCAGTCGGGTTTGGGGCGGGCTTTTGCGGGCGATCCCCTCCTCATCTGCCTGAGAGGCTCCGATCAGCTTGCCCTGGTGCAGATAGGTGGGTTCAACCCACAGCAGATCGGGATGGTTCCGCTGGGCAATGCGTCTCCGTAGAGCCAGGGCCGTCGTAGCCGCTGGGGCCAATAAAATCTCCGCAAAGCGCTCTGCGGCCACGCGCCGCCCAATTCCGTGGGGGCCAGCAAATAGGTATGCGGGAGCGACGCGCTGCTGATCCACCGCGCGACAGAGCAGGGCAACGGCGGTGTCTTGACCCACTAGGCCGTCAAACTGGGGGCGTACCACTGCTGTAAATATCCTTCCACAACGGCAAAAATCTCGGCGGCGACGGCCTCGACAGTATCTGTCGCCTCAATGGCCACAATCCGGTCTGGGTGCTGTGCCGCCAGGGCCTCAAAGCCCTTCTGTACTCGCTGGTGAAAGGCCAGATCGGCCTGCTCCATGCGATCGGCGGCCCCGCGCTGGCGGGTGCGGGCCAGACCAGTCGCGGCGTCAAGCTTGAGCCACAGGGTGAGGTCGGGCACCAGGCCGCCCGTGGCCACCTGGTTGAGCTGGTCAATCAGCCCTAGGTCAAGGCCGCGCCCGTAGCCCTGGTAGGCCACGGTGGAGTCGATAAAGCGATCGCACAGCACCCAGCAGCCCTTCGCCAAAGCGGGCTTAATCAACTCTTCAACATGCTGGGCGCGATCGGCGGCGTAGAGCAGCAGCTCCGCCCGACTGGCCATCGAGGCTCCACCGTGGTAGCCCAGCAAAAGCTGACGCAGCACCAACCCCAGCTCCGTCCCCCCAGGCTCGCGAGTGGCGAGAACTTGGGGAATTAGGCCCTGTCGCCGAAGCTGCTGAAGGCGATCGCTCTGCTCTAAAGCCGCGTGCAGCCGCTTGAGCTGGGTCGATTTGCCGCAGCCTTCTACCCCTTCAAACACCAGCAGCTTACCCGGCATACGTTGTCCCACTATCGCCTCTCAAGCTTACAGACAAGGGGGCACCCGCCCTAGGGACAGCCCAGCCCCCCAGCAAGCTATGGTATACATTAAGATACAAACCGGGCTGGTGCATACTAAGGTCAAGGGTGTAGCAATGGGCTTGTGACCACCGGCCCACCATGACCATGCATTACCCTGTAGTAAAGACGGTCTCAGCGAGGACGCCTATGGCCCGGTATACCAACACACTTCCTGTCTCTGCCGCCACTGCTCGGCTGCGCGACGCCATCGTTAGCTCACTGCAAGCCTGTGGGCTCAACATGGTCTACGAAACCAGCGATTACCTAATGGCCAAAGAACAGCCCGGACAGGTATCTCTGGCCCAGCTCACCACCATTGAGGTACTGATCAATCCGCCTACCGTAGCCGCCGACGCTGCCCTGGTGAACCTGGTCGTCAGCAACGAAGAACTTCCCCTGCGCCGCAACAATCACTGCGAGCAGGTGTTCAGCACCGTCAACGAGGCCATTGTGGCCTTAGTGTAAAACTCAGAATCCCGCCTAGACAGCTACCCTCAGGCAGCTGCTAGATTTCGGTATCGTCGTCTAGACTGTCTGACTCCTCGTCACCCTCTTCGACCATGTTGGGGCTGATCAGGGTGATATCAAATTCGTCGGGGGGCAGAGTCGACTGGCTGTCACGCTTGAGCTGGTAGTAAATAGCGCGAGCCTGCGGACCAAATACGATCTCATCTTCATTTTTCAGATCGTGGGCCTGGAGTTTGCGTCCGTTGATCAGCATCCCGTTAGCGCTGGGCTTGCCCTTCAGGTTGCCATCGACAATGCGGTAGTAAAACGTATCGTCGTCCTTAGGCAGCTGAACTAGGGTGGCATGGTGCCGCGACACAAACTGAGACGACAGACGAATGTCGCACTTAGGATCTCGCCCAATGGAATATACCGAACCGTCCAAGACAATTTCTCGGCGGCCTTTGCTGTCTTCAACAATGAGAATATTACTGAGTTTGGTGTGGAGTGGCATGCGCTGACACTAGCAAAAACGGAGCTCAGAATCGGTTGAGAATGGAACGACGACCTAAATCACCAGGGGAACGTAGAGCGTATCGCGTTTACCCACCCCATTGCCGCGATCGCTCCTATGAGCCAGACCTAACCACCGCAGATAAAGCCCAAACCTAAGCTCACTTACGCTAGCTTACCTTCAGCCAGGAGGGGCATAGCCCTAAGGGTTGGCCTAACGGTTGCTCTACAGTTTACCCTCTAGTTGTCTTGCCTGAATGGTAGCAGAATCTTTCTCAGGTGATTGATTCAGTTAGCTCGCATCGATCAAACATAATTGACCCGTAGCCCAGGGCAAACGCATACTCAGGAAGCGAGAACTCTAAGCAGGTAGTCGTTGTCCCAGCCAGCCTTAAGCCGTTTCGCCTTCTTGCCGACCTTTGCAGAGGACTCCTGCGTGAGCAGGTTAAGGGCAA
>JAHHIH010000023.1 GCA_019358835.1 Tildeniella torsiva UHER 1998/13D
CAGTTTATGGGTGTACTGTTGGCGCTGGTGATCGTGGGCTTTGTGGCGTGGTGGATTCGCTATAACCAGCTCTACAGTTCTGGGGCGGTGAAGGCTCCGTTCTTCAGTTTTGGCAGTGGGCAGAGCAGGGTTAGAAAGGTGAGGGTGGCCCATCGGCCTGCACCAGCTAATGCTAGAAAAGCGCACGTGGGGAACCAGGCGCAACAGAGAGAAATTGGTCAGGCGGTGAGCCAAATAACGAAGTACACCCATAACTATGATGTTTCGGTGCGGCTGCTGAATTCGACCCATCAGGCCAACATGAGTAAGTCGATTGATTGGTGTGCTGAAAAGGTGATTGCAGACATCCTCAGGGATAGGCGATAGACATTAAAAAACACCCCCGGCCGAGAGACCGGGGGTGTGGTGTGGTGACTTCAGTTTAGAGCGGTATTTCGTTCCATCCGGTGACCATCCTGCGGGCATCCGGTGAGGCATCCTGCAGGATGGCCGGATGGGTGTCACCGGATGGCCGGATTCCTTGCCAGATATAGACCGGATGTCACAGGATGGGTTTTCTCATCCTGTGGGAGACGAGTCGGGGGGTAGGGTATAGCGGGGTGGTTCATCCTGTGTCTGGTCAATCCTGTGGAGCATGACTAGGCCCGCCAGCACGGCTCTAAACAACTCGCCCTCAAGGTCTTTTAGCTTCTGTCGTTTTGACTTTATCTGATGAGCTTTCAGCGGCTCTGTAGCGGCTTTCAAGACTTCAATAATCAGGTTCTCTATTTCCTCTAAACTCTCGGGTTCTGTCTCGGGGTCGATGGTGAGAGTGTAGGAGGATGGCCCCGCTTTGTCGGCGGGTAGTGAGTAGCTGCCGCCGCCGTCTGCTTCATCTTCACCGGGGAACCAGTCACCAGTGTTTAGTAGCTCTGGAGGCACAACTTCAGAGGCAATGTTGAGGGCTGCAATGTGCTGATCATTGAGGTAAGGCAGTGGGAAGCAGACCCACTGCCCCAGCAGGTTTGTGAGTATTAATGGATGGCGTTCTGTGAACAGTTGGCGCTTAGCTGATTGATACTCGGCCTCGATTCTTTCGCGTTCGCGTTTGTTGACGAAGTTGTAGTTATCGATCATCCGTTCGATGGCATCAAAACCACCGAGGCGAGACCCCAGGCAGGCAATCCTAAAATTGCTGCGCACCCCGCCGGAGAACTTAAGATCGTCAGCGTTGGGGCTCTGGCTGATCAGCACCATCTGACCGCCGCCGCCACGGGCCACCGCTGCCATGGCCTCTACGCCCAGGTCGAGGCTGCGACCGTAGGGCTCAAAGACACCCTTTCGCCGCTTCAGGCCAGAGCTGAGGGCTAGGTACTCTTCGAGCACAAACACCAGCTGCGGCCCGTCCCACTGGCCCGCGTTGACCCGGTTTTGCACCAGGTCTAGGGTTTTGTGCAGCCGGGCACAGAGGGCGTGGGCGTCTTCCATGGATGGGCGAAAGTTGATGCGCACAATATTCTCGTCGGGCACGCCTGCCCAGTCGGCCCCTTTGCCTTCGACGACCTGCACGCAGGTGGGCCGGGCGCGGCTGCAAACGCCCAGCAGCAGGTAGAGAAAGGCGCTTTTGCCGGTGTCGGTGGGGGAGAGCACGGCCAGGTGAGTGCGCCATTCTCGACCGGCGCGGCTGAGGTATTCCCACGGGTCGAGAGTGGCCACGGGGGTGACATCGATGGCGGGGGTTTCTATGGCGTCGGTGCCCTCGTGCCAGAGCAGCTGCTGGCGGGCGGCGTCGGCAACATCTTCGTGGTCGAGCATGGCGCGGCCTACTTTTACGCTGTCTTCGAGGGCCAGGCGGCCCAGGATGGCGGTGATTGCGCCGGAGGTGATGAGCACGGTTCTGGCCCAATGGAGGCGGAGATCGCGTTCTTCGACCAGCAGGGTGCTGCCGAGTAGTAGAGACCAGGCCACCAGGCCCAGGCCCCAGGTGAGAACCTGGCGGCGGAACCGAATGCCCTGCAGAAGGGGGTAATCGACGCGCTCAAAGGGATAGCGACTGGTCATAGCGCCCCCCTTAGCCAAAAGGCGTTGGTGGCGAGCACCAGGGCACCGACCACCATGGCAAGCCTTGCCCAGCAGTCTGGCCGGTGGTCGGGCAGGGCGATCGCCACCTGAGATAGACAGGTGCAGGTAGGCAGCAGCACCAGCAGCACCAGCACGATCGCCAGGTAGCCGGGCAGCCACCCTGCCACCAGCAGGGAGAGGGGCAGGCGAAACAGCATGGCGTAGCAGCTCACCCATATGGCCCCGTCGATGACGCCGCCACGGGCGGGCAGGGCTATGGCATTGGCGGCTTTATAAAGGCTCTCGCTCTTGATGCTGTAGCGGTTGCCGCCCAGGGAGACGGCAGAGCGCCCCCCAAAGGCAGTGCGGGTGATGATCTCGGGTTTGTTGGGGTCGGTGTTGGCCATGGTTACCACCCACCTCGCTGGGGCTGAACGTACTGCACATCGGGGCGGTTGCTGCTGTCTACGATCGCGGCCAACAATGCCAGGGGAACGCTGATGGCGATGGAGACGAAGAGCATGTAAACCGCCACAAATAGCGGGTGCAGGCGCTCTGGACGGCGCTCAAATTCCGCCACCGGCGGCGGGGTGGTGGGGTGGTGGTGCTGGTGCAGATGCAGCTCGGGGGCGGGCTGCTTTTGGCTGATCGAGCTGGCCCTCTGTTGGGCCGCAATCCATTGCACTAGGGCGTCTGATTGGTCTTTCATAGGAACCTTTAAAACGACAAAAAGCGCCCCCCAAGGAGATGGGGGCGCGGGCTCAGCGAACGTTATCGAAGCCGCTTGCGTTCTTCGCCAGAGGCGCGGCCTAGGGTGCGAACGGCCTTGTTATAGGCGTCGATATAGGGAAGGCCTGGGTTTACCAGGGCGATGTAGCGGGCCAGGCGCTCTACGTCGGCCTGGGTGTAGGCGAGCTGGTAATCGGTGATGGGGTTAGGCATGACCTACGCAGCCTCCCCAGTGCGGTGCTCTAGCTCATCGGCGGCGTGCCAATTGCCCGACATGGCCACCCGGTAAAGCCATGCGCCTTTGTCTGGGTCGTAGTGGCGCACCTTAATGCTGGTGGGAATCATGGCCCCGCCGAAGAGAAGCCAGACATCGGCGTCTAGCTGAAACTCAGGCGTTGGGATTGATAGGGTCGCGGTCATAATAGAAATGCCCTCTTTGGGGTAATCCCAGGGGTTTCAGTGCCAACTCGGGCCCCTGGGGTTTACAAAATTGAACAATTTAACTCCTAGCTTTGACCTGCCCGACCTAAGTCGTCTGGCAGGTCTTTTAGTGTGAGGCCGAGGGGCTGGAGAGCATCAAGCAAGCGCTTGAACCCGCCAGGGGTAAAGGCGGGCCGCCCTTTGCCATCCTCCCAACGGCTAACGGTGGAAGGGGTAACCCCAACCAAAACAGCAAATTCAAACTGAGACATACGGAGCAACTGGCGTAATTGCTTCACGGGAGGATCACCTTCCGAATCAAACAACTTCTCATTTATCATTGCACAATCACATGCAATGTGCAAGCATAGATGGCATGCACATTGCATGTCTCACGATACGACATGCGGGGTTGCATCGCATAATGCAACCCCTTTTCTTATTCTCTCAGTACTCTCTACCCGGAGATAGAGCGCAAATGCGGATAGATCAGCCACAGACCTACAGGCCCGAGCTAAACAAGAACAATCTGGCCCTGGGGTCAGTAGATGCCACCCACGTCAGAGTTCTCGGCATCATCGCGGCGAAGCCAGACTTCGCCTACCCCCTAGAGAAGGCCCACTACCTCAGAGACCGGCCATTTCTCTCTACAGCCAACGCTTACCAAGAGTCCCCCATCTGGGATTGGGCCGGTGAGCTGCTAGCCCAGGCATAGAACCGCCAGACCCTTTAACCCTCAACCCTCAACCCAACTATGAAAATCACCCAAGTCGAATACCAAGCCCTCTACAACCTGGGCGACTACAACAACGAGCGCATTAGCCTGAAGGCCATTCTCGAAGATGGCGAAACCCCAGAAGACGTGGTTGCCCAGCTCCGAGAGAAGGCGATCGCCCTCAACGCTGGCTCTGGCGGCGAGGCTCAAGACCTCTACAGCCGCATCTACCGCTATAAGCGGGATTTGGAAACGCTGGAAGCCAAAATCAAAACCGCTGCTGACCAGTGGAACCAGACCGCTACATTCCTCAAAGCTCAAGGCCTCAACCCCGATGCGCCCACTCTGGAGCCGTTCCAGTCACTGCTGGCTCCGGCAGACGAGGGCGTTGTAGAGGCAGAAATAGACAGTTTCTAAAAGCAGAAGGGCCGGAACCCCCCTAAGAGTACCGGCCCTTTTTCTCTACGAGGTGGAACCGCCAGAACCACCAACCCAACCGTATCAGAGCAACAAAGCAACATGCCTACAACTCAATCTAGCTCAAGAGAGGCTTCACGAACAGTTCACTGTCCCCTGTGCGATCGCGACCACTATTGCTTCTTAGTCGGCGACCCCATAGAGAAAGTGATCTGCCAGTGGACCGACCCCAACCACCCGCCAGAAGGGTGGAACTACGCCGGGGAAAGCAAAGACCGGCGGCCCATGTTTGTCACCGCCAAAAAGCGCCACAAATCGCGGCGATTTCCCGACCTGGTGACCCTGCCCCAGCACGAGCTGGTGGAGCCATCACCCGAGTGGCAGACCGTAGAGCTACCCGCCACCCTCAATGTTGGGGATATTGTACGAAACTCCGCCGATGGCCAGTGCTACCAGGTCAAAGCCCGCAAAGGCCGCAAAGCTGGTGGAGAGCAGCGGCTCTTTCTCACTCTCACCCCACCAGGGCAGAATAGCCCCGTCGTCGAGGCCCTAGAGAGCGAATGCACCCTGGCCACCACCGACGGCGAGGCCACCTTTAACGAAATTCGCTACCTCTACCCAGCCCCCATCAGCAAAACAGATTTTGGGTGGATGGTAGTGCGCCGCCAGTGGAGCGATCGCCGCCGGTGGCTCGAAGACTGCCGTAAGAGCAAGGAAGTGCGGCCCTACCACTGGCAGAGCAGCGGCGAGACCGGCGAATGGGTCAAAGGCCGGGGCGAACGCCAATGGCCGCTGTACCGGGAAGACGAGGCCAAAGAGACCATACTTAAGGGTGGGGTGGTGTTTGCCGTTGGGGGAGAGCAGGCCGTCGAGGCGTATCGAGCTTTGGGCCAGGTGGCTACCACCTGCGCCGGGGGAGAGGCTCACTGGGAAACCATCGCCGCCAGACTAGAAGACTGCTTTGCCACCGCCCGCCGCAACGGCCTGAAGCCCGTTTTGGCCATCCACCCCGATTTTGACCTGGCTGGCGATAACCACTTTGGCCAGCAGCTCCTGAAGGAATGCGGCGATCGGGAAATCACGGCAATCGCCATGAACCCCCAAGACATCTGGGGCCAAATTCCCCACGGGGGCGATATCAAAGACATCGTGGATGGCTCCGGCCTCAGCAGCGAGGCCGTCATTAAGGCCCTGGAACACGCCATCGATGAGGCGATCGACCGCCAGGGCAAAGAAGAGAAACTGCTGATGCAGCGCAGCCGGTGGGGAGCACCCGACACTCACCAAGGCGAGCTGGGCTATTGGAAATCTGACGAGAACAAAGGGTTTCAGGTATTTAGCCCGCTGACCAACTTTGATTTTCAGATTGAGAAGGAGGTGGCCAGCCCCGACGGCGGCGGCTTTGTGATGCAGCTCAAACGGGCCGGTGAGCACCAGCAGTTCAGGGTTTTTCTCCCATCCATGGACTTCACCAGCGTCCAGACCTTCGAGAACACGCTCAAAAAGGCCTTGGGCGGGGCGCTGATTTGCCGCCTCAGCACCAACGCTATGAAGGCCCTGCTGCGGGTGCGGCTCCACGAGTACGCCCACAACCGGGGCGGCAAAGTCTATAAGCTCTGCCAACGGGTGGGCCAACAGCCCGATGGGTATTGGGTGTTCCCTCGGTTGCAGCTCACCCCCAAGGGCGAGACCACCGACGAAAACAAATCGCTTTGGATATGGAACACCGGCCTAACGGGCGATGAAAGCACCCTGCCGAAACCGGCGATCGCCCCGCCCGAGCCCAACGCGCTTCGCCAGCTGGTGGAAGCGATGGAAGTTTTCTTTGGGCCAAAGAACATCTACCCGGCCCTGCTGACCCTAGGCTATGGGGCCGCCAGCATCCACTACCAAGAGATTATCGAGACCGAAGGGGCCTTTCCCATCCTTAACCCCTTTGGCGACGCGGGCAGCGGCAAAACCACCGCCGGGCAATGCGCCCTATCGCTGGTGGGAATGCACACCGAGGCCGCCGGTGGCCTAATGCGTGAGGTTTCTGTTTCAGCGGCCTATGAGCGGCTCAAAATTACCGGGTCGCTGATCCACTGTCTAGATGACCCAGCCCGAACCCCAGAGCTAGACGAATTTCTCAAAGGACTCTACAACGGCAAAGCTCGCCTGGTTAGGGGCCAGAATGGGGCCGCGTTTAACAGCCAGCGACCTCACAGCCCATTAATGGTAACCAGCAACTTCGCCTGTGGCGAGACCAACGCCGCCACCATGAGCCGCATGCTGCTGCTGTGGTTCGACAACAAGAGCAAGGGCAAAACCCAGACCTACCACCAGCTCACCAAAGCCTGGGATAAAGCCAGCGGCTGTTTGCCCGACCTGATTAAGCTGGGCTACCCCAAACCGGCGATCGAGGCCATAGAAGCCGACCTGGTGGAGAGTCTGCCCCTGGCCCACAACCGCATTGCCCGCTCATTGGCGCTGGTGGTGGCCTATACCGAGGCGGTTTGCGAGTTGGCGGGGGTAGGAACCCGACTCAACATTCGTAAGTACGCCGTCGAGACCGTCTGTGCCATGGCCAACGACGCCGAAAACAGCGCCGACAGCCTGCGCGACTTTGTGGAGCGGCTGTTCATTTTGCGGTCTCAGGCCAAGGTGGGCGAGTGGAACATGCGCTTTATCAGTGACCGCAGCTGTCACAAAATCAAGTCACTGGCCCTCAACCTGCCCACCATCTGGAACACCCTCGATGGGGCTTTTAAACTCCCCTACAACCTGCGCATCATCAAACACCTGCTTCAGGAGTGCGGGTCAGACCTGGAGAGCAGGCAAAAGTTTCACATTGACGAGGATGTTAGCCGAGCTTTTCAGCGTGGCACTACCCAAGATCCAAAGTGGCAGGTAAAGCGGTGTGTCGAAATCCCAATCGACGTGATTCGGAACTATGTAGACGCCGACGAAACCCTGTCAACTGAGTCAACCGCCCCCACCGACAACGACGAAACCCCGGAGCCAAGCGACTTAGGCCAGTTGACAATAGTTAGTCAACTAGATGTCAACAAAGATAGTAATAGTCAACTGAGCGATGGAGGGGGGAAGCAGTTGACGGAAAAGTCGTTGTCAACGGACACCACGGTTGACGGCACTTTGTCAACAGGTGAAATCCATACGCAGCAAGCGTTTGAACCCTCTCAAGAGGGTCAGTTGACAGTGTTGTCAGAGAAATGTGCCCCAACCCTCACGCAAAAACCACCCCTCTATGATTCAGGCGGTTGCCATAGATTAACGCCGGGTACCCGCTGCAAAGTTTTGGTGGGCCAGTTCACCGGCTCCCTGGTGGAGGTGGTCGAAGACCGGGGCGACGAAGTAGAAGTTCACCGCAGCGGCTGGCAGATCAGCCGCGAATACACCCGCGACGAATTGGAGGTGCTGAGCCATGCCAATGGATAGAAGCCGCTACCCCGATAACTGGGAAGAAATAGCCTTTGAAGTGAAGAGCGAAGCCAATTGGGAATGCCAGGAATGCGGTCGTCCCTGTCGCCAGCCCGGCGAAGATGAGAGCGAGTTTGCCGTAGAGGTTCTGAACCTGGGCTGGGGCTCCTACTTCGATGCCCCCCAACGATTCACTCTCACAACAGCCCACCTCGACCAAGATCCCCAAAATAACGCCCCCTCCAACCTGCGAGCACTGTGCTCTGGCTGCCACCTGCGCCACGATGCCCCCTACCGCAAAGCTAACGGCCTGGCCAAACGCGAGCGAGCTGGGCAATTACCGCTGCTGGGAGGTGCGATCGATGGGTAGACCTTCCGAATGGAGCGGCCCCACTACCGCGATCCGCGTGCCTCTGCACCTGGCCGAGCATTTAAAGGCGATCGCCCGCCAGCTCGATAACCCCGAGCCAGCGAATAACGTACAAAACCCCAGCGGCCTCCCCATCTGCAAACCCAAGTCCGACGCCGCCACCATCGCCCAGGGCCTAGCCGAAGGGTGGATAGTCCCCAAAGCCGCGCCGGTGCCGCCCTACCTGCTCACCAGCACCAGCAGCAAGGGCACTTTTCAGTACACCGTTAACCCGCCGCCCGACATCCCCTCCGAAGTCTGGGCCGAGGCCGATCGCCTGATTGATGAGGTTTGCGGCCAGATGTCACAGAAAGAACGCTGGCTCATGCTAGGCCGCTTAGTCGAAGAATGGGGGAAGAAAGTCGATGTCTAAACCTAAGAAACCCCGTGTCTGGCTCTCCACCACCGAGGCCGCCGCTGAGCTGGGCTGTGGCCCCAAATATCTCAGAGAGAACCGCGACAAAATCTTTAAGAAAGGCACCCACTACCGCGTACTCAACCCCGAGGCCTGGCGGCCCACCTACCGCTGGCACATCAAGAAAATCCAGAAGCTGATGGAGGCATAAATGGTTGCCTATAACTTTCAATCCCAATTTGCTGGGCCTGTAGAGCGTGGCGAAAAGACCCAGACCATACGCCGCAATGGCAAACGCCGTCACGCCACGCCTGGTGCTACCCTTCAGCTCTACACCGGGCAAAGGACTAAATCTTGCCGCCTGTTGAGGGAGGCCAAGTGTTTAAACACTTGGGAGATAGAAATTTATCCGCTTGGCCGGGTGTATCTCGACGGTGAGGCGATCGACGACATAGATATGCTTGAGAAGCTCGCCCAAGATGACGGCTTTCATGACATCCCAGCGTTCCTTCTGTTTTTCTGCCCCGCAAACGAACCGTTTAAAGGCGTACTCATAAAGTGGGAGGCTTTGGCCGATCGCCCCGCTCCACCAGCAGACGATACACACTCTCAATCTGCTGAGAACTGATCCACCGCTGGTAGGTGCGTGTGTGAACATCAACGCTGTGCCCCATCTGCCGGGCCGATAGCTCCACCGGCCACCCAAACAGCAGCGTGCGAATCGCCCAGGCGTGGCGCAGGTCATAGGGAACAAAATCCATACGGGGGCTGAGGTAAGCCGAAACCGAGTGCCCAATCTTCTGATTGCTCCGGTCAAGGTCAACCGGTGGGAACACCGGATAGTTCAGCCCCCATTCTTCGGCCCATTCTGGATAGCAGGGCTACACCTCCCTAGCCCCAGTTTTGGTGGTCTCCCTCACCTTCACCCGAGGGAAGCACGATAGATCGACGTGGAACACCTCATGGTTGCGCAGGCCATAGGTGGCCATCATGCCGTAGACCCACCGCCACCCTGGGTTTTGTACGTTATTCCTAACCTCTACGATCGCCACATCGGTGGGAAGGTCTCGAGGTGTCACTTTCGTAGGGCTGTAGTTGCCCCGGTAAGGCCTGGGGTCAAACTCTACGCCCACAAGCTTGGCTAAGGCCCCCGCCGCTACGCAGAACCGAACCCTAGATCGGCTGTTCGGTGTGGTGCTCTCCACCAGCTGGCGCAGCAAATCCGCTGTTACCACCGCCGCTGGTGGCAGTTTTCGCAGGGGCTTGTAGTAATCGCCCACCCAAGTGTCTTTAGTGCCACCGGCGGCTAGGTATTGAGCCTCAAATGCGGCGATCGCATCCTCACAGACCCAAGTGGGGACACCTGCCCCCACAACTCCCCACCGCTCCCATTCAAATTCTCTGGCCGCCAGCTGCGCCCCCAAAAGCCTTGCCTCCTTCTCTGCTCGCCTGAGGCCATCAGGGTTGGCGGGTAGCCCCAGGCTCACCCGCTGCTGGGATGGATCTGTCTGTGAGCTGCCTGGTTTTGGCGGCAATGTGGCTCGCAGTCGCAACTTATCCCCGTGCTGCTCAACGGTGACCCCCACTTTGCTGGCCTTGAGTCGGCCATTGACCTGGCGTAATTTACCGGCGATTTCCACGTGCCTAAAATTTGGCCTAAAAAAACAGGGGCGTTTAAGGTTGATTAGGGTTAATCAGGGTTGATATACATTTCGCAATGGTATCTAAAAAGCAAGCCCTGTAGGCTTTTGAGCGCTACAGGGCTGATGCTATCGTGGTATTAGAACTATACCCCCAGGGGAATTCGAATCCCCGTCGCCTCCGTGAAAGGGAGGTGTCCTAGGCCTCTAGACGATGGGGGCCTATTTTTTCAACACTCCCCAGTATAGATAACAGGCATACCCTTGTCAAACCGGTTTGTGTTGTTGTGGCCAGTGGTTGTAACCGGCTGAATATTACTATAACTGTCTGTGACCACTTTTAAGCGCAAGCTCAATGTGTTTTTTGGGGCTAATTTGTTTGCGACTGTAAGGGGCGCCGATCGGCGTTGGCCCAGGCTCAACGCAGCCCTTAGCTAGGGTGACGGCCTGCAATTTCCCCCAAGGTATGCCTTTGCCGTCGTTAATCACCTCTAAGGCCTCAATAGAACCAATGCATCCCAAATTGAGCCTTCCTGCTTGGCTGAGGCAAGGTGTTGGAAACAGCGTTAGGCCGACGATAAAAAAGCAGGCTCAAACTTTGAGCCTGCTTACTCGAATGCTAAGCCAGAAAGCAACTAAAGATTAGCTGCCGTGGGTTGCCGCTGACCTTTAGACCGATACGGCAACTTCCACAACAATGTCGTTGAAGTCATTGTCGCCGCCGCCAAACAGGTCTTCAAACCCGATCGCGCCATCGGTAACGCGGATGTGCTCAACCCCGTCGGCGTTGGCCGCGCCAAAGGTAAAGTAAACCTCGTTGGCGTTGAAGTTATCTAGATTGCCGTTAGCAATCAGGAAGGGGGCGTAGAGGCTGCCTCCAGCTACCGTTGACTCAAACACTGATGTCGTTAGGTTGGCTGTGGTCAGGGTCACAGCCTCGGCTCGGTTGGCCAGTGCAGCTTCGGTATACCCCGATTGGCCCGGTGTTACGTCGGCTAGCCCGTCGCCGTTGAGGTCAACGCCGCCGTTGAGATCGGCAATCCGGTAGAAGCCCACGAAGTTGTCGAAGGCGGCCTCCCGGTTGACGGAGAAGGTGGTGGTTACGTCCCCAGTTAAGTCACGCAGGTCAAGTAATAGGTCGGAAACTTGATCGCCAGGGACAGTAGGTGTCAGGGCTTCTAGGGCGCTGGCATCAAATACCGTGGTGCTGCCGCTGACTTCGTTCGCCACCACCACTAGGGGGCTACCGTTAGGGCTATTAGCAGCAGAAATGAAGGTGAGTCCTTCGGCGCCCAGATCGCCAGCGGTACCGGTCTCGGCATCGCCTGCAAAATCGCGGTTGTTGACGAAGTCCACAAAGAACGCTTCGGTGGGGTTAGTGATGTCGTAGGTCATGACGCCACCAAATCGCTCTAGGCCGATAAAGGCGTAGGTGCGTCCGTTAACTTCGCCAATCGTGACACCTTCGGGTTCAGGGCCCTTGGCATCGCTGCGGCTATCGAAAGAGCCATTCTCGCTATTGTCAGAATTAAATTCGGTGGGCAACAGTTCGGCGAGGGTCTGCTCAAACTCTGCGCCGCTGTCGTAGACCAGGTTGCCCTGGGTATCCCAAATCGAGAAGGAGCGTCCTCCAAAGGCATAGAGTTCTTCGTAAAGCCCGTCGCCGTTAGCATCACCCAGGGTGGTGGTGACGGTAAGGCGGCCCAGGGCCTCGTCGGCCTGAAGCTCAGCGGCGTTGGGGAAGGCCACCGGATCGAGGGCCAGGTCGCTCACCCGAGCTTCCTCGTTAAAGAAGACACCCTCTTCAGCAATGACGTTGCCCGCTTCATCTTCTAGGTCACCATCAGGGCGGATGCGAGCATCGCCCTCATTGGCGGTGACAATGTAGGTTTCGCCGCCCACTTCGTAAAGGGAGATGGCGTCGGGCATGTACATGCCAAACAGGTTGGGGTAGGTGGTAATGTTGATGGCGTCGTCGCGATCGCTGGCATCGAGGGGCACCACCGAGTAATCCTTAAACCCTAGGGGCAGAATGTCGGTGACGGCACCCGAGGCGATATCCACGACAGCTAGGGCGTTGCTTTCTTGCAGCGCCACGTAGGCCGTGCTGGAGTCGCCAGTGACCGCAATGTACTCAGGCTCAACATCCTGAGCGACGGTGGCGTTGAGGCCAAAGATTCGCACCCCAGACGCGACGAGTTCATCCTGCTGGTCGTTAAAGGCGGTGAAGTCGGCGGTGGTGACGCTGGCCTGGGTGAGGTTTTCTACGCCCCCAGATAGGTCAATAATGCTGATCGAACCCTCGGGGTCAATGGTGTAGTCGTCATTGGGCTCGCCTTCGTTGGCCACCAGCACCTTAGTGCCATCGGGGGTAAAGGTCAGCATGTCGGGCAGAGCACCCACGGTGACAGCATTCAGGAAGTTGCCGTCGATGTCAAAAAACACCACGCTGCCGGGGTCGGTCTTTTCGGCGTTTTCAATGGCTACGGCTACGATGCCATTGCTAATTGCCACGCTGTTGGCCCCAGCCCCGTAGGCCGAGGGGTCAATGTCAAACAGTTTGGTGGGGTTGGCGGGATCGCTAATGTCCAGTACCTCCACGGCCGGAACCTGGGCATTGACTACAAACAGCCGCTGGGAGCCTGGGTCGTAGACCACGATTTCAGCAGCGCTGGCGTCAAACACTCCAGTCTCGTAGGTGCCCAAGGGGACCAGCAGCGATGCGGGATCGACGCCGGGTTCTGTGGGTTCGGTAGGATCCGTTGGATCAACGGGGCCAGCACCGTCAATCACGCCATCGCTGCGGAATGCCAGGTTTTGAATGCGGCTGTCTAACTCGCGGCCTGTCTCAGCGGCGGCAAAAGGCATTTCTGCGCCAAAGTTGTCGAACAGATATTCCGCTAGAGCGTCCTGCTCGCTGAAGTCAGGGGCAAAAGTGGCATTGCCCGTGGCAGGTGCCGTCTCATCCACCAGATCGATGCGGTTGGTGGTGTCACCCGTGGGGAAGGGGTAGCCATCCCCACCGTCAGCCAAGAAGCTGAGGGTCACCATGCGAAAGGTGCGGCTAGGGTCGCCCACAATTTCGCCGTTCTGCACCACCACGTCGATATCGGTGCCATCTTCAGCTTCGATAGCCAGGGACTGCACGCGGTTGCCAGGCTCAGCAGTGACATCAAAGCTAAAGGAAAAGCCGCCGATTTGAGGAAACTGACCGGGAGACACGCTGTCATCTAGGCTGCTGGCCGAAACGCCGTGTTCCACTAGCGCCAGCAGTTCCTCAGCGGTGACCGTGATCAGCGAGAGCGCGTTGTTAAACGACAGGGCATTGGCCACATCGTTTTGAGAAATACCGCCTGCGGGCTTGACTCCAGGAATTTCTTCGTTGGGCAGCAGCTCGGCTTCACCCGTGCCGCCCGCTGGCACCAGTGTTTGGCCGATGTTATTGCGAATGCCGCCGCCGTTTTTGAGGGAAATGACCGCCGCTGGATCAACCTCCTTAGCGATCGCCAGGTTGGCATCGGCGGTGAGGTTGCCCAGATTGGTCTCCTGGGTGCGTACCGCGCCCCGGTTGCCGTTGAGAAATACCTCGCTGACGCCAAACACGTTGCTCTCGGTGGCAATAATCACCTCGCGCAGGGCCTCGGTAATGGCTGCGATCGCCGGATCCGCCAGCCCTTCACCACCGACGGCGGCGATGCCCGCATCGTCGGTGGCGTAGGCTCCGCTGATGGTTGGGTCGTAGCTCTCGGGCAAAAGCACGCCATTTTCGTCGAAGTCGATCACCAGACGACCGACATACTTGTAGTTGCCGTCGGTGTTAACCACGGCGATGGGGTTACCGTCGGCCCCGGTTTGAATAATGGGATAAATGCCCTGGTTGGTATCGCCCGCGCGGGGGCGATCGTCTGCGTCGAAGAGGCGAGTGTTAGAGCCGCCGGCAACGATGATATCGACGTTTGACAGCCGCTGAGCCAGCTCTTGCTCGATAGCGATCTGCTGCATGTGGGCCAGCAGTACTACTTTGTCGATGTCGGGGTTGGCGGCCAGCAGGGCATCGACATCGGCCTGAATTTCAGCGGCCAGGGCATCGAGCTGGTCTGGGGTAGGGCTGCTGTCAAAGGGCTGGGGCAGCACCGTGACAGTCCCAGGGCTAGAGATGCGCACGTTGACGTTGCTGATAGTGGGAGTTGTGGCCCCCACCACGCCGATTCTCTCACCGTTGACCTCAATGACCGTAGAGGCTGCGATGCCGTTGGGCTGGGGAGCGGTGGCATCGGGCACGACTAGATCGGCCAGGTTGGCGTCGGTGCTGAAATCGAGGTTGCTGCTCAGGTAAGGAAACGCTGTGCCAGCAAATGATTCGTCGGCTTCTGTAGCCGGATCGTCTTCGCTACCGCCAATCAGATCGGCTACCAGGGCAGTACCCTGGTCGAACTCGTGGTTGCCAAAGGCGATCGCCTGAAAGCCCAGGGCATTTTGAATTAAGATATCGCCGCGCCCGGCACCGCCAAATGCCTCACCGCTGGCATTGAAAAATACGCCGGGAATATACGCATCTCCAGAGGACAAAATCAGCGTATTGGCAAAGCCTGCTACACCATCACCATCAATATCTTGATTTTTTAAGGCATTCAATACGGCTGAGAACCCTGGAGCATCATCAAGGGCCGTAATATTGCCCTCTTGGTCAGCAGCGTGGAAGAGTTGGAGTGTGAAGTCAGCCATGGATAACACTTGGGGGTTACATCTGGTAGCCAATGCTACGAGGTCATCTTCGGCCATTACTCACAGCTGCACTTAATGGGGGGGCTAAGTGGCCGGTAAGCTTTGATTAAAAATTGCTTAACAGGCCGCCCTGCAATGACTTTTCGTGAGGGCTCAACGCCTAGAGATGAAAAGTTAATGACCTCGGCCCAGCGCTGAGGTCAGGCCCTGGGCCACGGCTTAGAATGGCGTAACCGGGAGATTACCCTCGGCAAGGCTCATGGCCTAGCGGCACCGAACAATCTAGAGAAATTTCCTATGACAACTGACCTAAAAACAATTCTGGTTACGGGAGGCGCTGGCTATATTGGCAGCCATGCCGTTATGGCCCTTCAGCAGGCCGGTTACAGAGTGCTGATTTTAGACAACTTGGTCTATGGTCATCGTGACCTGGTGGAGACAGCTCTAAAGGCTGAGCTGATTGTCGGCAGCACTTTGGACAAGGCGCTGCTCAGAAATGTGTTTAGCCGCTATGACATCAGTGCCGTCATGCATTTCTCGGCCTACGCCTACGTGGGTGAATCGGTGAGCGATCCCAGCAAATACTACGAAAACAACGTGGTGGGCACCCTGTCGCTGCTCGATGCCATGGTAGAAGCGGATGTCAAAACCTTTGTCTTTTCATCTACCTGCGCTACCTACGGGGTACCTCAGGAAATGCCGATTACCGAGACCCATCCCCAAAACCCGATCAATCCCTACGGGGCAACCAAGCTGATGGTGGAGCGCATTCTCGCCGACTACGATAAAGCCTACGATTTTAGGTCGGTGCGGTTTCGCTACTTCAACGCCGCTGGTGCCCATCCCAACGGCCTGCTGGGCGAAGACCACAATCCTGAAACCCACCTGATTCCTCTAGTGCTGCAAACGGCCCTGGGCAAGCGGGAGTCAATCAGCGTGTTTGGTACCGACTACCCCACCCCCGATGGCACCTGTGTGCGCGATTACATCCACGTGTGCGACCTGGCCGATGCCCACATTTTGGGGCTGGAGTATCTGTTGAAGGGCGGTGAGAGCGCCGTCTTTAACCTGGGCAACGGCAGCGGTTTCTCGGTGCGAGAGGTGATTGATGCGGCGGTGCGAATCACCGGCAAGTCGATCCCGGTGGTTGAGGTGGAACGTCGCCCTGGTGATCCGCCAGCGCTGGTGGGCAGCAGCGATCGCGCCCGCACTACCTTGGGCTGGAACCCGCAGTACGCCGACATTGACACCATTTTGACCCACGCCTGGGCCTGGCACCAAAAGCGCCACGGCTAAGAGATCTCCGTCCCTGTGGCTGTGCGGCTAAGTTACCGGGCACGCAAAAAAGGCCTGTCATAACTGTGACAGGCCTTGAATCGTGAATGTAGGTTTTACTGACTTAGTTGAGGGAGTTAGCCCCGGCAACTACTTCCAGAATCTCCTGGGTAATGGCGGCCTGACGGGCTTTGTTGTAGGTCAGGTTGAGAGTCTTCGCCAATTCCTTGGCGTTGTCGCTGGCGTTGTTCATGGCGGTCATTCGAGCCGCCAGTTCGCTAGCCGCAGATTCTTGCAGTGCCCGCAGAATCTGATTGTTCAAATACAGCGGCAGCAGCGCATCTAGAATTTGCACCGGATCTTGCTCGAAGATCATGTCCTGGGGAAACTCGGCTGGAGCTGGCCCCGCCATCTTCTCCCGCTCTACCTGAAAGACGCCGCCTTTGGTGGTGAGGCGGAAGATTTCGTCGTCAGGCACCTCTAAACCTTGGGGGTCTAGAGGCAGCAGGGTTTGAATGACTGGGCGAGAGCTGACCAGCGACACAAAGCGGGTATAAACCAGCTCAACCCGGTCGACTTCATCGGACAGGAAAAGCGACAGCAGCTCGTCAGCAATGGTCGACGCTTCGGACGCGATCGGAATTTGCTCCAGCCCAGTAAAGCTGGCTTCAATGGGTTGATCGCGGCGCTTAAAGTACTGGCTGGCCTTGCGTCCCACCAAAACAAAGCGGTAGTTTAAGCCCTCAGCGGCCAGTTCCTTGGAGCGAATCTCGGCCTTGCGAATGACGTTGGTATTGTAGCCACCGCAGAGGCCGCGATCGCCGGAAATCACCAGCAGCGCCACGGTCTTTACCTCACGCTGCTTCAGCAGCGGCAGGTCGGTCTCTTCGAATCTGAGGCGGCTTTGCAGACCATAGAGCACCTGAGCTAAGCGATCGGCGAAGGGGCGGGTGGCAATCACCTGCTCTTGGGCACGGCGCACCTTAGCCGCCGCCACTAGGCGCATAGCTTCGGTAATCTTGCGGGTATTTTTTACAGACTTAATGCGGTCTCGAATCGCTTTTAAGTTAGGCATAGTGGATCCCTAAGGGGTCGTCGAGAACCGGGGCATGGCTCATGCAACACCCCGGTTAGAACAGGAGGTTAGACTGCCGCCAAAAAGGCCTGCTTGGTTTCAGCGATCGCTTCTTTTAGCAGGGTCTCGCTCTCGTCGCCCAGCTTCTTCTCGCTGCGAATCAGCTCCGCAAACCTCGGCTTGTTATTGCGGATGTAGTCGCGCAGAGCCTTCGAGAAGCCCACCACCTGATCTACGGGCACCTCATCCATGAAGCCGTTGATACCAGCGTAGATAATTGCCACTTGCTCTTCCACCGGCAGGGGAGAGTACTGGGGCTGCTTCAGCAGTTCCCTCAGGCGAGTACCACGGGCCAGCTGCTTTTGAGTAGCGGCGTCTAGGTCGGAGGCAAACTGGGAGAAGGCCTGGAGTTCGTCGAACTGAGCCAGCTCCAGCTTCACCTTACCGGCTACCTGCTTCATGGCCTTGATCTGAGCCGCGGACCCTACCCGAGACACCGAAATACCGGCGTTGATAGCGGGTCGCAGACCCGAGTTGAACAGGTCAGAGGACAGGAAGATCTGTCCGTCGGTGATCGAAATTACATTGGTGGGAATGTAGGCTGACACGTCACCCGCCTGGGTTTCAATCACGGGTAGGGCGGTCATGCTGCCCTCGCCCAGCTCGGGGCTGAGCTTAGCGGCCCGCTCTAGCAGGCGAGAGTGCAGGTAAAACACGTCGCCAGGGTAGGCTTCACGACCGGGCGGACGGCGCAGCAGCAGCGACATCTGGCGGTAGGCCTGAGCCTGCTTGGTGAGGTCATCGTAGATGATCAGAGTCGCTTTGCCCTTGTACATGAAGTACTCGGCCAGGCTAGCGCCCGTGTAAGGGGCCAGATACTGAAGCGGAGCGGGGTCGTTGGCGCTGGCGGTGACCACAATGGTGTAGTCAAGGGCACCGCGATCGCGCAGCACGTCCACAATTTGAGCCACAGAAGAGGCCTTCTGACCGATCGCCACGTAGACGCAGACCACGTCCTCAGACTTCTGATTGAGGATGGTGTCGATGGCGATCGCGGTCTTGCCGGTCTGACGGTCGCCAATGATCAGCTCGCGCTGCCCCCGCCCGATGGGAATCATGGCGTCGATGGCGGTAATACCGGTCTGCATCGGCTCGTACACCGACTTCCGGGCAATGATGCCGGGGGCAGGAGACTCAATCAAGCGGGTTTCGGTGGTCTGCACATCGCCCTTGCCGTCAATAGGGCGACCCAACGCATCGACTACGCGGCCCAGCATGGCCTCACCGACGGGAACCGACGCAATTTTGCCGGTGGCGGTAACGGCACTACCCTCACGGATGTTGATGCCGTCGCCCATGAGCACCGCACCCACGTTGTCTTCTTCCAGGTTGAGGGCGATACCTACGGTGCCGTCTTCAAACTCCAGCAGCTCGCCAGACATGGCGTTTTCGAGGCCGTAGATGCGGGCGATACCGTCGCCCACCTGCAGCACCGTACCCACGTTGGAGACCTTGACCTCCTGGTTGTACTGCTCGATCTGCTGCTTAATAATGCTGCTAATTTCGTCAGGTCTGATACTAACCATAGGACTTGCTCTGGATAAACCTACATAAACACGAGACGTCAGAGAAACTGCCCAACCAGGGGGCAAGCTTAGGTGCTAGGCGGTTGCCGCTAGCTGGATGCCAATACGGCGCAGCTGACCCCGCAGGCTAGCGTCAATTACCTGAGAGCCAACCTTGATGATCAAGCCGCCAATCAGGGCAGGATCAATCGTTACGGACAGCTCGACACTGTTGGCACCGGTCATGGACTTGACGCGATCGCGGATGGCGTTTTGCTGATCGTCAGACAGCTCAACTGCCGCCGTAACATCGGCCAAAACTGTGTTGTTCCGCTCCCGCAGCAGGGCTTGGTACTGCTGAAGAATGGGCTTTAAGAACGCCACGCGGCTGCGGTCAACTAGCAGCAGCAAAAAACTCAGCAGAAAATCGCTCACTTTGCCTTCCGAAATCTGGCGCAGTACGCCCTTTTTGGCGTCGGCAGACATCAACGGGCTCATCAAAAAGCCGGTTAGCTCTTTGGAGCTGTCCAGCACCTCCAGCAGGTCGGCCACCTCGACACCCACCTGGTCAACCGCGTTGTTGTCGGCGGCAACCGACATTAACGCCTTGGCGTAGGGAGCCGCAATTTCAGAATTTAGCGTTGTGTCGTTCATGGCTATTCTCCTTGGAGCAGGGCAATGCTGGAATCAACCAGACGCCGCTGCAAGTCGTCATTGAGCTGACCTGGTAGAGCGGCTTCACTGCGCTCAATGGCCAGGGCTGCAATCCGCTGCTGTAGCTCTCGCATCACCCGCGCCTCTTGGGAGGTTAGATCCTGAGCAGCGCTGGCCCGCATGCGTTCTACGTCAGTTTGAGACTGAGCCAAAATGGCCTCGCGAGTTCTCTCTGCCGTGGTTTGAGCCTCGGCCAAAATTTTCTTGGCTTCTGCCTGAGCCTGGGCCAGCTTTTGCTGCTGCTCTGCCAAAGCGGCGGCGGCTTCTTTCTTACGCTGCTCGGCCTCTGTGATCGCTGTCTGAATGGCCGATTGGCGAGTCGATAGGGTCTTCCCTAAAAACTTGCCGCCAAAGTAATACAGCACGCCAATAATAATGACCAGATTAATCAGGTTGGTTTCCAGGATATTGAAATCCACACCAAACCCGCCTTCTTCCGCCGCTAGTAACCAACCAATAGTCATATCCCTACTTTCCGTCAACGACGCGGGCAACTCCAGGGGCTAAATCACCCCGTCATCACCAATAGCCTAGGCCGCCAAAGAACCCAGCAGCTTGTCTAAAATTTGTTGGCTCAGACCATCTACCTGCTGCTCAAGGGTAGCCATGGCCTGATTCTTTTGCTCATCTAGCTCTCGCTGCACCTGCTCGCGCTGGGCCTGGGCCTCTTGCTGAGCCGTAGCAACGGTTTGAGCCGCAATCTTTTGCGCTTCTTCCTGGGCTTCGGCAATCACCGCTTGGGCCTGGCGGCGGGTTTCAGCTAGCTCTTGCTGATACTGCTTGGCAATTTGCTCGGCTTTGGCTAAGCGCTCTGCCGCATCAACCTGATTGGAACTAATGTAGCCGTCACGTTCGTCTAAGACTTTGCCCAGGGGTTTATAAAACAACACGTTGAGCGCCACCGCCAGCAGCACAAACTGCACGGCCATCAGCGGCAAAGTGGCGTCTAAGTCAAATAGACCACCGCCCTCTTCAACGGCTTCAGCGGTTTCAACCGCCAGTAACCAAACAAAATTCATCATTGTGGGTATGCCCTTTCACTCGGCCCAGGGCCAGCACTACAAGGTGACATCGCGAATGTAAGCTTCGACAGGCAGGGAAAAGTACTGAACCTTCCCCTGCCCAGCGATTTTGAATCTACGCGAAGGGGTTGGCGAACAGCAGCACTAGAGCTACCACCAGACCGTAGATGGTCAGGGCTTCCATGAATGCCAAGCTCAGCAGCAGGGTGCCGCGAATCTTGCCTTCAGCTTCGGGTTGGCGAGCAATACCTTCTACCGCTTGACCAGCTGCATTACCTTGACCAATACCAGGGCCGATAGCTGCCAGACCAACGGCTAGAGCAGCTGCAATTACGGAAGCGGCAGCGATAATAGGATCCATGTCTTTACCTCGATTTGGAGAATCAACAACTCGTTAAACAGGTCGTAGACAACGCTCGATAGGCGTTTCTCATACTGCGGCCCTAAGACCACGTCGGCTGGCAGCACCTGCCCTACCAGCCAATATCAAACTGAATGCCCCAAGAGAAGTTACCGGGGGTCATCCATGCTCTTCACCACCATGCCCCTCGATTGCCTCGCCGATGTAGGCCGCTGCTAGGGTTGCAAAGATCAGCGCCTGAATCGCACTGGTAAACAAACCCAAGACCATTACTGGTAGCGGTACGAAGAGAGGCACCAGCAAGACCAGCACAGCGACCACCAGCTCATCGGCCAGGATGTTTCCAAACAGACGGAAACTTAGGGAGAGGGGCTTGGTGAAATCTTCCAAAATGTTGATGGGCAGCAGAATGGGAGTGGGTTCGATGTACTTTGCAAAGTACCCCAGCCCGCGATTGCTAAACCCGGCATAAAAGTAAGCTAAAGACGTCAACAGCGCCAAGGCTACGGTGGTATTGATGTCGTTAGTTGGAGCGGCTAACTCACCCGACGGCAGATGAATGAGCTTCCAGGGAATCAGCGCTCCTGACCAGTTGGAGACAAAGATAAATAGAAACAGAGTGCCTACAAAAGGAACCCAGGGCCGGTACTCTTTTTCGCCAATCTGGTTTTTGGCTAGGTCGCGGATAAACTCTAGGGCGTACTCCATGAAGTTCTGGAGGCCAGAAGGTATCCGCTGAATGTTGCGGGTGGCCAAAAATGAAACCAACAGCAGAGCGCCAATCACAAACCAGGAGGTCAAAAAGACCTGGCCGTGGAGTTTTAGGCCACCGAGCTGCCAGTACAAATGCTGGCCAACCTCTAGCTTTGCCAGGACTAAGGGATGAATCATTAGCATATTGAGCGCCATCTCTTAAATCGACTTCTCCTTAAGACCTGCCAGGAAAAAGCATGCTATGCTTGGGAACCACCAATCTAGGTTTAGCCAGATGCCTGGGAAGACCCTGATGGTGATTTTGGCAGCACCGCAGTCCAGAGGGTGTAAGCAATTAACGCCCCCTTGTAGGTCAAGAACCCGAGAAAAACGGGAACGACTTCAAGCTGCTGCCACCGAGTAGCGACTAAAACCAGACCAACCACTAGGGCCAGTCGGCCGCTGCCTAGCCTTGAGCTTCCGCGCCCAATGTTGGCCACGCTTTTTGCCAACATCCTCAAGTAAACCACACCGCCGCACGCTCCTATTAAATAATTCAGAGCAATTGGCAGAGAGTAGGCTAACCAGACGCTAAAGAAGATCACGCCGGTAAATGCCAGGGTGGTCAGCAACAGATTTTGCTGAAGCTGGTAATACTCTTCCATAGCCGTCGTCGAAGCGGGGGGGAGAGATTGACCTTCGGGTTGACCGGGGTCTACCTCTGCCTCTACCTGCTCAACAGGGTCAGTGGGTTCGGAGGGCAATGGGGCCACGAAAGCGCCTAATCCTTAGCCGTTAAAGGGTTTCACCTGTTTGAACAGGCCGTAGACGATCATATCACGGCAATAATACTTAATAGACGCTTCTCAAAAGTAAATCCGCCATCATCATCCCAGCTTGGTCAAATCCGCTGGGGTGGTTCCAGCAAAATGAGCTGCCGTTGATGCATTTGCCGCACCAGCTCAAGGTTGGCCCGGCCTTGGCCCACCAGGTCAGCTACACTGGCCTGAGAATGCTCGGGGTTTGGCCCGTTGTGAGCATCGCAGGCCTTTAAAAACTCAAACTCTGTCTGATCTAAAGAGGTGATCTGATAGTTATGGTCGAAGATGCTTTGGCTAGGCCAGCCCTCCATGCAGGGGTTGCGGGTAGGAATGGCGGCCAGCAGAGCGGCGTCCTCATCCCAGCTGAAATGGGGATAGGGAGGACGGGCCAGGAACCACTCGAAGTGCGTAATCTCTGGATCTAGCAGTTCCACTAGGCGGTACTGGTCTTTCCCAGGCAGCTGCTTGGCGCGATTGAGCAGGGCTGGGTCTGACGCCAGCAGGCGATCGAGCTGCCACACCTGGGGGTTGGAAAAGCCGACAAACTCCAGACTTGAGGCATCGATCAACTCAAACAGGCTATCTAAGGTGTAATCCACTTCCTGCGGGTGGACGTACATGTCGGCAAAGCATTCGTCGCGGTGGTTTTCCATGGCCCAGCGATCGCGCTCCCGCTGCTTGAGCCGATTCCCCTCAGGCAGGCTGGCAAAAATTTGCCGTCCCACCTGCACGCCGTCGCGGTAGTCGCCGCGCTGGCTGCCCTGGACGAGGGCGATCGCCCGCTGCATGAGCGAGATCTCTGCCCGACCAATGGCGGCGTAGACAAATAAATGTATAAAGCCGCCGGGAGCGAGCTTAGTAGCGAGCGACTGGAGCCCTCTTAGCGGATCGGGCATGTGGTGGATCACGCCGACGCAGTTGATCCAGTCGAACTCGCCCTCGATTTGCTCTACGTCGTAGATGCTGAGCTGGCGAAACTGGACGTTGGTAGCCCTAGAGGATTGGCAACGCTGGGTCGCCGTGGCGATCGCTCGCTCGCTCAGATCAATCCCCAGCACCTCAGATTCTGGGTTCAAATGGCTAATGTATTCAGTACTTACCCCAGTGCCGCACCCCGCATCCAGCACCCGCACCTTATGGCTGGCTGGGGCTGCCCCGGTGCAAAAGCTGTGCACTGTCGGCCAGTACCAGCGCCAGTTGTACCCCGGTGGGGCTTCATCCAAAATGGGCTCTGGAGGAAAAGGGTAGGTGTTGTAAAGGCTGGCTACGGCATCGCTGACCGCCTGAGTTCTTGTCAAGTCATCCATGGCTAAATCTGTCAGTTCACTTCACGTGGTTCAGTCAAACCTTAAAAAATCCCTGCCCTAATACACAGTGGCTTAGAGAAAATTCGTTCTAGAGTCTAGGCTGCATCACGGGTGGTCGTCACAGTTGACCAGCAGAGCAAGCCCTTTCCAAAAGAGGCTTTAGGGCTTCAGCCGCCTCAGCTTTATCACGAAACGTTACAAAACTTATCCGCCTTCTCAGGGGTGTAGTGGCCATCCTCTATGATGACCACAGGCATTTGCCCGGTTGGATGTTACACAGTTTTTAATAATCTGTGTTGCTGTCCTGAAACGGTTTAATCTGATTCCAGGTCAGCGAACAGCCCGCCATCCATAGATACCGCATTCGGTGCCCTGCTTGAGTGCGTGGCAGGTGAGGTTAACAACGCTTTACCTTCAAATGGGTTCAGTGATTTTGCGCTAGTTCAGGGAGAGTTCTTGAGCGTCGCAGAGTCCTACACCCTACTAAACCGATTGATAGATTCTTTTTTGATGCCGTCATTGTCCGCATAGGGAGCCTTTGAAAACGCATGAGTGTTAAAGCAAGTGGTGGAAGTGCACCGGCGCGGCCCCAGCTCTACCAAACTCTGCCGGTGGCCACGATTTCCCAGGCCGAGCAGCAAGACCGCTACATGGGCCGGGGAGAGCTAGAAGAGCTATCGGGCTTTTTTAGTTCTGGTCTTAAGCGGGTTCAGATTGCCGAAACCCTGACCCGTTACTCCGAGTTGATTGTCTCCCAGGCGGCCAACCGCATCTTTACTGGAGGGTCTCCTCTGGCCTACCTGGAGCGAGTTGATAGCGAATCGCCCGTTGAAAAAACTCGGGCTGGCACCGTTTTAGACGAAACAGAGGCTTCTAGACTGGGCACCTCGACCTTTATCGAGAGCAGTGGTGGTGGTGGTCTGTTCCAAAACCTGTTCAGTTCTACCCCCACTGGGCCTGTGCCCGCTGGGTTTCGCCCCATTAGCGTGTCTCGCTATGGCCCCGGCAACATGCAGAAATCTCTGCGTGATATGAGCTGGTTCCTACGCTACGTGACCTACGCCATTGTGGCGGGCGACCCCAACATCATTGCGGTCAACGTCCGTGGCCTGCGCGAAATTATTGAGACAGCCTGCTCTTCGGCGGCAACGCTCGTTGCCATTCAGACCATGAAGGCAGGATCTCTGCGCTACCTCAACGGTGACGCCGAAGCCCAGGCCATTGTGGATCAGTACTTCGGAGTACTGCTGAGCGAGTTTAAGGCACCTACCCCGTCGAACAAGGTACGCCAGCGTTCTTCGAACGATCTGCAAGGGCTACAACTGCCCCAGATCTATTTCAACGCGGCTGAGCGTCGGCCCAAATACGCTATGAAGCCGGGCCTGTCGGCGGTAGAAAAAAATGACGTGGTGAAAGCCGCCTACCGCCAACTGTTTGAGCGCGATATTACCCGTGCCTACTCGCTGTCGGTCTCTGACCTAGAGTCGAAGGTGAAGAACGGCGAGATCTCCATGAAGGAGTTTGTGCGTCGCCTGGCCAAGTCGCCCTTGTACCGCAAGAACTTTTTTGATCCTTACATCAACAGCCGTGCGCTAGAACTGGCTTTTCGCCACATTCTGGGACGGGCCCCCAGCTCTCGCGAAGAAGTGCGCAACTACTTCTCCATCGTTTCTAGCGGTGGTTTAGCAGCTTTGGTCGATGCCCTCGTCGATTCAAAAGAGTACAGTGATTACTTCGGGGAGGAAACTGTTCCCTACCTGCGCGGACTGGGCCAGGAAGCTCAGGAATGCCGTAACTGGGGGCCTCAGTTTGAGCTGTTCAACTACAGCGCCCCCTTCCGTAAGAAGCCGCAGTTCATAACGCTGTTTGCGTCCTATGAGCAGCCCCTGCCCGATCAGCACCCCTACGGTTCTGGCAACGATCCGTTGGAGATTCAGTTTGGGGCCATCTTCCCGAAAGAGACCCGCAATGTCAGCGCGACTCCGGCCTTCTTTAACAAAGATACCCGCCGCATTTTGATTCACCGTGGCGCGGGTATTAACAACCAGTTGAGCAACCCCGCTGCCCGGCCTGAGAATCCAGGTTCGCTGGGGGCTAAGGTGTTCAAGCTGGATCAAATTCCCAGAACTGGCAACACCCAGAACAGCGTACGTTACTCGGAAAGTTCGACTCAGACGATCATTAGCGCGGCTTACCGTCAAGTTTTTGGCCGTGAGGTGTACTCGGGGCAGCGCTCTAACGTAGCCGAGATCAAGCTAGAGAACGGCGAAATCTCCATGAAGGAGTTCATTCGGGCGATCGCCAAGTCTGAGGCATTCCGCAAGACCTACTGGTCATCGCTATACGTGATGAAAGCGGTGGAGTACATTCACCGTCGCCTGCTGGGTCGGCCCACCTATGGCCGTAAGGAAACCAACGCCTACTTCGACATCTGCGCTAAGAAAGGCTTCTATGCCCTGGTTGATTCAATTATCGACAGTGTGGAGTATGCCGAAGCCTTTGGGGAAGATACTGTACCCTACGAGCGCTACCTGACTCCCAAGGGTCTGGCTCTACGCAGCATGCGGGCCGGTTCTCTTGCTGAGAAAGGTATGGTGCCTGTAGCCGATACCAGCATTCCCCGCTTTGTGGAACTGGGCACAGTCACCGAAGATCGTGCCATACCCGAGGTGCAGCGCCGTGTCACCCAGGGCGTCAATCGTCAGCGTCAGCAGACCAAGGTGTTCAAGCTCACTTCCCTGGCCGACAAGCCCAACCTCAAGCTGGTTACTGCGGCCGCCTACCGGCAAATCTTTGAGCGAGATATCGCGCCTTACATCGTTAAGAGCGAGTTCACCGCCTTGGAAAGCAAGCTGGGCAACGGCGAAATTAACCTGAAGGAGTTTATTGCGGGTCTAGGCACCTCGACTCTTTACATCAAAGAGTTCTATGCGCCTTACCCCAACACTCAGGTGATTGAGTTTGGTACCAAGCACTTCTTGGGCCGTGCTCCGCTGGATCAGGCAGAAATTCGTAAGTACAACCAGGTGTTGGCGAGTGAGGGCATTCGCGGATTCATTCAATCGATGCTCAACACCCCTGAGTATGCCGAAAGCTTTGGGGAAGACACGGTGCCCTATCGCCGCTATCCCACCCTGCCTGCGGCTAACTTCCCCAATACTGAGAAGCTCTACAACCGGCTTACCAAGCAAAATCGTGACCTTATCGTGCCTAGCTTTGTGAGCGCCACAAACACCGTTGATGTGGCCAATATGCCGCTGATGGCCGGTGCGGTAGCTGCCCAAGCGGCGACCGCCGCTGAGCTGGCCGCGACCGTAGGTCGCTCCTCGGTAGATGCTGAAACAGTCGCCGTTGCCCCCATGACCCGGTTCTATCGGCACCAGCCCGGTGCCAGTCTGGAACAGGTAGATCAGGTGATTGCCGCCGTCTACCGTCAGGTGATGGTGTTACCCGAGGGAGACATTCCGACGGAATGGCGTCTGACTGAGGCTGAGGCAATGGTGAAGGGCGATCGCATGACCCTGCGCGAATTTATTCGCCAGCTAGTGCAATCCCCTGCTTACCAAGCACGGTTTGTCGTTGCTTACCCGGTACCCAAACTGATCGCCATCATGGGGCGCCAGCTGTTGGGGCGCAGCCTGGAAGATTGCACTGAGTACGAGGCGATCGCCTCTAATCAGGGCACCATGGCCGTTGCCGCAGCCATGCTTAACTCTGCCGAGTATCTGCGTTACTTCGGCGAGCAGGGCGTACCCTACCGTCGTATCTAGTCCGTTTTCGTTCATTGGTGGGGGATGGTTCAGGCCATCCCCCACCAATGGGCATTAAAATCTTCTGTCTAACTGGTTTTTAAGGCAAGGCATTGCTTTGTCTGTATCGTGGTCTGATTCTGTTGCGTAATATTAAAATCGGGTTCTAAACTGTGCTCGGTTTGTAGCTTTTAGAGGCTTTAGGAATTTTCCTGAGCCTCTAAAATGTTGTTGAAATCGGCTCTTAGAGAAACTGAGGAAAACTGTTACAAAATATTTCGCTGCTTTGAAGAAGGCTTACGCAATACCGGACAATTAATCGGGAAGGCCGCCAGAACTGAGGGTCTTTATAGATTTAGCTCTGGCCCTGCACCCTTAAATGCCAGTTTCATACTATCTGGTCATATTTTTCGGAGGAATCCATCAATGAGTATTGTCACGAAGTCAATCGTGAATGCCGATGCTGAGGCACGTTACCTCAGCCCCGGTGAGTTGGATCGTATCAAGGGCTTTGTTACCTCTGGTGAGCGTCGTCTGCGGATTGCTCAGGTGCTGACCGAATCCCGCGAGCGCATCGTCAAGGAAGCTGGCAACCAGCTGTTCCAGAAGCGCCCTGACGTTGTTTCTCCCGGTGGCAATGCCTACGGCGAAGAAATGACCGCTACCTGCCTGCGCGATATGGACTACTACCTGCGCCTCATCACCTACGGTGTGGTCGCTGGTGATGTTACCCCCATCGAAGAAATCGGTCTGGTGGGCGTGCGTGAAATGTACAACTCCCTGGGTACCCCCATCCCCGCTGTGGCTGAGGCTGTGCGCTCCATGAAGGCTGTCGCAACCGGGCTCCTGTCCAGCGAAGATGCTGCTGAAGCCGCATCCTACTTCGACTATGTTGTCGGCGCTATGCAGTAGTCGCAGCTGCGCTACTCCGTCGATTCGTTGTTGAGATTACGTCAGTTCTAAGGAAGCTTCACCAATGCAAGACGCAATTACTTCTGTTATCAATTCCTCCGATGTGCAGGGCAAGTACCTGGACGGTTCCGCTCTCGATAAGCTCAAAGCCTACTTTCAAACCGGTGAGCTGCGCGTTCGTGCCGCTAGCACCATCAGCGCCAACGCTGCTGAAATCGTGAAAGAAGCCGTGGCTAAGTCCCTGCTGTACTCCGATATCACCCGTCCCGGTGGCAACATGTACACCACCCGTCGCTATGCCGCCTGCATTCGCGACCTTGACTACTACCTGCGCTATGCCACCTACGCCATGCTGGCTGGGGATCCCTCCATCCTGGATGAGCGCGTGCTCAATGGCCTCAAGGAAACCTATAACTCCCTGGGTGTACCCATTGGCGCTACCGTCAACTCGATCCAAGCCATGAAAGAAGTGACCGCTAGCCTAGTGGGTGCTGATGCTGGTAAGGAAATGGGCGTTTACTTTGACTACATCTCCTCTGGCTTGAGCTAGTCCAGGCTCATCCATTGCGCTTTGGCCACAGGCCAGAGCGAACCTAGGCCAGAGTCAGGGGCGAGTGTTGAGGACACTGGGTTGTGCTGTACTGTCTTCCTGCTGTCCATAGCATTGGCTTTCGACTCTGGCTTTTCAGTGTTTACGTCTGTCCCGTGAGATAGTAGGAGAGTTTTCGGCCATGCGCATGTTTAAGATCACCGCTTGTGTCCCTAGTCAGACCAGGATTCGCACCCAGCGGGAGCTGCAAAATACTTTTTTCACCAAGCTGGTGCCCTACGACAACTGGTTCAAAGAGCAGCAGCGCATTCAAAAAATGGGCGGCAAGATCGTCAAGGTTGAGCTGGCTACTGGGCGGCAGGGTGCTAACACCGGCCTCCTCTAACGCACCTGTTTTACCGAAATATCCGATAAGAATTTTTACTGCTTCAATGCTGCGATACGTGCAGGGTCGGCCTACGGGCTAGCCCTGCCGTTGTGTTTTTGGGCGTATCTTTGCAGCTCTAGGCTAAGCTCTAAAACTATAAAAATATGCTCAGAAACCTGAGCGACTTCTGACCCCCTCCGCTATACTTGGCCCTTGAAAGATTAGCCCTCGGGCGCGTGGGGTACTAGGGTGAATATTGCTCGATTGGTTCCATGGATTGACCCCACGGTGAGCCAGTGGTCAGCGGAAGCGCGGTGGCTGCGGTGGCTGACCTTTGTTTGGCTGGGGGGCGGTCTGCTGGTATTGTTCTCGGCTTCCTATTCGGTGGCGGTGGCTGAGCACGGCTATGGATTGCACTACGTCATGGTGCAGCTGCTGTGGGTTGCCATTGGTCTGGTCGTGTTTAATCGCATTGTTCACACCTCGCTGGATCGGCTCATTCAGGGATCGGGCATTGTGCTGCTGGTGCTGGTCGGGCTGGTTAGCTTAACGCTGGTGCCTTCTTTGGGGGTGACAGTGAATGGCGCGACCCGCTGGTTGCCGTTGGGGCCGTTTATGATTCAGCCTTCGGAACTGATCAAGCCGTGTCTGGTGTTACAGGGAGCACGGCTATTTGGGCGATGGCCACAGCTGACTTGGCAATCCCGGGTTACCTGGCTGGGCATTTTTGTCGCTATTTTGGGGCTGATTTTAATGCAACCCAACCTGAGCACGGCGGCTGTTTGCGGCCTAACGCTCTGGCTGATTGCCCTGGCGGCTGGGTTGCCCTATCTATATCTATTGCTAACCGCTGGGGGCGGCTTACTGGCTGCGACAGTTAGCGTTAGCCTTAAGACCTATCAGCGTCAGCGTATTGTCTCGTTCCTAGATCCCTGGGCTGACCCCGGCGATCAGGGGTATCAGCTGGTGCAAAGTTTGCTAGCCATTGGTTCGGGAGGGTTCTGGGGCCAGGGTTTTGGGCTGTCTGAGCAGAAGCTTTACTCGCTACCCATTCAGTACACTGACTTTATTTTTGCGGTGTTTGCCGAGGAGTTTGGCTTTGTGGGTTGCCTGGTATTGCTGACGGTTTTGGGGATTTATGCATCTTTAGCCCTATTAGTGGCGTTGCGCCTGAAGCAACCTCTATACCGACTGGTGGCGGTGGGGGCGATGGTGCTACTTGTCGGCCAGGCGTTACTGAATATGGGGGTAGCCACAGGACTTCTACCCACAACAGGTCTGCCTTTTCCGCTGTTGAGCTATGGGGGTAGCTCGATGGTAGCCAGTTTGGCGACGGCAGCACTTTTGGTGCGGGCTGCGCGAGAAATTAATTTGGACGAGCTTGTACCTCTGCGGCGGCGACGGTCTCGGGCCGCTCATCAGGAGCCGTTGACGTTGCGAGTGTTGGATGGTGGCAATGCCCTTTCTTGAAGCAGAAATCTGAGAGCGGGTTGCAGGATTGTTACAATAGTGAGGGCCTTTGCATCTCACCTCTTCGCCCATGTTCGAGAGCCTTCAGCTTTATTTGTACGAGATCGCCCAGTGGGCTAACCAGCTGGTCAATGATCAGCTCACTCAGGTGTCTTGGGTGAGTCTTTCGGTGGTAGGGCTGGCGGGGCTGCTGACCAGTCTGTCTCCCTGTTTACTGTCGATGCTGCCAATCATGGTGGGCTACATGGGGGGCTATGACGAGGAGCGTCGGGGTGGTGCCGTGGTGCGATCGCTCTCCTTTGCCCTCGGGTTAGCCACTACCCTGGCCTTGTTGGGTCTAATCGCTGGGCTGTTTGGCTACGTCTACGGCCAGGTGGCCTGGGGCCTGCCAATCATGGTGAGCCTGGTGGCGATCATCATGGGACTAAATCTGTTGGGAGTTGTTCCCTTGAGCCTGCCCGCTGGCGTTGGCCCCACCTTTGAAAATTTGAACTTACCGCCCTGGCTACGGGCCTACGCACTGGGGCTGACCTTTGGCATTGTGGCGTCGCCCTGTAGCACGCCAGTGCTGGCCACCCTACTGGCCTGGATTTCAACTACAAAGGATCCGGTGCTGGGCGGTGCGCTGCTGCTGGCCTACGCCGTGGGCTACGTAACGCCGCTGGTGCTAGCCGGTACCTTTACCGCTTCTCTAAAGCGACTGCTAGATTTGCGGCAGTGGTCGAGCTGGGTGACTCCAGCCAGCGGTGCCCTGCTACTGGGGTTTGGGGTGTTTTCGCTGCTGTCTCGACTGCTGCCGAGTAGTCTGGTGTAATGGCTCCAAAACCTGTGTCTATCCGTTTTGAGGGATACTATGGCTCCGTCTGAAGCCCCCCAGCCAACTCCCTGGGACGGGATGCGCGACTACTTTCGGCAAGATCTACTGCCGCTGCTGGCGGATCTGCGGCTGGCAATTGTGCTGCTGCTGGCGATCGCCGCCTTCAGCATTAGCGGTACGGTCATTGAGCAGGGCCAGACTCTGGAGTTTTACCAGACCAACTATCCCGCCGATCCGGCTCTATTTGGATTCTTGAGCTGGAAGGTGATTCTCACCCTTGGATTAGATCACGTCTACCGCACCTGGTGGTTCTTAGCGCTGCTGATGGTGTTTGGGGCCAGCCTGACCGCCTGCACCTTTACCCGCCAGTTCCCGGCGCTGGGGGCAGCTCAAAAGTGGAAGTACTATACTCAGCCCCGCCAGTTTCAAAAGCTGGCTCTGAGTGCTGAGCTGTCTGAAACCGACCTAGCTTCCCTCGCAAATGGATTAACCCAAAAGCGCTATCGGGTGTTTCAAGAGGGCAATCAACTCTACGGACGCAAGGGCATTGTGGGCCGCATTGGCCCGATTGTGGTGCACGCCAGCATGCTGCTAATTTTGGCAGGGGCTATTTTAGGGGCGATGACCGGCTTTTTTGCCCAGGAGATTGTGCCCAGCGGAGAGACCTTTCAAATTCGCAATATTTTTGATGCTGGCCCCTGGGCCGAGGCCCAAATTCCTAAAGACTGGTCGGTGCGGGTAAACCGCTTTTGGATTGACTACACCCCCGAGGGCAATATCGATCAGTTCTATTCCGATCTGTCGGTGCTAGACCGGTCGGGGGATGAAATCGATCGCAAGACCATCTTTGTCAACCAGCCCCTGCGCCACAGGGGCGTGACCCTGTACCAGGCCGACTGGGGCGTAGCGGCGGTAAGGGTGAAGCTGAACAACAGCCCGGTGCTACAGCTACCGATGCAGCAGATTGAGAACGATGGCCCGCGCTTTTGGGGCACCTGGCTACCGACGAAACCCGATATGAGCGAAGGCGTGACCCTGCTGGCCAGCGATCTTCAGGGCTCTGTGCTGATTTACGACAACGCTGGACAGCTCATTTCTACGGTTCGTAAGGGCATGGCGGCGGAGGTAAATGGCGTGAGGCTCTCCCTGGTGGATGTGGTGGGCAGTACGGGCTTACAAATTAAGGCCGATCCGGGCATTCCTCTAGTGTACGGAGGGTTCGGCCTGCTGATGCTGGGAGTGATTATGAGCTATGTATCACACTCCCAGGTGTGGGCGCTGGCGCAGGAGGGCACGGTGTACGTGGGTGGCAGGACAAATCGTGCCCAGGTAGCCTTTGAGCGCGAGTTACTTGCCCTGCTGGAAGCCGTGTCGGCTGATTCAACCAGGGCTGAATTAGCTGACGTTCCAGTCAGTTGATTTGGGTGAGGTCGGGATAGGCGGTTAGCAACTGGTCGTAGCTAAGGCTGTCGCTAGCCGCTTGCGGCGCCCACAGCAGTTCGTAGACCAGCAGATAGTCGGGCGTGACGCCACCGAGCCGCCGCAGTGCCGCCTGGAGATCGCTAGCAGAATTGATCGGCTGAGTGACAAGGGACTGATCATCGGCGGTACCCACGATTAGCGTCACCACAATGTAGGCAGCGGGGTCGGCATCGGCATCGGGCATATAGGTTTGACGGCTGACCTGGCCACCCACATTCACCAGGGTTTCGCGGCTGAACTTGCTGCGCTCGGTGACGGAGAGCTGCTCGAAGACCTGGGAGGCCTGGGCGCGGGTGCGCACGGTTTGGGAGCTAGCCTTGGCGTGGGACCAGTATTCGGGCGATCGCAGCAGCGCCAGCACCGTCTCTTGCAGCAGCCGGTTTAGCCCCGGCTTGGTATCGATATCGCTGCGGGCGGCGATGGTCTCTAGAGCGCTCTGAAGATCGCGGGCCTGGGAGAGCAGCGCCACCTGTAGCTGGGTCACGGTGACGATATCGTTGGTCAGCTCATTGCCGCCGCCCACCCCTTGGACACTCCCGCTAGAGCGATCGCCCCCCAACCGCATCAAATTGGTGATCAGCGGCAGCACCGTGAATCCCAGTACCGCCAGCAGAAATAATAGGCCGACATCGCCGCCAAGCATGGTGCCGCCGCCGGGGTAGCCGCCTACATACCCCCCCGGATAGCCGCCTACGTAGCCGCCGGGCACTGGCACAATCACCGGGCCGGTGCGGGGGTAGGAGGGGTAGCCGCCGCCATAGCCGGGGCCACCATAGCTGGGGCCACCCATAGGAGGCAGCGATCCACCACCGCCCGAAAAACCGCCCCCGGAAGAGCCGCTGCCCGACGGACTGCCAAAGTCACCGCCGCGAGCCCGCCCTCCAGACAACCCAAGCGGGGTGGTGTCGGTGGACAACAGCCCCTGGGCGTGGGCCAGTCGAGCCGCCTCGTTGCGCCGCTCGACGAAAAACCCCAGGCAGCTCAGGGTCAGCATCAGCACAATCAGGCAATAGACATTGCGGCTGTGGTGATCGAGCGATTCGCAGAGCGATCCGTTCCGGAATCGCGGAGCAGTAGCCATTGATCCATCTCCTGGGCGGGCTAGGGTTAGGCGGTGATTTTCAAAAGGCTGTGGGATAAGCCGGTGCAAGGGTTATCCCAACGGTCGAATCCTAGCGCTCAAAGATAAGGATTTTATCACTGTCCTTGCTGCTGCTCGCTAGTACCTACTCCCTGGGCCAGCCCGCTCTGGGCGGGAGCCCGAGGCCATGCCCGAGCCAACTTAGACACTAAGTATGATCATCATCAATTTTCCTGCCTCTCCAGCTCAATACGCCTCAACCTAGCGCTAGCCGCCCTAACCCTCTACCCCCTACCCATTCACCCAAAGCCTAGGGTTGGCTACCCAAATAATTCAAAATCCCCTGGGCGATCGCCTGCCCCATCTGAGTCTGCCACTGCGGATCACGCAGTTTAGGGGCATCGATCGCTCCGGTCACAAAGCCAATTTCGATCAGGGCGGCGGGCATCGCGGTGCGGCGCAGCACCAAAAATCGAGCCTGGCGCACGCCGCGATCGTTCATGGCCATAGTGCCTAGCACCTGGCGCTGGAGGGCTGCCGCCAGCACCTGCCCAGCATCGGAATAGTAGTAGGTCTCTAGCCCGTTGACCTCGGGGCGCTGCATATTCACTGCGTTGGCGTGAATGCTGACAAATACCGTGGCCCGAGCCCCTGTGGCCATATCGGCCCGAGGCTGCAAATCGACGGTTTGATCGCTCTGACGGGTCATCTGCACGGCAATACCCTGGGCCTGTAGGGCTGCTGCCGTGTGCTGGGCCACCGCCAGCACCACTCCTTTTTCTTGCAGACCGCCAATGCCCACGGCCCCAGGGTCAACGCCACCGTGGCCAGGGTCGAGCATGACCAGCACCTGCCCCCGAGCCGCGGGGGCAGGTGCTGCTGTGGCGGCGGGCGCTGGGACAGCCGCCACGGCAGGACGGGCCTGGGCGATGGGCGGCGGGGCAGCAATGGGATTCAGGACAGGCAGCACAACTGTGGTGGGCGGGGCCGCAATTTGGTTGGGGGCAACACCGATGGGGGTGACCCAAATACCGCCGCTGGCCAGGGGAGTGATTTGCCAGTCAGGGCTAAATCCATCGAGGGTGAGGGTGAGGCGAATGGCGGGCGGGGCCGTGGCAAACTGATTGATACTCCAGTGGTGGATGCCGTAGCGCCCCTGGGGGAGTGCCTCGGGGGTTAGCCCTGGGGCAATGGCGGCATCTAAGAGGTCAATGACAATCTGCCGCGCCTGATTCGCGTCGCGGGTGCGGTACACATGTACTTGAGGGGCAGCCCCCGCCGTGGGAATAAAGAAGCCCTGGGCAGTGGTTTGGACACCGCGAAGTACGGTGGCTGTTGCCCTAACGGCGACGGTGTTGACCTGGTTGCGGCTGATCAACGGCGGCAGCGGGTCGGCCCCAACAGCGGCCAGGGGTCGCGGTCTGGCGGCTTTAGAAAAATCTGGAATGGATAGACCGTCGCTGGGAAAGCCCATAGGAGTCGAGCCGGGCAGCTGCACCACCCACTGCTGGCTGGTGAGCCCCCACACCTTGACCTGTTTGGGGTCGAGGCTGTAGCTGGGGTTGATCTCTAGCACCATGCGGGTGGTTTGAGCATCGGCCTGGGTAATGCGCACCGCCGCCACCGCCCCGCCGATAAACTGATCGCCCAGGGCTTCTTCAGTCAGAATGCCGGGCAGGTCGATGACCAATCGCTGCGGATCGCTGAGCCAGCTGACCTGGGGCTCTACCCCACTTTCGGTGGTAAACACCAGGCGATTTTGGCCGGTATCAAATTCCCAGGCTTGCAGCCGTGCGCTGGCTTTGGCCGGTAGGCTGCCAAATAGGCACACCCCAGCCACCCCAACCACCCCAGTAAAAAGCTTCCTTAGCCGCAATCGGGCCGATCTCCCCACACACCACAGGATTCTGCATAACTCAGCCGGGGCACTTAGCGATCGCGAACCTATGGGCTAAGCGGTATGCCCTAGCCCGCGAGCCGCGACCGTTCAGAAGAAAAGGCTGAATCGGCTTAGATATTAGCTCACTTTTAATGAAGCAACGGCCCAAATGTTTAGCTGGAGTAAAACTTTGGCACAGCTTGGAACGGATACCCCACACCCATCGGCGCAGTTTGTACTATGGCCCCAGGGTTTGGGCAGAGTGTAGTGATCGGTGCCGACCCTATAGCCTTTGGTGGATTCCCCAGGAGCGTTGCTGAGAATGTTGTTTGCCACTGTACGCCGCTGGCCCCGCCGGGCTGCGTTTTTGCTCGGGCTGCTGGCATTTTTGATGGCCTGCACGGCGGGTACTGTCCGGCTATCCAACGCCAATTCGGCGCAGCCCGCTATGACGGTAGCCGTGGTCAGCCCCGAAGTCATAGTGGTCTCTCTGCGCCAGGGCACCGTCACCCACGCTCGCCAAGAGCCCTACCGTTCCCAACCGCAAGACAAGTTAGAGAACTCAGGGCACGACACCTGGGTGTCGCGCCGAGGGCAGGTGCTTGGTACCCTGGTGGGTGCCGAGCAGTCGGTGCTCTATGGGTTCGATCGCTACAGTGAAGCGCCGTTTGCTGCCGATCGCGCCAGCCAGCCCCGCAGCTATCGCATTCAGTCGCCGGGCGACTCCAGCTACCGGCAGGCCGTGACGCCGACGGAGGTGTATCGCAAAAGCAAGCCGGTGGATACGGCCCAGATCAATCGAGATGATCGCCGCTGGGCTATGGAGCATCGCTTCTATCTGAGATTGCCCACGCCCCTGACGCCGGGGCAATCGTACCAGATTCAACTGGCGGGGCAAGACCTGCCGCCGCTCACGCTGGTCTACCAGCCTGACCGTGAAATGAGCGAGGCTATCCACGTGTCGGCCCTGGGATTTCGACCTGATGACCCGGTCAAGGTAGGGTTTTTATCCACCTGGATGGGAACGGGCGGCGGGCTGAGCTATCCCGAGGGGCTGTCGTTTCAGGTGATTGACGAGGCCATAGGACGGAGCGTGTTTACCGGGCAGACCAGCCGTCGCTACCAGAATGGGACGGCGGAAGATGCCCGCGATCGCACCTACACCCTCACCGACGTTGACCAGCTCGACTTTAGCGCCCTTACCCAGCCGGGGCAGTACCGCCTCTGTGTAGACACCGTCGGCTGCTCTAGCTCCTTTGCGGTAGCTGAGGATGCCTGGCAGCAGGCCTTTTCTGTGGCTGCGCGGGGGTTCTACCACCAGCGCAGCGGCATTGCCCTAGAACCGCCCTACACCGATATTGTCCGCCCCCGGCCCTTTCACCCCGATGACGGGGTCACGGTTTACCAATCCAACACCGGGCTGATGGATACGGGCAACGGCCTTGACGCCCAGGGAACTGACGAGGGCAACTTTGCCAACCTGGTCGCAGGCAAGACCGATGCGGTGGTGGCCAATGCCTGGGGTGGCTACTTTGATGCCGGCGACTGGGACCGCCGCATTCAGCACCTGGATGTGGCTCGCTGGCTGCTCGAACTGCTTGAGCTATTTCCCGAGCCGATGGAAAACCTGGCGCTCAATATTCCCGAATCGGCCAACGATCGCCCCGATTTGCTCAATGAAGCCCTGTGGGGCGTCGATTTCTTTCGCCGTCTGCAAACCTCTGAGGGCGGTGTGCGCGGCGGCATTGAGTCGGCAGAGCACCCGAAGCGGGGCGAAACCAGCTGGCAAGAAACCCTGACGGTTATGGCCTACGCCCCCGACCCCTGGAGCAGCTACGTCTACGCTGGGGTGGCGGCGCGCACCGCGCGGCTGATGGGTACCTATGCCGCCGGCCAGGTTCAGGGCTACCGCGACAGTGCCCTAGCCGCCATGGCCTGGGCTGAGGCCCGCTACCAGGATGGCATTGAGGCCCAGGAGTGGCCTCGCCATCGCATTGAGGCCGATCGCGCCCTGGCGGCCCTAGAGCTTTACGACCTGACGGGCGATCGCCTCTGGCACGACCGCTTTGTCGCGGCGCGATCGGCCATTCCCGCCGAGGCCCGCGATGACTATCGGATTGCAGGCCCTCAGCGAGAAATCGCCTTTCTTTACAGCCGCCTTCCCGCTGACCAGGTCGATGCGGCGCTTCAGGCCGAGCTGCGAGCCACGCTGATCGCCGAGGCGGACGCCGCTGTAGAAACCGGGCAGACCACCGCCTTCGGCTGGACTAAAGTGCACCCCTCAACCCCCGTGGGCTGGGGCGATGGGCTAGGGGCACCCAAGGCCCGTACGCTGCTGCGGGCCCATGCGCTGACCGGTGGCGATCGCTATCTCAGCGCCGCCCTGCTGGCCTGCCAGTTCTCCGCCGGAGCCAACCCCGACAACATGACCTACACCACCGGCCTGGGCCAGAAATCGCCCCAAAACCCCCTGGTGATCGACCAGCGCATTACCGGCGGTGTGCTGCCGGGCCTGACCCTCTACGGCCCTATCGACAACGAATTTTACGGTTCTGAATGGTTCTTTGACGTGCTGGACTCGATGACGGTGCCGCCCGCCCGCCAGTGGCCTTCGGTGGAGACCTACTTTGATATTTTTTACGTGCCCAACATCAATGAGTTCACGGTCATGCAGAGTATGGGCGACGCCGCCTATGCCTGGGGCTACCTGGCAGGGCGCTCTAGCCAAAACTAGCCATCAAAAAACGTTCAAACGTGCAAACGTTTGAACGCTTTTTGAGAAATGTCTCTGCCTATAACGATAGGGGTCAGGCTAGAAGAACGACGGCTGGTGGCGAATCAGGCTGAGAAACTCTTCGCGGGTTTTCGAGTCTTCCTGAAAGACCCCCAGCATGGCGCTGGTCACCGTCCAGGAGCCAGGCTTTTGTACGCCGCGCATGACCATGCACATGTGGCTGGCTTCCACCACCACGGCTACGCCCTTAGGATCCAGAATTTCCTGCACCGCTTCGGCAATCTGGCGGTTGAGCCGCTCCTGCACCTGAAGGCGGCGAGAATACATTTCAACAATGCGGGCCAGCTTGCTCAGCCCCACCACCCGCTGGTTGGGGATGTAGGCCACGTGGGCGCGGCCCATAAACGGCAGCATGTGGTGTTCGCAGAGGCTAAACAGGTTGATGTCGCGCACTAGCACCATTTCGTTGTGGCCTTCGTCGAAGATGGCCCCGTTGACCAACTCTTCTAACGACTGCTGGTAGCCGCTGGTGAGAAACCGCATGGCCTCGGCCACGCGCTTAGGGGTCTTGAGCAGCCCTTCCCGCTCGGGGTCTTCGCCCACCGACAGCAGCATGGTGCGCACGGCATCGCTCATGTCTTCCTGGCTGGTTTCAGGAATGGGATATTGATCGGCCTCTTCCCGGTAGCTGTGGGTGCGATCGGGCCGAATTTCGGGGGGGTTGCCTTTGAGGCTAGCGCTCTTATTGATTTTGTCGTTAAGGCTGCTTGAGGATGCGATAGTCATAGGGTTTCTAAACACTCTAGAGGTTCAACAGAATTAGGGCCACTCGCTGAGTTGGCCAGGGCGCAACGGGGTAAAAAACTGGCTATAGGGCACCGCCCGCAGGCATTAGGGTGAGGTCTTCAATCACGGCCTCAGGGGGCATGAGAATGGTGTGCAGAACGGTCTGCGCCACAATCTCCGGGGTCAGCATGGCGGAGCGATCGAAATCGGCCTGCACCGTGTCGGTATCCCAAAGGGGGGTGTTGACTGAGCCGGGAGACACCGTCACCACGCGAATGCCGTGGGCCCGCTCTTCTGCCGCCAGCACCCGCGACAGGGCCACAATGGCGGCTTTACTGACGGTATAGGCACCCCAATCGGGAAACGCTGACTTAGCCGCAATGGAGGCGATGTTGACGATGGTGCCGCCGCCGCCCTGCCGCAGCACCGGCACCACTGCCTGGATGCACTGGAAAACACTGGTGACGTTTAGATCCATCACCCGCTGCCAGTCGCCGAGGGGCATGGTCGCTAGCGGGCCGGTGTAGCCCATGCCAGCGTTGTTAACCACCACACTGAGGGGGCCAAAGTCGGCCAGCACCTCCGCGAGTCGGTGCTGCAAGCCCTCTGTTTGAGCCAGGTCAACGGCATAGGCTTTGGCCTCAATGCCGTAGGTGGTCAACTTTTCCTGCACAGGCTTGAGGGCGTCTAAGGATCGGGCCACCAGAGCGACATCGTACCCAGCCTGGGCTAGGGCCTGGGCGATCGCGCTGCCAAGGCCACGGCTAGCGCCAGTAACCAGGGCGCGGCGCGGCAGGTCAGAAGATACAGGATTCTTCAAGGGAAGTACCAATTAACAGATAATCAGGACAGCTAACGCCGCAGGGGCATTACAGCACCAGGGCAGACTGCCCCAGGGAAGAGCCTTTAGCCCAAGCCCTTCCTTATGTTAACAAATGTAACGGTTTATTAACGCAAGTATCGTCGGCCATCGGCTCAGTCTTTGACTACCCTAGCGATGACCTCAACCGCTGACCTCGACCGGACATTAACTCCTCACTCACGGAAACAGGGCTCAAGGTACGGAGCCCTGGCAAACAGGAAAGGACAACCTTGTGGCCATAGCTAGAGCGCCTAGGCCGCCTCGGCAAAGACCCCAATCTGGCGGTACTTTTGGTAGCGCAGCTGCTGTAGCGTTGCCGGTGCCAGCTGAGACAGCTCGTTGATTTGCTCTACCAAGGCCTGCTTGAGAATCTCTGCGGCCTGAATGGGGTTGGCGTGGGCACCGCCCACGGGTTCTGGCAGCAGCTCATCTAAAATGCCCAATTGCTTGAGATCCCAAGAGGTGATTTTGAGGGCTTCGGCAGCCTCGCTGGCGCGGCCCGCGTCTTTCCATAGAATGGCGGCGCAGGCTTCGGGGCTGGCCACGGTGTAGACGGAGTGCTCAAACATCATCAGGCGATCGCCCACGCCAATGCCCAGGGCACCACCGGACCCGCCCTCGCCAATGATCGTGCAGACAATCGGCACCGTGAGGCCAAACATTTCCCGCAGATTGTAGGCGATCGCCTCGCCCTGCCCCATCTCTTCGGCCTCATAGCCGGGGTATGCCCCAGGGGTATCAATAAAGGTAATGATTGGCATTGAAAAGCGATCGGCGTGGCGCATCAGCCGCATGGCCTTGCGGTAGCCGCCGGGGGAGGCCATGCCAAAGTTGCGCACCACATTGTCTTTGGTATCGCGCCCCTTCTGATGGCCCAAGATCACCACGGGGCGGCCCTCCAGCCGGGCGACGCCCCCTACTAGCGCTGGATCGTCTTTGCCCGAGCCGCGATCGCCGTGCAGCTCAAGCCAGTCGTCAGTAATCGCCTGAATATAGTCGAGGGTGCTGGGGCGACGGGGATGGCGGGCCACCTGAAGCCGCTGGGCCGGGGTCAGGTTAGAAAAAATTTCCTGGCGCAGGTGGGTGGCGCGGGCCTCTAGCTGACGCAGCTGGGCCGACACATCCACATCGTTCTCTTCCGCCAGCTCGCGAATTTGGGTAATGCGGGCCTCTAGTTCAACCAGGGGCTTTTCAAAAGACAGCAGAATGGACTTGCGCTCAGGTTGGGCCATAGCCAGGGGAGAAACAAACTATTTAAACAGGCCAATCGCGAGCCAAAGATACTCTGGTTCACCCAGAAACGTCTTGGCCGTCTGCATTCTAGAATACCAAGCTGCCGACCCCCTGATCTAGGTTAAACACCCGACCTAGCCAGGGGAGCTGCCCCTCTAGGACAGTTCAGCGACCAGGGGCGCATTGTTGAGGTCGAGCAGGGGGCGAAACCCGTGGCGGCGTGAAGACTGGCCAATCATGTCCATTTTTTCGAGAGTGATCTGGTTGCGCCCCCAGGAAAAATTGGTGTACCACTTCTCAAACTCCAGCAGCATGGCCTCGGCAAAACAGGCAAATAGCTGGCGTCCGGGTACGTCCATATTCACGATCTGCATGATTTTCCAGTCGATGTCGAGGGAATGCTCGACGATGCCGCCCTTGAGCACATGCACGCCCTCAAAGTTAAAGTGCTGGTCGAGGTTTTTAGGGTAGCCGCCATCAATCATCAGGCAGGGGCGTTTTAGGCTGTTGGGGTCAACTTCAACGCCCTTGGCCATACTGGCCACCCATACCACAATGTCAGCCTTGGGCAGGGCAGTGTCGAGATCCATGGCGGTGCCGCAGCCCAGCTCTTCTTGCAGGCGCTGAATCCGCTCTTGGTTGCGGGCAATCAGCAACAGCTCTTTGATGTCGGTACGGGCGGTAAGCCAGCGGCAGACGGCACTGCCAATGTCTCCCGTGGCCCCACACACTGCCACAGTGGCATCCGAAAGATTGATGCTGAGTTTTTCGGCAGCGGCCACCACCTGCTGGCAAATGATGTAGGCCGTGTGGGTATTGCCCGTGGTAAACCGCTCAAACTCCAGGGTGACATTGCGCACCTGTTGAATTTGGTTGAGGTTGAAATTTTCAAAAATAATCGACGAAAATCCGCCCAGGGCGGTGATGTCGATGCCGTTTTTCTGGGCGTGGGCCATGGCGTTGATGATTTTACGCGTGGCCGCCTTGATGCGCTTGGCGGCTAGCATTTCGGGTAAAAAGCATGACTCGACATAGCGGCCTTCAATTTGCTGGCCGGTGGCGCTAGTCACTTTGATGGTATCGACAATTTGAGGCGGGGCACTGCACCAAAAATCGAGCCCCTGATCGGCATACTCTGGGTACCCCAGATCTCGGGCGACAAGCTGGGCGTGGTCAAGGCTAGTTAAATGTCCAATTAGGCCAAACATTGCGTATCTAGGTACTGGGGGTAATGCGCCAGAAAGTATGGTGCAGGTTAACAATTTACCTAACGATAAACTGCCCAGTGCTGGATTGAAAGCACACTGGGCAGCTCAAGCAGGCTTGCAATAGCCGGAGCCACCTGCAACATTCAGGTTTGGGCGACTCCCGGACGGCGTCTAGACCGCCGCTAGACCCTGGGCGGAGAGTTTCATCACCTCGCGGCTCGAGAAGCCGATATTAGCCAGCGCCTCACCGTAGGTAATCATGAAATCTTCAACTAGGGCATCTTTTTCCATGCCAAGCACGTGGGCGTCGGTGGCCACCTGGTTGAGCATGGCCCAAATAATGGGTAGATTTTGGCGGTTGGCGGTCTCAAGCTCGGCCTTAGCTGTCTCAAAGTTGGCCTTGAGCCATTCTTCGCCAAAGTTGAGGTGGCTGTATTCGTCTTTGACCACGCCCTCGGTAACCTTGCGGGCAAAGTCGTCGGCTACCGGAATGTAAATGTTGTAGGCCGCGATCGCAAAGGTCTCAATAATCAGCGACTGAATTAGCAAGCAGGTGACAATTTTGCCCTCTGCCCAGGCCTGCTGAAAATTTTCGTGCAGCTGAGAGAAAAACTTGGCGGCAAACTCCATGTCGGGGGTGACGGCCAAATTCTTGCCGCAGGCCTGAAAGCCTTTCATGTGACGGTTTTCCATTTTCGCCAGGCGCAGCAGGTCATCCTTGGAGTCGGGAATCGACTCCGCCAGCTTGCAATAGTTGTCGTAGGCTTCTTGCTCGCCCTCAATCACGATGGCATTGATGCGGCTGTAGGCATCTTTGTACTGCTCTGACTGGTAGTCAAGGGTCGAAGTTGTCTCAAGCTGTTGCATGGCCATGGGTACCTGCTGGATAGCGGATAAATATCTTAAGGATTAATCGCAATAATACTATGCCAAAGTCAACGGCCTTATGGGGGCGCTCAGTGGACAGATCTAGGGCTATGTTGCCCTAAACCCCATTCAACCTCGCTATAAAACCACAAACCCTATAGAGAAAATGGGGCTACCCGAAGATTTTTATAAGTATTGCTAATGGATGGTTTGGCAGCGGCGTAACCCGTTAGATAGGCAACGGCCCCGAGGCTAAGACTGTATTCTTGTGGGGTTAATTCCAAATCTGTAAGGCTTTGAGGCCTAGGTGAACAGCGGCGCTGAGAGCCTGAGATTGAACGTTGGTGAAGGCTTAAGCCCAGGCTTTTGGTGGTAGACCTTGAACCTAAAAAAGGCTTTGGCACGCCATAGAATTAACGTTCAAAGTCGCAGTCTAAAACGGTAAATTAAACAGGGTTGATAGCGGGGCCGGCAGCATATCGCCGCGAAAATCGAGGAGTTGCACCAGCACTAAATAGCCAATGGCGAGCAGTAGAGAAAAAGCGCCAGTAACGATGGCCACGAGCTTAGAGCGATCCATAGCAGCACCGTAGGAGAGGGAGGTCACAACGAAACAGAAGAGGCTGAGGGCTACCTTTACCTAGGTTAGCGGTATTTAGGCTCAGTACCATCGTGCCACGGGGCGGGTAACCTAAACTTTAGAGATGCTCTATCTGGGCGTCTTATACGGTTCTATCACGGTTTCGCGAGCACGGGTTATGGGCGCTGTATTGTCACAGGATGGGCTAACCACACCGCTAGATCAGGTGCCGGTGGTGCAAACCGAAAGTTTAGGCAAGGCCTATCGCACCGGGTTTTGGCTCAATCAGCGGGTCAACTCCCTAACGCAGTGTTCGCTCACTGTGCATCAGGGCGAAACCTTTGGCCTGCTAGGCCCCAACGGGGCGGGCAAAACGACGCTGCTGAAGATTTTGCTGGGCATTATTCGCCCGACGGCGGGCACGGCGACCCTGTTGGGGCATGCCCTAGGCGACAGCGCGGTGAAACAGCGCATTGGCTATCTGCCTGAAAATGCTTACTTTTACGACTTTTTGACCGGTTGGGAGTTTTTGCAGTACACCGCTGGTCTATTTGGCCTATCGCGGGCGGCCCAGCAGCGCCGCATTGTGGAACTGCTCAATCTGGTCGGGCTATCCCAGGAGGCGGCGAAGAAAAAGCAGCTGCGTCAGTACTCGAAGGGTATGCTGCAGCGCATTGGTATGGCCCAGGCGCTGATCAATGACCCTGATGTGGTGTTTCTCGATGAGCCGATGTCGGGGCTTGACCCCACGGGGCGCTTTCAGGTGAGGGAAATTATTTTGGCCCTGAAGCGGGAGGGCAAGACAATTTTCTTTAACAGCCACATTCTGTCGGATGTGGAGGTGATCTGCGATCGCATTGCCATTCTCGACCAGGGCGAGCTGATCGCCAGCGGCAGCCTAGACCAGCTCTTGGGCACCGCCGATCAGTACCTGGTTAAGGGGCGCGGTGGCCACATCGCCAAGCTAGAGCCCTGGCTCGATCGGCTGACGGTGCAAGGCGACCTCTGGCAAGGTCAGGTCAAGGGCGACCCCTACGAGTTTGCCAAACAAATTCCGTTGGCTGGCGGTCACCTGATTACCCTGCAACAAACCCGGCCAACCCTAGAAGAGTTTTTTATCGCTCAAATTCGCCAGCGGCGCAGCCCTTAGACTTCGCCCGATCGCGGTTGGTCTGATTCGTTGAGCCAACGGCAGAAGGTAGTCCCTGTTGGCTGATTATCCTTACTCCACTGTGACGATTACCGCCGATCGCGGGGGCAGCGTTAGGTCTAGGCTGGCCCAGGTGGCCCCGTGGTAGGCAAACACGGATTGGGCCGTCTGGCCCTTGCCCAGCAGTGTCTCAGTAGCAACCTTGAGGTCATCGCCTTCGCCGGTATTGAGAGCGATGATCAGGCGATCGCTGCCCCAGGTGCGACTAAACACATAGACATTGCCCTCGGTGTGCAGCACCTCGTAGGTGCCCGTGCGCAGGGCCGCAAAGCGATGGCGCAGGGCTATCAGCTCGCGATGGATGGTCAGCAGATCGAGGTGCCAGTCTTTTTCGGGAGGGAAGGTGCGACGGCAGTCGGGGTCAAGCTCGCCCGCTAGGCCCACCTCGTCGCCGTAATAGATGCTCGGTGCCCCCGGAAAGGTAAACAGCAGCAGCGTGCACAGCACCATGCTGGCGTCATCTTCGCCTACCACCGAATAGATGCGGGCCACGTCGTGGCTAGAGAGCAAGTTGAGCTGGGTGAGCTGAATCTCCCAGGGGTAAAGCTTAAGCAAATGCTGAATCTGGTCGCCGTAGCTTGCGGCATCCAGCGCTGGGTAGGGGTAGTAGTGGGGCTGCTCAACCAGATCCATCCGGATGCGATCGCCCGCCACAAAGGCCATGGTCGGGGCCGTAAACAGGTAGTTCATCACCCCGTCAAACTGGGTGCCGTCGAGCCACTGGGTGGCGTCGTCCCAGATCTCGCCCACAATGTAGGCCTCAGGGTTGATGGCTTTGATGCGATCGCGAAACTCTTGCCAAAACCCCTCGGTTTTAATCTCATAGGGCACATCCAGCCGCCAGCCATCAACGCCCTGGCGCACCCAGTACTCGCCCACGCGCATCAGGTATTCGCGCACCGCTGGGTGGTCGTGCTTAAAAGCTGGCAGGGCGCGGTTATCGACCCAGCTGCGGTAGTTGGCGGGCAGCGACCCGTCGTAGGCAGCCAGGGGCCAACCCCCGACTTCAAACCACTCTAACCAGGGAGAATTAGGGCCGTTTTCAAGAATGTCGTTAAAGAAGAAAAAGCCTCGACTACAGTGGTTAAACACCCCATCCAGGACTACCTTAATATCTTTGGCGTGGGCTGCTTTTAGGAGGTCGAAAAATGCTGGATTGCCTCCCAGCAGCGGATCGACCTGATAGTAGTCATGGGTATGGTAGCGGTGGTTGCAGGCCGACTGAAAAATCGGCGTCATGTAGATAGCCGTAACCCCGAGGTCTGCTAGGTAATCAAGCTTTTCGGCTACGCCCCAGAGGTCGCCCCCCTTATAGCCAAAGGGGGTGGGCAACGACTCCCAGGGCTCCAGGGTTACGGCCATGGCTGGGTCATTTAGGTGCCGCTGGGTGCGGGCAAATCGGTCGGGAAAAATCTGGTAGAAGACCGCGTGCTTCACCCAGTCTGGGGTTTGAACAGCCATGAATAGATTGCCTCAGTTGCTACCGTTAAGCTACCGTCATCTGGGCTGACTGGCTATGTTTCTACCACGTGGGTGCAAGCCCCTAGGTAGCAGCCGCTAGAATGCCGCCCCAGCAGATACACCGTGACGTTTACCTCGCCAATTCGAATCGTTTTCAGGTCTTCGAGGTGGGTTTCTAGCACGTCGCGGAGGTTGGCATATTTTTGCGCCAGATGACCGCCCTGCTCGCTAGCCCAGTAGGGGTTGTTAAGCACGGGCCGAAAGAACGCTTCGGCGGGCTGAATTTGCAGGTTTGCTTCCCCTGCCCCTAGCTTTTGGCCCAGGGCCGTGGTGTCGGGTAGGGCGTCAGCATAGATGACTAACGAAACCAGAGCATCGCTTTCGCTGGGGTAGAAGAGACCGCCCATCGCTCCCTCCATGGCCGACAGGGTGATCCCCAATTCGTAATGTTCAGGCTGAAGTTCCATAGCAGGCGGGTTACAGGGTTTTAAAAATGCCCACAGCCGCGTCTCGGTGACCCTTGGGCTTGAGCTAAGCGTTAAAACTATGCCTCACGAAGCTGTCTTTGTCGATAACTTAGGTGACTTGCCTAGTCCGCTGCGCACAACCAGCAGTACAAAACAACGCCGATCGCCCCAGAGTAACCCCCAACAAGGCGATCGCGAGTTCTTTAGAATATTCAAACAAAGGAATTCTGCCCCCAAACGATAAACGCCCGCCTCCCAACATTCTCCAAAGTTCGCTGGCAAAGCCAAAACTCTACCCCCCTACTCCCTACCCCCTACCCCCAACTCCCCACCCCCCATGCTCACCCTCGTCTGGTTTCGCAACGACCTCCGCCTCCACGACCACCAGCCCCTCGATGAGGCATTGCGCGCCGGGCAGCCAGTGATACCGCTCTACTGTTTTGACCCGCGCCAGTTTGGCCAGACGGCCTTTGGTTTTCCAAAAACGGGGGCCTATCGGGCGCAGTTTTTGCTAGAGAGCGTGGCCGATTTGCGGCGATCGCTCCAGTCCTTAGGTAGCGACCTAGTCGTGCGGGTGGGCCAACCCGAAGACATTATTCCAGAGTTGGTAAAGGCCCACAGCATTGAGACCGTCTACTGGCACGAAGAAGTCACCGCCGAAGAGCTGCGGGTGGAGCAGGCGGTGGAAGCCAAACTGGCGGCGATGGGGTGCAAAACGGAGGTTTATTGGGGGGCCACCCTCTACCATCCCGACAACTTGCCCTTTGCGATCAACCGCCTGCCAGAGGTTTTTACCCAGTTTCGCAAACAGGTGGAACAGCGCAGCACGGTGGATGTGACTCTGCCTACCCCCACAAAACTGCCGCCCCTACCCCAGGTCAATCTCGGAACTATGCCCACCCTTGAGGACTTTGGCCTGGAGGCGGCCAACGCTGATAGCCGTGCCGTGCTCACCTTCGAGGGGGGCGAAACCTTTGGACTGGCCCGCCTTAACCACTATGTGTGGGAGGCTGACTGCCTCAAGACCTACAAGCAGACTCGCAACGGCATGGTGGGGGCCGATTATTCCTCAAAGCTGTCGGCCTGGCTAGCGCTGGGCTGTCTGTCGCCGCGTCGGGCGTACGAAACCGTGCAGCAGTACGAAACGGAACGCATTCGCAACGACTCCACCTACTGGCTGGTCTTTGAGCTGCTGTGGCGCGATTACTTTCGCTTTATCTGTGCCAAGCACGGCGATCGCGTGTTTTACCCCTCGGGGTTGCGAGGGCTGCTGATCGACTGGAAGCAGGACTGGGAGCGTTTTGACGCCTGGCGCGAGGGCCAAACGGGCTTTCCGCTGGTGGATGCCAACATGCGTGAGCTGGCCCGCTCTGGATTTATGTCGAATCGGGGGCGGCAGAATGTGGCCAGCTTTCTCACCAAAAACCTGGGGATTGACTGGCGAATGGGGGCCGAGTGGTTTGAGTCGCTGCTGGTGGACTACGACCCCTGTAGCAACTACGGCAACTGGAACTACACTGCTGGGGTTGGCAACGACGCGCGGGGCTTTCGCTATTTCAACATTCCCAAGCAGTCTAAAGACTACGACCCCAACGGCCTCTACGTTAAGCACTGGCTGCCAGAACTGACGGATATTCCTGCGGCTAAAGTACACGAACCCTGGAAGCTTCAGCCCGTAGAGCAAAAACGCTTTGGGGTCACCTTTGGCGTCGATTATCCCCGCCCCGTAGTGGACTTGCAAAAGTCGGTGCAGGCCAACGAAAAAATCTACAATGCCGCCCGCGAAATTCGCTAGGAACTTGTCGGCACTGGAGCTGTAACGCCTGTCAAGTGTAAGAAGAAGTCTTGCTGACTCTGGGCTGTAACATTTATCCAGCGCAGTAATGGCAGATCGCCGTCCATGGCCCTAGGGCACAGCTTGAGATTTGCCTGGCTGTAAGTTCTTGTTGAGGGCATACAGAGCGGTACCGTGCTGCTGCGCAGATCTACCTAACCGTAGTCTTTGTAACGGCAGGCAATGTTGAGCTAACATAAGCTTTATGCAGTGTTGACAATGTCACAGTTCACTGACTGCTCTTGGCGGGCTGAGCCCAAAGGAAAAGTCTGGGGCTTGGGCAAAAGCGCCACTAATGCATTTTCATAAATCAAACCGTTAAATCAAAACCTTAAATCAAATCGTTGAATCAGCCATTTAACCTACTAACCCCAGCTTTGGACGGCTGGGGTTTTTTGTGGCTGGCGATGGGCGCTGACGGCACTACAGCGGTGTGGCAGAACGAGCGCAGGTGCCACTGCCCCACTGCCCGTCATAACCCACTGATACCTGGTCACCCACCTGGGCGGCACGGGTGGAGAGGTGTACCAGGGTGACATCGGCTGCCCCTTGCACTGACCCCCGCCAAATGGCTTGGCCGTTGGCATTTTTGCGATCGTAGCTGAGAAAGGTTTCAGCAATTTGCTGCCCGGTGCTGCGCCGCCGCAGCACAATGCGCGAAAACCCTGCTTCGCGGGTGAAAAACACCGTGTAGTTGATGTCGTTTACCAAAATAGAGCCTGGGCACTGTATTTGCAGGTTGTCTTGGTTGGGTTCTACCTGGGCCAGGGCAGGGGCATTGGTGCCAATGTTGGCAGTGCTGGGGCGCACTGCGAAGGCCGCTAATGGGCTGAGGCCAATCAGGCCAACACCGACAATGAGGGCGGCTTTGAGTCGCGGGAGGGGCATAAAAAACCTTTCGTCAACACTAAAACTGATGAAATGATTTGCTAGGAATTTTGTAGGGTGGGGCGATCGCAAAGTTCCTTCGCCCCATCACCTGAATTGGCACGAGAAACAGTGGTGGGCATGGCCCACCCTACAGTGACTGCGAGAGACTGGGTTGCAGGGAGAACTACACCTTGGTCGCCAGCCGCTTGGCGATTTCAGCGGCGTACTGTTCGGCATTTAGGCCAGTGACCAGGTGAAGCACGTTGTCCTGCAATCTCATCATCCCTTGAACTCCTGCGCTCTGAAGTGCGGTTTCGTTTACGGCAACGGGGTCGGTAACTTCTACCCGCAGGCGGGTGAGGGCGACGGGGTCAAAGGTGCGAATGTTGTTGGCACCGCCCAGGGCCGCGACTATGGCCTCAGCTTTTTCCCCAGCCTGCGGGTCAGGGGGGATTTTGGTCAGATCTGGGGCGGTTTCATCCACAAATCCCTCGACAGGCGCTTCCACCAGGTCGGCCTCAGGGCCAGCGGTGCTGAGGTAGTCGGCCATATCGGTCTTGAGGTTGTCAGACTGGGGGCCAAAGATGGCCTGGGCATTTTGCCCCATTTGCAGCACCCCAGAGGCTCCCAGGGCCTTCAGGCGGGGGACGTTAACCTTGGCCATATCGTCCACGGTGATGCGCAGACGGGTAATGCAGGCATCTAGGTTTTTGATGTTGCTGCGGCCGCCAAAGGCCAGCACCAGGGCCTTGGCCATTTCGGCTTTGTCGCCGGTAATGGCGGCGGTCGATTCCTCCCCCTCCACATCCTCTTCGCGGCCTGGGGTCATGAGGTTGAACTGGTGGATGGCAAACCGAAACACGAAGTAGTAAAGGGCCACAAACACTGGGGCCAGAGCCGGAATTAGCCACACCCGCGTTCCCAGACTGTTGAATAAGACGAAGTCGATTAGCCCGTGGGAGAAGGTAAAGCCCATGCGCCCGCCCAGGGTGACGAACAGCCAATCGGCAAACCCGGCCAGCACAGCGTGAATGGCAAATAGCTGCGGGGCAACGAACAGGAACGAGAACTCAATCGGCTCGGTGATGCCGGTTAAGAACGAGGTCAGTGCGGCAGAAATCATCAGGCCGCCGACCTGCTTGCGGTTTTTGGGTTTGGCGCTGTGCCAGATGGCGATCGCCGCCGCCGGTAACCCAAACATCTTGAACCAGTAGGCCCCACCCAAAATCCCCGCTGTCGGGTCGCCCGCAAAGAAGCGAGCAATGTCGCCCCGCACCATTTCGCCGGTAATCGGGTCTTGGAAGGAGCCGATCTCAAAGAAGAAGGGCACGTTCCAGACGTGGTGCAGACCAAAGGGAATCAGCAGCCGCTCGATGAAGCCGTAGATGGCCACGGTCAGCGGCACGTTGCCGCCCTCCGCTGCCGCCTGGGCAAAGCTGTTGATGCCCGCCCCAATTGGTGGCCAAATCACGCTCATCACCAATCCAGTGAGAATGGCGGCAAAGGCGGTGATGATCGGCACAAACCGCTTGCCCGCAAAGAAACCCAGATAGCGCGGCAGGCTAATGCGAAAGAATTTATTGAACATGTAGGCCGCAATACAGCCCATAATCAGGCCGCCAAACACCCCCGTATCCAGCGTGGGGATGCCCAGCACCGTCTTGGTCTCTAACCCCATGCCGAGGGCGACGGTGCCCAGGGTGGCGAGAAACACCATGAAGCCCACGGTGGCCGCCAGCGCCGAGACACCATCGTTGCCGGTGTAGCCGATTGCCACAGCGATCGCAAAAATCAGCGGCAGACTGGCAAAAATGGCGTCCCCAGAGGTTTTCATAATCGCGGCCAACCACTCCGGCAGCCACCAAAACTTCGGGTCAGTGAGAATGCCCTGCTCAATCTGCTGCAACTCGATCAGGCGGGCGCTGCCCAGGCCCAGCAGCAGGCCTGCCACCGGCAGCACCGACACGGGAAGCATGAGCGACTTCCCCATTTTTTGCAGCAGCCCGAAGGCGTGGTTCCAGGTTTCTTTGATTTTCATGAGGGGGGTAGGGGGTAGGGGGTGGATGGATGATGGAGTTAGGAAAAGGAGCTAACCCCAGCGGGGTTTATGTCTCTCATCATTTCGTTGGCAGAACAGAGGTTTAAACCGATGATCAATTCATCCTTTACGTCGGGTCCAGGGCGGCGTAACGCTCCTGGTCGAAGGGGGTCTGGGGCCAGCGAAATGGCCCCAGCGGTAGGCTTGGCTTTTGTCCTCAATCGTGCGCTATGCTCTCCCGCCAATAATCGATCTGAAAATGCATAGTTCATGGTGGGCGGTGCCCACCCTACGGTGCTTTGGGTTCTCGGAGATGGTGCATTGGCGGGGCAAGGGTGGAATGACACCGATCGCAACCCCTTGTCGCCGAATGCACCCTACGCTTCTTCTAAGGGCACCAGGTCGCGCACCTGAGCGGCAGAATCCAAATTCAACGCCTGCTGCGCTAAATCTTGGCACTGAGCTAGGGACAAGCCCCGCACCTGAGCCTTCACTGCCGGAATCACCGGCACGCTGACGCTCAATTCCTTCACGCCCAGGCCGATCAGAATGGGGACGGCTTGGGGGTCGCCCGCCATGCCGCCGCAGACACCCACCCACTTGCCGTGCTTGTCGGCCCCCCGCACCGTCAGGTCGATCATCCGCAGCACGCTGGGGTTCAGGGCATCCACATAGGGGGCCAGCTTGGGATGGCCGCGATCCATCGCCAGGGTGTACTGGGTCAGGTCGTTGGTGCCAATGGAGAAGAAGTCCACCTGTTCTGCAAACCGCTCCGCAGACACAGCAGCGGCGGGCACCTCGACCATGATGCCAATCTCAATGGGCGGCACCCCCAGCTTCTGGCGCTCCTCTTCCATCACTGCTTTCGCCATCGCCAACTCTTCCATGCGGGCAATCATGGGGAACATCACCCGCGCTTTACCAGCGGTAGAGGCTTTGAGAATGGCGCGGAACTGGGTGCGCATCAGCTCGGGGCGATCGAAGCCCAGGCGAATGCCCCGCTCGCCCAGGAAGGGATTCTCTTCGTGGGCCATGGGCAGGTAGGGCAGGGGCTTGTCGCCGCCCACATCTAGGGTGCGAATGATCATGGGGCGATCGCCCAGCACCCGCAGAATGCTGGCGTAAATCACCTCCTGCTCATCCTCCGTGGGGGCCGAGCTAGCCTCCATGAACACAAACTCGGTTCTGAGCAGGCCGACCCCTTCGCCACCCACCTTGATGGATGCCTCAGCGTCTTTTTGGCTGCCGATGTTGGCGACCACCTCGATCTGCCGCCCGTCCTGGGTGATGGCGGGCTCAAAGGCGTGCTCTAGATCCTCTGCCTGCCTAGCCTTTTGGCGAGCGATGCGATCTTGGGTGGCCTCTAGCTCGTCTACGGAGGCGTTGAGCTTCACTCGGCCCTTGGTGCCGTCGAGAATTACCGGGGTGCCGTCGGCTAGGTCGAGAATGCGGGGTTCGATGCCCGCGATCGCCGGTATGCCCATTGACCTAGCCAAAATTGCCACGTGGGATGTCGCTCCACCCGCCACCGTGGCAAAGCCCACCACGCGGGCCGGATCGATATTGGCCATATCCGAGGGGGTGAGGTCTTCGGCCAGCAAAATGGTGTTGGCGGGCAAGACCAGGGCTTCTGCCTTAACGCCCGTAAGAATGCGAAGGACGCGATCGCCCACATCCAGCAGATCATTCGCCCGCTGGGCCAGCAGCTCGCTCTTGAGCCGGGCTAGGGTATCGGCTTGGGCGGTGTAGGTCTGCTGCCAGGCAAATGCGGCGCTCTTGCCCTGGTCGATCGCACTACTGGCCATATCCATCAGCTCTGGGTCTTCCAGCAGTTCCTGGTGAGCGGCAAAAATAGCGGCTTTGCTGGGGTCACCCTGGCCGTGCACCTTGGCCCGCAGGCTCTCGATCTCAAGGGCAGCCTGGTCGATGGCCTGGTCGAGCTTGCGCTGCTCGGCTTTGGGGCTATCGGCGGTTTCCTCAACGCGAATGTCTTGGCGGCGCTGGCGGTAGGTGTTGCCCACGGCCACCCCCGACGAAGCGGCTACGCCCAAGATAATGTTGGGGTCGTCGCTCTTAGGGCGGGGGGCGGGGGCAGAAATTTCGGCTTGGGCAATGCTGGCGGCGGCGGCGGTCACGGGGACGGCTCCCTCCTCGCCCAGACCGTCGCGCAGGGCGGTGGAGAGTTCTGCGATCGCCGCCTCGGCATCGGCCCCGGTCGCTTCCAGCGTGACCGTATCGCCCCGGCCAATCTCAAGCCCCATGATCGCCACCACGCTGCGCACGTTGGCGCTGTCGCTGCCCCGGTGTAGGCGAAGGTTCGACTGATATTTCTTTGCCAGCTGGGCCAGCACCGCCGCCGGTCGGGCGTGTAGCCCCACCGGGTTGGGAATGATGATCACCTGGGAGGTCACCGTTGGCCCGGCCTCGGCCTCGCTAGCGGTTGTTCCCCCAACTAGCACCAGCTCTAGCACGGTGTCGCGGGCGGCGTTGACCATGCCACTGGCGGGTTTGAACTGGGCCACGCGATCGCTGTTGGTCACCACAATTTGGGTCAGCAGGCTGCGGGCGTGGAGGGCCACATAGTCGGCGTCAAATTCAATTAGGATGTCGCCGGTTTTGACGCGATCGCCCACTTTCACCCTAAGCGTAAAGCCTTCCCCCTTCAGCGCCACCGTATCGAGGCCAATATGCATCAAAATCTCGATGCCCTCGGCAGTCTTCACCGTCACCGCATGGCTGGCGCTATGGATTTGCACAATATCACCGGCGCAGGGCGCCATCAGCACCTGACTCAGTGGGTCAATCGAGACCCCATCGCCCACCATTTTTTGGGCAAAAACGGGGTCGGGTACGGTCCCTAGAGGCACCATCTGCCCCGAGAGGGGAGCGGTTAAGACCAGCACGCTGGTTTTGGGGGGCGAAGATTGCAGAGCTGTCATGGTCGAATCCTGAGGAGGAGAGAATGCTTGGGAAGCCAGAAATTTGGGGGCTGGGTGGGGCTTAGGGGCAGCCAGCGTTGGCCTTTGGCCGGGCCTTGCCCATCGCCCTACCGTAGGCCGAAGAGCGCTTACAGGGGATATCAATATCAAAGATGATGGCGAACTCAATCAGCTCAATTCAGCAATCTAATGTTGCAAATGTCGCAAAACTAAAGAATTCTGACTTTCTCCCCTCCTCTGAAGCTCACTATCTCCCGGTCTGAGTTGGGCATAGCCAGGCGGCATGAATGAGACCGGTCTCAGCTACCAAACTCCTATTGCATGGGCACGATTGGTTTAGAATCACCACAGATAGCCCTTTATCTCCGCATTTGGGAATGGCCCAGTCTTCTACGCCTCGCCGCCCGCTGATCAGCCCCTGGGATCGTCTGATGGTTTTCGCCACCAGCGAAACCGTTCTCTACGTGCTAAAACGCATTTTGCAGGCGGCCCTGACCCTGCTGCTGGCCTCAGCCCTAAGCTTTTTTGTGATTCAGCTGGCCCCAGGCAACTTTCTCGATCAGTACCGCCAGAGCCCGCAGTTTTCGCCCGAAACCCTGGCGCAGTTAGAAGCCCAGTTTGGCCTCGACCAACCGGTTTGGCGACAGTATTTGAATTGGCTCTACCAAATGGTCTTCCACGGCAACTTTGGCCTGAGTTTTGCCTACCAACGCCCGGTGGTCGATCTGCTGTGGGAGCGGGTGCCCAATACCCTGCTGCTCGCTTTGGCGGCGTTTCTGGTCACCTGGCTAGTTGCGCTTCCCATGGGCATTGTGAGCGCGGTCAACCAAAATCGCCCGATCGATAAAGTGCTGCGGGTGCTGAGCTATCTGGGCCAGGGCATGCCCAGCATTGTCACCGGCCTGCTGCTGCTGTTCTTTGCCCAGAGCGTCGCGCCGCTGTTTCCCATCGGCGGACGCACCAGCATCATCCATGACGACCTCAACTGGTTTGGCAAGCTTGTCGATGTGGGCTGGCACCTAGTTTTGCCGACTCTGGCCCTCAGCATCACCAGCTTTGCCGGGCTCCAGCGCATTACCCGAGGGCAGCTGCTCGATGTGCTGCGCCAAAACTACATTCAAACCGCTCGGGCCAAGGGGCTGTCAGAAAATCGGGTGGTCTATGTCCACGCCCTGCGCAATGCGGTGAACCCACTAATTACGCTCCTGGGCTTTGAATTTGCTGGCCTGCTGGGCGGCGCATTCATTACCGAAACCTATTTCAACTGGCCTGGTTTGGGGAAACTGACTCTCGAAGCGGTACAGGCCCAGGATTTGTATTTGGTGATGGCCAGCCTGATTATGGGATCGGTGTTGCTGATTGTTGGCAATCTGCTGGCCGATCTGGCGCTGAGTTTTGTTGACCCTCGCATTCGCCTGTCGGATATTAACTGAGGCAGCTAGGACGTATGGTTTCTCAGCTCTACTATTTGCTGCGCTCGCGCGCCGACGGCAGCTACCTAGTAGCTCGCCCCCAAGGGGTGGGCAGCCCTGACCAGCCGCCGCCAACGGGGTTTCTGCTGGTGTTTAACGCCGACTACGATGCCCTCAGCTATCTCAACGCCCATGCCCCCGAGCTGAGCGATAAATTTGCGATCGAAACCATCACCGCCTCTAGCCTCAAACCCTTGATAAACCGCTGGGATTTTCAGGGCTTGGGCATGGTCAATGACCCGCGCCTGCCCCAGGTCGAGTTCTTTAACCGCAGCTAGTCGGGCGGAATTTCGCAGCGAGAGCTGTGAAATTCTGTGGCCGTCAGCTTTTGCTGGAGCGGGTAAAGAGCCTGAAATAGAGTCCCTGACTCAGTTCTTTAACCGGAAATAATAAATAGGTCAGCGGGTTGATAGTAACGATGATATTGCGCACGTTGCGCTTGGCCAGAGCCACCACTGCCCAGGCTACCCAGTTGGCAGACATTACCCCGATTGGGTTGAGGTTGCTCTTAAACGGCCCCAAAACTACCTTGCGCACTACGCAAGGGGCATCGAGCCGTCGTAGACTGACCAGATCGCCCATCAGTCGCTTAGACAATTCGTACAGGGGGCTAAAGGCTGGGTTGACCTCGGCTTCGGAGGTGTTGACCCAGACTTCTTTGATAGCCCGCTGGGGTGAGGTTTCGATGGTGCTAAAAAAGACTTCCATCAAACGGTGGCCTGAAAGGGCGTTTGCTTCCAGGGAGGTTTGAATGGCAGCGGGGGTGCGATCGCCGTGCACATTCAGCCCGTGGTTCAGAACTAAAATATCCACCTTCTTGAGTGCTTCGCGCAGGTCGGCCTCAGCTCCAGGCTGCCACTGCCAGCAGGCAATCCCCTCCTCAAAGGTGGCATTGGGGGAAGTCGTCAGAGCAATGGGTCGGGCCTTTTGGCGGATCAATTCTTGCAGCAGCGCCCGGCCCAGAGTGCCTGATGCGCCGGTAACCGCCACGGTTTTGCCCTTAAGGGAAACAGCGGTGCCCATCAGCTTATCCAGAAAGGTAAAGTACCCGGCGAAGTAGGCGTTGGTGTCGTCGAAGTGGTGCCGCCAGTGATAGGTGCGGTTGACCCGCCAGTTGCTAGGAATAGTCGTCAATTCGCCGGGTTCGTGGGTGAGGTCGGTGGTGAGCAGCCAGCCCTGGGATCGCGCGATCGCCGCCAGCAAAAACCCCAAGCCATAGATCGACCCCAGCCACAGCCCAGAAATGCCGGTAGAAATTGCTAGACCCGCCAGCGCCCCAGTCATGACGATAGCTTCGGGGGTGTCGTTGTAGAGCTGGGCCTGGCGGTAGAGGGTAGGGCTAACGGGGGTAAAGTCTTTTTTGTAGGCCCGGTGGTGCCAGTTGTGAAGGCGCATGAGGGGCGGCCAGTAGTGGCTGACCATGTGGTAAATATCGCGCACCGCCTCTGCCATTAGGATCGCGATCGCGCCCCACAATCCTTGCCAAACAACCGTTTCAAGCGGCATACAAATTTCCACACCATGTCGAGCAATTCACATTCTGACACGACTTGCGGCGGGGTGCAGATCTCGCAGCAATGGCAAAGCCCAGAGGCGAACCCCTGGGCTTTGCTATTTTTCTATTATTCCGTTGAGCGGCACTTAGCGAACCGGTTAGGCAGCAGGCTCTTCAGCAGTAGAAGACGGGGCACCCACCGGGCGCGATACCTCAATACCGTTTTCCTCAAGCACTACTATCGGATCGCTACCGCGCATGTCAATGCGCTTGACCAACACCTGACCATTAGAAACTCGCTGCCCTGCCCTAACATACTGACTACCGGCCGAGGTCTCTACCACAGCAAAGTTTTCATTGCCAATGGTCATCACCCCAGTTACCTGCACGGCCTCAGCCAGGGTGGGCTTGGGGAGCTGAGGTAGAGGTGCCAGCGGTGGTGGGGTTGTGGGTCGTGTCGCCCCACTGCCGCCCGAGGCGGCACCCGATCCACCCGATGGGGTGCCCGAGGTGCCAGGAGCCGCAGCTACCGGTGATCTGGCGCCACCACCAGCTCCACCGCCGCCACCCGCCGTGGTTCTGGCGGTAGCGGTGCCGGGGGACGAGCCACCTGGAGGTGCCGGGGGTGCAATCACCCTCGGTGGCGGCGGCGGGATGGGCACTACCGCAAAGGGATCGGTGCGGCTGTTATTGATTTGCTGAAGTCGCTCGTTGGGGTCTGTAGACTGAATTAGATCGGCCCGAGCAATGGGCGACAACTGAGGCGCAACGGGCACCAAAGGCTCGGCAAAGTCTTCTTGGGTAGCCACCGGCTCGTCAGGCACAGGCACCGACTCCACCGGAACTTCTTCAGCGGGAATGCTCTCTTCGACGGGGGCACCAGCCTGCTGGACTCGCTGGGCAATAAACCCACCCAAGAAGGGAATCGATGCCAGCATGGACAACAGTCCCCCTAGGAATATCAGGAAACTGTTTCGAGCCCACTTGCGGCCTCGAAACTTAATCCAATATACAAAGAGAGCAAAGGGAATAAACAGCGACAGCAAACCCCAGACAGGGCTGACCTGAAACGCGTCTATAGCGCCAATAAGGCTGCCCACAGTAGCCAGCAAAGCGCCGAGAATAATTAAGACTAAAAACGCGATCGCCCCCATGGCTGAGCCTCCTTGCTTCCTGAGCCAATGTTCCTAAACGATAGCTCAATTCTGGAGATACAGAGCGTTTTAGGCGGTTTCGTCTTCGTTCGACACCATTAGCACCTGGAGATGCTTCAGCCCCTGCTTGACCCGGCGCGATACGGTAACGGCACTAATGCCCATGCGCTCAGCGGTTTCTTTTTGGGTGAGGTCGTAGAGAAAGACAAATTCCAGCACTTCGCGGGTGCGTTGCTCAAGCTGGTGCAGAGCCTGCTGAAGGCGAATTTGGTCTTCCTGGGCCAGCTGAAAGCTTTTATATTTGAGGTCGGGCAGCAGGTCGCCTAGACAGCCTGATTCTTCATCTTGCACTGGGGCGTCGAGGCTCAGCAGCGATCGGTTGCGGTTGGCTAACTTGACCTCTTGCCATTCAGCGATAGAAATGTCGAGGGCCGCAGAAATTTCAGCATCGCTGGGCAGACGACCCAGATCGGTTTGCAGCTGGCGAATGACTCGGCTGGACTGGCTTTGCAGCGCCTGCCACCGACGCGGAATGCGCATAGAGGTGCTTTTGTCGCGCAGATAGTGCTGAATTTCGCCGCGAATGTAGGGTATCGCAAAGGAGCTAAAGGCGTAGCCCTTGCCCATGTCGAAGCGCTCGATGGCGCGAATCAGCCCCAGGCTGCCCACCTGCATGAGGTCGTCAAAGGTCTCGTTAGATTGCTGTAGCCAGCGGTAGGCCTCGCGCCGCACCAGCCCAATGTTGAGCTGCACCAGCTGATTGCGCAAATTTAGGTCAGGATTGCTCTGATAGAGCCGCAGCAGCTCTAGGGTGCTGCCTTTAGCTTGAAATCGAGAAGTGGCGACCATGGCGATCTCAGGAAGTGTTGAATCCAGTCGGGTAAACCGAGAACTATGCTGCCTGACGGTGAAGCCCTGAACAGTAACAGAGGTAGTCATGGAATGCGGCGGCAAATTGTCTCTTGCCGCTGCATCCCTAGGGCTCTCTGTTAACGACAAGGCAGTGCATAACAGGATCGTGTGCTCGTGATATAAGCCTAAGGGCCGACGGAAGGGGCCACAATGGCGTAACTACGGATACCTATGGACTCGCCTCACTAGTATAGAAGCTGGCGATTCTGTTCTAAAGTCTTCGGGCTCTGGCAAGCAGCGCTAGGGTCTCAATAGGCCGATCTGAGGTGCCTATCCTCAGATTTCGTTGGGTGCTAAGGCTTGCGCCGCAATGGTTGTAGCCTTGTTTACGTAATTCCTATGGCCCTGTAAACTTTTGGCGAAGTCTGCCAATTCCTACGGAGCTGAAGGAGTGAATCTTATTCTTTTTGCAATTGCTCCTTCGAGTTAGGCTTGGCTAACTAAATTAAAGACCCGTGTTTTCCCTGGAGACGAGTCAGAACCGTTACATAAGTTTGGAGTTGATGCTCAAGTTAGACCCGGCAGCGTGTGGCCTTTCTCACCCGAAACTCATTTACAGGAGGCAAGGCGGTGACAAAATGGCGTCAGGCTGGCGATCGCCAACCCGTAATCTAGGGCTCAATCGCTATGGTTTTCTTTCAGTCTCGCCCTAGCTGGCAGCTGCCAGAGTCTCGAGTGACGGCCGAGGGGGTGTTTTGGCAGCGGCGACGGTTTATGAAGTCGCTGATTGGGGCAGGGGTAGGCTTTGCCGCTGCTTCTGCTGGAGCCTGTCAGCGATCGACGACCATGGATGCAGACCTGGCGAATACTCTGGGAGAACCCCTGAGTGGGGTGAGGCTCAACAGCGCCTTTGCCGATGCTGGCCGAGAGCCAACGCCGCAAACGTATGCCAGCAGCTACAACAATTTCTATGAGTTTGGCGGCAGCAAAAACATCTGGGCCAGCGCCCAAGCCCTGCCGACCGATCCCTGGACACTAGAGGTGACGGGGCTGGTAAAAAATCCTCAAATCTTTAGCCTGGATGATTTAACCCAGCGTTTTGACTTGGAGGAGCGCATCTACCGGTTTCGCTGTGTCGAGGCCTGGGCCATGGTCGTGCCCTGGATTGGGTTTCCTATGCGCGAGCTGATGGCAGCGGTGGAGCCGACTTCAGCGGCTAAGTACGTCCGGTTTACCTCCTACTATGACGCGGCGGTGTGCCCTGGCCCCAGCCTGGGCTTTGCCCGCAACCTGCCCTGGCCCTACACCGAGGGGCTGACCGTGGAGGAAATGGCCAACGATCTAGCCTTTTTCGCGGTGGGCGTGTACGGGCGTACCCTGCCTAAGCAGCACGGTGCCCCGATTCGCATGGTGATGCCCTGGAAGTATGGCTTTAAAGGGGCTAAATCGACCGTCAAAGTCGAGTTTGTGGCCGAACAGCCCGCCACCTACTGGAATACGCTGGCCCCCAATGAGTATAAGTTTGAGGCCAATGTAGAGCCTGATGTGCCTCACCCACGCTGGTCGCAGGCTAAAGAGCGGTTGATCGGAGAATCTACGGCGATGTTCACCTGGGAGGAGCAGCCGACGGTGATTTACAACGGTTATGGAGAGTATGTGGCGGCGTTGTATGGGTAGGTGAGTGAGTGGGTGGGTAGGTGAGTGAGGCAATCCAAAATCGCTAATCCAAAATCCCAAATTGGGACTAGGCGGCGATCGCAGCCCGAATTACCTCTTTATCCAGATCCTTCCCAATCACGACCAGTCGGGTTTGGCGCGGTTCGCTGGCCTGCCAGGGGCGGTCAAAAAAGGAGTCAAACCGCTGGCCCACGCCGTGAACTACCAGGCGCATAGCTTTGTTGGGAACATCAACGAAGCCCTTAATGCGATAGATCTCGTGGGTGGCGGCCAGGGTTTCTAACCGCTTGACCAGAGCTTTGGGGTCAAAACTTTGATCGAGCACGATGGGGATGGCGACGATGTCGTCGTCGTGGTCGTGATCATGCTCATGATCGTGGTGGCTGGGGCGGCTGTCGAGGTTGTCTTCAACGGCGGCGTTAAAGCCCAGCAGCAGGTCAGGGCTGATGGGGTTGCTGCCCTCCCCCCCAGCTAAACCCAGCACTTTGACGGAGTGGGGCAACTGCTGGGTGAGCCAGGTTTCGATGCGGGCGCGATCGCCCTCACTCACCTTATCTACCTTGGTCAGCAGCACTAGGTCGGCGCAGTTGAGCTGGTCTTCAAACAGTTCTTCGAGGGGCGTTTCGTGGTCGAGGCTGTCATCGGCCTGGCGTTGTGCCTCCAGAGCGGGTAGGTCGCCCACCAGGTCGCCTGCGGCTAGGGCTTCGCAGTCAACCAGGGTAATAACGCTGTCAACGGTAGCGGCGGTGCGAATTTCGGGCCAGCGAAAGGCCTGCACTAGGGGCTTAGGCAGGGCGAGGCCCGAGGTTTCGATCACAATGCAGTCGATCTGGTCGCGACGGGTCATGAGCTGTTGCATAGTGGGCAAAAACTCTTCTTGCACGGTGCAGCAGAGGCAGCCGTTGGTGAGTTCGAGAATGTTGGTTTCGGCGGGTTCAGTGACCTCATCGTCGTCACACACTTGGCAACTGCGCAGCAGGTCGCCGTCAATGCCGACTTCGCCAAACTCGTTGACTAGCACGGCAATGCGCCGCCCCTCGGGGTTTTGCAGCAGTTGCCGAATTAGGGTAGTTTTGCCTGCCCCGAGAAAGCCGGTAATGATGGTGACTGGAATTTTGTGCATAACCCACTGGAAATTCGCCGACCCTCAACCTAGCACGGAGGCCGAGGATAGCGATCTACAATGGCTCCAATTCAACCTGTTTGGCCAATGGTACAAACCCCTGCTAAAACCATTACCCTCGCTGAGTTTCTGCAACAGCCAGAAACCAAGCCCGCGCGCGAATACATCGACGGCCAGATGATTCAAAAACCAAGGCCCCAGGGACAGCACAGCACCATTCAGGGAGAGCTAGTTACCGCTATCAACGCTGTTACTAAGCCAGGTAACCTTGCCTGGGCTTTTCCCGAATTGCGCTGTACGTTTGGCGGTAGATCCGTTATTCCCGATGTATCTGTGTTCTGTTGGCAGCGGTTGCCCACTAACGACGATGGCACCATTGCCAATACATTTAACGCTGCCCCTGACTGGACGATTGAAATTCTTAGTCCTGAGCAGTCTTCGACCCGAGTGGTGAGCAACATTTTGCACTGTCTCAACCACGGCGGTCTGGGGGGGTGGCTGATCGATCCTAATGAGAATCTGGTGCAGGTTTATTTGCCTAACCAGCTACCCGCCTCTCTGGAGTCAGCAGCAGATGAGTTGACGATGACGGGCCTGGCCCCGGCTCTAACCCTGGCTGTAGGACAGGTATTTGGCTGGCTACGAGTGGGGTAAACGAAATAGGGTTTACTGTGCGATCGCCCCTACGAAGGCATCAACATTGCTGGGGTAACCGGAATCTCAGCGGCGCAAAAAGCCAACCTTAAGCTGCTGGGTGCGATCGACGCGTGAATGCAGCGCGATCGCTAGGCTCCATCTAGTCATCTACTCCGCGTCGCCTACCCGATTCTGGTCAACCTCGCCAAAGATGGCGCTGGGGTGGCAGTAGTACTTAAATTCCAGCAGGTTAAAAAATGGATCCTGCAAAAAGAAGGTGCGATGTTCCAAGGTAGTTTCTGCAAAGCGTCGCTTTTCGCCCTGGTAGAAGGTGAGCTGCTGATCGTTGGCCCGGTGCAGCAGCGCTTCCCAAGCGGTCTCGGACAAAAATACAAGGCCAAAATGGCGAGGGTAAATGCCCTTTTGCGGGGCTAGCTCGGTGGTGGCGTGGGCCACGAGCTGATGGCCGTAGAGGTTGAGAATAAGAGAGTTGGCCGTCTCTCGTCCTGGCTCGCAGCCCAGCCCGGCCACGTAAAATTCCTTTGTCGTAGGAATGTCGGCGACAGGAAAGGCCAGGTGAAATAGAACGGTAGAGGATTCCATAGGGTTAGCGGGCAGGCGAGGCGAGGGCAAAGGTTCGCCAGTAATTGAGAATTAGGGATGGGCTGCAATCGCCCGTTCCTAGGCGACGGCTTCGCGATTCGCTCCAGAATCGACGGCGTTGAGTAAGGCTTTGAGGGCGGTGTCTTCGGCCCGGCTGATTTGCTGATCGAGCAGGGCAATGTGAATGGCCTTAGAGAGGACAAAAGCCGCTACTTCTGGCTCGAGCTGCTCAACTAAAAGCTCCATCGGCATCGGTACCTTTAGGGCTGAGTGAATACCCGTCAGCATCGATTCTTCCATGCCCATGGCCACTAACCTCGGACGCAGGGCGGGCCAGTCTGCGAGGGGGTCTTGCCCGCTGGCGTGGAGAATGGAGGCCAGCAGCCGCTGCACCTTGCTCTGATGGGCTGGGGGCATAGCGGTGTAGGTGAGAGCATCCGCAGTGGGGGTAGTGTCTACATCTTGATTGAGGTTGTCGAGAATTTTCTGCCATTCAGCTTCGGTGCACTGCTCTGGCTTACCCACGCAGAGTGACACCTGAATGCGGTTGCCGGTGGTTTGCAGCTGAGTCACCTCGGCGTGAATGCCCAAATAGCCAAGCCACTGCGACACCATACCCACCAATTTGCCGCTGGCCGACTGGGCCTGGGCCAGCATTTGCACTTGGGTGCGGACTAGAGGGCGGACGAGCTGTACCAGCATAGGGCTTTCCTCAGAACCGTTTTGATCTTACACAACCCCCTAGTCTTCGGCAGTAGTGCAGTACGCCATTGGGTGGTTAGCCAGAGAGCCGGAGCGTTGTGACTGAGACCCTAGCGCCCTGGGCTTAGGAATAGAGGTTTGATTCAATCCGCATGCTATCGATTAGGCCTCCTTTCTGACTGTGGAAAGCCGTCTCGGCTATCTCACACGGTTGAATCCTTGATTTTTAGTTGACCGGGCCGAGGCGATCGAGGGGCCAAAACCGGAACCGAGCGCGACCGATGATGTTTTGCTGGGGCAGCCCGCCCCACACGTGGGAGTCGTTGCTGTCGTTGCGGTTGTCGCCCATGACAAACACCTGCCCTGGGGGGACAGTGACGGGCTCTAGGGTATAGGCGGGGGCTTCGAGGGTATAGCTCTCTTGCAGCGGTTCGCCATCGATGATGACCTGCCCTTGGCGAACCGCGATCGTTTGGCCAGGTTCGCCAATCACCCGTTTGATAAAAGCTTGACGGGCTTCATACCCCAGCCGAGCGAGCTGCGGGGGCGGCGCAAACACCACAATGTCGCCTCGGTGGGGATGCTGCCAGCGGTAGCTAACTTTGTCGACCAGCAGGCGATCGCCGATATGCAGCGTTGGATCCATAGAGTTGGAGGGAATGTAGCGGGGCTCGGCGATCAGCACCCGCACGGTAAGGGCCACTGCCAGGGCGATCGCCAGCACTCGAATATTGCTCCACTGCCCTGGCCACAGCGATCGCCAGCGCGCCCAGGCCGAGGCCTCTGCTGGCGGCGCTTTCTCCTCCGTGGGGGAATTGGTTGGGGCAGGTTGCGGCAGCTTAGGATCCATCGGCTTGTCGTTGTCGCGGTATGGGGCAGCGATTCTCGTCCCTTCTACCTTACAGGCCTAGGGACGTGGCCCTGAACTCAGGGCTGAAATCGAAATTCTACAACTGCGCCCGTGTTTTCATTGAACTGCTCGTAGCTGGTAATACCCCGCACGGTGATTTGGTCGTTAATGCGATAGCGCACGCTAAACAAGGCGGGAGTCACATTGGTGAATACTTTTTGAACGGACACCGAGATGCTGGGAGAGAAGTTGAAGCCTACTTCAGCGCCAATGTCGAGGGTACTTCCCTGCTGACCTCCCGGCGGCGAGGCCGAGAACAGGCGCAGCTCGGTGCGGTCTAGCCCCGATCCGAGCAGATTTTGGAGGTTGTTGAGCAGGGCCGACCCAGCAAAGGCGAGCAGCCCTTGGAACCCATCGCCACCGCCTGACACGCTGCCTAAAGTGGATTCAAGCGCTGTCAGTAGCCCGCCGCTGAGCAGGGCTACTATCTCCCCCTCCGATCGCGGTGGGGTGCTGGATAGTTCTACGCCCTGTAAATTCACCACGCGGCTGGCGCGGCCATTTACACTGGCGCGAATGCGCACGGTCTGTACCCCAGCCTGGGTGAGCCCCAGTTGGTCAATGCGAGACACGCTAATTTCATTGCGCGGGAAGGGGGTGGCTACAGCCAGGGAATTTCCTGCCGCTGCGCTGTCGGGGACTGCCGCTGACAGAGTGGCAACCAAATAGGGGTCGATGGTTTCATCGAGATCGCTAAACTCGGCATAGTTTTCATCACCAGTGAGGCGAAACTCGGTGGTGAGTAAGTTAATGCGGCCCGAAGGCAGGTTGATGCGGCCATCGGGTTTAACGTTGGGGAGGGTGCCCAACAGATTAAGCGTACCTTCGGCTCGTACATCCACAATGCCGGGGATGGCCAGCCGCACATTCTCAGCCAGCACCAGCCTAAAGTCTTCTAACACCGGAGGAATGGGGTCAAAGATGCTGGGGGCTGAGGTCGAGGCAAAGGACGTTGCGGCTCCGCCTCCTACGCTCGTGTCGGGCAGGGTAAGCAGCCCATCTGACAGCTTCACCTCACCGTAGACCAAGGGCGGCAGCAAAAAGACGCTGCCATCGACAACGACGTTGCCATCGACCCGGCCCCGGTAGGTGCCAGCGGGGTTGCGCAGATCCAGGGCAATGTTGTCGAGGGTGACGCTGAAGGGGTTGTCGACCCCAGCCACTGGAGTGCCGTCCTCTTCTAAAGCTGTGCGGTCATTAAATAGCCCTGGCGCTAAATCTTGCACCGAGGGCAGCAGCTTGAGGTTGCCCTCAGCCATCACCTTGCCGTTGCTAAAGTCGCCCTCTAGATTTTGGAAGGCGAGCACCAGGCCGTTGGTATAGACAGAGCTGCCGCGGAGGGTACCAGCGCTTTCAACCACGTCAATGCGGCCCTGGATGTTGGTGAGGGGCTCGGGCAGGCTGCGGGAGCTGATGGTGACGCCATCAAAGTTGGCGTTGCCGGTCACGTTGAGGGTGGTGAGGGCGTTCTGAATGGGTTGATTGACGGGCCAGCGGCCCTGCACTGCTAGGTCGAGGCTGGCTGGGCCTGACTCCCAGGTGATGGCGCGGGTGATCAGGTTGACCAGGGCAAAGCCTTCGTCGCGCATTCTGAGGGAAATGTCGACTGTGTCGGTTTCGGGCAGCTGGCGTAGGCCAGGGAGGGGGAGGGGGACGCTGGCTACCAGCCGCAGCGGATCGACTTGTTCGTCAATGGCCACTCGGCTGATTAAATTCAGGCGGGCGCCTTCGTACCGGAAGTTGGCGGTGGCCAGATCGATGGCATTGCGGTTGATGGTGGCTTCGTTCACCGCCAGCTGGCCGCGCACCTGGGGATCTGCCAAAGTGCCGGTGAGGGTGGCCCCTAGGTTGACCAGACCGTCGAGATTGTCGGGCAGGCGCAAGGGCTGGCGCAGCGCGTTGATGGGCACATCACTGACCTCCAGCCGCAGGGTGCGAGCCACGGGGTCATCGGAACGCAGGCTAAAGTCGCCGTTTAGGGTGGCCAGGGCCACGCCCTGCTGGGTCGTGTCGGAAAAATCGGCAAAGTTGGAGCGCAAACTGACTGGCTCAAGGCGAATGACGTTGTCTTGATAGCTGCCTTTGGCGATCACTTCATCGATGCGGTAGGTGGCACCGTTGCTGCCGTCGGCGTTGCCCCACACCCAATCTGCTCCGGCCAGGTCAAAGGTGATGTTGAGGGTGTCGGGCACGGTGCCGTTGGCGGTCACTTTGCCCGAGAAGCTGCCGACAAATTCATCGAGGGGGGGGAGGGTGGCGGCTTCGCCCTGGGCCGCCAGCAGATCGTTGAGTTCTTGCACTTCGGCCAGCCGACGGAGCTGATCGAGCAAACTGGCGTCGCGATCGCCCGCTGGCTGCACTTCCTCTAGCGAGGCTAAATCGGCCTCAGTGGCGGGGCGAAACCACTCGGGCGGCTTGAGCAGGTTAAAGCGAAAATCGGCCTGCTCAAAAATCAGAAAAGTTTGGAGAATATCGTGAATTTGACCGTTGTCGACCACAAGCTCGCCGTTGATTTGGGGCTGGTAGCCCAGGGTGTAGGTGCCGCTGGCCAGGTAGCGGCTGAGTCCAGAGGCCGACTCCAGCACGACCCCGACCAGGCCGATGACGTTGTTGGCATAGGTGACGCTGCCCCGCAGGCGACCGTAGCGGTTAACCTCGGCTGGCCGCTCGGGGGCGGCGGGGTCAATGGCGACGGTGGTGCTTTCTCGGGGCAAGCGGAGGTAGCCAATGCTGGGGTCTTGCACGTCAAAGGTGGCGCGCAGGGTGGGCTGGCGCAGGTTGGCAACAATCTCGGCGGAGGTCACCAGGCCGCTGACAGTGCCAATGCCGTTAACGCCCCCCTGGGGCAGGCGGAGATCGTCTAGGGGCAGGTTTTCGACCGTGGCGTAGAGGTTGTCGCCTCGGGTGTAGCCCTCGGCTAGGGCCTCGCCGCTGCGCACTTCAAAGGCTAGATCTCGGTCGCCCCCGGCGGTAGCTACGTAGACACGATCGCCCCCGCCCGTCAGATCCACGGCCAGCGCCCCACCCTGGTTGTAGGTGACCGGGCCGCTGAGGGGAGAGGCAAAGGCCAGATCGCCCACTTGTAGCCCCACCAGAGAGGCGTCGCCGCTGAGGGCCAGCGCCCCAGGCCGCCCGCGCAGCCGCCCGTTAAAGAAGGCGTTCCCCGCCAGGGGAATCACCTGGGGCACGGGCAGGGCCGCCAGGCTAAAGCTATTGACGTTGAGATTGAGATCGAGGTTGGCGATCGCCGGAGCACCGGGGCCGCTGAGCTGCGGCGTAATAAAGCCACTGGCCTGTATCCCAGCGGTGCTAGCCTGCCGCACCAGTACCGACTGCCCATTCCAGGCCAGGTCGGCGGTGAGCGGGCCGCGCACCTGGGCCAGCTGGGGTGCGCGGCCCGCCGCCGTTGCCAACCCATCCGAGAGAGATACCTGGCCTTGCCCCCTCACCCCAGCCAGGGTGAGGTTGTCGGTACTGCCCGTAAAGCGAAAGCTGCCGTCAGCGGTGCCCTGGAGGTCGGGGGCAAAGGCCGCCATTTGCAGATCGCTGCCCCGCACGTTGGCGTTCCACTGGCCCCCCGCCAGGCTGGCATCGGTGAGCACGGTGCCCCCCGCCAGGGCGATCGCGCCATTGCCCTGACCTCGAATGCCCGCCAGCCCCGGATTGTCGAGGGTGCCTGACAGCTGAGCAGTACCGCTGGCAACCCCATCCACCCCGGCCCCCAACCGGCTGAGCTGCACTCCCTGGGCCCGTAGGTCAGCGTTCCACTGACGATTGGCCAACAGGCCCTCGCCCGCGACGGTGCCCCCCGCCACCTGCACAAAGGTATCGGTAAAGCGCAGCTGGCTGCCTGCCAGGCTGAGGTTGCCCTGGGCTGGGTAGTCGCCCATGGGGGCGCGCCAGCGGGCGGTGCCCACCAGCTGGTTGACGGGACCGTTGATTTCGGCCTCAAAAAACACCGGCCCCAGGGCGACCTGGTCAGAAATCCCGTAGGCCTGGGCAATGGTGTCGGCAGAGATGCGATCGCCCGTCAGCGCTAGGGTCAGCCGCCCCGGCTCGCCAAAGGTAAAGACGCCGCTGCCGGTCAGAGAACCGCCCCCCTCGGGCACCGCCAAGATCCGATCAATTTTCAGATTTTGCGCGCTGAGAATGCCCGTGGCCCTGACTTCGCTAAAGGCCACCCGGTCGATAGTGATCTGATCTTGGGAAATTAGCTCGGTGGTAATCACCGGCTTGCCCAGGGGGCCGGTCATGGTGACATCGGCCCCAAAGGTGCCGCTAGCCGCGATCGGCAGCTCCCTGTCCAGCAGGTCAGTGGCCTGGGTTACGGTAAACGGGTTGACCTGGCCGCTGAGGTCATAGCCCTCATCTAAATCAATGGTGCCCCCGGCCCGGGCGGTCAGGTTACCCATCCCGGCGGTGACATCCTCAAATTCAAGGGTGCGGCCCCGAAACCGAACATCGCCCTCAAGCTCTTGCAGCGGCTCGGGCATGTTGGGGTGAACAACGGTACCCTCGTCTACCCGCGCCGTGCCCACAAAGCTGGTGCGAACGCCTCTGCCGCTTTCAATATCCACCTGGCCACTGACCACGCCGGAGGGAAACTGCACCGGCAGAGGACTCTCCAAGAACGAGTCAACTAGGGGCATGATATCGGTAGCCCTGGCCTTCTGGGTGCGCAGATTGAGGTTGGCCTGCAGGCCAGGGCCAGGCACCTCGGTCGGATCGATGGGGGAATCAGCGCTGGCGCTGGGTTCATCTGAGGGTGGTGGCAGTAGCACTGACCCCGTGAGATCGAGGCTGCCCCCCTGGGTGGAATCGCCGCTGAGGCTTAAATCGAGCTGCTGGGTTTCGAGGGGAGAATCAGGATCTTCCGGCGCCTCAATCAGGGTTTTGCTAAAGTCGAGCTGGCCTTGGAGGTTTTCGATCGCCACCTGCACCGGCTCTACCGCCCCCTCTACGTAAGGCACCATGGTCAGCTGGGAGTCTTTGACGTAGAGATTGCCAAGCCTTACCTCAACAAAAGGATCCCGGTCTGGATCGCGATCGGAGAAATCCAGATCTAAATCCAACCATTTCCGGTCGGCGTTTTGCTCTAGGTAAAGCTCCCCCTGCTCTAGGGTGACGCTGAGGGGCAGTTCTCGCCGCCACAAATCCCACAGCCTAAACCGCACCTCTACAGCTTCTAATGACAGGCTGTCTGGATCCGTAGGTGTCGCTGGAATAGCTGACGGCCCCAGCCGCACTCCGGATAGCCCGACGCGCTCCACTGGCCCCAGCTCCACCGGGCGATCGAGGGACTCCGAAAGCTCTCTGGCAAGTAGGGGCACCAGATTGTCCCGGCTCCATAGCCAGCCCCCTAAGGCCGCTGCTCCCCCCAACGCCAGCAGTGCACCGAGCATTAGCCCCGCTGTGAGCCAGCGGCCGCTGCCCTCTGACTCTGGTTCTTGAGAAGGCTCTGGTTCTTGAGAAGGGGTCATACCCGTTTACGCCACCGCAGAACACCCAACAATAGTAATGAACTCCCCGACTTCTGCCTACCACCTCCGGGGAACTTAATGGTTGGCACTGCCCCAAGTCAGACCTCAGCGAACATAGACGACCGTAGAGCTGGCTTTGTTCACGCGGCAGCGGCCCGGTACAGTAAATAAAGTAATGCTGTTAGTGAGATAGGGCCATGGTGGTGTACGTGCTGTTGTTCAATGCCCGCACCGAGAATGAGGGCATTCATGCCGAAACCATGAACGGGCAAAATCTGATTCTGATGTTTGAGCATGAGGATGACGCTATTCGCTATGCCCTGATGCTAGAGGCCCAAGATTTTCCGGAGGCCACCGTAGAGGGCTTTGACCAGGCCGAAATCGTAGAATTTTGTGAATCGGCTGGGTATGGCCACCGCCTGGTACCCGAAGGCACGCTAGCGGTACCTCCTGATCAAAACCTGGAGCAAATTACCTGGGATCCCGACGACCCCAACCCCATCGCCCCGCCTGCGGACAGCGCTCCGTCCACTGACGACCATGGCATCGACCAGGCCGAGCTAGACCGTATGCGCCAGCAGCTTGAGAAATTGCTCTAGGGTTACGGTGTGATGACGACGCCCATCTCGAACCTAATTGCCCATGCCCGCCAGGGCGATGCCCGCGCGATCGCCCAGCTACTCACCCCAACGCTGGCACCGGGGGTTGTCGCCCGGGGGCAGTGGCGGGGCACCATGCTCTATCTCGATCTAGAGGCCGATACGGCGATCGCCCAAAACCTGGTCGTGCCTCACATTCGCCGGGGGCTGCTGCGACTGGGGTTAACTTGCCCTATCGATGGGGTGTGGGTAGCCGGGCGGCGCATCGGCAGCGATACGACCGACTGGCAAGAGCGCTTTAGCCTCCAGGGCCGGTCTGCCCCAACGGATGCCCAGGCTGAAGGGGCGGCAGGAGATACTACTATTGGCGCGACATCCACTGCCCTGACCGACGAGCCCGCTGACCCAGCGGCGCAGCCTTCAGTCGAGTCGGCGGCAGCATCGTCGGCCGATGGTGGTTCATCGCTAATGCACGGCGCTTCAGCAGGCGATCGGGCCGCTCGACCCAATACAACCCTAGTGGTGCTGGCTCATCTAGTGCCACTGGTAAGCTATCTGGCCTTGGGGAGCCAGTGGTTAGGGGGCTGGCCGCTATTGTGGGGCAGTTCGTTTTTGCTGCCTTGGCGGGTGGTGGTTCCCCTAGTGCTGCTTTTGACGAAAGGTTCGGGCTCGGTATCAGACCCAGATGCTGCCTTTGTGCAGCGCCAGGCCAAGGCCGCCCTGAACTTTCAGCTGACGATGCTGATTGCCTGGAGTGTGACCATTGCGCTGATGTTTGTTTTGGTGGGCTTTTTGCTGGTGGTGCCCCTGGCCCTAATTGAAATAGTCAGCTGTATTGTGGCGACAACCCAGGCCGCTGAGGGCAACCCCGTCCGCTACGCGATCGCGATTCGGTTTGTGCGCTAGGCGCGCCATCCTTTACATTAGCGGCAGTGTTTATGCCTTCTGGATGCTGCCCGTGACCGCCGATTTTTCCCTTACTAACCCTGCCGACCCTGCCGATCGCGGCCACTTGCTGACCGAGCAAGCCAACCCCCGCAGCGCCCAGCTCGATCGCCTCAACGCCCTAGAACTGGTCGATCTGTTTAACCACGAAGATCAGCACACCCTAGCCGCGATCGCTGGGGCGCGGCAGGCGCTGGCGGCGGCAATCGACGCGGCTACCGAGGCACTGCGGCAGGGGGGGCGGCTATTTTATGTGGGCGCGGGCACCAGCGGTCGCCTCGGAGTGCTCGATGCGGCAGAGTGCCCGCCCACGTTTTGTACCCCGCCCGATCTAGTCCAGGGCATTATCGCCGGGGGGGCTGGGGCGCTGGTGAAAAGCTCTGAGGGGTTAGAGGATATCGCTGAAGACGGGGCAGCGGCGATCGCCGAGCGCAACGTGCATGCCCACGATGTGGTGGTGGGCATTACCGCCGGGGGCACGACGCCCTACGTACAGGGGGCGATCGCCGCTGCGAACCGACGCGGTGCCACTACGGTATTTATGGCCTGTGTGCCCAGCGACCAGGTGCCCACTGAGGCGGCAATCGACATTCGCCTGCTGGTCGGGCCAGAGTTGCTGGCGGGCTCGACCCGGCTGAAGGCGGGCACCGCAACCAAAATGGCTCTCAACATTCTCTCGACGGGAGTGATGGTGCGTTTGGGCAAGGTCTACGGCAACCGCATGGTCGATGTGGCGGTGACTAATACCAAACTGCGCGATCGCGCCTTGCGCATTCTCTGTGACCTCACTGACCTCGATCGCCAGGCCGCCAGTGACCTGCTCGATCGCAGCAATCAGCAGGTAAAACTAGCCCTGATGATGCACCTGGGCCATCTCAGTGCTGAGGCGGCGACTGAGCGTCTGGCCCGGCACCAGGGGCAGTTGCGCCAGGCTCTAGAGGCTGGGTTAGGTAGGTAGGCGGGGCAGCGACCTAGACTTTGGAGAATAGTTCGGGGTGAGGGGGGTCAGCTTCGTCCATCCAAACGCGATCGAGGCAGGTGCCTTCAAGGCAGGCGAGAGAGAGGGTGGTACCCCGCAGGTTGGCACCTGTGAGGTCGGCCCCGCGCAGGTCAGCGCCAGTTAGGTCGCTGCCCCGGAGGTCGGTGTAGCTGAGGTTGGCGTTGCGTAAGTCGGCTTGGGTAAGTAATCCATTGTGCAGGGTCGCTAGGCGTAAATCGCTACAGCGCAGATTGGCCCCCGCCAGGTTGACGCGGCTAAGCTCGGCTCGAATCAGCACCGTACGAGCCAGATCAGCCCCTGACAGATTGGCCTCATCTAGGTTGGCGCGCCACAGATTGCAGCCGCCTAGTTTTGCCCCGGCCAGCATGGCCCGGTGAAGGTTGATCGATGCCAAATTGGCCTGGCTGAGGTTGATGCCGGGCAGCACCAGCCCAGGCATCCACGCTTCGTGGAAGTCGAGGTGGCTAAAATCGCGGCGGCCACTGGCATACAGGTCTAATACCTGGGCCATGGTTATGGTGATGGACTGCGAATCCATAGGACTGTTTTCACCCATCAGACACTACTTGAGCTGGTTCTGTTAGCCAGGGCAGGCTGGCTTTACGCCCACCTACGGACTTAGAGACCGCAGAACGTTTCTTATTGTTACATCTTTGTAAACTAATGTAACAAGTCCTCATCCGCGCTGCAAGCCTTAGGGACTGGCGATAGCCGTTCCTAAGCAGCTCTATTCGTGGTGATAGGGAGGCAGAACGGCTCCTGACCTGCTGTTCTGTCATCTGCTTTGAGCCGCCGCCTGCCTTCTGCGCGTCTACTCTGGGCTCGGTGTCTCAGTTCCAGCCTCTAGGGCATCAGGCTGGCTAAATAGACCAAACAGTGGCCCCAGCAAGGCCCCGATGGCAAAGCCGCCAGCGTGGGCCCAGTAGGCGATGCCGCCGCTCTCCATGCCAATCATGGTGGGGGCTTCGAGGCTGGCAAAGCCATAGAAGGCCTGCTGCACAAACCAAATGCCCAGGTAAAACAGCGCCGGGATTCTCAGCGGTAGAGGAAACGGCCCCAGGGGTACCAGCGTAAGAATGCGCACCTCTGGGAAGCGGAAGATGTAGGCCCCCATGACCCCGGCGATCGCCCCGCTAGCCCCCAGCGACGGAATCTCTGAACCCATGGCAAAAAACCACTGGGCCAGGTTGGCCAGCACCCCACACAGCAGGTAAAACAGCAAAAATCGCCCGTGACCCATCTGGTCTTCGACGTTGTTGCCAAAGATCCACAGGTAGAGCATGTTGCCAGCTACATGCAAAAACCCACCGTGGAGAAACTGACCGGTGACCAGGGTGAGCCATTCTTCGGCGTTGGGGACTGATACTCCGGTAGTTAGGCTAGTGGAAAACTCTTCGGGCACCACGGCCCAGGCGTGGAAAAACTCAGTCAGTCCGTAGGCGGGCAGGCTGAGTTCATAGATAAAGAGGGCTATATTCAGCACGATCAGCCCGTAGGTGACGTAGGGCGTGCGCTGGCCTGGGTTGTAGTCTTTTAGGGGTACCACCGATTACCTCATGGATACGGGCACAGACCTACTATCGCAGAGTGTTTAGCAAATGAAAATCGTCTGGAAGGCTGACAACAAAAAACAGGTGGCCTAAGCCACCTGCCTGTAGAACGTAAGATTCAAAGCGTTTAAAGAATTTCTATCTAAGGCACTGCCCTCGGTCTAGCAAACCCTGAGCAGCCTATTTAGCCGACTTGAGAACTGCTAGAACGGCGCTTAGCGACCATAGCCCCGCCCACCACTAACAGGCTGAGGGCCATAGCGGGTTCTGGCACAGACTCGGTAGATTCAGTGAAGCCTTTAGTGCCGGCCTTAAAGGTGTGGTTGTCGGTTTCAAACCCACCGCCACCGAGCTGAGAGATCACGATTTTATTGAAAATGTCATCGCTGGAGTCGGCGAAGAAATTGAAGTAGGCGTTGTACTCGCCGCCATTGCCCTTGGTGCCATATTCCTTAAGGGCAGACGCTACGTTGGTCGTTTTCTCGTCAGCAGAAAAGGTGCGACCATCGTTGTAGTAAACGAATTTTTGAACCAGGGAGTCGCCGTTGTAAAACGAAAATACGTTGCCGTCGTGGGCAGAACCCCAGTTAATACCGAAATAGTTATGGGTCGTATCTAGATCGATTTGAACATCGGTGCCCGAGAAAGCGGTTAGGTAGTTAGATTTATTATCTTGAGTAGTTGCATAGGTGGGAGCCCACTGATCCTGAAGGATTCTAGCGTTATTTGTAGTACTGCCCGTATAGGAATAGTTAATGCCTGCGTTGCCCACGGTCTGGTTTTGAGAATCTACCACGGCAAAGTTGCCGCTGTTGAAATTGACGGTATTGAAGCCTTCGCTCCAGGCATAGGTTGAATAGGCCCCTTGGGTGGTTTCACCGTTAAACCCGGTGATGCCTTTCATAGACGCTTGGGTGGCAGCATCGTCGTCCAGGGTAAAGGAAATGGCTCGTGCTGGCTGAGCGAGACCAGCCAGCGCCACAGTAGCGGCTAACGCGCCAAGGGTGCAGAGTCGGTTGAGGTGCATAGGGGTGTCTCTGAGTAGACTAGGTGCCCTTTTATTCTGCTAATTCAAGGCGTAGAAACCCTCTGCGGTTCCACGGAAGTAGCTGTGAAACTGTTGTGAAGGCAAGCTATTTTGCCAGGGATTTCTAGTGAAGCTTCGAGTGAATACTCTGAACATTTCGCTGCAGCTCCAGGTAATTATCCTGAATTAGGTCACTAGCGCCCTTCCGGTAGCGGGATAAACTCGGTTTCTGCGGGCACCGCTGGGAAGCGACCGGCTTTCCAGTCTTGTTTGGCCTGCTCAATGCGTTCTTGACGGCTAGAGACAAAGTTCCACCACTTGATGCGCGGCCCGACGGGCTCCCCGCCGATGACGATACAGCGCCCAGGCTCCTGGGCCGTCACCTGGGGATTGCTGTCGGGCGGGAGGATGGCCATGCGGTGCTGGGGTAAGGCCTCCCCGGCGATCGCCAGCCCTGCGGTAACGCTGTAAACCGCCCGCTCGCTGTAGTTGGCTGGGATGGTGACCTGACCGCCCGCCTCGAACTGGACATCGAGATAAATCATCGGCGACAGGGTTTGCACGGGCGAACTGTAGCCCATGGCTGCCCCAGCGATCAGGGTAATGGTGGCTCCATTGGCCTGCCACTGGGGCAGGCTGCCCTCGGGGTGGTGTTTAAAGCAGGGTTCAACCTCTTCGTACTCATTGGGCAGGGCCACCCAGGTTTGAATGCCGTGGAGCGTGGTATCGCCCTGGCGGATCACCTCAGGAGTGCGCTCTGAGTGGGTGATGCCTCGGCCTGCGGTCATCCAGTTTACGGCACCGGGATAGATGTCTTGCACGGTGCCAAGGCTGTCGCGGTGGCGCAGTGACCCCTCGAAGAGGTAGGTGACGGTGGCCAGGTTGATGTGGGGGTGAGGCCGCACGTCTACCCCTTGCCCTGGCGCAAACTGAGCCGGGCCAAGATGGTCAAAAAAGATGAAGGGGCCTACCATCATGCGGTGCTTGTGGGGCAGCAGTCGCCGCGCCTGAAAGCCACCCAGGTCTTGAATGTGGGGCTTGAGAATGCGATCGCTGGCGGCTGACATAGATGGCTAGACTCAATAGGGGCGAAAAATCTGCTCCCACTATATGCTCTGAGGCAAAAGACAGCGCCAAAGTTCTAATAGGAGATTGGTGTCTGCTCGACGACGCAATTTTCTACACTGGAGTTGGGGGCCGGGGCACAGCACGATGTCTTTCACCTACAACCCGCCACTATGCCCTCGAATAGCCATGACTAACTTTTTCACTTCTCGCGCTGGGCTGGTGGTGTCGCTGTCGTTGGGGACGCTGCTCTCCTGCTGCATTAGCTCCCTTGGCCCTCAAGGCATTCCGACCGGTAACGATGAAGCGGCGGCGGCGGTGCCCACTGACCCCTGGGATGGAGCCATTGGTGAGGCCAACCGGGCTAGCCAACTGGCGGTGACAGCGGCGACCGCTGACCAGTGGCAGCAGGTGGCCGGGGCCTGGGGGCGATCGCTGGCTCTGCTGCAAGCCATCCCCGCCGATGACCCCCGCTATGTCTTGAGCCAGCGCAAGGTCCGCGAATATCGGCAAAATTTGTGGCTAGCTTCCCAAAAAGCCGACCAGCAGGGGCTACCCCGCGCTTTTCCGGCCCTGGGCAGCAATGTGCTGGATGAACAGGTCAGTCTCTACCGCGCCTATGTTGCCGCCCAAGGCCCGCCCGATGTGCTGATTGTGGGCAGTTCGCGATCGCTGCAAGGCATTGACCCCCAGGTGCTGCAACAGGCGCTGGCGGTGGAGGGTTACCCCGGCCTGCGGGTATATAACTTTAGCGTCAACGGTGCCACGGCCCAGGTGGTGAGCTTTGTCACCCGGCAGCTGCTGGCCCCCGATCTGCACCCTCGGCTGATTGTCTGGGCCGAGGGCTCCCGCGCCTTTAACAGCGGCCGATTTGACCGCACCTTTGCCGAAATTCTGGCGTCTCCGGGCTACGCCGCCGTGCAGGAAGGCACGAAGCTGACCTTACAAGCACAGGCCCCTCTTGCCTCTGCCCCCGAAGCGCTCACTGAGGCGTCCGCTGAAACGGCTGAAGCATCCGCTGAAACCACTGAGGAGGCTGAAGGCATGGAAGTGGCCGAAGCCGTTGTTGAAGGCGAGACTGAGTCCGCTGAAAACCCTGGGGCAGCCGCTGAGGATCCTGGAGCAGACGCTGAGGAGGCTGCCAAAACCCCCGCTGCTTCAGAGGTGTTGGCAACAGTGGCCGCAGGCTATGGAACAGTACCGCTGACCCCTATCAACTCCCAGGGCTTTTTGGCCGTCAACGATCAGTTCAACCCAACGGTGTATTACCGCCGCTTTCCTCGGGTGCGGGGCCAGTACGACGATGCCTACCGCGCCTTTCGCCTGGAGGGGGTACAGACCCTGTCGTTGGCGGCGATGACTCAGTTTTTGGAGAGTCAAGACATTCCCCTAGTGTTTGTGAATTTGCCCCTCAGTAACGACTACTTAGACGGGACGCGTACACGCTACGAGCGGCAGTTTCAGAGGTTTTTGCAGAATTGGGCCAGCCAAGGTGCCTTTACCCTGGTGGATCGGTTGGAAGACTGGCGCTGGCAGTCTCACCTGTTTGCTGACCCCAGCCACGTCAATCGCTACGGGGCGCGGGAAATGGCCCGACGGCTAGCCGCCGACAGCCGGATTCCCTGGCCCCAGGTTGAGTCGCCTGACGAAGACGATAGTCTGGCTGAGGGCGAGGCGGAACCCTCTAATGATTCGTCTCCAGTGGGAGAGTAGCGCCCATTGGGCCACCTTAGGAATCTTTTGTTTTTTGCCACTCCGCTAGGTCGTCAGGGGTGTTGATGTTGGTGAGCATGGCTGCATCGACATGAGGTATAGGGGCGATCGCCTGTTGATTCAGCCAATCTTGCAGCGACCGACCGCCGGTCGCTGCGTACTGCTTCAGGGACTCTAGCGCGGCGACCCGGTAAAACCCGCACAGGGGTTCCCAGCGCTGCTGGCGCTTGGGCAGATAGGCCAAATGGTGGGGAGACAGGTGGGCCAACTGGTCTCGCCAGGTGCTCAGCACCGCCACCGATAGGTTGGGCATGTCGCAGGCTAGGGTCAGTACCCAGTCGGGATCCCCTTCTGATCTGGCTTGCAAAACATCCAAGGTTTTGATCAGCGCGGGCAATGGCCCCTGAAACGTACCGGATTGTCTTGGAAGGCAGGGTTCTACGATAAATGCGACCGAGTTAGGCAAGGCAGCATGGTAGCGATCGGGCCAGGGAGTGACGACATACACCGTATCGGCACAGGCCAGCGCGACCCGATAGGTGCGCTGAATCAGCGTTTCTGTTCCGACAGAAATCAGGGCCTTGTCGTGACCCATACGCGAACTGCGGCCGCCGGCCAAAATCACCGCAGCAAGGGATGTCATCTTACTAACCAGCGCCTATTCATCAATTTCGACCCGCTTGGTGCGGGCGGTATGTCCCGACTTAATGTGTACCTGAGCTTTAGGAATCCCCAACGTTTGGGCCAGCAGGGTAATTAGCTCTTGGTTGGCTTTGCCATCCTGGGGTGGGTCTTTGAGGTGGAGCAGCCAGCTGCCGTCGTCGAGGCGGGTGGCTTTTTGCTGCCTGGAGTTAGGTTTGACCCGCACTGTCAGCACCGTCATGCCTTGCTCTGGGCCACCTTACCCTGGGCTACCTGGCGCAGTCGGGCGGCATCGGCCCACACTAGACCCTTAAAGAAATAGATCAGGCCGGTGAGAAAGGCTAACACCATATAAAACAGACGAATACCCCATCCGGCCCCGTCAAAAATCATCGAAAACACGCCCGGTTCAATGCCGCTGAAGCGGGTGAGCTCAGAGCGAAACCATTTTTGGTCTTCCACCATGCGCTGTAGCTCGGGCACGGTGGCGGGCAGAATGGGCATGCGGGTCGTTGTGGTGTAGTAGCCCCAAAAGCCCTGGCTGCCGCCTTCGCTGGAGAGAGCCTCGTTGGCTAGAGCGGTAATTTCTTGGCGAGACAGGTCTGACTCGGCGGTCAGCTGACTCAGCCACAGGTGATGCCGCAGCCAATAGCTGCTAAAAAACACCAGCGGCAGCACGATAACCAGGGCAATCGACTTAATCGCTGCGGAGGTTTTGGCCGCTAGGTGGCGAGAGGCTGCGCCTAGTCCAAAGCCCAAAAAAGCAAACAAGACAATGACGCTTAGCTCAACAATTTCGAGACTTTTGAGCCAGCCGCCCAAAATGGGAATGGGGTGCAAAAATGCCTCCGCCGCCCAGGTGATGAGAAACCGTGCCGCCAGCACGGCAGCGGTAATAGCAACAACCGTCAGCAAGTACCGAGACACATTGGCTGAGGGGCGCGGGATGGGCATGGCTAGGGATGACGAAAACAGGGCATGGGGCAACGATGCCCTTAATCATAATGATGATTCAATGTTTGGCTTTTAATCTCGAAAAGTCAATGATCGAGACATGGCCTAGCCACAGCTAGATTTGGCTAACTCTCTCTAGCTGATGGGGGGCAAAGGCCCCTGTTTCGGTGACGATCGCGGTAATTAAGCTAGCCGGAGTAATGTCTGAGGCGGGGTTGTAAAATTCTGCACCATTGGGTGAGGTGACTCGATCCCCCAGGCGATAGATTTCTTCGGGGGGATGTTCTGCAATAGCCATCCCTGCCCCACTGGCGATCTTAAAATCGACGGTTGATACGGGCGCCGCCACCACAAAGGGAATGTTGTGGGCTTTGGCCACTAGCGCCAGACTATAGGTGCCAATTTTGCTTATGGTGTCGCCATTGGCGGCAATGCGATCGGCCCCGGCTAGCACCCCGTGGATTAGCCCCCGCTGCATGCAGTGGGCCGCCATGCTGTCGGTCACCACCGTCACGGGGATGCCCTCCTGTACGCACTCCCAGGCGGTGAGGCGCGAGCCCTGGAAGGTGGGGCGAGTTTCGGCGGCGTAGATGCGCTCTAGGCGACCCGCTTTCCAGAGCGATCGCATGATGCCCAGCGAGGTGCCGTAGCCCGACGTCGCCAGCGCCCCATGGTTACAGTGGGTCAGCAGAGTCAGCTTCGCCGGACTCTCGGGCAGCACCGCCATGCCGTGGTCGCCAATGGCGTGGCACAGCCTAAAATCCTCGGCCTGCATCGCCTGGGCCTGGGCCAAGAGCTGACCTCTCACCACCTCAATGGCATCGCTAGAGTGGTGGGCCACCGCCAGCATTCTGTCCACCGCCCACTGGAGGTGGGCCTTGTCGGGCCGGGTCTGCTTAAACTGGTCGCCGATCGCCTCCAGCCGCTCCCAAAATGCCGTGGGGTCATCGGTGTGAATCTCGGTGGCCCCCAGGTAAAGGCCGTAGGCGGCGGCGAGCCCCATGGCCGAACCTCCCTGGACAATGCCAGAACGGAGCGATCGCACCACATCGTCGCAGCGGCGAATGGTGACAACGTTATAGCGCTCCGGCAGCTGTCGTTGGTCAATCAACACCAGATGATCGTCCTGCCAGACGACTGGGTAAACGTGGGTATCGCTAGGGGCCATCATCACGGTTTCGCAGAAATAATTAGGGGCAGCCGCTCATCCAATGACATTTAGTATGGAGGTTTCTCAGCCTCTGTCAATGCGGCCCAGCCCAACCCTCGCTTGCATCCACGGGACATTGGCCCCGATTCCCTACTTCGGACTGCACCCTATGGCTACGTATTTAATCACTGGCACCAATCGCGGCATCGGCTACGAGTATTGTCGGCAGCTTCAGCAGCGAGGCGATCGCGTAGCGTCCCCGGAGGGGAATCGCGTCATTGCCGTCTGCCGCCAGCCCTCCGACGACCTGCAAGCCCTAGACATTCAGGTAGAAACCGGCATTGACCTCACCGATGAGGCCGCCGTTGCTGAGTTAGCCCAGCGGCTTCAGGGCACCGCGATCGACGTGCTGATCAACAACGCTGGCATTGCCGAGCGCGTCACCCTAGATGAACTGGATTTTGACAGCCTGCGGCGGCAGTTTGAAGTGAATGCGATCGCTCCGCTGCGGCTGACGGCGGCGCTGCTGCCCAATTTGAGCACCGGGTCAAAGGTGGCCATCATGACTAGCCGCATGGGGTCGATCTCCGACAATACCTCCGGCGGCTCCTACGGCTATCGCATGTCGAAAGTGGCCCTGTCGATGGCCGGTAAATCGTTGGCCCACGACCTCAGACCTAGGGGCATTGCCGTAGCAATCTTGCATCCCGGCCTAGTGCAGACCCGCATGACCGGGTTTACCCCCAGCGGCATCACCCCAGAAGCATCGGTTAAAGGGCTGCTGGCCCGCATCGACGCGCTAACGCTGGAAAACTCCGGCACCTTCTGGCATTCAAATGGAGAAATATTGCCCTGGTAGCAGGACATTGGAACGATAAATGTAGACAATATCTCCACCAAGTTGGCCACATCTATTGCGAATTCTCACGGTTCCTCACCCCTCACCCCTCACCCCTCACCCCTTGATCCAAGGTTCATCCCAAGGGCCACCCCCGACCTCTAATCCAGCCTGGGTGCTCGTAGCGGCGACGACTAGATCCAACTTACTGCCCCGCCGCTGCCAGAGGTTGAGACTGAGGTCGCCCAGAGCAGTGTCGCGACAGCAGAAGGCCATACCCTCGTGGGTTGGTGCCCGCAGTAGGATGCCGGGGAGAGCAGTGGTGCCCGTCACTTCAACCACATAATCAGGCCGCTCACACCGCATGTGCCAATAGCCCCAGGGAGTTATGTGCCAGGTAATGCGAGCATTCCAGGGCACAAACTCGTAAAATTTGCCGCCGTGGTGAATCCCCACCATTGCTACCGACTCCATCCAAGTCAGCACCTGGCGGCGACCACCCCCGGCGGTGAGGGCCAGGTCGGGCACATCCTCAAAAGCATTGCAGTTGAGCCAAAACCACTTCTGCGGAAACGATCGCCCCCAATTTTTCTCGCTGTAGGCAGGAGCATTGGCAAACTCATACCGCTGCCCCTGCCACTCAATCCACCCCGTAGCCTGGCCGTGGGCCATGAGAATTTGCCAGCCCGGCTCAAAAATTTGCAGGCTGGAAAGCAGCCCAGCGGTAGATTGCTGCGGCTGACCGCTGCTCCCCCAGCCATAGACCGGCTCGGTGTGATACTCCCACGCCACTGCACCCAGCACCGGATCGTTTAAATAACCCAGGTGCCAGGTCGCCGTCACCTGATAGCCCTCCGGTACCTGATCCTTAAATTCGGATGACGATAGCAGCCGAGGCCAGAGTTTGGGGTTGCCTCGCCAGTGCCCCAGTCCAAGCCCTTCCGGCCAGGCCCAAAACTGCCCCACATCGGGAAAAGTGCGGCAAAAGTAGCCGTCATCCGGGCCGAGAATTTGTGCCGTACCGCCGCTGTGGGGCTGCCCGTCAACTTGATCCTCGATGGAGTACATGAAGGCAAAGGTTTGGTGAGTCTCCGGTAAGGTAAGGCGAAAGTACCAACCCTCGAAAAATCGGTTGTCTTTGCCATCCCAGTGGTAGCCGCTGTGGGGAGTTTGAAGGGGGTGAAGGGGCATGAGGAGTGGGGCGTAGGGGGATGGGGGGGAGTGGAGGAGGTGGGGGAGGTGAGTGAGTGAGTGAGTGAGTGTTGAATTTTGAGTTGGGTGATCGAACTTTTGTTTGGGTGTGCGCCATAACCTAGAACACAGTTCCGGAACTCAGGGGTTATGCCGCTTAAAGGCCCATTTGCAGAACATAAGTTTAAACCGATGATCGGTTAGTCCTTTCCGTGGGGTGAAGGGCGGCGGAACGCCCTTCGAGAAGGGGGTCTGGGGCCAGCGAAATGGCCCCAGCGGCAGACCTGGCTTGTTTCCACCCACCTGCGTCAGCCTAAAACCTTTGCTACCTAAAACAGCCTATTTCCCAAAAAACTCTTAGTCTTCAACCCAGCGGGGAACGTACTGCCACCCATCGCGAATCTCATCCCGAAACCGCTGATGCCCTGGCTGCTTTTCCTCGACCAGCTGCCAAAAGGCCGCAGAGTGGTTCATATGCACCGTGTGGCACAGCTCGTGAACGAAGACGTAGTGCACCAGCTCCGGGGGCAAAAACAGCAGCTTGTAATTGAGGCTGATGTCCTTGTTACTAGAGCAACTGGCCCAGCGGGTCTTTTGGCCTCGGATAGAAATGCGGCTAAAGGGCAGGTTGACGACAAAACTCAGCTCGCGCAGCCAGGGGGCAAACTCGGCGCGGGCCTTGCGGCTCAGCCACTGGCGCAGCAGATCGCTACAAGCGGCACTGTTGTCTACAGCGCCACGCAGCAAGAGGGTATGGGGGCCACTCTGGGTCATGGCCAGGGTGCGAGTAGTAGCAGGCTGGTATTGAATCTGCCAGGTTTGGTGGCGCGATCGCACCTCGATCTGCCCCGGTTTTTCCTCAAAGTGGTCGTCGGTTAACCCAGCGGTTTGGTGGGCCAAGCGCTGGCGCGATCGCCACAGCCAGTCGCGCCGCCGATGCAGCAGCTCAGGCACCTGGCGCTGGTCAAAGCCGATGGGCACCACAACTTCAACCTGACCATTGAGGTGCACTTTGATGGAGACATGGCGGGCGCGATCGCTCTCCCGAATGCGGTAGTCGGGCAGCGCCGCCGTCTCAGGCGAAAAAAGCTCTAGCTGTTCAGACGAGTCAGCCATGGGCGGCAGGAACACACTATTTTAAATAGCCTGTTCTATCCTACGGTGCCCTAGAAAAGACAGCAAAATTTGCTGGTGCGGTGGCCCCAACGGACGCTCCCCCCGAGCACGAGCTGAGAACCGCTGGCCCCGGCGAATGTCCTCAACGCTCCATAGCCCCAAATCCAACCCTTCGGTCAGCACCAACTGCTCCGCCGGCACCACCAGCGGCCCGTGGTAGACGTGGCGCACCACGGCTTCATCCTCCACCCGCTCAAACAGCGCCAGCTGGGGCGCGACGTAGCCGATTTCTTCCTCTAGCTCTCGATACACCGCCATGTCAGGGTCTTCGCCCGGTTCAAGGTGGCCGCCAAAAAAGGCCCAGTGACCCGGCCAGGCAATCGTGGGAATATCGTCGCGCAGCTGAAGCAGGAAGCGATCGTTTTGGTAGAGGATGGCGATCGCCACCTCAGGCTTAGCAGTCATCCGCGCATCACTCACCCTATTCCCTACTCCTTATATACATAACGCTGGCTCTCAGCCTTATTCTCTTGGCTTCATTCTCTACCGACCGGATCCGCGCCCTTCGTAGCAGGCTGAGGCGTTAAATGTAACGCCATGCTTAATATTATTGTTGCCGAAATAAATACTGCTGGTCATAGGGATGCCTCCTGGGTGGTCATACCACCAGCTACAGCGCCAGCACTGAGGATTTCGGAAACTCTAAACCCTCTACAACTCGCTAAAGATCAAGCAACGAGCAGCAATAATTAACATTAGTTAACAGAAAGAGGGTGCGATCGCTAATTTGGAGAGATCAACCCGGCTGTTTATTGAGTTTTGTTAATGAAACCCTGCTTCAGAGATCAATTTTGTGATCAGAGCAATTCCAGAAGCCTCATGGATCAAGGGCTTCCGCAGATTGAATTATTGTAAACCCCGGTCAAAAAGCGTCAAATCACGAGACTATAATGCTCAAGAGCAATCACCGCCTAAGTATCGATTGTGCCTGTGGGCCACGGCTCACTTGAGTACAGTTCTACCCAAAGCGATTGATTCTCCATTTGCTTTTGTCTAGAGAGAGGAGAGTCTCCATGACAACTACCCCGCGCGAGCGGGAGGCGAAAGCCAAGGTCATCGTCGATAGAGATCCAGTACCTACTTCCTTCGAGAAGTGGGGTAAGCCGGGTCACTTTGATCGGACCTTAGCTAAGGGCCCCAAAACCACCACTTGGATTTGGAACCTTCACGCCGACGCTCACGATTTCGATAGTCATACCAGTGATTTAGAAGACATTTCGCGCAAAATCTTTAGTGCGCACTTCGGTCACCTAGCCGTCGTCTTTATCTGGCTCAGCGGCATGTACTTCCATGGCGCTAAGTTTTCCAACTTCGAAGCCTGGATGACCAACCCCACGGGCATCAAGCCCAGCGCCCAGGTCGTTTGGCCGATCTTCGGTCAAGAGATCCTCAACGGCGACGTAGGGGGTGGTTTCCACGGTATTCAAATTACCTCTGGCCTATTCCAGATGTGGCGGGCCGCTGGCATCACCAATGGCTTCCAGCTCTACGTCACCGCCATTGGGGCGCTGGTCATGGCAGCTCTGATGCTGTTTGCCGGCTGGTTCCATTACCACAAGGCCGCTCCCAAGCTGGAGTGGTTCCAAAACGTGGAATCGATGATGAACCACCACTTGGCGGGTCTCCTCGGTCTGGGCTGCCTCAGCTGGGCCGGGCACCAAATCCACGTGGCGCTGCCCATTAACAAAATGCTGGATGCCGGTGTGGCCGTACAGGATATTCCCCTGCCCCACCAGTTCATCCTGAATAAGAGTCTCATGGCTGACCTGTACCCTAGCTTTGCTGAGGGTCTGAAGCCGTTCTTCACCCTGAACTGGGGTGTGTACGCCGACTTCCTCACCTTCAAGGGCGGTCTGAACCCCGTGACTGGCGGCCTCTGGCTGTCGGATACGGCTCACCACCACCTGGCGCTAGCCGTGCTCTTCATTGTTGCGGGCCACATGTACCGCACCAACTGGGGCATCGGCCACAGCATGAAGGAGATTCTAGAGGGCCACAAAGGCGATCCTCTACTCTTTGGTGGCAAGGGCCACGATGGCCTGTACGAGAACCTGACCACATCCTGGCATGCCCAGCTGGCGGTTAACCTGGCCATCCTCGGTTCCCTCACCATCATCGTGGCGCAGCACATGTACGCCATGCCTCCCTATCCGTACATCGCGACGGATTACCCCACTCAGCTGTCGCTGTTTACCCACCACATGTGGATTGGCGGCTTCCTGATTGTGGGCGCTGGTGCTCACGCTGCCATCTTTATGGTGCGTGACTATGATCCGGCAGTGAATATGGACAACGCGCTCGATCGCATGCTGCGTTCCCGCGATGCCATTATTTCTCACCTCAACTGGGTCTGTATTTTCCTCGGCTTCCACAGCTTTGGTCTGTACATCCACAACGACACCATGCGCGCCCTGGGCCGTCCCCAGGACATGTTCTCTGACACCGCCATTAAGCTGCAACCGGTCTTTGCCCAGTGGGTACAAGGCTTCCACGCAGCGGCAGCAGGGGCTACTGCTCCTAACGCTATGGCCAGTGTTAGCCCCGTGTTTGGCGGCGATGTCGTGGCAGTGGCTGGCAAGGTAGCGATGATGCCCATGACCCTCGGCACCGCCGACTTCATGGTGCACCACATCCACGCCTTCACCATCCACGTGACCGCGCTGATTCTGCTCAAAGGCGTGCTGTACGCTCGCAGCTCTCGACTCGTACCCGATAAAGGTGACCTGGGCTTCCGGTTCCCCTGCGACGGTCCCGGTCGGGGCGGCACCTGTCAGGTTTCCGCTTGGGATCACGTGTTCCTGGGCCTGTTCTGGATGTACAACTCCATCTCGATTGTGATCTTCCACTTCAGCTGGAAGATGCAGTCCGACATTTGGGGCACAGTGAGCCCCGATGGCACGGTGAGTCATATTACCGGCGGCAACTTCGCCCAAAGTGCGATCACCATCAACGGCTGGCTGCGCGACTTCCTGTGGGCGCAAGCCTCCCAGGTGATCGGCTCCTACGGCTCGGCTCTGTCGGCCTACGGTCTGCTGTTCTTGGGTGCCCACTTTGTTTGGGCCTTTAGCCTGATGTTCCTGTTCAGTGGCCGCGGCTACTGGCAAGAGCTGATTGAGTCCATCGTGTGGGCTCACAGCAAGCTAAAGGTGGCTCCCGCTATTCAGCCTCGCGCTCTGAGCATCACTCAGGGTCGGGCAGTGGGTGTGGCCCACTACCTCCTTGGGGGTATTGCCACCACCTGGGCCTTCTTCCTGGCTCGAATTATCGCGGTGGGCTAGGTTTCTCGTCATGGAATCTCCTGGGGGGAAATCCAGGGCAGACACATAGATCTGCCCCTACGGGTTTTCCCCTACATACCGCACTCATGACTCAAATGTCGTACTAGAATCCGTTTTGATTCATGGCAACTAAATTCCCTAAATTTAGCCAGGACCTGGCCCAAGATCCGACCACACGGCGGATCTGGTACGGGATTGCCACCGCCCACGACTTTGAAAGCCACGACGGCATGACGGAGGAGAATCTTTACCAAAAGATCTTCGCCTCCCACTTCGGCCATCTGGCAATCATCTTTCTGTGGACTTCGGGCAACCTGTTCCACGTCGCCTGGCAAGGCAACTTTGAACAGTGGATCAAAGATCCGCTCAACGTCAAACCGATCGCCCACGCGATTTGGGATCCTCACTTTGGCCAGCCTGCGGTAGATGCGTTCTCCCAGGCCGGGTCTTCGACTCCGGTGAACATCGCGTTTTCTGGGGTGTATCACTGGTGGTACACCATCGGTATGCGCACCAACACCGACCTGTACACTGGCGCTGTCTTTCTGCTGATTCTGTCGGCGGTCTTCCTGTTCGCAGGCTGGCTGCACCTTCAGCCCAAGTTTCGCCCCAGCTTGTCCTGGTTTAAAAACGCCGAGTCTCGCCTCAACCACCACCTGGCTGGTTTGTTTGGCGTCAGCTCTTTGGCTTGGACCGGTCACTTGGTGCACGTGGCTATCCCCGAATCTCGCGGGGTTCACGTGGGTTGGGACAACTTCCTCTCGATGAAGCCCCACCCCGAAGGCTTGATGCCCTTCTTCACCGGCAACTGGGGGGTGTACGCCCAGAACCCCGATACCTCTAGCCATATCTTTGGTACGGCGACCGGGTCTGGTTCTGCAATTCTGACCTTCCTGGGCGGCTTCCATCCTCAGACCGAGTCTCTCTGGCTGACGGATATGGCTCACCACCATCTGGCGATCGCGGTGATCTTCATCATCGCCGGGCACATGTATCGCACCAACTTCGGTATCGGCCACAGCATCAAGGAAATCTTGAATGCTCACAAGCCCCCCGCAGGCGGTTTGGGTGAAGGGCACAAGGGTCTCTACGACACCTTGAACAACTCCCTCCACTTCCAGCTGGCGCTGGCGCTGGCTTCCCTCGGTGTGGTCACCTCCCTGGTGGCGCAGCACATGTATGCGCTGCCTCCCTACGCATTCATGGCTCGGGATTACACCACCATGGCGGCCCTGTACACCCACCACCAGTACATCGCTGGGTTCATCATGGTGGGGGCCTTTGCCCACGGCGCGATCTTCCTGATTCGCGACTACGATCCGGCGGCCAACAAAAACAACGTGCTCTACCGAGTGCTAGAGCACAAGGAAGCGATCATCTCGCACCTGAGCTGGGTGTCGCTGTTCCTGGGCTTCCACACCCTGGGTCTGTACGTGCACAACGACGTGGTGGTGGCCTTTGGCACCCCCGAAAAGCAGATTCTAGTTGAGCCGGTGTTTGCCCAGTGGGTGCAAGCCTGCTCGGGTAAGCTGCTCTACGGTTTTGACACGCTGCTGTCGAACCCCGACAGCGTGACTCAAACCGCCAATGCCGTTTGGCTGCCCGGCTGGTTTGAGGCCATCAACAGCAACGCTAACTCGCTGTTTCTGACCATTGGCCCTGGCGACTTCTTGGTTCACCATGCGATCGCCCTGGGTCTGCACACCACCACCCTGATCTTGGTCAAGGGTGCTCTGGATGCACGCGGTTCGAAGCTGATGCCCGACAAAAAAGACTTCGGCTATAGCTTCCCCTGCGACGGCCCTGGCCGTGGCGGCACCTGCGACATCTCCGCTTGGGATTCGTTCTACCTGGCGATGTTCTGGATGCTCAACACCCTTGGTTGGGTGACTTTCTACTGGCACTGGAAGCATCTGGCTATTTGGTCGGGCAACGTGGCTCAGTTTAATGAGTCGTCTAACTACCTAATGGGCTGGTTGCGTGACTATCTGTGGCTCAACAGCTCTCAGCTAATCAACGGCTACAACCCCTACGGCATGAACAACCTAGCTGTCTGGGCCTGGATGTTCCTCTTTGGGCACCTGGTTTGGGCGACCGGCTTCATGTTCTTGATCTCCTGGCGCGGTTACTGGCAAGAGCTGATCGAAACTCTGGTCTGGGCCCACGAGCGCACTCCCCTGGCGAACCTGGTTCGTTGGAAGGACAAGCCCGTTGCCATGTCGATCATCCAGGGTCGAGTTGTGGGTCTGGCTCACTTCACGGTGGGCTACATCCTCACCTACGCGGCTTTCCTGATAGCTTCAACCTCCAGCCGCTTTGGCTAGGTTAGCTAGTTAGGCAAATCCTTCAAAACTCCTCGGCGCATTGCTCCGGGGAGTTTTGTTGTTTAGAATAGCTTCTAAACCTCACATAAAGTCCAAATCACATACTCAAATAGGCTGTTTCGGCATTGCAATGATACACCCAGGATCGATAGGTGGATTTCCAGGTGATTGGACATACCAAGGCGATGCCAAGCTTTTAGTTGGAAATTTTCCGTTAGTTTTAACGATAATCTTGCAGTTGGTTTTTGTGGAAGAAGCAGAAATCAATATAAAACTAATCTGGAGAGATATTTCTAAGGAGAGTCGGTGCTCTGTCGCCGTTGAGATGAATAAGGTTAGGGAGCAAATTCTCATCATTCAGGGTGGCATTCTCATACACGGATATTCCATGCCGCCTCTCAATACAAGTAACGGAACAACAGAGTTTCATGCTTTGAAGCTAATAACATATTCTGGACTTCCTGAGGACATCTCTTTAAAGAATGGCGAACGCTCTTTTACTCAGCTAAGAGCTTACCTAAACGATGAATTTTCATCGGTGGACAAAATATTCAATGTGAAATTTGAAAATACGCCTGTACAAGAAAGTGAAAAGGAAGATTTTCTAATCAACAAGGAAAGTTTGTATTGCTGCTTAAACTCAGGTTATGAAGTGAAATGCGGCAAGAAGTATGTTGCTCATAAGAATAATGGTATTTTCTTCAGAAAAAATATAGATACATTATACAATTTAAGCTTTATAGATATTAGGGTTCCAGTCGATAATAAAACCATCAACTCTTCCTTAGGTGATATTTCTGCGAATCTTGCTATACTCTTAGCTCAGCATTTGGAGGAGTTATTAAACGATTTATGTGCATATCTAAGTGTTGTATGTGGTCGAGAGATCTTGCCAATTTACTTTGAATATTCAATATCCGATCAAAGCAAATTTATTTGGGGTCGTATAGTTCCTATTTGGGAAAGAAGAAGAATACCTAAAATGAGTAAATCCTGGCCTACGGAAGGTATTCATTTTCTAGGCAACGTTACTTCCTTTCTTGAGTGTTGTCCTTTTAATAAGCAGCTAAGTAGAGGGATTGGACATTTAAAACTTACTGTTTATGAATCTACTGCTGAATTAAAGTTAATGGCGGCATGTGCTGCAATAGAGTACTTTTATTCTTTTTGGTTTCGTGAATTGGATGGCTTGTCCAAATTGGTTGCTGCAAATCATGAAGATAATAAACTCGTCGACAAAAACATTATTAAAAGGCTCAGGAAACTAGTGGTTTCCAAAGAAACTAAAACCCCTTTTCTATCTACAGTCATTCGCTTCTTTTTGAACGATTTAGGTCTTGACTGGAAGAAGTACATGGACGATTCAGGGATTCCATTTTTTATTGAAATCAGAAATACTATTGTACATGGTGATTTTACGGCTGAGGATACAGATATCTTTAAGGCCGAAGATATAGCTAAGAAAATGGCCTCAGAGATTTTATATTCTGTCTTAGAGAAAGTAACTAAGTCGGATGATGTGAGTCTTTATAAAAGCTTGCCAGTACGTCCTATAGAAAAAGAGTTGTATACTTTTTCTGATGGTTGGTCTGTAATGAGTGACGTACTAATTGAGCTAAATGAAGATTTGGAAGTTAAGACTTTTTGGAATTCATAATCATTCGCTATTAACCGAAGGCAAGATAAAATAGGCCAAGCCCATTAACTATACCTTGATAAATGTCTCATCATTGAAGAATAAATAATCTATGGTTTAAGCTCATGAACAAGGAATTTACTCAAACAATTGCATCAGAAGTTCAGCTATTCCAGACGCTTGATCAAAAAGAGAACTTTCTTTTTCTGATCGGTGCCCTGTTGGCTAGGGTCATCAGTCTCAGAAAAGCTTCAGAGATCATGCAGTTGGAACCCTCTGAGTTCCTCAAGATTCTAGATCTGATGGGGATTGAGTTTTCTTATTTATCCGAAGAAGACGTTGAGCTAGAAAAAAGCTGGTGAATGAATGCAGATCGTTATCAATTCATCACCGCTCATATTCCTCGCGAAGTTGGGCTATCTTCGGCAGCTCCTCAACTATCCGGATAGTTTCTATATTCCTCAATCCGTCGCAGATGAAATTTCAGTTAAATCAGACTCTGCTAGCCAAGTCGTTCAAGCTTTTATTGGTTCTGGTGTTCTGCAAGTTCGTGCAGTTGCTCTAGTTAACCTTGCTCAAAGCCTCAATCAGCGGTTAGGTCAGGGCGAATCGGATGCGATCGCTCTAGGTATTGAGTTAAACGTAAACTATGTCTTGCTCGATGACCTTGCAGCTAGAAAAGAAGCTATACGCCTTGGCCTAACTATTAGAGGCACTCTGGCCGTTATTAATAAAATGATGATGGATAGAACGATCAAAGTTGACAGCCTAGATGATCTCTATGCCCGTTGTATAGAAATAGATTTTAGGGTTAAGCGGTCTATTTTTGAGCAGATTTTCCTTGATGAGTAGTTAAAAAATGAACGTTGGTAGTCGTCTAATCTAGGACAAAGCCAACTCAAACCCATCTAATCCTGCAACAACTAAAAACCCCTGGTCAAGGCCAGGGGCTTTTATATCAGCGACTTTATAAACTAAATCGATATCACCTAGGCCAGAAAACCGAGCCGTTGGCCGTTGGCTTTGGCCTTGCGAATGAGCGCTTGGCGCTCTTTGCTATCGATGCCAAAGCGGTTGCAGAAGTTGGTAATGGTCTTGGAGTGAAGGGCGATCGCTTGACCCCGCAGCTTATTAAATTTTGGAGTGCCCATGATGTTGCGAACTAGCAGAACCATTGGTGCAAACATAGCGCTTCTTCTCCAAAGACTCTTAGAAACTTCTTGCAAAACTGAACGAAATTAGCTGACGGCCAGGGTGACCAGCACTAGGCCAGTCACAAAGAGAGTGGCGATCGCGGCTTGCAGCGCGTAGCCCTTTTGTTGCTCGGGTGAGGGGTAGCTAGCGAAATACATTTCAGGTTCTACGGCGTAGTTGTTGAGAATGCCGTTGTCGAGTTGGGTGGTGGTGAACATTGCGAGGCCCTCCTGGGGTGCTGAATGTTTCTTTATGTAAATTAATGTAACAGATATGTAACGATAGTGCAACAATTTCTTGCATTAATTTTGCGCTTGCGCTAAAGCCCCGCTTTTGGAGGACTGAGGTAGCTTGGCCTGGTATGCGTCAACATGTCGCAGCTGCTGGTGTGCTTGTGGGGAGGCCTGGCGATCGCAGCTCTACGCTTTTGCATAGATATTTCGCCACTTAAGCCTCAAAAAAACAGGCTAAGCCACTGCCATAGGGACAGCAGTGGCTTAGCCTGAGGGATTTGCACCCGGCTTGGCGGTGGCGCTAGTTGTTTGGGAACGGGGTCTGGATAAAGATCGAATTCCTGGGTCGGTATCCTGCCTGACTATGGATAGCGCTCTAGCGACCCTACCTGGTCAGTCTTTGAGCCCTAGGGCTTGGTCTAAGTCAGCGATGAGGTCATCTACGTGCTCTAGGCCTACGGAGAGGCGGAGCAGATTAGGGGCGGTTGTCGTACCTTTCTCAATTGAGGCGCGGTGTTCGATCGCGCTGTGGGGGCTGCCAAAGCTGGTGGCGCGGGCAATCAGCCTGGTTTTGGCGGCAACTGCCATCGCTGTGTCCTGATCGCCTTTCACTAAGAACGAGAGCAGGCCGCCGTAGCTCTGCATTTGCTTCTGGGCAACATCGTGGCCGGGATGCTCGGGCAAGCCGGGGTAGAGCACCTGCTCAACGGTAGGGTGTTGGGATAGCCAAGTGGCAATGTACTGGGCCGATTGGGACTGGGCGCGTACCCGTAGAGGCAGAGTTTGCAGACCGCGCAGGGTTAGCCAGCAGTCGAAGGGCGACGGCACCACGCCGCCAATGGTTTGCACCAGCCGCAGCTGCTCAAATAGGGAGTTGGTTTCGCGGGTTACGACTGCGCCGCCAATCACATCCCCATGGCCTGCCAGGTACTTAGTGGTTGCGTGAATCACAAAGTCGGCCCCCAGGGTGAGCGGGGTTTGCAGCACCGGGGAGGCAATGGTGTTGTCGCAGGCCAGGTAAGCGTTGGCCTGGTGGGCTAGGTCGGCCACCGCCTGAATATCGGTGACCGCTAGCTGAGGATTTGAGGGGGTTTCGATCAGCACCAGGCGGGTGTTGGGGCGCATGGCCTCGGCTACTGCCGCCAAGTCTGTTGTATCTACCAGGGTGTAGCTCAAGCCCCAGGGGGCAAAAATCTGGCTCAGCATCTGCTGCACGCCGTAGTAGACGCTCTGGGGGGCAATCACGTGATCGGCTGGGCCGAGGGCTTGCAGCAGGCTAAAGGTGGCGGCAGACCCGGAGGCAAAGGTGGCGGTTTCTGCCCCTTTCTCCAGCGTAGTTAAAGCCGCTTCAAGGGCGTCGCGGTTGGGGTTGCCGCTGCGGCCATAAATATAGCCTTTGGGATAGCTGCCATCGCCATCCCGCTCAAAGGTGGTGGAGAGATGAATGGGTGCTGTTAGGGCTCCCGTGGCGGGGTCAATGCCGCCGCCGCTGTGGATGGCCTGGGTTTCTAGGGAAAAGGGGGTGGCGTCGGGGGACATAGAATTAGGAAAGATGGGTTGCCCTTGATTTTAGGGGCGTTGGCCGAGGCTGGCCATAGACCGATCGCCCAACCAGCTATCCCTCTGCCTCATCCTGGGCATTCTGAACCTATCCATTCCATCCATAGATTGGGACAACCAGTAATCTATTGATCTCGCATCTATGGATTACTGGTTGTCCCCCTTACCCATCCACCCCCCACCCCCCACGACTGTCGGGCTTAGATTCCCTAACCCCGCCGTTTATCGTCCTTTTGCCGCCCCTGTTATGGATGCCCTCGTCACCTCTGCCCTTGTGTTTCTGTTTGGTGCCGCCGTGGGCAGCTTTCTCAATGTGGTGATCTACCGAGTACCAGCGGGGCTATCGCTGCTGCACCCCCCCTCGCGTTGTCCCAAGTGCCATACCCAGCTCAAAACCTACGACAATGTGCCGGTGCTGGGCTGGCTCTGGCTCAAGGGGCGCTGTCGCTACTGCCGCACGTCTATTTCTCCTCGCTACCCGCTGATTGAGGCGTTGACCGGTGCGCTGTTTTTGGCAACGTTTTGGCTGGTTGGCCTCACCTGGCTCACGGTTGGCTACTGGCTGTTGTTGAGCTGGCTGGTGGCGCTAGCGTTTATTGATATGGATACTCTGACGCTGCCCAATTCCCTTACCCAGTCGGGGTTGTTGCTCGGTCTGGGGGTGAAGTTTTTGCTGCCGCTGCTTCAGGGTGACCCTTGGCCTAGCCCGATGCAAAGCCTGCTGGGCGGCATATTGGGGGCGGTCTTAGGCATTTGGATGTTTGACTTGATTACCCTGTTTGCCTCGGCGGCGTTGGGCCAAACGGCGATGGGGGGCGGCGATGCCAAACTGGCGGCGATGCTGGGGGCGTGGCTGGGCTGGCAGGGAGTATTGCTCAGTGGATTTTTGGCCTGTGTGGTGGGGGCGGCGGTGGGGGGAAGTGCGATCGCCCTCAAACTCATTAGCCGCCGCCAGCCCATGCCCTTTGGCCCATTTTTAGCGATCGGTGCCGTGCTCACCGTGTTTTGGGGTGAAGCGCTGATCGGGGCTTATCGGGCACTGTTTTTCCCTACCCTTTGAGGCTCAATCCCTACATCACTAGGGTGTACCACTGGACATCGGGGGGATGATCGACTAATTCAGGAATCTCACGCATAAACTCGTCCATATACCCTGAGCGAAAATGGGATTGAAACGCTGCGTCGTTTTGCCATTCGCCTAGGCTGACCAGCTCTCCAGGGTTAGCGTTGCCCTGCAACAGCTCAAACCGCAGGCAGCCTGGATTTTCGCGGGCTAATTCAGCCACTTCGATCATCAGCGCTTTGAGGGCTTCGGCCTGCCCTGATCGCGCAACGACTTTGGTAATGGTGCGAATTTTGCTGGTCACGGCTGGCCTCCTGTTTACCTGTGCCTAACCCCATGGCCTTGACCAAGATGGCTGGGGTAACTCATGATCGGTGGGGCGATCGCTGCGTCTTGGCTGCGTCATCGTTGCCTAAACTTGAGCCCACAATACTCTCAGATCGCCCACCGTGAAACAACGCCCGCAATTTTTTAAGCATGTCCTGCTGCATTTAGGGCCAGGATTGCAGTGGTGGATGGGCAGAATGATGGCGTTTGTGCTGGGGCTAGCTCTGATTTGGGCTGCTTACCCGACGCGCGCCCTGGCTGCTACCTGGCAGGCGGTGGCCGAAGCTAGCCAGGGTCAGCAGCAGCAGTTTGTCGATATCGATTCTATTGAGCCTATCGGACGGGGGCATGTGCGGGTGGGCAGCTACTACATCGATCGCCGCTCTGGGCAGCCCCAGCGCACTGATTATTTAACTGAATACGACTGCGATCGCCGCCGCTTTCGCGATGTCGAGTTCAATGGCCCCGTGGGCAGCGATCGCTGGCTGCCCGTTGACCCCGACCCTTTGAACTCTGCGGCGATGGAGTATGTCTGTGGGATCATCGCTCAAAGGCAGTCAGAGTAAGCATTTTGCGGAGGTCATACCCGACGCGAAATCAAAGGGGCCGACCTGCTATGAACCCACAACCATTACTGAGACTGTTGCCCCAGCATCGATCAGTTTCTCCCCTACCGGCACCACCGCCAGTGCGTTGGTTCCCGCCAGATTGATTAAATTGCCAGAGTTGTGGCCGCCGCCCGCTAACCCAAACTCGTACCCCTGGGGAGTCGCGGCCAGCTTGCCCCACAGGTAAGTTTCTCTCTGGCCGCCTGCTTTGAGCACATCGCGAGTGATGGCGGGTACAAACGTTGGCCCCCAGTCGGCAGCCAAACCCGATCGCTTCCGCAACGCCGGGGCCACAAATCGCCAAAACGTCACCAGGGCCGACACCGGATTCCCCGGCAGGCCAAAGTACAGCGGCGCAGTCCCCCCCTCTGCCGGGAAAGTTGCCACCGTGAGGGGTTTGCCGGGCTTTACCGCCACCGAGCGAATGTGCAGCGTCGCCCCCAACTCGGCCAAAATTTCATCCACATAGTCGTAGTCGCCGACAGAGACGCCCCCCGACGACACGATGACATCCGCCTGAGCCAGCGCTGACTGAATCGTAGCCCTCAGCGCCTGGGGCTGGTCGGGCACAATGCCCAGAGGTAGGGGAATTGACCCTGTCTGCCGCACCAACGCCGCCAGCGCGTACTGGTTAGAGTCCACAATTTGCCCTGGCTGAAGCGGCGTGTCTGGCATGACCAACTCATCGCCCGTGGAGAGAATCGCTACCCGTGGCTGAGGAAATACCGGCACCTGAAGGCACTGGGCTGAGGCCAGCACCGCCAGCTCTGGCCCGCCGATGGAGAGGCCTGGAGCCATGAGCGCATCACCCGCCCGGCAAAAGCTGCCTCGGTGGCGCACGAACTGCTGCGGCTCTGGGGGCTCCAGCACCAAAACACTATTGTCCTGGCGCTGGGTGACTTCTTGAATCACGATGGTGTCGGCTCCAGCGGGCACCATGGAGCCGGTGAGAATGCGGGCGGCTTGGCCTGGGCCGACGGGAAGCTGGGGCGATCGCCCCGCTGGAATCGTCTCCGTCAGCGTCAGCACCTTGGGCTGCTCAGCACTCGCTCCCTGCACATCTTCGTAGCGCACGGCGTAGCCATCCATCGCCGAGTTATCCCAGTGGGGAAAATCGAGGGGGCTGGGGATAACTTTGGCGAGAACGCGACCCAGGCAGGCATCTAGGGAAACTTCCTCTACCTCGGTCGGCAGTGGCACTAGATCGAGAATTTTGGCTTCGGCCTCGGCGGCGGGGAGCATGGGGCAGGGAATTTTGGATTGGCGATTTTAGATTTTGGCAAGGAGGTTAGAAGTCGGGGCGGGTGATTAGGCAGCTGAGGCCTAGGGCGACTGACCCGGCTAAAGTGGCGGCGGCTGAGGCATCGGTGCCCACAAACACCAGCAGGGTGTAGAGCCCCAGCCCAATGCTGGCTACCAGACCCAAAGGGGTGGTGAGAAAGTCTAAAAACTCTAACAGCCCTTCGAGAAATCGCAAAAACTGAAGCCAGCGTGCCAAGAGTGACATAGGGTTTACCGATTAGGTAGCGTTGGCCAAAATGCTAAAAAATCAGCTTAGGGAACTACTTCTAGAATAACTGTCGTGGCTTTAACCAAACGCTTTTAGCCTCATATTCTTCAAACTTTCCTAAGTAAAGGGTTGCTTCAATAAAGGGCTTGCATCAGGCGCTTGCGGTAGGTAAGGGTGAGCGGGTCGCTGTCGCCCAGCAGTTTGAAAACGGTGAGCATGGCCTTGCGACCGGCGTCACTGCGGTAGCTGCGATCGCGTTCCACCACTCCCAAAAACCCCTCCAGGGCAGCGGCAAAATCACCCTCTAGCGCTGCCTGGCCAGCGGCTCCGTAGGCAATATCTAGATCAGAGTCCCCCAGGTCGATTAAGGATTGACGCAGGGTGAGCAGGCCGCGAATGCCGTCGGCTTGGTCGGCAGTGGCGCGATCGCTCGGGTCAATCAAATCTAAATACTGGCTGGCCAGGGCATCATCCCCCTGCACCAAATATACCTGAGCCGCCTTGAGCAAAATCTGGCCGTTGTTGGGGTAGCGGGTCAGCAGCGTGGCTAGGGCCGGATAGATCTCTGTTTTGTCGCCGCTGGCCTGGGCAGCCTCAAACGCCGCCAAATCTTGCTCTAGGGAGGATTGCAGACCTAGACCGGCCAATAGCTCCCGGAGCTGCGGCTCGGGCAGCATCCCCACAAACCCCTCCTGCACCTGCCCTTGGCTGACAATGCGCACGTCGGGCACCCCCTCGACTTTGAATGCCTTGGCCAGCTCGGGGTTGGCGTCAATATCGACCTTGGCCAGGGTGAAGTCGTACTCCTGGGCGAGCTTTTCGAGCATGGGTTTGAGCAGTTGGCAGGGGCCACACCAGGTAGCAAAAAAATCGACCAGCACTGGCCGCTCAAACGAAGGTTGCAGCACCGCTTGCTCAAACTCGGCTTGATTCACAACAATAGATTGTCCCATCGGGTACCTCAGCGGGGGCGAACAAACAGGTCGTAAAGCGACAGCAGCACTTCTACCACAATCAGCAGCACCACATACCACTCCAGCCGCAGGCCGGTCTGGTGCCGCTGGAGATCGAGCACCGTTTCGGCGGTGCGGCTGACCAGGTCAAGCTTGCGCTCTAGGGCCGAGTGGCGATCGCGAATTTCGTACTCGTCTTCCAGGCGGTGGTAAAGGAAGTCCAGCTCAGGGTATTCCCACAGCAGCTCGGGCTTATCGACGATTTCGACTCGACCCACAATTTTGTGCTGAATCATCAGCGTCTGGCCAATCTGCTTGAGTAACTGATCGCCTTGAACGCTAGGGCGGTGCTGGTGCTGTAGCTCCACAGCGTAGGGCTCAATGCGATCGAACACGGCGGCGGCCCCGATCTCGTAGTAGGCCAAAACAACGCTCTTAGCCATCACGTCGGCCACCAGATGCAGGTGCCGCCCGTCGAGGGACGACAAAAAAATCAGCCCATCCTGCACTTTGCCGCTGCTGTTGGGGGTCAGGCGAATCGTAGCGGCTTCGGTTTCGGGCTGCTCAATGGGGGCTTCAATATGGGGCTTGAGGGTAGCAATAAAGGCTTGTTCAGCTGATTTTGAAAGGCCAAACAGCACTACGGCACCATAGCTAAACAGCACTCCCTGCCCTGCCTCACCGACGGGCACCATCAGCGGCGACGACGGGGCCGACGCTGGGCCGCTGGGTTTGGCCAGGGCGCCTAGATCGATACTTTGACCTAAAAAATAGGCGCGCACGGCCACGTCGTCGGTGAGGGCTGAGGCTGCCGTAGCCGTCCCTGGAGTTGCAGTGGTCATGGGAAACTTAAATAGAGAATGGGCAATATCTAGTAGCCCGAAGGCCAAGGTCTCAATCCTTCAACCGGTGTTGAGAACTGTTGCAGAACACCAATACTAGGGCAATGTTCCTTACATCCCATCGTAGGCTATGTTAGAAAACTGGCATGATTGACATCAGGTAGCGATACGGCAATGTTCCTCTGCTGGCCTCTGTCCTTGGGGTGCAGGCCAGTGGGTGCTGTTATCACCGCCATGGGCGGTTCGAGTATTGTGACGTGGGGCCGCAGCCATGAAGCGTGTGGTATTTATTCTCGGAGTTTTAGAAGATGAAGACGTTGACTGGCTGATTGATGCGGGTCAGCGTCGAGAGCTGCAACCGGGAGAGGTGTTGATTCGTGAGGGTGCTGCCTGCGACGATATTTTCCTCATTCTAAACGGCAGCTTAGAGGTTTCGGTGGCGGCCATGGGCGACCAGCCCATTGCTCAGCTTGCAACCGGTGAGGTGGTGGGCGAAATGTCGTTTGTGGATGGTCAACCGCCTTCGGCGACGGTGACGGCCCTCGAAACCGGTATTGTGCTGGCCATTTCCTGTAGTCAGCTGCGCCACAAGCTGCAGCAAGACATGTGGTTTGCCTCACGCTTTTATCGAGCGTTGGCCATTTTGCTCTCGAGCCGCCTGCGCAGCACCGTCAAGCACCTCCAGGGCGAGCACTGGCGTCCGGTGGCTAGCCCCAACGAGGCTGGGCTCGACGAGATGGGCGATATGCTCTCCATGGGCAACATTCGCTTTGACTGGATGCTCAAGCGTCTGCGCAACGTTAACTCCAACCCCTGGGAAGAAATTGAGGTTGACTCTGGCGACTAGGTTTTGGTCAGACTCTACGCTTGTGCCGGTTGACTCAGAGAGACAGGGGCTACGGGTCAGGGCAAACGCATACTCGTAGATGAGAGATACTTCAGGATAGATGTTGAGGCAGGACATCCTATGAGTACCTCTGGGTCTGAGTCAGGGACGTTGCTAGCGCACTTTGAAACGCTAGAAGACCCG
>JAHHIH010000024.1 GCA_019358835.1 Tildeniella torsiva UHER 1998/13D
AGGCGGGCTTGTTTGGATGCATCCATGAGGCTGACTACTAGCGCGAACAGTGCCCAAAGCTTAGCGCTCGTACCGCCATCCCAACATAAGCATTAATGCTCATTACATAACTGGGATGCACCCCGCCGGAGTGAGGCTATGAGTAAAGACTACCCCAGCAACTTAACCCGAGACCAGTACGAGCTCCTGAGTGATTTACTGCCCGCCGCCAAGCCCGGTGGACGGCCCCGAAGCGTGGATTTGTGGGAGATTCTCAACGCCATCCTGTATTTGTTGGTCGAAGGGGTGCAATGGCGGGCGTTACCGGGAGACTTTCCGCCGTGGCCCACGGTGTACACCTACTTTCGAACCTGGCGCAAGGACGGCACCTGGATTAGTGTTCATGACCGTCTCCGAGAATGGGTGCGCATCGAGCGAGACCGCCATGCCCAACCGTCAGAAGCCGTCATTGATAGCCAAAGCGTGAAAAGTGCGGCGATGGTTCATGAGGCGGTGGGCTACGATGCCGGCAAACAAATCAAAGGTCGCAAACGGTTCATGACCGTCGATACGCTGGGACTGGTGTTGCGGGTGCTTGTCACTGCGGCCAGTGTGCCCGAACGCAAGGGTGGCAAACAGGTGCTCTCTCGGGTCAAGGAAATGGGAGCGTCCATCGCCAGGCTAAATCTGATTTGGGCCGATGGCGGCTTTGACGGCCCCGACTTCATGATGTGGGTGATGGATATCTGCCGCTGGATTGTTGAGGTCGTCTTACGACCGCAAGAAACCAAAGGGTTTGTCCTGCTGAAAAAACGCTGGGTGGTCGAGCGCACCTTTGGCTGGTTGATGGGATGTCGACGCTTAGTGCGAGACTACGAACGGCTGCCGCAAACGTCGGAAACCCTCATTTACCTCGCTATGATCCGTATTATGGTCAGGCGACTAGCATAATCTTTGACCCCGTCACACTTTTCAAACATCCTCTAAGGCCGCGATCGCCGGGGCCAGTGCTGCCACAGGTATGAGGTGCGAATCACCAGCCACAGCAGCAGCAGCGCAATAATGCCCCCCTGGTTGGGGGCATCAAAGGCCAGCACGGCTAGCGCAATACACAGCCCATCGACCACAAAAAAGCTCCACAGGGGCGGGCGACGGGGCCGAAAAAACAGCCCCATCTGCAACAGCTGAATCACCAGAGCCAGCAGAGCGCTGATCAGGCCAATCAGTGGGTAGATCCAGCCCTCTAGGCCAAAGGTTCGCGCTACCCCCAGCCCCGCCAAAGCGCCGACCCCAGGGCTCAATATCAGCTCCAATCCCTGAAAAAATCGCTGGCTGTCACGGCTCTTAGAGAGCAGCAGCTCAGCCATCGACCAGCTCACCAGTACCCCCAGCACCAGGGCTGGAGGCAGCCGCGATAGCAGCGGCACATTTGACCACAGTTGGGTGCCAGACATCAGGCCAATCAGCAGCAGCGGCAGCGCTAGCCGCAGCCCCGTCGCCGCTGCGATCGACAAAATAGCCAGTAGCTCTGTAATAATCACGGCGCTTGCTCCCCGGTCTGGGCTGCTCCCAGGGATATCCCTATTCGCTTAGGGCAGTGGATAGATAGTCGGCTGCCGCCTTAACCACGGCCACGGCATTCTCGTAGACCATACGGGTTGGCCCTAGCACCCCGACACTGCCAACGGAGGTATCGTGGCGAGTGTAGTTAGAGACGACTAAGGCACAACCCTGCATCGGCTCCAGCGGGTTCTCAGCTCCAATCCACACTTTAACGTCTACGCCCTTCAGCGTTTGGGTCGCTACAGGTGGGGTGGCAAAAAACAATGGCCACAGCTGCGACTGGTCTTCTTCTAGCAGACGCACGATCGACTGAATTCGCTGGGCATCAGAGAACTCTGGCTGGCGCAGCACCTCAGCCAGGCCGCTGATCACCAGCTGGGGCGTCTCGGTTGCCTGCGATCGCTGCGCTAAATTCCCCAAAGCCTGGCACAGCAGCACGCCGTAGTGCTCAAATTCAGCATCAAGATCGCCCCAGTTGAGCGTAGTCACATCGGCCAGGGGCCGCCCCCGCAGGTGATGGGTCAAAAAGTTAGACAAAATTTCCAGATCCCGCCGACCGGGTTCTCCGACCGACCCCGATGTGGCCGAACCCAATATTGCTGGCAGCTGTATCACCACCGATTGGGTGGCCAGCGAGTCGAGCAGTACCACCATCAGCACCTGGCCCCCGTCTACTGCCACCAGCTGAATGTGGCGAATGAGTACAGTATTAGCCTGGGGCACGGTCACCAGCGCCAGGTAGCCACTGATCTGGGCCAAAATCTGGGTGGCCTCCTTCAGCAGCGATTCCAGGCTGCGGCCCATCCAGTGCAGCTCTTCTGACAATGCCGCATCCACCCGCCGCCCCACCCGAGCCGACGGCGACATCAGCCGGTCTACGTAGAGCCGATAGCCGAAATCAGAGGGCACTCGCCCCGACGAGGTATGGGGTTGATAGAGCAGTCCATATTTCTCTAGCAGGCCCATGGTGTTGCGCACCGTAGCTGGGCTAACCCGCAGGTTATATTCCTGGGCTAACGCCCGTGACCCAACTGGCTCTGCCGTGGCAATGTAGTGGCGAATGGTGGCCTGAAGCACCTGCTCATGGCGAGCACTCAGGGGAGGGGCAGAGTCCATAGGGGGTTGGTATAAAACTCAACTACGGCATTGCCTTACCATAACAGATGTTTCCTGGGGTTCGGCATCGCTATCCCTGACCACTGGCCCCCGCCGACTGGCCCTAGCCTACAGATCCTTGCTCTGGCTGAAGAACTCACCCACCTTAAAGCTAGCGGTGCTCTCCAGCTGGGCCATCGTCGATCGCGTAATCAACTTGCCCTGCTCTACCAGCACCTCACCGGTAATCGGGTGCAGCAGATCTTGGTCAGCCCGGCGGCCAATCAGCGCTTCAATGTCTTGTAGAGAATTGACGTACATCCCCGGCGGTAGCTCGACCACCACGCCATTGCTCACCACCCTTGCCTGGCAGGCCAACCGCGAATTGGGCTTGCAGGAGGTGATTACCTCTAGGGTGCGCTGTTCGCGGCGGTTGATCGGGGTCAGGGCCTCCATCCCTGACTGCACGTAGATGTGGCAGGTGGCGCACATGCCGCGACCGCCGCACTCTTTGAGCACGTCTAAATCCTTGTTTAAAAGTACCGACAGCAGGTTGCCATTGGTCTCAACGGAGGTTTCTTGGGCAATGGGCTCTAGGCGGACGGTTTTGGCCATGGATTGCAACGGGGGTTAAGGAATAGGGGAAATAGCCGAGAGGGTAGCGGTGGCCCTGGAAGCCAGCCCCGCTTAGGCTGCGCCTCCCTAGGCCCTGGGCGGAGGGCCTAGCAAAAGCAACTGCTGTTGCGGGGTAAGGGTTTGCCCCGTAACCAGGGTTTGAAAATTGCGGATGGTTCGACCGCCGCGTCCTAAGAAGGCCGTTACCCAGTCTTTTATCCACTGGTGTTGTTCGGCTGTCAGCGGTATCTGGCTATCGGCAGCAACGGTAAAGTGACCATCCTTTTGAACCTCAAACTGTTCTAGCCAGGGGTGGGCCGGGCGAGATTGCTTCCAGGTGTTGATGACCATGGTTTTTCCCAGGTATTGGGTGGCACCCTCACTGAGGTGGTTGAGGCCCTCGATCACCTCGCGGCAGCTTGGCGTTAGAGTACCCCGATCGGCGGCTACTGGCTCAGCCTGAGGAGCCTCGACCGCCGAGATCTCGGCGGCGCTAACGGGGCTGCCGAGGGTGACGCAGCCAGCCAGCAGCCGAAAGGTAGGCACCGCATTGTGGGGGGCTTCTACTAGAGTAGCCTTGAGCTGACCAATGGCCGTGCGATAGTCTGATAAGGACATCTGATCGGTGATCAGCACCAGCAAAATCAGGCCCTGCTCGAGCTTGTAGATATGGGCCAGCTGATGGGCAAAGCGGAAGGTAAATGTGTCGAAATGGGCAGGAGTGGTCTCAACCACCTGCTGAATACCCTGGGCGAGGGCATCCTGCTGCTGCGAGTTGAGGCTAATATCTGGCCCAAAAAAGAAGGGGCGGTTGCGTCCGTCAATCAGCGCCATCCCAGAGATGCCGGGTAAATTCAGGACATTCTGGATCACCTGACGTTTCATAAATCCTTTGGGGTCTCGCTCTAAATTTTGGTGTTGAGTGTCCCGAACCAAGTAATCTAGGGATGGCAGACTTAATTACAGCACTGGTCTTAAGGGGCATGAGCTTGGGTCATTAGTTTACCCAGGGCTGGTGCGGCGGCACCACGGGGCGCAGCCTGTATTACTATCATGATTTGTTGGCAGCCCAGGATTATCGTACGTTAGGGTTAATGCCCATGTCTGACCTTCCCTTTACCCTCGACCAGCTGCGCATTCTCAAGGCCATTGCAGCGGAGGGCAGCTTCAAACGAGCGGCAGACAGTCTGTATGTGTCTCAGCCAGCGGTCAGCCTTCAGGTGCAAAACCTAGAGCGTCAGCTAGATGTGCCGCTGTTTGATCGGGGGGGGCGACGGGCTCAGCTCACCGAGGCCGGGCATTTGCTGCTGAGCTACGGCGATCGCATCCTCAGCCTATGTCAAGAGACCTGCCGCGCTATTGAGGATCTGCAAAATTTGCAGGGAGGCACCCTGATCATTGGCGCGAGTCAAACCACCGGCACCTACCTGCTCCCCCGCATGATTGGCCTCTTTCGGCAGAAATATGCCGATGTCGCGGTGCAGCTGCACGTGCATTCCACCCGCCGCACTGCCTGGAGTGTGGCCAACGGCCAGGTTGACCTAGCGATTATTGGGGGCGAACTTCCTCCTGAACTCCAGGACTCTTTACAGAGAGTGCCCTACGCCGAAGACGAACTCGCACTGATTATGCCGATGTATCACCCGCTGGCCAGCCAGGCGGTGATTCAGCGAGAAGATCTATATAAGCTGCACTTCATTGCCCTCGACTCGCAATCGACTATTCGCAAAGTGATTGACCAGGTGCTGACCCGCTGTGGCATCGAAACCCGCCGTCTCAAAATTGAAATGGAGCTCAACTCCATTGAAGCGATTAAAACTGCGGTGCAGTCTGGGCTAGGGGTGGCTTTTGTGTCGAACTCCGCGATCGAAAAAGAGTTGCAGATGGGGGTGCTGCATCGGGCCAAAATTGATTCTGTGGTCGTCAATCGTACTCTCTCGGTTATCTTTAACCCCAATCGCTACCGATCTAAGGCCGCTGCCGCCTTTACAGCCGAGATTCTGCCGCAGTTTACTAATCTACCGCTTAACTTTAAGCCTGCTGGTTCTGAAAAAAATGTGGCTGAAAAGAACGGTGCTAAGCTTGCAACGCCCGCTACCCCACCGGCAGAACCCCTTAATCTCAGTCCCTAGCGACGCTTGCCTGGAAGCGGCTACGCCTCTCGAATAGTGGCGGGGTCAGCTGGAATTGCAATCAAACCATCTCTATAGATATGAATCAGCTTGCGCTGGCGCAGTTTGCCCATCAGCCGGGTGACGGTCACCCGCGTAGAGCCAATGGCGCTGCCAATTTGGGCGTGGGTGAGAGACCAGGGCAGATAATAGCCCGACTCGCAGGGTTCACCAAATTCTTCAATGAGCAGGGTGAGGAAGCCGAGCAGGCGATCGATGGTGCGCCGCTGGCCTAAGGTGCTCAACCACAGCAGTTTGCGCTGGTGCTGGTAGCGAAAGGCGTCTAGCACCTCGCGCCGGAAGTGGGGCCAGTTGTCGAGATCGCTCCAATACAGCCAGATTACGGTGGTCTGATCGACGTGGGCAAAGCTCTGCAGCAGGAAGGGTGACTGAGCCACAATTTCAAAGGGTTGACCGGCTCCGACAAACCCCAAAAATGCCTCTTCACTCAACCCGATCGCTAACCCGTTGGCGGTGTCGTCATCCCCAGATTCATCCAAGTCTGGATCAGTCAACTCTGGAGCGGCCTCGGCACCCTGGGCGCTGCCCACTAGGCGCACAGAGCCCCGCTCAACCAGGTACAGCAGCCCAGACCGAGCGGGGATGCGCTCGTCTTTATTAAAGGTTCTGGCCCGATAGTGGGCATGGGCCCAGTCAGTAATACGTTGCCAGGTCAAGAACGGTCGGGCATTGTCGGAGCGAGGAGATGATTGCATAGCAATAGCTGGTTAGGCGGTACAGACCGTGACCATAGGGCAAAGGATAGGGTGCGATCGCTCAGGATAAGTGGGCAACGTCAGACAGTCCCAGGGTAGACTACCACTCCCTTGGGGGCCAAGCAGCGTTATAGCTGCCGTTAATTGGCCCTATTGCTCGGAAGATTCAGGCTTTAGCTCGGACGATCCCTCCAGTTCAGACAGTCTCTTAGCAAGAGAAAACCTGAAAAAACTCAGGTTTTCGTAAATTTGTCATCGTGAAGTTTACGTAAACCATCCAATACTAATACAGAGATCCCGTAATTTCTCGTAGCGCCTCTAGCGAATCGGCGACATTGTACGGAACCTTTCCCTAGATTTTCTGGTTAAACAGTCGGGTGAGTCGGCCCAATTCGCCATCTTGCTAAAGCCCTGTAGCTGTCGCCCCAGGCTCTTTTGCCCGGCGATCGCCCACCGGACAGACCCATGGTCAAAGCCCTATAAGAAAAACTGTTCAATTAAACCGATTTTAGGGGGTGACATTCCTTCAAGGTCAGCCTATAATTGAAATTGTGTGAGGAGCGAACCAGAAGAGATGCCGAGACGAAACACGGCCAGTCGTCGGCATCTCTTTTGTTTTGTATCTGATTTTTAGAATTGTGTGGCTAGGGCAAATCGCTTCACCCTGACCCTATCAAAATTGACAATATTTCTCCCGGTTGTGCTCAGCTCTTTTTAGACTGAAGTAAAGGGGTTTTTAGAATGCTGCGCAGCGCCTGGGTGACCCTATGCGGCTGTTCTAGCATGGCCAGATGGCCACAGTTCTCAAGCTCAACCACCGGACTCTTGCCGTGGTGAGCGGCCCGGCGATAGCCCGCCAAGTGGTGCACATAGCGCAGGTTCATAACTTGATCTTGGCAACCGGCAATAAAGTGAACGGGCTGCTCAAGGGAGGCCACTAGCCTGGGCAGCAGGTGCACTTCGGCTTCGGTGGTCGATTCTAGCAGGGCACCCAGGGCCGCTTGGGGGTCAGCCTGGAGCAGATCTTGGCAGCGATCGCGGCCCCAGCGGTAGGCCAGCGGCTGGTGCACCATCATGCGCGTCAGCAGCAGCGGCAGCAGCGGCAGCTGGCCGAGCCAGGGTCGCCGCCAGCCGACAATGTACTGTCCTACTTGGCGAAACTGCTGAAATTCACGATCTAGGTAAATGCCGCCGCCCGCGTTGAGGCACACCACCCCCTGCACCTGCTGTGGATAGCAGTGGGCCATCCACAGCGCTATGCTGCCCCCGAGAGAATGGCCCACTAACCAAACCGGGCCGAGGTTGAGCTGCTCTAGCAGCCCGGCTAAGTCGCGGGCATAGGCCCCGAGGCCGTAGGGCGAGCGTGAGGCTCCCCAGGCTTGGGCTGCCGCAGGGATGCCTGGGTCGTAGCGATCGAGGCCATAGCGCGACTCACCAAAGCCCCGTAAATCGTAGCTCAGACAGGGGTGCTCGGTGCATAAGGCATCGACCATCGGCTGCCAATAGCGCTGGCTGAGCAACCAGCCGTGGATAAAAACTAGGGGTGGAGCCTCGCCCTCGGTGGTGAGCTGATAGTAGTGAGGGACACCAAAGACTGTGGTAGTGGCCATGGGGCAATGGCCTCTGAGGCCGGTCTTTGACCATCGTACCCTAGCTCATCAGGCGGTAGCGCATGCCATCAGCAATTTTTTGCCCCAAATAGTCTGGAATCAGGCTCTCGTTGGGGCCTAGCAGGTAAAGAATGAGCCGGGTGCGCCCCCGCCAGACCAGCAGATTGGCATTGACCACTAGCAGGTCTTCTTGCCAGATGGCGTACATCACTTTATAGAAGAGGCCCGGCTGGTTGTCGGCTTCAATCAGCAGCGCCGGCAGATGAAAAACCGGATCCACGTAAAACTCTGTCTCTACGCGTTCGAGCCCGGCATTGAGATTGAACTCCACCGTCAGCATTTCTTCCACTTCAAAATGCCCTGCCAGCGTTTCTTGAATGGCGCGGCAGACATTCTCAGTGGTCTTGGGGCTTAGGGCCTTGCCCCCCCGAGACACGACCAGCTTGATAAATACCAGCATGGGCGGATAGATCTGCCCATAGAGGCTGAGATTATGAATGGTTAGGCCGTAGGCTGCCAGCACCCCAAAAATATCGCTCAGCAAAAATGACTGGTTGCGGTAGACAAAGTGCAGCGCACTTTTGTTGCCCTCGGGTTTAATGTCGAGTACCGCCTTGCGCTGCTTGTAGAGCTGGTAGGCCAAACGCAGATTTTGCAGCTGAATCTCGCTGCTCACAAACTGCTCATAAAATTGCGGAAAAGCTCGGTTGAAGCGCTTCAACAGCTCAACCGTTGAGGGGTTTAAGCCAGCGGCCATGGTGGGAAGGATGGAACTCCATGGAGGTAACGTTAACATTTGCCGCATCAGGAAACCCTAGCAAAGACGAGAATCTAACCTCCGTCCTAACGTGTTGGGCAGAGGCTGTCGTCGGGGAAACCTCCTAAGTGCTGGGCAGAGGCGTTAAAGCAGTATAGAAGGGCTACATCGATCCGCTTGGCTGAAGCTGCGATCGCCCTACCAGCCCCCACCGCCAACCCGCTCTACAGCAGCCCGCATAAATCTCCAGTGTTGCCAGAAGCAGGGGGATTTTATGGGGATATACTATGAGAAACAGTCTTCAGATCTTAAGTCTAACCCTTAGCCGCAGCCACGGTGCCGCGTTAGTGAGGGTTTAAACTTATACTGCTGAACGTTGTGCCACCTCATTATCAGACAGGGCCTGCATGGGTTTTTGGAAAAGTCTTTTTGTCGGATCTGATGGCGCTGCGTCCGGGGAGACAAGATCGGTGAATACCGTCCTAGAAGCTCTGCCCGAGCAGGGTGAAGGGTCGACGATTGTGTTTAGCACCGATCGCGACCTTGATCTCTACGAACTCGAAGAGTTGTGCAACGCTGTCGGCTGGGCCCGCCGCCCCATTCGCAAAGTTAAAAAAGCCATTCAGCACAGCTACCTAGTCGTTACTATGTGGGAGCAGCGCGGTGCTCGCCGTCGCTTAGTCGGCTTTTCTCGCGCTACCTCCGACCATGCCTTTAACGCCACGATTTGGGATGTGGTCGTGCATCCCGACTTTCAGGGGCGCGGTCTAGGTAAAGAACTCATGCGCCAGCTGATCAAAAAACTGCGGAGTGAAGACATCAGCAACGTGACGCTGTTTGCCGATCCCCAGGTGGTTGAGTTTTATAAGGGTCTAGGCTTTATGCCCGATCCAGAAGGCATCAAGGGCATGTTCTGGTATCCCGACTAGGTTCTAAATATAGGGCCGGTGCTCAAAACATTAACCAGGCAAAATGCTGAGCCTGCTATGGTCGCTTAGGCTGAGCGAATCAGGGCTTTGGCCTGCTGAATCCAGAGGCTAACCTGGTCAGGGGTAGGGCACAGGTCATTGCGCTGGAGGGTGGCCACATGCAGCCGACGCAATCGGGTGTAGAGCCCCTGGGCCGTAGAGTCGGCCAACTGTGCCACAGAGATAATGCCAGCGTGCAGCAGTAGCCCATTAAACTGACATCCCACGGCAGGCACCCGAGCCAGTTCGGCCAAAATGACCCACTTGGTGACGTAGCGCAGGGGTACCTGCATCTTCTTAGCCAGGGTTTGGCGGTGGTCTGCGGTGGCCCCATAACGACGGAGGTGTTCAGTACTGGTTAGGCCCAGCTGAGTCATGCCCTGGGCGTGGGTGGGGCTGAGCCCCGGCAGCTGATCGAGGCGATAGGCTGGGGTAGCCATAGAAAACCTGCGTTGATAAGGAACGGCATTTGTCTGAGCATGAATCAGCTGTACCGGCAAAAAAGCAGGCTATACTGGTGGACATGTTGGTCTACGGGATGTAGCGCAGCTTGGTAGCGCGCCTGCTTTGGGAGCAGGATGTCGCAGGTTCAAATCCTGTCATCCCGATTTTGAGTATAGTGGCTTGCCCTAGGCAGATAGTAGGACTGTCACAGGGAGCCATCCAAAAGCCTCCTTGTCTGTAGTATCTATAGTCAGTGATATTGACGATCATTTGCCCGCTTCTTTGCCGTTACGCCACGACGAAATATCCTATGAGACACCTCTTTTCTGCCCTTCTGCGGCCCCTTCCCCTGTTGACTGTCTTGGCCAGCGGTAGCTTGCTGGGTGGTGGTCTGGTGATGCCTCTACCCGCCGCCGCCCTGGGGGAAGAGGCCATTGTCGATAAGCTTGAACAGGTGCCGGTCTTTGTAATTTTGAACTCTGACGGTCAGCCCCTCACCGCTGCCGCAGAGGTGGATGATCAGGAAGTGAAAGTGCCCGTAGTCTTTATTGACGGTGAGGCGGCTGAAGAGTTTTTGACCCGCGCCCGAGAAGAAGATCCCAGCGCTGAGGTAGCCCTGGTGGATCTCGGTACCCTGTACCAGGAAACGGTTCTCGGCGATGAAGAGCAAGTCCCATTGCTGTATCTTCCCATTGGCGATGAGTTAGATACGGCGACACAGCTTCAATCTAATTTTCAAGGGGTACCGTTGTTTATAGCTCGTCAGGGTGCCGACGGCCCTTACCTCACCATTAACCAAGACGGTCAGGCTTCGCTGCCGATGTTTTTCTCGCGTAACGATCTGCAGACCCTGCTCGATCGCTATGGAGAGACTAACGCCGAAGCCGCCGATAACATTGTGGTGCAGGTGCTGTCGTTAGAGTGGCTGCTGGCTACCATGAGCAGCAATAGTGACCCTGAGCTGGATGCCCAGCTTCAGCAGGTGCGGCTCTTTCCCTCTACGGAGGTGCTCAACTTCATTCGAGCCCAAGAGGCAGAGCCCGCTGCTGGCGAACCAGCACCTGCTGCTGGAGAATAAAACTCCTGATCACGTTGGGGGTACCTAACCGAGATTAGGAATTAGCAAAACAAAAAAATAGCCGATGGCTAAGCAGAGTCAAAGCCATCGGCTATTTTTGTCTTTGAAGCCACTATGGCTTCAAAGGCGATTGAACCCAACCTTAGCCCAGCAGCGCGGTGGCTCTAGCCACAAAGTTGTCGGCGGTAATCCCGTTAAGCGCCATAATCTGGCCAGCGCTAGCGGTGGTTTCCCCGCGTTTCCAGCAAAAGGTATCGCGGGGGGACGTGCTGCGCAGCATGATGGGTTCTAGCATAGCGCTAGAGCCACCGGTCACCCCAATCAGCACGTCGCCGCCAAAAAGACGCTCGAACCCGGCATCGTCTAAGAAATTGCTGTCGGGTTCAGAGCACATGTCCCAAGCCACATCGGTCGGACGATAGAGCTGGCGTGGGTTAACCACTGACACAATGCGGCTGCCAATGCCTTTAGCCGCTAACTGTTCGGCGGCTTCAACCACGGGTATCAGAGTCATATCGCCAATCACCGCAAACACAACGGTTTTATCGCCAGCGGTGCTAGTCAACGCTACCGCTCCCTCGGCTAGGGCGCGGCGGGTCTGCTCGAAGGTGGTGCGCACGGGCAGCGGCGACTTGCTGGCCGTGATCGTGATGCCTTTGTTGCGGGTGCCCAGCGCCCAGTCGTAGCACACCTGAATGCTGTTGGCGTCGGTTGGAAAGAGCGCGTACACGTTGCCGTTGCGCAGCATGCCCGCGAAGTAGTTTTCGACCTCGGGGCGCTGGTGGGTCCAGCCGTTGCGGCCCTGTTCTAGGGCACCGGCGGTAAATAGGGCAATGGTAGAGGGGGTGGGGCGACGCAGCTCAGCCATCGCCTGGGTGACGGTCTGCCAGATGGGCAAGCCGTTGATGGCAAAGGATTCGTAGGAGCACCAGAGGGTGCGCGCACCAAACAGAGCCTGGGCAGCGGCAAACCCGGCGCAGGCATCTTCGCTGAGGGGTTCATACACCTGCCCCTGGGGCTGTTGAAAGTAGGTGGCGTCGGTGGTGGGGTGAATGATTTTGAGCGCCTGGTTGATGTTGTTAATGCCAGAGGCGGCGTTGCCGTCGGCGTTGGTGACGACAAACTGCGCATCTTGCTGGCCCACATAGCCCACCAGGGCTCCCATGGCGGTGGTGGCCACCTGCTTATCGCCCCCGACGGGGAATTCGTTGAGGGGCAGGGTGCCCAGGTCGGCCAGGGGTAGTACCGATTCTGTGACTGCTGTTTTAGCGCCGGGGCCGCCCATGGAGCGTTCATAGTTGGTGCGCACCAGTGCCCAGGCGTCGGGATGCAGGGCGCGGGTAGTGAGGGCGCTGACGATGTAGTCGCGCTGGAGGGAGTCGCCAGGGTAGAGGTTGTGGGATTGGGCGCCGCGCTTGTGGACGCCTGCCCCTTTGAGCTGCTTGACAATTAAGACGGTGAGGGTGCCGCCCAGGGCAAGCTTGGCCGCTTTATCGGTGGCTTCGAGCACGGCCTGGGTAAAGGCAAAGCGCTGGGGAAAGGAGAAGGCGGTGCTGTCTACATAATCGCCGGGCTGATCGGCGTCGTCAAAGTCTTTGGCATCGACGAGGACTACCTCCTGGAAGCCGTTGCCGCGCCAGTATTCAACCATGGCCTGGTTGGACTTGGTGGAGACCATACTGTGGTGTTCCTGGCTGTAGCCATTCCACACCAGGATGGGCAGGAAGTTGGTGACGGTGGGGTAGGCGGTGTTGAAGTGGCCAAAGCTGCTCATGATGTAGGGCTCGCCCAGGCCGCCGTCGCCGATGGTGACGGGGAACAGGACACCGGGGTGCAGCTTGGCCCCGACCATGGCGAAGTGCTGGCCCTGGCCCAGCGGCCCGGCGGGGTTGAGCAGGCCGGGGATTTGGCCGGATAGGTGGCCCAGCAGACCGTGGGTTTCGCGGAAGCGATCGCACAGCTGCTGTACGGTCTCAATCCCCATATCCTCCAGCGATCGATCTAAAAACACATTGCTGTAAAAGCCGGGGGCGTGGTGGCCGACCTCGGTAATGATGTTTTTGTGGCCCAGCATGACCAGGGAGGCGATCGCCTCCGTGATGCTGGCAAAGCCGCCGGGGTGGCCCGACTCTTTGCTGGCGGTGACTTGTAGGGTGAGGTAGCGCAGCGCGTCGGCGGCCAGCAGGGTCTGGTAGACGGCTTCTGGGTCGCTGGGCGAAGATACGGCGGTTTGGTCTGGGGCGATCGCCGCAGTCTGGCCGTAGGCCGCAAACTCGGGGAGCAGCTCCCCAAAGTGCTGAATGCCTTCACAAAAAGCCGGAATCGATTGCGTGGTGGCCACCGTCATACCTTAACCCTCTAGCTAGCGTCAAAAGAACTGTTGCTCCCCAACCCCGCTGGCGCGCCCTGTCTGAGTAAGGAGAGGGCATTTGCCCGGCAAAGGCGCCATTGTATACAGTCGGCAAGGAGCTGTTAACCATCCTACACAGCCATGGGGCACCGAGACGGTGGGCACCATTACGATTCTGGGGAGCTGTGATTGGGGTAAGCCGAGATTTGTGTGATTACGTTGCTGGGGTATTAGGGGTGCGCGCCATGGATGGTGGCCGATCGCAACAGCAGGGGGAGCCAACTAATGGCTAAACCCAGAAGCGCCAGGGCCGATAGCCAAAAGAATGCCACCACGTCTCTAAATCCGGCGATTAAATTATCAACTCGGGCCAGCAGCGACACGGCAATCAGCATGAGGAAGTAGGCAAACCGCTGAAACTGGCTGACGGCGGCCACCGCCAGCGAGGCTATAGCGAGCGCCATAACGAAGTATCCCAGATCAGACTGAAAGCCTAGCAGCAGCAGCTGCCGCATTCTGGGCCAGCCTAGGGTAATGGCCCAGGCCCCCCAGATCGCCAGCAGGCCGCTGACGGCCCAGCCGAGGGGAGATGTCTTGTTATGGTGCAAAAAACCACCGTAGGTGGCATAGGCCATGATCAAGAGCGTCCACGAGAGCCAGTGGCTCTGGAGCACGGTCTGTAGGGAGCGATCTAATTTCATGGCGATTGCCTCGCGAGGGACAAGCTAAAGATTAGTGGAAATGGCCTGCACGGGGCAGGTGGGCACACACTGCTCACAGACAATGCAGCGCGATCGCGCAAAGGTCAGCCGGTAGGTCTCGGGGTCGAGGGTGAGGGCACGGGTGGGGCAGACCCCGGTACAGAGCCCACAGTGGACGCAGAGGTCGTCATCCACCACAATCTCACCGCTGGCGCTCGACACTTCAATATCCTGCACTTCTAGCCAGTCGATGGCGTCGTTGAGCTGGTCGATGTCGCCCGACAGCTCGACCACCAGGGTGCCTACCTGGTTGGGGGCCACCTGGGCGCGAATAATGTTGGCGGCAATATTAAAGTCTTTGGCCAGTCGGTAGGTGATCGGCATGTGCACCGATCGCTTGGGGAAAATCAGCTTAACCCGTTTTTTCATGGCCGCCTCTACACCCCGATTCTTTTACACTAAATATTAGCGGGCTGCTTCTATCCTAACCGGAGACCCAGGGTGTCCCGCCCTCATCCCATGCTGAGACTGCCGCCGCCCTATGTCAGACCCTTCCCCTAGCCCTACGGAACTCCCGACCAGCCGCGCCCGCAATCTGGTGGTCGCAATCGCGGCTATTGTGCTGGCGATCGCCATGGTATTGGGCATTCGCACCCAGTCAACCACCCCCTCGCTAAGCGAACTGGCCACCAGCGCTGTGCCCTACGAGGTGGCCCAAACCAATGGCAGGCCCACGCTGCTGGAGTTTTACGCCAACTGGTGCACTAGCTGTCAGGCGATGGCGGGCGATATGGCCGAGCTGCGGGACGGGTACGGCGATCGCGTCAATTTCGTCATGCTCAACATCGACAACAACAAGTGGCTGCCCGAAATGCTGGCCTACCGGGTCGAAGGCATTCCCCACTTTGTCTATATGGGGGCCGATGCCCATCCCATCGCCACCGCTGTTGGCGAACAGCCCCGGCAGATTCTCAGCGACAACCTAGACGCGCTGATTGCCCAGGCTCCCCTGCCCCACCAGCAGACCTTTGGCCGCACTTCAGAGGTGGAGGGGGATTTTCTGTCGCGGCAGAGCGCTGTTAATGACGATCCTCGCGCCCACGGCAGTGCGATCGTGAATTAACCTGGGGCCGGGATGCGTCAGGTCATCGCATTCCAAATAGTTTTTGTGTCAGCAAACATCCGAAAACGACAGACTTTGCCATCCCGCAGATCGTAGATATGGGTGGCAGCCGCATCCAGAGGCTTGCCTGTCATACGGTTTCTCCCCACATATCGCCCCACTACAACCACTGCATTGCCAGCATCTAGATAGTCTTCGATCTCGTAGGAGAAGCCGATCCAATCGGCTCGGTTGGCTTCAAACACGTTCTGGATCACCTCGGCTGCACCTCGATGGGTCTTACCGTTTGGGAAACCCTCATTTTGCATCCATTCCAGATCTGCTGTGCAAATATCCAGGAATGCATCGTAATCTTGCTCACGAAAGGTTCGGTAGAGTTCTTTAATAAGATCGATATTGTTCACTGTTCAACCCATTGACAATTGGCTTTCCTGCCGCAGATAAGTTGCTAGATGGCTGCCAGAGTTTCAGCTGGTTGAGTCGCCAAGTCAGGAAAGACATCGCGCACGGCCGGGTGAATCAGCTTCCCGGCTGAAACGTTCAGCCCGTTCTGCAACCCGCTGTCAAGGGCCAGGGCATCCATGCCGTGGTGGGCCAGTTTGAGCACGTAGGGCAAGGTGGCATTGTTGAGGGCCTGGGTGGCCGTCCAGGGCACAGCACCGGGCATGTTGGGCACCCCAAAGTGAACCACCCCCTGCTCAACGTAGGTGGGCTGGCTGTGGGAGGTGGGGCGCAGGGTTTCAATGCAGCCGCCCTGATCCACAGCTACGTCGATAATGACCGAGCCGGGGCGCATGGTGGCCACTAGCTCCCTTGAAACCAGGGTGGGGGCCTTGCGGCCGGGCACCAGCACCGCGCCGATCAGCAGGTCGGCCTGGGGTACCGAGGCGGCAATTTGGGCAGAACTGCTGTAGAGCAGCTCAACGCGGGAACCAAACAGGGTTTCGAGATAGGCCAGCCGCTCGACGTTGAGGTCGATGATTTGCACCCTAGCTCCCAAGCCCACCGCCATTTTGGCCGCCTCGGTACCGACTACGCCGCCGCCCAAAATCACCACGGTGCCGGGGGCTACGCCGGGCATGCCCCCCAGCAGCACGCCCCGCCCGCCCTGCTGACGCTCCAGGTAGCGGGCACCAAACTGTACCGACAGCCTCCCGGCAATCACGCTCATGGGGGTGAGCAGGGGTAGCCTGCCGTCGGCGGTGGTGACGGTTTCGTAGGCGATCGCATCAATACCGCTGGCCATTAGCGCTTCGGTGAGCGATCGCTCGGCTGCCAAATGCAAATACGTAAACAACATCAGGTCTGGGCGAAAGAATCCATATTCGGAGGGCTGGGGCTCTTTGACCTTGACCACCATGCCTTGGCTCCAGGCCGTGGCCGCATCGGCAACTAGGCTGGCCCCGGCGGCCTCATAGTCGCTATCCCCAAAGCCCGACCCGGCTCCGGCCCCGGCTTGCACTGACACCTGGTGCCCTCGCTGGCAGAGGCTCTGCACCGCCGCTGGGGTCAGCCCTACGCGAAATTCCTGATCCTTAATTTCCTTGGGTAGCCCGATGCGCATAGTGTCGCCCTGAGTAGGTGGGAAGGTAATCCCATCCTAGCTAACCCCCGGCGAGGCAAACCCCTATGGGTCAAGGAATTCCCCTACCCTGCGCTGCCGGGCTGAGGCAAGTAAAGGGTGAAGCAACTGCCTTGGCCAGCTTCAGAGGTGAGGGCAATGGTGCCGCCGTGGAGCTTGGCGAGACGCTGGGACAGGTGCAGGCCCAGACCGTGGCCCGCACGGGCATGGTTGCCCTGGCGAAACCACTCAAACACCCCAGACTGCTCGGCGGCAGGAATGCCGATGCCGGTGTCGGCCACCGATAGCCATACCCAGGGGCGATCGCGAGGATAACTGCTGGTCACCTCAACCTCAGGCGGCAGATGCGGCGCATTGCCCACCGTAACAGTGACGCTGCCGGTGTCAGTAAATTTAATCGCATTGCCGATCAGGTTAGTAATCACCCGGCGCAGTTCTAGGTGGTCGCCCTCTACGGTAAACGCATCGTCGTTTAACAGCCCCTCTCCCCGAGTGAACTGATCTGTAGTGCCGGTGCCGTTAGCGGCGGAAACAGCGGTGCGAGAAGCGTCCACCCGGTCAGCCCGACACAGCACAGCCGTCAGGGATTTCTCAGCGGCAATGGGGGCCAGCTCTGTCACTACGGTTTCAGCTAAGTTGAGAAGATTGACTGGCGACAGGGTCAGCGCCTTGTGACCGGCCTCGTGACGGTATACCTCCAGCAGCGTGTTGACCATGCTGAGCAGGTGGCGATTGCTGTCAATGATGGTGGCGATCGCCTCTTTGCCATCCTCGGGCATGGGGCCAAAGGCATCGCCCTGGCACAGCTTGAGCATGCGGTTGGCGGCCACCAGGGGCGTGCGCAGGTCGTGGGTGAGACGGGCCACAAAGTCGTCCCGCTGGCGAATCATGTTGGCCTGGCCATCCATGCTGCGTTTGAGGCGCAGCAGCGATCGCACCCTGGCCCGCAGCTCATTGACATCCACCGGCTTGCGAATAAAGTCGTCGGCCCCAGCGTCTAGCCCCTGCACCAGGCTCGACTGGTCGTGGGCAGTGATTAGCAAAATGGGAATGTAAGGCAAGGTCGCGTCGCTGCGAATCTTTTGGGTCACGGCGTAGCCGTCGAGCCCTGGCATCATCACATCGAGCAAAATCAGGTCGGGGGGAGGAACCTGTCGCACCACCTCTAATGCAGCCTGGCCGCTCTCCACACAGGTCATGCGGTAGTCGGGGTCATCCAGAATCGATTCGATCAGGAACAAATTGTCTGGAGAGTCGTCTACAGCCAGAATGGCGAAGGAGTCATCGGGATAGTCCGGAGGCATTACGGGTTCGACACTGTTGGCGGGGCTTGTCTTATAAGAGTTTCCGTAGCGTTGCATAGCCATAGTTACGTCAGTTAGGACATCCAAAAACCCTTAAAAACGCTCGAACGTTCATCTGGGAAATGGGAAATGCCTCGATCAGACTTGCTCTTGCTATAGCTATAAAATCGTATCTGAGCTAGCAAAAGGCTAAATGCCCTACTCCTAGAAATGCCACAATATTATGTCAACAACCTCTATCTGAGGGCATAGCCCCTAGGATGGCAGCGCCCTAGCCAGGGTAAAGAGTTCTAGCTCCTGAGCCCGGCCTCGAATGGGGTGTAGCCCTACCGACTGCAAGGGCCAAGCCCCCACGCGCTGACGAGTGGCATCGCTAACCAGCACACCGTGCCCTAGGGTTTTGGTCAGGGCTTCGAGCCGGGCGGCCACGTTCACCGTATCGCCAATCACCGTAAACTCAAGGCGACCGCTGGTGCCCAAACAGCCCGTTACCACAGGGCCAGAATGCACGCCTACGCCCATGGCCAGGGGCGAAATTCGCGGCACTTCCCGCACCATGGCGGTGGCGGCGGTGAGGGCGCTGCGGGCGTGGTTTTCGAGCGGGTCGGGAGCCCCAAAGACCGCCAGCATGCCGTCTCCCATAAATTTATCTACCCAGCCGCCGTGGTGTTCCACAATGGTGGCGAGCAACCCCTGGTATCGATTGAGAAAATCCAGAACTGCCTGGGGTTCTAGGGCTTCGGCAAAGTGGGTAAACTCGCGCAGATCAGTGACCACCACCGTAACATCGCGCTTCTGGGACTGCTGGAGCAGTTCTAACGGCGACTCGAAGGCGGCTTCGACAATGGATTTGGGTAAAAACTGGGCCATTAGCATGCGCCCCGACTCATTTTTGACGTGGCGGCGCACGATGACCGCCATCCGCATGCCCAAATAGCCAGTGCCAAACACCGTAATGCCGGCAAACAGAGCCAGGGCCAGGTTGAGTTGAAACAGCACCGCCGCATAGCTAAAGTTCGCCAGGGCCAGCAGCGAGGTGAGCAACGCCGCGCGGCGACTCAGGCGCAGCCCCCCCGATACGGCCACTAGGCTGCAAAAGGCCACCACGTTGGTCACAATCAGCGGTTGGGTAGCCCCTAGCACCCGCCAAATATTGGTGATAAAGGCCCACAGCAGCAGGTTGTCAAAAATGGGGATGATCACCTGCCAGCGGTGCAGCGCCTCCATAGACAGGCCCTGGCGCAAAATCACCACCAGCCCCAGGGCAACGAGATTGGCGCAGAGGCTAATGATCATCACTGTAGGCGGCACGTGGTCTTTGCCCAGCAGCACCTGGGGAAACAAAAACACCGCTACGTCGAGCAGTAGGGAGATCAGCAGCACTCCCATCCGCACGTAGGACAGCTGGAGTTCGTTGCGGTGGGCCTCTTGGGACACCACCTGATCAAGCGCGGCTTGAATGGTGAGGCGACGGGACAGCGTGGTGGTGCCCGCAGGGGTTTGAAAGGTCATCTCCGCTGAGGGTTGAGGGGTAGCACAGAAGCGATGTCCCTGATGAGGCGAAGCGCGGCGATGGTCAAGGATCGGCCCCCTAGGGCGATCGCCGCAACCTAATGGCTTAATTCATTAAACCACGGCCCTTAGCGTGCTTCTGCGGACTGTACTTGAAGGGTACCCCTAACCAGCGGATACGATCTCAAGCTGCCCTACCATACCGGCTTCGGCATGGCCTGCGATCGCACAGTGCAGCTCATAGAGGCCGGGGCGCTCGGGCACAAACACCCATTCGGCGATCGCCCCCGGCTTGAGTTCTAGCTCGTGGATCGCCCCTTTGACCTCCACATCGCCCGCCTGCACCTTTTGGGTCCAGAGGCCGTCGGCAAAGTCTTTGGCGGTGAAGTAGTGCTTTTCGGGGCTGGGGTTGTCGAGCACCAGGCGGTAGCGCTGGCCCGCTGTAAAGCTGAGCTGGTCGGGCTCAAACCGCAGGTTGTCCGCTGGGGTGCCCAGGTGAATGGTGACGGTTTCCGGTGGTGGTGGGGATGCGATCGCGCCGCTGGCCCCCAGAGTTAGGCCTAGCGCCATGAGCAGACCCATCACCAGGGCCAAGAAACCTCCCTGCCGTGGTCGCCCTACCCGTTGCTGACCCATAGTCCCGATTCCTATAAACAACCCAGGGGAAGATCGTCGGCATAGACCGTCTTTAGAGATTCTATCGCGCGCTGGGTGGTAGGCCCCATAATGCCGTCGATGGCACCGCTGTAGACCCCCACCCGTTTGAGGTAGGCCTGAAGCGTCTTAGTTCTATGCTGCAAGTCGTTCCACAGCGTATCGACCCAGGTTTGACCCAGGGTGCGCTGAAGTTTGTGCTGCTGCTGCCGTAAACCCTCTTCGGATATGAGGTTGAGGTGTTCGCCTACCCAGCCATCGGCCTCGTCGAGCCAAAAGCTGAGCAGAGGGTCGTCAATGGCCTGGTCTAAAATAGCGCCCAAGCGTTCTGCGTCAGCGGCAGACAGCTGAGGCTGAAGGGCCAAGGTGCAATAGTCAACTAACGTGGTGTGGTGATGCTGTAGCGCTTGGCTCAGCTCCTCAATGGGGCCAATTTTTGGGGCCGTGAGTTGATCGACTATGGCAGAGCCGGAAGCGCCTGCCATAGAAGGATCGGCTAGGGGTGCCGTCGCCTGTTCTGTGTTCATGACTCCTCGCGTGCCTCCGTGGGAAAGCAAAGTAGATTAACGGCATGGGCTGCCGTTGTTTGGGTGCGGATGCAGCGCCGTGAGCCACAGACAGAGATCAGCCAGCCGTCGCCCCGTCAAACCCACGGCAAAGCCCCAAACTAACCCGGTGTTTAGCCGAGGCCAACGGGGTCTGGGGATTGCTGCACTAGTCTATTAGTGACCCTAGACCTCAGGTTGTGACAGGCCAATCCAGAATTTTTTGAGACTTACTTGAGACTTAATTTAGGGGCTAGTTTCCGCAATCTGAATTGTCACAGTGGAGCTACTTACATCACTTAAAAAGTGAGTGATGCCGCACCTAATGCCCTAGGGAATATGAGCCAATCTGACGACACCAGTGGTTTTAATGAGTTCCGCCCCCCCGCCGATGCTCCTGCCCAAGATGTGTTCGATCAAGCGCTGAGTGAAATTCTTAGCAAAGACAACGCCCATGCCTACACCCTGCTCACAACGATTCAGAGAACCCTTCAGCAGTACCATCTAGACGCCCAGTTCGAAGCCTACGAGATTCTTCACGAGGCCTATCTGCGGGGTAAAAAAAAGCTCCAGACCGGAGAAGTCATTCGCAACCCCTACGCCTGGCTCAAGGCCACGGCCTTTCACGTTATTTACGAACGCAAGCGCCAGCACCGGGCCAGCGCCACCGACCCCCAGGTGATGGAGGCAATCCTGCCCGACTCTCGCCTCAACCTGATGCAGCAGCAGGTGCTGCTCGAAGAGCTAGACCTGCTCTACCAGGCGTTGCACCTGCTCTATCAAGAAGACCCCACTGGCACCTGCTTGCTCTATTTGCGCACCGTGCGCGGCTGGTCGTGGGGTCAGATTAGCCGGTGGCTAGCCGCTGAGGGGCAGCCCCTGGCCAGTGACGTCGCGCTGCGCCAGCGGGCTTCTCGGGCTAAGCGCCGCCTGCATGACATCGTATGGCGACGCATCTATGAGGGAGAGCCCCCCGCTGCCTCGCTCACCTGCAAACGGTAGGGGTGCAATAGGAAAAAGCTGGCTAGGCTAACCCCCAGAACGGCATGATGGGGGGTAGCACTAGCACAGGAAAGGACACCCATGGATAAGATCTTGGCGCGGCTGCGCAAATCCAAACTGCTGCTGTGGGGCATTACTGGCGCTCTGCTGGTGGGCATGGCGGTGCCGCTGCTGATTTTCTTACCCCGGCGTAACCAGGCCAGCCCGCCCCCTAGCCCCGAGGCCCACCAGGAAATCGTCACCGAGGTGATCACCTCGACCGATCGCGCCAGTTTAATTGGCTCCTCGCCCACTAAGGGCAACCCCAACGCGCCGATTGTGCTGTTTAAGTTCTCTGACTTTCAGTGCCCCTACTGTGCCGTGGCGGCGGGCAACATAAATGAGTTTGTGGGTCAACACGAGGACGAAATTCTCTACGTCTATAAGCATTTTCCCCTCACTCAGATTCACCCCGAGGCGATGCCGTCGGCTAAGGCGGCCTGGGCAGCGGGGCAGCAGGGGCAGTTTTGGCTTTACCACGACGGCCTGTTTGTCAACCAAAGCCGCCTGGGTGAAGATCTCTATATTGAGCTGGCCGAGGCTATGCAGCTCGATATGGAGCAGTTCAACCGCGATCGCGCCAGCGCCGAGGCCGAAGCCGCCATTCAGCAAGACCTCGCCCTGGCCCAGCAGCTTCGTCTCCAGGGCACGCCCTCTTTCATCATGAATGACCTGCTGATTCCGGGCGGTGCGCCCCCTCAGCTGTTTGAGGAAATCTTTAACCAGATCAACGCGGCGATCAAGAGTCAGGGCTAATCCCCGAGCGCCCTGGCTTTGTTCATCCCGATGGCTATGGAAGCGCCAGGTTAAGAGAACACCGTCAAGTCCCGCGATCGCCGATCGATCGCCCTTGCGATCATCCCTTGCGACCCTAAATTGCTTGCATCGCTGACCTACAGTCCACCGCTTGAAGCCCAACAAACCCGCCGATTTGCCTGCGAAGGGCTATGCCAGTTGACTGTGCCAGTTGGGCAGCCTGCCCGCTAAAACGCTGTAAGGGTGAGGTTTTAGATGGGCCGCGATCGCCCCTCAACGTCCTCGCCAACACCGTAAATCCCCACCAGATAAGGGGTTGAGAAACTTGTAGCGGTTTGTAAACTGTTAGGCCAGTGTCACCCACTACACAAAGTGTCATGGCTTCGCTAAGGGGTGCCTAGGCTCCAGCGCTACAACAGTGTCATGGCGAAAGCGAAGACAACCGCTTCTCTGCCAGACCCATCCCGACCTAATGGCATCGACTCATCAATCGCATTGGCCGTTTTGGGTGGGCTTCTCAACAAAAGACAGTCAACAACACACAGTTTGCATTTGGAGAATGACCATGAAAACCCTTTCTATCGCTGCGATCGCCTTGGGTCTTACCGCTGCTTCCCTCACTGCTATGCCCATGGCCGCTAACGCCCAAGATGCCAGCACTGACTACAACTACGTCGGCGCAGGCGTCGGCATCAGTGACGACATCGGCCTCTCGATCAACAGCAAGGTTACTGTAGCCGACAACATCTCGGTGCGCCCCGGCGTCATCAGCGACCTCGACTTCAATGGCGACGATGGCGAAACCGTCTTCCTGCTGCCCGTGACCTACGACTTCAACGCGGTTACCGACAACGGTCGTCTGCTGCCCTACCTGGGCGGTGGCCTCTCGGTCTCTACCGAAGGCTCTACTTCGGTCGGCCCTATGCTGACCGGTGGGGTTGACTACCGCATCACCGATCGCATCGTAGCCAATGGTGGTGTCAACGTCTCGTTCTATGACACCACTCAGGTCAATGGCTCTGTCGGTCTAGGCTACACCTTCTAGGTTCCTAGACCTCCTGTTCTGAACCAGCAATAGAGGGATCGGTGGAACGTCCGCCGATCCCTTTTCTTTTGGTTGCCCTGTGGTAGCCATGTTCTGGTCTTAGTTTTCGGTATCGGCGGTGGTGAAGAGTGCTGCCGCCGTGATCTCCAGCACGCCCAACTGAAAGGATTGCAGGCGATCGCCGCCGCTCAAAGTCGCAAACTCTTCGTAGACGCCATCTCTCAGCGCTAACACCAGCACGGTCGCCGTCTGCGGATCAACAATCCAATATTCAGGAATGCCCAAATCCTGGTACTGCCCCCGCTTAGCCACGTAGTCTCGGTTGCGCTGCACCTCCCCTGGGCTGACGATTTCGATGACCAAGACCGGTGGCCCCATAGAGAGGCGCAAGGTGTTGCGCCGCTTCAGTTGGTCAACCTGTTCAGAATGAATGACCGTAAAGTCTGGATAGCGGTTTCTAGGCTCGCCACGCACCTCAAGTTCTAGGCCATGTCCCCTCAGACGCCGGGGGCCAACTATGGGTAAGAGGGTGGCAAAAATTAAGTTAGCGATCTCAACGTTAAAGCCCGACTCTGGCGGCACTTCAATCAGTTCTCCATTAAAAAGCTCGTACAGCTTTTCTGTGCCGTCGTCGTAGGCCAGATACTCTTCAAAGCTTTGAAACCTGGGCTTGAGCTGAACCATAGGTTAGCTATTTTAATGTATGGAGCTAAGCGGATTCGAACCGCTGACCCCTTGCATGCCATGCAAGTGCTCTACCAACTGAGCTATAGCCCCTCGTGCGTCAGCTTTTTCGCTGAACGCATCAACAATAGTGGCCTAAGGGGGGTACCGTCGTCAACCCCAAATTTTCCCTGAGTTTTATTTGAGGGTAGCGGTGAAGGGCTGCCATCCGCGATAGAGTCAGGGAGATTAATAGTGTTCACGTGGCAATGGCAATGGTTTATCCTGGTTCTTCGTCTCCCCCCGATGCCGATGCGGTGCAGGATGTTCTGCTGCGGCTGCGGCGTAAAGAGGGCACTTGGGTCAACTGGGCCCAGGGCTGCCAGGCGCTGCAAAAGGCGCGGTACACCCCCCAGCAAATCTTTGAAGAAACCGGCTTTGAGCCCATTCACCAAAACCAGATTATGGTGGCGGAGCAGGTCTACCAGTCCATTCTCAAGGTGGGGGTGGCGGAAGCGACCGTGGCCCACTTTACCGAGCGGGGCAGCGATGCGCTCTACGAGCTGCGGGTGCTCTCCCAGGGCGATCGCGCCGCCACCGCCGACTTTATTCGGCAGCACGGCATCGACTCCGAGGAGGTGCGCGATCTGGTGAAGCCGATCAAAGAATATGCCTACCGCAAAGACAAGCCCCAGGGCTTTGACGATGGGCCGGGGGATGCAATCGCCTACCACTTTTGGAAGCTGGCCCGCCAAAACGATGACCTGCAAGACCGATCGCGCCTGATTGCCCAGGGCCTGCGCTTTGCCCAGAGCCCCACCGCCCGCCAGCACATCGAAAAGCTGCTAACCGACTTTACCGTAGTTAAAGATCGCCCCGCCCCCCGCTTGCCCCTTTACCGGCTCGAAACCGAAAGCGAGCTGCCGCGCATGATCCCCGTGGTGGGGCAGATGCCGCTGACGGTGGATGACCTGAAGGCGGTGCCCGTGGTGGTGGCGGAAGAGCCCTTCAGCATGGTCAGCGCCAACGGGGCCAGCGCCTGGATTGCGGTACCCGGCTGGCAGGTGATCTTTCGGGCCGAAGACCCAGTGGGGATTCTCATCCAGGCTCGCCAGTTGCCCAACTACCCCGCCGATGCCGCCGATGACACGGTGCTGGTGGTGGTCGATCGCAGCGATCGCACCTGGGATGACGACGGCTACTTTCTCACCGCCGAGGGCGATCGGCTGGCCATCGTTTGGTCACCCAGCCCGATTGACACCCCCATCTTGGGCAAAATGATTCTCATTCTGCGGCCCAAGCGTATTTTGGATGAAAACTACAACCGCGAACTCTGGCAGCTAGACGAATAGGAGAATGCTATGGGCCTCGAACGACGTTTATCTCGCGACATGTTCTTAAACACCGAAATCGTGGAGCTGCGGCAGATGTGCTTCACCCCCGGTCGCATGTTTGAGCCGGGTAAGTATATCGCTGGAGATCTACCCGATACCGCCTTTGAAATGGGTCTGGTAGAAAAGCTGCCGCCGGTACGGGGGAAGAGTGAGGAGATTGGGGACGGGTTGGAGTGATGGGGGAGATAGGGGAAGTTTTGGGTGCTTAGTTTTGAGTTTTGAGTTTTGAGTGAATAGTTGAAGGCATAAATTCAAAACTCAAACTTCAAAACTCAAAACTTTCCGCCCTTAGTCTCCCTCAAACTTTTAAGACAACGTGCCCCAGGCTACAGCGGCTACCGCCTCCAGCCTCGACAACAGATCGTAGTATCTGTGGTTGGTGGCAATGGCCGTGACATCCTTAACCCCTCGGGAATTGCCCTCGCTGCCACGGCCTCAGATCATTGTTTGCGGGCTGGGGCGCACGGGGCTGCGGATTTTTAGTCTACTGCGGCAGCAGGGGGCGCAGGTGGTGGGCATTAGCTACCACCCTATGCCGGAGGTGGTGGGCGAGATTGTGGTGGGGGAGCTGCGATCGCCCACCACCCTCACCCAAGCAGGCATTCACCAGGCCCATACCCTGGTGCTGGCCACCTCCGACGACGCCCTGAACCTGGCGATTTTGACCCAGGCGCGCATTCTCAACCCCAACATTCGCATCATCAACCGGCTGTTTAACATCAGCCTAGGGGAGCGCCTCGACCACACCCTGCCCCACCATGTCAGCCTCAGCTCGGCGGCGCTGGCGGCTCCGCTGTTTGCCTTTGCGGCGCGGGGCAACCGGGCGATCGGGCAGCTGCGCCTGTTCGATCTCACCTGGCCGATGTATGAGGAGGTGATCGATGCCGCCCATCCTTGGCACGGCAAGCTGCTGAAAACCTTGTGGGACAACCGATCCCAGCTGTTGATTCACTACCACTCGGCCCGCTGCTCCATCGATCTGGTGACGGCGGTGGTAACGGGGGAGGTGTTGCAGGTGGGCGATCGCATCGTGGTGGCCACCCGACCTCAGCAGCCTGTCCTGAAGTCTCGCCATGTAGCCCAATTTTGGCAGCGGCTGCTAGTCACCCTCGACCACGGTCGCCGCCGCGCCCGCGCTACTTTGCTAGTGATTTTGGCGCTGCTGATCACCATTGGTCTGGCCACCTTTACCTACCTGTGGCACGACCTCAACACTAGCTGGGTCGATGCTCTTTATTTCTCGGTGGGCATGATCACCGGGGCCGGGGGCCAAGAACAGGTGGCAGAAGACTCCTCGGCCAGCATCAAAGTTTTCACCGCTGTGATGATGCTGGTGGGGGCGGGGGTGATTGGCATTTGCTACGCCCTGCTGAACGATTTTATTCTGGGATCGCATTTTCAGAGTCTGTGGAGCGTGGCCCGCATGCCGCGCCAGCACCACTACATTATTTGCGGGCTGGGTGGGGTGGGCTATCGCACCGCCATTCACCTGCACAAAACTGGCTATCGGGTAGCCGTAATCGAGCAGGATGCCCACAACCGCTTTTTGCCCGCTGTCAAGGCGCTCAAAATTCCGGTCATGATCGCCGATGCCAACCTGACCTCTACGTTAGAAACTGTGAACCTGGCCTCGGCCCAGGCTTTGCTCGTTGTCACCAGCGACGATACGGTGAATTTAGAAATTGCCCTGACGGCCCGCAGCATTAGCCCCCAGGTGCCCGCCGTGGTTCGCATTTTTGATGCCGAATTTGCCCAGCAGTTGCAGCAGGTGTTTGAGTTTGACCAGGTGCTCAGCCCGATGGATCTGGCCGCGCCCACCTTTGCTGCTGCGGCCCTCGGAGGAAGAATCCTCGGCAATGGCATGTCTGGGGATCTGCTGTGGGTGGCGATCGCGACGCTGATCACCCCCCACCATCCCTTCTACAACCAGCCAATTCAGACCGTGGCCCAGACAGCCAATCTGGTGCCCTTATACATCGAGTCGGCCCATCGCACGCTCCATGGCCACGACCTACTCGACGTGACTCTGACCGACGGCGACGTGCTCTACCTGACCATGCCCGCCAACCGACTCGACTGCCTGCAATATACCCCTACCGCAGTTACAGAGGAGATGCGGGGATGAGAAAAATGCCGTAGGCATAGCCCCCGGTAGGGGCGAACCTGTGTGTTCGCCCCTACCCCGCCATAGGAATATTCGCGACCGGAGGTATTCCCCATGCCAAATTTAGGACAGACACGTGGTCTGCCCCTACGCAAGGTTTCCAAGTAGGGGCGAACCCGCGGGTTCGCCCAAATCCCCGCCATAGGGAAATTCGTGGTTGGTGGCATTCCCTATGCCAGGTTCTGAGGACATGGTGGCGACGTACCGGCTCTACAGGTTCAGCGGTGATTGATTTGGAGCCAGCCAAACAGTTGTTCGGCGGTTAACGCCAGATCTAGCGCTGGCAAGCTAGGCAGAATAGCATCGTCAGTCCATTCCTCAGGTAAGCGATCGAGTCGGTAGACCAGCACCACCCGTTCTTCAGGATCGATCAGCCAGCCCAGTTGGCCCCCGTAGCGCAGGCTGTGCAAAATTTTGCGCGTCACCTTCATCTGGCTCTGCTGGGGAGAAAGAATCTCAATGATCCAATCTGGGGCAACGCTAACGCCAGTGCTGATAATCTCGCCATTCTCGTCAATGGGGATCCGGCTTTGTTCCAGCACAGCAATATCTGGCACGATGGAGCGCCCACCAACAGTACAGCGCAGTTCGGTGAGAGCTTCATAGGGCGAATCAACAGCGTTATTGATGACGCCAACCAACCGCGATTGAATTCGACTGTGTTTTCCGCCGGGCATCGGTTTTTGGGTAGCCTCTCCCTGCACAAATTCCCAAGCGGGTGACTCCTCAATGTAGGGTAGTGTTAAGAACTCCTCCAGGGTCAACCGTTGAGGTAAGGCAACAGTCATGACGATGGCCCTCGCGTCAACTGCCTGAATTGTAGCTTTCTGGCATCCTTCCGTTTGGCCGCTCGCTACAATACCCCCAATAACCATCGACCACCATGGGGCGCACTCCCACCCTCACCTATGATCGCGGCACCCTGATCCTGCATCCGCCCCCGCGCGGCAGAAGCTGGGTAGACTTTGCCCACTGGGACGATCGCATTGAGAAATTCCGCATCCCTGCCCAGCAGTACCGCGCCCTGGTCGAAACCCTACGGGCCGAGCAGGTACCCTTCAACGATCAGGCCCAGACCTTTGCCCCGCTAGAGCTTGATCCCCGGCTCAGCCTGGAACCCTATCTCCATCAAACCGAAGCCCTCCAGGCCTGGATCGACCAGCGCTGGCGCGGTGTGGTGGTGTTACCCACCGCCAGCGGCAAGACCTATCTGGCCCAAATGGTCATGCAGGCTACGCCTCGGCCTACGCTGATCACCGTGCCGACGCTGGACTTAATGCACCAGTGGTACGCTCACCTAAAAGCGGCCTTTCCCGATGTGGAAGTGGGGCTTTTGGGCGGGGGATCAAAGGATCGTACGCCGATTTTGGTGGCCACCTACGATAGCGCCGCCATCCATGCCGAGAGTTTGGGCAACCAGTACGCCCTGCTGATCTGTGACGAGTGTCACCATTTGCCCAGCGACTTTAATCGGGTAATTGCGGAATATTCCATCGCGCCCTACCGGCTGGGGCTCACCGCCACCCCCGATCGCGCCGATGGTCGCCACGAGGATTTAACCCATTTGCTGGGGCCGGTAGTTTACGCCAAGTCAGCGGCAGATCTATCGGGGGATGCCCTGGCCCCGTTTCAGATTGTGCCGATTCGGGTGAAGCTGTCGAACCAGGAGCGATCGCGCTACGACCAGCTGATCGCCCAGCGCAACCGCTTTTTGCAGGAGGCCAATATCTGGCTCAGCTCGGCCCAGGGATGGCAGCGATTTGTGCGAGCCAGTGCCCAGTCCCCAGGGGGGCGGCGGGCGATGTTGGCCCACCGAGAGGCACGGGCGATCGCCCTGGGCACCGAAGGCAAACTGCGAGTGCTCGCCGACCTGCTTGCCCAGCACCATCCCGATCGCACGCTGATTTTTACCAATGACAACGCCACTGTCTACCACATCTCCGAGACCTTTTTGATCCCCGCTATCACCCACCAAACGCCCGTCAAAGAGCGCCACGCCGTTCTTCAAGGGTTTCGCAGCGGCGACTATCCCACCCTGGTGGTCAGCCACGTGCTCAACGAAGGGGTGGATGTGCCCGAGGCTCGGGTGGCCATCTTGCTCTCGGGCAGCGGCTCCACCCGCGAGTATGTGCAGCGGCTGGGGCGCATTTTGCGCAAGGGCAGCGGCAGCAAGCAGGCCATTCTTTACGAAGTTGTCGCCGAAGAAACCACCGAAGAGGCCATCTCCAGCCGCCGCCGCCAGGGGGTGCAAACGTCGCCGACTAGTCCTCGCCAGCTAGAATTGGTGCCGGTGAAGCCGGTCTATAGCGCTGATCCCCTACCGGCTGTGCCACGAGCTGCCGAGGCACAGCCCATACCTCCCCCCGAGGCACCTTAAGCACTCGCCTAGGCAACAAAAATAATCTCAAATAAGTGGATACAGGTGCGTCCAGGAAGCTCCTCAAACGCTATCTTAGTAGTAGGTCAAAGTCTTGCCAGAAAAGGGTTATCGGCGATTGCGCCCAAACCTCATATTGGACTTTGCCCACGGCTAAATGCCGCGCCTCTTGCCCTTGGGTGTTCCCCCACAGCCCTACGTGTCGGGTTTGGCCCTAGTTGACGAAAGTTAAGCACTAACCGGATCAGCCTAATGGGTTAGTTCGTTAGCCTGCCTGATTCCAGGGCAGGCCAGCTACCTGTCCCGGATCGCAAATCTTGAACCTTAACTTCCCTTGACTCGGGACCTCGATTCGCTACTGGGTACGGGACGCTTGGCCATGTGGCTCTATCTGTTTTCTTCAGGCTTTGGCGATCGCCCCAGCGCCAGGCATTCCCAACTTTCTCCATCCCACCTATCCTTCGATGAGTCACCTGTTTGCCACGGCTTTGCTTCTTACCCTCGGTGCTGGTTCAGCAGGGCTGTTGACCGTCTCTGCCCAGCCAACCCAGGCCAAGGCATTTAATTCTTTAGGACCCTTGCAGGCTGGGCTAATGGGCACCCATTCAGCCGCGCCCGCGCTTGCCAATTATCTGGCTCAAACAGAGATACCCTTAGCCGCAGACTCGGGGATCGCAGCGGTTGATGCGGCCACTCCAGCGGAGCCAGGCCAGGCTCTAGATGCGATCGCATCCACAGTCTGCGCCCATCTGCCGGAGTGGGAGCGCCCTTCGGCGATTGCCCAAACTAAGCAGCTGGAAGCCATGCCCTACTACGGTGAGGTAGACACCGATCCCATGGCTGAACTGGCTAAAACTTGGTGGAACCACGAAATCTTTGTGTTCACCACCTACGGCCTCAGTGCCCGCACCGATCCCCTCTACCTCTCTGGGGTTTGGACGGCGATGGATGACCTTTGGGACTGCTACAGTGGCGACCAGCCTGAGCAGATTAATCAGGGTGAACTGGCCGAAATGTGGCTGCTGCATCACCGTCTGGTCAGCTTGGAATGGCAAGACGATCAGTACTTGGCCACTGTTGAACCCATGGGCGCAGGCCTGCAGCTGGTGCAGTTTCCCCGCCGCGAAAGTGGCCAGACGTTACCCCTGAGCATTGTCTCCACCACCGGTCAGGCCCTGGCGGTGATGTCGGGAGACTGGTGATCCCCTGCCTTGCCGACAATCCCAATAAAATAATGCCTCCGACTCGTCTGAGTCGGAGGCATTATTTTATGTTTCCGAATGATTCTGGAGCAGCTCTCTCAAACAGAAATCCACAGGTTTCTAGAGGGCAGGCGGCGCGGCGGCTACATCGAGCCAACCCGCACTCAGGACTACCGTTAGGCCCATAAACAGCACGGTCAATGTCCAGGTGACGCGGTTGAGGGTGGTCTCAGCGCTTTTGGTGCTGGTAAACAGCTGGGCCTGGCCACCTAGGCCGCCCAACCCATCGCCCTTGGGGCTGTGAAGCAGCACCAGAGCCGTCAGGCCCACGGCAGAAACCATCCAGATAACCTTCAAAATCGTGGTAACTATCATCGCGTTCCTAGACTAACCTGCACAAAATAACGGGGTGGGGAAGTGGGCGATTTCCTGCGGGATCAATGGTCGAATCGCAGCTCCAGCGCAACACCAACAGGCCCAAGCTTCACTATACCCCAAGCCTCTAAGCCGATTCCAGCATCGCTCTCGAATCGGCCTAGAGGGAGAGCTTCACCGGGGTGCGGTTATGGCGAATTTCTACATCGGCGGGCAGAAACATTGAGCGTCCGGTCATTTCTTGGGGCTGGGGCAGGCCCAAAATTTGCAGAATGGTGGGGGCAATATCAGACAGCCGCCCGTCCTCGCGCAGGTTGACATCGCCTCCGTAGGCGGGCACCTTGAGCTTCTCGCCTTCGACCAAAATAAAGGGCACCGGGTTGGTGGTGTGGGCTGTCCAGGGCTTGTGGTTTTCGTCCCACATCAGCTCGGCGTTGCCGTGGTCGGCAATGATAATGGCGGTGCCTCCGGCCTTACCAACCCCCTCAATTAAGCGGCCCAGCTCGTAGTCAACGGCCTGGAGAGCCGTGATCGTAGACTCCATCTTGCCGGTATGCCCCACCATGTCGGGGTTGGCGTAGTTGATCACTACCAGCGAATAAATTCCCTTTTTAATGGCGGCTAGGGCGGTGTTGGTCACGGCCTCTGCCGACATGGCTGGGGCCTTATCGTAGGTGGCCACCATGGGGCTGGATACTAGCTCCCGGTCTTCGCCTTCCAGGGGTTCTTCTAGACCGCCGTTAAAGAAGTAAGTGACGTGGGCGTACTTTTCGGTCTCGGCGGTGCGAAACTGCTTGAGGCCGTTGTTGGCTACCACTTCGCCCAGGATGTTGCTCAGGTTTTGGGGCTGAAAGGCCACCTTTACCGGCATTTCTGGGTCGTACTGGGTCATGGTGACGAGGCTGAGGGGGGTCACGATATCCCGCTCAAAGCCCTTAAAGTTGGGATCAACCAGGGCCTGAGTTAGCTGGCGAGCGCGATCGGGGCGGAAGTTAAAGAAGATCACGCCGTCCTCTGGGGCGATCGCCCCAGGAGCCAGCCGCACCGGCTCCACAAACTCATCCTGAATCTCTTGGCCATAGGATTCCAGCAGCGCTTCCATGGCAGTTTTGCCGTTGCCGTCGCCGGGGTCGGTCATCACCCGATAGGCCTTCTCAACGCGATCCCAGCGGTTGTCGCGATCCATAGCGTAGTAGCGACCGCTGAGGGTAACCAGGCGACCCAGGCCGAGTTGATCAACGTAGTCCTGAATTTTTTGTACCGCCACCTGGCCTTCGGTCGGTTTGGTGTCGCGACCATCGGTAATGACGTGAATGCAAACTTCGTCAATATCTTGGGCCTTGGCCATCTCTAGCAGGCCAAACAGGTGCGAGAGGTGGGAGTGAACGCCTCCCTCTGAGCACAGCCCCACCAGGTGCAGCTTGCTGTTGCGGTAGCGAACCGCCTGGCAAACCTCTAGCAAAGCCTCGTTTTCTTGCAGGGTGCCGTCTTCTACGGCGTCAGAAATTCGCACCAATTCTTGAGGCACAATGCGCCCTGCCCCAATGTTGAGGTGACCCACTTCAGAGTTACCCATCTGACCATCGGGTAGCCCCACATCCTTACCTGAGGTGCGAATCAAAGTACGGGGGTAAGCGGCCCACAGACTGTCCATAACCGGAGTCTTTGCGGCAGCGACAGCGTTACCGTCGGTGTTTTCCCGGTATCCCCAGCCGTCGAGAATGATTAAAACCATCGGCGGGATTGACGCTTGACTCATAGGTTAAGAATCCTTGGGAGTTGGACTAACGTCTCAGCAATCATACCATCCAGAAATTTGGCCCCAGTCTGAGCTGGGACGGCGCTGGAATAGCGTTCAGCGTTGCGCTTGAGGCGATCGCGCCGGGCAGATACGTTTAGCTTGAGGCTGTGGCGGCAGGCTCGCAGCGCAACAAACTAAGAACTGTACTCTAGACCCAGCCTAGACACGCTCTGCAAGCATACGACCAGGTTAAAGTGCAATTTAAGAAAAATTTTTATAAACTGCATATTACTCTACATCTGCGTCATTTTGTAGCGCCTGCTTTGCGTTTGGCCTGCTGTTGCTGACGCTTAGCCTCGGCCTTGGCTTTTTTCTCAGCTTCTAGGGCAGCCCGCTTTTCGGCCTCGGCCTCTTCTGCCACTTTGTCGAGATAGTAGTGGTAGTCGCCCCGGTACAGCCTCAGCTCACCATCGCGAATTTCCACAATTTTGGTGGCTACGCGGGAGATAAAGTAGCGATCGTGGGAGACCAGCAGCACCGTACCGTCGTAGTGCTGAAGGGCCTCTTCCAGCATTTCTTTGGCGGGGATATCGAGGTGGTTGGTGGGCTCGTCGAGCATCATCAGGTTGGCGGGGCGCAGCAGCATTTTTGCCAGGGCCAGCCTAGCTTTTTCGCCACCGCTGAGGGCCTTCACCTGCTTAAAGGCCATGTCGCCGGTAAATAGAAAGCGCCCTAATAGGGTACGCACCTCTTCGTTAGTCCAGTCGGGCACTTCGTCGTGGATGGTGGCGATGACGGTTTTTTCGAGATCTAGCGCTTCGGCCTGATTCTGTTCAAAATAGCTGGGGATCACGTTGTGATTGCCCACTTCGACCTGGCCGTCGGTGGGGGTTTCGAGCCCGGCGATCAGGCGCAGCAGGGTCGATTTGCCCGAGCCATTGTGGCCGAGGAAGGCGATGCGATCGCCCCGTTCAATCAATAAATTGGCCCCCAGAAACAAGATCTTCTCATCGTAGCTGTGGGTGAGATCGCTAACAGTAACTACCTCGCGCCCGCTGCGGGGGGCAGGGGGAAAACGAAAGTGCAGCGTGCGCACGCTGCCCGTAGGAGCCTCAATGCGCTCGACTTTATCGAGCTGCTTTTCGCGGCTTTTGGCCTGGGTGCTACGGGTGGCGCTGGCCCGAAAGCGATCGACAAAGGCCTGCTGCTTGGCCAGTTCTTTTTGCTGGCGTTCAAAGGTGCTGAGCTGGGCGGCCAGGCTCTCTTCTTTTTGGGTGAGGTAGGCGGTGTAGTTGCCCAGGTAGGTGGTGGAGACACCGCGCTCGGTTTCGACGATCTGCGTACAGAGGCGATCGAGAAACTCGCGGTCGTGGGAGACAATCACCATGGGGGTGGTGAGCTTTTTGAGGTAGCCCTCCAGCCACTCAATTGTGTCGAGGTCGAGGTGGTTGGTGGGCTCGTCGAGCAGCAGCACGTCGGGGGCCTGCAGCAAAATTTTGCCCAGGCCCATGCGCATCTGCCAGCCGCCGCTAAACTCGCTGACGTAGCGATCGCCGTCGCTGGCCTCAAAGCCCATCTCGGGCAAAATTTTCTCAATCTGCGACTCTAGGCCGTAGCCGCCCAGGGCATCAAATCGCCGCTGGAGCTTGTCTAGCTCGTGGATCAGCCGGTCAAGCTCGTCGGGATCGGCGGTCTCCATCAGGGTGGGGATGTGGTGCAGCTTGGACTGCACCTCGTTGGCCTCTTTAAATACAGTCCAAAATTCGTCGCGCACGGTGTGGCTGGGGTCAACCTCAAACTCCTGGGAGAGGTAGGCGATTTTGAGGTCGGCGGGGCGAATGATGGTGCCCGTGGTGGGCTCAATTTTGCCGGTAATGATTTTGAGCTGGGTCGATTTGCCCGCGCCGTTGACACCGACCAAACCGATGCGATCGCCCGGCTTCACCTCCCAGTTCACGTCCTTGAGAACCTCCCCAGTAGGATAAATCTTGCTGATGTGCTCTAAACGCAGCATGGGCGGCTCCAAAGGCGGGGAGTAAACGAATCTTTACCAAAGGTAACGAAAAATGGGCCCAGGTTGTCTACTTCTGCGCTATCTAGCTAATTCATCTTTGAGAGAAAAATCTATTCCCGCAATTTTCCCATCCCAGAGCACAAAAAAGGACGTAGCCTAGCTGCGTCCTCGTGATTCATTGGCAGGGCTTGAGCCCTATACGTAAAAACCTGCCGACTACTTCTTCATGTCCTTGGCCATTTTGCGGAACATGTCGAGGTTGGTGTCGACCTTGCGGCGATCGGCGCTGGCGTCCTTCTTGACGGCGGGTTGAACAGAGACTTCAGAGGGGGAAAGCTTTTTCACAAGAGCGCCCTGCTCTTGCAGCCGTTTGGCCTCTAGGGCAGAAATCTGCCGAATGCTTTCTTTTTCTCCGCTTTCGCCCCGCTTTTTGGCGAAGGTGCGCCGCACGGTTTTAGACGAGCGCATGTACTCGATGTTGCCGTAGCTCTTGGCATCGTCATCGCTTAAAAAATAAGCCCCCCCGACCTGTTTGATGGTGGGTTGTTGAGGAGCGGGCTGCCGCACGGGGCGGTCTGCTTCTCCGGGGTTCTTAGCTTTGCCGCCAAACAGCCCGCGAATAAATCCAGTCATGAAGCTCTCCTGCGTCTGCAAATAGTGGGTCGAAGGTTTACCAAGTCCTTGGGCAAAGCGCCCTAGGCAGGGCAGATGGCCAGACTGGACTTAGCTGAAGGTTTGTTAACTACTATGTTAACTTTTGTTGGTAGAAAAGTTGTTGGCAAATTGGCTTAATCCGCGTTTTGCCTCAGGTTGGGCATTTATGAGAGCGGTTTCTGGGTTGAGCCGCAGCGACTCGCCATTTCTGAAGCATGGGAGCAGGGCGAATGCAAAGAAATACTAGAGTGGGTAAGGATGTTTTGCCGCCCGTACCATGGTCACCTCTCCGTCTTCGCCCTTTGCCGCCGCTGTGCCTGTCGATCGCATTCGCTACAACGACCAGGGACTAGTGCCTGCGATCGTGCAAGACTACCTCGACGGCACCGTGCTGATGATGGCCTGGATGAATGCCGAATCGCTCCAGCGCACTCTCGATAGCGGCGAAACCTGGTTTTGGAGCCGATCGCGTCAGGAATTTTGGCACAAGGGCGCGACCTCGGGCCATGTGCAAAAGGTGCAGTCGATCCGCTACGACTGCGACAGCGATGCCCTGCTGGTCACTGTCGAACAACTGGGCGACATCGCCTGCCACACTGGCGAGCGCAGCTGCTTTCACCAGGTAGACGACCACAAAGTTGCACCCCCCGCCGATACCCTGTCTCAGGTGTTTGCAGTGATCTGCGATCGCCGCGACCACCCCAATCCCGACTCCTACACCTGCAAACTGCTTGCGGGGGGCGACAACAAAATTCTCAAAAAAATTGGCGAAGAAGCCGCTGAGGTCGTGATGGCCTGCAAGGATGATGACGCCGATGCGATCGCCGGAGAAGCCGCCGATCTGATGTATCACACCCTGGTTGCCCTAGCTCACCACGGGGTTGATATTAAGGATGTGTACCGCAAGCTTCAGGAGCGGAGACGGTGAGGAAGCGGGGAAAGTTTTGAGTTCTCAGTTTTGAATTTTGAGTTCTCGGTGTACCACTTTAACTTAAAACTTAAAATCCAAAACTCAAAACTTCTCTAGACCAGCGGCGTCTTCGACGGTATCCCCGGTAGGCGAGGAAACTTGTCTGGCGTGCGCTCGACCTTAGTGAGAATGACGTTGTGGCGAACACCCTGGGTGAGGGGTGTGGTCTGCGATCGCACCTCTAATAGCTTGCCGCCCAGACGCGACAGGATAGCCGTCAAGCCAGCCTCCTCCTCTGCCGACCACTGGCCTCGGTAGAGAATAGCTTCGCCCCCCAGCTTCAACAGGGGCAGGGCGTACTCGGCGCAGGGGTTGACTGGGCCAACGGCCCGCAGCAGGGCCAGGTCGTAGGCTTCTCGGTGAATGGGCTGGTGGCCCACCTGCTCAGCCCGCTGGGGCAAAAAGCTGACGTTGGCGATCCCCAGAGTTTCGCAAACCGTTTCGAGAACGACGAGTTTTTTGCGGGTGGCATCGAGCAGGGCGATCGCCCAGTGGGGAAACACCAGCGCCACCGGCAGGCCAGGGAAGCCGCCCCCAGTGCCAATATCAATCACCTTTAGCGCGTCGGTACTGCCCCCTTCGCTCAGCCAAGGGGCAACACCCTGGAGCGAATCCCACAGATGCTTTTCCCAGAAATCTTCAGGGGTTGTAATCCGAGTCAGGTTGACCTGCTGGTTGGCCGCCAAAATGGCATCGTAGAGCAATTGAAAACTCTGCTGCTGGCGATCGCTCGGCTGCCAGTGCAGCGTACTCTGCCAGCGATCGCTGTAGGAAGGTAACATGTCCATAAAATCCTAAATTGCCTATCCGGCGGTGGTCGAAAGGGTTGTCGTCGGCACCGGAGCCAAACGGCCGTGGTCGAGATGCCAGCAGCGATCGGCTAAATGGGCCAGCTCATCGGCATCGTGGGACACCACCAGCAGCGTCCAGTCTTGCTTAAGCTGCTTGAGCAGCGCAATAATTTGCCGACGCATCGACCAGTCTAGACCGGCAGTGGGCTCATCTAGCAGCAGCAGATAGGGCTTGCGAATCAGCTGTACCGCTAGGGCCAGGCGTCGCTGCTGCCCGCCGCTGAGGGCGTGGGGCGCAGCCTTGAGCGGCAGCTGGTCTAACCCCACCGCCCGCAAGGCTTGCTCAATCTGGTCGCGGGCCATTTCTGGATGGCCCAGGCGCAGTTCTTCCAGCAGGCTGTGCCCGCAAAAGTGGCGCTCGGGGAACTGAAACACCAGCCCTGCCAGCTGCCGCAAGGCCTCAGGGTCAAGGTCTTGCTGCCGCCACTGAATGGCCCCCGCTGTGGGCTGGGCGAACCCCGCCATCAGCTCTAGTAGCGTACTCTTGCCCGACCCACTTGGCCCGTAGATTAACCCCAGCTGCTGGGGCGCTAGCTCCAGCGAAATATCCTGCAAAATGGCCCTGGGGCTGGCCGGGGGATGATAGGTCAGTTGGCGAAGATAGAGCATTCCACCCGCACAGTAAAACAGCAGACAAGGCAACCAGATGCTGCGAAAACCGGTATGGCCACCGTGGCCGTACTATAGCCGAGAGGCAGTACCTCCTCCAGTGTGCCCTACTGGACTGTCATTGGCAGAGGCCTTGGCCGGTTTGTGCAGAGCTAGGCCAGTGTAGCTTCTGTAACATTGCCGCCGCAAACCCCAGAGGAATTCGCCACAATTGGGCCATCAGCTATCACGATGGTTGATCGAGCAGGCATCTCTCCCTCCAAGTCACATTCGCCCGTTTTGATGTTTAGGCCATTTTGATGTTTAGGTCGTAAGGGGTAACTCATTCATGGTTTTTTACGCTCGCCTTGCTCCGCCTCGATTTGGTTCGCGTCTTAAAGCAGTATCTGCCGGGGCGCTCACCACAGCCTTTTTAGTGCTTGCCCCCCTGTCAGCCCATGCCGGAGATCCGTTCCGCCCCAACGATCCCCACGAGATTGGCGACAAGACTGAGGCCGTTTTTAACGCGCTCTTTTACGAGGGCAACTACACCGAAGCTCAGTCGCTGGTTGGTCAGGCGATCGCGGCTGAGCCCGATGAGCCGATGAACTACGCCATTGCGGCGGCCCTGGGCTACCTCAACAAAGATCTAGATAAGCTGGCCGAGCAGGCCCGCCTCACCCAGCAAACGGCCACCGCCCTCAAAGAAACAGACCCTCTGCGGGGCCACCTCTACACCGCCGTAGGCATCTTTATGGAAGGTGCCCACGTCTTGCAAACCCAGGGGATCGCTCGCGGTACTCCCTCTGCCCTGCGGCTGCTGCAGCGTGTCTTTAGTGAGCTAGAAGCGGCGGAGCGCATCGACGCCAACGACCCAGAACTCAGCTTGCTCAAAGGCTTTATGGATTTGCTGCTGGCGGTCAACCTGCCCTTTGCCAACCCTGACCAGGCGATCGCCCGGCTGCAAAACGGCAGCCCGGCCTATCTATCTCACCGGGGCATTGCCCTTGGCATGCGTGACCTGGGTCGCTATGACGAAGCTTTGGCCGAGGTCGAGAAAGCGCTAACAGCCGCCCCCAATAACCCTGACTTGATTTATCTCAAGGCTCAGATTCTATTTCTTCAACAGAAGTACGACGCCAGTTTGCCACTGTACGAGTCGGCGCTGACCTACGCTGACCAGCTGCCTGCCTCTACGGTGCAGCAAATTGCTTTTGAGGCCTGCCAGGCTGAGGGCACTGCGGGCGAGGTCTGCTTCCAGCGATCGCGCAATCCCGAACTCTAGCCCCCAAGTTCGTGCAGGTAAAGCCCTATGCTGAGTAATGCAGTATGGGGCTTTACTATGCAGGTTGAATTTCGCGAGTGCGACTTCTTTAACCTTTGGATCTGGCTTAAGTTCGAAACCGTGCCCTCCTCTATGGAGCAGCAGTACGTCGACGAAGTCTTTTCGTCGTGGTTTTTTCTAGGCAAACTTGGGGGCTTTAACGCCGAAAACCTTCAGGTACAAGATACGGGCCTCGATATCAGCTATCTCCCCTACGACGAAGACCAGCTGAGCAACAGCATGCTCTCGGTGATGCACAACATCGGCGAAGTTGAGTATGAGGGGCTTTGGGCTCGCTGCTGGATCGACCTGGGCACTAGCGATGCCCTGGCCATCGACGTATTGATCAATACCCTGGAGCAGTTCAACCGCGAGTACGTGGTGATCGAGACCTGCTATATCGGTGGTGAGAACGCTGACTGGCCGATTCCAGGCAGTGGGCAGCCCGAGTTTGTCGATGAAGATGCCTAGCCTGCGCCGCTGACCTAGGTAGCGCCCAGAGACTAGTAACAAAAAGGGGATGCCGTCAGGCATCCCCTTTTTGTGTGCAGCACTAGAGCTGCGATTCGCGCAGCGTATAGCCTGCGGTATCCCAGAAACAGGAACCGACTTGGAACGAGTAATCCGTTCCGGAATCGCCCAGTCTAGCCGCTAGCGAAACATGCTGCTGACGGAGCTTTCTTCGTGGATGCGCCAGATGGCCTCACCCAGCAAATTGGCCATCGACAGCACCGTCAGCTGCGGAAACTGCCGCGCCGCCGTCATCGGAATCGTGTTGGTGACAATGACTTCTTCAAACAGCCCCGCCGATAGGCGCTCCACCGCCGGGGGAGAAAAGACCGCATGGGTAGCGCAGGCATAAACCTGACGAGCCCCCTCTTGTTTGAGCAGGCGCGCCCCCTCACAGATGGTACCAGCGGTGTCGATCATGTCGTCCACCAGCACGGCAGTTTTGCCCCGCACGTCGCCTACCACGTTCATCACTTCCGCCACATTGTGGGCCTGGCGGCGCTTGTCAATAATCGCTAGGGGCGCGTCATTAAGCTTTTTGGCGAAGGCGCGGGCGCGGGCCACCCCGCCAACGTCGGGGGAGACCACCACTAGGTCTTCTAGCTTTTTGCTAGAGATATAGTCGATCAGCACCGGGGTGCCGTAGACATGATCGCAGGGAATGTCGAAGTAGCCCTGAATTTGGGCGGAGTGTAGATCGATCGCCAAAACGCGGCTAGCCCCGGCCTTGGTCATCAGGTTGGCCACCAGCTTGGCGGTAATCGACTCGCGCCCAGCCGTTTTGCGATCGGCCCGAGCGTAGCCATAGTAGGGAATCACAGCGGTAATTTGCCGCGCCGAGGCCCGCCTACAGGCATCGATCATGATCAGCAGCTCCATCAGGTGGTCATTCACCGGATAGCAGGTGGGCTGAATCAGGTACACGTCACAGCCGCGAATCGACTCCTGAATCTGGATGTAAACTTCCCCGTCGGCAAAGCGCTTGCGCACCATGGGGCCGAGGTCTAGCCCTAGGTAGCGAGCCACTTCACGCGCCAGGTCAACGTTGGCCGAGCCGGAAAAAAGTTTGAGGCGGTTGTTGTCTCCGAAGTGCGGCAGCGACGGAGTTTGCATCGGCAAAGTGGCGGAACGGATCACATCAGGCCCTCTGAGCATGTTCACCTAGGAAATCCTAGCATTCCAACTTCAAAAGCTTTTGAGCAATTATCCTTAAAAAAATTAATCCAGCAGGCCACTCTGGCGAATGTACTGCCAGGTTTTCCACAGGTTGAGCCGCTGTAGCGCCGCGACAGCTCGCATTATTTGGAGCTCGGGCTGCGTGGCATCGATCGCAGCGGCTTGGTCAAGGGCGCGATCGGCCTGGCGGGGCTGCCACGCATAGAGATGCACAAAGCCTTTGTAGAGCCAGGGATAGATATTGTCAGGGGTGAGGGTCGTTAACTGCTCTAGGGTTGCGATCGCCCCCTTGGCATCCTGCTGTAATACCTGGGCCATGACCTGGGTGTAGAGCCAGGTCAGCTGATCTGAGGCTTGTGTAAGCCGGTAGGCCATGGCCAACTCAGCCTGGGGTAGATAGTCTTGAAGGGGATCGTACTGGTTGATGCGCCCCACGGTGGCAAATATTGGATCCACATCGCCCCGAGCCAGGCCTTGACTGAGGCGATGTAAGACCCCCACTAAATCAGGTTCTGGAGCAGTAACGGGAGCTGCGCTAGGGTCTACCACTAGGGCTACTTGCGGTACGGCCAGGGGCTGAGCAGTACCGGTGCGCCGATCTATATACTCCGCCCGCAGTGTATAGGTGTCGGGGGGTAGGGACTCTGGCAGAACCATGCCCAAACGTTCAATCACTGTGAAGGAATCTTCCAGTTGTTCCCCTGGCTGAGCCAGAAGCTGCCCCAGGCCAATCCCGTGATCATGGATCCAGCTAGTGCTACCATCACCTCCCACTGGCTGCCAGCTCAGCATCAGCAGTCCGTGGCGGAGGGCGTCCCAAGGCCCCAGCAGCTTGTAGGTGACAGGGATGGTTTGGCCTGGGGCAGCGGCGACGGGAAGGGTAACGGCCGTAAGGGTAACGGTTGTGGCTACCTGAGCGCTAGGAGCTACTTCTACAGGGGGCTCGGCCTGGTGGTGCAGCGATAGTGTCGATCCATCGGGCAGGGGCCAGGTTTGCATCACCTCAAACTCTGGGCTTTGCGTCACTATTTCAGCCAGGGCTAGCTTAGTCTCAGTGGTCGGGCTCTGGTCACCGGTTTTGGTCAGCATCCAGGGAACCGATCGGGCATCCATCGCCACAAAGTCTGGGTTAAACCCCAATTCGCGACTGTATACCCGAAAGTCTTGGGCCGCCCCGTAAAAGTCGAAAGTCAGCGGGTTCACCTGGGCAGTGTTGGGAATGACTCCCAACGTAGAGCGCAGGTAGGGTGCCTGGGTGGTAATGGTGTCTACAACAGCCCGGTGGGGCCAGGGTGGGCCAGGGTAGAGAGTCCGCATCAGTCGGCTGCTGGGAGGGGGACTGCCGGGCAGTACTGCCGCCACCATCAACCCCACCATGAGACCAGCCAAGCCCCAGCGCAGCCAGCGCCCGCCCTGCCCCGGTAACAGGGTCAGCCCTCGGGTGAGCACCAGTACCAGCACGGGTACTGCCGGGGCGATGTGGCGTGGATCTTTGTTGTGCAGCAGGGTCAGCATTCCGTAGCTGCCCAGCAAAAAGCTGCCCAGCCAAGGCCACTTCCAACGCAGGGAGTCAGTATGGGTCGCTGATGTTCCCCGACTCGATCGCGTGAGCAACACTCCAATTGTGCCACCCAAGACCCCTGCTATCAAAAGGGTGTAGGTCACTAGGCGAGGCAACATTCGAATGTAGTAGCTGAGGATTGACCGGAGGCTGCCTGGCACTAGCTCTGGCGCAACCCAGCTGGCGTTGTTGCTCTGACTATTGGTGAGAATAGTGAGCCAGTTGGTCTGAATCCAGGGGCCGCACACAATCCAGGCGACCATGGCCGCTAGCCCCCACTGCATCAGGTGCTGCCAACGGGGCCGGGTCAGTATCGACTCTAGGCCTATCCACCCGAAGGGCACCACCAGAAATAAAACGGCAGTGGGCTTGGCCAAAATAGAGAGCCCTACCCCTAGTCCGGCGGCGATCGCCCAGCTCCACCGTGCGGCTGGCTTAGCTCCTCGCCACCCGGTCAAGCTGGCGAAGGTGGCAGTCACAGCCGTCACCAGCCCCAGATCGAGTAAATAGTCGAGCCGCAGGGCGTAGAGCATTGGAATTGTCAAGCTGAGCCCCGCCGCCCATAGCCCAGTCGTGCGGCCAAACAAGCCCCGACCGAGCCCGTACAAAAGTCCCATCAACAGCCCGGCAAATAGGGTGTTGACCGCCACCGCCTGGTCAAACCCGCGTCCTAAAATATTAAAGATCGGCACTGTAGCGAGGTAGACCAAGGGGGCGCGATACCCTGGCGACTGCCGCCACAGGGTAGTCCACCAGTCTGGGTCAAACCACTCGGGCTGCTGAAGCACCCGCCAAAAGTTGAGGGCTCGGGTCAGGTGTTCGCCCTGATCCCAGGCGGGGGGAGCCTGATCGTTGAGCAGCCAGAGACCATCGGCGATCGCGATCGCCAGCCACAGCCCCATCAAAATCAGCCAGTCTTGCCCATACCAAGGCCTTACTGTCCGAGTTGGGGGCAAAGGTTGAGCGCTGACGGCAAGCTCTGTTGAAGGGTAATCAGACTCAGGCACGGGCGGGGGGCGATCGGTCATCGGCTTCCCTTAACTGTGGAGATAACGGTAAAGACACTAAGCCTTGATTATTAGTGACAACCTAACTTCAAAGAGCCATGCCATTTTGCCGAGGTATTCACCACGTCGCGATTATCTGTAGCGACTACGCTCAATCCAAGCATTTCTACACTAAAGTGCTGGGGTTCGAGGTATTGCGCGAAACCTATCGGGCCGATCGCCAATCCCACAAGCTCGATTTGCGTCTAGAGGATGGCACCCAGATTGAGCTATTTTCCTTTCCCAGTCCGCCGCTCCGGCCCTCACGGCCCGAAGCCCAGGGGCTACGACATCTGGCCCTAGCAGTCGATGACCTGGAAGCGGCGATTCAGCACCTTCAGACCTGTGGAGTGCCTACGGAAGAAATTCGTCTAGATGAGCTGACCGGCAAGCGCTTTGTTTTCTTCCAAGACCCTGACCAGCTGCCCATCGAGCTGTACGAGCGCTAGCTAAAACTCGTCGGTTAGCCACTCTGAGGCGCGTTCCCCTAGGGGCAGGGGAATGCTGACGGCTTTGCCTAGACGGGGGCGATCGCGCGTTTCGGCAATCTGCTGCTGCACATAATCCACCTGTCCCCACTCGTGCAGGTAGAGGATGACCTGATTGAGGTGGGCCAGGTACTCCTCTTCACTGAGGGGAAACGAGACCTGTTCGAGGTGCCGCCACATCACCTGGAGAAAAATCTTGCCCTGGGTGCGCCGAAACTGGATGTCAAAGGAGTAGCCCCATTTGTCGATTAGTAGCGCTTGTAAATCTGCCCCTGTCACGCCCCTACCTCTGCTCTAGTTACCGTCGCTGCATATACATTTCTTTACGATACGCCCTATCGGTCAACCTACCCTGGGTCAAGAATTCACTGGCCAAAAATGGGCAGATCAAAGGGGAAAAGAATATTTTGAACATCTTGAAGCCATCTTTAGGTCGTAGGATGTCTTTTACTCGATTTTTCTAGCCTATACCCGCTTTTTCTGCGATTAGGGGATCGGGATGGTGCGATTGCCCCCTTGCTTTTACTTTCGGCAGGGATTTTCTGAGAACAGCGAGGTGCAATAATACGATTGGTAAAGCTAAAGGCGTGGTCAGCGACATCGGGACTGCTCCACATTGGTGCCCCGTAAAGGGTTTGCCGGGCTAGCGTAACGGGTCATACATCCGCTTGCTGATCCCTGCTCAGCTACCGCCGTTGATAGCTGTTATTCATTTGAAACAGGTATACCAGTCTGGATTATGACGCAAGTTTCTGGAACCTCCGATGTCCCCGATTTGGGACGACGCCAATTTATGAACCTGCTGCTGCTGGGGGCCGCCTCTGGGGCTGTCGGTGGCATGCTCTATCCCGTTATTAAATACTTCATTCCTCCTTCTAGTGGCGGCAGTGGGGGCGGAGTCACCGCTAAGAATGAGCTGGGCAACGATGTGATTGCCAGCCAGTTTGTCGCGACCCACAACCCTGGCGATCGCGTCTTGGTGCAGGGTCTCAAGGGTGACCCCACCTACCTAGTGATTCAGGAAAGTGGATCCCTAGAGAGCTACGGCATCAGCTCTATCTGCACCCACCTCGGCTGTGTAGTGCCCTGGAACGCCAGCGAAAACAAATTCATGTGTCCCTGCCACGGCTCTCAGTACGATGCCACCGGCAAGGTTGTGCGAGGCCCAGCACCGCTGTCTTTGGCCTTGGCCCACGCCGACGTCACCGATGACGACAAAGTTACCCTCAGCAATTGGACTGAAACCGATTTTCGCACCGGCGAGTCGCCCTGGTGGTCCTAGGCTGAGCCACAGCTCTGGCCAACTGCAGCGCCATCCCCCGTTGACATCACCCCAGTTGACATAACTTTTGAACGCATGAATAGACTAACTTCGTTAATCAACGGCCTGCGCCCCCTCGCCATCACTTGCGCCGCCGTGCTGACGGTGTTTGCAGGCTGGCTAGCGGTTCCCCAGACCGCCGAGGCGTATCCCTTCTGGGCCCAAGAAAACTACGCAGCTCCTCGCGAAGCCACGGGCCGCATTGTGTGCGCCAACTGCCACCTGGCAGCCAAGCCCACCAAGGTAGAAGTGCCCCAGGCGGTTTTGCCCGACTCTGTGTTTAAACTCAAAGTCGAAATTCCCTACGACCTCAACACCCAGCAGGTATTGGGCGACGGTAGCCGAGGCGGCCTCAACGTCGGTGCTGTGGTAGTGCTCCCTGAGGGGTTTAAGATTGCGCCCCCCGATCGCATGTCTGAAGAGCTAAAGGAAGAAGTCGGTAGCACCTACTTCCTGCCCTACAGCGACACCCAGGAAAACATTGTGCTGGTCGGCCCCCTGCCCGGCGAACAGTACCAGGAAATCATCTTTCCTGTGCTGGCTCCCGATCCCGGCCAAGACAAGTCGGTTTCCTTTGGCAAATACCAGATTCACGTTGGCGGCAACCGGGGTCGTGGCCAGGTGTACCCCACCGGTCAGGCCAGCAACAATACGGTTTACAACGCCACGGTGACCGGTACCGTCACCGATATTGAGCCCCAGGCTGCCGGTGGCTACCAGATCACCATTCAGGCTGACGCTGGTAATGCCGTCACCGAAACCATCCCCGCTGGCCCTGAGCTGCTGGTTGCCGAGGGTGATGCCGTAGAAGCCGGTAAGCCCCTGACTACCAACCCCAACGTGGGCGGCTTTGGTCAGATGGATACTGAAATTGTGCTGCAAAGCCCCAACCGCATCAAAGGTCTAGTGGCCTTTGTGGCGGCGGTAATGCTGACCCAGATCATGCTGGTGCTGAAGAAGAAGCAGGTCGAGAAGGTTCAGGCGGCTGGTATGACCATGTAGGTCATCTACAACGGTCTAGCTGTTAAGTTTCATCGATCTTTTGACGATAAAAAAGGGATGCCAACTGGCGTCCCTTTTTTGTCGTCCTGAATTTTAGATGGTTGTGATTTAAGCAGACGGCTGTCGTCAAGAGTCTGTTTAATGAGCTACAATTGTTAAGTATTTTTGCATATTCGAAACTTGTCTTGAGCTTCCTTCCGATTGGCGCTCTGGGGTAGTTTCGTTGCCCGCTTATTATCGCCAAGGTTTTACACAGTTATGACGCTTCCCATTCGCAACGTTGCAATTATTGCCCACGTTGACCACGGCAAAACCACTCTGGTCGACGCCCTGCTCAGGCAGTCCGGCATTTTTCGCGAAGGGGAAGCCGTACCTGACTGCGTGATGGACTCTAACGACCTGGAGCGGGAGCGGGGCATCACTATTCTGTCGAAGAACACCGCCGTTCACTACGGGGAGACGTTGATCAATATCATCGACACCCCTGGCCACGCCGACTTCGGCGGCGAGGTGGAGCGGGTGCTGGGCATGGTTGACGGCTGCATCCTGATTGTGGATGCCAACGAAGGCCCTATGCCCCAGACTCGGTTTGTGCTCAAGAAAGCACTGGAGAAAGGGCTGCGCCCCATTGTGGTGGTCAACAAGATTGACCGTCCCCAAGCCGATCCCCACGGTTCGGTCGATAAGGTGCTGGATCTATTTCTAGAGCTGGGGGCCGACGACGATCAGTGCGAGTTTCCCTACCTGTTTGCCTCAGGGATATCGGGCTACGCCAAGACCAAGATCGAAGACGAAGGCGTCGACATGAAGCCGATGTTTGAGGCCATTCTCGACCATGTGCCGCCCCCGATTGGCGATCCTGAAAAGCCTCTGCAAATTCAGGTGACAACCTTGGACTACTCCGAGTACCTGGGCCGCATCGTGATTGGCAAAATTCACAATGGGGTAATCAAAGCCGGGCAGCAGGCCGCTCTGGTCACAGAAGACGGCACCTTGGTTAAGTCCAAAATCTCCAAACTACTGGGTTTTGATGGCCTACGGCGCATTGAGATTGAAAGCGCCTCGGCGGGCCACATTGTGGCGGTAGCGGGCTTTGCCGATGCCAACATTGGTGAAACCATTACCTGCCCCACCAACCCCCAGGCGCTGCCGCTGATTAAGGTGGATGAGCCGACCCTACAGATGACCTTTGTAGTCAACGATTCACCCTTTGCTGGGCAGGAGGGCACCTTTGTCACCTCACGACAGCTGCGCGATCGCCTCATGCGTGAGCTTGAGACTAACGTAGCGCTGCGGGTCGAGCCGACTGACTCTCCCGATCGCTTCTCAGTGTCGGGCCGAGGCGAACTGCACCTGGGCATTTTGATTGAAACCATGCGCCGCGAGGGGTATGAATTTCAGGTGACCCAGCCCCAAGTTATCTACCGCGAAGTCAACGGTCAGCCCTGTGAACCCTACGAACTGCTGGTGCTCGATGTGCCCGAAGAGGGGGTAGGCGGCTGTATGGAGCGCCTAGGCCAGCGCCGGGGCGAACTGCAAGATATGCGGGTCATGGGCGACGGTCGCGCCACGCTGGAGTTTGTGATTCCGGCCCGGGGGCTCATCGGTTTTCGCGGTGAGTTTATGCGTCTGACTCGCGGTGCGGGCATTATGAACCACAGCTTCTCAGACTATCGCCCCCTCTGTGGCGAGATTGAAGCTCGCCGCAACGGGGTGCTAATTTCCTTTGAGGAAGGGGTAGCTACCTTCTACGCCCTGAAGAATGCAGAAGACCGAGGGGTATTTTTCATTACCCCTGGTACCAAGGTTTACAAGGGCATGGTTGTGGGCGAACACAACCGCAACCAGGATCTCGACCTCAACATCTGCAAGAGCAAACAGCTCACCAACCACCGAGCCGCTGGCGGCGATGAACTGGTGCAGCTCCAGACTCCGATAGATATGAGCCTAGAGCGGGCCCTTGAGTACATTGGCCCAGACGAGCTGGTGGAAGTCACCCCAGAGTCTATCCGCCTGCGCAAGCTGTCTAAGAAGCTGGCCAAGCGTTAGGTTAGCAATTCCGCAAGCCTTTGCGTCGATAGTTTGCCAAAAGCGTCTACATCTCGCCTGCCCTTTCTGGCAGAGCACTAGGGTGTAGGCGCTTTTGGTTTATAAGAACGCTGGGTTGCCGGGTTGGTTGGGTATGCTGAAGCAGAGTCGCCAGCGGCACGCACATTGGGGAAAACAGGTTTGAAACGGTTTACACAGTGGCTAGAGCATCGCTGGGTTAACCCAGCCTATGTGGGTTGGATCCTTCTAGGGCTGGCGCTGTTCTTCTTTGCGGCGGCGACCAATACTCTCGCAGGCTGGCTGTACGTGATTAGCGGCGTGATGCTGGCGCTGCTGCTGATTGCGGCAGTGCTGCCGCCCCGGAACCTGCAAGGTTTAGTGGTAACGCGATCGCCCATGGCCCCCGTTACCGCTGGGGTGCCGTTAGATATCGAGCTTCAGGTTCGCAACACTCAGCGCCAGAGTAAAGGGCTGTTTCAGATCATCGACCCTCTGCCTTCGCAGCTAGGGGCTGTCGCGATACATGCCGTGGGCACGCTGCCCCCAGGGCAGCTCCACACCTGGCGGTATCCAGTACCTACCACGCGTCGGGGTGTCTATCGCTGGCCAACGGTAGATCTGCGCACGGCGGCCCCCCTAGGTTTGTTCTGGTGTCGGCGCACAGTGCCTGCTCCTGCCACAGCCGTGGTCTATCCCCAGGTGCTACCCCTAAAACGCTGCCCCTTACTAGATACTGTTGGCCAACGCCAGGGGCAGCACTGGCGCTACAACCCTTTAGCTAAGGCCGATACCCAGGGAGTGACGCGATCGCTGCGCCCCTATCGCTGGGGTGACCCCACCCGGCTGATTCACTGGCGCACCAGCGCCCGCTACGGTGAACTGCGGGTGCGCGAGCTAGAAAGCATAACCGCCAGCCGAGAAATTCTGATTGCCCTCAATACCGCCGCGCGCTGGAGCGAGGAGAGCTTTGAGCAGGCAGTAGTAGCAGCAGCGTCGCTCTATACCTACGCCCTGAAGCAGGGGTTCACCGCAGCTTTTTGGGTTCCCCAAGCAGACACTCTGCGAGACTCAGCCCGAGTAATGCATGCTCTGGCTGAGGTAAACCCTGCTCCATTCCAGAATCGCGCCCTTGCACTACCCCAGATATCCACTATTTGGCTCACGGCTGCGGGTGCCCAGCCCGTTGTCCTCGCTGCTGGCAGTCGACAGCTGGTCTGGGGCAACGGCGACAGCCTCGCCACTTCGGTAGATGCCTTAAGCACAATGCAGATAGATTCTGAGCTGCCTTTAGAACCTCAGCTCCAAGCCAACCTATCGCAGATGTCTAGTTGATCCAGTTGATTAAGACATCTGGCAAAGCAAGTTCCCGCACCAAAGGACTTCCCGACAGCAAAATATCCTAACGATTTGCTTACCTGCAATCGCTAGCTAGAGATTCAGCATCATACCCAACCAAAGTGGCCTGGGGAAGGGCTATTGACTGGCTATCCACACATTCAAAGCGTTATGTTTACCCGTGGGACGGCTGAAAGACAAAAAGGCGTTGCTGATTCAGGGTATGAAGCGACGGCTCAAAGCTTTGAAAACTCATTCCGGATTTCGCAAATTCATACTGCCATTCAGCAACGCCGACAAAAAAATAGACAAAAAAAAGGAGAGCTCAAACGGCTCTCCCTACCATCAGGGTGCATCTAGTACCATATTAACCGAAAAAATGCATGGGGGGTGAGACCCCCCATTGAATTTCCTCTATATTTTTTCAGTCATCATTGATTCAGCTTCTGGGTAAGCAGTTGATTGCTGAGTTTTGGATCCACTCTGCCGCTGCTGCGCTTCATGAGCTGGCCGACGAAGAAGCCCTGGAGCTTTTTCTTGCCGCCGCGATAGGCCTCAAGCTCTTCAGGATGGGCGGCTAGCACCTCATCGATCATCGCCTCAATCTGCGCCGGGTCAGAAATTTGACTTAGCCCCCGCGCTTCTACCATCGCTTTTGGGGAACCGCCCTGGGTAAGCAGCTCGGGCAGCAGATCTTTGCCAATTTTATTGCTGATGGTGCCCGACGCAATTAGCTGCACTAGCTCGGCTAGGGCGACAGGGGTTAGGGGCAGCGCATCGATGGAGACTCGCTCGGTGTTGAGATAGGCGGCGATGTCCTGGGTAATCCAGTTGGCGGTGAGTTTGGGGTCGGCACCGGCGGCCATCGCCGCTTCAAAATATTCGGTGATGGCACGTTCGTCGCTCAGCACTCGGGCATCGTAGGGGGAGAGGCCAAACTCGGCCTCGTAGCGATCGCGCTTTTGGGCGGGCAGCTCAGGCAGTTCCGCCCGCCAGCCCTCTTTTTGCTCTACCGACACCACAATGGGCGGCAGGTCGGGTTCAGGAAAGTAGCGGTAGTCGCTGGAGCCTTCCTTAGAGCGCATGCTCTTAGTGCGCTGGCTGCTTTCGTCCCACAGGCGGGTTTCTTGAATGATTTTCTCGCCGGTCTGGTTGGCTTTGGTCTGCCGGTCGATTTCGTACTCGATCGCCTTTTGAATGGCGCTGAAGGAGTTCATGTTTTTGATCTCCACCTTGGTGCCAAACTCCTCTTGGCCTACCGGGCGCACGGAGATGTTGACATCGCAGCGCAGGGAGCCCTCCTGCATATTGCCGTCGCTAATGCCCAGGTAGCGGACGATGCGGCGTAGTTCCTGGGCATATTCGGCGGCTTCTTGGCCAGTGCGAATATCGGGTTCAGAGACAATTTCGATTAGCGGTACACCCGCTCGGTTGTAGTCAACCAGAGAGTAGGTGGAGCCAGCCAGGCGATCGCTGCCCGCGTGAACCAGCTTGCCCGCGTCTTCTTCCATGTGCAGGCGAGTGATGCCGATGCGCTTGCGAGTGGCCTCTTTAGTCTTTTTGTCGATCAGCTCGATCTCAAGCCAGCCGTGCTCGGCAATGGGCAGGTCGAATTGGGAAATTTGATAGTTCTTGGGCAGGTCGGGGTAGAAATACTGCTTGCGATCGAACTTAGAGTAGGGCGCGATCTGGCAATTTAAGGCTAGCCCGGCCTTGACGGCATACTCCAGCACGCGCTGATTGAGCACCGGCAGCACCCCCGGCATACCCACCACAATGGGGTCGATGTAGGTGTTAGGGTCGGCCCCAAAGGCCGTAGAGGCTGGGGAGAAAATTTTGGTTTCGGTGCACAACTGACAGTGGGTTTCGAGGCCAATGACGGCTTCGTACTGAGTTTTAGCGGGCTGAGTTTTGGCGGGGGCCGCAGTGGTCATAAACCGCTCCAACGGGGAATTGCATTCTTAGAGTAACTATTGTAGCCCTGACGGGGTAGGTGGAGGGGGTAAGGAGTGAGGGGTAAGGGGGTGGGGAGTGTAGGGGTGAGGAAGATGGAGGGGGTGGGGGAGTGAGGGGATGGGTGTTAGGCGTGGTTGCCAGGCGATCCCATGGAATGAGCGGTGGTTACAGCAGAGATCCCAGGATCATACCGAGGAGAATGACGAAGCCGAGTTGGACATTCTGCCGAAAGATTTGCCCGTAGAAGGTGAGGGGTGGCTTGTAGCGGCTGAGCAGGTAAGACTGGCGTGACCACACAATTAGTGCGGCGGCTAACCCCAGCCAGTAGGGGAACGCGAGGAACAGCAGCAGGCCCAGCCAAATCAAGAGTAGCCATGCGCCGAAGAAGCAGAAGCCGATGAATTGGGTTGTGTAGTCGCCAAAGAACAGGGCAGCGGAGTTGACGCCGAGGCGGTGATCGTCGTCGCGATCGGGGATGGCGTAGACGGTATCGAAGCTCAGGGTCCAAAGCACCACGGCTAGCCAGAGAATCCATACCGGTAGGTCTAAATTGTTGGTGACTGCCGCCCAGGGAATTAGCACCGCAAACCCCCAGGCGAGAGACAGCACTAGCTGTGGCACTGGGAATACGCGCTTTGCCAGGGGATAGAACAGGATAAACGGCACGGCCAGCACACACAGCCAAAAGCTCAGGGCATTGAGGTAGAGCGACAGGCCGTAGGCGCAGAGCAGGGACACCAGCAGCACCCCGATGCCCACCTGCACAGACAGATCGCGGGCGGCCAATGGACGGGTTCGGGTGCGAGCGACGTGGGGATCAATATTGCGATCCCACAGGTCGTTGACGACGCAGCCAGCAGCACTGGTGGCCAGGGTGCCGAGAATAATCACGCCCACCAAAGGCAGGGGCGGGCTACCCTCGGCAGCCAGCACCACCGACCACAGGGCTGGAATCATCAAAATTAGCCGCCCAGTGGGCTTATCCCAGCGCAGCAGGCGAATGATGGCATCTAGGGTGGAGGGTTCGGGACGGGTGGAAGGACTCGCCATAGTCGCCAACGATGATTGCATAGGTACATCTTTCAGCATAGCGGCGGTTGAGCCTGGCCCAAAGCACTGGCGACAGGGCACCAGCACGGTTAAGGCGATCGCTCTATGCTGTAGATTTGCATGCCCTTAGCCGTTAGAAAATCCAAATTGATTGGCTCTGTTGAAGTCGCTTTGTTATGCAGCAAAGCTGTGAAGCCGCCCGCACCCAGACCCGACTGGGGCCAAAGGCGATAGCAGGGAAAGGCGGCCAGGGGTGAGGCGTGGTCAGCCAAAGCGGGGACTTCTACCGCCTCAAACTGGGGAAACTTTTTGATCAGCCACTCCACGACCTGCTCGTTTTCTTCGAGGGAGAAGGTGCAGGTCATGTAGGCCAGGTAGCCGCCGCCTGCCACCGTTTGCGTGGCACTGGCCAGAATTCGCTTTTGGCGGCTGGCGTTTTTCTTGATGTTGACGGGGTGAAAACAGCCTAGGGCCTGATCGCCTTTGGCCAAGAGCGACTGCCCGCTGCATGGCGCATCGACCACCACCACTGAGGCGGTGTGGGGCAGCTGTTCAGCAAAGGTTTGAGGGTCGAGGTTAAACACCAGCGAGTCGGTCAACCCGCAGCGTTTGAGGTTAGAAATCAAGATTCTGACCCGCTTGCGGACGACCTCGTTGCACCAGAGATGCTCCGGCGTTAATGCTTTCCAGGCCAGCAGGCTTTTGCCTCCTGGGGCGGCGCAGAGATCGAGCACTGACTCTGATGGGGTGGCGATCGCGCCAAACACCGCCGCAGAGAATACCGAGGCCATATCTAGGCAGTAGTAGGCTCCGGCCTGGTGGAGATCGTGCTGGCCGGGGCGCTGGTCAGAGCTGAGGCGATCGACCCAGGGGGGCTGCCAGGGTAGGGGTGGGGCGATCGCAAAGGGCAACACCTCTGGCCGGGGCTGCATCCACACAATGGCGGCAGGAAACGGCTGGGGGTTGATGAGAGCCTCTACAAAGGCAGCGCGATCGCGCTCCTCATTAAATAGCCGACGACTCAGTTTTAGCAGCAGGTTAGATGGTTCGCCCATAGGGCAGGATTATGCCATAGCCTGAGGGGATAACCCCATAGATGCAAAGCTGGGCCGCAAATTCTTTCTCAGAGCTATTGCCCTCAAGTCAATCAATCGTTAACTCAATTTCTATCTAAAGAAGTACAAGCTTATAAAAAAGTAATGCCTAAGACAATTTAATAGCGACAGCGCCCGCACCAGACCTTGAACACACAGAAGTAGATCTACCTAGCTGACTACCTTCTTGGCTAGTGAACAGAGATATTAACCCAGTTTTAACTGATCCCCGACAAGTTTACGTTCGCTAAAGTTTTCAAAATCAACCATTCACATAATTGTGAATCCGCCTAAAGCAAACATGAAGAAAACATAAAGGACGTTTGGCAATTTTAACGGCTACAGCCTTGAAAAGGCTAGATGTTTGGGCCTTGGGACAGATGATATTCAATTTTTCACGAGTGAAAATGTAGAAGTTATGTGCAGCTTTTAGGAAGCCACTATGAAATCAGCGCAGTGCCGGGTGTCATCTTGTAGCCGCTGCCGTTTTTATACTCCAGAGGGTCGGCGAGGGGGGCAATGCAGTCAGCTGGGAGTGCCGGTAGAAAGCCGGTGGGAGCCGTGCTCCCTGGCTGTTCCCGTGTTCGCGCCACCGCTGGTGGTGATGAAGCCTTTAGACTTTTTGCCTCAACCCTTGGAGCTGAGCTTTCCCGAAGTGTCTCTAAAGGCTGCGCGGCTAGAGGCGGCGTTAGAGGCTCCCTCTGTGCAAGGTCATCCAGAAGACACTATGCATCCCGCTCCTGCCCGAGCGTGGCGCTGAAGCAGCGGCGGGCATGCTCTAAAATTTAGAGCGCAGGATCTATCTCATCCTTTTTCATGAACAATCGAGGTGTTTGGATAACTAGCTCTGGTGCAATGGGTCAGGGTGAAGTGAGTGCCGGTTGTCTACAAGCTGCGATCGCCTGATGCCGCTGCGCTACGCCATTGTCGGTACCGGGGCGGTCGGGGGCTACTACGGAGCCCGGCTACAGCAGGGCGGTGCCGAGGTGCACTTTTTGCTGCACCGCGACTACGATCATGTGCTCAAATCTGGCCTGGCGGTAGAATCGATCGCCGGAGATTTTACCCTGCCCCATGTGCAGGCCCACTGCACCACCGCTACTATGCCAAACGTTGATGCGGTGGTGATTGGGCTCAAAACGACGCAAAATGCTCTGCTGGCAGACCTGCTGCCGCCTCTTTTGGGGCCAAAGACGGCTATTTTAACCCTGCAAAACGGCTTTGGGATTGAGGCTGAATTGGCGGCCTGGGTCGGCGATCGCCCCATTTTGGGCGGGCTGTGCATCATTTGCGCCAACAAGATTGGCCCTGGCACCATTCGCCACCTCGACTACGGCAGCCTGCTGCTGGGCCAGCATCACCCCGATCACCAGCCTGCTAGAATTTCGCCCCTGCTAAAGCAGATCGTGCAGGACTTTTCAGCGGGAAGCATCCCTGTGGAAAAGGTGGAGGATCTACGCCTAGCTCGGTGGCGCAAGCTAGTGTGGAACATTCCTTTCAACGGGCTGTCGGTGGTGATGAATGCCACCACCGACGAAATGATGGCCGACCCGAACATTCGCCTGTTGGCCGAGCAGCTGATGGAAGAGGTGCTAGAGGCAGCCCGGCGCGATGGTGACGCCCTTTCGCCGGGTCAAAATCGGCATTTGCCGCAGGCATTAGTTGCTCAGATGCTGACGCACACGGAGCAGATGACTCCCTACCGCACCAGCATGAAGATTGACTCTGACGAGGGCCGCCCCCTGGAGGTAGAAGCCATCTATGGCAATGCTCTACGAACCGCCCAGGCGGCGGGGGCAGCGGTGCCGAGGATTGAGATGCTGTATCACTTGCTAAAGGCGATCGATCGGCGGCAGGGGTAAGCGGGTGAGGCCGCAAGAAACGGGTGGTATGGCAGGAAGGCGATCGGTAGATTGGGAACTGTCGTTAAACTTTGGCCGCTCGTCCTATGAATGCTGTGATGGAACCTGCAACCTACGACGATGAGACCTACCGACAGATTGCTGAGGCGATCGCATTTTTGCGTCAAAACCATCTCGACCAGCCCGACCTAGCCGCCGTAGCCCGCCATGTGCACCTCAGCGAGTACCACTTTCAGCGGCTGTTTACCCAGTGGGCGGGCATTAGCCCCAAGCGATTTTTGCAAAACCTGACTGTAGACTACGCCAAGGCCAAAATTGCCGAAACCAAAAGCCTGTTGGATTTGACTGGGGATGTGGGCTTGTCGAGTCCAGGTCGTTTGCACGATTTGTTTGTCACCTTAGAGGCCATGTCGCCCGGCGAGTTTAAGGCTGGAGGGGCGGGCTTAGAGATTCGCTACGGCATTCACGCGACGCCGTTTGGGCGTTGTCTGCTGGCGAAGACCGCGCGGGGCATCTGCAATCTTCACTTCTTAGAGACGCCAGACCAGGCGACGGCAGCGCATCTGCTGCGGGCAGAGTGGCCGGGGGCAACCCTTGTGGCCGACCAGCCAGGGACTGCAGGAGAGTGCAGGCGCATCTTTACCCCAGACCCCGATCGCCCCTTGGCGCTGACAGTCAAAGGCACCAATTTTCAAATTCAGGTGTGGCGGGCGCTTTTGCAGATCCCTCTGGGTGGGCTGACGACGTACCAGGGCTTGGCGGGGGCGATCGGTCGGCCCACGGCGGCAAGGGCGGTGGGCAATGCTGTGGGGTGCAATCCGGTGGGTTATCTAATTCCCTGCCATCGGGTGATTCGAGCATCGGGGGAGTGGGGTGGCTACCGCTGGGGTACAGCGCGCAAGACCCTGCTGCTGGGCTGGGAAGCTGGTCAGACCCAGGCCCTCATCTAAGGGGGCCTCTCGCTATCGCTCTTTTCAACCCCAACAAAAGAAGAGAGCCCAGACTTCAATCAGGGAAGTTTGGGCTCAGAACTCTAGGCTTAGTCTTTTAGCGCGGGCAAAGTTTACTCCGCCGAATCTCCAGATTCACCGGCTTCGGGGGCAGCAGCTACCGGCTCAACGATGCTGTTAGCTTCGGCTTCGGCGGCTTTTTTGCGGTCTTCGCGCTTTTTGCGATCGGCGGCCAGCATGTCTTTCATCACTTCTTGGGCCTGAGCAAATTTCTCAAGGTTGCTGCGGTAGAGTTCAACGTCTTTTTGCAGCTTGTCGGTGGAAATATTGAGCTTGCCGCCCAGGGTATTGAACAGCGCTTCGACGGTTTCCTTGTTTTTGAGGTCGTCGCCCGAAGCGACCGATTCTACCAGGGTGTAGAGACCAATGCCAAAGGGACGGCTGTACTTAAATTTCTCTTTGTGGGCGATCGCCGCCAGGGTGCCGCGCAGGCCATCGCCACCGTCGCCCAAATTCTCAAACTGCCCCTTGAGATCGTCTAGGGACATGCCGCTGACGGTAGATTTTACCGCCTCGGCATCGCCGCGATAGTGCTCGGGGGTGCTGTTGATCGAGCGGCACAGGGCATTGAAAATGGAGGCTTTGTCGCTCTCAGGCTCGTAGCCGACCATGAAGCGATCGAAGGTGGTGACGATGCCGAGGGCGTAGATAGGGTCGTAGGCAAAGTCGGCGTTGACCGACAGCAGGTGCATTTCGACCATAAGCTCATCTACCACCCGTCGGTAGATGGAGTTGATGGGGCGAGTGTGGTGGGTGTAAAAGTCGCGCTTAGCGTCAGATACGGTGCGTACGGGTGCGTTGTTCACAGCCTAGGGTTCAAATATTACAGTTCTTATATTGTATTGTCTCGCGGGACTGTGCCTTTGCCAACCTATCGGATGCAGGCGGGGATCAATGCTACTTGTGTTTAATTGATGGCAGGTTGGCAAGTTAGCGGGTTGGAAGGTTGGAAGGTTTGGACGTTCTAACTTGCCGACGTTGGCTGCGGTGGGAAGATCGTTACAGCCATTGAGTTTGCTTTGCCTGACTGGACTAACGACCTAGCTTTTTGCGAATTTTGGCGGTGGTGCGCTGGAGCCAGAGGCGGGCCAGGCGGGATGGGGTGAGGTCGGGAATGTCCGCAGGGTGCTTGGCTCGATGGTCGAAGAAGTGGTTAATTTCGGCCAGAATGACCTCTAGCCGGGGCAGCAGGGCCGGAGCGCGGTAGGGGGCTAAATCCGCAGGGGACATAGCCAGGGGAGTAGGCGTTTGCAGGGCGGTGAGGATGCGATCGCAGTCGTACCCCGCTGAGTACACCCCAATCTTGTAGCAGTTGAAACCTGGATCCAAGTAATCCGCCAATGCCCCGTTGACGCTGGTAAACACCTGGCAACCGCAGGCCATCGCCTCCATGGGCGGCAAGCCAAACCCCTCGCTTACTTGACTCAGCGCCCAGTATTCTGCCGAGTCGTAGAGAAAGATTTTGCTGCGGTTAAACAGCACCGACAGGTCATCCACAAACCCGGTCAGCGTGACTACGTTACAACGGCTGTCCAATGCTGGGATAAGCTGATTCAGCAGATAGTCCGACGACTTGCGCACCTGCACCAGCACGTCGATATCCCTGGGCTGCTGCTGGTTGGTGAACTCGGGCGAAATGTGGTTAGGCAGGTAAAAAATCAGCCCGTTCGGTCGTTTTTGCCCCCAGTAGCCCATCGAGTTGCGGCTGACGGTAATAATCGGAATATCCCCCGGCAGGGTGAATCCGTAGCCGCTGCTGTGGGCGTGGTACACCACTGGGTAGCCCCGCAGCCGTTTGACCAGCCGAGGGATGTGAAACCCCCAGCTAATCACAAAAATGCTGTTGTCCAGATTAGGCTGTTGAAGCAGGTCATCCAAAAACAGGGTGTCGGGTTCGCGCTGGTCGTAGGTGACTACCTCGGCAGAGCAGACCTGTTGGGCCAGCTTGAGGGTCTTGAGCTCGGCAAACAGCCCGCCGCAGTGATAGCGCTTGGCGGTACCAGGGACTAAAAAATAGAGGTGGCGCATGCGGTTATCGCTGACTTGCGTTGAGTATGGTTAAGCCTACAATGGCTTCAGCGGCATCGTAGCGAATCACAATATCTTCATTAGTGAGTTCGCTATCTTGGGCTGTTTGGGGTGGATTATTGAAATCGATGTAGAGTACATCGGCTTCAGCGTCGTAGACAATAAAAAAGGGCTGCTTGGGTAGATCATGCAGCAGGGGCAGAAATTTGAGGTAGGTCTGAGCTTCTTGATAATTAGCTATGGCCATAGTTGCTGCCTCTGATTTAATGAGTTGATTTTACGGGTTGAAAATGCCGTTATAACAAAGCCATCATCTTGAGTCTCCTTGTAAACCACCACCAAGAACTTTCCGCTCTCTAGCTGCCGAATAGCCATTAACGCGCTTTCGTTTCCTGCTCGCACAATATCTGGGGCTGCGATAGTCTGCAAAACCAATTCTTTTTTGTCAGCAATATCTGCATGACGTTGAATGATATGCTGCCATCGTTCATTGGGCAGACGAATGGAAATGCCGCTGATCGAAGGAGCTATATTCATTCAAACCGAGGCGCTGCCCTGTAATTTTAAACGGCTTTGATGCGGCTAAACTCGCCAACTTCCCGCAGGGCATCCAAAAAAGCGTAGAGGGCTGGAGTGTGGAGCGCGTCTTTGAGAATGGTGGCTCCGATTGGGCGGGAGATGGGGAAAGGCATCGGGACTATCTGCACATCGGGCGGCACAGGCTCGGCGGCGAGGCGCGGTAGAATGGCGATGCCTAAACCCTGCTGAACCATGGCCACCATCGACGAGTCGTGGCGAATGCAGTAGGCAATTTCTAGGGGATGTTCTTGGGCACCCAGCACGGTGCGAATGCGCAGGCCACAGCTGCTGTGGCTAGAGCCAATGATGGGCATCTGGCGCATGTCATCGACGGTGAGCTTGCCGCTTTTGGGACGATAGCCGGGGGGCAGCAGGGCCACATAGTCGTCGTCAAAGATGTGCAGGGTTTCAACGTCGTCGTCGTTGACGGTTTCAGCGACGCAGAGGTCAACTTCGCCTTTGACCAGCGCCTGCTTGAGCTGGTGCACTTCGTCCATTTCGTGGACGCTGATGGCGATGGTGGGGTAGCGGCGGTGCAGACGGGCGATCGCCCCCGGCAGCACGTGGGTTGCCACGCTGCGAAAGGACGCAATTCGCAGGGTTCCTCCCTGGACGCCACGGGCCTGGTTAGCCTCGCTGCCAATGGTGTCGAGCAGGCCCAACACGTCACGGGCGTGGGCGGTAATGCGATCGCCCACCGGGGTCAGCCGCGCCCCGTGACGACCGCGCTGCAAAAGAGTAATACCCAGCTCGTCCTCTAGGGTGGCGATCGCATGGCTGATGGTGGACTGGGTGACCTCAAGCTGGAGGGCGGCTTCGCTGAAGTTGCCGCACTCGGCGATCGCCACCAGGGCACGGAGCTGAGAAAGCTTGATTCTGCTTGGGTTCATGGTGACTCCAAAGACCCTAAACGCCTATTTCAAGGCTACTGGGTGGTGTTCAAGCTCACCCATCGATTTTTTGCATAGATCCCATTCACGTCATGCTTTGTTACAAACTGACGCCCCGGATACATTAAGGACATCGGCAGCCCTGGTTCACGGATGAGGTGCCTCCTCCTCAAGGTAGGCGCTCTGACCAGTCAGCCGCAGACGTTGCATTCTTACCCTGTGCATCTTCCCTTAGCCCTGGCCTCCAGGGCTGACGGAGTCTGCTGGCTAAATACCAGACCCTCTCTCCTGATAACCCTCTGCAATTACTCTAGTTGAGCAAGACTATGAACAGCACGACCCGTACTTCCAATTCCGATCTCAGCCGTCAGCGTCAGCGCCTTGAAGCCCTGGTACAGCCCACCCAGCGCCCCTCTGGCCTAGGCCGGGTGCTCAATACCCTGGGCGATCGCCTGCTGAACTTTTTCACTGGCACTGAAGAGCTGCGCATTTGGCAGAGCACTCGCAATGGTCACCAGGTCTGGTTTGCCCACGACCCGATCACCAATCGCACTCGCTCGTTTTATTCTGAGCAAGATGTGCGCCACTGGCTCGACAATCGCTACGCTGAATAGTCTGCGCCGTCGAGAACCATGATGGAATACCCCGACGCAGAAGATGAGGCGCGATGTCGGCCTCTCCAAACAGGGCAGCAAACCCGAGCTTAGGCCGGTCTTGCTGCCCTATTTAGTATTCAGCGTTTACCAACCGCCCTCGCCGTTGCTTTGACTGCGCAAATACTGGCTAAACTGGCTGACGCTCAGCGGGCGGGCAAAGAAGAACCCCTGACCAAATTCGCAGCCCAGCTGGGTGAGGGATTCTAGCTGAGGAAACTGCTCGATGCCTTCGGCGATCACCTGGATATTGAGGTGGGCCGCGAGGTGAATAATGGTTTCAACGATGCCGTACTGCTGCGGGCTGTGGTGAATGTTGGCGATGAAGCTGCGATCGATTTTGAGAATATCCACCGGCAGCTGTTGCAGGTAGCCGAGGGAGGAGTAGCCGGTGCCGAAGTCATCAATGCTGAGGCGAATGCCGCGATCGCGCAGGGTTTGAATCATCGGCACCACCTGCTCAGGGTTCTGAATCACGACGGTTTCGGTGATTTCGAGCTTGAGGTTGGCGGCGGGCAGACCGCTGTCGTTCAGAGCGCTGTCAACCTGGGCTAGAAAGTCGGTCTGGGCAAACTGAAGGGCCGACAGATTGACGCTGACCACGGCATCGGCGTTGATTAGGCTGCGCCGCCGCCAGCGCTGCATTTGGGTGCAGGCTTCCCTCAGCACCCAGCCCCCGATCGCCGCCATCAGGCCCGTATTTTCGGCGATGGCAAGAAAGTCGTCGGGAAACAGCAGCCCCCGGTCGGGGTGGAGCCAGCGCAGCAGGGCTTCGCAGCCCATCAGCCGCTGGGTGCCGAGGTTGACGATGGGCTGGTAATGGAGCTGAAATTCTTGCCGCTCAAGGGCTAACCTCAGGGCAGTTTCAATCTGGAGCGAGCGGCGCACACTGAGGTGCATGCCCGGCTCAAATAGGGCATAGCCCTGGTTGTTAATTTTGGCCTGGTACATGGCGGTGTCGGCATCGCGCAGCAGCTCGTCGGGGTGGTGGTAGTGGGGGCCGCCAATGACGATGCCAATGCTGGTGTTGGTAAACAGCTGATGCCCTTGAATGTGCAGCGCCTCGGTAAACCGCTGGCGAATGCGCTGGGCCACGGCAATCGCATCCCCCGTCTGGTCGAGGGTGGTCAGCAGAATGGTGAATTCGTCGCCGCCAAAGCGGGCCACCACGTCGGTGGGGCGCACGCACTCCTGCACAATGGTGGCCACCCGCTTCAGCAGCTCATCCCCCACCCAGTGGCCAAAGGAATCGTTGATCAGCTTGAAGCGATCGCAGTCTAAAAACAGCACCGCGTATAGCCCTGGCTCGGGCTGCCCAAACTGCTCGCCCAGGTGGCTCAAGAACTGGCGGCGGTTGGGCAGCCCGGTGAGCGGGTCGTGCAGGGCCTCGTAGGCCAGCTGGTGCTGGGCCTGCTGGCGCTCGGCAATCTGCTCTTGCAGCGATCGGTTGAGCTGCTCTAGCTGCCGCGTGCGCACCTGCACCTGGTTTTCTAGATTATCGTTGAGCCGCCGCAGCTCGGTTTCCATGTGCTGGCGGTAGGTGATGTCTTCGAACAGCACAATAGCCCCCTGGGGCCAGTCGGCGGGAGGGTTGGCACTGACAGCTAGGGATTCTAGCCGCAGCTCGTACCAGCGATTGCCCCGCTGCCGCTGCTGGTTTGGTATGGCCTGACCTCGACAAACCCGCTCCCACAGCTGCTCCCAAGCTCCGTCCTCAAACCAGTCGGGCGGCAGGGCGGCGGCTAGGCGATCGCCCGTCGCCAGTCCCAACCATTCGGTAGCTAAGGGATTGGCAAACCACACGGTGCCATCCGCCGCTGCCGCCACCAGACCCAGGGGCAGGCTGCGGGCAATGGCCGCCTGAATCGCCTGCGATCGCCCCAGCTGCTCGGTCAGCTCGACGAGCTGGGTCAGGTCTGAGGGGCGATCGCCCGGCACCAAGCTAGGCTGATTGAGCGCCGTAAGGGGCCTGGGGGGCTCGGACAGCCGCACCTCGGGCGGGTGACGATGCCGCAATGCCGTCGTCATCTGCCGCAGCCAGCGGGTTTGCCGCAGCCAGTTCTGTCCTAGGGTAAGACCGCCCACCGTACTCAGCAGCAGCCCTGGCCCGACCACCGGCAGCCACAGATTAGCCCCCAGCAGCCCCAGGGCCGCCCCCCACCAGCCTGCCACCAACATGCCCACCAGGGCGCTCTGCCGCCAGAGCGATGCACGCGGCGTTCCGTTCTGAAAGCGCCGCTGTAGCCTGAGGCTGAGCCCTAGCCCGAGGAAAATTGCTCCGGCCCAGCTGCCGGGGGCTGGGTTCAGCCAGCGCTGGCCCAGCAGGTTGTCCACTAGGGCACCGTGCAAATACACTCCACTGGCGGGCGGACTGGCATTAAAGGGCGTCACCCAGTCATCGAGCCCTAGGGCCGTGGCCCCAACCAGCACCACTTTGCCCTCAAACACCTGGGGCGGCACCCGACCCTCCAGCACATCCACAAACGAGTAGGTGGGCAGCGTCTCGGTCTCACCGGGCCAGTTCACCCACAGGGGGCGATCGAGGGGCGGCAGAGAAACGGCCTGCTGGGTCAGGCTGAGGGCTTCTGCGGTGGCAATGGCCAGGGCGGGCTGGCGACCCATCATCGGGTCAACGCTGTGGATATAGCCGTCCTGGCGGCGCTGCAAAATATGGCCACTGGCTAGGGCCGCCTCGCCCAGGGTGGGGGTTGGCCATAAAGGCTGCCCATCGCGATCCCATGCGGAGGCCAGCAGTACTGCGGGGTGGGCGGCGATCGCCTCGGCAAACACCCCATCGTCGGGGCTGGGCTCGCTAAACAGCAGGTCAAACACCACCACCTGGGGCGGCGCAGCTTGCAGACCTTGCATCAGTTCTGCGTAGCGGCGACGCGGCCAGGGAAACGCTCCCAACGCGGCCAAACTGGGTTCGTCAATGGCAATCAGCACCACCTGGTTGGCCCAGGGTCGCTGCCCTCGCAGCCGAAAGCGCAGTCCATACTCGGCCTGCACCAAAGGCATCAACAGGCCCAGCTCGCTCAAACTCGCCACCATCAGGCTGGCGAGGCTTAAGGACAGCAGCGATTCTACTCCCCGCCTAGATGGGTTAGAGAAGGTAAATCGCATGGACTTCCTGGCGGCCAAGGGGAGTGATCACTACAACCTCGACTCGCAACCGGGCCGTCGCCACCCGCGTCAGGCGAAATTCGCCCTGGCGATCGACCAGCTGGGGAGCGCCATCGACAAATACGGTATTGACCGGATCGACCCGACCCGTGAGCGTCACAACGCGGGTGTTGTTCTCAAACGTGACGACGCGCTCGTACTCTAGGCCGGGGTCATCTCGCAGGGGTACGGGGGCAGTGGGGGGCTCGCCGGGCCAGATCAGGTTTTGGTAACCTGACGGCACGGGTACCGACGCCCCGACGGCGCTGGTTTCTACCGCACCCGTGAGGGTGGCGATGCCGGTTTTGCCGTCCTCCTGGACGCTGACGCCAAACTCGGTGCCGCGCACGCCGCTGATGCCAGCGGGGGTTTCAATTTCAAATTCAGAACCCTGGTGGGTAAAGCGCCGTAGCTGGGTGCGCACCTGTCCTCGCGCCACGTTGAGGTGGGTAATGCGACCGCCGTCGGCGGCCATCTCCAGGGTGCGAATGCGCAGCTCGGTGCGCTCAGAAACCTGTAAAAAACCGACATCGGTATCCACATCTAAAACGGCGGCCGATCGCGACCCCGTCCGCAGCCCATCGCCTACTTCGCTGAGGCGATCGCCCGATTGAGCGGGGGCGCTACTGCGAGGGCGCAGGATGGTCACCTCGCCCTGCATCTCACGCACCGACAGCCCCCGCTCCACGCGAATGGGCAATGCCTGTGTGGCAAAAGACACTGCCAGCACCGCAATAATACTGACTCCCCCTAGGGCCAGCTTGCGCCGCCATTGGTGAGGCCTACCGAGGATATAAGCCATGGGCCGTAGTAGATGATTGATCATGTGTATTATTTACCATGATCTGGATTGGCCTACCCTGGCCTGCGTAGTAATTCTTCAGCCTTTATACGTATTTTTAGGGGTGTTGAGCGCAGTTTTTTGAGCTAAAAGAAATTTTGATTTTCGGTGCGGTTTTGTCACCCGCTACAGACCTGGGCTATCGTCCCAAAAGCCGGGCAGGTCAGCAGCGAGGCAGTGTAGCAATTGTTGCATCGCCGCTCTGGGCTGCGAGGCTCCATTGACGCGGCTCAAACGGCGCGGCCCTGAAGTAGCGCCACGGTCTGGGACGAGGCCACTACTTGGTCATACCAGGCATTGGCTAGCTTTTCGGTAAACTGAGCCGACTGCACCCAGTGCAGCACCAGCTGTTCCCGCAGTTGCTCAAACAGGTGGGGATAGTGGGCTTCAATCCATTCGGTCTTAAAGGCCATCCAGTTCATCACGACCTGGGGAGTGACTTCGGGGTGAAACTGTAGACCATAGATATTGCTGCCGATGCGAAAGGCCTGGTTTTTGCAGGCCTCATTGGTGAGCAGCAGCTTTGCCCCAAGGGGCAGATCGAAGGTGTCAAAATGCCACTGCATCATCGGCATCCCCGCTGGGTAGTCTCGAAGCCATGGTTCTTCCGCAGCGGCGGTCGGAAACAGCGGCGTAAAGCCCAGTTCGGGAATGTCATTTGGGTAAACCCGGCTACCAAAGGCTCGGGCAATCAGTTGAGCACCCAGGCAAATGCCCAGCACCGGCTTACCCTGGTGGTGGAATTTAAGAATTAACTCAACCACTCGCGCCAGGTGGGGAAAGTTTTCGTCTTCGCAGGCGTTCATGGGGCCACCGAGCACAATCATGCCGTCGTAGTGGCCGTGGGGCGGAGTCAGACTCTGGGGCACGAGCCAGGTGTGCAGCCAGGCACCTTTGACCTCTAGATATCGGCCCAAAATACCGACGGGGTCAGCTTCGACATGTTGAACAACCAGAATGTCCATGGGTGAGGCCCAGCCTTCAGATAGATGCTCGGGGTTAAATCTGCTTTTTCAGAAATTTTAGGCGTCAAGCTTTGCCTAGATGCTTCCAAGGGGCGAGCTTGAAACTTGTTATATCAAGTTATCTCAGAATTTTTTGAGATTGGCAAATAATTCTCTCCAAGTTGTGACCTTTGTCCCAGCAGGGGTGTTTTGGTGATGGGGGCGATCGCCAACCGCCAAACCAGTCATTTTGGCTCGGCGGTCAGCGATCGCTATTTACATATAGGCTACCTGAGGTCAGCTACAGCAGGCCAGAGGTGTCGTTAGTCCGGCGAGGGTCATTGATGCTGCGGTTGGCATCAGCTCGCCGATCGGAGTCATGATCATGGGAGACGGTAGACTCTAGCCGATGCCAGGCATCTTGAATGGCGTGCTTAGCTTTTTCCCAGCCGAGGCGGCCATTGTGGCGGCGCTCGTAGTCTTGCCGCAGGTGGGGCTCGGCCTGGCCAAAGGTCATACCTTGGCCAGCGTAAGTGTTGTAGCCCTCATAGCCCGTGCGGTAGGCAGGGCTGTAGTCATCGTATTCGTAGTTCGCTTCCCGGTAGGGACGCGAGGCAAAGTTAGTCCGCCAATAGTCATCCTCTGCTTTGTAGCGAGAGACGTTGCTATCGACGCGAGTCCAGGCATCGCGGCTGGCGTGGCGAGCTTTATCCCAACCGAGGCGATTGCCGCTGTGCTGACGTTCGTAAGCTTCTCGCAGCCGAGGCTCAGCGGCGTCGTAGGTCAGCCCCTGCTGGGAGTAATTGCCGTAGCCCTCGTAGCCGGTGCGGTAGGCGGGGCTGTAGTCGTCGTAGCTGTATTCAGACTCAACATAGGGCCGCTTTTTGTAGTTGTCGCGCCAGTAGCTATCCTCTACGGTGGGGTCGGCTTTTTCCGCCGCGCTTTTGCCCGCCAAACCACCCGCCACTGCACCCACGGCAGCGCCGACAACGGCCCCTACCGGCCCCCCAACAACGCCGCCGACAACGGTGCCGACTGTGCCTAATCCGGCTGCGCCAACGCCAGTGCCAACGGGGTGTGCACCGGGCTGGCCAGTGATGGGATCGGGATTGGTGTCGGGATTACGATGCAAATTTTTATCGCTTTTCATGGTGTCGAAATTCCATATTTAAGAGCAGCGCTTTGTGCGGGTTAACCACAAATGGCAAATGGTTCGCACCTGACGCTTTGGCTACACCCTATGAAGTTTTGAAGTGAAACAAGTCGGTAGGATGGCAGAGTTTGATCTATGCAACCGGAGGGAGTTAGGGCCGTATCTACAGCTACAAAAGCGACTTCGTCAGCCTGTTTTACTAGGCTGAAATGTCTGGAGTCGTTCTATGGTCGGCATGTTAACCCAGGCGCAGAGCCTGGCAGAAAGGGCCAAGGCCCTCGGCATCAAGTTTTTTCTCGTGTCCTATACCGATTTGCTGGGGGGTACTCGGGCCAAGCTCGTGCCCGCCTCCCAAATTGCGGGGGTAGAAAAAGACGGTGCTTTTTTCTGCTCCTTTGCCTCGAACCTGGGGCTGGGGCCAGAGGCGGCAGAAATTGCCGTAGTGCCCGACCCCAATTCGCTGATTCAGCTACCCTGGGAGCCGACGGTGGGCTGGGTGGCCAGCGATGTGTATTTTGAGGGCGAACCCTTCCCCGCCGCGCCCCGGATGATGCTCAACCGGGTGATCGACCAGGCGGCGGCCCTGGGCTACACCCACAAAACCGGGGTCGAGGCCGAATTCTTTTTACTGCGGCAGACCGAGACAGGCTATGCGATCGCCGACCCCAAAGACACCGCCGAGCGCCCCTGCTACGACCAGCTCAATCTGATGCGTCAGTTTGACCTGATCTCCACGGTCGTCACTTACATGGAAGATCTGGGCTGGGAGCCCTACCAGTGCGACCACGAAGACGCCAACGGCCAGTTTGAGCTGAACTGGGCCTACAGCGATGCGCGAACGACCTGCGATCGCCACGTGTTCTTCAAATACATGGTCAAAACCCTGGCCGAGCAGCGGGGGTTCATCGCCACCTTTATGCCCAAGCCCTTTAGCCACATCACCGGCAACGGTGGCCACGTCCACAACAGCCTGTGGCAGGGCAACACCAACGCCTTTGCCGAAGGGGCCGACGAAGGCGGGCTTTCGCCCATTGGCTACAACTTTTTGGGCGGCGTGCTGGCCCACGGCAAAGGGCTGACGGCCCTCTGTGCCCCTACGGTCAACTCCTACCGCCGGTTGGGGGCCAGCAGCACCACCTCCGGCAGCACCTGGAGCCCCCGCTACATTTCCTACGGCGGCAACAACCGCTCCCACCTAATCCGCATTCCTGACAAAGGCCGGTTTGAGTGCCGCATGATCGACGGCGCGGTCAACCTCTACCTCGCCACCGCCGGAATCTTGGCGGCTGGGCTAGAGGGCATCAAGCAGCAGATCGACCCCGGTCAGCGCATTGACGAAAACCTGTTTGCCCGAGGTGACGAATTTCCCAACCTGCAAACCCTGCCCCACAACCTCTACGAGGCAATGGCCGCCCTCAAGCAAGATGCCCTGCTAATGGACACGATGGGAGAACTCGGGGCCAAAACCTTCCTAGAAATGAAGACGAAGGAATGGAACGCCTTCAACGCCCAAATCACCGCCTGGGAAATGGATCAGTACGTGAATATTTAAAGGGTGAGGGCAAACGATTGTTCGACGCTATCAGGGGGGTAGCCGGTGGGCAGTGCCCACCGTACCGCTGGCCTAGCTCCGCCGCAGAGAAGGATCGGTTGATTTGCAAAACATAGGTTTAAACCGATGATCGCTCGCTCCTTTCCGTGAGGTGAAGGACGACGGAACGTCCTTCTCGTAGGGGTCTGGGGGGACCGAAATCCCCCCAGCGGCAAATTGGGCTTTTCCCCTTAAACTCTTTCAACGTCGGTTAGTCACTTGGTTAGGGTGCATCCGCGCAGCGATGCACCCTACAGTTTCTATTTGCAAGGGCGTAAATCCGCTATGTCTTCTACCATTCACACCTACAATTTCCCCACCCGCATTCGCTTTGGGCCAGGGGCGCGGGCCGAACTCACCGCTGAACTCACCACCTTAGGCATTCAGCGCGTCCTGATCGTTACCGATAAAGATGTTGCCCAACTCCCCTGGTTTCCAGATCTAGAAGCCTCCCTTGCAGCCTTTGATGCGGCTACCTTTAGCGGGGTTTGGGGCAATCCCGTCGTCTCCCAAGTCAACGCTGGGTTAAATGCTTGGAAGGCCCACGGGGCCGACGGCATTGTGGCTGTGGGGGGCGGCGCGCCGATGGATGTAGCGAAGGCGATCGCCCTCATGGCCAACCATCCCGGCCACCTGTTCGACTACGAAGACGGCAATAGCACCCGCCCGATCGATCAGCCGATTCCCCCCACCGTTGCCATCCCTACCACGGCGGGCACCGGCAGCGAAGTGGGTCGCAGCACGGTAATTTCGGACGACGACACCCACGCCAAAAAGATTATGTTTGACCCCCAGCTCTTGCCAAGGGTGGTGCTGGCTGACCCCGAACTACTGCTGGGGCTACCGGCCAAAATCACCGCCGCTACGGGTATGGATGCGCTCACTCATTTGATTGAGGCGTTTCTGGCCAAGGGCTTTAACCCTCTGTGCGACGGCATTGCGCTGGAGGGCATTTATCTGGTGGCGCAGAATTTGAAGGCCTGTGTGGACTTTGCTCAACGGCTGCGGGAGGGGGAGAGCTTCGATGAGACGACGGCGGCGGCGCACCGGTTGGCACGGGGGGGAATGCTGAATGCGTCGATGATGGGAGCGATCGCATTTCAAAAGGGGCTCGGTGTCACCCATTCCTGCGCCCATGCGCTTTCGACGGTCTACGATACCCACCACGGCTTGGCCAATGGCATTATGCTGCCTGCGGCGATGCGGTTTAACCTATCGGCAGCGCCCGATCGCTTTCTGCGAATGGCGCGGGTGGTGCAACCAGGGGTGACGGATGGGCAGGCATTTGTCGATTGGATTGTGTCGCTGTCGGAGACGATTGGGATTCCGGCCTCACTGGGGGATCTGGGTGTCAAACCTGATGGTCTCGAACCGTTGGTGGCGGTGGCGATGAAGGATGGGTGCCATCCACTAAACCCTAGACCCGTTGTAGAGGAGGACTTCTACTCCATCTACCAGGATGCTTTTTGACTACCCTTTCCCCGCCAACCGTAGGGTGCATCCGCACAGCGATGCACCGCTCAAGCAGATTCTCTGCTTTGCTAATTTCCTGCGATCGCGGTGCACAATCTTGGGTCAATGGCAAAGTCTGCTGCTGGGGCCATTTCGCTGGCCCCAGACCCCCATCGAGAAGGACGTTCCGCCGTCCTTCACCTCACGGAAAGGAGCGATCGCCCATCGGTTTAAACCTATGTTCTGCAAAGTAATCTGTCCTGCTCTGCAATCGGCCTAGAACAACCGTAGGGTGGGCACTGCCCACCATTCTCCAAGCTAAAACCGACGGTCTTCAAGGTCAAAATCTCACGTCCATTGCTCAATACCCAATCTCTCGAAAGATCGCGTTTGCTATGGCTGACCTGCTCTCGATCATCAACCCGGCTACTGAGGCGTTGATTAAAGAAATTTTGCTGGATGATGGCGCTGCTGTCGCCGAAAAATATGTCAGAGCGCAGGCGGCGCAGCCGGAGTGGGCGGCGCTGCCTCTGGCCGATCGCATCGCGCCCATTCTGCGATTTCGGGCATTGCTGATCGAGCGGGTAGATGCTTTGGCGGCGCTGCTCACCTCTGAGACGGGCAAGCCGATCGTCCAGGCCCGTAGCGAAATTCTGGCGGTGCCGGGGCGGATTGATTTTTTTGTGCAGAATGCCGATCGCGTGTTGGAGCCAGAGCGGGTTTACGCTGAGCCAGCCAATGCACTGCCGGGGATGGGGATGCTGGAGGAGGTGATCGCTCAGGAGCCGCTGGGGGTGATCGCGAATATTTCGGCCTGGAACTATCCCTATTTTGTGGGGGGCAATGTGTTCATTCCGGCGCTGATGATGGGCAATGCGGTGTTGTACAAGCCGTCGGAGTTTGCCACGCTGACCGGGGGGGCGATCGCAGACCTCCTCCACGAATCCGGCATTCCCCAAGACATTTTCATTTCTGTAGTTGGAACCGGATTGACCGGAGCTGCCCTTTTGGAACAGCCTATCGACGGTGTTTTCTTCACGGGCTCCTACGCGACGGGGCAGAAAATTGCTGTGGCCGCTGCCTCTAAGCTAATTCGCACCCAGCTAGAGCTGGGTGGCAAAGATCCGGCCTACGTCTGCGCCGATGCCAACGCGGCAACAGCGGCCGCAGGTTTGGCCGATGGCGTGTTTTACAACAATGGCCAGAGCTGCTGCGCGGTGGAGCGCATCTATGTCCACGCCGATATCTATGACGAATTTCTAGAAGCGTTCATGGAGACTGTGCGGGGCTTTACCCTGGGCGACCCCACCGCGCCAGAAACCTACCTTGGCCCGGTGAGCCGCAAGCCCCAGCTGGATGTTTTAGCGGATCAGGTGGCGGATGCTGTCGCCAAGGGTGCCACGCTGCGCTGCGGTGGGCAGCAGCTCGATCGCCCCGGCTGGTACTTTGCCCCCACTGTGCTTACCGAAGTCAACCACACCATGACCGTGATGCAAGAAGAAACCTTTGGCCCGGTGATTGGCATTCAGCGCGTTTCTAGCGATGATGAGGCGATCGCCCTCATGCAAGACACGCCCTATGGGTTGACGGCGGCGGTGTATGAAACGGATAGGGAGCGGGCTGTGGGGATTCTGCGCCAGCTCAAGACGGGGAGCGCGTACTGGAACTGCTGCGATCGCGTCAGCCCCCGCCTGCCCTGGAGCGGGCGGGGCCACTCGGGTCTGGGCACCACGCTTTCGCTGGCAGGGCTGTCTACCTTTTTGCAGCCTCGCGGCTGGCATTTGCGGGCCAGCTAATGAGAATTTTAGATTTTGGACATTAGCTGCCAAAGGCTCAGACCCCGGCCCTGTGATGTAGGCAGGGTTCAAGCCAAAATCCAAAATCGCCAACCCAAAATCGTCATGGTTCGGCCCTCGCCCAGTTGCCGGGCGGCTATCCGCCACGGAGCAACCAGGGGGTTCCGTGGCACCATAAAGCCATCGCATTCAACCTTGGCCTATGAGTTCCCCAGTTCAGTCTTTCTACACCTGGTACAAAACCACTCTCGAAAATCCTAAATATCGCTGGATTATGGTGGGCGCAACCCTGCTGTACCTGCTCAGCCCCATCGATATTCTCCCCGACTTCATCCCCGTGTTGGGTGTGGTTGACGACGCTGTGGTGGCCTCTATGTTTATCGGGGCGCTGTCGCAGATTGTGCTGGCTGGGTTGACCAATAGACGGCAGTCGGGACTGCGGGCCGACACGCCCGACGCGGCCCACACCACGGTAGATGTCAACTTTGACTAGCCCGCGATCGCAGTTCTTCAAATTCCCCAGTAGGGGCGTTGTACGGCAACGTCCCTACAGTTATCTCTGAGCCTGGGCGATGGTCAAAGACCGGCCTTGAGAGCCAACGCCCCACCAAAACCCCCAATCCAAAATCCAAAATTTAAGTATGCCTGTTAACAAAGACCCTCAGCCGTCGCGATCGCGCCAAATCGCCAACATCGTTCTCTGGGCGGCCACCGGCCTGCTGCTGCTCAACATTGTGTTTTCAGGATTCTTTGGCAGCCAGACGGCCCGCGAACCCTACAGCATGTTCATCCACCGCATTCAAGAGCAGGAGGTGGTGCGGGCCTCGGTGGGCCAAAACGAAATTCGCTACCAGGTCAAAGACACCACCACGGGCGAACCGGGCGATGTGTACAGCACCACCCCCATCTTCGACCTGCAACTGCCCCAGCTGCTCGAAGACAACGGCGTTGAGTTTGCTGCCGTGCCGCCGCCCAAGGGCCAGTGGTTTGGCAGTCTGCTGAGCTGGGTGATTCCGCCGCTGATTTTTATCGGCGTGTGGCGGTTCTTTATTGCCCGTGGTGGCGGTGGCCCTCAAGGGGCGCTCTCCATTGGCAAAAGCAAGGCCAAGGTCTATGTGGATGGCGATGCGGGCAAGATTACCTTTGACGATGTCGCCGGGGTCGAAGAGGCCAAGACCGAGCTGGTGGAAGTCGTCGATTTTCTCAAAACCCCCAAGCGCTTTACCGACCTGGGGGCCAAAATTCCCAAGGGCGTGCTCCTCGTCGGGCCGCCGGGAACAGGTAAGACCCTGATGGCCAAGGCCGTCGCTGGTGAGGCAGGCGTGCCCTTCTTCAGCATTTCGGGCTCTGAGTTTGTAGAACTGTTCGTTGGCGTTGGGTCTTCCCGCGTGCGCGACCTGTTCGATCAGGCCAAGAAACAGTCGCCCTGCATTATTTTCATTGACGAGCTGGATGCGATCGGCAAATCGCGCTCCTCTAACGGCATGTACGGCGGCAATGACGAGCGCGAGCAAACCCTCAACCAGCTGCTCACTGAAATGGACGGCTTCGACGCAGGTGCTACCACTGTGATTGTGCTGGCCGCCACCAACCGGCCCGAAACCCTCGACCCCGCTCTGCTGCGCCCCGGTCGCTTCGATCGCCAAGTCCTTGTCGATCGCCCCGACCTCAAGGGCCGCGAAGCCATCCTCAAAATCCACGCCAAGGATGTGAAGCTGGCCGAAACCGTCGATCTTAGGACCACGGCCACCCGTACCCCAGGGTTTGCCGGGGCCGACCTGGCCAACCTGGTGAACGAGGCTGCCCTGCTGGCTGCCCGCCGCAACAGCACCATTGTTGAGCAAGAAGACTTCAGCGAGGCGATCGAGCGGGTGGTCGCCGGTCTAGAGAAAAAGAGCCGCGTGCTCAATGAAAAGGAGAAGAAAATCGTCGCCTACCACGAAGTCGGCCACGCCCTGGTTGGGGCCATGATGCCCGGCACCGACGAGGTCGAAAAAATCTCCATCGTGCCGCGCGGCATGGCCGCCCTGGGCTACACCCTGCAATTGCCCACCGAAGACCGCTTTCTGCGGGATGAGGCCGAGCTAAAGGGGCAAATTGCTACCCTGCTGGGCGGGCGATCGGCGGAAGAGATCATCTTCGGTAGCATCACCACCGGAGCCTCCAACGACCTCCAGAGGGCTACCGACCTAGCCGAGCAGATGGTCACCACCTACGGCATGAGCCAGGTGCTCGGCCCCCTCGCCTACGATCGCGCCCAGCGTAACGCCTTCCTCGACGGCGGCATGCCCAATGCCCGCCGCCCGATCAGCGAAGAGACGGCTAAGGCGATCGACGAAGAGGTAAAATCCCTGGTCGAAGAAGGCCATCAGCGCGCCCTGAGCATTCTCAAGCAAAATCGAGAACTGCTGGAAACCCTCGCCCAGCAGCTGCTAGAGGCCGAGGTAATCGAAGGTCCACCCCTGCGCGAACAGCTCAAGCAGGTACAGGAACCCCAGGCGATCGGGTAGCGCCATCCGACACCCCAGAGAATCCGAAGGTATGGATTCCCTGGGGTGTTTTTTCATGAATAAAACTGGCCTAGGGAATTGCCGTGACCCATCATCCCCTCTGCTACAGTATTAGTCGCCTCAATCCTTAATCTCCTTGAAGACCTGTGGTTGCCGTTAACGACATCTACCTGCTGCGCAACATCTGGTACCACGCTATGCCCAGCCGCGAGCTGAAGGCGGGCAAGATGGTAGCTAAAACCCTGCTCAATGAGCCAATTCTGTTTGGCCGCACCAGTCAGGGCAAAGCCTTTGCCATTCGAGATATTTGCCCTCACCGTGCGGTGCCCCTTAGCTGTGGCCGTTTCGACGGCACCGAGGTCGAGTGCTGCTACCACGGTTGGCGCTTCAACGAAAATGGTCAATGCACCGAAATTCCGTCGCTGATGCCCGATCAGCAGATGGATCTGAGCCGGTTTGACGTCAACAGCTACGAGGTTAAAGAAGTCCAGGGCAACGTTTGGGTCTATATGAGCGATCGCGCCAGCCCCCAGCCCCCCCGCTTCGATGTGCCCCGTGTGCCGGGTTTTAGCGACGATGTGCGACCTCAGGTCACCTACACCATGCGCTTCCCCTGCTACATTGACCACGCCGTGGTGGGGCTAATGGATCCGGCTCACTCGCCTTTTGTGCATCGCTCCTGGTGGTGGCGCGGTGCTACTCTCAGCGACGAAATCAAGTGGTTTGACCCCTCTCCCTACGGGTTCACCATGCGCAAGCACCGCATGGGCGAAAATATGGGCTACGGCTACTGGCTGATTGGCGGCGTGCCCGACAACGAAATTATCTTTTATCTGCCCGGCGTGCGCACCGAAGAAACCACCACCTCAAAGCACCGGGTGGTCAACTTAACCACCGTCACCCCCCTCACCAACGACCAAACCGATGTCACCTTTGAGCTGTACTGGGATCTGCCCTGGGGCAACCTGCTCAAGCCAATTTTGCCGATGATGATTCGCTCATTTTTGGGCCAAGACCGCGACGTGGTAATCAAACAGCAGGAAGGGCTCAAGCACGAGTCAGTGCTGCGGCTGATCAAAGACTCTGACACCCTGGCTCGGTGGTACTACCAGCTCAAAAAGGAGTACCAGCGATCGCAGACGGAAGACCGCGAGTTTGCCACCCCCGTCAAAACCCAGCTGCTCAAGTGGCGGGCCTAGAGTCGGTGAGACATTCCGTTGGAGCCCTGTTCCCCCGATACTACTGAATCGCGTCTCTAGGGTAGGGTGGCGACAACGTCAGACCGCCAATCCTGGGGAACCCCTGGTGCTAGAATCGTCGCCTGATAGGGAATTACTCCGACGCGATCGCCCCCTAGGCACTGAGCCGCAGCGTAGGACAGATCGAGGGAGCGATCGCCGATGTACGGGCCGCGATCGTTGATGCGGACGACCACGCTCTTGCCGTTGAGCTGGTTGCGCACCTTGAGGTAAGTGCCAAAGGGCAACGTCTTGTGAGCCGCCGTCAGGTCGTTTTGGTTAAAGGTTTCACCGGTAGCCGTCTGCCGCCCGTGAAAGTAAGGGCCATACCAGGACGCTGTGCCGTTGAACGTCTGGTGGGTTTCGCCGAGACCGTGGGCTACCATCTGCACCTGACTGGGCTCTAGGGGAGAGCCTCCGAAGGCCAAGCGGATATTATTCACCCATGCGATCGCCTGGAGGGCTGTTTCGCTGCGGGATGTCTTAGCTGGGCCAATTGGGGCTGACGTAGCTTCGGGCATGACAAATACAGTCTTGCCATCGACCTGCGCGGCGGCCAGAGCCTGGCTTAATTTTGGGGTAAGCCCGTTGGGGTTGGCCTCCAGTTCAGGCACCGCCTGCCGGATTTGGCGAGCAACCTGATCCGCCGCCGGACGGGACGGCACCTGCCCAATCGCTACATTCTTGACCCGAATGGTGAACCCTTGGGCTGGGTCGCTGGCGTTTGCCGAAGCCAGCCTGCCACAGGCCGCAGAGGTAGGGTTTACCTGGGTTACGCCGCTGCCCATGTGGGCGTTCGCTCCCTGGCCAACTACAGCCACGGCGGCAGTAGCATGCCAGATATGCCAATCTACCGCCGCCGCCTGCGGCCAGCCCAGCTGGGGAAACAACTGAAGGGGCTTGTAGATGGTGGTTTGCAGATGCAATGGAGAATAAGGTGAGGCGCTTAGATCTACCGTAGCCGAGCGCTGCAGAGCAGTGGCTGCATAGGGGCTAGCCCTTTGCAACGCTATAGGGGCGGGTGAATTGAGATAGTGCGGTAGAAATGCAGCCCAGAAAAGTCCAAATAACGTCATTTATGCGTGTGCAGAAAGCAACACCCCTGGCCCCGCACAACCGCACCCTAGGGTGAAGTCAGCCGCAAGCTTGGGCCATGGGCAAAGTAAAAGAGCTGCTCTAGCTGCCGCACTTGCTCAGCAACCAGGGCAAAAAGCTGATTTTTAGGCCTATTCGCAGGATTGCGATTAGTTTTTTAGCCTATCACTTAAAATTTGTATCTGCAATCACACTTTAGTGATGGGCAGGGCAAACGCATACTAATTCAGGGCCAACGAAGGAATCAGGAGTTCAACGATCAGCAGCCTGTAAAATGCCGATATTTTCGCAATAAGGTACTCCAAAGCGGGTCTTACTGCGAGAATATCGGAGTATGCGTTTGCCCTGTAGTGATGGGCTTTAGGCTATGTCGAAGTGTGTCTATGGGTAGTAGGTAATCTCTGACTGTAGGCAGAGGCATCAACTAACCCCTTAGAGATCTGAATGTACGACTGACTCTGGGGATAGATTCAACCCAGAGAGATCGGCCTAACGCAGAAGAATGATCTGGGGGTGCGATCGCACCCCCAGACTACCTAAAGGACGCTTGGGGTTGCTGAGCACAGGTATAAATCAAAAATCCAACACCTCTCGTAGGGGGAAACAGCCGTTTCCCCCTACCCAAATTCATGCCTCAATTCAGTAACGCCGGAAGTTTTTGTCTAAAGCCAGCTTTGCAGTCTCCCAAAGTAGCAGCCCCATCTAAATGACGCCAACAGAGGGAGTCAGACGGGGCTGGAGACGCAGTTAGGAGGTATCTTGCGTCCAGCATATCTGCGGAATCGCCCGGTGAGGCCTTCCCTTAACAAGTTTTTAAGGCTCGGGCTGGAGTGGTTCCCAGGGGGATTGCTTCGCGAGTTGCCAGGGCTACTGGCGTGACAGACCGCCAACTGCCAGTTTGACGACTGTCCCAGGGACGGTTGACTGAGCTTTATCCCTCCATAAAGCTTCGGTAAAAGGCTGGGGTCTAGGTATCGAATATAACCTCGGGTGTGAAGAATCACACTATGCCTCCTAGAGCGTAGATAGCCCGTCAAGGCGAGCTTTTACCAATGGGCGGGCAGGAGTTCTGTTACCATCCTAGGTTCTGTTTCAGCTATGAAGGCAACCCTGATTCGAGTCTTTATTTGGCCCAGCGGTGCCGCAATACTGGTGGGATTGAGTGTGTTAAGTTTGCTACTGCTTCACTGGCCCCATGCTGAGGCTGAACAACAGGCCAGCGGCAACCGAGACGAGTTTCCCGGTCAGCGGCGGGGGGGCGGCACCCACTGGGTTAACGACCGACACAGTGACACTATGGCTTAAAGACTGTGGCTCGGCAGGCCCAACGGCTCTGGGGGTAGCGGAGGCAATCTGGTCGGTAAAGACTTCCGGATAGCGCCGATTATTCCCTGTATATCTCTGCATTCAGGGAATTATGAGTCAATGCCTGCCATTGCCACTTCTACCGTTGTCGGTCTAATCCATGGTGCATTCTCGGGTCTGGCCGTTTAGGCAACAGCTTCAACGCTGGGCCTTGCGGCTTTCTAAACCGATTAATTTTGGCAGTCGAGCCGTGCTGGTTTCTAGCCTGCTCGCCCTGACGCTGGTGTCTGCGGGCAAGCGACTACAGCTCTTCGAAGCCCTGGAAACCTCTAGCTTTGACCTGCTGACTCGGCTACTGATTCAGCAGGCTCCTGACCCGCGGCTGCTGATCGTGGAAGTGACCGAGGCCGATTTAGAAGCCTATGGCTGGCCCCTGTCTGACCAGGTGGTAGCCAATGTTATTGCCGAGTTGCAGCGCCACGATCCGGCGGTGGTAGGGCTCGATCTGTACCGCAATACCCCCCAGGATATGCCTGGCCAAGCAGCCTTGGCCCAGGCCTTTGCCGATTCTTCAAAGGTGATTGGCATTTTTAATGTGGGTAAGCAGGGCACTGGCATTGAGGTGCCCGCTCCCGCCACTTGGCCCGCCGATCAGGTGGGGTTTAACGACTTTGCCATTGACCCGGATGGGGTGCTGCGCCGCAACCTGCTGTACGTATCCACCCCCGACAATCCTGCCTACTCGTTTCCGCTGCGGGTGGTACTGGCCTACCACGCCGATTTAGAATTTCAAGCCGATCGAGGCCACGATCTGCTGCGCATTGGGGAGGCGGAGTTCCCAGCCCTGCTGGCCAGGGATGGCGGCTACGCCAATGTCGATAACCGGGGCTATCAGGTGCTGATGAAGTATCGCACCCCCTACGAGCCGGCCCCCACCCTCACCATTACCCAGGTTTTGGCCGGAGCGGTGCCCCCCGACTGGGTGCGGGGCAAGATTGTGCTGATTGGCTCTACCGCCTCCAGCCTCAAGGATGAGTTTTTTACCCCCTTTAGCCATGAGCACTCGGCCCGGTTTGTGATGGCCGGGGTTGAGGTACATGCCCAGAGCATTAGCCAGCTGCTCGATGCGATCGCAGGCACCCCAGCCCTCTATCGCTTTTTGCCCCAGTGGGGCGAGTTTCTCTGGCTGCTGGGCTGGACTTTGGTGGCTGGGATAGTGGGCTGGCGGGTGCGTCGTCCGAGCCTGCTGCTGTTGGTCAGCGGGGCCACGGTCTTGGGCATTTGGGGCCTGAGCGCTCTGGCTCTGGCCAACCTGCTGTGGGTACCGACGGTCGAACCCGTGACGGCCTTTTTGCTGGCCCTGGGGCTAGTGCTCACTCAAAAGGTGCTCTACCGCAGCAGCTACGACCAGCTCACCCTGCTGCCGGGGCGCGATATGTTTTTGCTGCAAGTGCAGCGGGCATTGAGCCAAAAACCCGCCACAGCGGTGACGGTGGTGTTTCTCGACATCGATCGCTTTAAGCTGATCAACCAGTCCTTTGGGCACATTGTGGGCGATCGCGTGCTGCAAACCCTGGCTCAGCGGCTGCGAGAGTTTTTGCCAACCTCGGCTCAGCTGTCGCGGGTGGGGGGCGACGAGTTTGCCTTTTTGCTGCCGGTGCACGACCAGCCCACCGTAGACCAGTGGCTCAACCGACTGCAAACCGAGCTGTCAGAGCCTTTTTCAATCGCGCGGCGGCGGCTCTCGGTGACCAGCTCCATGGGGGTAGCCATGGCCAACAGCGAGCATCCCCCCACGCCCGAAGACCTGCTGCGCGACGCCCACACCGCCATGTACCGGGCCAAGGCGCTAAATGAGTATCGCTACGAAGTGTTTGCCAGCACCATGCACGAAGAGGCCGTGCGCCGACTGGAGCTCGAAAGCCACCTGCTCAGCGCCTTTGAAAACAACGAGTTTTTGCTCCACTATCAGCCGATTGTCTGTTTGCAAAGCGGTCGCATTGCCGGGTTTGAGGCGCTGGTGCGGTGGTACCGCCCCGAGGAGGGGTTTGTGTCGCCGGGGCAGTTTATTCAGGTCACCGAAGAAACTGGGCTGATTGTGCACCTGGGCCAGTGGATTTTTCGGGCCGCCTGCACTCAGCTCAAAGCTTGGCAGCAGCAGTTCCCCGACCATCCCCTTACCATGAGTATTAATCTGTCGCGGCGGCAGCTGCACCAGGTAGATCTGGTAGATCAGTTTGGGGCCTGCCTGCGCGAGCTAAATCTGGCTGGCAGTCCAGTGCAGCTCGAAATTACAGAAAGTATGATCATGCGAGATGTGGATGCCGCCACCGACCTCATGCACCGGCTGAAGCAGCTGGGGCTAAAGCTGGCTATCGACGACTTCGGCACCGGCTATTCGTCGCTCAGCTACCTGCACCGTTTCCCTACCGATACCCTAAAAATTGATCAATCTTTTGTCGGTCGGATGGATCAAAGCGGCGACGATCGCGAAATTGTACACACCATTATCGCCCTGGGCCAAAAGCTGAATATGGATCTGGTGGCCGAGGGCATTGAAACCGAAACCCAGCTCAACCGGCTGCGGGCCATGGGCTGTCGGCGCGGCCAGGGCTACCTATTTTCTCAGCCCCTGGGCCGCGAGGCCGCCACCGCGCTCTTGGCCAACCCCTGGCCCTGGCTCAGAACAGGTCTCCCCGACGAGGCCCAAAAGGCTTGAAAACAGGCCATGCTTGGTCATCGTTACATAACACTATGTTTTGTGCAGAAGTAATAGGATGTTGGGGTAGGCTTTTGTGCTTCAGGGCACAGTTATAGAGAGCCTTAGTTTTAGAGGTTGGTGGCCAAGCTGCGCTCGTTCTGAGAGCTAATACACTCTATGAGCCAACTAGCCTGGGTTGTCGAGATTTAGACCCAGCTAGACTACCCGCGATTCCTTGAGGAATTGCTGCGTAAATCGCGGTGATTATGCCGCGGTTGGCGGTAGCCGTGGCAGCAGGAACGACTGGCCTTGACCGCCGACCTCAGTTGACCAACAGGAGGTCAAATCATGCCCATTGCCAGTATTAACCCCGCCACCGGAGCGGTGTTCAAGGAATTTGCCCCCTTGAGCGAGGCCGAAATCGAGCATAAGCTTGCCCAAGCCGCCCAAACTTTTCTAACCTACCGCCAGACATCCTTCGACCAGCGCGCCACCTGGCTGCGCCAGGCCGCCCAGGTGCTCGACGACAACAAGGCCGCCTACGCCAAAATCATGACCCTGGAGATGGGCAAACCCCTGGCCGGGGCGATCGCCGAAGTCGAAAAAAGCGCCCTGGTCTGCCGCTTTTACGCCGACCACGGAGCCGAATTTTTGGCCGACGAACTCGTCACCACCGACGCCAGCCGCAGCTTTGTGCGCTACCAACCAATCGGCCCGGTACTGGCGGTAATGCCCTGGAACTTCCCGTTCTGGCAGGTGTTTCGCTTTGCCGCCCCGGCCCTGATGGCGGGCAATGTGGGGCTGCTCAAGCACGCCTCCAACGTGCCCCAGTGCGCCCTGGCGATTGAGGAAATTTTCCATAAGGCGGGGCTGCCCGAGGGGGCGTTTCAAACCCTGCTGATTGGGGGCGATCGCATCGCTAAACTCGTCACCGACGATCGCATCAAAGCCGCCACCCTCACCGGTAGCGAGCCCGCCGGGGCCAGCCTAGCCGCCGCCTGCGGGCAGCAGATCAAAAAGACCGTGCTAGAGCTGGGGGGCAGCGACCCGTTTATCGTCATGCCCAGTGCGGATTTGGAGGCGGCGATCGCCACCGCCGCCACCGCCCGCATGCTCAACACCGGCCAGTCCTGCATTGCCGCCAAGCGGTTTATTGTCCACGAGGCGATCGCCGAGCGCTTTGAGCAGGGGATGACCGAAAAATTTGCGGCGCTCAAGGTGGGCAACCCCCTCGACGAGGGCGTTACCGTTGGCCCCCTGGCCACCCCCGACATTGCTGCCGAGCTAGAGCAGCAGGTCAACGCCTGCCTGGCCCAGGGAGGTACCGCGCTGATTGGCGGCGATGTCGCCGCGCTGAAAGCCCAGCTGCCCGCCGATTTGCAGAACGGCAACTGGTTTCCGCCCACCATTCTCGCCGCTCTGCCGCCTGGCACCCCCGCCGACCAGGAGGAGTTCTTTGGCCCCGTGGCCCTGGTGTTTCGCGTAGGCAGTTTGGATGAGGCGATCGCGCGGGCCAACGACATTCCCTTTGGCCTGGGGGCCAGCGCCTGGAGTCAGGACTCCGCTGAGCAAGAGCGATTGATGGCCGAGCTAGAAGCTGGGGCAGTCTTTATTAATGGACTGGTCAAGTCTGACCCGCGTCTGCCCTTTGGCGGCATTAATCGATCGGGCTACGGGCGCGAGCTGGGCCGCCACGGCATTCACGAGTTCGTCAACATCAAAACTGTCTGGATCAAATAGCCCCCATTCACCGTCAGGGCAGACACACAGGTCTGCCCCTACCCCATCACCTCAACATTCAAAATTACTCCCTCTCTCCCCCCAAAACGATCATGAACACCGCCGAATTGCTTGTCCAGTGCCTTGAGAACGAAGGCGTCGAATACATCTTTGGTCTACCAGGGGAGGAAAACCTCCAGCTGCTCCAGGCCCTCAAGCGATCCTCTATTCAGTTCATCACCACTCGCCACGAGCAGGGGGCGGCCTTTATGGCCGATGTTTACGGGCGGCTGACGGGCAAGGCGGGGGTGTGCCTTTCGACCCTGGGGCCAGGAGCGACAAACCTAATGACCGGGGTGGCCGATGCAACGCTCGATCGCGCCCCGCTGGTAGCAATTACGGGCCAGGTGGGTACCGATCGCATGCACATTGAGTCGCACCAGTACCTCGACCTGGTGGCCATGTTTGCCCCAGTCACCAAGTGGAATGCCCAGATCGTGCGGCCCAGCATTACCCCGGAAATTGTGCGTAAGGCCTTCAAGATCGCCCAGGCCGAAAAACCCGGCGCGGTGCATATCGATCTACCCGAAAATATTGCCGAAATGGAGGTGGTGGGAGCCGCCCTGCGCAGAGACAGCCAAGAGAAAACCTACGCCTCGTTGCAGAGCATTCAGCAGGCGGCGGTGGCCATTTCCCAAGCGACCAACCCGATGATTTTGGTGGGCAACGGGGCGATTCGCGCCAGCGCTAGCGAAGCCCTCACCGAGTTTGCTACTCAGCTGAATATTCCTGTTGCCAACACTTTTATGGGTAAGGGCGTGATTCCCTACACCCACCCGCTTGCGCTCTGGTCGCTGGGGTTGCAGCAGCGCGACTACATCACCTGTGCCATGGAGCAGACCGACCTGATCATCGCCGTGGGCTACGACTTAATTGAGTATTCGCCCAAAAAGTGGAACCCCGATGGCAAGCTGCCCATTCTGCACATTAACCTCACCCACGCCGAGGTTGACAGCAGCTACATTCCCAAGGTCGAAGTCATAGGCGACATCTCTGACTCGCTGGAAGAAATTCTCAAGCGGGTGAAGCGTCAGGGCCGCCCTGAGCCCCACAGCCTCAAGATTCGCGACGAAATTCGTGCTGACTACGAGCAGTACGCCGACGACTACGGCTTTCCGATTAAGCCCCAGAAGCTGATCTACGACCTGCGCCAGGTGCTCGACGCCGAAGATATTGTGATCTCTGACGTGGGTGCTCACAAAATGTGGATGGCCCGCAACTACCACTGCCTGCGCCCCAACACCTGCCTGATCTCCAACGGCTTTGCGGCCATGGGTATTGCCCTGCCGGGGGCGCTGGCGGCGAAGCTGGTGCACCCCAACCGCAAGGTGGTGGCGGTGACGGGCGACGGCGGCTTTATGATGAATTGCCAGGAGCTAGAAACGGCCCTGCGGGTGGGCACGCCCTTTGTCACCATCATCTTTAACGACGGCGGCTACGGGCTGATCGAGTGGAAGCAGATGAACTACTACGGCGAGTCAACCTACATTCACTTCACCAACCCCGACTTTGTCAAGCTGGCGGAGGCTATGGGGCTGAAGGGCTACCGGATTGAGTCGGCAGAGGACTTTATTCCGACGTTGAAGCAGGCTTTGGAAGACGATGTACCGGCGGTGATCGATTGCCCGGTGGACTACCGGGAGAACCTGCTGTTTAGTCAGAAAGCGGGCGATCTGAGCTGTTTGATCTAGTGCACGATTTGGATCGGTGAGATGTGTGCATGGGCGGTTGGCAAGTTAGCAGGTTGGAATGTTTGGATCTGTGGGCGATCGCGCTGGCCTTTGAGTCCTGCCTGAACCCGACCTAATCTGCCAAAATCGCCCGGTTAATACTCCAGCACCGTCGAAAAACTAAGGGTCTACCTAAGGCGCGAGGTTTGTATGGTGCTCAATCTGGCAAAGTCACCCTTGGCAAGGAGTATTGGCGGGGTGGGGGCGATCGCAGCCGTCCTTATCGGCGCATCCTATCTGGCCACGGCTAGCGACCCCGACCCCGAGCCCGATCAGACCATCAATCAGCTCAGCATTTCGCCCTGGCAGCAGGGCACTGACCTCGGCTGGCAAGCGGCAGTCGAGGCTCAGACGGCCCAAACTCAGGCCGACTGGCAGCGGGTGAGCGATTTGTGGGGGCAGGCGATCGCCGCCCTAGAGACTGTGCCAGCCACCGACGCCAACTATGCCCAGGCCCAGGCTAAGGCAGAGCAGTATCGAGGCAATCGGGCGATCGCGGGCGATCGCCTCGCCAAAGTTGGCCCTGCTGCCAGCGCTCCGATTGTTAGTGACCTGCAAACAGCCCTGGCCGCCGCCGAGCCCGCCTTTACCTTTGCTCCCGGCCCCAACGCTCGCACCGTAGGGCGCTCTGCCGATGGCTTGGCAACGGTGGAACTGGGGGGCGATCGCGCCACCCTAGTCCTACCTCGTAGCCCACAGGACAAAACGCTGACCATGGCCCAGGTGGTTTACGCCAACCAGTTTTTGGCCTTGGCAGCCCCTGAAGCCGCTGCGCAGCCCTGGCTGCTAGAGAGTCTGCGCAACGTGCAGCGCAACCAACCTCCCACCATTCCGGCTGAGGCTCCCGTAACCTTGAGCGCTGGGGCAGAGTCCCTGAGCATCACCGTGGTGACTGAACCCTAGCTCTCGGTAATTCCCCGGCTGTTTTGGGGCAACTGGGCAAACCGTTCCCCCGAGCGAATAAAATTGAAGCTTATGGAACTCAGCGGTTCCAGTTTCTTCAACTCCAGCCAGGTAATTTATGAGAGCGTATCGGGCCGCCGCCGTACAGATGACCAGTGTGCCAGACTTGGCCAAAAATTTGGCCCAGGCCGAAGAGCTAATCGACCTGGCGGTGCGCCAGGGGGCCGAACTGGTCAGCCTTCCCGAAAATTTCTCGTTTTTGGGCAACGAAGAGGCCAAAATTGCCCAGGCCGACACCATTAGCCAGGCCAGCGAAGCGTTTCTAAAAACCATGGCCCAGCGCTACCAGGTGACCCTGATCGGCGGCGGCTACCCCGTGCCCGCTAAAGAAGGCAAAGTCTTCAACACTGCTCTACTGGTCTCCCCCGAGGGGCAAGAGCTGCTGCGCTACGAAAAAGTGCACCTGTTCGACGTCAACCTGCCCGACGGCAACACCTACCGCGAGTCGAACACGGTGATCTCGGGCCACCTGCTGCCCGATGTGTTTCCCTCAAAGCCCTTTGGCATTTTGGGCCTGTCAGTGTGCTATGACGTGCGCTTTCCAGAGCTGTACCGCCACCTGTCGCAGCAAGGGGCCGAGGTGCTGGTAATCCCCGCCGCCTTTACCGAATTTACGGGTAAAGACCACTGGCAAATTCTGCTGCAAGCTCGCGCCATTGAGAATACCTGCTACGTGATTGCCCCGGCCCAAACCGGCTTCCACAACGCCCGCCGTCAGTCCCACGGGCACGCCATGATTATCGACCCCTGGGGGATAGTGCTGGCCGATGCTGGAGTAGAGAAGGGGGTTGCGATCGCCGAAATTAACCCCGATCGCATCTCCCAGGTGCGTCGCCAAATGCCCTCCTTGGCCCACCGGGTCTTTCCCTAAACCCTGTTTCCTTCGATAGAACAGTCGCTGGAACGATCTCGGTGAACTCTTCAGCGGAAGTAATTTCATGTACATTGGACGGGACGAGTTGTAGCGGTCTGCATGGCAAATTGGATGAGTGGCCTCATCGGCAGCGGCCTGATTAGCAATATTCCCACCGATTTTCTACAGATAAAATCTACGGTCAGCCCATGGCTAGCAGAGCTTTCAGAGGCCGAGGTAGAGCCTCTGGTGCTAGCCAGCGTATTGCTAAGTCTAGTGGTGGTGTATCTCGCGGCCAAGATTGGCGGCGAGCTGTGCGCCCGCGTTAACCTACCCGCCGTTTTGGGAGAGCTGATCGGAGGCGTCATCGTTGGCGTCTCGGCCATGCACTTGATTGTGTTTCCCGAAGCTGGCGGTGAAGTGCAGTCGCTGCTGATGAACCTAGTCGGGATGACCACAGGGCAAGCACCAAGCGAGCTGCTGCGAGTCTTTCAGGGAGAAAGTGAGGTCATCTCTGTCCTAGCCGAGCTGGGCGTGATCATTCTGCTGTTTGAAATTGGCCTGGAGTCAGACCTAAAAGAACTCATCCGCGTTGGCCCTCAGGCGGCGGTGGTAGCCGTTGTTGGGGTCGTTGTTCCCTTCGCTGCCGGTACCGCTGGGCTAATTGCGATCTTTGGTATTGACACCATTCCGGCTGTATTTGCCGGGGCGGCGCTTACCGCCACCAGCATTGGCATTACCGCCAAGGTGCTGGCCGAGATGCAAAAACTCAGCTCGAGGGAAGGCCAAATTATCATCGGCGCGGCAGTGCTTGACGACGTACTCGGCATTATTGTGCTGGCGGTAGTCGCTAGTCTGGCTAAGACGGGTGAGATTGAAATTCTCAATGTGGCTTTCCTGGTCGCTGGAGCCGCCGCATTTTTGGTAGGGTCTATCTTCATTGGCCGCTTGCTCAGCCCCTACTTCGTCATGGTGGTGAACAAGATGCGCACCCGCGGGCAGGTGATTATCAGCTCACTGATATTTGCCTTTGTGCTCGCCTACATTGCTGCCGCCATTCAGTTAGAGGCCATCTTAGGGGCCTTTGCCGCTGGCCTCATCTTGGCTGAAACCTCAAAGCACAATGAAATCGAGGAGCAGATTAGCCCCATCGCCGATATGCTGGTGCCGATTTTCTTCATTGTTGTGGGTGCCCGCACCGACCTGAGTGTGCTCAACCCCCTAGAACCCGCTAACCGAGCTGGGTTGGTGATTGCATCATTTTTGGTGGTGGTCGCCGTTATCGGTAAGGTCATTGCGGGCTTCGCCATTTTTGGGCAGCCGGGCATCAACCGCCTGGCCGTTGGCGTTGGGATGATTCCTCGGGGTGAGGTGGGCCTTGTATTTGCAGGGGTGGGGGCTGCGAGCGGGGTGCTCACCGAGTCGCTTGACGCGGCCATTATTGTCATGGTTATTTTCACCACGTTCTTGGCCCCGCCCCTGCTGCGGATCGTCTTTAAAGAAGACGAGGGAGCAGTTTCTCCTGCTGAGACGACCCCCGAGTTGGAAACCGCTGACGAGGTCGGCTCTTAGCCACAGGTGTCGTTTGAGTTATAACGCTGCCCGGTAACGTTGCTATACTGGGTATGCTTTTGCTGGTGTAGCTCAGTTGGTAGAGCAGCTGATTTGTAATCAGCCGGTCGCAAGTTCGAATCTTGTCACCAGCTTTCTTTAAAGTCCTTCCCCCGTCACTGCATGCTTGAGCTTCTTTAAAGCTCGCCAGGGTGGACTGAGTTTTGGGCTATTGGTAGAGGCTGCGCGATCGCCTTACCCTAGACCCAGGTTAAGGCCACAGCAACTAGCACATCGACAGAGCCGCATAGGACTTGATTAATACCGCAGCCATTTGGTGAGCACGCGCATGGGTCTGCCGGTGTTGGGGTCGATCTGGGGCTTGCTCCAGGCGCGGGCTTCGGCAAAGCCAAGGCGATGGAGAATTTTGACCACCAGGTCGATGCCGGTAGCGGAGCCGATGATGGTGATGTAGATGGGTTCGCGGCTGGGGTGGGTGGGGGCCGGGCTGCCGGGAGGGGCGCTGTAGATTTCGCTGTTGGGGGTAAATTCTTCTGACCTGGAGATACCAATACAATGTAGTCACAAGTGTGACGTCAGCACAGGTGAAATGCATCCATAAGTGTGACATTTACCTTCGGGTGCGGCTCTGTCAGGATTAGGGCATGGGAAGGGCAAGCGACGCACTGAAGCAGGTTTTAGACACCTACAGCATTAGCCAGAATAAGCTGGCGGTGACAATGGGCATTAGTCGCGCCAATGTAGGACGCTGGTACCACGGGCTTGAACCCCAGTGCTGAAAATATCGCTCAGATTACCCAGGCGCTGAAAACGTTGAATGCTTTGGCGGCTAAGGAGTTTGTGCGGCTCTACCTGGGAACTATCGTTGAGGATTAGCTGACAGCTGTTAGGGATGCTATGCCAGAGGATGTCTATTTTGAGGTCACAACACCTTTGGGTAGGCAGGTTCGCACTATGGCTGCCTATTGGGATGTAATTGTCACCATGAAGCATCCAATCATGCGGGGTAAGGAGGCTTTGGTTCAGCAGGCGTTGCAAACACCTATCGAAATTCGGCAAAGTAGAAGTGACCCATCCGTCTACCTGCATTATGGAGTTGAGCCGCCTTAATTGATTTGCGCGGTGGTCAGATACCTCAACGGCGACGGCTTTATCATCACGGCATACCGCACCAGCAAAATCAAAGAGAGAACGGTTGTATGGACACCTTAAAAATTTATTATGACGAGGTCGGTAAAACGCTGACGGTCTGGTTTGGCGACCCCGCTGAGGAATTTATCGCTGAGGAAACGGGTGAAGAAGTGCTGCTGATTAAAAACGAGGCGGGCACGGTGATTGGGTTTGAGCGGTTGAACTATGAGCTAGAAGTGGGTAGTAGCCCCATTGTTGAACTCATCAGCGTTTAGATGGTTTCTGGCAACGGTGAGGATAGGTGCGCTGGAGGGCGTCGCCTCATCGCCCCAGCACCGTTGACACAATCACCGTCACAGTGGCCGCAGCGATTAGGCTAAAGGCGAGTTGCACAACCCACTGGGTTGCCTTCTGGCAGTTGTCAAACTTCTGGTTAAATTCGTTATTTTTTTGGTTGCCTGCTCAACCTCCAGGCGCAACTCCCGCACTTCTTCGAGAATCTGCTGCGCCTGCGTTGGATTGGCGTTGAGGTCGTCAGTGGCTTGGGCCATAGCTGTGCGAGGTGTATTTTCTACTATTTTACCCAAACTCATTGTCAGAGCATTGCGGTTTAAACTGTCGCTCCTAGCTTGCTCTTGCCTCTGGGGCAGGTGCCCCACGCAGCATTCCCTCAGTGCTCAGGTCTTCGTCCAAGGCTTCCCAGTGAATGCCGTAGCCGCCGCCGCAGATCTCCCACTGGGCTAGCTGCTCTGGCGATGCATTCAGCAGTCGCGGATACCAGACCAACGGCACTGCGATCGAGCGGCCATCCATCAGATCGACGCTAATGGTGTCTTCCGTAAAGCGCACATCCCTCACCCGCTCATCTACCTGGATTGCCAAAGCGCCCATGCCACACCTCCAAAAGCCTCTCTTGATGATCTTCAACTAAGGTTTGCAGTTTCCGCAACTCCTTAGCGCTAAATCCAATATTTTTGGCCAGTTCCACAGGCTCTAGCCAAAACTTAGCAGACTCGCGATCGCGATCAACATGTATATGCGGCGGTTCATTAGGCTCATGGCTGTAAAAGTAAAACCTGTACGGCCCCACTCTCAAAACCGTTGGCATTCTGCGGCTCCCTAAAAAGCTCTCTATTGCAAAGAAGCCGGGTTTCTCGAAGAAACCCGGCTTCTAGTCTTACCTTTGGCCTAAACCTTCGCTTCTTCTTTGACCAGCTTTTCCCAGCCTAGGTCTTTGAGGTTATTGTTGCGGCGCAGGGGGCGCGTCACCAGCTCTAGAATGTCGCGGGTGTTGCCAAAGCCGTGGATCTGGGCGAAGGTAAACTCCACCGACCACTTGGTGTTAATGCCGCGCGCCTCCAGCGGATTCGCGTGGGCCATACCGGTAATCACCAGGTCAGGGTGCAACTCTTGAATGCGCTGAATCTGGTTGTAGTTGTCGGGCTTTTCGGTGATTTTGGGCAGCGGAGTACCCATCTCATTGCAGGTTTTCTCTAGCAGAGCCAGCTCTGCTGCCTGATAGCGTTTATCCATATAGGGGATGCCGATTTCTTGCACCGTCATACCGCAGCGGGTGAGGAAGCGGGCCAGGGAGATCTCCAGCAGGTTGTCGCCCATAAAGTAGACCGACTTGCCGCGAATGATTTCCAGGTAGTCTTCTACTGACTCCCAAATTTTGGCTTCGCGCTCTTCCATGCCCTGGGGCTCGATGTTGAAGACAGAGCAGATCTTCTCAATCCAGGCGCGGGTGCCGTCGGGGCCAATGGGGAAGGGAGCACCGATTAGCTTGCACTTGCGGCGACGCATCAGTGTAGTAGCGGTGCGCGAGAGGAAGGGGTTGATTCCAGCGACGTAGTAGCCTTCGTCAACCACAGGTAGATCGGTGTAGAGCTTGGCGGGTAGCCAGCCATCGACCTTGATGCCCTGCTTCTTTAGCTCCAGGGTCATTTGGGTGACGATGGGGTCGGGCACAGAGCCAAACAGCACCAGGGGCGGGTGGTCGTGGTAGGGGGTGTCTTCCGCAACCACCACCTCATCTTCTTTTTTGCGGCCTAGACCCAGCAGCTTTTGAATGCCGCCGCTCTTGGCCTCTTCCTTCGCTACCGCAGGCTGCTTAGCGGCGGCCTCTTCAACGGTGGGGCAGCGCTGGGCCATGGCGGCGAGCACCGTGTCTTCACCCTGGGTAAAGGCGTAGTCAAGGCCGTTGGCGCGGGCCACCACAATGGGGATGCCGATTTCGGCTTCTAGGCGGGGGGCCAGCCCTTCGAGATCCATTTTGATGATCTCGGTGGTGCAGGTGCCAATCCAGACGATCACCGAGGGGTTGCGATCGCGCTTAATGCTCTCACACAGTCTCTTCAGCTCCTCATAGTCGTTGAGCTGGGCCGAGATATCGGCCTCTTCTAGCTCGGCCATGGCGTAGCGGGGCTCGGCGAAAATCATCACCCCCATAGCGTTCTGCAAAAAGTAGCCGCAGGTCTTGGTGCCAATGACTAAGAAAAAGCTGTCTTCGATCTTTTGGTACAGCCACGCCACGCAGCTAATCGGGCAAAAAGTATGGTAATTGCCGGTGTCGCAGTCAAATTCGAGGGCAGAGGGTTGGGGTTGAGCTTGGGCCAGGGTCATCGTCGGGGTATCTCCCTAGTGAAGGACTTATGGCCTGGGTCTATCAATCTCCCTACCGCCTGCACCGGAGCAGGCTTCGTCGTCGTGGGTAGGGGAGAGCGGTGGGGGAGCGTCGATGGTGACTGTCTCGGCGTTAACAGCCTCGGATGAGGCCAGAGAAAGCTCCGACTGAGCGCTGCTGGGCAACATCTTGTGTGCCTTTTCAAACGCTTCTAGCTCCTTCACCGGGCTGATATCTAAACCCAGGGCCGCAATAATGCGATCGGGGTTGCTGCTTAAATCCACCACCAGGGGGAGCAGGTTGGTCAGGTCAGGCTCTAGGGTGGCCAAAGCCCCCAAAATAAAGCCCGACGAAGGCCGCCGCTGCCCGTTACTGGTTACCCAAATGCCCAATTTGTCGATCCACTCGCGGTTGTCTCGGTAGTAGGTTAACCACTTGATTTTGAGCGATCGCCGCAGTTGTTTGCTGTTCACAGATGCCTCGGGCGGGTTTCGCCAACCTCATGTCCAGAGATTGATTAAACCAGAAAACCGCTACCGTCCGATTCTATGAATGGGCTTACATCTCTGGGCTATCGGGCAAGAGCGGCTGCTCGTCGTTGGCCTCGATGGTTTGAGTATGGTCGGGGTTATCCAGCACCATCTCGGGGTCAAAGTTGAGCCCCAGCACCTCTACCAGCGCGTCCTCATCAGGGTTGAGCTTGTAGAAGGGCACCATTAGGTTCGACAGCTTGGGCTCTAGGGCATTCACCACCCCCAACACCAAAAAGGAAGAGGGACGGCGACCGCCATCGGGGGTGCGTACCGAGGTCTGCTGCATCTGCAGCGTCAACCAGGCCCGGTTTGACTGCACGTAGTCCAACCATTTTTGGCGAATGACTTGGGTAAAGTTCTCGAAAAAGGCCATAATCCTGACTCTTTGCTAAATCGCCTATAGTTAGCCGCTGGGGCTGCGTACCGATGATAATGCAGCGACTCAGGATTAGAACTTGATCGAGGGGGATTTTTGCAGCATAGGTGTGGCCCTCACCCTAGTCCTCGCCCTTGGGGAAAGGGAACATAAACTAGCTTGGCTCCCCTCTCCCAGAGGGCGAGGGGTTGGGGGTGAGGGCAAAGTATCTAAACCATCATCAAATCCATTTCCTCCTTCTCTTGCTTGGGCGCATCCGCAGGCGGATTCAGGTAGAAATCAGAGAGCAGGCTAAACAGTTCGCGATCGGCGGCATCCTTGGGCACTACGCCCTCGGGACGGGCCAAGATTTGGTCGGCAATATTGAGGTAATACTGACAGACCGGATCCAGTGCAGGGTCAGTTTCGGCCATCTCAAACACCGTCTTGCCCTTAACGCGAGAAATCCGGATGTCTTCGATCAGCGGCAAAATCTCTAGCACCGGCATGGGCACATGCTCGATGTACTTGTCGATCAGGTCGCGCTTCGAGGTGCGGTTGCCAATTAGCCCTGCCAGGCGCAAGGGGTGAGTACGGGCTTTTTCGCGCACTGAGGCGGCAATGCGGTTGGCGGCAAATAGGGCATCAAAGCCGTTGTCGGTGACGATTACGCAGTAGTCAGAGTAGTTGAGCGGGGCCGCAAAGCCGCCGCAGACCACGTCGCCCAGCACGTCAAAGAGAATCACGTCGTACTCGTCGAAGGCGTTGAGTTCCTTCAGCAGCTTCACGGTTTCACCGACCACGTAGCCGCCGCAGCCTGCGCCCGCCGGGGGGCCACCCGCTTCTACACAGTGCACGCCGCCATAGCCCTTATAGATCACATCGTCGGCCCACACGTTTTCGTAGTGGAAGTCTTTTTCTTGCAGGGTGTCGATGATGGTAGGAATCAGAAACCCGGTCAGGGTAAAGGTGCTGTCGTGCTTGGGGTCGCAGCCAATCTGCAAGACTTTGCGGCCCCGCTTGGCCAGGGCCACCGAGATGTTGCAGCTGGTGGTGGACTTACCAATGCCCCCTTTCCCGTACACAGAAAGCTTTAATGTCTGGTGATCCATAGGGGAGAATACTCGTCTAGGGCGGATAGAGCTAAACCCAAGTCCAGGGGCGATCGCATAATCGCAGCCGCTGGACTTGAATTGAGCTTGTCAACAAACAGGGTCTACGCAGTTGCCTACGCGGCCCAAGGTGTTTCGGCTGTTTGGATTATGGCGATACCGGCTGGAGATTGGGAAGGGGTATCAAAAATGGAGTGCCCCGCAAGACAGCATAAAAATCTGCTGGGTTTATCTAAAGACCAACCAGGCTCTCAAAAAAGCTTCTGGCGTCTATCAGTACCCATGAATAGATTTTAGGCTCTAGTTTTCTTTAATTGAGAACAATAGCAAATATTAAAATCTTAAATCTTCTGGGGCAGTGAGCATTCTGAAACTCCTATCTGTAGGCACCTTTGATCGCTGAGAAGCGATTAGATCGAAGGGATCACCCGCTTGTAGGTAAGCTTTGGCTGGCAAGGGATGCGATCGCTCCCCCAATAGAGGTCAGCCCTTGGCCACTGTGCTTCCCAATTCGCTGCCGCTGCTAAACCCCAAGCGATCTTTCTATACATTCGTAAACTTTCTACCTGTGCAACGGAATGTAACAGTTGCAGCATGGGAATGGGTGGGCACTGCCCACTCTACAGTGGCGATTAAGGGTGGTTTCACTCGCAGAATTGTGTCTTAATTGTCCTCGGCGATCAGATCGCTGGGTTCGCCGGGAAAGAATTTAGCATCCAGCAGTTCGGCCAGGCTGTAGGAGCACTGGGGCGGAAAAGTGCTGCTAGGCAGGTTAGTTTCACCCGAGGCGAGTTCAATCCCCTTGAGATAGGCCTTAACAAGCGCTTCGGCTAGGTAAGGGTTGAGGCTGGGGTTGTCGTCTAGCAAGTCGGCAATATCTAGCCGCTGAATACGTAAGGTGGCCAGCCAACTGCGGCTGCGCCCCTGGGGCTGGTAGTGCCATTTGAGTAAGTGCCCAATCAGTACGCTGAGGCGGTTGCGAAGTTCCTGGCGCTGCTGTTTGCCCAAGGCTTCGATTTCCTCAATTAAATTAGGTAGGTCAAGTTGGCTCCAAGCCTGATGGCGAAGCAACTCTGCTTGGGCCTGAGTCCAGGCGTAGAAGTCTGCGGCGTAGAGATTGCCGACAGCCTCAGTCTGACCTGTAGGAGTTGAGTCGATTTTAGATGTGGACATGGGCCTAGGGCAGTCAGCATTGCCACCATTCTAGGCTGCTCTTCAAATCAGGAGAAGAGCGCTACTTGCCTAGGAGGATGGAGGCTAGGTCGCCCATGCGCTCGAAGTCGATCTGGGAGGCAATTTGCATTACCCGCCGACCATCGACCTGTAAGGTCGTCGCCTCTATGGTGCGTAGGACATCGATTAGGGTGAGCTGGCCGGTGGCAGCGGTGTCTAAAACGGCGTTGCGCAGCAGTTCCCAGCCGGGGCTATCGTTGTCAGAGAAGGTGATGGTGGTGGCCAGCAGCCGCCAGAGAAACTGCCCGGCAAAGGTATCGGACATTTCTCGCAGCGTGTCTACTTCTACCAGCACGTTCTGGGTTAGCACCTGGCGGGCCTGCTCTTCTTCAATGCGAAGCACGTTGAGCAGCAGCTGTAGGTCGGGGCTAGCAATGCCTGTGGTGGCAAAGGATTCTAAATCGCTGACGGAGATGGGCGGCGCTTCTAGCGACCCGTAGGTAATGAGAATGTCTTCGGCGGCGGTGGCTTGGGGTGCGGCTATGGCTAGCCCGGTCACGGAGGTTGCAACTAGCGCCAGCGCTAGGGCACTTTGCCCAAAGCGCTGCTCTAGCCCTGAGGACAGTGAAGACAGCTGATTGGTGGCCTGCCAGAATTGGTGCATCATGCTTAGCCCGCGCCTACTACCAGGATAATTAAGGACGATTGACTCGCCTCTAAGGTTCCCTATCTCAATGTCTACGTCGCTACCCACCATTGGTTTAATCCCCGCTGCGGGGCAGGGCACGCGCATTTCACCCCTACCGATGAGCAAAGAACTATTTCCCATCGGTTTTCGTATGGTAGAAGGTCAGGCGGGGCCTCGCCCCAAAGTGGTGTGCCACTATTTGCTGGAAAAGATGCGGCGGGCGGGGGTGGAGCAGGCGTTTTTTATTCTGCGGCCCGGCAAGTGGGATATCCCCAACTTTTTAGGCGACGGGGCCGATTTGGGCCTGCATCTGGGGTACTTAACGGTGCATGTGCCCTTTGGAGTACCCTTTAGCCTTAACCAGGCTTACCCGTTCCTGCGCGGGGCGACGGTGGTGCTGGGCTTCCCAGATATTTTGTTTGAGCCAGAGAATGCCTACCGGGTGCTGCTGGAGAGGCTGCACAGCGGTACAGCGGATATAGTGCTGGGTCTGTTCCCTACCGATCAGCCGGAGCGGGTGGGGCTGGTGGATTTTGACGCGCAGGGCGTGGTACGGGGCATTTACGAGAAATCGGAGCTGACGCACTTGCCTTACATGTGGGCGATCGCCGCCTGGCGGCCCAGCTTTTCAGACTTTTTGCACGGGTTTGTGGGCGATCGCCAGCAGGCCCTGATCGGCAGCCAAATTCCCCAGCACATAACCACGCTACCGCCCTACTCAGAAACCCCCATTGGCGATGTCATGCAGGCGGCGCTGGAGTCGGGTTTGCGAGTAGAAGCTCAACCCTTTGCCGAGGGCAGCTATCTGGATATTGGGACGCCAGAAAACCTAGCTAAAGCAATTCAGCAACACCCGTTTCCGGGGGGGTAGCGATCGCCCAAGCAGCATTTCAGCCCTGGCTAATCGTCGAAGTCGATGTCGTCGGAGCCAAAGTCTGCCCCAAAGAGGGAGCCTGAGACGGTGTGCTCTAGCTCCATGCGCTGCTCCATCTGGCGGAGAAAGTAGCCGGTCATCATGGCGGAGGCCAGCAGCCCGGCCAGGTTTTCGCGATCGGTGGTGACCTGGACGTTAAAGCCTTCGTTCGGCAACACGCCAACTAGCCCCTGTACGTTGTGGGCGATAATCTGCTTGATTTCGCCGCTCACCGCTTGGGCCACCCGAGTCAGCACCTCTGGGGACTGGTGCTGGAGATATTTGAGCAACTCATTGGGGTGGTCGCCATTGGCGGACATGCTGATAAATTCAGCGTCTTCAGGGTTAAATACCATAGAATCTCAGAGACCTCTGGTCACAACGTAGGCGGCGGCGAGTGCCGAATATTGGGGCGAGTGGATCCGATGTAATAGGGCAACCCCTGGCCTGCCTGTACCTACTAATATTCCCGATGATAGCGTAACGAATCATGTATATTGCATCGGCCCAATTGCCTAGAGTTAGGTGCGCTGGCTCAAACCCAGGCTAGGAGAGGGCTGAGCGCACCGCTGCACCAATTTCTAGCGTTGCAATAAGTCAATGGCAGCGGCGACGGGGTTACGAAGCTTCCTCAATCTCCGGTTCAAAGTCGGGTTCATCCTCGTCTTCGGCATTGGCGATCGGGGCGGTGGCTGCGCCTTTGGGGCGCAGCTGGGGCAGTTGGTCAATTTCAAAGTGTTGGTAAAACTTGTCGGTCACCTGTACCAGGGACGATCGCCCCTCGGCCTGGCGGCGCTTGCGCACAAAGCCCTGGGCAACCAGTTCTGGTACATGTTGGTAGACGCCAGAGCCGCGCAGATCGACGAGGTCGGTCTGGCTAATGGGGCCTTTGAGGGCGATCGCCGCTAGGGTTCGCAATGCCCCCACTCCCAAATCGATGGGAATCAGCAAATCCACTAAAAATCGGTAGCGTTCTTTGAGCTGAAGGCAGTAGCCATCGACGGTTTCGACAATTTCCATCGCGCCGTCGCGGTGGGCGTACTCGTTCATGAGTTCAATCAGCCCTTCTTCAATGTCTTCGCGATCGCAGCGGGCGAGTTCGGCCAGCTTGGCAATGTCGAGGGGCTGCCCTTTGAGGTACAAAATCGCTTCTATAGTGGTGGCCAGAGTGGACATAGACCATCGCTACTGTAAAACCATCCTTCAGCCTAGCGCCGATTGCTGTAAATGGCTGGTTTTGGCTGGGGAAGAGAATTCTCTGTAGGGGCGAACGGCGTTTGTCCTGGCAATTGGGGCTGATCTTGCCAAGCCTAGTGCGGCGCACAGTTTGGGTCAAAAGCCAAATTTGCTACTGGGGCCAATTTGCTGGCCCCCGGCCCCCGGCTTCGCGCGTCCTCCGGCCTACGAGAAGGACGTTCCGTCGTCCTTCACCTCACGGAAAGGATTAACCGATCATCGGTTTAAACCTTTATTTTGCAAATTGGCTAGCAAATAACTTTGGTTTATCTAGTAGAAATTTGTAGGGTGCATTCGCGCCAGCAATGCACCATCCTAGACAAAGACAATTCTCAGGGTCGCATGACGCTTAATCGAGGCTCCGCTAACGCGCAAAGATGCTCCGCTCTAGAGCAATGCCTTAGTCCAAATTGCGGCCTGTCAGCTCGACAAAGATGTCTTCGAGATTAGAGGGGCGGGTCATCATGCCGGTTTTGTCGGGCTGCTGGTCGAGGTAGGCGTTGGCGGCTTCTAGGGTGGGGAAGAACTTGTAGTCCCAACGATCGCCCTTTTGAGTCATCACAATGCCTTGGCCGTGGCGCTGGCGAAAGTCCTGTAGGGTGCCAAGTTCAATCAGTTTGCCTTGGTCGAGAATGCCGATGCGATCGCACAAATACTCCACCTCTTCCATGTAGTGGGTGGTGAGCAGCATAGTCATGCCCTGCTGGTTGAGGCCGCGAATGATCTCCCAAAGGCGGCGGCGGGCTTGGGGGTCGAGGCCGACGGTGGGCTCGTCGAGAAAGAGAATTTTGGGGTTGTGGAGCAGGGCTCGGGCGATTTGCAGTCGCCGCTTCATGCCGCCACTGAGGGTTTTGACTTTGTCGTCGCGGCGATCGCTCAGTTCCACATAGTCGAGCCAGGTGTCGATGGTGGTGCGCCGCTGGGGGTTGGGGATGTGGTGCATGCGCCCGTGGAATTCCATATTTTCCCAGACGGACATGTCGCCATCGACGCTGGTCTGCTGTAGCACCACGCCGATCTGGCGGCGCACGTCGAGCTGCTGGCGGTTGACGTCGTAGCCCGCGACCACCACATGGCCATCGCTGGGCCGGGTGAGGGTGGTGGCCATGCGAATGGTGGTCGATTTGCCTGCGCCGTTGGGGCCAAGCAGGCCAAAGACTTCGCCCGCTTCAATATTGAGGGAGAGGTCGTTAACGACGGCTACGTCGTTGTAGACTTTGTGGACGTTTTGCAGGCAAACCGCAGCGGGCATGGCGAGGGGCAGGCTCCAGAGGTTAAGTCATCGCGATCGGGGCCAAATCTAACCAACGTGTCTTTGGCCCAGAATCGTCTGTAACTTATTGTTAATAGTCTTACCGTATCACCCATCTATCGTTGGTTAGCTGTGCGCGCTCGAATTGACCAAGACATTCTCTACCTCCACCAGGAGGATGTGCCGACCTACAAGAAGTCGGGTTCGGTGGTGCGCAACAGCTATTTTTGGGCGCTGCGATCGATCGCTGACCGGGCGGGGTTTAACCACGACTGGGAGTTTGCCGATGTGGTGTGGCCAGCGCTGGGGCGAATGCTGACGTCGTTTATGGAGTCGGGGTATTTGGGCTATCGGGAAACAGTGCTGGAGTTTACTGACGATGTGGCAATTCCCGATGCCCTGCGTCCCGTCGGCACCTGGATCGCCGCCGATGAATACGCCGATGAAGAGCAATCGTAGGGTGCATCCGCGCAGCGATGCACCATCCTGCTTTGCTTCGGTTCACATCAACCGCTGTAGACGAAGATTACGAGTCTAAAGCCAAACGTACCGCTGGGGGCGTTTCGATTGCCCCCAGACCCCGTCGAGCAGGGCCGTGCCGCCACCCTGCACCCAACGGAAAGGAGTAACTGAACATCGGTTTAAACTTTTGTTCTGCAAACGAATCTGTAGATGACGCTCAACCCGGTGGCTCAAGACCCCTGGGTTTGTTCCGTATGCTTGTCTTTAGATTTAATCTATATTGAAGAGCCTGCCTATTCCATTTGCAGCATTTCTCAGTCTAATGAGGTACGGTAACAGCAATTGGTAAACCAATTTTCGATATCTTCTAGAGAAACTTGTTCAAACGCTTCTTTCAGCGCTTTTTCTAAGTCAGAATAAGTCCTCGCTTCGAGTGAACGCAATATGGACTTAACCTTT
>JAHHIH010000025.1 GCA_019358835.1 Tildeniella torsiva UHER 1998/13D
ATGGAAGTGATGCACGAGCGCAATGCTCACAACTTCCCCCTCGACCTGGCTACGGCTGAGGCACCTGAAATCATCGGCTAGTCTTGACTGACTACCCCATTGATTGATGGATAGTGAAAGCGCTCCCTGCGGGGAGCGCTTTTGCGTTGCGGGGGGCGATCGCAACCTCTCTACACCTTAAAATAGTCATTACCCATTGGCAGACGTTACTAAAACGAGAGATACCCCATCCCCATGACCCAAGCACTCCGCGATTTGCAGCAGCGCCAGGGCGCAACTTTTTCATCAGAGGGTGTTCCTATAACCTTTGGGAGTGCTGCTGGATTAGAGGCGGTTGAGACGGGAGTTGCGCTATTCGATCGCAGCCACTGGGGCGTGCTTCAGATGTCTGGGGGCGATCGCCTCCGGTTTATCCACAATCAGACCACCAACACCTTTACCCAGCGCCAGCCTGGCGAAGGGTGTGACACCGTATTTGTCACCTCTACCGCTAGAACAATTGACCTGACCACGGTGTACTTAACCGATGAGGCGCTGCTGATTCTCACTTCCCCCGGCCAAGATCAGCGCCTGATGGATTGGATGGATCGCTACATCTTTCCAGCCGATCAAGTGTCTTTGGCGAACCTGACTGGGACTATGGCCATATTTTCCCTGGTTGGGCCTGGCAGTAGAGCTGTGCTCAACAAATTGGGAGTTGAACTAGCCGTCGATGTACCCACTGGCCACCACTACATCGTTGACTTCAAAGGGGTGACCTTACGCCTGGCGCTAGGCAGTGGCCTTTCTCCATCTGGGTATACACTCTTGCTAGCCATGGAAGACGCCACATCGGTGTGGCAGCATCTCACCGATGCCGGAGTTATCCCAGCGGGAGAATCGCTGTGGCAGCAGCTCAGGGTGCAGCAGGGGCGTCCGGCCCCGGAGCACGAACTTACCGAGGATTACAATCCCCTCGAAGCGGGGCTGTGGGACGCAATTTCCTTTGATAAGGGATGCTATATCGGGCAGGAGACCATCGCCCGATTAAACACCTACCAGGGAGTAAAACAGCAGCTTTGGGGGATTCAGCTCAGCGGCACGGTTGAGCCAGGAGAAGCTATTTTTGTGGGAGATGAAAAAGTTGGTTTACTCACCAGCGTGGTTGAGACTCCCAGTGAGTTCAGGGGTTTAGGCTACATTCGCACCAAGGCTGGTGGAGCTGGCTTAGCGGTCAGCGTTGGTGCGGCTAAAGGCCTGGTAGTGAATGTGCCTTATTTGGCCCGCGGCTACCTGACGACAAATAACCTAACCGTTTAGGCGGTAATTTGGGTACCTTTAAGTGAACTTACTCGATTGTATTTAAGTAACGCACTGATTGTATTAAGCTTGGTCAGCTAAGCACTGCCGTACAGACTTATACCCTATGAGCCAATCCAAACGCGCCCTAATTACCGGTATTACTGGTCAGGATGGATCTTATTTAGCAGAGTTACTTCTAGATGAAGGCTATGAGGTTCATGGCATTATTCGTCGCACCTCTACATTTAATACTGACCGCATCGATCACATCTACATTGATCCCCACAGCTCCGAAGCGCGTCTGTTTTTGCACTACGGCGATTTGACCGATGGCACCATGCTGCGCCGCATTCTCGAGCAGGTGCAGCCTCAGGAGGTTTACAATCTAGGAGCTCAATCCCATGTGCGGGTGAGTTTTGATTCGCCCGAGTACACCGTAGATTGTGTTGGCATGGGTACGCTGCGAATTCTAGAAGCCATTCGCGACTACCAGCAGCGCACGGGTTTAGAAGTCCGCTTTTACCAAGCGGGTTCCTCGGAAATGTTTGGTAAGGTGCAGGAAATTCCCCAAAAGGAAACGACCCCCTTTTACCCCCGCAGCCCCTACGCCTGCGCCAAGGTCTTTGCCCACTGGCAAACCATCAACTATCGTGAGTCTTACAATCTGTTTGCCTGCAACGGCATTTTGTTCAACCACGAGTCGCCCCGGCGCGGCGAAACTTTTGTTACCCGCAAAATTACCCGAGCGGTGGCCCGTATTGTAGCCGGTCAGCAGAAAAAACTGTATCTGGGTAATCTCGACGCCAAGCGCGACTGGGGCTATGCCAAAGACTACGTCAAGGCTATGTGGCTGATGCTGCAGCAAGACCAGCCCGACGACTATGTGGTAGCCACCAACGAAACCCACGCCATTAGCGAGTTTCTAGATATCGCTTTTAACCATGTCAACCTCGACTGGCACGACTATGTAGAGTTTGACCCCCGCTACCTGCGGCCCGCCGAGGTAGAACTGCTAATTGGGGACTCAACTAAAGCCCGCCAGGCCTTGAACTGGGAGCCCAGTGTAACCTTTGAGGAACTAGTGCACCTCATGGTAGAGAGCGACCTGGAGGCGATCGGTATTAGCCACGGCAACGGCACCAACGCTGACACGGCGACTATCCGCAAAGAGATGTTGCATTTAGCTCCCCAGGGCTAGGGGCTAGAGCCGATTACTGACTAGAAAACGGTATCTGCCTTTGGGGCAGATACCGTTTTTTGTTCGGCAAAGCATGCGTTTTAGGAGCCTTTCCTCTAGTATGAGAAAGACCAACTGGGTGAGTGACTCGACCCGCTGAGTTTGCCCCGATTGCTGTTGTAGGTTTTCCCTTTGTATGGCTGACGAAAAGACCCCTCCAGTAGATTCAGCTCCGACTGAGGCTGATCCCGCTCCTAAGCCAGAGGCTGCTGCTGCTAAAGCTGCCCCTAAGGCGGAGGCTGGAGCTGCCCCTAAGGCTGCGCCCAAGAAAGAAAAGCCCCCGGCCCTAGAAGATAAGCCGTTTACTGAGTTTATTGAGCAGCACTTTATTCCAACGCTAGAATCGGCGCTGAAGGAAAGGGGCATTGACGATATTCAGCTCACCCTTGATCAGCGACCCCTGGGCGTGTTTGGAGTCAGCGATGATGAGCAGTACTGGCATGTGAAGGGACAGTGGCAAAAGGGCGTTGGCGAAGCCTCCCTTGCGGGGAATCGCCAGTTTAATATTGCCTTTACTAAGGACAGCATCTCTAGTCCCAAGCTGTTCTACTTCGCCGACAAGGGGTCGCAACCCAGCACCATCGAGCAGTTCATGGGCGACGAGCGTAAAATTACGCTAGACCTCATGGTTTTGTTTACGCTGCGGCGGCTTAACGGGCAAAAGTGGCTGGCGCGGAATTGAGTCGATGGCGGTGCCCGGTCTGTCTTGCAGACGGGCGCTGCCAATGGGTCAGTGCCTCCGCTAACGCAACGTGTCCTTTGGTCTCCCCAACGGAACGGTGAGGATGGTGCTCTGGGGGCTCCTAGTCTGTGTGGTGGGTTAGGAACCGTCTGAGCAGGCCTGTAACTATGGCAGGGTGCTCAACATGGGGCATTACTCCAGAATCGGGGATTTCGACGACCTGCTGCACGGCCTTGGGATTGAGGCTGACCAGCCGCTTGACTATGGCTGGTGCTGTGAATCGCGATCCTGCTCCTAGGACGATTGTAGTGGGAGTTTGCAGCTGGTGAATGTAGCGCGACAGGTCAAAGCTAATGGCCCCAGTGAGTGAGGCCAGGGCCGCATATTCAGCGTTGGGCTGCTGGGTGCAGGTGAGGTAGGCCTGCACGGTCTCAGGCGTGATGCGACGTGAATCGGCAAAGAGAAAGGTTGAAAGGAACGATCGCACCGCCAATTCGTTAGCAGCCCCCACCTGATACAGCAGTTTGTCTAAGCCTGGGGTGCTGGCCAGCAGGGCGGGCAGGCTAGCTTTGTAGTCACGGCCAAAGTCGCTGTTGCCAGAGGGGGATATCAGAAACAGTCCTTTGAATAAATCGGGCCGCATTCCCGCCAGGCGAATCACTACCCCAGCGGTGAGGGAGCTGGCAGCTACCAGGACCGGAGGCTGAGCCACTGACTCCAGCAGGTGGGTGATCATATAAAAATAGTCTTCTGCTGAGTAGGAACGGGTGGGTTGGGTTGACTGTCCCCAGCCAATTAGGTCGGGGGCAATCACTCGGTGAGTCGCGCCAAAGGCAGCGTAGACCTTAGACCATTCAAAGGCCGAGGAGCCGCCCCCCAGACTGTGGAGAAACACCAGGGGTAAACGGATAGCATTAGTTTCTTCTTGCCAGGGCCAGCCGCCGGGGGTGTAGTAGGCCATGACCCCTAGGTCTGTGGCGAGGGCCTGCTGAATAAAGCCCAGCGGCTGGAAGTTAAGCATGGTGATATTCGCTAAGATTCGTGGAGGCGGGGCTATGCCCACGCTGTGATTCAATCTTAGGGCCAATCTAGAGGCCTCTGCCGCCCACTCGAATTCTTGCCGGAGGTGAGGTCAACGTTACCGAGCGAGCTGCTAATTTATCGGTTTCAGGGGGAGGCGATTCAGCCGAAGCGGCTGGCGCTGGATGGGGCGAATCGAGCGATCGCAGCCGATCTGATTCAGCTTTTCCAGCAGCAGGTGGGTCGCACCCAGGGCGATCTCAATCGCCAACTGCAAGATTTGGAAGGCGAAGACACCAACTACCGCATCAAACGGGGGCTGGCCCACATTTTGCGCAACAGCTTTGCCACCTTTGACGTGGTGAGTCCCCTGGAGCCGATTGAACTGCGGCGGCGGGTGTTTGCGCTAGCCGCCGCCGCAGTTCCCTCCCCTAGGGCCGCCGAGGCCCATTTAGCTGCCCTGGGCCAGCAGCTCTCTGAAGAGTTGGATCGCGAAGTTTCCGTAGCTGATCTGCGCCAGGGGCTTTACGCCGATCGCCAGGACAACCATATTTTGATTGAGTTTGAGCCGCCCGCCCCCGACGCACTCATCCATCGCTACAACCTGTCGCAGACCCAGGGGGTGTTCTACAAAGCCAGTGACCTGGTGATGCACCTTTACCGCAACGACCCCGGCGAGTATAAGCTCATGTTTCGTTACCTAAAACTGTTTCGCCTCATGACCTACATTGAGGGTGACGCTGACCAGGGGTTTACCATCACCATTGACGGCCCGGCTAGCCTATTTAAGGCCAGCACTCGCTACGGGGTCGATATTGCCAAGCTGATCCCCGCCATTCTCCACGTCAGCAAGTGGCGACTGACGGCAACGCTGCAAATGAAAGACAACTTCACCCAGCAGGTGAAGCCGCGCCAGTTTACCCTCGACAGCGACTGTGGCCTGGTCACCCACTACCCCCCCGGTAAGACCTACGACAGCATGATCGAAGAGTCGTTTGTTAGCCGCTGGCCGGCCAAAACTCCTTGGCGACTGGAGCGGGAAGTAGATCTGGTACCGCTGCCCGGCAGCGTCATGATTCCCGACTTTCGCCTGGTGCACCCTGACGGGCGAGAATATTTGCTGGAGATTGTTGGCTACTGGCGGCCCGAATATCTGCGCAAGAAGTTTGCCCAGGTGCGTAAGTCAGGGCGCGACAATTTAATTCTGGCCGTGTCAGAACGACTTAACCTGGAAAATGCCGGGGTGGATATTGCGAACGTCCCAGCCCAGGTGGTTTGGTTTAAGACCAAGCTCCAGCCTAAGGTGGTGCTGGATATGCTGGAAGACTGATCTAAGCTCTGCGGTTGCCCCGCGATCGATCAACGCGCCAATTGAGGTGACCTTTACGGCAATTCCTAGCCTGGATATTCACGAACCCGTCGATTAGAGGCTGGCATTCCTCTGAAAACGGGAACCCAGTTGGGCAACCTTCCCCAAAGGGTATTCCTGCCTACGCAGGAGTGACGAGCCGTTCAGTCACCTCATGAATAACGCAAACTGGGTAGTGTGATAGATCTGCATCAGGTTGAGGTTGATATCGTCAATAAGCAGTCCTTCGTGTGGAGACTGCCCCGATAGTCAAATGCTCACTTGCGCCGCAAAGCAGCGGAAACCCAAACGGACGGTGACTTAGAAGCAGTCTGGTTCGGAAGGGGTCTGTGATGTATTAAACAGAACAAATACCTGCCGACAGCAGCGCCTGAGCCGCTCACGACAAGTTGGATCGGGGGTAATCTCCCCAGAAAACACCCAATTGTCGATAGTTGATAGGCTCCAACGCTTGCCGCGATGGTCGAACCCCGCTAGATCGAGACCAATCACCCGCCGTTGGGGGGAGTCTTTATGCTCTCCGTCGTTTTCGGGATCGGTATACAGGCGAATCTGCACCAGCAAACTGCGGCATTGAAATAACCGACTCACCCCAGGGAAGTGGAAACCTAGATCGATAGAGTCAGGATCTACTAGATCGCGAGTGTCAGGGTCGTTGGCCCAGGGCTTGAGATCGGCCCGCAGGTCGGGAAACTCGGCCTTAAAAAGACCTACTACGGCGGCAATTTTGCTGGCGAACTCAATGCTGTTGGCCTGTTCTGCTGCGTTCACGCGACCTGCAACGATAATAGGGGAGCCTTAAGCATAAACTAGCACTCCCCTTTCAACAGTTAACTGGGTAACGGCTGAACCAACTTTGAACCGGCTCAAGCTACGACTGCTGGTCAGGGTCAACGACCCCACGGCAGACATCGAGCATGCGGTGGTCGTTTTCGCTGAGGCTGCCAATGGCATGGAACCCTTCGAGGCCAAAAGGAACTAGCTCACCGGAGGCATCGCTAGCAGCTACCGCAGACCCATCGGCCATGGCCAGGCTATAGGGATAGGTGTCTGCTGGGTCGTAGCTATTAATAACAGTCATGGCGACTTCGTCACCCTGCACCTGCCCCTCAAAGCAGTCGAAGGAGGAGCTGGGATAATACAGCGCACCATAGACGCGATCGCCCGTCCGCTCTAGTACTACGTAGCCTTGACCAATCTGGTCGGGTTGAGGAACTTGACCAAACAAATAGCGCTCGGCTACAGACTCGGTGGTAGTCTGAGCTACCGCCAGTGTCTCACTGGCCCTCTGACTGTCTACGGTCTGAGCTTGGGCCGTTGTGCCCAGGGCAACAACAGCCGCTGCACCTAACAATCCATAGGCTAAGGGTCGGCGATCGCGATTCCGTCCCTGGCTTGCAAATCGGTTTACCAGGGAAGAAAATAGCGTGGATTGAAATGTTTTGATACCCATTACTATTGCCCCCTACCATTTAGTTTTCTGAATCGCTAACGGGTCATTGAGAGACTTAATTCTGGATCTAGCTCAATGCCCCAACGCGCCGCTCCATGCCCCTTTCGGGTCTGTGGCTTAAATTCAATGTAGTAGACCCCAGCAACCAGATTTACACCCCAACGGCGAACCGTAACAACTCTTGTTAGTGATGGTTATTTGTTTGCAATCGGCCTGACTTAGGTGTGGATTTTGCCATCCGCCGAGGGGCGATCGCGCTGTCCGCAACTTGTCTTGCCAGAGGTCTTGCCATGGGTTTTGCCACTGGGTACAGTTTCGGGCCAATACCCCAATTGGGCATCTGTCGATGGGCCAGCTTTGCAACTGGTTAAAATTGGCTGAAGGATACAGCTAGGCAGTAGAGACCTGAGAGTCAGGGTAAAATCGTAGGTAGAAACTGGTTTTCAGATGTGTAGGAGACAGTAATGGAGGGTTCCTCCACTTCCTTTGACGATGTCCGGGTACCCCTCAAACTGCTGTTGTTTATTGACAAACGGCCCAGCTTGGCCCGGCAAATGCACCAAATCAAACAGTATCTGAAAACCCTAGAAGCCCATTTTGAATTCAACCTAGACGTTGTTGATATCGGCGAACAGCCCTATCTAGCCGAGCACTACAAGCTAGTAGCGAGCCCCGCGCTGATTAAAATCTCCCCAGCACCGCAGCAGATGCTGGCCGGCAGCGACATTGTTAACCAGCTGGAGCGCTGGTGGCCTAAGTGGCAACAAGAGCACCTCGATACCCTCAACTTGGCAGGTATCGAGGCCGAGCCCGATCAGGCTGTTGACTTGGCCCAGCAAACCGACCTCCTGACCAACTCGGCTGAGCTCATGAAGCTCTCCGACGAAATCTTTCGGCTCAACCAGACCCGCGAAGAGCTAGAGGCACAGCTGCGCTTTAAAGATTGCATCATTGCCATGATGGCCCACGACCTGCGCAACCCCCTCACCGCCGCCTCCATTGCGGTTGAGACCCTGGAGCTGGGCTATGCCCCCAACCAAACTCGCAACATTACTCTCAGCCCCGAGCTCACGGGGCAGCTGCTGAAGCACGCTAAAACTCAAATTCGGGCCATCAATCGGATGATTACCGACATTCTCAAGGCGGCTCGGGGTGCTTCTATGGAGCTCCAGATTGTGCCCCAGGAACTGGATCTGGCCTCGCTCTGTCTGGAAGTGGTAGACGCCTTTCAAAATCGATTGCAGGAAAAACAGCAGAGTCTAACCACAGAAATTCCCCAAGATCTGCCCACGGTCTATGCCGACGGCACCCAGGTCAAGCGCGTTGTTACCAACCTGCTCGACAACGCCATCAAATACACGCCCCAGGGAGGGCAGGTGTCGATCATTGCCCTGCACCGAACTACCCAAAAGGTGCAGGTAGCTGTAGTAGATACTGGCCCTGGCATTCCTCCCGAAAACCGCGACAAAATTTTTGAAGAAAGCTATCGCCTCCAGCGCGATGTTATTCAGGAGGGCTATGGGCTGGGGCTAGCCCTTTGCCAGCGAATTGTGCGCGCCCACTACGGTCAAATTTGGGTTGACTCGACCCCAGGGGCAGGCAGTTCCTTTTTCTTTACTCTGCCGGTCTATCGGGCCTAGAGTGTGCCAGCTAAATACCTGCCGAGGTTTCGCGACAATCGGCTGGAATATGCTTAGCCCTGCTCGGCGAACTGTCCACCCCTAACTGCTGCACTAGCCCGCACCAAACCCTGGTGCCTATGGCAAGATAGGGGCCATGGTAAAGCGGTTTCTATCTTATCTGAGCCCTGCTCTCTGGGGCAGCACGCTGTCTGTCTACGGCAGCGGGCGGCTCTGGCGTGAGGTGGGGCAACAGGCCGCCCGATCGCGCTGGGCGGAAGTTACCGCTGCGATCGCTTTTCTTTGGCTGCTGGGCCTGCTGGGCCTCAGTTTTGTGCTGCTTCATTTAGGTCAACGTGGGATGCTTCCTTTGGGTGCTCTGGGGGTGGCTCGCGGTCTCCAAACCATTCTGGGAATCGCTACTGCCGCCGCGCCAACCGCCTCCCCTGGCCGCTGGGGGCTCAGCCTAGTTGGCTTGGGGGCGTGGTTTTGCCTAGTTGCCGGTACTGACAAGCTGGTGCGGCTGGTAGCGGCAGTCTTTGACCCTCGTCCCACCCTCCTCGCCTCCTGGCGCAGCCGATTGCTGCCCTGGGGAATCACGCTGCTGGGGCTGGGGGTGGCGGGGCTGACAGTGAGCCTGACGGGTAATGGTTTAGACGCAGCGGCGATCGCCGGGCGATGGGGTGTCTTCATCCGCCTGGGTCGCTGGGCGCTAGCCATCGGTATTGGGGCCGCTGGCCTAGGGCTGACATATCGCCTTGCCCCCCAGCGCTGGCTGCCGGGCTCAGCGCTATGGCCCGGCGTCAAGGTAGCCTTAGCCCTAGGCCTGGGGATTTTGGGCCTACGACACTGGGGGCTAGGCTGGCTGGTTCGCCAGGGGATCGCCTACGATCGGTTGCTCATCCTCGGCCTGAACTTGGCAGCGCTGTATGGGCTAATTCTGCTGGTGCCGGTGGGGGCGCAGATTAACCTCACCATTCTGCGCCATCGAGGAGCCATTCATCGCCCCTGGGGGCGGCCTATACCAACGCCGCCGCCACCATCGTTCGATTCCTTTAAAATCAAGCGTCGAGATTAGGGGTTGCCGCTGCCTGTCGCAGGTGGCCAGAGTCACGGGCACTAGAAGCTCTTTGGGATAGGCCCCTAGCGAATGCGCTGGAGACTGCTGACAATGCCCAACCCAAAACACAGCAAAATTAGCAGCCAGATTACTAGTCCCGGCAAAAAGGCCAGCAGCGACAGGCCCCGTAAAGCCCACACAAGGGCGGTCAGGCCTAGTGCCGCTAAAAAAAGTTTGGTCAGGGGTTGCAGCGGGTAGCGACGACGGCCCATGGCGACAATGTCTCCGTGTGTAAAGCTTTCACTAGGCTACGGGGGAATACTGAGGGCATTGGTGAAAGCCCCGTAATGATACTACAGCCCCCCTTAGGCTTCGAAACTGTCTCACCTTTAATAGAAAAGCAGGCGGCACAGCGCTAGCATGGGCCAGATGCCTCGGCCCTATCAGGGTAGCGGGCATGGCTGGGGCTTGCGATCGCCCCAGGGCCAGTTGTTGAACCTCCCCTCCTTCGCCGGACGGTGGCGGTGGCTGGCATAGAATCAGGTCGCGTTGTTAGGAGAGATAGAGCGATGGTGATTAGCGAAGCTCAGGGTATCCACGAGGTTAGGCCAGAAATCGGGTTTCTCGCCCAGTTTTCTCCTAGCGACCAGGTAGCACTGCTAAGGGGGGATGTATTACTCAAGTCTCAGACTGGCGACGCCAGCGGCGCTGTCACGGCCCACATGTACGTGCCCCTGGCACGCCCTCAAATTTGGCCCCAGGTGATCAACTACAGCTGCTGGACTCAGTATTTTCCTAACATCGTGCACAGTGAAGTGCTAGAGACCGTAAAAACCGCGACTCAGCGCTATCGCCGTCTCTACCAGGTGGGGCGCAAGGGGTTTATGATGCTGACCGCCCAGGTCGAAATTTACCTTAAGGTGGTTGAAACCGCCTGTGAGGCCATTCAGTTTCGCCTAGAGCAGGGCACCTTCTCCCACTTTGCGGCAGACCTGCATCTACAAGATTTCAACCAGGGCACGTTGCTGACCTACTCCGTGCAGGCCGCGCCGACCATTCCAGTGCCGTCGTTTCTAATTGAGCAGGCCATTAAGACCGACCTACCCGGCAATATGCGGCAGATGAGACGGGTGCTGTGTGCTCGCTACGGTGTGGTGCAAGCGGCAGCATAAAGCTAGAAAGGGAGGCTGCGATCGCAGCAATTGTCCTGAAAATCGCTATTCTCTGAGCGGAGTCGAAGGAAACGACCTCCACTTTTCATCCTCTATAAAGACTGTGCCAGCGGCCTAGAACATTGCTCTATTTCACAATCCTGCGTCTACCCAACGGCTTAACGCTTGTTTAGTCTGCTAGCGGTAGCGCTCCACAAAGGCGCGCCCTGCCGACATCGCCGCACTGCTGGTGGTGTAGAAGGTGCCATCGCTGAGCACATCCAGATCAGGCTTCACAATCCAGCACTGGTAGCCTCGGTCTTTATTGTGGCTAACGCCAATAATCCAGCCAGTCATGGCTGAAACTTGCACGACCGAATCTGCGTCCATCGCAGTACCCTCCTGTGGGCCTACGACCCATCCCAAATTGAGGGCGAGGGCCAGAGCTGTGCGGTGTTATGGTAAGGCAGATTGTGACCTGGGACGACAAAAACCCCTGACTTTCTTCTCAATTCCCCAGATCAGTGCTGTACTCCTGCGCTCCTACCCAATAGTTATGAGCAATCAAACCCTGCCCCTCGACGATCGCCTCTACCGCTACTTAGTCGATCACTCGGTACACGAACCTGAGGTGCTCGTTGCTCTGCGCCACGAAACTGCTCAACACCCTATGGCCCAAATGCAGATTGCCCCTGAGCAAGGCCAGTTTATGGCGCTGCTGGTGCAGCTATTGGGAGTCACCAAAGCGCTAGAAATTGGCGTTTTTACGGGCTATAGTGCCTTGCGGGTGGCGCTGGCCATGCCGCCCCACGGGCGACTGGTGGCCTGTGACGTGAGTGAGGAGTATACGGCGATCGCCCGCTGCTATTGGGAGAAAGCCGGCGTGGCCGACAAAATTGACCTGCGCATTGCCCCCGCTACCGATACCTTGACCCAGCTGATTGAAGCTGGCGAAATCAACAGCTTTGACTTCGCCTTTATCGACGCCGACAAGAGCGGCTACCCCATCTACTATGAGCAGGCACTGCAATTGGTTAGGCCAGGGGGATTGATTGCCCTGGACAACGTACTGTGGTCAGGCCAGGTAGCTGACCCTGCTGTGCAAGACAGCCGCACCAACACCCTGCGCCGCCTCAATGAGGCAATCTATAACGACGATCGCGTCGCAGCCAGCCTTGTCCCCATCGCCGACGGCCTCACCCTGGCGATGAAAAAGCGGTAGGGATCAAGCCCGTAGGACTTACTGAATAGTTTGGTGAGTTGGCAAAGTGATTTTCCAAAGCCGCAACATTACTTGCCAATGCAGAATCGGCTGAAGATTTCATCGAGCATAGATTCGGTGATTTCATCGCCGGTAATGCTGCCTAGAGATGCGATCGCGCTCCTTAGATCAATCGTCCAAAAATCTAATGGCAGCTGATGCTCAATGGTCTGCTGCACCTGGTGGAGCGCATTGCGCGCCGCCGTCAGGGCGGCTCCCTGGCGCTGGTTAACGGTGAACTCTAGATTGGCGGTGGTGAGCTGCTCGGTATGGATTGCGTTGAGAATTGCCTGCTCTAGGGCATCGATCCCCTGCTGCTGGGCGGCAGCGGTGTGAACGACAGCCAAGTCCCTAGGGAAAACGAGATCTTTCACCACGTTGGCAGGGACTAGATCGACTTTGTTAACGACCAGAATTAGAGAAGTCTCCTGCACCGACTCGTAGAGCTGCTGGTCGGCCTCTGTCCACCCGGCGGCGGCGTCGATGGTGAGCAGCACCAGGTCTGCGCCCTGGGCCACCTGGCGCGATCGCGCGATCCCCATCTGCTCCACCGGGTCGCTGGCCTCGCGAATGCCCGCCGTATCGAGCACCTGAATGGGGATGCCGCCTACCACCAGCTGCGACTCCACCACATCGCGGGTGGTGCCGGGCAGGTCGGTGACAATGGCGCGATCGCAGCGGCTCCAGGCGTTGAGCAGGCTTGACTTGCCCACGTTGGGGCGACCTACAATCGCCACCTTCAGACCGGTGCGCAGCAGTTCCCCCGACTCTGCCGTGGCCAGCAGGCGCTCGACCTCGGTCAGCACGGCGGCTAGCTGCGATCGCACCACCTTTTCATCCAGGGGCGGCAGGTCGTCTTCAAAGTCAATGCGGGCCTCCACCTCGGCCAGCACATCGAGGCAGGTGGAGCGCAGCAGGCGGATGGGCTGGGTGAGCTTGCCCTGCACCCCCGCCAGGGCCGTCTTCGCCGCCAGGTTTGACTGGGCTGCCACCAGATCCGCCACCCCTTCAGCCTGGGTCAGATCCAGCCGCCCGTTCAAAAATGCGCGCAAGGTAAATTCCCCTGGTTCTGCCAGCCGCGCCCCCTGGCTGAGGCAGAGCTGGAGCACCTGCTGCACCGCCATCAGCCCGCCGTGGCAGTGAAACTCCACCACGTCTTCGCGGGTGTAGGAGCGGGGGGCCAGCATGAGCAGCAGCAGGGCTTCGTCCACGGGCTGCCCGGTGCGAGGGTCGCGCACGTGACCGTAGAGAATGCGGTGGCTTTCCCAGCGCTGTTGCCCTGGGGTGTGGAATAGCGTCCGGGCGATCGCCACGGCCTCAGCCCCCGACAGCCGCACAATGCCGACGCTGCCCTGCTGGGGAGCAATGGCGGTGGCGATCGCCACAATGGTCTCACCTTGGGAGGGTGCGGCTTGGGAAGATTCGCCTGTAATAGTTGAGAGTATGGCTTTTTGCTGAGCCGCAGCGCCATCCATAGCGTTTATCCTGCACGATGAATTGATGTTGAAGCCCAGGTCAAATCTGATAAAGCGCCGAGCTGCTGGGTAGAATAGAAAAGAATCTTTACGTGCCTCTAAGATTCTACCGCTGAGTTTTTCTGCTTACTAAGGGGTAGTCTACCAAGCCGTTGGCCATGGCTACCCGTTTAACCGCCGCCTCTGTCACGTCCCCTGGAGTTCAGGGGAACCTAGTCTCTGGTATACCCCCGTCTATGATCACTACGCCCGCGACTGAACCGACTCCTAGCCCCAAGCCATTGATGAGCAAAACGACTCAGCCTCAGTGGCGGCGTCAGATCCGCTATTTGTACCTGCGTTTTTTGCGGCTTCAGGGCACTCCCGAACAGCTGGCTCGGGGGATGGCTGCGGGAATATTTTCCGGCTGCTTTCCTCTATTTGGCTTTCAGATCTTAATTGGGGTGGCCGTGGCTACTGTGCTGAAGGGCAACCGCATTATGGCAGCGGCGGCCACCTGGGTCAGCAACCCCTTCACCTACGTTCCTATTTTCGCCTTTAACTACCAGGTGGGGCTGTGGTTGTTGGGGGGCAAGGCCACCCAAGCCTTTGACAACCTCGACACCCTTAACAGCTGGATGGATATGGGCACCGAGGTGTCGGTACGGCTGATGTTTGGCAGCACGGTAGTGGGCTTAGTGGCAGGAGTGGCCAGCTATTTTGTTGGCCTACCGCTGATTCGGCGGGTGCGATCGCGCCAGCTCGCCCAACCGTCGCGCCAATTGGGAAACCCCTCTGGGTTAGAGAATCTTATCCAACCCGTAGATTAGCGATTTTAGGGCCATCACCCGGCGAATACAGAGCAGTACCCCGGGCATAAAGCTGGCGCGATCGCTGGTGTCGTGACGCAGGGTGTAGAGCTGCCCCGGTGAGCCAAACAAAATCTCTTGATGGGCAATTAGCCCCGGCAGCCGCACGCTGTGGATGTTGATGCCCTCGGAAGTTGTCCCGCCTCGGGCTCCGGGGATAGTCTCGGTTTCCTTAACCAGCGGCGTGTTGAAGGTTTGCTGCACCTCCGCCAGCATTTGGGCAGTTTGTACAGCGGTACCGCTGGGGGCATCGGCCTTCTGGTTGTGGTGCAGCTCGATAATCTCCACATGGTCGAAGTACTGAGCCGCCTGCTGGGCCGCCTGCTGCATCAGCACCACCCCGATGGAAAAGTTGGGCACGATCAGGCAGCCAATGCTGGCTTTGTCAGCAAATTCCGCCAGATCGCGAATTTGGGCGTTAGATAGGCCGGTGGTGCCGACGACGGGGCGCACACCGTAGGCGATCGCCGCCCGCACCGACTCATACACGCTGTCGGGATGGGAGAGGTCAACCATCACCGCCAAACCCTCGCCCTGGGCCGCCACCAGAGTTGCCTCCAGGTCGTTCATGACCGGCACTTCTAGGGGTTTGTAGCCGATCACCTCGCCAATGTCTTGGCCCATCAGCTCAGGATTTCTGCCGATCGCCCCAACTAGCGTGATGTCTTCGGCTTGATCGATAGCTTTAATCACCTCGCGGCCCATTTTGCCGTAGGCCCCGTTGACCACAACGGGAATAGTCGATTGGGTAGACATAAGAAAACTTGGTTTAGCGGGCTAAGGAAACTAGCAGGTTGGCAAGTTTCAGTAACAAGTTACCAGTCCTGAAGGTTGAAACGTTTCAACCCTCAAACCCGCCTTGCTTGCTACTGAGACCTGCTACTGAAATTTCCGTTCTAGAGACTTGAGATACTCGGTATTGACCCCCGACTCGCGAGGCAGCGAGATTTTGCCGGTGCGAGCAATTTCGCGAATGCCGAAGCGGTTGAGCACCTGCACGATCGCCACCATTTTACCGGGGTCGCCCACCACCTCCAGGGTGAGAGAATCTTCGGATACATCGACCACCCGCGCCCGAAAGATCTGGGCGAATTCAATAATTTCAGAGCGGTTGGTGCTGGTGGCGTTGACCTTGAGCAACATCAGCTCTCGCTCAACGCAGGGGGTGTCGGTGACGTCGTTGACCTTGAGCACGTTGATCAGCTTGTAGAGCTGCTTGGTGAGCTGCTCGATAACTGCATCGTCGCCGGGCACCACCATGGTAATGCGAGAGATACCCAAGGTTTCAGCAGGCCCCACTGCCAGGCTCTCAATGTTGAACCCGCGCCGGGCAAACAGACCGGCAATGCGGCTCAGCACCCCGGCCTCGTCTTCAACCAGTACAGAAATGGTGTGCTTGATGGCCTGCTGAGGGGCTACAGCCGAACTGGGGAAAATGGAGGGATTAACCATAGGGCCTGGGAGTGTAAACAGCATCAGCGCCAAAGCTGACTCGTGGTGGCGGGAAAACTAACAAACCTCAATAGTATCTTGAAAACCTATGCCTTAAAACCATCGGCCCGTCCCCTTGGCCACCAATTTCCCCCTAATCTCCTTCATCCCCCTCACTACCTCACCCTCACATCTCCATCCTCCTAACCTTCATAAACCCCCAAACTCCGTCCACATCCACCAGATTGGGTATCCTTGAGGCATTAGCCTACCGTCACTGCATCTGGCATGAGCCTATCTGGCCCGACGAAAGAGATTCAGTCCCTCAGGGGGCGATTTCTCGACCTGATCAATCTGCGCCCTGGGGAAGAAGAGCGCACGCTGCTCATGTTTGCGTTTTACACCGCCACCTCCATGGGCATTTTGTGGCTGGAGGTGAGTTCGGCGGCGCTGTTCTTGGGAGCCTATGGGGCAGCCAGCCTGCCGTGGATCTATATTTTTAGCGCTGGGGTAGGGCTGGGGCTGAGCGTGGTCTATTCCTGGCTACAGCGGCTATTTCCGCTGCGCCGGGTGATTGTGATCATCGCCATGCTTATGGCCGTCCCCATTTTGGGGTTTCGCTGGGGGCTAACGATACCGTGGCTGGCGGCTCCTATGGTGTTTTCGATGCGGCTGTGGATTGAGGCGATCTACGGGCTCAATGACCTCAACCTGTCGGTGACCGCTAACCAGTTATTCAACATTCGAGAGATCAAGCGGGCGTATCCGATTATTAGCAGCGGCAATCTAGTTGCCGATGTGATCAGCGGTTTTTCGGTGTATCTGCTGCTCAAGTTGATTGGGCTGCAAAACGTGCTGCTGCTTGCCTTCGTGGTGATGGTGGCGGGGGCGGCCATTTTGTATCACCTCAGCCGCAACTACGAGCACGCCTTTCCTGACTCGCCCCGTCGCCAGGCCGAAGACGCTGAGTCTGTTGAGAGCTTTCGATCGCGCCAGCGACTTCAGGGGCCAATCCAGCAGTATGTGGTGCTGCTGTTTTCGTTCTTTGTGCTGGCCCAGATGCTGCTGTTCTCCATTGAGTTTCAGTTCTTTAACCAGCTGGAAACCAGTCTCGATGTGGATGCCATTGCTGCCTTTTTGGGATTTTTTAGCGGCCTGCTGGGGCTGATTGAGCTGTTTACCCAGTGGTTTACCTCTAGCCGACTGATTGAGCGGGAGGGGGTGTTTACGGTGGCTCTGGTGCTGCCCTCAGTCATTGTGGTGATTGGGGTGATTACGCTGGTGGCCAGCTACCCGGTGCGCATGGGGTTGATGGCCATGTTCGTCGGGCTGATTGTGCTGAAGTTTTTTGATGAGTGGCTGCGCTATACGCTGGTGGCCACTACGCGGCCAATTCTGTTTCAGCCCATTCCTGACCAGGTGCGCAGCACGGTGCAGTCGTGGGTGGGGGGGATTGCCGAGCCGCTGTCGATGGGGGGCACGGGGGTGGCGATACTGGTCACCATTGCCGTTTGTAACCGCATTGGGCTGGTCGATACCCTGGTGCAGGCGCGGCTGTTTTTGCTGGGCACCGTGGTGGCGGCGCTGGTCTGGTTTGCGATTATGGTGCTGCTGCGATCGCGCTACCTCAACCTGCTGGTGCGGGGGGCCGAGCGCGGCCTGCTAACCTTCTCTGACGCCAACCTGCGGGTACTGAAGCGGGCCTTTATTGAGCAGCTCGAAAAGCCTGGATTGGACGCCAACAAGCGATCGTGCATTGAGCTGCTGAGCCATATTGACCCCAAAAACGTGGGTGAGATCTTGGCCCCCCGCCTGGCCGATCTACCCCCGGCGCTCCAGCGCCAGAGTTTAGAGGCGATGCTGGAGCACCCCAACCCGGCCTACACCGCTCAGGTGCAAGATTTGCTGGAGGTGCCCAACCAGGCTCCCGAAATTTTGGCCCTCGCCCTACGCTACGTGTGGCTGGCCCAGGAACGCTTTGACATTAACGATCTGCGCCCCTACCTGCCGCCGGAGGTGGATGCGGTGGTGCGCGGAACGGCGGCCTCGCTGATGCTGCGGCGGGGCAACCTGCAGGAGCGGGCTGAGGCCACCGCCACCCTGCGCAAAATGCTGGTGCACGATGAAGAGCGAGAGCGGGTGATGGGCTGTCGCGCCCTGGGGGAGGCCGACTATATGGAATCGCTCAGCATCTATATTGACGACTTGCTGCAAGACCCTTCGCTGCGGGTGCGACGGGCGATATTGGAGGCGATCGCCTCTACTCAGTACAAAAAGTACTATCCCTCGCTGCTCAAGGCGCTCCAGTATAAGTCAACCCGCGAAGCCGCTGTAGCGGCCCTCACCCGCCTGGGTAACGAGGCTTTGCCCATGCTGCAAGAGCTGGCCCTCGATAGCTACCGTCCCGAAATTTTGCGCAATCAGGCCTGGCAGGTGATTGGCAACATTGGCACCGTCCCCGCCCTAGAGTTTCTCATTCAAAACCTGATCACTACCTGGGGCAGCACCCGCCGCCACATTCTGCGGATTTTGCTCAGCCTGTACCAGGAGTCGGGGGTGAAGCGATCGTCTCTGATTGATGGGGCCTTAGATCGCATGCTGGGCCGCAGCGGCATCGAAGATCTGCTGAATACGGAGCTGGCCTTTGCCGGGCAAATGCTGGCGGCTAAGGTCGATTTGGCCGCCAACCGGGTCGCTGGCATTGAGGCCGACCTGCTGCGCGAGGCCCTCGACGGCTTGCAGGCCGATGCCACCGAGCGACTGTTTATGCTGCTGCGGTTTGTGTCGCCCGCAACGGCGATTCAGGCGGCCCAGGTGAGCCTCAGCGGGTCGGCAGCCCAGTGGGCCAGGGGCATCGAAATTCTCGACAACGTGGTGGATGTGGCCAATAAACGGTCGATTTTAATCTTGCTCGATCGCCGTCTCGATGCCGACAAGCTGAAGCTGCTGGCCCTGTCTACGCCACTGATACCCTACGGAGCCATGCTGCCGCGCGATCGCCTGCGTCAGCTGCTTGACCTGCGCAACTTTTTGTCAGACTGGACTGTTGCCTGCTGCTTTCACCTGGCCCGAGTGCAGCGGTGGAATCTCACCGCCGAGCACACTCTTGCCTCGCTTCAGCACCCCACCGGCTTTGTGCGCGAGGCCGTGCTGGCCTACCTGGCTGTGGCATCGCCCCGCGCCCTGCGGGAGCTATTGCCCCTGATGCAGCAAGACACCGACCCGCTGGTGCTAGCCCAGGTTAAACAGCTGCTCAACACCTATAATTTGGAGCCGAGCCCCTCTGCTGGCTGATGCATTCCGGCCCTGTTAGCCCGCCTTTGCCCTCTAGGTCAAACATCCCCTGTATGTTAAACAGCGTCGAACGCCTCCTGTTTATTCGCAACGTCCCCATGTTCAAAGAGCTGCGGGATGACTTTTTGGTGCGCCTGGCCTCGGTGATGGATGAGGTGTTCTACGACAGCAACTACACCATCATCACCGAAGGCCAGGAGGGGCGATCGATGTACATTGTGGTGTCGGGCCGCGTCAGTGTACACATTGGCGGTCAGGAGGTGGCCCAGCTCAAAGAAGACGAATGCTTTGGCGAAATGTCGGTGTTTGACGCCGAGCCGCGATCGGCCTCCGTTACCACCCTAGAGCCCTGCGCCTGTCTGGTACTCACTCAGCAGCAGCTTTACGACGCCATTGACGAAACCCCCGGTATTGCGGTCAACGTGATTCGGTTACTCTCCCGCCGCATTCGCGAGCTCAACCAAGACCTCAACCAGGTCAAACAGCAGCTCACGCAGCCTTCCCCATTCCCCCAAACCCGGCCCCAGTGGTATCGGCCAATGCCTTTTCCGCCGTCGGAACCCCTGGCGCGATCGGGCAGCTAGGGATTGGGACGCTGGGTACGGCAGGGCTAAAACAACGACCTCAGGGCATTTTTAGGAGAGTTACCCCTTTGCGTATGGGAAAAGGCAATGCCTGCGCTCATGGTCAAGTGTTCGCTAAAAATCTCCTTCGTCCTTGGGGCTAAAACCTTTAGCCCATCTCTCTTCAAACACAACTTTTCTTAACCCTGCGACGCGTCCTTAGGGCTTGGGCAAGCTAACGGTAACGATGCCGTTTTTGAGGATTTGCCCGTGGGGGTACTGATACTGCTGGTGGCCGTACTGCTGATTGCGGCGGTCTTTTTGGTCAATCTCTACAACCGGTTAGTGACCGGGCGCAACCGCTACCAAAACGCCTACGCCCAGATCGACGTGCAGCTGCGCCGTCGCTACGACCTAATTCCTAACCTGGTGGAGAGCGTTAAGGGCTACATGGCCCACGAGAAAGAAACTCTGGCAGCAGTCATCAACGCCCGCAACAGCGCCATGAGCGCCAGCCGTCAGGCGGCCCAGGCCCCTGGAGATCCGCGAGCGATGACGCAGCTGGCCGCCGCTGAGGGCATGCTCGACAACACCCTAGGGCGGCTGTTTGCGCTATCGGAGGCCTACCCCGACCTCAAGGCCAACCAAAATATGGCCCAGCTAATCGAAGAACTGCGCTCTACCGAAAACCGCATTGCCTTTGCTCGCCAGGCGTTCAATGACGCTGTCACCCTCTACAACACCCAGCGGGAGATGTTCCCCGGCAACCTGATTGCGGGCAGCTTTAATTTCACCCCGGCCCAGCTGCTCGAAGAAAGTGCCCCTGAGGTCAAAGAAGTCCCTCGCGTATCCTTTAGCTAGCCATGAATTTCTTTGAGCATCAAGACCAGGCCCGGCGCAACACCACCAAGCTGCTGCTGCTGTTTGGGCTGTCGATCGCAGGGATGATCGCAGCCTTCTATGGGGTGGCGATCGCGGTTCTATCGACCCAGGTCACCCCAGAGCTTGGCGGTTTAGTACTCTGGCGGCCCGGCGTCTTGTTTTGGGTAGCCAGCGGTACGCTGGCCTTTATGGTAGTAGGCAGCTCGATCAAAATGGCCCAGCTCAGCCAGGGGGGGCACAGCCTGGCCAAGGGGCTGGGCGGTCGCGAGCTAAACCCCCTCACCGACGATCCCGATGAGCAGCGGTTGATCAACGTGGTCAGCGAGATGGCTCTGGCCTCGGGCACCCCCATCCCCGCCGTGTATCTGCTGGATGACGAACCGGGCATCAACGCCTTTGCGGCAGGCCACACCGCTGACAAAGCCGTGATTGGCGTGACCCGTGGCTGTCTCGACCAGCTCAGCCGCGACGAACTGCAAGGGGTGATTGGCCATGAATTCAGCCATATTTTCAACGGCGACATGGGCCTTAACCTCAAGCTGATTGGGGTAATCCACGGTCTGCTGCTGATCTATATTGCCGGGCGGGTGGTGCTGCGCTTGAGCTACTACGGTGGATCGTCGCGGCGATCGAAGGATGACAAGGGGGCTGGGGCGGTGCTGGCGGCGGCTCTGGCCATGGTGGTAATTGGCTACCTGGGGGTGCTGTGCGGACGGTTGATCAAAAGCGCCGTGTCGCGGGAGCGAGAGTTTTTAGCCGATGCCTCGGCAGTGCAGTTTACCCGCAACCCCGAGGGTCTGACCGGGGCGCTGCGTAAAATCGGCCAGATTCCCTCGGGGTCTACGATGGTTTCCCCCATGGCTGAAACCGCCAGCCACCTGCTGTTTGGCGAGGCCAACGGCAATCTGTCGTTTTTGGGCGGCTGGTTTGCCACCCACCCACCCCTGGGTGAGCGGCTGCGACGCCTGGGCCAGGTGCCCATTCCCCAGGGAGTTTCTCCCCTAACAGTCGGGGCATCAGTTAGTTCCCCAGACGAATCGCTGGTGATGGGGCTGCACGGAGGCACAAGCACCGCTGTGCAGCCAGGGATAGCCACGATCGCCTCCCCCAACCCAAGTCAGTTTATGACCGCCATCGGCACCACCGATGCCCGGCGGCTGGAACAGGTTCGATCGCTGCTCAGCGACCTGCCCGGCGAGATTAAGTCGGCCCTGCAAAACCCCACTGCTGCTGCCGAGGTTGTGTATGCTTTGCTGGTGCGGACCAAACCCGCCCTACAAACTCAGCAGATCGAGTACCTGTCCAACACCTATGGCCCAGATTGCAGACAGCGAGTAGGACAGATTTACAATCAGGTTCGCGCCCTCAAGCCAGGGCAAGATCTGCTGTTGCTAGAGGCGCTAGTGCCTGCCCTCCAGCAGCTCGACGCTGAGGCGGGGCGAAAGTTTATTCAAACGGCCCAGGCCCTGAGCCAGCCGGGGGGCCGCCTGCTGCCTGCAAACTATCCGCTGCAGCTAATCCTGCGCAAACGACTGTCGAGTGGTTCAGGGCAGCCTGCGACCATCACCGCCATCACCGATCTCTGGGGCGACGCCCTTGTGGTGCTGGCCCTGCTGGCGCGGGTTGGCCACACCCGCCCAGAGGATGCCCTCTACGCCTTTAAGCTAGGTCTTTCGCAACTGCCAGGAGCTAAAACGCAGACTTCTCCCAACCAGCTACCGCCGGTCAACAGCACCGATATCAACGCCAGTCTCAGCCGTCTAGAGCAGGCAGTTCCTAAATTAAAACAGGCTATTGTCGATGCCTGTGCCCACACAGTATTGGCCGACAACGATGTCACCCCCGCCGAGATGGGTCTGCTGCGGGCGGTGGTGATCACCCTCGACTGCCCGGCCCCGCCCTTTTTGAAATAACCCTTGCCAGCGTCAAAATCCTGTTTGAGGTTGCAACGAATTCTGTTAGTATTAGTAGCTGCGCTATTGTGCCGTTTGATTACCGTCGGAGAATATCCATGGCTCGTCATTGTCAACTCACCGGAAAAAAGGCTAACAACGCCTTCTCGATCTCTCACTCCCACCGCCGCACCAAGCGTCTCCAAGAGGCCAACCTGCAAGAAAAGCGCGTCTGGTGGCCCCAGGGCAAGCGCTGGGTAAAGCTGCGCCTCTCGACTAAAGCCATCAAGACCCTCCAAACCAAAGGGCTTGAAGCGATGGCTAAGGAAGCCGGTCTCAATCTGAACAAGTGCTAGTTGGCTTCTAACCAGCTAATTTCGGCGGCGCAGTAGCGCTAGCCCCGCCGCCACAATACCAATAGCAAAGGCCGTTCCTGGTTCGGGGACGGCCTTTGCCGTAGCTTGGCGCTGCACTTCCATCACAAACTTAAATACCACCGATTCGCCGGGGGCTAACGACCGATCGAACTGAACGGCGGCGGTGGTATCGGCATCGACTAAGGGGCCAGGAGTATTTTGCAACCCCGAGGCCGGGGCGTTATAGAGCTGAGCCAGTAGCGGACCGTAGGGACTGATCTGCACTGCTGTGGGGGTTTGATCGACGGCAAGGGTGGCCACGGCACCGCTGGGGGCGGTTTGAGTAAGGGTGTTGCCTGCAAAGAAGGCGGTGTTGTTGGTGAGAACGCCGTCAAACTGAAGATCGTAGTCGATGTACTTAAACAGGCTGACATCGAGCCAGTCGCTGCCGGTGTTAGTCAGGGTAACAGTTTCTTGACGAGCGGCGCGGTAGCTGCCGGGCGTGCCCCCCAACAAGATCGAGTCGAGGGAAAATGCCAGGTTAGCCCCAAAAAAACTAGCGCTGAGGCGATCGGCGCTGGGCTGGCTGAAGGCCACTGGCTGCAAGTCTTCGAGCCGCAGTTCCTGGGGGGCGGCAAGGCTGCTGAGGTTGAGAAAATAGAGATCCGTAAACAGCGTTTCAACGCCGTCAATGAGCCACGACTGGTCTTCGCTGAAGCGCAGCAGATCGGTTCGATAGGTCGAGTTGCCCTGGTTGAGTTCTACCAGCCCGGCGGGCAGAGGGTCTGCAGCCGCAGACCAACCGGGGCTGGCCAGCACCAGGGCTAAACCCAAGCATGGAGCGACGATAGCGGGCCAGTGTGTCATAACGGGGGGGAATGGGGCGATAGGATCCTGGTGCTTGATTGTCGGTTGAAAGCAGGATGAGTCTGCTGGCTCGATTGCACCAGCAAACCTTTACCCAGGCTAGCCGGGCAACCCCACCTCTGAAATCACTTCTCTAGGGATATTTACGGAATCCTTAATCGAACTTTATGGACTTAGTGCCAGTGCCGCCGCTCTTTAGGAACCGAATGTCAAGCCTTACTAGAGTCCATAAACCGCCCCTACCGGCGCAGGGGAAAGCGCCGCAGACCCACCCTAGGGCAGTAATGTAGACCTAGGAACAGCTTGCCATGTTCCTCGTTACGGTGTGTTGTGTTCCGCCTGCTGGGCGGTGTGTCTATGGTCGATCGCCCCCTACCCTCTGTTGTTGACAACCGCCGGGCGGTACAGCGGGTGCTGCTGATTACCCTCGCTCTAAATTTGGCGGTGGTGGCCCTTAAGGCCACCGTGGGCTGGATGACCGGGTCACTAAGCCTGCTAGCCGATGCTCTGCACAGCGTCACCGACAGTGCCAACAACGTACTGGGGCTGGCCACCAACCGCCTGGCCAACCCCCAGCCCGATCGCGATCATCCCTACGGCCACCAAAAGTTTGAGGCGATTGGTGCCTTGGGCATTGCGGCCTTTTTGGGCATTGCCTGCTTTGAGATTCTCAAGAGCGCAGTGGAGCGCATTCTTTCGGGCGGCAACCCGGTCACCATGAGCGCTACTGCCCTGTGGATTATGCTGTCGGTGCTGGGGATCAACATTTTTGTCACCACCTACGAGCGGCGGGTGGGGCTGGCGCTCAACAGCAAGATTTTGGTGGCCGACGCCCACCACACCATGAGCGACATCTGGACCACCATGGTGGTGATCGCTGGTCTAATTGGCGTGTGGCAAGGGCTGACCTGGCTGGATGTGGCCCTGGCGTTTCCGGTGGCGCTGCTGGTGTTTAAGAGCGGCTGGACAGTGCTGCGCGACAACCTGCCCTGGCTGGTGGATGAGATGGCGATCGCCCCCGAGGCCATTCATAAGCAGGTGATGCAGGTGCCGGGGGTGGTCAACTGCCACAGCATTGCCTCTCGGGGGCTGCTGGGGCGGCAGGTGTTCATCGACATGCACCTGGTGGTGCAGCCCACCGATATTCGCGCCGCCCACAGCGTGACCGAGGCCGTTGAAGATCGCCTGGAGGAGCTTTATGGCCCCACCCGCACCACCATTCACCTGGAGCCGAGGGAGTACACCGAGGAGGCGATTACCTATTGAGAACGGTGGGGTCAGAGGACGCCAAAAGCGCTAATTTCCCCATTACACTAGGAAAGGGGCTGAGGCCCTTAATTCCGTCACGCAGCAACCATGAACTTTTTGGCGAATCTGATTCCCGGCCGGGCCGACCAGGCCACTCTGCCCAAGCGCAGCCGCCGGGTGCGGGGGGTAGAGCTTAAAACTGAGGCCGAGATTGAGATCATGCGCGGGGCGGCTCGCATTGTGGCCACGGTGCTCAAAGAAATTGAGGCCCTGGTGCAGCCGGGGATGACCACCGCCGATTTAGATGCCCATGCCGAGCGGCGGATCCGTGAGCTGGGCGCGACCCCGAGCTTTAAGGGTTACCACGGCTTTCCGGCGTCGATTTGCGCCTGCGTTAACGATCAGGTGGTACACGGCATTCCCACCAAGCGTCAGGTGATTCGGCGGGGCGACCTGCTCAAGGTCGATACGGGGGCCTACTACAACGGCTTCCACGGCGACTCTTGCATCACCGTTGCGGTGGGCGAGGTGTCGGCCCAGGCCCAGCAGCTGATGACGGCGGCGGAAGCGGCTCTCTACGCGGGCATTGCCCAGGTGCAGCCGGGGAATACGCTGCTGGATATTGCGGGGGCGATCGAAGACTGCGTCACCAGCTACGGCTTTACGGTGGTGGAAGATTTTACCGGCCATGGGGTGGGGCGCAACCTGCACGAGGCCCCCTCGGTGTTTAACTTTCGTACCCGGCAGCTGCCCAATATGAAACTGCGACCGGGGATGACGCTGGCGATCGAGCCGATTCTAAACGCCGGGTCAAAGCAGACCCGTACATTGAAAGATCAGTGGACGGTGGTGACGGTGGATCGCAGCCTGTCGGCCCAGTTTGAGCACACGGTGCTCGTCAGCGAGACGGGGTACGAGATTTTGACCGATCGCAGCTCGATTCCGGTGGCCCTGGCCTCCTAGGAAGCCGGATTAGGATTTAGGCAGGGTCGCCCGCCGTAGTCAACGCTGGTGTCTAGGGTGAGCACGTAGGCTTTGATGCCATCGCTAGCGGCAAAGCGGTGGCGCTCAATTTCTTGCAGGGCTTTGCGATCGAGGGCGCCGTAGCCCGAGCTGCGCAGCAGGGTAGGTGCGCCCCGCCAAGATCCGTCGGGGTTCACCACGGCTCCAACAGCAATCTCCCCTGGTGCATCGGTAAGGCACACCCGCTGGGGGTACATCGTGGAAAACTCGGAGTGGTTTGTTTCTGGAGATAGATCGGCCAGGCCAGTCTCCTGCCGCAGGGCGCTAACCCACTCACTCTGGTTGGTGTTGAAGGCCTCGCGGGTAACGGCAGCGGCGTTAAAGCTGAAGCGGTTTTGAATAGACTCTGCCGCCCGGTCAACCTTGGCCTGGGGCAGGTCGAGGGCAGCTACGTAGGCCAACAGCTGGGGGCCAAGCTCGCCGTCAAACAGAGGCTGGGTGGATGACGGCGGTGAGGGGAGTAGGGTCGCAGGATCAGCGGGGCTGGCAGCGGGAGGATTAACGGGTGCTGTAGGGGGTTGGGCCGGTTGGGATCTTGCCGCTGGGGCGGCTGTGGGGCGCGGCTGCGATCGCGGCTGGCTGCGGCTCTGAGCCACGGCTGAGCGAGGGGCAGTCGTGGCCGATGGAATCTGGGTGGCGATCGCCGGACGCCCCTGGAGCGGAGCCGACGGGAGGACTGTGGCCCTGGCTATGTCTGACTCGCCTGCCGGGGGCACGCGGGTAATAGCGATGCTGTCCTGCTCCGGGTCTGGGGGAGGCACTAAGGCGTCCTCACCAGCGCCTGTTGGCAGCATCAGCAACAGTGTGTGCAGGCCCAGCGACGCTAGCAGCATGGGGGCCAACAGCAGCTGCCACAGGGGCCGAGACCGCTCAGGAGGGGCAAAACGAGTCGTCATACCAAATCTACAGGGGGAACTACGTTACCTACTATTCAGCCACAGAACTGGGTCGCCGTGGACTAGTTTGCGGGGCTAGCTCGAACGGGGATCATCCGCCCAGATAATCACCAGTCCCGAGGCCTGCTGTCCGAGGGCTCCTACCCCAATGCCTACCAGGGAGATAAACAGGTAGGGCTGCCCCTCTCGTACCACCTGAAACAGCGGGCGGTTGCAGTAGCCATCGGCCACGCGATTCACCTGGTACTGCGGCGGTGGAAAGGTGCGGGGAATATCCTGCTCTTCGATGAACTGAACGTTGCGCGTCAGATAGCGCAGCGAGACTACACCGGGCTGATTGCTGTAGGTGTCGGCGCTGATCTGCGTAAAGAAGCAGGCCTGCTCTTGGGGTGACCAGGCCGCAATGCCCTGGGGAATTAGGTAGGCGATCGCCGGAAACGAGGTGGCTGTAGAGTCAAAATCGCTATCCCCCGATCCTCGGGTGAGGCGGGTAAAGATTTCGGCCACCTCCTCATCGGGCACGGCGGCGGTGGCAGGCTCGGGTTCGGCGGTAAAGGCGGGTTCGGGTGGAGGTGGTGTATCGGTCGAGACCGGAGCGGCGGGGCGCGGGGAACTGGGTGCGATCGGCTGGCTGGGGGATGGTGGGGCAGCCGCTGTCGGCGGCGGCGGGGCAGCTTCTGGAGGCGGCGAGACGATTTCGGGCTCGGGGCGGTTAAGGGTGCCAATGCTGAGCAGATCGACAAACTCGTCTTCGGCGGCAGCGTCTTCGGCCTCGGGGGCCGGGCGAGACGAGGGGGTCGGAGCCAGCAGCAGCAGCCCGTGGAGCACCAGGGATAATCCCAGCAGGGGGGCGAGCAGCAGCTTCAGGCGGCGCAGGGGTGGGCGGGCTGGCCGCACCGGAGGCAGTGCGACGGGCTGAGGCGACTTTACAGATTCCCCAATCGGCATAGGTTTAAAGGGATAACGGTGACAGCGATCGCTGGATAAAAAGTTCACCTGAACAGGCAGATAGTCGCCGCAAAGCCCCTGGGAATGCGCTGTCTTCCCAAGGGCTAACGGAAGGGCGATCGCGCTAGGTCAAGCGCAGTCTAATCACCCTACAGATCAGCCAAGAGGTCGGCGTAGCGCTGCTCAGATAGGGGCACGTAGCCCACTTCGGGCACAAGCTCAGTGCTGTTCTCGAGCATGAACTCGACGAAGGCGCGTACCTCGGGGCGGCTCTCCAGGCTGCTCTTCTTGACGTAGACGAAGATAGGCCGAGAGAGGGGAGTGTAGGTGCCGTTCTCAACATTCTCGGGGGTGGGCTCAACGCCGTTGATGGCAACCGCTTTGAGAGTGTCCTGGTTTTCTAGATAGTAGGCCAGCCCAAAGTAGCCCAGAGCGCCAGCGTCGCGGCTGACACCAATCACGAGAATATTGTCGTCTTCGCTGGCGGTGTAGTCGGTACGGCTAGAACCCGCCTCACCCACAATCGTTTCAGTGAAGTAGTCGAAGGTGCCCGAGTCGGTGCCGGGGCCATACAGATCAATGGGCTCATTGGGCCAGCTAGGGTCGATCTGGTTCCAGCGGGTGATGGTGCCCTCAGCATCAGGACTCCACAGCATTTGCAGCTGCTCTACGGTCATATCGTCGGCCCAGTCGTTTTCGGGGTTAACCACCACCGTCAAGGCATCGGTAGCAACGGGCACTTCGATGTACTCAATGCCAGCGGCGGCACATGCTTCGATTTCAGAGGCTTTGATCGGGCGAGAAGCACCCGTGATATCGAGTTCGTCAGCGCAAAACTTGCTAAAACCGCCGCCAGTACCCGACACCCCAACGGTGACCTGGGTACCACTGTTGGCGGACATAAATTCTTCGGCCATGGCCTCAGAAATGGGATAGACGGTACTAGACCCGTCGATCTGAATGATGGAATTTTGAGAAACTGCACTGGGAGTGCTAATTCCTAAGACCACTGCGGTGGTTAACGCGCCAGCCAGGGCATAGCGATTGAAGGTCTGTCTGCTCATCATACAACACTCTCCGTAGCGTCCTAAACGTAGTCAAATCCGCCACAGTAAACCCTACAGACTCAACCCTAAGAAAGCCTGATGGCAAGAATAAGCCTGGGGGATAAACCAATTAAGGAACATTTAAGAAACTACCAAAATCACCTTTCAGTAAGTGATTTAGTCGCCATGAATGGGGAGGTAAAATGAGTGTTTTAATTGTGCGATCGCCCTCTACAATCCCTACGGCCAAAGCTCAGCCGACGGTCTAAGCTGGGCACTAGAAGATCAACCAAGGGTCATACTGCCGAAATGCACGTTTGCATAGGCGGCAGTTCTTTTGGAGGCAGGGAGAGATGAACCGGTGACTAAAGCTACAGCAAATGACTTGCAATCGCCCGCTAGAAGATCGATGCTTCCTGCGTCTTTGGGCGATCGCTGAGGCAATTCAAAAGTCCCCGTCCCTGACCGGCTTACTCCACCGCCAGCGATACCCGGTTGCCGCCGATCGCCCGCAAATCTGTCAGTAGACCCGCCACTTCGCTGTAGCTGAGTTCGCGATCGGCTTTGACAATCAGCTTGCCGTTGGGGTTTTGGGCAAAGTAGGCGCGCACCTGCTGAGATACCTGGGTGAACGTTGCCAATTCATTGTCTAGCACCAGTTCGCCGTCGCGGTTGAGACCGACCACCATGGCATCGCTGGCCACGGCCTCCGCCTCGGGGCCACCATCCCCCGCTACCGACTGGGGCAGGCGCAGATTTGAAATCTGCTGCCCGGTGAGGCTCATGGAAATAATGATGAAAAAGGTCAGCACCGTCATCAGCACGTCCATCATGGGGACGAGGTTAATCTCGGGAATCTGAGAGTTGACCTGGCGGCGGCGAGAGCGCATAAAGCCCATTGCGAATAAGAAGGCTGAGGGAATCTGAAGTGGTTTGTAAAAGCCGTCGTCCGACTTCGGCGAATGACCCTAGTATAGGGGGCTAAACCGGGGGTGGTTAGGGGGCAGCTTTTAGCGATCGCCCTTGGCCACCGTCCACGCTCAAGCGGGGGCTAGCCAGCAAATGATACCCAAAGATCTCCACAAGCTCATGTATCGCGGTGCACACCGCCTGGCTCAGCAGCCTTGGATGTGGCTGCTGATGTGGGTTGCCCCGCTGCTGGCGTTCAACAGCCCCCAGCAAAGTCTAATGGCCCCCACCGAAGCCCTCTACGCCCAGCAGGCCTGGGAAATGTTGAGCAATAACGACTGGCTCACCCTGAGCTGGTGGGGCAGCCCCCAGTTCGATCGCCTGCCGGGTTTGCCCTGGTTGATTGCCCTGAGCTATCACTGGTTTGGCCGCAGTGAGCTGGCGGCAAGGCTGCCCAGTATGGTGGCGGCAGCGACAGCGATTGTGCTCACCTGGCAAATTGGGCGGCGGCTGGTGCCCCAAACTTTAGGTCTGTGGGGCGCAGGCATTTTTGCCGTCATGCCCCTGTGGATGCAGGCAGCCAAGCTGGCCACCCCCGACGCTCTGCTGTTGAGCCTTACCCTGCTGGCGATCTGGGCGCTGCTGCACAGCGAAGACCATCCGGCCCAGCGGGTGTGCTGGGGCCTGGTGGCGGGCCTGGCCTTTAGCCTGGGCTTTTTGGCACAGGGGGCGCTGGTGGTGCTGCCGATGGTGGCGCTGGTGCCCTACCTGGTGCGAGGTCATCGCACCCACCGCCACCTGAGCAATATTGGTCTCTACTACGGGCTGGCCTTTGGGGCCATACCCATCGCGATCTGGCTGGGGCGCAGCGTGGCCCGCTACGGCAGGTTGCCCCTGCACCAGCTCGGGGATCACTTAGTGGGTCAGCTAGGGCAAGCCGCTGGGCCAGTGCTACCCCAGGGGGTGTTTCAAGCGCCTTGGGCAGCAACCTCTGGGGCCACTTACTATGTCTGGCATCTACCCCTCGCGACCTTTCCGTGGATAGGATTTGCCTTGGTGGGGGCGTGGCTGGTGGGGCGCGAGGGCACCCTGGGCCGCCGTACCCTGTGGCTGGGGTATCCGGCTGTTATGGTGCTAGCGCTTAGCCTGCTGAATATTCACACGGGTTACGACGCGCTACCGGTGTATCCCTTTGTGGCGCTGCTGGCGGCGGTGGGTCTCAACCATGGGGGGCGGCTGTTTCGCTCTCGGGCCCCCCGGCGCTATCGGGTGGCGGTGGGTCTGAGCTGGGCTGCTGGAGTGCTGGGTATTTTGCTGCTGTCGGCGGGGGCGGCCCTGCTGATTACTCCCGGCGAACTAATCGCCGCCGCCCTGCGCCCCTATGGCTGGCTGGGGGTGGCGGGCGGTCTGGGACTACTCTTACCCTGGCTTATGGCGCTTAACCGCTGGGGACGGGTGAGCCAGACCCAGCAGCGGCTCTGGCAGTGGGGCTGGCTGCTGGGGCCATGGCTGGGGGTGATGGCAGCCTTGGCAACGGGGATCGTGGGCGACTACAGCCCGGCACTGAAGCTGGCGCTGCAAACGCCGCCCGTTGCGGCCATTTTGGCGAATAATTCGGTGCATATGGTGCGACCGGGGCGCGATGACATATCCACTCTGCTGACGTTCTACACGCCCGATCGCGGCAAGCCCCTGGGCAACTGGAGCCAAACTCCCCCAGAGGGCTACGCCTGGGGCAACCCCGATGAGGTGCTGCTGGAGGATAACTATGAGGTAATTGCCACGGTGGAGGGCTGGCAGCTGGTGCGATCGCCCCTGGTGCCGACGGCGGTGCCGAGGGGTTAAGGAGTAGGTGAGTAGGCGGGTGGATGGGTTGGTGAAATACAACCCCGACTTAGCTTGAGAAATCCTCTGCGGAGAGACCCCCGGTATGAGGATTTATGCTGGGGGTCTCTCTTGCCATAGCTAGGCTGTGGCGATTAGCTGTTTTTTGACCCAGATGTCTTCCCTTGAGTGAATGTAGATGGGGTCGGCTTCAAGGGCGATCGCGCGGTTGTACGACTCCACTGCATTGCCGTAGGCACCCATTTCGGCTAGCAGCTTGCCTCGGTTGAACCAAGCCTGGTGATACTGGGGGGCGAGGGCTACGGCTTTGTCGTAGGCGGCTAGGGCCTCGGCCTGGCGCTTAAGGCCGCAGAGAGCATTGGCACGATTGTTCCAACCGGTGCAGTAGGTGCCGTCTAGGGCTAACGCCCGATCAAAGGTTTCTAGGGCCTGGGCGAACTGGCTCTGTTCGCAGAGGGTGCAGCCTTGGGCATTTAGGGCGGCGGCGCTGTGGTCGTGGGTGTGGATGGGGTTCATGGGCGATGATTCTGGGCAACAATCCCATTGTGAAGTGGGGCAAAGGAGGGTGCTCAGGGGGGGTGTTACCCGCTGGGGGTGCGGGTTTACAATCCGTTGGGGAAAAGATCCATCTACAGTACAGCCTATGCCACAGGTATCTCTACTAGAACTGGTTGGGGCGGTGCAAGCGGGGGAGTTGGTAAGCTTGCCGACCGATACGGTGCCAGCGCTGGCGGCGCGGCCCGAGGCGGGCGATCGCATCTACACAGCTAAAGAGCGCAGCCCCGACAAGCCGCTGATTCTCATGGGGGCCAGCCTTGACGATCTGCGGCCCTACATCGACGGCAACGAGGATGAACTGGCCCAGTGGAGCGCGATCGCCGCTCAGCACTGGCCCGGCGCGCTGACCCTGGTGCTGCCCGCCAGCGATCGCCTGCCCCCTGCCATGAACCCGCAAAATACGGGTACCGTGGGGCTGAGAGTTCCCAACCATGCCCTGGCGCGATACCTCCTAGCGCGCACCGGCCCCCTGGCCACTACCAGCGCCAACCGCTCAGGGGAGCCGCCGCTAGAGACTATGGCGGCGATCGAGGCCAGCTTTCCCCAGGTGTTTACCCTGGGTGAGACGGCCCGCGCCGAGATCTACGCCCTCCTTAACGTCGCCGATCCCCCTCACAATCAGCCCCAGGGCTCGGGGCTGCCCTCGACCGTGGTGCGCTGGCGGGCCGGGGGCTGGGAGGTGCTGCGATCGGGCGCAGTAGCCCTTCCCAAGGCTGCTAACCCTTAAATAACCAACACCAGTCCCACCAGAGCGTAGGCTAGCAATACACCTCTACCCCCTACACCCCACCCCTCATCCCTCCACCATGGACTATCCCCAGGGTCAAAACTTCACCGATATCGAGACGCTACAGCTGGCCTACGATCGCCTGCGGCACCAGGCCCAGCACCAGGCAGCTTTTTTGGGCACGGCCTCCCACGAGCTTAGGTCGCCGATCACTCAAATCATTAGCCTGCACCAGCTAATTCTCGAAGACCTGTGCGAAAGCCCCGCCGAAGAGCGGGAGTTTATTGCCCAGGCCAACCAGGCCATTCAAACGGTGCTCAAGAATCTCGATCTGCTGATCACCCTCTCTAAGTTCGATATTGGTGCTCTGCACCCCCAGCTCGCCCCCACCCTGCTCCAGCCGCTAATTACCCGCGTCCAGCGCATGATCGAAATGCAGTGCATCAACCGCCACTGCCGGTTGATTGTGGGGCCGGTGGAGGCCGGCCTCCAAGTTCAAACTGACCCAGCCTGGCTAGAGCAATCCCTAGTAATGCTGATCGAAGCCGCCCTGGCCCTGGGTAGTCCGCAGATTAGCCTAACCGTGTCTGAAGACCCCACCACCGGCAGCGTTGCCCTGCATTTGGGGACGAATCCTGGCGAGGCGCCACCGTCGGCTATGGCCGCCCTATCGCCCGAGTTTCGCTACCAGCTTGCCGCTCGCCTAGCGCTGCACCTGGGGGCTGCCCTAGAGTTCCTAGGGCCTGCCGAAACGCCCAAAAGTCTTTTGTGCCTGAAGCTACCGCGCCCCGCTAATTAACGCCCGGCACCGCCATTTCATTGAACATTTGAATTGACCGTTCCATTTCAGGATCTTTCGATATAGTTTGGGCAAATCGCTTCCGGAATTAACGGCTGCTTCTCTGTAGCTGGCTTTACGTCAGTGCCCTGTAGATGTCAAATCGCAGCCTGCCGGATTGGATCCCTGAAACTAAGTCACAGTAATAATTATGGAATTTGCTATCGTGCTCATTCTGGTCTTCATTGTGTGGACCAATGAGGCCCTATTGGGGAAGCCATTAGTCAAAGAGATTAAGCCCAAAACCGCAGAAGAAGAATTTACCGCTGCCCTCACTAAGTTTTTAGATAAAGGCATTCCGGTGCGGATCGTTGAAAAGAAAGAAGATAAAAAAGGGGGATAGAATAGGCCTGGATCTTGCATCTTGTTTATCCCTCGCCAAAATTATGACCCAAGATATCAATCCTGCCGCCTCAGTTCCCAACGCTGCTGAACCTGCCCCCGCCTTTGGTTGGAACCGCTATGCCGAGCGCATTAACGGGCGGTTTGCCATGGTGGGCTTTGTGGCTCTGCTGCTGCTAGAGCTGGTCACTGGGCAAACGTTTTTTAGCTGGCTGGGTCTGGGCTGAGCATAGACCTAACCCCGGTATGCCCTGCCCTCTAGACCTTAGAAATGGTAGGCTTAGGGGTGATTTTTGGCATGGTGTGACTGTGGTTAACCCCAATGCAGAGATTGGGCGGCTGCGGGAGCTGATGCCCGCCACCGCCCGCATGAAAACTAAGCTAATGCTCAGCGATCGCCAGCTGAACGTTATCAAGGCCGAGTTTCCGCGTCCCTGGCAATCGACTCACACAGTCTCGATCAATCTCGACCTGTGGCATCGGCTGGCCGTGGCCGAGCGCGACCTGCTGTTTTTGCGCACCGTGAGCTGGGTGACCCTGGCCAACGTGCTCAAACCGAACTGGTACCAGGCCATGGCCGGGGCTGGGCTGGCCGGGGGTGTGGTCGAGCTGCTCCAGGGCGATGCCGTGGGCGTGGTGGCTGCCGCTGGGGTTACAGCCCTGGCCGGGTGGCAAATTTGGCGCGGCGTCACAGGCCCCCAAATTGAGATGGTCGCCGACGATAAGGCCGTGCAGGTGTCACTGCGGCGCGGCTACGATCAGACCGACGCCGCTGCTGCCCTGATTCGCGCCATTGAGGCGGTGCCCCCCCTAGAGGGCCGACAGGTGCTCACGGTCAACGAACTGCTGCGCTGCCAAAACCTGCGGCGGCAAACCTGGCGGTCAGAATTCTCGGTGCCCGAAAGCTACCTGCGTTAGAGTTTTCCAGCTAAATACTTATCCAGAGTTTTATGGCAACAGGCCCAATGGGCCGAGTTTGCGACCTCAAAGGGGACGTCCTATTTAGATGGAACAATCTTAGGCATCTATGGTTCAGTCATCGGTTTCGGCCCCTGGGACTCACCCTGGCTGGCAGGGGTTAGCCCATCTCAGATACGCCATGGAATCGGGACGTTGTGTGCCGACTCAGACCTACACCCGCGCTCCCCTGCGAGTGCAGCGTCCCCTGTATCCCGAAGGGGAAGGGCTGTGCCATACCGTGCTGGTGCATACCGCTGGGGGCCTGGTGGGGGGCGACAGCCTGGTGGTGGAACTGGCGGCTGCCCCCCGCGCCCTGGCCCTGGTCACCACCGCTGCCGCCAGCAAGGTTTACGGCAGCGCGGATACCGCCAGCAGCCAGCGAGTGGATATTACCCTGGCTCCAGAGAGCTGCTTGGAATGGTTTCCCCAGGAAACCATTGTGTTTGACCAGGCCCACTACAGCCAAAGCCTGCGGGTGAATCTGGCCCCAAAGGCCGTCTGGGCAGGCTGGGAGATCACTCGCTTTGGTCGCAGCGCTCGGGGAGAAACCTTTGAACAGGGCCAGTGGCGATCGCGCCTCGAAGTCTGGCAAGCCGACCAGCCCCTATGGCTCGATCGCCAGCATTTGACCGGTGGAAGTGCAGCCCTTCACAGCCCCAACGGCTTGGCAGAGCACCCGGTGGTGGGTAGCTTTGCCGTAGTAGGGCACCGGTTTGAAAATGACTCGGTGACGACTCTGCGCCAGCTGTGGCCCAGCGACCAACCCGGCGATATCGGCGTCACCCGACTGCAATCGGGGTTGTTGTGTCGCTACCGAGGCCCCTCCAGCCAAGCGGCACGGCGATGGTTTGTGGCCGCCTGGCAGCACCTGCGCCCGCTCTACCTGGGTCGCCCTGCCGCTGTGTCACGGCTGTGGCCCCGGTAGAGGCCTCTACTCATCCAAGGATGATCGGTTCTGGGCGAAAGCCAATACAGCCCGTGAAGTCTGGGCTTACAACCGCCCAAAATGCCCAAAGTTCAAACCACTGGGCATTTTTCACTTTTCATTTTTCACTCTTCCAGCTTCGTTCTTTCGCCATAGCCAGGTGACCTAGCCTCATCCTCTATCCATCGCTGTCGGCAATAGCGGCGATCGCAGGACTTCAGCGCTCCTTCCGGACGAGGGGCTAACGCCAGCGAAAGTATAAAAACCATGAGACTTCTTAAAGGTGCTATGAAGACCCCTCACTTTTCTGGCTCTAAGCTTCCTCCTGCCTCAGAATACGCGCTGATTATTGGGGCAGGAGCAACGGCGGCCATGTCGATGGCAGCGCAGCAGGTGGCGGTGGCCACGCTACCCGTAACTACCCTGGTCGCCCTAGGCCTGCTCAACCGCTACCGGCTTGACCAACGACTGCAAGACAGCGAGACCAGCGGGTCTACCCTAGAAGAAGCTACCCATAGACAGGCCCCAGCGGCCCCCCAGCGAGTCACCGCGCAGCCTCGGCCCGACGTGATTTCGGCCCGGCCCCAGGCGGCGACTACGCCGACCACCTCGGCCCGTTTTTCTGACCAGCGCGCCTACATTCACGACACCCTGGCCAAAAAAATTCAGGCTAAGGCCGACTTTGCGGCGGTGCAGCAAGCCAGTTTGAAAAAGGTGGGGGCACATCTCCAGCAGACTCGGCAAGAGCAGTCGCTGTCGTTGGAGGACGTCTACCAGCGGACGTTCATTCAGCCCTATACCCTAAAGGCGATCGAGACCGGCAATTTGCAGCAGCTGCCAGAAGCGTTTTACATTCGCGCCTTTATTCAGAAATATGCTTCGGCTTTGGGCCTGGAGGGGGCTACCTTAGCGGCGGATTTTCCGATGTCTTGACGGCTTAGGTTAAAGCACCGCCACAGCTTGACCCGCTACCGGCGGTGCAGCCATAGCAGTAGGGGCGGGTTTGCACGATCTCGATCGCATCTAGGGAGTTGGCCGCTAGCAGGTCAGCCACGGTCAGAGGCTGGCCGCTGCGCCCCAGACTGGGCAGAGCCTCCATTTGATTGAAGTCGCAGTCATAGATGTTGCCTTCGTAGTCAACGGAAAGCTCCTGGCGACACATCAGATGGGGCACGGTGGCGGGGTTGTGGTGATCGGACAGAAATTGCAGGTAGGGCGCGTAGAGGTTTTTGCCCTCTAGGTATTGCTTAACTCGACCAATGGGCAGGTTGGTGATGGTGTAGAGCTGGTTGAAGGCAATGTCGAAGTGCGATCGCAGATAGGCTTCATAGTCACCCTGTAACGCCGTCTGGCTGGGGGTGAGCGAAAACTCAGCGCTACGGGGCACGGGCGGATTGTAGACCAGATCGAGGCGCAGGGCTGGGTCGTGGCCGTAGCCGAGCTGATTGAGCCGCTGTAGGGCGCGAATAGACTCGGTGTAGACCCCAGCTCCCCGCTGTTTATCGACATTGTCTTCGAGGTAGCAGGGCAGCGAGGCCACCACATGCAGCTGATGGCGAGCAAAATATTCGGGCAGATCTTCAAACCCAGGCACAAAGAAAATCGTCAGATTCGATCGCACCATTACCGTTTTGCCCAGCGATCGGGCCGCCTCCACCAGGGGGCGAAAGCCGTAGTTCATCTCGGGGGCACCGCCGGTCAGATCAACGGTGGCAATCTGCGGAAACCGGCGCATCAGCTCGATCAGCTGATCGCAGACCTCGGCAGAGAGTTCCTCGGTGCGCTTGGGGCCAGCTTCCACGTGGCAATGGGTGCAGGCCAGGTTGCACTTGCGGCCCAGATTGATCTGCAACACGGTAATCGGCAGCTTGGTGAGGGGCTGCCCCAGCCGCTGGTCAAAGGGGGTAACTGCGATCGCCGGAGAGAGAGGAGACTGAACCATGAACCCTACAGAGATAAAACAGCATTCATCATACGGTTGCCAAGGCGATTTGGCTGTTGCGCGGGCGCTAACGTCTGGCCACCTTCCTGCCATTACACCCCACAACTCTGAAAATCTCCTGAGACCAGGGGCATGGATAGCCGTCGCCAACGGGGGGATAACCTCGCACTCGCTCAACCCAACTGTCTCGGTGCGGGGTACAGGTCTGCCCAGATTTCTAGCTCCGAATTCGCGGCCAACGAGCGGATGATAGGGGCGATCAAAAACTAGTCTGACCTCAGTGGGGGAGCCACCCGCACCTGGTCGCGACCCTGATTTTTGGCGGTGTAGAGCGCCTCGTCGGCCTGTTTAATCAGACTGGCCGTGCTGCCGCCGATGGCGGGTAGGGCACTGGCCACCCCCAGGCTCATGGTGACGACCTTGGCCACGGTCGAAGCCTCATGGGGAATGCGGTGGCCGCGCACCAGCAGGCGAATATCTTCGGCCACGGTTTCTGCTCCTTTGAGGTCGGTGTTGGGCAGCACAAGGACAAACTCTTCACCGCCGTAGCGGGACACTAGGTCGCCGGGACGCTTAGCGGCCCGAGTCAGGGCACGGGCGACTAGTCGCAGGCAGTCATCCCCAACCTGGTGGCCGTAGCGATCGTTAAAGCCCTTGAAGCAGTCAATATCGGCCATAATCAGCGCTATAGAGCTGCTCTCTCGGCTCATACGCCGCCATTCTTGGTCTAGGTACTGCTCTAGCCGGCGGCGGTTGGCCACCTGGGTTAGACCGTCGAGGTAGGCCATGCGCCTGAGCCGCTGGTTGGCCAGGGTGAGCTCCCGGTGCATTTTGGCCTGCTGAATGGCAATGCCCACCTGGGTGGCTAGGTTTTGCAGCAGCCGCACATCGGCCATGCGCCAGGCGCGAGGGGCCTTGCACTGATGGGCAATCAGCAATCCCCACAGGGTTTGGTCTTGCAGCAGGGGCACCACAATTTCGGCCTGAATTTGGAAGTATTCTAGAAACCCCAGATGGGAGGCCGGCAAATTCTGGCTGTAGATATTCTCCACCGCCAAGCCTCGCCCGGCCCTGTAGTGGGCCAAAAACTTTTCGCCCACCGACCAGGGGTCGCGCATAGCCCAGCCCAGCATCGGCGGATAGTCCGACGAGCACGCTTCTTGAGTGACCTGGCCGCTCATGTCGGCCTCGCACTGTACGACAATGACGCGATCGGCCTCAATGAACTCCCGTACCGAGGCCACGGTCTGCTCCAAAATGCTGTCTAGGTCGAGCAGTCGGCGAATGCGCTGGGCAATTTCGGTCACCAGCCGCTCCCGCTGGGACTGGAGCTTAATCTCAGCCTCAACCTGCTTTTGCTCAGAAATATCGAGGGTGACCCCGGCCAGCCGGGGGCTATGTTCACCGTCTTTGAAGACTTGCCCCCGAGACGATAACCAGCGCATATGTCCATCGCGGTGCTGCACCCGAAACTCAATTCCGTAGTGTTGCCCTAGGCGAATCGCCTGCTGGAGAGCCTGGCGTACTGTGGCCTGGTCATCGTTGTGTAGATGGGCAAATAGGGTGTCGTAGCTGCCATCGAACTCGCCCGGAGCTAGGCCTAGCAGCCGCTCTTGCTCCTCAGAGATCACGATTGTTCCCTGGGATAGATCCCAATCCCAAGTACCCATTTGGGCACCCTTGATGGCGAGTGCCAGGCGCTCTTGCTGCTGCTGAAAGAGGGCTACGGAATAGTGGCAGGCAGTGAGTTCAGCGTGGTCGGCAGCGGCTGCATCCACACAGCAGGGGAGCGTGTAGAACCCGTCGGGGGCCAGCAAGCCCAGCCAGTGATGGGCCTGGTCAATAACGGATAAATGGAGCTGATCGGGATACAGGGCACCCAGGGCCAGGGGCCAGGCCAGGGATGGACTCAGGGGTTGCAGCTGACTGAGGGGGGTCATCCACTGCCCAGCGAGCGCCTGCCTAAAGTCAGCTAGTTCAGCGGTGGCCCGAGCGACGTTGGCGTAGCAAAAGACTCCAGCTAACGCTCCACCGCCATACACCAGGGCGTAGGTTTTGACGGCCATGGCCATAGCCTCCACAACCCCCTGCACTGTGTCGTCTGTGCTGACTTGAAGGGGAGAGGGGTCGATGGTTGCTGTTGGGACGGTGGCGTTAACCAGGTGGTTTTCAGGCACAGATTCGGGGGCGGTGGATAGGTGGGGACTGAGTCACTGGGGCCATCGTACCGGGGCGGTTATTGCCTAGGCGAAGGCTTTATGGGCCAATTGATCTGTTCTGGAAAGGTCAGCGTGACGACCGTCACATACTGCTGCCGTAACAGTATGCTACTGGCAGCCGGGTTTGATCTAGCATTCCCGATGGTGGCGGTAGGGGGGCATTTATTGAGGAGGGCTTAACAACACCGGGGGCGGGTATGGTTCGGCCATGGCGATGGTGGTCTGGGAAAGGGTGCAGAACCGTCGCGAAGCTCGGTCGATGGCTGCCCCTAGGTTTTGGCAGCGGGAGTTCTTTATACTGAAGAGATGCCCCTAGGGCAATGCATTGAGTGAGCGTAATTTCCCTGTCTGAGCTGCCGTTGATTCACCACGAAACCCTGGACCTGCTGGAGTGGCCCCGACTTTGCCAGCACCTATCGACCTTTGCCGCCACTAAGCGGGGCACCCTGGTGGCCCAGGCTCTACAACCCCCTGAGACCCAGGCGGCTAGTGTTAGCCTGCTGACCCAAACCCAAGAGGCCGACTGGTTAGAGCAAAACAATAGCGGCCTCAATTTTGGCGGCATTCGCGATATTGGGACGGCGGTGGAGCGGGCCTACCGACAGGGGCTGCTCGGCGGTGAGGAACTGCTGGCCATTGCCACCACCCTCAACGGGGCGCGCCAGCTGCGCCGCACTATCGATGCCCAACCACCGGAGGATCTGCCGGTTTTGCAGGATTTGGTGGCCGACCTGCGCACCCACCCTGAGCTGGAACAGCAGATTTATCACTGCATCGACGATCGCGGCGATGTGACTGACCGGGCCAGCCCTAAGCTGGGGGACATTCGCGATCGCCTCAAATCGACCCGGCAAGACATTCAGCAGCGGCTCCAGCGAATTTTGCAGCGTCAGTCGGGGGCCATGCAGGAGCTGTTGATTACCCAGCGGGGCGATCGCTTCGTGCTGCCCGTCAAAGCACCCCAAAAAGATGCGGTGCCTGGCATCGTGCACGATGCCTCGGCCAGCGGCGCTACCCTTTACGTTGAGCCGCAGTCAGTGGTCGAGCTGGGCAACCGCCTGCGCCAGCTGCTGCGCCAGGAAAAGACTGAGGAAGAGATCATTCTGCGGCAGCTCAGCGACGCCGTGGCGGAAGTCTACGACGACCTAAGCCATTTACTGGCGGTGGTTACGGAGCTGGATTTGGCCCACGCCCGCGCCCGCTACTCTCTGTGGCTAGAGGCCAACCCACCCCGGTTTGTCGAATCCCAAGAGCAGACTACCCTACGCCAGCTGCGCCATCCGTTACTGGTGTGGCAGCAGCGCCACGAGCAGGGGCCAGAGGTGGTGCCCATCAACCTGCTGATTCGCCCTGAGCTGCGGGTGGTGGCGATTACCGGTCCCAACACTGGAGGCAAAACCGTCACCCTCAAAACCCTAGGCCTGGCAGCGCTGATGGCCCGCGTAGGCCTCTACGTACCCGCTCGTGAGCCAGTGGAGATTCCCTGGTTTGGGCAGGTGCTGGCCGACATTGGCGATGAGCAGTCGATTGAGCAGAGCCTTTCCACGTTCTCAGGTCATATTCGGCGGATTGGGCGGATTTTGGCGGCGTTGAGTGGTGGAGGGGGTGAGGTAGGTGATGTAGGTGAGGTGGCGATGGAGGAGGTGTCCGTACTCTCCCCTCACCCACCCACCCACCCACCCACCAACGCCCTCATCCTTCTCGACGAAGTGGGCGCAGGCACAGACCCCACGGAAGGAACGGCCCTGGCCATTGCTCTACTTAAGCACCTGGCCGATCGGGCGCACCTGACGATGGCGACAACCCACTACGGCGAGCTGAAGGCGCTGAAGTATCAGGATGCGCGTTTTGAGAATGCTTCGGTGGAGTTTGATGAGGCGACGCTGTCGCCGACCTACCGGCTGCTGTGGGGCATTCCGGGGCGATCGAATGCGCTGGCGATTGCTCGCCGCCTGGGGCTGAATGCTGGGGTGATAGATGCTGCGGCGACCCTGATGGCGACGGGGTCACAGGACGACGTCAACCAGGTGATTGCGGGGCTAGAGGCCCAGCGTCGCCAGCAGGAGGCGCGATCGCAGGAGGCCGCCGAACTGCTCGCCGCCACCGAAAAGCTCCACCGTGAAGTGCAGCACAAAGCTGACATGCTGCGCGATCGCGAGCAGGAACTCAAGCTCCAGCAGCAGGCGGCGGTGCAGCAGGCGATCGCCGAGGCCAAGCGCGACATTGCCAAGGTGATTCGCCGGTTGCAGCAGGGTGATGCCACCGCTCAAGATGCTCAGCGGGCAACGGAGGCAGTGGATGCGATCGGCCAATCCCGACTGCCTGCGGCTGCGCCGACTCCTGCGAAACCGGGCTATCGTCCGGCGGTGGGCGATCGCGTCCGCATTCCCAGCCTGGGGCAAACCGCCGAGGTGCTCACCGCCCCCGACGACGACCATCGCATCACCGTGCGCTTTGGGCTGATGAAAACCACCGTCAGCCTGGCCGATATCGAGTCGCTGCGGGGCGAAAAGGCCGAGGTGCCGGTCAAGACTAAGCCCGCCGACACCGTGCCCGCCGCCCAGGCTGCGCCCCCGGCCCCCGCCATTCGCACCAGCCGGAACACGATTGACTTGCGCGGCATGCGGGTGGCCGAGTCAGAGGCGGTGCTGGAGGAGGCGATCGCCAAGGGCAGCGGTGCCCTATGGATCATTCACGGTCACGGCACCGGCAAGCTCAAGGCGGGGGTGCATGAGTACCTCAAGCGCCACCCGCAGATTCAGCGGTTTGAGCCTGCGGCCCAGGCCGACGGCGGCAATGGGGTGACGGTCGCCTACCTGTAGACGCTTAGATTCAAGCGTCTCTAGCCAAAGCATCTGCTGGCGCAATCGCCACTGGCTAGGGCATCTTTACCCATGGTGAGGCTTCATTCCTCACAAAAATTTTGGTGGAAGCAGGCCAAAAACTGCTTAACTATACGTCAACGCCTTGGGGGTGGGTCTAAGAAGCGCAAACAAGCAGAAGCCACTCCAAAAAACTTTTGACCACAACAATCTCCGATTTCAAAACTAAGCCGTGACCTAGCTATCCACTCGATGATTTCTGTATATCTGCCATGCCTCTCCCTATTCGCTTCCCTAAACCTTTTGGCCTAAAAGCCATTCTAGTCGGAGCCCTGCTGCTGACGGTGGGTACAACCGCAGCCATTGTCTACGTGCCTTGGCTACTGGTATCGAAGCGCAATGTTGAGACCATCGTTGATCAGGTGAATCAGGAGATTACCCTGGGTATCTCCCAGCAGGTGGAGAAGCTAGTTAGCAGTTGTGAGTCGGCGCAGTCAGTCTTAACCAGCACCCTGGAAGACAGTTTGATCGATTTTGCTAATCCGAAGGACAGGGAGCTGTTTTTTCTCAATATGCTGCGGGCCAATCCCAACTTTACCTGGGTGCAGTACGGAGAGGCCAACGGAGACTTTTGGGGGGCACGGCGCACGGTTGACGGGCAGCTCCAGTTTCATCGGCGCGACTGGGACGAAGGTAGCCGCACGACAACGACTACGATCAACACTTATACAACGGCGGAGCGGCGGTTAACCCAAGTAGCAACTGAAACCTATGCCATGAACCCGTCTTTCTTTTCACCGGATCGGCTCTGGTACAGTAATGCGCTGAAATCCCCCCAAGAACTTGCTTGGACTGTGTACATCCAGCGTACAGATCAAGAACCTGGGCTAGGTGCAACAACCGCTCTAGTTGACGCCAATGGGAAGGTTCAGGGGGTAATTGGCGTCAGTAGTGGGCTCGAACAGCTGTCGGAGTATTTGCTGCAGTTTAAGGGTGACCAGACTCGGGAGGCCTTTATTGTTACCGCCGAACAAGAGCTGGTGGCCTCGACAAATTTAGCAGAGGCAGCGCCAATCGGGGGGAAGGATTATAGTGAGCTGCGTCTGCCACAGCTGTCAGAGGCTCGCAGCCCGTTGCTGCAAATTGCCAGCCAGACATTGCAGGATAAGAACTTAAACCTAAAGACGTTAGAGGGACTACAGCAGTTTTCTTTAACCGATCCAGCCACGGGAGAGCGGTACCTAGTTTCTTTTACCCCTCTAGGACAGTTGGACTGGGTCGTGGGCACGGTCATACCAGAGGCCAGCTATCTAGTGGGGGTGAACCGCAATCAGCGTATTTTACTGGTGGTCATTACGCTCTTTACGGGGCTGACGGCGGGCGCGGCGGTGCTGATGGCCGATCGCCTGATTGTTCGGCCTGTACTCGGTATCGCTCACACGGCGGCAGAGGTTGAAGAAGGCAAGTTTGAGTTGGGTCATCTAGATGCGATCGGTCGTCGAACCGATGAAATTGGCCAGCTGGCCCGCGTGTTTGACCGTATGGCTCAGGAGGTCTACAGCCGGGAACAAAAGCTCAAGCAGCAGGTGCAGAGTCTGCGCGTTGAAGTTGACGAGGTCAAACGCCAACAGCAAGTCAAAGAGATTGTCGAAACCGACTTTTTTCAGGATTTGACCGCCAAGGCTAAGGAGCTGCGCGATCGCCACCCTGGTGGCTAAGGCCATGGGCTTACCCTCTGTATCGAAATCGGTAACCGTACCACTGGGCTGAGATCGCCGTGGCACAGTGAATGGATTAGCTTCTATAGATGAGTGTGAGGCCCATGAAAATTAAGTCTTTTACCCCTAGACGGTTGGCGGCGGCGGCGGTGGTGTCGGCGACCCTGGTGTCGGGGCTCGGTTTTGTGCCTGTCTTTACCCCCACCGCGATCGCCCAGGAGGCGGCTATGAGAACGCTAACCGTGACCGGCCAGGGTGAGGAGTCGGTGCCCACCACCAAGACCCAGGTTGACCTGGGTGTAGATGTGCAAGGCACTGATGCCGAAGCGGTGCAGCGCGAGGTGGCCCAGCGCACGGCGGCGGTGGTCGAACTGCTGCGATCGCGCTCGGTCGAAAAGCTCGAAACCACCGGCATTCAGCTCAGCCCTCGCTACAACTACGAGGATGGTCGCACCGATGTGATCGGCTACACCGGCAGCAACACCGTCAGTTTTCGAGTGCCCACTGAGAGCGCGGGAACGCTCCTCGACGATGCGGTGAATGCCGGGGCCAACCAGATTCGCAGCGTTAGCTTTGTGGCCGAAGACGCTGCCCTAGAGGCGGCTCGCCAGCAGGCGCTGCGCGAGGCCGTGGAAGATGCCCAATCCCAGGCGGGGGTGGTGCTGGGGAGTTTGAATCTGCGATCGCAGGAGATCGTCAGCGTTCAAATCAACGGGGCAACCCCACCGATGCCAGTACCGATGCTGCGACGGGCTGAATACGCTGGCATGCAGGCCGACGCCTCTACTCCAGTGGTGGGGGGTGAGCAAACAGTACAGGCCCAGGTGACCCTACAAATCCGCTATTAAGCAAACCGCTCACAAAGAGATGGACGTCCCGGTATGATTGCAGGCCACCACGTCACAGCCCCAGCAGGGTGTTCTGAACCAGTGAGCGTATTCTAAAGAAAGCGTGTCCTAGGACACGCTTTCTTTTCACCACTTTTGGTCCGAGCTTTTGACAATGCTTAAGATTATTTCGATTCAGGTGGGTCTGCCCCAAACCCTGGGCACCGAAGCTTCCCCTAACTTGATGGATCGGCGCTGGACTACGGGCTTCTTTAAGCAGCCAATCGCGGGCGAGGTGTGGTTGGGCCACACCAACCTGGCGGGCGATGGCCAGGCAGATCTGAAAAATCACGGCGGCGTAGACAAGGCGGTATTGGCCTACAGCGCTGAACACTACCCTGACTGGCGATCGCACCTGCACAACTCCAACCTGCCCTACGGCGGTTTTGGCGAAAACTTTACGGTGGCGGGGCAGACCGAGGCCGAGGTCTGCATCGGCGACACCTATGCGATCGGCAACGCCAGGGTGCAGGTCTCGCAGCCCCGGCAGCCCTGCTGGAAGCTGTCTCGCCGCTGGCGCGTGGAGGACTTGGCGCTCCAGGTGAAGGCCAATGGCCGCAGCGGCTGGTATTTTCGGGTGCTGGAAGAGGGGGTGGTGCAGCCGGGGCTGGCGATAACGCTGTGCGATCGCCCCTACCCCCAGTGGACTGTAGCCCGCGCCAACGAGATCATGCACCACGGGCTGGGCGATCGCGCGGCGGCGACAGAACTCGCCGGTTGCCCCCTGCTATCGCGCAACTGGCAAGAAAAATTGCTCAGACGGGGTGCATCGTCCTAGTTGGGGTCGATGTCGGCTCTAGAGTACAGACCCGAGCGGGTTGGCGAGAAACAATGCGCAGCTCGTGAGGATAGCGGGGGCGCGGATCATTCACCAGCCAGATTGGCGGCACCATGGTGGCCTCGTAGCCCTCAATTTCGTAGAGAATACCGGGCTGGTCTACCTGCTCGACGAGAGTGCCGGGCAGGTAGTCAAACAGCTCATCCCAATCGATGGCTGACTCGGGGAGAGAGTGGGGATGCATTAGGCGTAAAAGTGGCTTTTGTGTAGCACGGTTTCGCCGTGGTCGGGCACCCAGGCCACCCAGGTATCGGGCGACTCTTGGCACAGCAGCTTGGCCTCATCGGCGGCATAGGCATTGGGCAGGTTAGCCAGCTTAACCCAGGTGTCGCGGGTGTAGGTGATGTGGCAAACCGGCTGCCAACCTGCGGCGGGCTTGCGGTCGGTTTGAGAATGGACTTGGGGAATCATGAGGTCGCCTCTGAAGGATTAATGCGGGCGACAGACCAATCTTGGTGCGAAGGGAACTTGTGCAAACAAGAAGGAGGTCAGTCGAGCATTTCTGTATTCATTTTTACAAAATGCCCGCAAAAATGCAGCGATCGCGCTAGATAAATTCACAAACCCTGACCTAACGCCCCATCAGTAGGGGCGGCGATTGAGAATAATACCACCGGGGTAGTAGTGAGGCCCACACCTCGCGGCGGGCATCGGCGGTGCGGGCCATACCGCAGCCCATCTGCCGCGTGTCTGACCACACCATTTGCAGATAGTGACCACACTGCCTGCCCGCCGCGCAGGTATTGCTCGGGTAGGTGTAAAAATTCTGTTCGTTGACCCACCCGGCGATCGCCCCGCTGGGCGTGGCGTAGGACAGGCCCACAGGTGTCCGGCGCTGGTGCAAATTTTCGCCGACCATGCCGCGCCGCCGTCGGCTGGGCGGGCTGTGTTGAAACGCCTCATTGGCCAACAACACCTCGGCCCAGGCCTGAGCCGAGCCCGCCAGCTCTGGCGACCAGGTCAGCGGCTGCACCCCCACCTGACGGCGCAGCTGGTTGTGGATCGCCACAATTTCATCTACCCCAGCCTGGGTAGATAGGTCGTACACCCGAGTCGTTAGCCCTTGGGCCTGAGCCTGAAAAATGGTGCGAATTTGGTCAGTGGTGAGGTGAGATTTAAGCTCTCTCGCCCCATCTAAAAACTGAATGCGGTAGAACCACCGCTGCTGCTCCCGCACCAGTCGCGGCGCGCGGCTGAGAATCATGGCTTCTCGCCACTGGTCTTGGCTTAGCGCGTAGATCAGTCCCTGATTGGTGAAGGGGTCTGCACTGCTCTGAGCCCAGGCCACGCCCGCCCGAAAATGGCTGAGGACTGAACCTGAGGGAACCATGCCGCTGACTAAACCGATTCCCAGACCCAAAAGTAGACCAAGCTTGGCGGTGTAACGCCCAACGTTGTGGCGCTATTTCAAGGCTGTGGGCAAACAACAAACTCCTAATTAATCCTATTAAACGGTGTAGCTCCAATCCGTAGACTACCCCTCAGCCCAGGGTTGTCATCAGCCCAGGTAGAAGCACGCGCCCTGTTTGGGCTAAAACGGCAGCCGGGGCAGAGAAAAGGGCACGCGGCGGCGAATTTCGTCTTCGACGCGGTCTTGCACCTGGTCGAGCAGGGTGGTGGCGATCGCATTCACCGCCGCCTCCACAAAGCCTGGCTGCCCGGTGGCGGCCACGTCGAACACGCAGCCCTCCATCATCCACTCGTTGACCCCGGCTGCTTGGCACAGGCGCGTGGCGTCTTGAATTTGGGCCGGGGCTACCCCCAAGAGTGACGGAAACTGGCTGGGAAAATCTCGCTGGGTAAAGGTTTCGGTGGACTGGCCGGGGGCGTAGTCAAACAGCGATTCGCTGGAGGCCACCCGCCAGCTGTCGCCAAACTGGCGGTAGAGCTGCTGAAAGAAGGCCGTTTGCACCTGGCTCAGCGGCACCGGAGCCGGAATCAGCCCCTGCACCAGCCGCGCCACCGGGGCATAGACATCCTGGGGTGGAATCACCGCGCCGCCGCGAATCTGTAAGTCGTCGTCGGGGTTGCGGTTGACGTTGCCCAGCAAGCCCTGGTAAGCGCCCGCTCGGCGGGGCACCTCGGGCGAGAGGGTCAAAAAGGCCGCGCCGCCCATAGTCGTTTGGGAGACTTGCAGGGTTTCGCCCGTGGGCCAGTTGATTTGGTAGCGGTCGCCGACTCGCAGCACCAGGCCACCGCCCGGCAGCGTCGTGGGGCCTTCTGCCAGGGCCAAGGGATTGCCGTCGAGCCATACCGGGGAGCTACCATCGGGGGCATCTTGGGCATAGATGGCCAGGCGGTGGCCGCCCACCCGCACGGCCACCGCCGTATTCATCGACAGGGGCCGACCGGGAATTTGCCCCTGCCGCGCCTGCACCTGAAAATGGCCGTCGGGGGCTGCCGTCAGCCAAAATTCGCCAATGGTTTGGAAGCTGTAGCGGTAGCCGTCGTAGGTGATGATGTGGGGGTCGCCGTAGCTGGTACCGCTGGCGCGATCGCCTTCCCCACCCCAGGGGGTACTGGGGCCTGCCGCTGTGGGCTCAGGCTCCTCCTCTTCGCAGGGATTTTCGATCGGGTCAATACCCAGCTCGGCATTGCCAGGGTAGCCGGTGAGGGCAATGGTGGCCTGGGATGAATCAACGGAGGTCACCCCCTCGGGCATGGTGCCGTCGGGGCAGCGGCAGGTATCGCCGACGCAGTACCACTGGTTAAAGCTGCCGCTGATGCGGGTGCTGTCGCGATCGCCCCAGCGAATGGCGCCGTGGCCGTTGTTGAGCACCTGCACCGACACCACCTGGTTTTCTGGCAGAGTCAGGCTATAGAGCCGCTGAATGGTGCGGGTAATGCTGCGCCCCTGGGGAATGGCGAGGGGAACGATTTCTCTGCGATCGCCCGTGATACCCGGCCCGCTGGTGTCCCAATCTCTGAGACTGCCGTTGCGCTCTAGGCCCATGGCCCAGGTCTGCAAAAATCCATCGCGGTTGGCCATCAGGCCTAAAAAGCGATCGATCCAGGCGGCTTCATGGGCGGGGGCGGGCAGGGGCGGGGTCAGGGCGCGATCGAGCAGAGTCCACACCGGCTCGCCGCTGTAGGCCATATGGGCAAAGACGCCCTGGGCATCGTAGCTGCGGTCTTCGATCTGGCTGTAGCTCGTGAGGTAGCGCCTCCAGCGGCTTTCCCCCAGGGGCGATCCGCCCGCGTAGGTTTCTCCGACCCAGCTGGCAGAACCCTCCAGCACCCAGGGCGGCAGGGGAGATAGCGCCCCGGTTTTTTCGCGCTGGTAGCAGTGGTAGACCTCGTGGGCAATGTTGCTGCGCTTGGCGGGTTCGCTCAGCCCAGTCCAGGCATCGGCCACCACAATCAGGCAGGTCTCCCAATCGCCGGTAGACTCGCGCCCGGTGCGGCCTTCAAGAATGCGAATATCGACCCACAGGCTAGGGTCGGCGGGGTCGCGCACGGCGGCACGGCTGGTGGCCAGGTTGTGCTCCCCAGCGGCGTCGCTGCGAATGTACTGGCTTTGGTAAATATCGTCACGGGTAATAAAAATGGGATGGGTAAAGCGATGGCCGCTCTGGCTTTCGACATAGCTTTTGGCTTCGGCCACCCGGCGATCGAGGTCGGCATCGGCGGGGGCCGATCGCGCCAGGGTGGTCAGCACCATGGCCAGGGTGAGGCCAAACAACACACCCAACCGCAGCCAGGTCAACCGATGCCAAAACGAAACCATTGCAAAACCTAAACATCAGCACATGACTGGACTTTCAGTTTGGGTTTAGGCGATTCCGGATGAGTTTACCAAACCTTAGAATTAGGTCAATTTTGCTGTGACAAAAAGCATCTCAATAGGGCAAATTACTGCTTCTGCATCTCAAAGGTGAATTGACGGTTCTGCCGCTGTGTGAGATTACCTTTAATCTCGCTAGCTCCACAGGTGCCCGACCAGATTTCAAAGTGATCAGGATTGTTTAACGTCATCTCAGTTCCTTCAAAGCGTCCAGCAAGGGAGATTTTATTGGGTTCAGTCGCAGACCCTTTTGGCTCAGTGATTTGCTCACCCTTCCATTCACCCGTATTAGGCTCTACCGTCTTAATGTTCAATGTGCCCTTGTTAACAGGCGTGCCGCTATTGTCAATCGTCTCCCAATTTAGAACTGATCCCTCCCTAAAGAAGGCCGCACAGCCTATGGGTTGAGGTGCTGGTACAGGAGTTGTTGTGGGTGCCGGTGTAGATGGTTCAGGGCCAGGAGAGCTGGTTTCAGACGGGGTATTGAGGGCAAGAATAAGACCGAACACAAGCAGGGCGATACCAATGGGTGCAGCCCACTTTTGCTGGGCGGGCTGCACCTCAATAAAGCCACCCACTTTGGTAACGAACGTAAGCAGAATAAAGAACAATCCAGCGAAAATTAAAATGGTTGGAATTGGGGTGTCTTCAAGCGCATCAATAATTCTGCCAATGGATTCAGCCATGGTTCTCTTGCCAGATCAGGTGTGCAGAGAAGGCAGGTGAGGAATGCTCGATCTATTGCTGCTACAGGGAAAGTCTCACTATTTACTAGTAAAGCATTTTGCTCGATGCGATCGCCAAACTGTAAAAAGTTGCAATGGGTCTCATTGCCGATCGCATTTTCGCTTACAAAAGAATGAACCCTGCCCGCGCTCCGGCGATCGCCGCTTCCGTCCGGCTCGACACATTGAGCTTTGCAAAGATAGCGCTGGTGTGATATTTAATCGTGTGTTCTGACAGGTGCAGACGGCGGGCGATCGCTTTATTGCTCAACCCTTCCGCCAGCAGGGCCAGCACCTCGACTTCGCGGGGGGTGAGCGCTTCGGATTGGGGTGGCTTGCTCTGGAGCGATCCATTTAGGGTGAGCAGGCTATCTAGCAAGGTGGGGTGAATGGCCATTAGTCCCGCTGCCGCTGCATCCAGGGCCGCCACAATTTCTGCGCCGCTGGCCTGGCTGGGCAGCAGCCCGACCCATCCAATCTGCAAGAGTTCTGGGAGATCGACATCGCTCCAGGCGTTGAGCAGGGCCACCACCGGCAGGCCATTGACGAGGTCTAGGTCGGGTGACCCGTCCCCCATCATGGGCCAGGTGACGAGGGCGCAGTCGGCAGCGTTGTTCCAGGCTCCAGGTTCTCTGGATAGGGTCGGTTGAGCGGTGGCATTCATCACCTGCCAGCGGTCGCTTTCGTCGGCAATGATTGCGCTCAACCCCGCCTGGGTAATGGCCGATGGGCTGAGGATCAGCACCCGTTTCATGCCGCCTGCTCCTGAACGGGTGGACGACCCACCGTGAGGGTACAAATGACCAACTGCCCGCCCTGGCTGACCTGGAGGGCCAGGGTTTGGTCGGGTACCAAACACTCTAGCCAATCGGCAAAGGCGTCGGGTTGGCGAAATAGCCGCCCATTGAGGCCGAGGATGCGATCGCCCGCCACCAGACCCGATCGCGCCGCCGGACTGTCGGACTCCACCCGAGTGACCCTCCATGCCGTTGAGTTGGGGACGGGTTGCGCGGTAATGCCCAGGTAGGGCTGGTCGTGCTGGCTGTTGAGAAATCGCTGCACCAGGGCGACGGGAATGGCGTAGCCCCGGCCCCCGGCAATCAGCGTATTGATGCCGACGACCTCGCCTACCAGGGTGGCTAGGGGGCCGCCTGAATAGCCAGGGGCCAGGGCAATATCGGCCTGCACCCAGCGGGGAATGGGCGGTTTGGCCGCCACAATGCCCAGGGATGTGGCCCCTATGCTGCTGTCGGGGTTGCCCACGGCCATTACCAGTTGCCCCACTCGAAGGGCGATCGCATCGCCAACAGTGGCAGCCTGTAGCTCCCCTGCATTGACCTTTAGAACGGCCAGATCGAGCCGTTGGCTGTAGCCGACTCGGTGGGCGCTGAGCGACTGACCATCCGCCAGCTCAATGCGGGATTGGCCCTGGGAGACCACGTGGGCGTTGGTGACAATCAGCCCCGACGTATCCCAAATGACCCCAGAGCCCCGTTCGCCAGCGGGGCCTTGAATAAGCACGGTGGATTGCCTGACGCGATCGGAGATTGCGGCCAAATCGTAATTCAGCAGTGGAACACTCATCGCCCACCGCCCTGGGGCTGTTCCCCCACGGTGAGGGTGAGATCGGTGGGCTGGCCGCCCCGCAGCAGGTGCAGCGAGACGGGCTGACCGATCGCGCCAACATCCAAATGGCCGTAGACCGCCTGGAGATTGCTGACCGCCTGGCCGTTCACCGCCAGCAAAATATCACCCACCAGCAGGCCCGCCTGTTCCGCTGGCCCGGTGGCATCGACGCTGACGATCAGAAGGCCGACCTCTGCCCCCAGGCTCTGTTGCAGGGTGGCGGGCAGCGCCACGGGTTGCAGCCCAACGCCCAGGTAGCCCCGGCTGAGGCTGCCGCGCTCTAGCAGGGTTTTGACGATGCGATCGAGGTTGGCGGTGGGCAGCGTTACCACGCGGTTGCGCGGGCCGTTGAGGTTCATGCCTAAGACTTCCCCCGCCGTATTCACCAAAGCGCCGCCGAGCAGGTTGGGGTAGAGGTTGACATCGGGGCGAATCAGGCGATCGATCGCCCGCCCTTGGGAGCTTTGCCAGGGGCCGCCCAGGTTGCCCACTACCCCCAAACTTGCGCTAACGCCGTAGTCCCACGACTGGCCGACGGCGAGCACCACGTGGCCCACTTTGAGGTCGGCCCCATCGCTGGTGGCGGGCACGGGCAGGTCGGTACGATCGAGTTGAATAATGGCCAGGTCGAGGGCGCGATCGCGGGCCGAAACTTCAGCTTCGACCACGTTGCCGTCGGGCAGGGTGAGGGTGAGGCGGCTAGAGCGACCGAGGCCGTAGTCGGCGGTGACAATCACCCCCGGCTGCCAGTGAATGCCGCTGTAGGCAAAGCGGCGGTGGCCTTTGACGGCGACGAGGGTAGGGGCGATCGCACCCACTGCATCCGCTAGGCCAGTGGATAGCGCACTGAGCGCTGTTGAGGTTGCATCGGTAGAGGTCATGCCAGACTCCGGAAGAGGGTGAATGCAAGGTTGCTATCCCCTACGATGCCGCCGCCGCCGCTGAGTTAACCCCGGATGAATGGGTAGTCTGCCCCCAGACAAATGGGTAGCCTATTCCCTCACATGCCGCGTGGGGTTGGCACTGCCCACCACTAACCCAGAGCCAGATTGCTCAATTTTGCCCCTAGGGGTCGGGTTCCTCTGCTTGTAGCCAAGTTTTAGTCAAAGGCCGCAGGAACCCGACCCCTTGTGTGGATGAGGCTTACTCGATGAGCAAGATTTTGGTCATGATCACCATCCACTGGTTAGGTTGCTCGGTGGGGATCGGATCGCTCCAGTCGTTGGGGTCGGCGTAGCCGTAGGCATGGAGGGTTTTGATGGTGCGGTCTATGCCTGCCAAGCTGCCGTAGAGCTAGATGGCGCACGCGTTCGGGCCGGGCTTGGGGGGTGCTGCGCGAAGACGGCGGCAAGTTAGATGCCCCGTTGGCATCGGGCTCAAGATACTCAAACATCGGTTCTGTTTCCTTTTTGGTTGGGAAGAAAACAGAACGCGAAAACCTTAGCCACCCGCCAGTGAAGTGCAAATTGGGGTGGCTAAGGTACGATCCCCTTAGCCTCGCAATCTGCTTAGGAGATTTGCGGGGTTAGCTGTCTGTCGGTGCTTCCTACACCGGCAGACAGCGCCAAGATTTTCGAGTTCTGCATAGCTGCCGTTCTGTTAAATATGTGAAGGTGATCTAATTTATGGAGTATCTTAACTGGTGGAAATCCTTGGAAATTCAGACTCAGATAGAGTTTTTCAAGACCTTTGTAATGACTTCTGGCACTCTTGCCACTGTTATTGGAGGCATTTTCGTTTACCAAAACTTCAAGATAAACCAGAAGCGGTTAATAACTGACCGTTTTTCAAAAGCAGTAGAACAATTGGGAACAGCAAACAATAGAATGGTTGTTCTTGGAGGCATATACGCTCTATCAAAAATTTCACAAGATTCTTCTGAATATTATTGGATTGTGATGAAGGTCATAGCCTCGTTCATTAGAGGTAAGACTCTTGATTTTGCTCCTTCCAATACAACTAAGCCGGAAGAATTAGATGGTTACCCTAAAGTCTTTCCTGAAGTTCAGGAAGCAATAAATGTTATTGTAAATCGCAACTATAAGCAAGACGTTAGAAGCGAAGTAATTGATCTCAGAGGCAGTTTATTTGTGAGGGCAAATCTCCTAAATGCAAATCTTAGGAAAATTAATTTAAAATCAGCAAATTTTGGTGATACAAACCTTAAAGGAGTAGACTTTAGTGGCGCAAATTTAGAACAAGCCGTTTTCTGTGCATCAGATTTAAGATATTCAATCTTAAAGGATGCTAAACTTTTTGAAGCTAAATACTGTAGTCAAACTAAATTTCCGCCTAACTTTAATCCGGAACGTGCTGGCATGAAGCAGGAATGATATTAAGATAGTCTCTTCATGTCTAGCGATATTGATGAACGCTAACTGTCGAGACGTTATTGGTTTGAATTTGGAATTTTCTATGGTGGATGATTGGCAATGTTAGATATTTTTGCGAAGCGGTGAGCAGCTAAAATGAGGTTTTTAATTTTGATATGACAACTATCGGAACTGTCGAAAGCCTATGGTTCTACCCAGTTAAAAGTATCGCGGCGTGGAAATGCCCGAAATCTTTATGGGATTTTCTGGTATTTACGGCGATCGTTGCTACGTCTTCAAAAGTGCGATCGCAGATCTCCTGTGAGTTTCCTTCGTCAACCCACAGGAGAATTTTATTCCCTCACTGTGTTTTGAAAGATGATATCTCCACCAGCTCCCCAATAATTCTATCCAAATGGTTGCGTCGGTTTTGAATAGGTACTGGCGATTGAGAGTGACAGCAGTGAAGAAATAAGTAGTACCAGCCGCTTTAGCATGACAATATTATATAGAATTTGCCCATCAGAAATAGACCTTGAATAGGTAGGTAGGAGTGCTAAGGCTAACGGTAGGTTTTGGGCTTCGCTAACTCAACCCAATCTACTAGCCAGCTAGAATTTTGTTAAGTGCCGCTCGGCAGTTCAGTAGAGATAGTTACCGCCCCACAAAAAGTCGCTACACTGGAGCGGCACCATAAGGTCTGTTGGGTTGCAAAGGCTATCTGCGCCTGGTGAGCTTGGTCGTTATGCCGCAGAGTGATCGAGAGGGACAGTGCTCGAAGTTTATCTGTTGATAACCAAATATGAGTGTTTCGAGGCTGTCTATGAGATGATGCTCTCAGCTTGCTAGTGGAGCGTCACAAATGGATGCAGAACCTAATCCAAGATTAGAATACCTTTACAAAGAATATGCAAGACTGAGTGATAGAGCAGAAGAAGTGATAAAAAGCGCTTATGATGACTTCAAACTATTTGGAGTAGTAGGCGCAGTCATTATCATTTGGAAGCCAGTTTCTGAAGTCATCTTGCCCACAATTCCAAAGTTTGATTCCACTTTATTTCTGCTTTTAGGCTTTTTGAGCTTGCTTGCAGTTTTAGGACTTATTTTATTTTCAAATTTGATTAAGCAATCTTATGCGTGGCACTTTGTTCACAACTTACAAGCTTATGAGTTAGAGATTAAAAAGGAATTAGGTGAAGGAGAAAATTCACAGATTTTTAGTTTCAATATGGGCAAAGAAGGAGCGAGATTTATCACGGCATCTTACCGTTTATCATTCAAAGCAACTCTACTGTCAGGGTTCTCTGTTGTAACTCTTTTGCCATTTGTGATTTTGTGTTATTCAAATATCTTTTATGCAATACTCTATGCATCAATATCTTTTTTTGGTCTAATGGTTTATCTGCAAATTTTTGGGAGAATAATGAAACAATATTCTAATAATAAATTCTTATGAATTGAGTTCAAGCAGTTCTGTGCAAAACTCGGAAGTAGTAGGAATGAAAAAAGAATATTGCTTGAGCAGTTTAGCAACACAAGTTTAGCGAAGCGGCATAATAATGCAGTCGGAACGGACTATCGAAAGCTGTTGGTAAGGATTCAAGATTTACTTACAGCTGCTCAACCGAAATGTCAGTTTTTCTTGCAAAGCAGTGAGCAGCTAAAATGAGGTCTTCAATTTTGCTATGACAACTACCGGAACCGTTGAAAGCTTATGGTGCTACCCAGTTAAAAGCATGCGCGGCGTGGAAATGCCCGAAATCTTTATGGGATTTTCTGGTGTCTACAGCGATCGCTGCTACGCCTTCAAAAGCTCCACCGCCCGCAAAGGCTTTCCTTATTTAAACGCGAACGTACAGCAACAAATGTTGCAGTACCAGCCGCAATATCGCTATCCAGAACGAGCCTCAAAACCGCCAAATTTAATTGAGGCAGCGAGCATAGCACCTGGGGTGACACCGGCTAACAGTGACCCAGAAGACATGATTTTGGACATTGTCACCCCCGCAGGCAAAGTTATCTCTGTCGATGATTCAGAACTGATACGACTTCTGCGTGAAGGGCTCGACGAAAAGACCCAATTAAAACTTGTGCGCTCAGACCGAGCCTTAACCGACTGTCGCCCAATCTCGTTAATCAGCCTATCCACCATTCGACAAATTGAATCAGAATGCTCAATTCCTATTGACAAGCGGCGTTTTCGAGCAAACATCTACTTCGATTTTGTGTCAGACGAAACCGGATTCGCTGAAGATAGTTTTGTCGGTCGCCGTCTACGAATTGGGTCAACCGCGACGGTCATGGTGCTTGAGCGCGACCCGCGTTGTCGAATGATTTCGCTCGATCCAGATACAGGTGAGCACAACCCGGAAGTTTCACGCAAAGTTGCCCAGGCCCACAACAACTTCGCTGGACTTTACTGCGCGGTTTTAGTTGAAGGAGTCTTGAAAAAAGGTGATGCGATCGAGTTGGAAGCGACTTGATTGATTCTCTTTAGGGCTAGAGCCATTGGGCTACTCACCCCAAAAGCCGCGATGGAGGGCGACAATTTCTGTCTCAACCTCAGCGATCGGCCCCCAGACTGCGATCGCCTTTTGCCCCCGCTCAAACACATAGCGACAGGGCACATCCAGCGTCGGGTTTTCGGCATGGTTGCCCGTCAACCCCAGCAGCAGTTTTTCTGAGACGCCGTAGACCAACCGCCCCACATTGGCCCAGTACTGCGCCCCGGCGCACATCACACAGGGTTCAACCGTAGTGTAAAGCGTGCAGCCCCACAAAAAATTGGGGTCAAACTCAGCGTAGGCTCGCCGCATCAGGGTCGATTCGGCATGGTTCACCGTATCTAGGTTGCCCTGCTCTAGCAGCACGGTGGTGTGGTCAGGGCCCACTAAAATCGCCCCAAACGGGTGGTGTCCCTGGGCCATGGCTAACTGGGCTACCTGATTGGCTCGCCGCAAATGCTCAACCATCTGTGTTGCCGTGGGATCATTCATGGTTTGGGCTTTGCTGCTATGGGGAGACGACTGCCGCTGCACTGTTTGTGCGATCGCCTGCCATAGATTTAAGCATCGATCTTTAACCCAAGAGTACTTTGCTCTACTTAATAGCTCAAAAATAATCTCTCCTGACGAGATTTAGCTCACCCTGCGGGAAGCAAGCTACACCCTAAATTCCTCTCCTAGTTTGGAAGAGAGACTTTGAAAGGTTTTCCGGCTCCCCTCTCCTTCCTGGGAGAGGGGCTGGGGGTGAGGGCTAGCGGGTTTCGTGATCTACCGATACTCTCGCTTTTCTAAAGAACATAGGCGGCTACTTGAGCCAGCTATTTAAACAAAAAAGCCCCCGAGTCATGCTTACCTCGGGGGCGTGGTGGATTAGCGATCGCGTAGGGTTAAACCTACTCCCAGACTGGGGATCAAAATCTCCAATTTGGGACTACTAGAACCCTACTTGAGGGAACTAGCGGGGTCAGCAATGTATTTGAAATCGGGCTCAGAGTTCCAAGGGCCGCGCTCATCTTTGCCGCTGTCGTCGGTAGAGAAATTGTAGTAAAGCTCTACGGTCTCATCGGGCTGAATATTGCCAAACATCGGGTCGGTCAGCTTGCCCATGGCGTCTAGCGCGTTCATGAACATTTTAGTGTGAGAAATTTCCCGAGTTAGCAGGTGGGTGAGGGTCTTTTTAGTGCCCTCATCGGTAGCCAGCTTGATCAGAGCTTCGTAGGTCTGGCGAGCGCCAGCCTCAGCCGCGATGTTGGCCCGCAGGTCTCTGACGACATCTCCACCTTCATTGAGGTAGCTAGCCGTCCATGTGTTGCCCTGGCTGTCGAGGAAGTGAGGCCCCATGCCGCGCACAGCAAACAGCGTACTGTTGTAGGCTTCGGTTTGGTCAGTATTTTTGGTGTGGATTTCAATCAGTTTACCCACCATTTCTAGGTGGCCAAATTCTTCGACAGCAATATCTTGGAGCATGTCTTTGATACTGGGGTCTTCAATGTGGAAAGATTGCACCCAGTATTGAAGCGCTGCCGAGAGTTCGCCGGTAGCTCCACCAAACTGCTCTAGCAGCAGCTGGGCAAATACGGGGTTGGCTTCATTGACTTGAACGGTATGGACAGGGTCTTTTTTGTGGAAAAACATAGGTGCCTTTGGGGATCTTTGCTAGCGATTAACGAAAGCAAGCTTCAGTATCAGAGGCAAGCAATTTTGCTTACTTCTTGATTTGTTCAAAAAAGGCAATCTCAGGCTAAATCCCATTAGATTGAGCAGGACGATTTGGCTACGGGGCTAGCCAAGGGCGGCCAGGGTCTAAGCGAAATTCTGTTTTCTAATGGCGATGCCTGGAACTTTAACGCTGCTGTTTAAGTTTGGCTTAGTTAAAGCTGCTGATTTGCCCTTAATTACTGCGCTTGATCACACCTTAAGGCGGCACAAACAAAGCCTCCTCTGTATATGTAGGGAGAAGTCTGGAGTCTAAATGTAGAGGTGGTAATTCTGCACTACTCAAACCGGCGGCAGTTTGTCGCGTAGCGCAAAAAGCACCCCCGAGCATTAAGGGCAGGGCACCTAGCTACAGCCGACATCATCAGGACGTTTTGCGGGTAACGATCCCTGTCTGTTATTCCCGTTTCCACGGGAATCCATCCGAGAGCCCATAACGGCCCTTGCCCTGTCCACTGCTCTGGCAAGTCTAAATTAGACTGTTGGAGCGTTAGCGAAACCCAACAGAGCAGGCCGCCGCTGGGTTCCGCTTCTGTTACCTAACTCCTTAACCTTGACGATGCCCTCGACTGAGCCTAGACAAAGTTCGCGGCGGTAATATCAGCTGCATCGGTCAGCAACAGCTTTGCCATCGCATCAAACGATGTCGCGTCTAAGACAAAGGTGTTGCGCGCCTCTACCCCTGTCCCCTGGGCCAAAATGACATCAAAAAAGGCGGCGTTGGTGAGCTTGTCAACCGCTGTGTCAAATTCCAGCACGGTGGTGATGCCGGGGCCATCGAACAGGCCAAAGGTGTCTGCACCCTCACCGCCCAGAGCCGTATTGTTGCCCGCGCCGCCGTCGAGTAAATCACTGCCGCCAAAGCCGAATAGGGCATCGTCGCCCGTGCCGCCCAGCAGCAGGTCATCGCCGTCGGAGCCTTCAAAGGTGTTGGTTCCAGCCAGGCTGCGGGTGTCGCCGCTGATATGGGTAATGCCGGCAAACTCGCCGTCGAAGGTATTATTGGCCACAACAATGTCTGAGAACGCCTCGGTGGGCTCTCGATGGTCGAACGCTACCGCTGAAGCGGCGATCGCAGCAAAACTATTGTCGCTAATGTCAATATCCGACTGCGTGCCCTGGGCGGTTGTGCCCTCGGCAGCCGCCAGACGAATGCCGTAGAACGCATTTGAAATGCTGTTGCTGGTGATATCAACCGCCGACAGATCGCGATCGTCTAGGGTAACGATGCCGTCGTAGGCTCCAGAGAAGGTGTTGTCGGCGATCGCCACATTCGCGGTGGAACTGGCCGAGCCGTCATCGTCGAGGGAGAGCTGAAGGGCATAGCGGGCAGCGGTGAAGGTCGCTATTTCATCGGCAAAGTCTGTGATCCCCAACTCCACAACGTTGCCCAAAACTTCCACATTTTGAGAATTGTCGATCTGAATGCCCCGCCGACCCACGACCCCGGCATCGTCATGAACGCCGACATTGTCGGCAATCAACAGGCCATCCACATTGTCTATCCGCATGATCGAGGCATCGTTGCCGGTAATGCCGTCAAAGTAGTTGCTCGTAATCGACCAGTTAGCGCCGCCTGAGGGTGCCCCGCCGGTACCAAAGCCGTTGGTGATAAAGGTTTGGTTGTTGGCGGTCAACCCGGCAAAGTCGTTGAATGCGATCGCAATATTGCTGAAATTAACGCTGCCGTCGCTGCCCCCCCGAATGGCAGCGGTGTCGTTGGTGAACTCAAACCCCAGAATCGAAATATTGTCGTCGGCCAGGGTAAACGAGCCCTCCAGCAACGATTCTGCACCGCGAGCTGCGTCGTTGCCAGTCAGGCCAAAGTTGGCCCCAATTAGGGTCAACCCCTTATCGAGGATGACATCTTCGCGGTAGGTGCCCGCCGCCGCCAGCAGCGTGTAGCCATCATCGGCAGCATCCACCGCCGCCTGTATACTGCTGAAACCGCCCACCAGGTTGTTGTCAGCGTCGAATAGCTGCACCGGCTGGGAAGACTGTCCTCCCCCACTTAACCCGGCCACTAGAGTAATGTCGGGGTCAGAATTACCCAGGGACAGAGGGCGATCTAACAGGCTGCCCAGCAGGCCCAAATCCTTTGGCTCAGCCAACGTCACTAAGCCCTGGCCATCTGCGCCATCGACGGTGTCGTCCTTCAGCAGACTGATAATTTGAATGGCGTCGATCGCGTCTCCGGTCGCCAGGCCAAAGTCGCTTAAATCAAAGGCCGTCGCAAACAGCCCCGTACCGTCTGTGGGGCCATTGATGGCGGTTTCGTCATAGCTGTCAAAGAACTCGTAGCGAAACGGGGTGAACTGCCCGGTGGCGGTACTGCGCACGGCGACGGCGTAGTCTTCCGGCACTCTGGCAAATCCGTTCTCATAGACGACAAAATCATCCCCCGCCTGGTTTACAGGGCCAAGGCCAGTATTCCAGGTCAATTCGAGGGTTGAGCGGTTGAAAAGATTGCCCAAGGCGATGGATTGCCCAACGCCGCCGACCAGGGAGCCGACTGTATTGTCTAACAGCTCTGGAAATTGCAGCCCAGACCCAAAGAAGCGTGTTCTAAAAGCACCATCGGCGATTGCGCCGTTGGTCACTAAATCACTTTCGTCAAAGGTAAACCCAGCGATCGCAAACGTAGCCATGGTATTCAAAATCCCTTAAACGCACACCTGCCTTTAAATAGTGAGGGATTATGCGTGGGCGTGTGTAAAGAGAAATAAAGCAAGGTTATGTTGTGCTGGATCAAGCCAACCCCAGGTGGGCGTAATCCCTTCACCAGTGGGTTTTTAGCCCCTGTAGCCGCATCATTTCCTGGAGCAATCCTATGGCACCATTGGGGACGATGTCGGGCGGGTAGTGGACGGGCGCATTGGCCGATACCAGCCAGCCAGCGGTTACCCCCGCCGCCGCCCCGGTCTGCCATTCACCGTAGTGAATGCGGGTTGAAGAGCTGGCAATGTGGGTGGCCGCCAGGGTTTTACCGCCGATCAGCAGGTTATCGACCCCCTGGGGAATTAGGCTCTCTAACGGGATTTGCACGGGCTTGACGTGGGGTTCCTGGGCGGGCGCGTTAATGGCTTCGCCGGAGGGCTGCCAGTTGCGGTAGCGACAGCCGTGGATGTCGATCGCATAGTGAACCAACCCCACCGCCGTAGGGCTGAAGTCGCGCTGGCCAGCAAAGTTGTAGCGCAGATCGTTCTCGCGAATCATGAACTCGTCTTGGCCGTAGGCGGCGCGGCCAACAATTCGCCGCCCTTCGCGGAAGTAGGGCACCATACTGAGGCCCGACAGCGTGCCCATGGGGCTATCGGCTCCGTAGAGGTAGGCCAGCGGGTAGTTGGGGCCAGCCTGGGTTTCGAGCAGCCAGCGGGCAAAGGTGAGGGCGTTCTCTTCGCCAAACTTAAGGGCCGACGCCGACAGCCCCCCCATCCAGTTTTGGTGCTGACCTGCGGCCTCTAGATCGGCAGCTTTGAGAATTAGGGGCGGATCCATCCAGTTCCAGTCGTTGCCCCGGTTCCAGTTGATCATGGAGATGTCGCCTGGGGCCGGGGCGCTGGTGTAGGGGTTGCCCCGGTTTTGGCTGACGATGCGCCGGTAGTGAAACACGCTCTTGCCGGCAAAGAACGGAAACCCCTCCAGATCAAAGGAGGCCTGGTGCTCATGGAGGCCGTGGGTGGGCGACAGCCGCGCCAGGGCGGCCAGGCTGTCGCCCCCGTCGTTGTAGATGCCGAGGGCGAAGGGGTAGGTAAAGGCCTGGGTGCAGTCGGGGTTGTCGAAGGCGGCGGCGTTGGGCTCCCCTGTGGTGGTCTGGGACTCCGACCCCAGGCGGTAAGGCACCTTGGCCCAGGCCACCAGCTCGGCGGTATCGGTGGCGTCGATCACGATCATGCGCTGGCCGGGGGGCGGCTGGAGCTTGACGGGCACGCGGTCAAATTCGGCGGTGGGCGACCAGTTATACCAGTCGGCCAGCTCTGCCGACAGCCGCCCCATGGGTCGATAGCCCGGATCTTTAGGAATGCGCCGCACTCCGTATACCGCTGTAATGTGCCGCCCAGAGGCGTCAAACTCGGCTCCTTTAAATGCCGTCATGGTGGCCCAGCGGCTGGCGGGGGCGCTGGGGTTGGTATGGGCCAAAAACTGCTCGGCGGCCTTGGCCCCGGCCTGGGGCAGAAAACACAGGGTGCCGACCCAGCAGCTGTTGATATCGGCTACCGATCGCGACGTCCCGCCAGGGCTCCAGGCCGGTAAGGTAACCACCTGCTGCTTAATCAGCTGCCGAAACCGTAGCCAGCTGGGGGATAGGTTGTTGGCCTGGCGCATGCGCAGCGATTCATCGAGGGCAGAGACCCCCTGGGCACTAATCTGCCCCCCCATCCAGGGGGCGACTTCGATCAGGCAGGTGGTGGCACCGCTGGCCATGGCGTGGGCGGCGGCGGCCACCCCGCCGAGGGAGCCGCCAACAACGGCCACTTGGCATTCCCAGACTTCCTCAAACTGGGGCAGGGGATCAATCTGAGGGCGACCGTTAAACACGATGGGCTGGGGTACATCCCGCAGGCTTAGGGCCGGGGCAATGTCGCCGCCTGCGCCGGGCGATGGGGTGGGCGACCAGCGCGAGGCCGTGAGCCCGGCGATCGCCCCCACCCCAAACATCATGGCGGCTAGCCCCGAGAGGCCGCGCCACTGATTGCGCCAGTTTCGTCGCTGAGCCTGCCTGCGATCGCCCTTCACATCTAAAATCTCGGCTAACAATGCCAAGGTTTTAGCACACCTTCCCGAAGAGAGAGCACCCTTTGGCACGCTCTGTTACAGGCCGCTCCAGACTCCGATGAACCTGATACAGTAGCCACAGATTCGCTACCTTCTGTCCTATGCCCCCTGATTCGTCCTCCGTCTCTAACCCCAGTGCCGGTGCCCTCTCTTCTTCCGCCTACGACTCCTCAGCCTACGGATGGACGGGGGGCGAAGATACCGTAGCGCTGTTGTCGGTAGACGAGGTGCAAAAGTACCTCAACCGATCGCGGGCCTCGGTCTACCGCTACGCCAACACCGACCCCGACACCCTCAACCCCCCCTACGACCAAACCAAGCTCAACCCCGAAGTGCGCCGCGACAAAGATGACCCCCTGGAGTTTCGCCCCCAGGAAGTGCGCCGCTTCGCCGAAGAAGTACTGGGCCTCCACCCCACCATTCAGGTACAGACCCCCGAAGAGACGGTCACCCACGACCTGATGCGGCAGATGTTGCAGGAGCTACGGGCGATTCGGCAGCTGTTGGAGGAGCGGGGAGTAGGGGGTGGGGAGTAGGGGGTGAGGAGTGAAGTAGAGCTGTTTAGTGCTTGGCTGGCTTTTGGGGGCAAGCATCCCTCACCCTTCCACCCCCTACCCTCTACCCCCAGAGGGATATCCGTAATTTCCCACAGCCGTCGGGAATGCTAGATTCAGACGTGGTTTAAACCTGTAAGCTTGGTTTGGCCAAAGGTTAAGCCTTTGGAGTGATCAATGTCATGGATTGATTGCTATAACCTTGCATATAGTTTCAATGGAACCGTTTTCCACCTCGAGATCGTCGATACTCTCGTCCAAGATGAGTACACGCTGGTGGTGGGCTCAGCCGAGTCTACCTACGATGGTTGGATATTGGGATGATCTGGGCTTTCTGGGCCTTGGCCTTGACCTCAGAGTTATATCCCTTGTTGATTTCAATTATTTCACTGTATGGATTCTGCCAGTCAACCGGATACCCCTGCGGGGGAACCTCCTAGTCCTTCATCTAGTGTGTTGGGCGTTTTAATTGCGGTACTGACCTTAACTCTGCCCCTGTTTGTAGTCGCCCATTTTTCAGCGGCGACGGCAAAGTTAGAACAACCTCCAGCCTTTGTGGTACCGGCTTCGGCGGGGCGCTAGGGGTCAAGCAGAACGCAATGTCTGGGCGCTTACGAAGTGCCTATGAAGGGGAATCGCCCCGTTTGAGGCGGCTGATTTGTTTGCGGTCGGCGGGCTAAACCATGCGGAAAATGGGCCGCCGACCCGTAAAATACTATGGCGTAAGGGCATTTGCGGGAGTTTGGTGGGATGCATCTTACTTTTGCAAACCTACGGCCCTCATTCCCCAGTCCCTTCTACCTTTTTGGGAGAAGGGTAGCCGGATTTAAAGTCCCTCTCCCGGGTTGGGAGAGGGATTTAGGGTGAGGGCTCACGAAAGTGGGATGCTTCCGTCCGGTGGCCACCTCTAGTGGTGCGCTGCGAAGGCCTTGAGCCTCCTTCTGCCCTGTCAACTCAGATTTTTATTGATTGGAGTAGTGTTGTGGACCTATCCCGTATTCCAGCTCAGCCCGAGCCTGGACTGATCAATGTGCTGGTGGAGATTACCGGCGGCAGCAAGAACAAGTACGAGTTTGACAAAGACTTGAACGCGTTTATTTTGGATCGGGTGCTGTTTTCGTCGGTGAAATATCCCTACGACTACGGCTTTGTGCCCAACACCCTGGCCGACGATGGCGACCCCCTCGACGGCATGGTGCTGATGGATGAGCCCACCTTTCCCGGCTGCGTGATCGCGGCGCGGCCCATCGGCATGCTGGAGATGATTGACGGCGGCGATCGCGACGAAAAAATCCTCTGCGTGCCCGCCGCCGACCCCCGCTACAGCAGCGTCAAATCGCTGGATGATGTCGCTCCCCACCGCCTTGACGAGATCGCCGAATTTTTCCGCTCCTACAAAAACCTGGAGAAAAAAGTAACCGAGATCCTCGGGTGGCAAAACGTTGATAAGGTAGCGGCCCTCGTCGAGCAATGTATTGCGGCGGCCAAGTAGCGCCTAGGCTCTACTCGATCACCCTGGCTATCCAAACAAAAGAGGGATGCTTCGCTAACGAAGCATCCCTCTTTTGTCAGAAAACCACCTTGGATATTTGCTGAGTTCCGCAGCGCGGGACTCAGCACTCCCGATTTAGTAGAGTTCTTCTTCTTGGTGGGTCAGGATGGTGCAGTCGGAGGTGGGGTAGGCAACGCAGGTTAGCACGTACCCAGCGCCGATCTGGTCATCGTCCAGGAAGGACTGGTCGGATTGATCAACGGTGCCAGCGGTGATTTTGCCAGCGCAGGTGGAGCAAGCCCCAGCCCGGCAGGAGTAGGGCAGGTCTAGACCCTGCTCTTCAGCAGCGTCAAGAATGTAAGTATCGTCGTCTACGTCAATGGTTTGATTGAGCCCTTCAGCCTCGTTAATCAGCGTAACCTTGAAGGTTGCCATGGTGCTATCCTCTCGTCAAATACAGATTGCAGATCGATCTTTGAGCTACAGAACACCCTTCGGATAACGTTTCCAGGATTTGCTCTGAGCAGACCTAACACAACTTTGATACTACGGGAAAACCTGAAGACTGTCTTGCCTTTTTCATCCTTGGCTGAACGGGATTCGTAATCAAACCGATTAGTTATGGATTGGTTTGCTTATATCCGTCAGGATCCTAAACGGTAGACAGTGGCGATCGCCCGATCAAACCCGTATAGCTGTTTTAATCATTGACCCCAAAAAAATAGGGCAGCCTGACGACTCAGACTGCCCAGCAGCGGATTGAACTATGGGGTCAACTACACCGCATGGGTGTACTTAACGCCCCGGTAGGTCATTTCAACCTCGGGGTGGTGACCGCCCGGTTGGGGAAAATGCCGACGGGTGGCGGGGGCGCCCCGGTAGGTGCCGATGGTTTCTACACCGTCGCTCTGCACCGCAGGCAGGTGGGCATCGTACTGGGCACCGCGATAGGACAATTTCATGACACAAACTCCACGTTAAGGGTATTGATACGCAGCGGCGCTACCCTCAGCCTGGTTCTGCTAAATAACGAGCCAACATACTGAGCAAACTGTAGCTTATTTAACAGTTTAGATCCGCAAAGTCTGCATGTGAATATCAGGGGCTACATTTGCAACGAATATTTATTCAAGCAAATAGAGAGTTTGCCCCGACAGAGATATGGGTGAGCACTGGGGTAAAGGGGCAGGGGAGAAGGCGGATCCACTGACACAGGAATTGTTGTTTCCAGGGATTGCTCTCAACCCCTGCCCCTTCAAGAAACTACGATTTCCGGCTGTTTTCAGACAGTTGCAGGTTGAACTCGGCCTGGGTGAGCAGGGCCGCCACCTGGCAGGCCATGTCGGGGGACAGGGCTGGCTGGCTCTCGGTGACAAAATCGAGGTAGCCGTTAAAGGTGCGCATGATGATTTGCTTGTTTTGCAGCATGGTCAATCTCCTTAGGGTGAACCGCCGACTAACGGGTGCTGCCCCATGATAAAAGCTGGCCAACCCGAGGGGCCAATGTCGTTATACTGAATCGGTTTGATGAGCAGGGGTGAGCTGCATCCATGGCCGACTTACTGTTGTTTTGGCACCGCCGCGATCTGCGCCTGGGGGACAATGTCGGGCTGGCGGCGGCGCGCGATCGCACCCCCCAGGTCATCGGCGTCTTTTGCCTCGACCCCGGCATTCTCAAGGGCGATGACGTGGCCCCGGCGCGGGTTGCCTATATGGTTGGCTGTCTGGAGGCATTGCAGACCAGCTACGCCCAAGCAGGGGGCCAGCTGCTCATTTTCCAGGGCGATCCCCGCGACCAGATTCCCGCTCTGGCGAAGGCGCTCCAGGCCGACGCGGTGTATTGGAACCGCGATGTAGAGCCCTACTCACGCCAGCGCGATACCGATGTAGTCGAGGCCCTCAAGGAGGCGGGTATTGAATTTCGCACCACCTTTTGGGATCAGCTGCTCCACGAACCGGGGGAAGTGCGCACCGGGGCAGGGGATCCGTACACGGTTTACACCCCCTTCTGGCGCAACTGGGTGAAGCGACCTAAGGCAGCGCCCCTGCCTGCACCGGAGGGGCTGAAATCCCTGAACGCCAAGCAGACTGAAGCCGCGAAGCAAGCGGGCTGTATCGATCTGCCCAGCGCGGCGGATCTGGGATTTTCCTGGGAGAACGGTTTCCCGGTCGAGCCGGGGGAGCAGGCTGCCCTGGAGCGCCTGGAGGAGTTTTGCGACGGTGACCAAGCCATTGCCACCTACGACGAGCAGCGCAACTTTCCCTTTGTGGATGGCACCTCGCGGCTCAGCGCGGCGCTGAAGTTTGGGGCAGTGGGCATTCGCACGGTGTGGGCCGCCGCCGATGCCGCCTACGATCGCAGTCGCAGCGACGAAACCCGCGACAACGTGCAGACCTGGCAGCAGGAGCTGGCCTGGCGCGAGTTTTACCAGCACGTCATGTACTTTTTCCCGGAGCTGGCGGACGGCCCCTATCGCGCCCAGTGGCAAGACTTTCCCTGGATTAACGATGCAGACCAGTTTGCCGCCTGGTGCGAGGGGCGCACCGGCTACCCGATTGTGGATGCCGCCATGCGCCAGCTCAACGAAACTGGCTGGATGCACAACCGCTGCCGCATGATTGTGGCCAGCTTTCTCACCAAAGACTTAATCATCAACTGGCAGTGGGGCGAAAAGTACTTTATGCAGCACCTGGTGGATGGCGACCTGTCGGCCAACAACGGCGGCTGGCAGTGGAGCGCCTCCAGCGGCATGGATCCTAAACCGCTGCGAATCTTTAACCCGGCTAGCCAGACCCAAAAGTTTGACGCGGAGGCCGAGTACATTCGCCAGTGGGTGCCCGAGCTGCGATCGGTAGATACGGGGCCGCTGGTGACGGGGAAGATTGGGGAGCGCGATCGCGGCGACTACCCGGCCCCCATTGTCGATCACAAAATTCAGCAGGCGTTATTCAAAGACAAGTACAAAGCCCAAAAGAGCTAGGGATTACCGCCGCCGTCTCGGACGCACGATACTAAACAGCAGCCAGAGGCCAAAGAAGCTGGCCGCCGCAAACAAAACAATGCTCAAAATCTGCCCCTGGGACGACTGTCTCCCGGTGGCCACGATCGCCGCCCCGACAATCAGCGCGGCCACCACAATGCTGAACGACTGCCGGTTGGAGGCGGCATCCAGGCTGCGGCGCAGGTCGTCTAACCCCTGAATGCTGAGGCTAAATTTGAGCTGCTCAGAACTGAGGCGATCGAGCAGAAAGCCGAACTGACGCGGCGAGCTGAGCGATAGATTGCGAAACTCCAGCCCCGTGCGCAGCAGCGCCTGGAGCGGATCATCCCCCACCAGCTGCTGGCGAAACAGGTCGGCCATCAGGGGCCGCACCTCGTCAATTAAATTGACGCCGGGGTTAAACTGTCTGGCCGCCCCTTCCAGGTTGGCCAGAGACTTGGTAAATAGCCCCACATTGGCAGGCCAGCGCAGGTTGTTGCGAATGCCCGCCGCCAGAATTTCGCCAAAAATTTCGGCGGTGTTGATCTGCTCCAGGCTGAGGCCGTAGTAGCGGCCCAGCAGGCGGGTGTAGTCGCTCTCTAGCCGAGCCAGATTCACGGGCTTGAGGGGTTCGGCCAGCTGGAGGGTGAGCTGGGTGCAGCGCTGGGCGTCGCAGTTAACGATGGCCAGCACCATCTCAGTCATGGTGTTGCGGGTGCGCGGATCCATATGTCCCATCATGCCGCAGTCGAGCAGAGCCACCCGACCATCGTCGAGGTAAAAGATATTGCCAGGGTGGGGGTCGGCGTGGAAGAAGCCATCGACAAAGTACTGCTTGAAGAAGGCGCGAAACAGCAGCGTAGTGGCCGCCGCCCGCAGGCCAATGGCACTGCTGTGGGCGTCTTCAGCCATCAGGTTGGCTTTGAGCAGGGGGGTGCCCTCTAGCCACTCCATGGTCATAATTTTGGTATTGGTCAGATCCCAATAGATTTGCGGCACGATCAGCTGGCTGGCGTCGTACCAAGTGCTCTTAGACAGGTTGCGCCGCAGCTGATCGGTGTAGGCGGCCTCGGTGGTGAAGTCGAGTTCGGCGTTGAGGGCGTCGGCAAATTCGTCCGCCAGATCGACCACGTTGTAGCGCTGGCCAAACTGGGTGGCCGACACCAGCTTGGCCACATCGCGAATTAGAGTCATGTCGCGCTCGACCTGGCGCTCGATGCCGGGGCGCTGCACCTTGAGGGCGACCTGGCGACCATCCTTGAGCACAGCTTTGTGGGTTTGGGCGATGGAACCAGCGGCGATCGCCCGGTAATCCAACCGCTCAAACAGCTCCTCGGGGGGGCGCCCCAGGTGCTGGCGAATGTGGGCCTCAATCTCCTTGGGGTCTACGGGGGGGACGGTGCTTTGCAGGCTGCTGAGTTCTTCAATGTAGGCCGGGGGCATGAGGTCGGGGCGAGTGCTCAACAGCTGCCCCAGCTTGACGTACACCGGCCCCAGGTCGGTCAGAATATTGCGCAGCACTGCCGGGGGCGGAATTTCGGGCTCGTCGGCTTTGCCGCCCACCAGGAGTCGCCGCATGTAGTCCCAGCCGTTGCCGAGCACGACTTCGATGATTTCTTTTTGCCGGGCTAGACGAGACGAGGAAACCATGGGGGGCAGGGGTGGCAGTTTGCCTGATGGTAGCGTATGGGGGATGAAGGGTAGGTGGGTGAGGTGGGTGGGAGATTGCGATGGGGGAAGGGGGTGACTATTGGTGAACCTAAGGGGGAAGGCGGATTAGCCCGGTGCTATGATGCTTGGGCGCTGTCGGTTCCGGTGGGGATCAGCCACTGGAGGCAAGGGGGAAAGTGCAGTGCAAGACTGCCGCTGTCCCGCAGCTGTGAAGCTATTTTGGTGTTTGGCGAGATACCTCGCCAAACACCAAAATAGCTGAGCCAGAACGCCCGCCGATCGCACATCTCATTTCCCCTGTTCTTTCTTCGTCTGCGAGGTACGGATGAATTATCGCGTTGCTGCCTTGAAATCAATTAGGGCTGGTTTTTCACGGAAGCGGCTAGGGCGTGGCATCGGGGGCGCGATCGCCGCCCTGCTGCTGCTGCCCCTGCCCAGTCTGGCCCACCACGCCATGGGGGGCGAGTTGCCCACCTCCCCCATTGAGGGCTTTGTGTCGGGTCTAGCCCACCCTGTCATTGGCCTCGACCACCTGGCCTTTGTGGTGGCGGTGGGGCTGCTGGCAGCAGTTAGCGCCTGGGGCATTGCGATCCCCATGGTCTTTGTGTTGGCGGCTATGGCCGGGGCGGGGCTGCACTTAACTGGTGTCACGCTACCGGCAGCGGAGCTAGTAATTTCTGGGTCGGTGCTGGGGTTTGGTGTACTGCTGGCGCTCAGAGATCGGCCCCAGAGTATTGTCATCACAGGATTGGCGGCCCTAGCGGGGCTGTTTCACGGGTATGCCTACGGCGAAGCCATCTTCGGAGCTGGGGCCATGCCCCTGGCGGCCTACCTAGCTGGCTTCACAACCGTACAGATGGGCATCGCAATGGCAGCCTTTTTCTTTGGACGGCAGCTTAAGCAGGGATCTACGGCGCTGTTTATGCAGCGGGCCGGCCTGGTGATTTGCGGTATTGGCGCTGCGTTTTTAGCGACCACGCTGGTCAATACCCTGCTGCCCGTCTAAGAACATCCTAAGGGTGAGGGCTACGGCTATAGTTGCTAGCGATCGCGCTTTAGACCCTGCTGCACCGGGTCAAACCCCTGGGGAAAATGGGTTTCCTCAGGGTCGTAATCGGCAGTGGCGAGGGTGGCTCCGCTCAGATTGGCCGTTTTGAGATTGGTGCCAATGAGCATCGCCCCCCGCAGGTCGGCTCCGGTGAGGTCGGCTTCGGCCAGGTTGGCGTAGCTGAGGTCGGCCCCCCGCAGATTGGCCTGGCGCAGGGTACTGCCGCTGAGGTCGGCATAGCTGAGGTCGGCCCCCTTAAGGTCGGCCTCGCTCAGGTCAACCTCTGACAAAGTGATGCTGCTAAAGTTACGCTGCCCGGAGGCATAGACCTGCAAGAGATCCGCAGCGGAAGCAATGTCGGCGATGGGGGTGGGCTGGGTCATGGCGAATCCTGGAATAGACTCCTTCAGCTTAGGGGTTGACCACAGGCCCAGGCCACAGTCGTAACCATCCTTTAAGAGCCTCTCTGGAGGGGCCATGACTAAACCGCCGGGAAGGCGATTGAGGGTCTAAGTGGGCTAAATTCTGCCCTATTTCTGGTTGGGGCTGAGCCTGTTATGAAATAGGCACAGGAGCCTAGGCATAAATGCTTGAGGGAGCGGTATGCTTAAGCCGTTTGGTTGAGCCAGCGGTGCATTCCTATGACCCTATCTCCTGCTTGGGCGGCGGCCCTGTTTATGCCCGCAGCCTTGGGATTGCTGTACCAGGCGGTGCAGCCCCATCCCTGGCCCTATCGGCTGCTGGCTCTGGCGTTGTTGGTCGGCATTTTTGAGCAGGCCCATATGGCCAGGGTCGATTTACGTCATGTTCAGATTGTGGGGCAGCGCCTGCGCGATCCTCGGTTGCAGTCCTTTGGCCGGGTTGTCGCTTGGACTGTCGCGGGTCAGCTGCTAGGGTTTTATGGGGCGGCGGCAGGCTATTTAGGCAGCGGCATGGCGGTAATTATGCTGAGCGTAATTGGCTTTAACCTGGTGGCTACGATCCGTCTAGAGCCCACCGATTTGCAACCGATTCAGGCGGCGGGCTGGCGATCGCGCCTCGGTGTGCTGGCGTTGGATGCGATCGCCCTCGGCCTTGCCCTGCTGTGGATTGCCCAACGCTTCCAGGGCTGGGTGGCTGGGGGTCTGTTTGCCATTACCACGCTCTACGGCATCAGCAAACTGATCACCTATGCAACCGCCGCCCTGCGCCCTGGTTCAGCGATGAGCTCAGCGATCCATGTCGCCCACGCCGCTCAAGAGCATCCACAGACCTCCCAGCAAAATTAGCAGGGCTAGTCCACCCATCGCTGCGTCTAGCCAGGATGTTGCTTCCATTAGATATCCCCTTCTCCCTCAAACAGCGTGTCTAGGGGCATGGCCTCTAGGTCTAACGATTCTTGCAGATAGCGCGACACCACGTCCGACTGGCCGTGGGTGACGTACACCGTTTTAGCCCCTGTATCTTTTACCGTTTGAATCAGCCCCGGCCAGTCGGCGTGATCAGAGAGCACAAACCCCCGCTCGTAGCCCCGCCGCCGCCGCGCTCCCCGCACCGCCATCCACCCCGAGGCAAAGGCGGTTTGGGGATGCTTAAACCGCTTCATCCAGCTAGAGCGGTGGCCCGAAGGCGGGGCCAGCACCAGATCGCCGGTGAATTTGTGGGTACGGAGCATTTCTGAGGTGCAAATAGTCGGTACCATCGCCACGCCCTGCTGGCGGTAAATCTCGGTCAGCACGTGAACTGCGCCGTGGACGTAGACGGGGCGATCGGTCAATTTAGTCAGCTCACTCAGCACCCGCTGAGCCTTGCCAAAGGCATAGCAAAACAAGATCGATGGCCGCTCAGAATCGCCCTGCCACCAGTCGTAAATCTGGCGGGCGGTCTCAGCACCGCTCTCCCACCGGTAGATCGGCAGACCAAAAGTGGCCTCAGTGATGAACGTGTCGCAGGGCACCACCTCAAAGGGGGCACAGGAGGGGTCGGCACCGCGCTTGTAGTCGCCCGACACCACCCACACCTCATCCCGATGCTCCACCCGAATTTGGGCTGAGCCCAGCACATGCCCTGCCGAGTGAAACGACACCCAGGTTTCCCCCAGCTTGAACTTGTCTCCATAGGTGACTCCCTGAAGCTGAATGTCTTCCCCCAGCCGCCGCCGCAAAATGCCCTCTGACTGAGCCGTGGCGATGTACTGGGTCGAGCCCGATCGCGCGTGGTCACTATGGGCATGGGTAATCAACGCCGTCTCCACCGGCCTCCAGGGGTCGATGTAGAAGTCGCCTTTTTCACAGTAGAGCCCCTCGGGGCGCACGGTAATTAGCGTCATGGGTTTGTAAGGTTGGCATGCCAGAGGTTGACAGGTTTGCTAGAGTTCAGGGTCACGACTTGCCTTAAACCCCGAACTCTAGACCGCTAGAGCTTGTTACAACTAACTTTAGTAGATCGCAAAGTCTCTGTTAGCCCCTCTCCTCCCTGGGCTACTAAGTACACACAAATGAGTCTTGGGCTAGTGACCATCCCTCAAAGATGGCCTCAAATTTCTTGAGTCCTTGGCTCAAGGTTCGAATACCAGGTGGAGATTGCGAGCGATACCCTGACCATCCGCCCAGCCGTGCAATCAGCCAAGTAGCCCAAGGTAGCGAACCTGGGGAGAAGGGATTCTGCTGTTTTTGGGTTTGCCCCTGTAACGTCGGCATCAGGTGCCTCAGGCAGCGCTGTTGTTGATCACTAAAGGCCACCGAAGCCGAGAGGGTTTCATCCGCTCTGCCAGTTTTGAGTTGGAGAAGCCTCAGGGCCACCATCAGGGCCAGGATGGTGAGGCGTTCAATAGCTTTGACCGAGGCCAAACGGGTGGACTCAAGGTCAAGGCCCACCCGCTTCAGGAGAGCGAAAAGCTGTTCAATTTGCCAGCGCCACCGATACCACTGAATCACGTGTAAGGCCTGCTCCACGGTATTGACGGGATGGGTGGTCAGTAAGCGCCAGTGAATCGGCTCTACTCCGGCGGGTGGCCTCACTTCTTTAGCCTCAACGGCATAGAGTGAGACCGATTCAGGATAGTCGTGGGCATCCACCTTCTGGGGGCGGCGAAGGGTAACCGGGGTAAAGCGAACCGCTAGCCAAGCTTCACGCGCCTTTTGTTCACGGCGAGGCTCGGCCATCACCTCAACGGCATAGGTCCCCTCAACGGGTTGCTGACTGAGGGTCTCGTAGAGCATCGTGGCCCCATCGTGTAATCGTCGGTCACGGCAAGAGCGCACTAACAGGTGGGTATGGGCATCAGGAACCCGCACCAACTCTTCATAGATATCGCTTTCGCGGTCACCGATGTGGGTCACACACACGGCGTCTCCAGCCATTAAGCTGTCACGACTGTGTTTGGCAGACAGCAGCCACTTATAGGATTCTTTCGCTTCAATCGGTAACTGAGGATAGTGGCGCTGATGCTTGCCGGGTCGTTTCGGGTCACGATGCCACAGTTGAATCGCACTCAAGCCCAAGGGAAAGCCACTGCCGGCATCCACAACCAAGGTTGGATGAACGAAGAAGCCCACATCTCGATTGTTGCCCACTACCCCTAAGCCCTCTGGTTCAAGGTGCCGGATTTGGGCCTGTAAATTAATTTCACTGCTGTCGCTGATGGCTAGCACATGCCGACCCGCTACCTGCTGCTGGCAGTGGTCTGCTGCACTCCTGACCAGTTCCGAGACACTCACGTTTGGATTCTCCAGAAAGCGATAGTATCCAACCTGCTCGGCTCGATTACGGCTCATGGCCCGGATGTTCACCGATTGCGCTTGGCTCATCAAGTCATAGAGTGCCGCCCCCTTTTTTCTAGGCGGCGATCCCCAAAAGCACTACCCTGCAAGACTTCAGCGTGAATCAGGATGGGATTCTCCATAGTGATTGACCCATGATTACTGGCCGCATCCTACTACAACATGACTTGTGTGTATTTAGTAGCCCAGGGAGGAGAGGGGAGCCGGAAAACCTTTCAAGGTCCCTCTCCCAAGTTGGGAGAGGGATTTAGGGAGAGGGTTAGATCTCGTCAGGAGAGATTGTTTTCGGTCTACTGAGATTGGTTAAGTACTAATCCTTCTTCTCTAGCCGAAACAGCAGCACTACGATCCCAATCACCCCCAGCTGCACCCCCAGGTTGGGCAGAGCGCTGCTGACATCGCGCCCGGCCAGCAGCTGGGTAAAAAACACAAACGCCCCGATCGCTCCCGAGGCCCCTACGGCACCGTAGATAAACTTACGCAAGCTTTTGTAGGGGGCCTGAGCCTCGGCCTTCAGCCGGGCATATTTCTCACGGCTCATGCCCTGGGGGGGCGTGTCCGGCAGTTGGTCGGGGCGGCTATATTCGGGGGGCATCAATCGGGCCTTAATCGGGAGAGCATACTGTCATCCTACAAGGCATTTCCTGGGCAGGGGCGACTTAGTCAGCGGCCCAGGAAATGCCTTGGCAGTAACCATGGGGAATAGCCCATTCCCCGGTTGCGCACTATCGAAAATTGCAGGCTACCCCAGCCCACAGGTTGGTAACGGTGCCGGTGGGTTCAGGCGAGGTGAGTAGCCCATAGAGATCCCCCGCCGAAAATTCGACCCCGAGGGAACTGTCAACCACCTCGACGGTATAGGAGGTCTCTAGCTCCTGGCGGGTGGAGCCAATGCCAATGCCTGAGGCGGTTGTCAGGGCGGTGTCATCGTCACTAGGCCGCATGGCCCAGCCCACAAAGGTATCGTCAGCGGCATTTAACGCTAACCCATTGGGCCAAGTTGCGATCGTCAGCGGGCCAGAGGGGCACTCGCTATTTTGGCTAACCTCTTCGGGTGTGCCCAAGATTTGGGTAACGGCGTCTAGGGTTGGGGCCATATCCGTGTCAAAGGCCAGGGACGTGGTAGACCCCGTCTGCAAGTTCACTAGTTGTAGCCCTTCTCCCGTCAGGATCAGGCCAACCTCCTCAGACTGAGGGGTTTCGGTAGGGGTTTCGGCAGGGGTTTCTGCATCAGGGGGGGCTGGGGCTGGAGCGGTAGTCTCACTGGTGCAAGCAGTGGTGGTGATAAGTAGCGATAGCCCCAGCAGTGCAAGGGTTTGAGAAAAATGATTTTTTTTAGGCATAGCTCTAAAAGTTTTGGGTTATGACTGGAAAATAGAGCTTAGGTGAGAGGGGTTTGCGCAGGAACTAGCTGCTGTCCACCCATTAAACAAGCTGCGTTGGGCGTTCAGACCCAACACACCCTCAGAATACGCGTTGGTGGGTAACACGAGAATTAAGTCTCATTGCCAAACTTGCTCCCTCGACCAACCTCTTCTAAAACCGCATCTTTGAGGAAACCGCCATGGCCGATTCAGCCGCTCTTACACCCGCCAATGCCGAAATTGTCACCGTGCGGCCCCAGCACGACACCGCGACGCTGCAAAAGCTGCCCTACTTTGTGGGCATCTCTGGGGCCACGGCAGGCTCCCACGGCATTTCGATGAATTTAGTGATTATTCCCCCTGGGGCCTCGGCAGAGCCCCACTTTCACAGAGACTACGAGACCGCGATTTACATTCTCCATGGGCGGGTTAAAACGGCCTACGGTGAGGGTCTAAAGAAAACCATCGTCAACGAAGCGGGAGATTTTCTCTACATTCCGGCGGGGGTGCCCCACCAGCCCACCAACCTGAGCGACACCGAACCCGCCCAGGCGATCGTGTCCCGCAACGACCCCAACGAGCAGGAGAATGTGGTGCTGTACAACCCGTAAACACCCCTCACTCCCTACCCCCCACTTGCCGGCCCTAGTTCTACCGAGTCGGACGGGTAGCTGGCGTAGCAAAAGCCTGCTGGAGCTTACCCACCCGCTGCGCGGCTGTTTCCGGCGGTGGCGAGATCCACAGCGATTCGTAGAAGAAGAAGGACATGCCGGAGTAGGCGCGATCGCGCACCGCCGCCATCTGCTCCGCAATAAAGTCCATTTTCACCGGAGCCGCCCGCAGGCCGCTGAGAATGCCGATATTTACCGGAATTTTGCGCCGCGCCGCCTGAATTGAGGGCTTGTTCATCTCCCACATGAAACGGTTTTGGTCGCTGCGGTAGACCTGCACCACCAGCTCATCGACGATACCCCGGTTGACCCAGGTGGGCCAGTCTTGCAGGTAGTTGGTAAAGGCAAACGGATAGGGGTTGGGCGAAATTGACACCACCGCGCTGGGCCGCCGCGCCTTCACCAGCTTGTGAACCTCAGCCAAAAAGTCGGAGATTTTGTTGGCCCGCCAGGTCATCCACTCCGCATCTTGGGGATCATTGGGTGGGATGCGGCCACCGTGCTCAGCCCGGTACAGGTTGATGGTGAAGGGGTCGTAGCCAAAGTCCACCGGCAGGCCTAGGTGGTCGTCGAACTGAAAACCATCCACCTCGTAGTTCGAGACCAGCTCGTTGATTAGCTCTAGCTGAAACTTCTGCACCTGGGGATGAAACGGGTTCATCCAGCGGCGTGGAATCACGTTGCCCTCCATCCAAATGCCGGGGTCGTTCACCGTGCTGGGGTCGGGGAGAAAGTCGTCCTGGGCGATCCACTGGTCAACCCGATGCTTTTCGCGGGCCATCTCCCCGATTTTGGGGGCATCCAGGGATGTCGTCAGCTTGGCGGACTGCTTAGATTCATCTAGACCAGCGGCCAGCTTAGGCGCATTCTCTGGTCGCGTAGAATCGCGCGGAACAAGAGGCGTGGGCTCGGCTCGCTTTTGGGTAAACCAGTCGGGGTGGCGGCGGTAGAGTTCGTAGTTGGCGGGGGCCATAAAGCCAAACTCAAACCAGGGCACTACGGCCATGCCTCTGGCGTGGCTGAATTCGATCGCCTCGCGCATCATGTCGCGATCGCTTTCGCTGGCGGGGCCGGGGGAGCGCAGGTCGCCGTAGAGGTGCTGGCTCACTCCCAGCTCGCGCCGGGCGGTGGCGCTGGGGTAGAGGGTGTGGCCGTAGTTCCACACCACGGGGTAAAGCGTGTTGAAGTTGAGGTCGGCCAGGCGGGTTACCGCCGCTTGCAGCGCTTCGGTAGAGAACAGCACCTGGCTATCCACATTGGTCAGCCACACGCCGCGCGTTTCGCGGGCGGGGGAGGCCACCGTAGGGGTCTGGGCCTGGGGCACCCAGGCGGGATTAATTGTCTGGCTCAGGGCAGGATTGTTCGGCGCGGCGCGGCAGAGCAGAGCCACCGCTTCGCCCCGAGTCAGCCGCTGGGTGGGGTTGAGCCGGTTGGCCTGGGGATAGTTCACCACCACGCTCTGGGTGAGGGCGGCGGCAACCCCTTCGCGAGCGTAGATGGGCACCTGGCGGCCATCCTCCAGGCTGGCGTTGATGATGGTGTTGGCGGCAATTTGGTAGCTGCCGCCCAGCTTAGAGGCCAGGGCCATAATGCCCTCGGCCCGCACCAGGGGGCGATCGCGCTGAAAGTAAGCGTCGGGGTAGTGAGCCGCTACCGTGGGCGCGGTCTGAACTCCCAGCGCCCGCTCTAGCGGGTTCGCCCACCCCTGGGCTGGCCCCACAGGCGAAAGCATGTTTAACAGGGTGACGTAGTCGCCCCAGAGAATCGGGTCATCCGGATAAAACAGCCCCCTGGCATCGGGAGCGATCAGGCGCTGTTCGACCAGCTCCGTGATGCAGTCCTTCGCCCAGTGGTTTTGAATATCGGTGGGGATGACGACAGGAATAGAGGGCCGGGGAAAATTGGGTCGTGGGAGAGCGGGGCTAGAATCCGTCTGATCACCTGATCCCTGCTTAGGGCCAGGGGCCTGGACCACCTCAGCTGGAACCATTGCCGCCGCCTTGGGCAGCAGGGGCAGTAGCCCCGAACCACCCACCACTAAAACCAGCGCCGCGCCAAAACTCAGCAGCGATCGCCGCCACCCCCTACCCATCCACCCCCTACCCATCCGGCCCATACCCTTCAACCTCCACTCCGTTTAGCCTGATAGCCCTTGGCCACCAGAAGTTCGACTAGCTTTTGGGCATGGTCGCCCTGAATCTCAATGGTGTCGTCTTTGGCAGTGCCGCCCGTGCCGCACTGGGCCTTGAGCTGCTTGGCCAAAGCGGTGAGCTGGTCGGGGCTGTGCTGAAACCCGTTGACAATGGTGACGGTTTTGCCGCCGCGCCCCTTGCGGCTGACCTGCACCCGCACCGTTTGCTGATTGGGGGGGCGATCGGGCACCCCGCGCGCCATGGGGTCGGCGGGGCCAAACTCACGGTAGGCGTGACGGTCACCGGTTCCAGAACTGTTGCCAGCTTTGTTCTTGCCCATAGCCATTACCTGAACTGCCTGATTTATACCACTGGCCGGGATACCTCGGGGCATTGCCGTAGGCCAGATCCCCACTGAGGGATGAAGTGGGCCATATTCCTTATTCCTTTCCCGGTTGTGATCAAACCTAGCGATGAATAGCGCAATGTGACGGCGGCGTTGCTCTGGGCACCATCCAGCGGTTCTTCTCTCTGATAGGAGGATTACACTAGGATCAGCAGCTTCATCCTCCGCAGCACTCCTATGCAACTTCACCTCAAGGTCTGGCGTCAGGCCGATGCCGATACCCCCGGCCAGCTCTGCACCTACACCGTGGCCAACGCCCACCCCGACATGTCGTTTCTGGAACTGCTCGACGTACTCAACGAGCAGCTCACCCACGCGGGCGAGGTGCCGGTGGAGTTTGACCACGACTGCCGCGAGGGCATCTGCGGCTCCTGCGGGGTAATGATCGACGGCAAGGCCCACGGTGGGCTGCCCCAGACCGCCACCTGCCAGCTCTACCTGCGCCACTTCAGCGACGGCGACCACATTACCATCGAACCCTGGCGGGCTAAGGGCTTTCCGGTGATTAAAGACCTGGTTGTCGATCGCTCGGCACTCGATCGCATCGTTATGGCCGGGGGCTACATCTCCGTCAAAACCGGGTCGGCCCCGGAGGCCAACGCCATCCCCATTCCCAAAGCTAACGCCGATGCCGCCTTTGACTACGCCGCCTGCATCGGCTGCGGGGCCTGCATCGCGGCCTGCCCCAATGCCTCCGCCAGTCTCTTCACTGCCGCCAAAGTGGCCCATCTGGCGCTGCTGCCCCAGGGGCACCCCGAACGGCACCAGCGGGTGCTGGCCATGGGCGACCAAATGGCGGCAGAGGGCTTTGGCGACTGCTCGAACCACGGCGAGTGCCAGGCCGTATGCCCCAAGGGGATTTCGATTGATGCGATCGCATCCATGCGGCGGGAGTATGTGCGATCGCTGGCGGGGCTATAGCCTCATTCCCAGGGCCGACCGGCAACCTGGCCCCTACCGATCTCACCCGCCGAGGCAACGTGTATTCTATAGTGTCAGTCTGACCCGAGACCTCAGGCCGTTACCCCAGGAGACAGCGTATGTGTGGCATTGTGGGATACATTGGCACCCGGCCCGCCGCCGACATCTTAATGGATGGTCTGCGTAAGCTCGAATATCGCGGCTATGACTCCGCTGGGCTGGCCACCGTGCTCGAAGGCGAGCTGCACTGCGTGCGCGCCAAGGGCAAACTGCAAAACCTGCAAGACAAGATCGACGGCGAAGAGAACCCCGCCCGCCTGGGCATTGGCCACACCCGCTGGGCTACCCACGGCAAGCCCGAAGAGTATAACGCCCACCCCCACCGCGACGGGTCGGGCCGCCTGGCGGTAGTGCAGAACGGTATCGTTGAAAACTACCGCGAGCTGCGCGAAACCCTCAAGGCCCTGGGCCACCAGTTTGTCTCCGACACCGACACCGAGGTCGTGCCCCACCTAATCGAGTCGCACCTGAGCCAACTCAGCGCCGATGAAACCCAGGGGCGATCGCTGTTACTTGAGGCCACCCGCCGCGCCTGCCAGCAATTAAATGGGGCCTTTGCCCTGGCGATTGTTTCCGCCGACTTCCCCGACGAGCTGGTGGTGGTGCGCCAGCAGGCCCCCCTGGTGATTGGCTTTGGCCAGGGCGAGTTTTTCTGCGCTAGCGACACCCCGGCGATTGTGCCCTATACCCGCGCCGTGCTGCCGATGGAAAACGGCGAGCTGGCCAGCCTGACGCCCCTGGGGGTCGAGGTGTACAACTTTGCGGGCGATCGCCAGCGCAAGCACCCCATCACCCTGAACTGGAACCCCATCATGGTGGAGAAGCAGGGGTTCAAGCACTTCATGCTGAAGGAAATCTACGAGCAGCCCGGCGTGGTGCGCACCGCCCTCGAAACCTACATCAATAGCGCCTGGACGGTGGATGCGGCCAGCACTCCCCTCTCCCCCATTAGCCTAGGCCTGCCCGACGCCCTGCTCGACGGCTTGGAGCATCTGCAAATTGTGGCCTGCGGTACCAGCTGGCACGCCGCCCTGGTGGGCAAATACCTGATCGAAGAGTTGGCCAACCTGCCCGTCATGGTGCAGTACGCCTCCGAGTTTCGCTACGCGCCGACGCCGCTGATTCCTAACACCCTGACCATTGGCGTCACCCAGTCGGGCGAGACCGCCGACACCCTGGCCGCCCTGGAGATGGAGCAAGACCGCCGCGCCGCCCACCCCGACCCCCGCTTTGCTCCCCGCATGGTGGGCATCACCAACCGGCCCGAAAGCTCGCTGTCGCGGCTGGTGCCCCACATTATCGATACCCATGCGGGCATTGAGATCGGCGTTGCCGCCACCAAAACCTTCACCGCCCAGGTGATGGCTTTTTACTTTTTGGCGATCGACTTGGCCTACCGTCGCCAGACTCTGACGGGCGATCGCATTGAGGCCATTCTCAACGGGCTGCACCAGCTGCCTGCCTTCATCGAACAGGTGCTCGAAAGCCAGGAGCGCTACATCGAAGAGCTGGCCCACGAGTTTAACGAAACCCAAGACTTCATCTTTTTGGGTCGGGGCATCAACTTCCCCATTGCTCTAGAGGGGGCGCTGAAGCTCAAAGAAATCAGCTACATCCACGCCGAGGGCTACCCGGCAGGCGAGATGAAGCACGGCCCGATCGCGCTGCTCGATGCCAAGGTGCCGGTGGTGGCGATCGCCATGCCCGGCAGCGTCTATGACAAGGTGCTCTCTAACGCCCAGGAGGCCAAGGCCCGCGACGCCCAGCTAATCGGCGTGGTACCCATGAATGACACCGATGCCCAGGAAACCTTCGATCGCCTGCTGCCGGTGCCCGTGGTCGATGAGTTGCTGTCGCCTATTGTGGCGGTGATACCGCTGCAACTGTTGGCCTACCACATCGCCGCCCGGCGCGGGCTAGACGTTGACCAGCCCCGCAATCTGGCTAAGAGCGTCACAGTAGAATAAAATCATCGCCCTGAGTTTAGAGCCCAGTGTAAAACGCAAATAAAGTTGGGAACTAGAAAATAGAGTTAGAAACTGGAAAATAAAGTTGGGAACTGGGAAATAAAGTGCTACACTCCCCATATCGGTACAGCAGTACCGATATGGGGTTTTATTTATGTAGTCGTCGCCAAGCCGGTTAAGACATTCTTTATGTTCCTCCGGAACGATGGCCATAATCCAGTGCGCCGCCCTAGTTTTTGTCAGTGATCGTAACTAGTGTTCTAAGCGCAGTGTCCGTAGCTGTATCTGAATAGTCTCCCAGGCGAATTTTTCTAGTGGCTAAACGCAACCGAAGTAGTAGTCCAGCTCGCACTGAAGCCCGTCTGAAGGATGGCAGAGGGGAAGGCAGAGGAGTTGACTATAGGCCTTGGCTGCGCATCCAGGATGTTCCTTCTCATGGACTGGCTAGTCGAGTTAAAGGTCGGAAGACCAATAGAGAACACCATTTTATGAGCAATCTGGAAACGGGTTACTTCTATATCTTGGAATGGTCTCAATCAATTATCGACATCCGTGAACAGTATCCCCTTTTGCCATTGGAGGAGACTCAGGAAATCGCAGAACAGTGTGGGTTTCCTCATCCTACTGACCCTGCAACTAAACAACCTGTAGTGATGACCACAGATTTTTTAATCAATCTAAAGCGTAAAGATCATGAAATAGAGCATGCCCGTGCAATTAAGCCTGCTTCTGAACTTCAATCTCAACGAACTTTAGAAAAATTGGAAATTGAAAGACTTTACTGGAAAAGGCGGGAAGTTGACTGGGGAATCGTGACTGAGAAAGAGATTCCTAAAACTCTTATTGAAAATCTAAAGTGGATACATCCTTTTTACAAACAAGGAGAATTAGCACCTTTAAACCAAGCAGACATAACACGAATTAATCAGTTTTTAAGACCTAAGATAACTGAAAGAAAATTGCCTTTAACTGACATTACCAATGCTTGTGACGATAGACTGGGCCTAGAGCCAGGGACAAGTCTATCAGTTGTACGTCATTTAATAGCTAATCGATACTGGTTAATCAATATGAATCAACCTATTCAACCTAGTCAAGTCTTACAGCTTTTGCCTGATCAAGCAATGGAAGACTGCCAGAGAGCAGGAGAATTAGCATGAATCTCTTTGTAAACATGCTCCTTGAATGGCAAAACGATACTGAGAATTTTAATATTGAGCGAATACTTTGGATTGATCCTTCTTATACTGATGCAGTCACAATTAGATTACAAGACCCTAAGGCGCTCCCTATTTGGCAAAAATGCAAAGAACTTGAAGAAGCAATATCGGCACAGCAAGCTCGCATTTTAGAGGTTGATCCCTATGGTTCACTACTCAAGACAGAGAATACTATCACTGAAAAGCATAAAAGCTATCGAGATAAGGCATGGACAATTATTGAACCCCTGATAGAGAGTAAAGAGCAAAGCACACTCTTTTCACATGAGCGTGGAAGCCTCATTGAGGCTAGGACTAAAGAGGTAAGATGTACTAAAAAAACTATCTATAAGCACCTCAGACGCTTTTGGCAAGGAGGGCAAACAAGGAACACTCTCTTGCCTTCTTTTGACAAGTGCGGTGCCCCTGGGAAACAACGTCGAAGTGGCACTAACAAACGAGGACGCCCGAGTAAGATTACTAAAATTACTCAATTGCCAACGGGAATTAACATAGATGACAATATACGCGCAAAGTTTAGTAGAGGTATTCAGAATTTTTTCGAGAATCCTCAAGGACTTACTCTTCAAGGAGCCTTTCAGAAAACATTAGAAAAATATTTCAACAAGGGATACGAATTATCTCCAGAAGGGGCATTAATTCCTTGTTTACCACCTGCACATGAACTCCCAACTTTTGGCCAATTTCGCTATTGGTACGAGAAGGAAAGAGACGTGGCCAAATCTATTTCCTCAAGAAAAGGTAAGCGCTGCTTTAATCTAAAACATCGTGAAGTGCTTGGGAAATCAACGCAAATGGCCTTTGGGCCGGGTTCTGTATACCAAATTGATGCCACTATTGGCGACGTCTATTTAGTTAGTTCGCTTGATCGAACTAAAATTATTGGACGTCCTGTTATTTATGTTCTAATTGATGTTTTTAGCCGAATAGTTACAGGCTTAAGTGTAAGTCTAGAAGGACCAAGTTGGTTAGGAGCGATGCAAGCCTTAGAAAATGCAGCAATTGACAAAGTTGAATTCTGTCGAGAATACGGAGTTGAAATTACCAATGAAGACTGGCCCTGTCATCATTTGCCAGAAGCTATTCTTGCAGACCGAGGCGAGATGGAAGGTTACCAAGCAGATAACCTCGTTAAGTCTCTCAATGTAACAGTTTCAAATACTCCTCCCTATCGAGCTGATTGGAAAGGAATTGTTGAAAGAAATTTTCGGATAAATAATGATAAGTTTATTCACTGGTTACCAGGAGCTGTATATAAGCCCCGCGAGCGTGGAGAAAGCGATTACCGTTTCGATGCTCTTTTAGACTTGCACGAATTTCGAACACTCATGATTCTTGCAGCTCGGGATCATAATAAAGAGCATCGAATGAGCTGGTATTCTATGGATGAATTTATGATTCAAGATCATGTTGAGCCCTACCCTCTGGATCTGTGGAATTGGGGAATTCGTCATAGAGCAGGACATTTAAGGGTTAAATCTCGGGATATTTTACGATTAAACCTCTTGCCCACAGATCAGGCTTCTGTCACTCCTAGTGGAATTCAATTCAAAGGCTTAGCCTACTCTTGCGATTTAGCTATACGAGAACAATGGTTTATAAAAGCCAGAGAAAAGGGTAGGTGGAAGATTGATATAGCCTATGATCCTCGCAACCTAACAAATATATACTTACGCCTTAATGAAGGGCAACAAATGGAATGCTGCCAACTGATTGATAAAGAAAGTACCTTCCGTGGATGTGACTTTTTTGAAGTTTTAGACCATTCTGGAGTTAATCAGCATAAAGCAACACTTTCAATGGGACGGAAACAGCAAGCAAACGCTGCCTTCAATGCTCAAATGGAGAAAATAGTCAGTGACGCAAAAGAGAAAACTCTAAAAGCGTTAAAGGATGGCCCAGGACAAAGTAAACAAGCCAAAACTCAAGGAATTCGACCGAACCGTCAAGAAGAACGAAACTCAGAACGTGATTCTCAATTTTGGACACTCGGAGAGAATCCTCAACAGGGCACAGATGAGAGCAACGTACTACCTCTAATTGCACCTGCCAAGTCAGAAACAGATGCCCATTATTATGGGGATGAAGAAAATCATACTATTAATTCAGCAATTGAACAGACACAGACTGCAATCGAGAATAGTACATCTAGATTGATTGATAGGCTAAGCAAGCGTCGGCCAAAAACATGGAATGATAATGAATAACCTTCAACAAAACTCCTCAATCCTTGTTGGCAAAGGGAACTGGCAAGAAGCAACATATATCGACCCATTTCTTTCAAATTATAAGGGTAATCCTTTAATAGAGGCATTGCCCCCTATATGGACTGAAGATGAGGTAGAAGAATCTTTAAGAGTTTATCCGGAATATGATGAAGAACATCGAAAGATGGCCTCTCATCTTCGCTTGCATCTCATACGAAATGCACTTCAAATATTTATTCCGTTACCCGTTCACTTTGATTTAGAACAGCGGTTCTCTTCTATGATTCGCCTAGGCTATCAAGCCCGAAATCCTTCATTAAAAGGATTTTATAAAGATGTTAGGACAAAAGCTACTGCACTAAATACTCAGAGAAGGGTACCAAGATCAACTGCATCAGGCTTTACAATCATTGGAATTAGTGGAATAGGCAAAACGACATCTGTTGAAGCAATTCTAAATCTTTACCCTCAGGTAATAGTCCATAGACTTTATAATGATGCCGATTTCAACTTCTTTCAGATTGTTTGGTTAAAATTAGATTGTCCGCATGATGGGTCTATCCGAGGACTCTGCTTAATTTTTTTTCAGGCCGTTGATGACATACTAGATACTTCTTACTACAAAAACTATTCAAAAGGACGTAAAACCGTTGACGAGTTGTTGCCACTTATGGCTTTTGTAGCTTCTCATCATGCGATAGGAGTTCTAGTGATCGATGAGATCCAACATTTGAGTCAGGCTAGAAGTGGGGGTTCTGGACAAATGTTAAACTTTTTCGTTCAATTAATAAACACCATTGGTTTACCTGTTGTACTTATAGGAACTTTCAAAGCACGACCTATTCTAACTGGTGAATTCCGCCAGACTAGAAGAGGTAGTGGTCAAGGAGATCTGGTATGGAATAGAATGAGTAACGACAAAAATTGGCAGTATTTTATTGATAGTTTGTGGAGTTACCAATACACTCAGAAACCTTGTAAAAGTTCCGAGAGCTTACGAAACACTCTCTATGATTTAACACAAGGAATTACGGATTTTGCAGTAAAGTTATATATGTTAGCTCAAATCCGAGCAGTCTCTTCCTATGAAGAGGAAATTAATGAAAGTACTATCATTGAGGCCTCTAAAGAAGGTTTACGAATGTCACGTCCAATCATAGAGGCTCTGAAAACTAATAATGTACGTATTCTAGCTGGTGTAGAAGATGTTTCTCCCATCGATATTGATAGGCACTTTGAGTACACTCAAGGCGAAACCAATAAGCCTGGACAAACCGAAGCTTCATCTAAAGCGAAATCAAATCCTAATTTGGAAGCAGACTCACCAGAAAAATTAATTTCTGAAAACCAAGGTGAACAGACTACAGAAGCTTCTCAAAAACGTCCTGAAAAAAATCGAAAAACAGATCCTAGGAAAGCTGGATTGCCTGAGATAGCAAAAGTAGGCAAAAATGAGAAGCTAAACGCTTATGACAAGCTTAAAGAGGCAGGTTTTATTCGTGATGCCCTTGAGTATATTGAAGGCTGAATATTATCATGATCAGCTGTTTCCCTGACCCATATCCTGACGAATTACTTTATAGCTTATGTGCCCGGTATGCTGAACGTGTGAGGTTTTCTGATAAAAAATCTATCATACAAGAACTGTTTGGGGACGGAGCAGCTATTGCAGTAGTTGATTTGCCGGGCAGCCTTGGACATCTTTCAGATTCCCTGCCTTATTCAAATGCTTATACCGTTGAGAGCCTAATTCAAAAGCATACTCTTTTCCCATTCTTTTCTCCTTTCCTTCAACTTCATCAAGCTCAGCAAGTTTGGAGAGACATCGAGACAGGTAAAGGCTGTGCTGTTCATGGACGCGCGGGAATTATAGCTAGTACAATACAACCTCCTCACTGGCTTAGATTTTGCCCTCTATGTGCTAGAAAGGACAAAAATGATTTTGGTGAATACTATTGGCATAGATTACATCAAATTCCTGGGGTAGAAGTTTGTCCGGAACATAATGTCTGCTTAGTCAATAGCAAAGCCAGGGTAAAGAACCCTAAAACTCGGCATAGTTTTATAGCTGCGGATGATGCAATCAGATTGCCAGTTTCAGAATCCTTCAAGCTTCGAAGCGTTTATCAAGACATACTATCCAAAATATCTCAAGATTCCTTGTGGCTTTTAAACAATGTAACTTCACCAATTGGCCCTAGAACAATTTCTAAGGTTTATCGTCAACTTTTGGCAACACAAGACTTGGCTACTTATAGTGGACGGGTCAGAATTAGTGAATTACAGCGACGCTTCGAAAGTTTTTATCCTGTTGACCTTTTGCAAAGGCTTCAATCCCCCATAAATTTAGATAGTCAGCATAACTGGCTAAATCGTTTAGTAAGGTCACCTAAAGGATCTCAACACACTCTACACCATTTATTGCTTATTAACTTTTTAGGCAGCAATGTGAAATCCTTCCTAAAGGATCCCCAAGAATTTCAACCATTTGGCAGCAGTCCTTGGCCTTGCCTTAATAAGGCTGCATTGCATTATTCAAATGCTGTTATTCAAGACTATAACCTCACTTACAGTAAGGAGAATGGAAAGCCTATTGCTGTCTTTTTATGTGACTGCGGATTCATTTATTCTAGAACAGGGCCTGACAAAAGTGAGGAAGATCGATTTCGGCTCACTAAAATTAAGGCTTTTGGCTTTGTTTGGGATTCTAAGCTTACTGAGTTATGGCAGAACTCAAGCTTCAGCTTGAGAGGTGTTGCTAGAGAACTTGGTGTCGATCCAGCTACTGTTAAATTACATGCAACTCGTCTAAACCTTTCCTTTCCTCGCCAAGGTAACCGGCTAACTCAGGAAGGAGGCAGAAGGCTGTCTGGCGCTTCTCAAACCTGCTATCAACCTATGGAGGGTAAACGTGAGCAGTATCGCACTCAGTGGACAGATGCTCGGCAACAATTGCCTGATCTTGGAAGAACTGCTCTTAGGAATCAATTTCTAGGGACTTACCACTGGTTAAGGCGGCATGACCGACAGTGGCTAGAAGAGAATCTGCCGCCTAAACAGCAATATGTACCACCTCCACCACGTGTGGATTGGAAACAACGCGACAACTTCTTAGCAAGAGCAGTACAAGATGCTGCAAAGCGTTTGTACAAACGTTTAGGTAGACCTCAACAAGTATCTATCAGCGCAATAGCTAGAGAGATAGATGCACGTTCTCTCGTACATAAGCATTTAGATAAGCTGCCAAAGACGTCCAAGAACCTGGAGGCTTTAGCAGAATCTCGCTTAGCTTTTGCCAAGAGAAGAATCTTATGGGTAATTGAAGAACACCGTAGACAAAATTCAATTCTGCCCAAGTGGAAGCTGATCCGAGAGGCTGGCATTAGGCATGATATTGTTTCAATTCCAGAAATTGAACAATTTATTGAAGGCAATTTGAAGCTATTAGAACAGTCTATTCTCGATGGTAAATCTTATCATATCCAATAAAATATTTGTTCCTTATGTGTGTAAATTACCATGATTGGCTGTTTTCCTGATCCTCACCCCGACGAGCTGTTCTATAGTGTTTGCTGTCGATATAAGGAAAGAACAAGGTTTTCAGATCAAGAGATAAATTTTGAAATTCTTGGCCATCGGAAAGAGAAAATTAAACTCGATCTGCCATCTGGATTCGCTCACCTGAGTTATAACTTGCCAGAATCTAACTTGCGTAGAATGATGAAATTGATTCGAGATAACACCCTTTTGCCACTTTACATTCCTTTTTTGTCTAGAGAAAAGAGTGCTATTCTGTTCAGGAAAATGCTTGGCGTAGGGTTGAGTAAGTCTGAAGAACATTCTTTTTTGCCTTCAATAAAATGGGCAAGGCTTTATCCAAAACTCCGTTATTGTCCGCGTTGTGCCATTGAAGATAGAAAAGAATTTAAGGAGGCTTATTGGCATAGAGTTCATCAAGCATCTTGTGTTTCGGTTTGCCCAGAACATGGAGTTTTTTTGCTAGATAGCATTGCAGAGATTAGAGGAAATACCTTTGATAGCTTTTATTATAGGGATTCTTATGTTTCTGCGGAGAAGTGCATTCCAAAATGTGTAAAGGAACGCAAGAATGATTTAGAAAAAACGGATAATTTTGGTTGTTTATTCCGTATATCAAAGGATGTTGATTGGTTGTTAAGAAACTCTAATTTCCAATGGGACTTTGAGAATTCACTCCAAAAAAAATATGTTACTCTGTTTGACTGCCAACTAACGGGCTATTGCCATGAGAGCTATGAATCTGATTCGCTGATGAGACAGATTAGACGAAGAAGTCATCGTCCTGACGAATACAATTTCTATAAATTCTATAAATTTCTAGCCGATCACTATTCTGCCGAATTGCTAGAAAGTTTCGGGTTTAATCCATTTAACGATAATCGACTAAAGGAGCGTAACAATTGCTGGCTATTTAGACTGATTTTTCCTTCAGATAAATGGTATCAGGAACCTATTAAACACTTGCTTTTTGTTCATTTCTTTGTTAAAGAAATTGGTTTGTTTTTGGAAAGTAGCAATCCTCATCAATTGCTTGAAAACTCATGAGAATTGCATGGCTATAATTTATATCAGTCCATTATGAGCCTGAATATGACACGGGGTTCGTAAGACTTATGAATAAAGGGTTTCGGCTTCTCAAATTATGATCAATTTCATAATATTTTGGTATTAATCTGCTTATGAGCTAAGTAGGCCTTAGGCAGTCCATCATTTCAACCAGCTTCTCTTTTGCTTCAGGCCAATGGTCATGGGATAGATTGCTCAAATTCACCAGAATTGAGCTGTAGTCCACGATAAACAGGAAGTCATTCTCAGTAATTGTCGCGGGGAACCAATCGCCCTCGACAGCATATTTCTTCTGGAGCGCTTCCAGGTCGAATGTCGCGGTCTCTACAGCAAAGGCATACAGCCCGTTGAACTGGCTCCCTATTGCCAAGGGCGTAAGCTGAAACTGAATGCCCTGGGAAGAGACCAGCGGTTCAGGCACCTGCCGCTGATTCTCGTCTCCGTGTGCGGCAGCGGCAAGGCTTGCCATCTCCTTAGCCGCGAACTTCAGCCTCTTCTGGGCGTCCTTGGTGTAAGAGCTGGAATCAACACCAACCCCCCTTGCTTTCAGCTCTGAGTCAAGAATCTGAGTCACCTGCTGTAAGGAAGTTTTGAGCAGAGCTGCATCTGTCAGCCTCTCAAACTGGGCTTTCTCAAGCATGGTCTCTTTGACCAACTCGTTGAAGGTGGCATCAACGACTATGTTGTTATGCCGCTCCTGGTTGCGTAGTAAGTCAATCAGGTTGTCAAACAAGTAAGCCCCATTGGGGGAGTACAGAAATTTCATACCAAAATCTCCGTCAGGTAGGCTTGATACTGGTCATTGCTCAGAAAGGCTGTCGCCACCAACAGCCCCCTGATATGGCGCGTATTTAGCTCTGAGCAGGCAGAAGTGTAAGAGGCCAAGCGGATTACCTCTTCGTCTATGGTTCGCTGGAGGGCTTCTGGAGAGCCTGTAGAGGCTTTGGACTCCACCAGGTAGATCGCGCCATCGAGTGCGACCATCACGATGTCTGGATAGTCTTGGATTGGCCGGGCTAACTTACGGCAGCGATATAGTCGCTGAGCCAGAAATCCAGAAACCCCCTCCCCAATGCCCGCCACGGCTGTCTTGCTTGGGGTTACAGAATGATTTTCACTACGACTGTAGAAAAGAGGCGGGTAACCTGGTGCCAGAAATTGCCCGCCGCGATAGGTAAACCAGATGTTAAGTTCCTCCAAAGGGTCAAATACAACCTGTTCGGAGTACCGCCAAACACAGCAACGCAACACATCCTCGTGAAGCTCTAGGGTCTCCGTGGATCTATAGTCCACCAGACATTGACTGAGTTGCTGCTGGAACCGTAACTGTAGTCCCCGACGACTAGCGGAGGCTTTAGCAATAGCTTGCAGTGTGGGAGATAGCGAAATCTGTCGCCGTGAAATTGAAAGGCTAATCACTAGGAGTAACGCTATAGACTTAGCCTCAAGTTACTTAGATCTACAGCATTTGAACCCGTTTACCTATCACGGTGATAGGTCATCATCCTGATCCACTGGTGAACATATGAATTCTTTGTACCGTCTGAATCCAGGAGGCAGCTTGTAGTAGTGCTTCCATAAGACGTGCATTTCCGCTAACCGACGCTGATATAACGGTTCTGCCTCCCTACGTCCTTCTCCTTGAGCAAACCATCGATCTACCGTCGGCAGTGAACATCCGCAAATCTGAGCCATCTGGGCATGAGTGACAGCCCAGCGGCTGTAGAACTCCTGAGGAGACATTCTCAGCGTGCATTTCGAGTAGAACTCCAGTAAAACGCGTTCTTCCTCTCCAAGGCTCCGTGGATGCCTCATGACTCGGCTGCCTTCAGAAGATGAACACGCCCGTTAGAGAGCCGTATCAGCCGAGTATCGACTAAATCAGCCTGCCAAACGACAGCATACTGTTCCTGGCTCTGGAGGGATTTATTCCCCGGTACCACGGCGATATAGCACCAATCCCCTGGCCCACCCTCGCTTCTAGGGATATAACCCCAGTGGATGACCCGTCCCCACTGTCTACCCTTCTTAGACTGTGCCCGAGTCGTATACCAGCACAGCTGATCACCCACCTCAAATTTCCGCTGATCGCAATCGGATGTCTTTCCACTTTGCGGCAGGTAGTCAATAGGATTCCTAAAGGCAATAATGGCGGCTTCATAATCACGAAATACAGTCATAGTTTGGCTTTAAGTAATTTTCCAGGATTAATCGTCATAGCTCAGGTAACTGGCATGGACTCAGGGGGACAGTTAGGAAAGACAGTTCCTCTTTTCCACACTGGCAAGGATGCTCCACGGCCCAAGAATGTCGTCCTGCCATAGCAGCACGTACCGCATTTGTTCTAGTGAAGGACTGGCTCCATCCAACTCAACCAGGTAATTCCAACGCCATTGCCCAAAGTGCTCCACTGGACGAATGCCATATCCCCTTACAGCACCGTGGTCAATGACTTCTCTCCCATCAGAGGCCCGCGCTTTCCAGCAAACCTTGTCATCTTGCTCAAACTGCTGCTTGGGCCATTCCTTGGGATACGTGTCGCGCCAGGACTCTAGAAATGGCTCCAGCAGCGCATCCAGCGCATCCTGATAAGCTAAAAATCCTCTCATGTACAACACTACAAAATCGAACGTACCTCATAAGATACATTATGTACCTAGATGCATGTAGACTTATGAGATACAACTCATGAATATTGAGTTGTGGAAAACAGCAGTCGAGCCGATATCAAGATCCTTTTCGGCAAAGCGGTTCGTCGTCGCCGAAGAGAGCTAGACCTTTCTCAAGAAGTGCTGGCCGAAAGGGCTGGTATGAATCGAACCTACGTTTCGAGCGTCGAGCGAGGTGAGCGCAATCCGACCCTCGAATCGATTGACCACTTTGCCAGAGCCTTGGACATCACGGTCTCAAGGCTGTTTGTTGATTATGGAATTGAGGATGCGGATTAATCGGCACTGGTCTGCTATCAGGTGATAGATGGCTGAAAGCCCTGCCAGGAAAGCATGTTCGGGATTTCAAGGCTAATTCTCTATAACCCTTGTGCAGCAGTGGGTGTATGGATTTATCTCCTTTTAAGAGACCAGTGCCCAGTCTGTAGCCTCAAAGTCTGCGACCCATAAGCATTGGGTTGTGGAAAAAGAACTAGAGCACGACCTCAAAACCCGCTTCGGCAGGGCGATCCGCCGCCGCCGGAGAAAGTTAAATATTTCGCAGGAAGTCCTAGCCGAGCGGGCTGATCTGCACCAAACCTATGTGTTGGATATTGAGCAGGGCAGCCGTAACCCATCACTGGTGAACATTGTTCGGTAGTGGATTAACGTAAAGGATAAAGAAAAAATAAGGCATTGCCGTCGCATCTCTAGATTCTGAGGGAGTAGGATCCATGACAATCGAGATGACCTGTCCAACCTGTGGGTCTCATGACATCTCCAAGAACGGTACCACCCGGCGCGGTAAGCAAAACTACAAGTGCCGAGACTGCAACCGCCAATTTGTAGAGGATCCCCAGTGGAAGCCAAAAGACACAGATACCCAGGCTTTGGTCGATCTGCTGCTGTTAGAGAAGATTCCGTTAGCCGGTATCGCCAGAGCCACTGAGGTCTCTGATAGTTGGCTACAAGGCTATGCCAACGGTTGCTATGAAGCCGTGCCTAAAGCGGCAGAGGTTGTTCCCAAAGCCAAAGGTAAGCTGACCGTGCAGATGGATGAGCTCTGGTCCTTTGTCGGTAACAAAGGTAATAAGCAGTGGGTCTGGTTGGCGATAGATGCAGACACTCGAGAAATCATCGGTTGCCACATCGGTGACCGCTCTCGGGAATCGGCGATTGCCCTCTGGCAGTCCATTCCTGCGGTGTACCGGCAGTGTGCCAAGGTCTACACCGATTACTGGGAGGCCGACGTCAGCGTCATTCCAAGCAAACGACATGTTGCGGTTGGCAAAGAGAGCGGCTTGACCAGCTACATCGAACGCCTGAACAACACGCTGAGACAGCGGCACTGGACTGTTAACGGGTGATGAAATCCGAGAAGCCTTATCAGCCAAGCTTTTCAGGGGATTTTATCAAAAACAGCTCAAATCCTTGCACGCAAAGGCTTGTGGCCACTCATCACCTCTTTAGAGACCAGTGCCTGAGACAGCGGATCTCTCGGTTGGTGAGGAAGACGCTGTCCTTTTCCAAGAAGCTCGAGAATCACATCGGTGCGATCTGGATGTTCATCCATGACTACAATCGCCGAGTCAGAGAGAAGCTGGCAGCAAGGGAAGAGTCCGTCTTTCCCTCTGTCCTTTACTAAAATGCACTACCCATTGTTCAGCTAGAGATGGGTTTAGAGATCATGGTGGCGCGGCTGTTTATGGATTACAGGGATAGGAAAACTAAGATGTCTGAGCAAGGCAGATAAAGGCAATCAGCGGCTTGTCGTTAGTTTTTCACTCGTTTCGGCAATCGCCTTAACAAAAAGCTCTCTATCATTAGAATGCAGCTCTCTTGGAGTCGTTCTGAACAATAGGGCCCAGTTAGGCCCTTTAAGGTTGTCGAACAGGCCCATTCGCTTGCTGGGAGAAAGCGCTGGGATACCGGTTTCAGCATCAAGGTGATCGACGACAGTTTCTTTAACTCGGCAAGGAAAACTGGCCTGCTTCCAGATTGTGGTAAGTAGGTGAACGGAATTAAACGTAGCGATGGAAGTAAGCTGAAGAGCTCCCGGTCAAGGTTGTTCCAGCTATGTCAACACCTGCCTTGCGAGTTGAACTAAGCGCAGAGGAAGACCGCACTCTGCAAGACTTGCGCGTGGCGTCTGGAGTGCTTCAACGCACCAAAGACCGGGCTGAAGCGCTGAGGTTGAGCCATCGGGGATGGACGCCAGCCCACATAGCTGAGTATCTGGGCTGGCGAGTGGCCACGGTCCGCACGGCGATTCATCGGTGGCAGCAGGATGGACTGTACGGGTTATGGGATAGTCCTCGCCCAGGTCGTCCGCCGCAGGGTACGACAGCGGTGATGACCGCGTTGGCGCAGCACCGTCAATAGTCGTCAACTGGTGGAGCATCTGGCTGATGTCCACGGCATCAGCCTCAGTCGAGGCCACCTGAGGCGATTACTCCAAAAAAAGATATCGGTGGAAACGCACCCGCCACAGTCACCGTCGTCGCCAAGACCCCGTGCTGCAAGCCCGTAAACAGGCTGACTTGGACCTTCTACGACAAGCTGCTCGCGACGGCTATATTCGACTGAAGTACCTTGATGAGTCGGGCTTCGATAGGTGGAGTCCCGTCAGCTACAGTTGGTCGTTAATGGGCCCTCAAAAGTGCCAAGAGCAGACGGTGAAGCGCAGCCGCCGTCTGAGCATTCTAGGACTTTGGGAACCGGGACAGGAGATAAGCTATGGCTTAGTCGTCGGTAGTCTAACCAGTGCTAGTTACATTCGTTTCATGGATTGGCAAGCCACCCGCGCCCAACGGCTGTTTCACCGAACGGGTATCGCTACGGTGATTGTCCAAGATAACGTCTCAATTCATACCAGTAAGGCGGTCCAACAGCGGCTTCCCATCTGGCAGGCCCAAGGATTGGATGTCTTTCAACTGCCTCCGTACTGTTCGGAGATGAATCAGATTGAGACCGAATGGCATCAACTCAAAGCCCATGAGATTCGAGGCGAGATGTTTGAGGATACCTATGATCTAGCGATGGGCGTGATGGCTGGATTGAACCGCCGAGGTACCCAAGCAGGCTACACCCTCAAACGCTTCAACTTTGCCTCGAATCGTCAAGCTAACCCTAAAATCCTCACGACCTAACAGAACCACGTTTACTTAGAGCCACCTACTTATACTACAAGCGGTTTTGAGTAGGTGATGCACTTCAACCTTGAATTGGCCAATCAAATAGGATCGCTATATTTTTTAATTATATTTGTTAAGTAAAAAAAAGAAACGTTTACAAATCAGGACTTACGCAAAACAGCTGTGTAAAGTTGGCGCTATGAAAAGGCCATATAGAGACCAGCGCTAGGATTTGCCCAAAGCACTGTTAGAGTCTTTACTAATTAAAAACTCCATCAATCGCCCAGACTGCTACTAATTCCCAGTGCCGTAAAGCTAGGATTCAGCGTAACCATATTGGTTATGCACTATTAGTTTGGGGAAGGCTCAATCAACTGGCCGCCCAAACAGGCAACACCATTTACCAGTTTAAGCAGGGGCTATTAGATGATTACCTCTGTCAATAGCTCAAAGCGCCTTCCCTCAAAATGGTTTTAGCGTACGTTCTGAATATTACGGGCGCTTTGGTTTAATGAATTAGCCGGACAATGTAAGTTTTAGGCTATCAAGATAAATTTCTTGATTTCTTTAGAAAAACAA
>JAHHIH010000026.1 GCA_019358835.1 Tildeniella torsiva UHER 1998/13D
AAGCGAGGACTTATTCTGACTTAGAAAAAGCGCTGAAAGAAGCGTTTGAACAAGTTTCTCTAGAAGATATCGAAAATTGGTTTACCAATTGCTGTTACTGTACCTCATCAGACTGAGAAATGCTGTATATTCCATAAGCTACTGCGGAAATTCAAAGATAGGGATCAATCGTCGTCTTCAAAAACACCTTTGAAGAACTCGATGGTGTCTTTGAGAACAGCGATAAAGCTGTCGATTTCGGTCTTGGTGTTGTAGAAGTAGAGACTAGCCCGCGCAGTGGAGTCAACTCCCAAAATGCGGTGCAGCGGCTGAGTGCAGTGGTGACCCGAGCGAATGGCAATGCCCGACTGATCCAGCAGGGTGGACAAGTCCTGCGCATGGACACCCTCAACGGTGAACGTAACCAAAGCAGCCCGTCCGCCGCCATCGGCTTGGGGAAGCGGGCCGTAGAGCTTAACTTCCGGAATCGTCTGCGTTTGCTGGTACAGATAGGCCGTCAGCTCGTGCTCGTAGGCAGCAATGTTGTCCATGCCCAGGGCCGAGAGATAGTCTACGGCAGCTCCGAGGGCGATCGCCTCTGCGATCGCTGGAGTCCCCGCCTCAAACTTGTGGGGCAGCGCTGCGTAGGTGGAGTGATCTAAAAACACGTCGGCGATCATTTCGCCGCCGCCCATAAACGGGGGCATGGCCTCCAGCACCTCCAGCTTGCCGTAGAGGAACCCGATGCCGGTAGGGGCACACATCTTGTGTCCAGAGGCAACGAACCAGTCGCAGCCTAGCGCGGGCAAGTTGAGCGGCAGGTGGGGTGCGCTTTGGCAGCCGTCGATCAGCACTTTGGCCCCATGACGGTGGGCGATCGCAATAATTTCCTCCACCGGGTTAATGCAGCCTAGGGTGTTGGAAACATGGTTGACGGCCACCAGGCGGGTCTTGTTGTTGACCAGCTCACGGTATTGGTCGAGGTCAAAGGATTGATCGGCAGTCAATCCCACAAACTTGAGCACCGCTCCGGTACGCTGGGCGACAAATTGCCAGGGCACCAAATTGCTGTGGTGCTCCATCACCGAGAGAATGATTTCATCCCCGGCTTTGAGCGTATTCATACCCCAGGCGTAGGCCACTAGATTGATGGCTTCGCTGGCGTTGCGGGTAAACACAATCTCGTCGCGGCTGGTGGCCTTCACAAAGGCGGCAACCTTATCGCGCGCCCCCTCGTAGGACTCGGTGGCCCGAGCGCTGAGGTTGTGCACCCCCCGATGCACGTTGGCGTTGTCGTTCTTGTAGTAGTGCTGGAGCGCATCTAGCACCGCCTTGGGCTTTTGGGATGTGGCGGCGTTGTCAAGGTACACCAGCGGGTGCCCATTCACCTCCTGATGCAGAATCGGGAAGTCGGCACGAACCTTGGCGGCGAGGGTGAGTTCCTGGGCGACGGTCATAGGGGTGAGGGGGGTATGAGTGGGTTTGAAGGTTGAAAGGTTTGAAGGTTTTAGAATGTTCTAACTTGTTAACTTTCTAACCTTCTAACCCTAGGCTATGTCCATTGAACGATCGCCTCAGCAAGGCGCGATCGCAGCGTCTCAACCGGTATCTTCTCTAAAATCTCCATAGCAAAAGCATAGATCAGCAATCGCTGGGCCTGGGGAGCGCTAATGCCGCGACTTTGCAGGTAAAAAATCTCGTCCGACTGAAGCTGGCTCACCGTCGCTCCGTGGGCGCACTTGACGTTGTCGGCCACGATTTCGAGCTGGGGTTTGGTGTCTACCCGAGCGGTATCAGACAGCAGCAGGTTGCGGTTGAGCTGGCTAGCATTGGTGAGCTGGGCTTTTTGCGCCACGGCCATGCGCCCGTTAAACACGCTGTGGGCTTTGCCATCCACGATCGCCTTATGCTCCTGCTCCACCATCCCGTGAGGATGACTCAGAGCCACCAGGCTGTGGGTGTCAGCGTGCTGGGTGGCGGAGATGGCCCCTAACCCGTAGATCTTAGTGGTGGTTTGCTCGCCGGTTTGGTAGATCTCCCAGTTGTGGCGGGCCAATTTGGCTCCAAACCCAGCAGCGACGCCGATGTACTGGCTATCGCGGGCCTGGGTGACTACAGTCTTGCCGATGTGAAAGGTGCCTGCGCCCTCTCGCTCAATGCGGCTATGGCTAACCTGGGCGTTGGCGTCGAGCCACAGCTCGGTGACGGCATTGGTGAAGTGAGCGGCGGTGGAGTCGCCCCAGAAATCTTCCACCAGGGTAAGAGCGCTACCCGACTCAGCCACCACCAGGCAGCGGGGCTGGGCGACGAGAGGCTTTTCCCCAGCCTGGGATAGATAGATAATCTGAAGCGGCGTCTCAACCACTAGGTTGCGAGGCAGCCAAACCACCACGGCATCCTGAAAGCCGACGGTGTTGAGGGCGGTGAAAACTTCGTGACTGCCGCTGGCCTGGGTGAGGCGATCGCTCAGTTGGCTCTGGAGTTCGGAGCGATCGCCCAATGAACCAACAACCGCCCCCTCTGGCAAGCCACCAAGCTGAGACAGCTCACGATTCACACGTCCGTTAACGACCACCACCTGAGCGCCAGCGGTTTCTGGCAGACGCAGCTCAGCGATATCGGCCTCAGTGACAGAAAACTCTCCAGCGGTGGCAAAGTCGATGGCCAACATGGCCGACAGATCGGTGAAGCGCCAGTCTTCCTGTCGAGTCGAGGGAAAGGTTTGCTCGTTGAGGAAGGAAGCAGCGCGCGATCGCACCTCCTCCAGCCCCAAATTCTCTGGTACTGCTGCCTGCACCGTCTGCGCCAGACCCTTAAGGTAGGCATCACGCTGGTTAGCTGTCCCCAATACACTCACTTCGGATACGGAACTGGTCATTACGCCGTTACCCCCGCGCGAAATTCCTCCAGCACCCACTCGTAGCCACGCGACTCTAGCTGCTTAGCCAGGTCTTTGCCGCCCGTGGTGATGATGCGGCCATCGGCCATCACATGCACAAAGTCGGGAATGATGTAGTCGAGCAGCCGCTGGTAGTGGGTAATTAGCACTACGGCGTTGTCGGCGTTGGCCAGCTGGTTTACCCCACCCGCCACGGTTTTAAGCGCGTCAATATCGAGCCCTGAATCGGTTTCATCCAGAATAGATAGCGCCGGTTCTAGCAGCGCCATTTGCAGAATTTCGTTGCGCTTTTTCTCGCCGCCCGAGAAGCCCTCGTTGACGCTGCGATCTAGAAAAGACGCATCCATCTTCACCACGTCTAGCTTTTCTTCGATCAGGTCGTCGAAGTCAAACACGTCAATTTCGTCTTCGTCCCGAGCTTTGCGGTGGGCATTAAAGGCCACCCGCAAAAAGTCGCGGTTGCTTACCCCAGGAATTTCCAGTGGATACTGGAAGGCAAGGAAAATACCAGCAGTGGCGCGATCGTGGGGATCTAGCTCAAGCAAATCTTGCCCTTTGAACTGAATCTCCCCGGCAGTCACTTCATAGTCGGGATGACCCGCCAGCACCTTCGAGAACGTGCTTTTGCCCGAGCCGTTGAGGCCCATGATGGCGTGAATTTCTCCAGCCCGCACCTCTAGGTTGAGGCCCTTGAGAATTTCGGTGCCGTCTACGGTAGCGCGAAGGTCGCGCACCGAGAGGATGATTTCGCTGTTTTCGTTAATCATGGTTCTTTCGTAGGGTGGGCACCGCCCACCATGCTCCTGCGCAATGAAATTTTGGGTTTTGGATTGGTTTTTCCGGCTCCCCTCTCCTCGTGGGAGAGGGGCTGGGGTGAGGGCCATGGGAGGATTCCGGCGGGGACGGTGCATCGCTTCGCGGATGCACCCTACGGGTAATTCACCCATCTACCCCACCGTGTTCTCAAGCTTCAGGGCCAGCAGCTTGTCCGCCTCGGCGGCAAACTCCATGGGCAGCTTGTTAAACACATCGCGGCAGAACCCGCTGATGATCATCGACACCGCATCTTCCGGCGAAATGCCTCGCTGGGCAAAGTAGAACAGCTGGTCTTCGCCGATTTTGGAGGTCGAGGCCTCGTGCTCGACCTGAGCGGTGCTGTTCTGCACCTGAATGTAGGGGAAAGTATTGGCGCTGGAAGTGTCCCCGATCAGCATTGAGTCGCACTGGGAATAGTTGCGTGCCCCGATCGCCTTTGGCCCGATTTTCACCAGGCCTCGGTAGCTATTCTTTGAGTTCGCCGCCGAAATACCCTTAGAGATAATGGTGCTGCGGGTGTTTTTGCCCACATGCACCATCTTGGTGCCGGTGTCGGCCTGCTGCATGTTGTTGGTCAGCGCCACCGAGTAAAACTCGCCCACGGAGTTATCGCCCACCAACACGCAGCTAGGGTACTTCCAGGTGATGGCCGAGCCAGTTTCTACCTGAGTCCAGGAGATCTTGGAGTTCCTCCCGGCGCAGAGGCCGCGCTTGGTGACGAAATTGTAGATGCCGCCCTTGCCGTTTTCGTCGCCCGCGTACCAGTTCTGCACGGTGGAGTAGTTGATGCTGGCATCATCCATCGCCACCAGTTCGACGATCGCCGCATGGAGCTGATTACTGTCATACATCGGGGCAGTACAGCCCTCCAGGTACGTCACCGAGCTGCCCGATTCCGCCACAATCAATGTGCGCTCAAACTGACCCGAGTCGCCATTGTTAATGCGGAAGTAAGTAGACAGATCCATCGGACACTTAGTGTCTTTGGGAATGTAAACGAACGACCCGTCGCTAAATACCGCCGAGTTCAGCGCCGCAAAGTAGTTGTCGCCGATGGGGATGACGGTACCCAAGTACTTCTCCACCAGGTCGGGGTGCTCTTGCAGCGCCTCGGAGATCGAGCAGAAGATCACACCGGATTCTGCCAGCTTTTCTTTGTAGGTGGTCGCGATTGAAACGCTGTCAAAGATGGCGTCTACCGCTACGTTGGCCAGCCGCTTTTGCTCCGAGAGGGGAATACCCAGCTTCTCGAAAGTTTCGAGCATCGTCGGATCGACTTCATCCAGACTGCCCAGCTTTTTAGGCTGGGTCTTGGGGGCCGAGTAGTAGACGATGTTTTGATAGTCGATGGGCGGATACTTGACGTTGGGCCAGGCGGGCTCTTTCATCGTCAGCCACTTGCGGTAGGCCTTCAGCCGGAACTCCAGCATGAAGGCGGGCTCATTCTTTTTGGCTGAGATCATGCGCACCACATCTTCGCTGAGACCGCGAGGAATGGCGTCGGCCTCAATGTCGGTGGTGAAGCCGTACTTATAGGGCTGGCTGACAAGGGTTTGAACGGAAGCACTCATGACGCGACTCTTTGAACGGGCTGCACGGTTGGGATCGGCGAAACTCGGCGGAGCGAGCAAGCCTCTAAAACTTGTTGGTCTCGGTACGAATAGTCTCGAAGGTAATGTCTTGCTGCTCACCCGCAAAGGGGTTGTCGGAGGTGAGAAAGAGCATGCAGTGGCACTCTTTGCGCTCCTGCATGGGGATGCAGGGGCAGTTCCAGTAAATGGCTTTGACCTCGGCCTCTTTGTCTTCGTAGTGGCGACAGGGGCATAGGGGTGCGCCGAGGTCGTCTTTGTGTTTGGCTAGACCTTCTAGCACCACCGCCGTTACACCAAGGTCGGAGCAGAAGTAGGTGCCGGTGCGCTTGGCGTAGCTCTGGGCAAAGTTGCGCATGAGCTCTAGGTTCTTATCGGTGGCCTGGGTGGTTTTGGGGTCAGTCATTACGGGATTAGTACGCTACACAGCCCAATAATTTTATACAATTAAAGCAACATTTAAGTTGTCTAACTGATCTTAGACTAGTTTAGCAACATAAAGGTTGTCAAAGTAGATTATCGTCCGATGGACTGGGATCGCCCTGGTCTAGGTAGGTATAGTCTGCTGTGGCCATGTCCTCTATAAGTCTTACTGTGGGCCAACGCCATGACCTCTGTGCAGCAACCCTCCACCTCTACAAAAGACGACATTTTGATGCACCTGCTGCGGCAGGGCGAAGCCACGGCACATGACTTGGCAGAGCACTTTGAGGTAAGTACCCAGGCTATTCGCCGTCACCTAAAGGATCTGGAAGCCGAAGCCCTTATTGAGCACCGAGCGGTGCAGGAGGGCATGGGGCGACCCAACCATCTGTATCAGATCAGCGCTAAGGGGCGCGATCGCTTCCCCGCCAAATACGACGAATTTGCCATTTCGCTGCTCGACACGCTAGCGGCCACCATGGGCCAAGATCAGGTGGGCAATGTACTGCGCAAACAGTGGGAGCGCAAAGCGCTGGAGTATCGCGATCGCGTCGGCACTGGCAGCTTAGCTGAACGGGTGGCTCGGCTGGTGCAGCTTCGCCAGGCTGAGGGCTACATGTCTGAGTGGCATGCGGTCAGCGATGGCGATATTCGCCAAACCGGCCCCGGCTACGTCATTACGGAATACAACTGCGCTATTTCCCACATTGCGGAGTCATTCCCCAGCGTGTGCGGCCACGAGCTGGAGATGTTTCAGGTGGCGCTGACCGACTGCTCAGTGCAGCGCACCCACTGGCTGGTCAAGGGCGAACACCGCTGCGGCTACCTGGTGCAGGAGCGCGGCTAGGGGTAAGGATGGGCCGCGCTCATCGGGCTAGAGTCTGCGTTTGAGCACCACCAGGGTAATGTCGTCGTAGATGGTGTGGTCGCCAATGTGGGCATGCACATCGGCCATGATGGCGACCCGCATCTCCTGGGCCGATTGAGCCGAGTGCTGCTGCGCCACCTGGGTGAGGCGGTCTAGACCGTAGAACTTGCGATCGCAGTTCTCCGCCTCGGTAATGCCGTCGGTATAGAGCACAATCGTGTCGCCCACGCCCAGCTCAATCTGGTGCTGGGCAACAAACGCCGAGATATCGGCCACCATGCCCACCGGGTAGCCCAGGTCAAAGGTGTCGATGCGTTCGACCGTGCCGCCGGCGCGCACCACAATCACCTCCTCATGCTGGCCGCTAATGGAGAGTTTGCCATCGCGATAGTCAATCAGCGCCAGCGACAGGTTGCGAAAAGAACTCATCCGCAGGCGGTTTTGGTAAACCACCTCGTTAAGGGCGTTGAAGCAGACCAGAGGATCGGTTTGGTTCAGCGCCCGCAGCATGCGCACCGCCGTCTGGGCCATGATCATCAGCACGCCGCTTTCGAGCCCGTGGCCCGTCACATCGCCAATGCCAATGGTGACCAGGCTGCTGCTGTCTTGCAGAATGTCGTAGTAGTCGCCCCCTACCTCCTCGGCGGCCTCCATGAATCCGGCAATGTCGAGATGGGCGATCGCCGACAGTTCCTCGGGCTTGGGCAAAATCATCTGCTGGAGCTGGCGGGCCACGCTCAGCTCGGCGTTCATGCGGCTGTTGTCGATCTCAAGGGCCTGGTTGAGGGTGCTGATTTCGGCGTTGGCGGCGGTCAGGGCGGCCTCGGCCTGCTGGCGCTGGGCCACCTCTAGGCGCAGCTCAGCCAGGGTCTGCTCTAGACGGCGCGACTGCTGCTCTAGCTCCCAGCTGTACTGCACGCAGCGCGAGACCTCCCCCAGCATTTCGACCACCACATCGGCGGCGGGGAAAGACTCAGCTTCTACCCCCAGCCAGGGCAGCGGGTGGAGCCGCCCCGGACTGGAATGCACCACGCGAAACTGACCATCGGCCTGGGCCTGGCCAATGTGGCATTCTTTTTGCAGATGGTGGTTGGTTTCGCAGCACACCTCACCGCTGGGCGATCGCCAGCACTGCCCATAGGCCGCCGCTCGCACCGCCTCACTGGCCACTGTCTGAGCCTGCTCCACCGCCTGCCGCCACAGATAGACCTGGGTATAGGCGGTCTGAATCGGGTCGCTGGTGACGCGATTGGCCCCGTAGCGCCGTTTGAACTCGGCCACAAACCGCTGGTTAACGGGCGTATCTAGGCTCTGAAAGTAGCTCCAACAGGCGTAGTGGCCAGCGGCGACGGGGCCAATGCGCTGAAGCTCGGCCTCGGCCACGCTCATAGCCATGACGGGCATGTGGTCGGGGGTGAACCCCGCCGTCGCAAACTGCTGATAAAAGGCCAGGTTGCTGTCGCCGTTGAGGGTGCTAAACACGGCATCGGGGCGCACCTGCCGCAGGTCTTGCACAACAGCCTCAAATTCAGTGGCCCCCAGGGGTACGTAAGCATCCCCGACTAGCTCCCCCTGGTGGTGATGCAGCTGGCCCTTAAGAATTTTGTTGGCCACCCGAGGAAACACATAGTCTGACCCCAGCAGGTAGATGCGGCGCTTGCCCTGGGCCAACAGCCACTCTAGAGCCGGTTCAACCTGCTGGTTAGGGCAAGCGCCGCTGTAGAAAATCCAGGGCGACTGCTCTAGCCCTTCGTACTGGATGGGGTACCACAGCAGCATCCGGTGGGCTTCAAAGACCGGCATCACCGCCTTGCGGCTGAGGGATGTCCAACCGCCAAACACCGTTGCCACCTGGTCAACCTCAATCAGCGCCTGGGCCATGGCCGCAAACTGCGCTGGGTCTGAGCCGCCGTCGCGAATCACTGGCTCAAGGGGGCAACCCAGCACGCCGCCCGCCTGGTTAATTTCTGCGATCGCCATCAGAGCGGCATCTACCAGAGGGGTTTCGCTGAGGGCCATGGTGCCGGTCAGCGAGTGCAATAGACCGACACGAATGGGGATAGGGAATTGGGAAGTGACCATTGACGCCAAAAAATCAGGAACTGTCCTTAGAGTGTTCACTGGCTGCCGTAGCGGGCCGATGGCTCGGGGCAAACCTGCGTCGTTCGGCCTAGAAGGTGCCGACAGGGTTGGGGGCAACCGGCGTTGTTCAGCCTAGGTATAACCCCCAAAAAACGGCTGATACGCCGGCATTTTAAACCTAAACCGCACTGGAGGGCTGTCGCTCTATGAGCCATAAGCCGCTGCCACGGTGGCGCTCTGGTGCCGTTGGGTCTAAGTCAAGCGATTCTGGACTGACTCACAAATTCTGCGTCTGCTGTAATCGGCCGAAGTGCTAGGCTGCATGCACCCACAAACGGATGGCGCGATGGTCATGGCCAGAAAAGCTGAGCTTGAGGAGAGGCCATGAGCGGTCAACGGTGTCCCCTATGCAAGGGTGACCAGGGGCAGGAAATCTACCGCGATTGCCCAGAACTGAGCCATCGTCGCGCCTACTACCGCTGCGATCGCTGCAATCTAATCTTTGTGCTGCCCGCCAGCTTTCTCTCCTTCCAGGCCGAAAAAGCTGAGTACGATCTGCACCAAAACTGCGCTCAAGACCTGGGCTACCGTCGGTTTCTGAGTCGCTTAGGGGATCCTTTGCTGGATTGTTTAGCCCCCAGTAGCCAAGGGCTCGACTTTGGCTCTGGCCCTGGGCCAACCCTCTCGGTCATGCTCGAAGCAGCCGGTCACCGCGTCGTCCTCTACGATCCGTTCTATGCTGATGATGGTACGGTTTTTGCTCAACTGTACGATTTCATCACCGCTACCGAAGTCGTCGAGCACCTGCGCCAGCCTCGGATGGAACTCGATCGCCTTTGGAGCTGCCTTAAACCCGGCGGCATCTTGGGAATCATGACCAAACTTTCCCGCGACAATGCCGCCTTTGCTGGGTGGCACTACAAGAGCGATCGCACCCACATCTGCTTTTTTTCGGTGCAGACCTTTGAGTGGCTGGCCGCCCACTGGCAGGCCGAGTTGACGATCGTGGGGCAGGACGTAATTTTGCTGCGTAAGCAATAGCGCAACTACGGTGGCTCAGCGGAGTCGAAGCACCGTAGTCGAAGGATACGACTCCGCTCAGAGTGAAGACGGAGAGGCTAACCTGCCATTACTGACTCTACTGGGGCGGCTTCATCTGCCGCAGCCGCTGAAATCTCAGCGGCTGCGGGTTCCTGGTGGCTAAACACCAGTTTCCCATCCTGCAAATCCACCGTGATGGTTGCGCCCTGGGCAAAGGTGGTCTCTAGAATCTTGGTGGCAATGGGGTTTTCTAACAGCCGCTGGATGGCACGCTTCAGGGGGCGAGCGCCATACACCGGGTCGTAGCCGCTCTCGGCGATGAAGTCGATCGCCGGGGTGGCAATCTCCAGACCGATAGTTTGGTCAGCCAGGCGGCGCTGCACCCGGCGAATTTGCAGAGCCACAATCTTACGCAGCTCACTCTTGCGCAGCGAGTGGAAGAGAATCAGGTCATCCACCCGGTTGAGAAACTCGGGGCGAAACTGCTTTTGCAGCGCCTTGAGCACCTGGGTGCGCATTTCGTCGTAGCGATCGTCGTCGCCCGCCAGCTCTAGAATGTGGTCGCTGCCCAGGTTGCTAGTCATGATCACCACGGTGTTGCGGAAATCGACCCGATGACCCTGGGAATCGGTGATGCGACCATCGTCGAGCACCTGCAAGAGAATGTTAAACACGTCAGGGTGAGCTTTTTCGACCTCGTCGAGCAGCACTACTGAGTAAGGGTGGCGGCGCACCGCTTCAGACAACTGGCCCCCATCCTCGTAGCCCACGTAGCCGGGGGGTGCCCCCACCAGCCGCGACACGGCATTTTTCTCCATATACTCCGACATGTCGATGCGGATCAGCGCATCTTCGGTGTCGAACAGAAACTCGGCCAGGGCGCGGGCCAGCTCGGTTTTGCCCACCCCGGTCGGCCCCATAAATAGGAAGGAACCCAGGGGGCGACCCTGGTCGTTCATGCCCGCTCTGGCGCGGCGAATGGCGGCGGCGACGGCTTCTACGGCTTCGTCTTGGCCGATCACCCGCTCGTGCAGGTGGCCTTCGAGCTGGAGCAGCTTTTGGCGCTCCGACTCCATCAGTCGGTTGACGGGGATGCCCGTCCACTTGGCGACAATTTCGGCAATGTCGGCCTCGGTGACCTGCTCGCGCAGCAGGGTGTTGCCCTGGGCCTGCACTTCAATTAGCTGGGCCTCTAGGGTTTCGCGATCGCGCTGAATCTTCTCCAAACTGTCGTACTTGAGTTTGGCGGCCTTATTGAGGTCGTAGGCTCGCTCGGCCTGTTCGATTTGCAGGCGAATCTGATCCTCTTCATCTTTCAGGTTGTGAATAGCGTCGAGGGCTTGCTTCTCGCTCTGCCACTGACCGCTAAACTCCTGCTGCTTGGCCTGGAGTTCGGTAATCTCTTGCTCAATGCGGCTGAGACGGCTGCGGGAGGCCTTGGTGGCCGTCCCGTTTTCACCCTCCAGGGAGAGCTTTTCCATCTCCAGCTGCATGAGGCGACGCTCGATGCCCTCCAGCTCTTCGGGTTTGGAGGTGATCTCCATTTTGAGCTTGGCGGCGGCTTCATCCACTAGGTCGATGGCCTTATCGGGCAAAAAGCGATCGGCAATGTAGCGATCCGATAGCACCGCCGCCGCCACCAGGGCGCTGTCGGCAATATCGACGCCGTGGTAAGACTCATAGCGCTTTTTCAGCCCCCGCAGAATGGAGATGGTATCTTCGGCACTGGGCTGGCCCACATAAACCTGCTGAAAGCGACGCTCTAGAGCAGCGTCTTTTTCGATGTGCTTGCGGTATTCGTCGAGGGTGGTGGCCCCAATGCAGCGAAGCTCGCCCCGCGCCAGCATCGGCTTGAGCAGGTTGCTGGCATCCATGGTGCCCTGTCCGGCCCCGGCTCCGACCACGGTGTGTAGCTCGTCAATAAACAGCACGACCTGCCCAGCGGAGTCGGTGACTTCCTTAAGCACCAGCCGCAGTCGTTCTTCAAATTCGCCGCGAAACTTGGCCCCGGCGATCAGCCCGCCGATGTCGAGGGAAATTAACGTGCGGCCCTTGAGCGATTCGGGCACCTCGCCATTGATAATGCGCTGGGCCAGGGCTTCGGCGATCGCCGTCTTGCCCACTCCCGGTTCGCCAATCACCACCGGGTTATTTTTCGTGCGCCGCGACAGCACCTGAATCACGCGGCGGATCTCGTCGTCGCGTCCAATTACGGGGTCGAGCTTGCCGTCGCGGGCGAGCTGGGTGAGGTCAATGCCGTATTTCTCTAGCGCATCGTACTGCGACTCGGGGTTCTGATCGGTGACTTTCTGGCTGCCGCGCACCGCCTGCACCGCCGCTATCATTTCTGGGCCTTCTACGTTAAAGCCCCGCAGTAGCCGACGGCCAATGCGCTCGTCTTCCTGAAAACCCAGCAGCAGGTGCTCGACGGAGATGAACTTGTCTTTGAGGGTTTGGCGGGCCGCTTCGGCCTGATCGAGCATGCGATCGAGGCTCTGACCCAGGTAGAGGTTGCTGTCAACACCGGGGCGCACGCGGGCCTGGCGCTGGGCAAAGGTTTCTAGCTCGTCAAGAATCTGGTCGCTGTCGAGGCCGGCCTTGGCCAGTATCTTGTGGGCCAGCCCATCTTCTTCCTGGTCGAGCAGCGCGATGATGACATGCTCGACCTCCATATATTGATGTTTGCAGCGGCGAGCCACGTCCTGGGCCTCAACAATGGCGTCCCAAGCTTTGGCGGTAAACTTATCCGGATCGGTTGGCTGCATAATCTCCGTGGGCGGGCAGGCTTGCGCTTTGCTTTTTGTAACGGTTGGACGTTCAGTATATCAGTTGGGCGCTGGGCCTGCGGCCCTGGGGTGTAACGCCTGGGTAGAGCATAGGCTGGTTTGTCGCCACAAGCTGTTCAGCCATTCCCCACTACTGGCCACCGCCTCCGAGCAAGTGAGGCAATTCTGGCGGTTAACCCATGGGTGCAGAGTCAGCCCCAACCGGCCCGTTTAGTAGCGAATGCGGGGATCAATATAGGCATTTAAAATATCGATCGCAATGCTGAGCACCGCCACAATCATGGCAAAAAACACCATCAATCCCTGCACCACCGGGTAGTCGCGCTGGGAGATCGCTTCGTAGAGGCGGTTGGCCAGCCCTGGCCACGAAAACGTCACCTCCGTGAGCACCGCACCTCCCAGCATTGAGGCAAAGGTCAAGCCCAAAATCGTAATTACCGGAATCATCGCATTCTTCAGCGCATGCACCAGCACAATGCGCCGCTCTGGAATGCCCCGCGCTCTGGCCGCCTCCACGTAGTCTGCGGCCAGGGTCTGCTTCAGGTTGACACGCACCATACGCTCAAACACGCCGCTGATTAAAATCCCCAGGGTGAGGCTGGGCAAAGCCAGGTAATACAGGGTGGTAAAAAACGCACTAAAGTCAAGCGTCAGCAAGCTATCCAGCAGATACAGCCCAGTTGGCCCAGCCGGGGGCGCGGCCCGCAGCGGGTAGCGCGTGCCGATGGGGAACCAGCGCAGCTGCACCGCAAAAATGAGCTGCAAGATCATGCCAAACCAATACATCGGAATGGCGTAGGTAATAATGCCAAACAGCCGTCCCCCCGCATCCAGCGGCGAGTTGGGGCGCGAGGCCGCCAGCGCACCGACGCCGACTCCCACCACCGTGGCGACAATCATGCCGCACACCGTCAGCTCCACCGTAGCGGGAAAGTGCGCCCGAATAATTTGCCACACGGTCTGCCCCTGGGTCGCCAGAGAAGACCCCAGATCCAGCCGCAGCAGATCCCCTAAGTAGCTCAAGTATTGAATGAACAAGGGCTGATCTAGGCCAAGCTGCGATCTGAGCGCATCCTTCGCTGCCGCCGGAGCCCGCGCCCCCAGCAGTGCATCGACTGGGTCACCCGGCGTCGCCCGCAGCAGCAAAAACACCACCGTAGTGATGGTCAAGATCATCAGCGGGGCCAGCAGCAGCCGGGTGAAGATGTAGTAACGCAGAGCGGCAGAGCGAGAGGACATGGGAAATAGGGAGGGGAAGGAACCAGGAAATTAGTTGCGGTCTTGCCAGGATTTTGGATCGCGTCGGCTGTGAAAGACAGCTGTTACAATCAATCGACTCGACACAGCGCGGTAGTAAATAGCGTAAGGAAATCGTTGCACCAGCGCGCAGCGAACATCTCGATAGACCACCACATAGGCGGCTGGCATCAAGGCAATACGGCCCAGCGTATCGCTAACGCAGTCTAAAAACTCATCCCCTAGACCTGACTTTTGGCTTTCGTACCAGCGATGAGCCTCGCGTAGCTCTCCACTGACCTCTGGGCGGAAAACCAAAGCGTAGTTCATGCCTCTTCTTTAATCGTTGCTTTTACCTCGTCCCAGGTCAATACATTTTGGGGATCGGTGTCGTAGGCATCGATGCGACGATCCAGCTCTTGTTTCTGGTCGTCGGTTAAATCGAGATGGACTTGCTCAGCGGCAATGCTGTCCCAGATGGCCTGTACCAGGTGGATTCGCTCCTCTAGGCTGAGGGATTTAATCTCGCTGAGCGTAGCTGCAATATCCATGCCAGGACACCTGCTCTAGGGGTTAAGTAAGGCTATTTCTCAACTATAAGACCCATGACAGCAGGACTACCCTCGGGAAATTTTCCACAGCAAAAACTGCTGGGTTGGCTCCACCGCCACACCTTCTATGCCGTCCTGGGCAAAGACGTAGTCTTTGTTTTGCCACAGGGGCACGTAGGGCACGTCATCAACCATCATCTGCTGGAGGTCGGCGATCACCTGCTGGCGGGCGGCGGGGTCTTGCTCAGCCTGCTGTTTAGCCACTAGCTGGTTGGCTTCGGGGCTGTAGTAAAACGAGCCATTGGCCTGGGATGGACCTTCGTCGCAGAGGTTGTTGCTGCCTTTTTCGCAGCTCATAAAGGGTTGAATGAAGGTGTCGGGATCGTAGTAGTCGGGGTACCAGTTGGCCAGAACGATGGGGTAAATGCCTTTGCCCACGTTTTCCCAGAGGGTGGCCCCTTCGGTATTTTGTACGCTCACCGTCACCAACCCCGGTAGGCCCGCCTCAATCGATTCTTTGAGGGTGTTGGCGACAATGCTGCGGGTGGTGGAAGCTGAGGGATACCAGATTTCTAAAGTTAATGGTTTAGCCTCTGAGAATCCGGCTTCGGTAAGCAGGGTTTTGGCCTTGTCAAAGTCGCCGTCGCCGTAGGCGTCTTTGAACACCGGCTTAGCAATGTCAAAGCTGGCGGGAATCAGGCTGTAGAGGGGTTCGGCCTGACCCTGGAAGACGCGCTCGTTGAGCAGGGGGCGATCGATCATGGCGGCGATCGCCTGGCGTACCCGCACATCGTCTAGCGGCGCAATCTTTTGGTTGAGCGCCATGTAGTTAATGACGTTGGTGCCCGCCTCGATCACCTGCCAGCCGCCGGAGCTTTCTTCGCGCTCTAGGGCCGCGACCTGCTCAGGGTCGAGGGTTTGGTAGGCGATATCGAGGCCGCCGGTTCTAAAGGTGTTGTAGAGGTTGGCGGGGCTGGTAAAGATCTGAATGTCGATGCCCTGGTTGGCGGGGGCGTCGCCCCAGTAGTCGGGGTTGACGTCGAGCTTAATCGAGTCGCTGGTGAAGCCCGATAGCTTGTAGGGGCCGGTGCCCACAAAGCTGTCGGGTTTGAAACTGCCGGTGCCAATCTCGTAACTCTCGGGTGAAACCGGGGTGACGCCCGAAAAGCTCAGCAGGGCAGGGAATGCCGCAAAGGGGGTTTTGAGGGTCAGGGTAAGCTCATAGTCTCCCGTGGCCTCAGCGGTGGCAATTTTGTCAGACAGCAGGTAGGCGGGGCGACCGCCATTTTCCATAAATCGCTGAATGGAAAAGGCCATCACTTCGGCATTGAAAGGGGTGCCGTCGTGGAGAGTGACGTCGTCCCGCAGGGGAATGGTGTAGGTGAGGCCATCGTCGCTGACGGTGGGTAGCTCGGTGGCGAGTTGGGGCACCAGGTTGGTGGTGCCGGGCTCGTAGGTGTAGAGGCGATCGCCCAGGTTGTAGAGCAAAATGCCGGGGAAGGTTTCGTAGGCGTCGGCGGGGTCGAGGGTGCGGGCAGTCAGCGTAGTGCCAATGGTGATGCGGCCATCGCCCTCACCGGCAGGGGCATTGGCAGCGGGTTGGTCGTTGCCGGCGCAGCCCAGGGCGATCGCAAACACCAGCCCAAACAGCCCCACAAACTGCACCACTCGCCGCCAGGGCTGCCGTGCCCAAATTCCGTTGCCTTTACCCATCCACGACACCAAAGAACTCATCAGGTTTTATCTAACTAACTGGCCAACACTGGGATAGTTGTATCACCCTTTGGGGACTAGGGGGAGTGGGTGATGTGGGTGATGTGGATGAGTGAACGCAACATTACACCTACCCACCGACCCATCTACCCACCCACAGGCGCTTCCACCTTTCCGCCTGCAAACCGCTTCCAAACCGCGTCTGTGACCAGATGCGACAGCAGCCCCAGGGGGCCGGCAAAGAAACATAGGGCGAGGGAATGGCGGGTGAAGACGCCGCTTTCTTGGCCTTGCCCGTAAATCCAGCGACCGACAAAGAGGTCAAAGGCGAGAAAGTGAACCCAACCGGTGGCGGTGACGTGGGGCTGGGCAAAGATAGCAGCCAGGTCGCTTAGGCTAAGGTTGGGGTCGGAGAGGGCTTCGATGCCTGCGACGTTGGTAAAGCTGGTAACGAAGAGAAAGAGGTATAGCCCCGCGAGGGCCGCAAAGGGCAGGAGGGAACCCATGACGGTGCGGGTGAGTTTGGTATTGGGCACCAGTATCATCAGCGTCCAAAAGGGCAGCACGAAGAGGTTGGCACCGCTAAACAGCAGCTCTAGCAGGTTGGCATCGACGGTCATAGGGGGAGTATTGATTTAGGGGACTTTCCCTAGTGTAAACAGTTCCCGTAGGGTGCATTCGCGCAGCAAGGCACCATCCCCTTCAGCTGCTGCCCACCAGCTCAGGCTCAGGGCAGTAGACCTGTGACAAAGCCAGATTGACCGCTGGGGACATTTCGATTGTCCCCAGCCCCCCTCGACCAGGGCCGTGCCGCCGCCCTGGACCCAACGGAAAGGATTAGCCGATCATCGGTTTAAACCTCTGTCTTGCAGATGGGCCTGTGAGCAACATTCGACTCTGTATTAGCGGCCCCCTTCCCCATCTTCCTCATCTCCCTCACCTTCCCCATCACTCCCTCACCCCCTACACCATCTCCTCAATCTCCTCAGCCTGGGGATGGAAGTATTCGTAGATCTGCTGCGCCAGCTGAGGGCCAATGCCGGGAACAGTGGCGAGCTGTTGGGGGCTGGCTTCGCGGATGTAGTCGATGGAGCGGAAGGCGGCGAGCAGTTCTTTCTGGCGGTGCTGGCCGAGGCCGGGGATTTCGGAGAGGCGCGATCGCCGCATCCGATCTGTCCTTTTCTTGCGGTGAAAGCTGATCGCAAAGCGGTGGGCCTCGTCGCGCAGGCGGCGCAACAGCTGAACGCCAGGCTGCTCGGCTTCGGTGGGCAGCGGAATTGATTCGCCGGGCAGGAAGATCTCCTCGCGTTTTTTGGCCAGGCTGACGACGTTGATGTCTTGCAGCAGGTTGAGTTCTTTCAGGACTTCGACCACAGCCGAGAGCTGGCCTTTGCCGCCGTCGATCATTACCAGGTCGGGCCAGTCAGGGTTGCCCAGACGCTGCTTGGTGGGGTCGGTGGCGTAGCGGCGAAAGCGGCGGCGAATCACTTCGGCCATGCTGGCGAAGTCGTCGGAGTGGCCGGGCTTCACGTCGGGATTTTTGATTTTATAGTGGCGGTAGTGCTGCTTGGCGGGCATGCCATCGACAAACACCACCTGGGAAGCGACGGCGTCGGAACCCTGGATGTGGGAGATGTCGTAGCCTTCGATGCGCTTGGGCAAGTCGGGCAGGTCGATCGCGATCGCCAAATCTTGCAATGCCTGAATGTTGCGATCGGCGGCGGCCTGGGTGCGGGCCAGCTCGTACTGGGCGTTGCGCTCGACCATTTCAATCAGGTCGGCTTTGGTCTGGCGCTGGGGCACTTCCACGGACACCTTGCGGCCCCGCCGCTGGGTAAGATACTGGGCCAAAATGTCACCCTCGGGCAGCTCGTGCTGGGCCAAAATCACCGCCGGAATTTCGACCGCCTCCACAGTCTGGTAGTGATCTTCTAGCACCCGCTGAAGAATTTCGCCCGGCGTGCCCGACTCGGCATCGGCGGTGAAGCCCAGGCGACCCACCAAGCGACCGGCCCGCACCTGGAAGATCTGTACGCAGGCGTGTTTGTCGTCGGCAGCCAGGGCGATCGCATCCCTCGACACCGTATCGTCGGGCAGGGCCACCTTCTGATCCGCACAAAGGCGCTCTAACCCGCGAATTTGATCCCTGAGCCGCGCAGCCTGCTCGAACTTGAGATCCTCCGCCGCCTTTTCCATCTGGGCGGTGAGAATGTCTACCAGTTCCGTCGTGCGGCCCTGGAACACCATGACGACGCGCTGAAGGGTTTTGTGGTAGTCCTCCGGCGAGATCAGCTGCTGGCAGACGCCGGGGCAGCGGCCAATGTCGTAGTTGAGACAGGGGCGATCGCGGTGTACCGGCTGGGGTCGCTGCCGCAACGGGAATATTCGCTTCACCAGGTGCAGCGTGCTGCGCAGCAGACCCACATCCACATAGGGGCCGTAGTAGCGATCCTTCAGGCTCTTGCGCCGCTTGCGGGTGATAAAAATCCGGGGATAGTCTTCTGACCAGGTGACACAGAGGTACGGGTACTTCTTGTCATCCTTCAGCAGCACGTTGAAGTGGGGCTGATTCTGCTTGATCAGGTTGGCTTCCAGCGCCAGGGCCTCGGCCTCGGTGTCGGTAACGATAAACTCGATTTCGACAATCTGCATCACCATCACGGTAATGCGCGGCATGTGGCCGTGAAAGTCGCGAAAGTACGATCGCACCCGCGTGCGCAGACATTTCGACTTGCCGATGTAGAGCGTCTGGTCGCGGCCATCTTTCATAAAATAGACCCCCGGCTCCTTGGGGATCTCTTTGAGCCGCGCCTCAAGCCGGTCGGGGTCGTTAATTAGGGTGATGGGTTGAACCGAAGTCACAGGCAGCGCGCCTAAACCTTTGTACTAACCAGGATAGCGGCAAATTTGTCCGGCAAAATTCTCCTGAGCAGACGGTTTTCCGCAGTAAGAAGGGGTGATATGTTTGGGTGGCCTATGGGCATTTTGAATAATTCAGTATTTATGCGTAGATGAGCAGGTGATTTATATATCCTGCTTCACGCGGGCTTGCGATCGCGCCTAGAACTGTAAAGATTGATTTTATAAGCCATTTCTTCTGGAAACCTCTCGCCCTTGATGTAGTTAGTATTACATCTTGTTCCTGATCGTTACCGCTACGAGGCCCTGCCCACATGACCCCCCAAGAGTTCGAAACTCGCTATCGCGAGCAAATCAGAGATATTCTCAACCGGCTCCAGTCGGCGATGGCAACATCGTCTCAGCTTGAGCTCACCATTGGCGATATTGGCGAAGCAGTCCAAGTCTTAAGTCGAGATGTAGAGCGATTTCTCGCTGAACAGCAGTCTGGGGACAGCAGCCTGTCATAACAGCAGCTTAGGTTCACGGAAGAACTCAAAAGATACGAGGAGATGCTGGCAGGTTGGCAGGTTCGAACGTTTTAACCTGCTAACCTGTCAACCTTCTAACCCACAAACCAGACCACCCAATCTAAGCTCAACCCCAACTCGCCCGGCGATCGCTAAGCCTCTACTCGGGCGATCGCAACACGGTATGAATAGCCTGGGTAAGCTGCTGGAGGGCGACCGGCTTGACCAAGTACTGCTGCGCCCCCAGGTTTAAGGCGCGCTGCTGGTCTTCGGCAAAGGCGTAGCCCGACACAATGATCACCGGCAGGTGCCGCCACAGTTCGGAGGCGCGCAGCTGTTTGAGGAGTGTGTAGCCGTCAATTTCGGGCAGCCCTAGATCCAGCAGCAGTAGGTGAGGCTGAAATTCTTTCAAATGCTGCTGTAGGTCTAGCCCGTGGGGCAGGGCCAGCACTCTAAACCCAGAGTAGGTAAGGTAATCTGCAAAAAATAGACGGTTGCCCCTGTCGTCCTCTACCACGACGATGCGAAGCTGACCATCAGCCGTGCTGGATGGAGATGTCACCATTACCCTTAGATCCTACCCTGAGAACTGGCACCACCAGAACCGCGAGTCGTTCTGATCACCCAATGAGTTGCACCCTGGATACTAATGAATGGCGTGGCCCAGCATGAGCTTCAGGCGGGGCAGTTAATGCAATCCTTATCTCGATTACTCCATCTTAATCGGTGCTTTATTGCGGCTTGAATTGCTGTAACGGCTTCTACGGATTTATTTACAGCAGCGCTCCGGCCCTAGGCACCTATGGCGGCCCCTGATCTTGCCCTAGGAAATTCTGCTAGCGCTATCGGGCAAGAACTCAGCGATGCGGGCGATCGCCCCCTCTAGCACGTCCGGCGGATGCACCAGGGCGATGCGCACATAGCCCTCACCCGCCTTGCCAAAGCCTATGCCAGGGGCCAGGGCCACCCCGGTCTGCTCCACTAGGCGCAGACAAAACTCCTTAGAGCGATCGCCCCAGGGGTCGGGCAGCTTAGCCCAGAGATACATCGTGGCATCGGGTTTAGGCACCGCCCAGCCGATGCGGTTTAACGCCGCTACCGCCGTGTCGCGCCGCTGGCGAAAGGTGGCGACCATGTTGTGCACGGTGTCTTGGGGGCCGGTGAGGGCGGCGATTGCCCCCCGCTGAATGCCAGGATACTGGTTGAAATCGACGTTGGCCTTGATCTGGCGCAGAGCATTGATGATCTCGGCGTTGCCGATCGCATAGCCCACCCGAAAGCCCCCCATGTTGTAAGACTTCGACATGGTGAAGAATTCGATGGTGCAGGTTTTGTCGGGGTCGGCCTGGAGTGCCGAGATCGCTGGCTTGCCGGTAAAGGTCAGGTCGGCGTAGGGGAAGTCGTGGGCCAGCACCAGGTTGTGCCTCTGGCAAAAGGCCACCGCCTCTCGCCAAAATTTGAGCGAGGCCGTAGCGGTGGTGGGGTTGTGGGGGTAGCTCAACACCATTAGCCGCGCCTGCTCTAGCACCGCCGCAGGGATGTCGGCAAAGCGGGGCAAGAACCCGTCCTCGGCGTGCAGGGGCATGGGGTAAACTTGCCCGTCGGCCAGGTATACCCCCCCGACATGGGAGGGGTAGCCAGGATCCATCAGCAGGGCAAAGTCGCCGGGGTTGAGAATGGCTAGGGGCAGGTGGGCCGTGCCCTCCTGGGAGCCGATTAGCAGCAGCACCTCGGTCTCCGGATCGACGGCTACATCAAACTTATTGGTGTACCAGCGAGCGGCGGCTTCCCGAAACCCTTGAGTACCTGAAAATAAACAGTAGCCGTGGGTGCTGGGGTCGTGCAGGGCAGCGGCGATCGCCTCTAGCACGTGGGCCGGCGTCGGCAAGTCTGACGACCCCAGCGACAGATCGACAATCGATTTGCCCGCCGCGCGGGCCGCTGCCTTAGCCAGATCCATATCGGCAAATACGTTGGCCTGTAAAGGCCTCATCCGTTGGGCAATTTGCATGGTGCTGGAGGAGTTTAGGTCGGTCTGCCGCTGGCGAAACAGAGTTAATCGGTAGGTCTCAATCAGGGAACACTCTATTATAAAACCTTTGTTTTGCGCCGGTCTCTAGGAATGTCTGGAACAGCAGTCATTAAGCGCCACCAATCATCTTGCCTGGGTCAGCAGCTGAGATCGATTTGCACAATACATTCGCAGCTATCGGGGCTCTACAACCTTATTTAATGCTCTTTTACCCTGGTGGTCTCCCTGCCATGAACCAAGTTCAGCCTGCGTCGTTAGGAGATGCCTACCCCGCCCTGTGCAACTTCTTGCGGCTCACCTCGTTAACCCTATCCGCCCCTCAGCTGGCGCTGACGGTGCAGGTTGGCGACGACTGGCGGCATGGCGGGGTGATGAACTACGGCCAGTTACCGGCTGCCACCTTGCGAGAGGTGCTGTCGAGCCAGCCGGTAGAAGCCGCAACGCTAGAGGGCGATCAGATTTCCCTCAGTACCTATAGCCGGGCAGCCCCAGCCCCTGGGAATGGCTCCACATCAGTGCTGGTAGGGCACTTGCACAGCGATAACTACCGGTATCACTTTACGATTTATGTGCCTGGGTTTGCCGTAGATCGCCTGAGCGAGGTGCAGGTCAAAACGCTTCAGTACCTCACCCAGCAGCTGCTTTTGTGCCTGACCTTGGCCGAACCCGCAGCTCCAACCCCGCTGCCTGCGGCTAGCGCGGGGCTGCCGGTAAGTGCTCCCCCCCACAGCGTCGATTTTTTGTCGCGGGTGGTGGCGCTCAACCCCGGTAGCGCCATCTACGATCGCCTCCACCACGGCCACCCCCGTCTGGTCGATCTGGTCGCCCAGCTCCAGTCTTGTCTGTCTTACAAGCAGCTAGGCCAGCTACTGGCAACCTACTTACCCTATTTTTTCCCACACCAGTCGGGGCGGCTGGTGCTGTTTTCAAACGCTCCAGAAAACCTGACGGTGCTCACCGAGTGGGGCGACGCTCAGTCTTTAACGGTGTTAGAACAGCAGTGCTGCTATTCCCAGATGCAACTGTCGGTGCAGCAGCCCGGCATCGGCCAAGAATGCCACCAGTGCGAGGTCGCCCACTGCCCTCAACAGAGCACCAAGTGCATGGTGCTGGGCATGGTCAATGACACTACCTGTGCTGTGCAGCTCGTACAGCTAGAGGCAGAACCCTTCAACCCGGTGCAAACGGCGCTGCTCAAGAAGCTGTCGGAGCAAATTTTGTTTGTGATGCAGCGGCTGCTCCTGCTCGAAGATCTGCAAGATCAGGCGCTAAAAGATCCGCTGACGGGGCTGCTCAACCGTCGCCATGCCGAGACAGTGCTCAACAGCCTCTGCCATGCCGCCAACAGCCAGCAGAATATCAGCATCATTTTGATCGATATTGACCACTTTAAAGCCGTCAACGACACCTACGGCCACCAGGCGGGCGACGCCGTGCTCAAGAACATTGGCATGCTGCTGCGGGGCCATGTGCGCTCCCAAGATATTGTCTGTCGCTATGGCGGTGAAGAGTTTTGCATGGTGCTGCTTGACACCCCGCCTGAGGTCGCCCTCAAGCGGGCCGAAAAGATCCGTCGAGCGGTGAAGTATGTGACCAACACGTTCAACGGCCAGATGCTGCCGCCGCTGACGATTTCCTTAGGGGTGGCCAGTTTCCCCAACCACGGACAGACGCCGCATACCCTAGTGACCCTGGCCGACAAGGCGCTGTACTGGGCCAAGAACCACGGGCGCGATCGCGCCATCAGTGTCGAGCATATGCTCGCTGGCGTTGAGAACCCCGGAATCTCTACTATACCCAGTTGAGAATGGGCGGGGATAAAGGCTGGGCGATGATTGCCCCTAACCTCTATCCCCGAGCAAACCTCTAGTCGAGCTTGTCAATTTGCGACCTAAGCTCTTCTAGCTCAGCGTCTACCTCAGGGGACTCAGTGGCCGGAATCGCCGTCTCAGCGGCGGGCAGTTGTCCTTGGTCTACGGTGCCGCCCGCCAGCTGGGCCTTCATCGCCGCCAGCTCCATATCTACATCACCCCCGGCTTCCAGGGAGGCAAACTGGCTCTCCAGGTCGGCTCCAGCCAGCTCCGCCGCCGCCTGGGAGGTGGCCTCCATTTGCAGCACTTTTTCTTCCATGCGCTCAAAGGCCGCCATGGCGCTGCTGGTATTGAGACTGCTGGTGGTACTTTGCAGCTGCTCGTTAGCCTTGGCGGCGCTGGCCCGAGCCTTGAGCATGTCTTTTTTGGTTTTGGCCTCAGACAGCTTGCTCTCTAGGCCAATTAGGTTGCGCTTGAGCTGCTCTACGGTTGTGCTTTGGCCATCGAGCTGAGTTTTGAGGGCAACTGCGGTTTCAGCCTGGGTTTTCTTGCGCAGCAGGGCTTGTTTCGCCAGTTCGTCGTCGCCCTTTTGCAGAGCTAGCTGAGCCCGCTGCTGCCAGGTATTAGCCTCACTACTGGCCCGCTCGTACTGCTGCTGCACTCGCTTCTGGCTGGCGATCGCCCCCGCCACCGCCTGACGCATCTGCACCAGGTCTTCCTGCATATCAATAATGGCCTGATCCAGAATCTTCTCTGGATTCTCCGCCGAACTCACCGCCGCATTCAGGTTAGAGCGAACCACTCGGCTAACGCGATCAAATAACCCCATGACGTGCTGCTTCCTTAATCTATGGTGTTGCGATGGTCTTCCCCAGTTTACAGAAAGTCAGCGGCGATCGGGTAAACGGGGCGTGAGGGGTGAGGGGTGAGGCGTGGGGCGTGAGTATTCCACCTACTCCCTACTCCCTACCCCCTACCCAAAGTCCTCCGCCTGCCACTTGAGCACCGACGCATTTATCCCCTGTTCACGTTTGAGTTTGGCGTCTTTTTCAAACCACTGGGTAATCTGCACCGCCGTCAGGGCTTCAATGGGGGTCTCGGTATCAGCGGCGATCACCCGAAGTAGCTTGGCGGTAGAGATGGTCAGCCGGGCCAAAAATTTCTCTGGGGACGACAGCAGCGCCCTATCGACTTCCGCCGATTCTTCGGGGGTGAGGAACTGGAGCGATTGGTCAAGCATAGTTAGCGACGGGGCGAAACTTCACGGAACAACTCTATTTCATAGTGTCAGACCCAGCTGAGATTGACAAAAGCCCTGAGTTCTCTCAGTATTTCCCCAAAATTAGCGTTTCTAGCCCGGTTAGCTTGCCAATCTCGGGCGGCAGCGCCGTCAACCCTTTGCCCGCCAGGTCTAACTTTGTCCAGCCTTCGGCGGCCTAGTCGATGAGTTGCAGCAGCTCGTTTTGGGTCATGGCAATTTTAGATTTGCGATTTTAGCTTTTGATGGGGCGGGGTGAGGTTAGGCCGCGTCGTCTTGCAGGTGCTTGACCACTATCCATAGCCACTTATCGCCAATTGTAGTTTGGCTTATTGCAGCTGCTTTGGGGCAGCAGCGGTGCTTTTCACCTCGTTGATGAGGTAATTTATCTCACAGGGAAGACCATTTACCTCATTAGCAAGCCTGGTTATCTCATGGCAAGGCCCCATTATTTGGTGGATAGGTCGATTTAAATCACGAGCGAGGCTTTACTACCTGGTGGATGAGGCTATTTGCCTCATGGCCGAGCCTATCGCTCTCGCTGCCGAGTCTATCTATCTCGTGGACGATCGCTTTTGGCATCATTGACGAACCTTCTTACCTCACCGACGAGACTCTTGACATTGTGAGTGAGTCTTTTAGCATTTACTGACGGATCTATTCACATGGTAAACAAGGTTATCTACCTCACTCACGAAGCTCATTATCTAATGAACAAGGCTTCTTACCTGGTGAACCAGACTATTCACGTCGCTTATGAGGCTATTTACCCAGTGAACGAGCCTTCTTGCCTATTGGACAAATCTTTTCACCCACTAACCAATTGCCCATTGTTTTACTCGTAGGCATCTCGTCGGTGCTTAATCAACAGAACGATAACTTCTGCATCCTCATCATCAATGCGATAAATGACACGATAGTCTCCTACCCGACACCTATAACGTCCGGCTAGCTCACCTTTAAGAGCCTTGATATTAGGGTGCTGATGCGGACTTTCTTCCAAGACCTCAAAAGCTCTGGCTAAACGTTTTGCTAAGGACGGATCTACCGATTTGAAGAACTTAGCCGCGCTCTTAACTAGCCTGACCCTATACATCGCTGCGGAGCACTCGCCAGTCAGCTAACTCGCCTGCATCGGCCTCTTGCTCAACGAATTTTAGCTCAGCTACAAATCCCGGCAGCGTCAAAAGCTCTTTCGTAGCGTCGTTATCTTCACGCTCCACTAAATACGAGAGAAAATCTAGCACCACTGTCAGCCGCTCCTGGGAAAGCTGGTCAACATAACGATAAATTTGTTCGCGCGCGTCTGGAGCATCTAACATAGACAGCTACTCATAGAGGGTTTCCCTATTGTAGGGCTGACTACTGTAGAACTTGCTGCCAGGCTGTATGTCTACAAATAGTTTGTGGTGTTAGCAAATTAACTCAACGGTGCGGCCTGCAACGATGGTTCTACCGCGCTGGCCAGCTGGCGCAGCATGGCAGCCGTGGTGTCAAAATCTACGCAGGCATCGGTAATGCTCTGGCCGTAGGTGAGCTGCCGCAAATTGTCGGGGATAGATTGATTGCCCGCCTTCAGGTGGCTCTCAATCATCACGCCCAGAATGTGGCGCGAGCCGCCGCGCACCTGGGCGGCGATGTCATCTAGCACGTTGGTTTGGCGGTTGTGGTCTTTGTTGGCGTTGGCGTGGCTGCAATCGACCATCATGCGGTGGTTGAGCTTGAGCTTGGCCATCTCTTCAGCGGCTTTGACCACATGGTCAGCGCTAAAGTTGGGGCCACCCTTGCCGCCTCGCAGCACCAGATGCCCATCGGGGTTGCCGGTGGTGGTGACAATGCTGGCCAGACCACTCTGGTTAATGCCCAAAAAGTGGTGGGGGCGGCTGGCGGCCACCATAGCGTTCATCGCCGCTTGCAGGCTGCCGTCGGTGCTGTTCTTAAAGCCAATGGGCATTGAGAGGCCCGAGGCCATTTCACGGTGGGTCTGGCTTTCGGTGGTGCGAGCGCCGATCGCCGTCCAGGCAATCAAATCAGCAATGTACTGCGGTGTCACCGGGTCGAGCAGCTCGGTGGCGGCGGGCAGCCCCAAGTGGGCTAGGTCAAGCAGCAGCTTGCGGGCCAGGCGCAGGCCAGTGTTGATGTCGTAGCTGCCGTCGAGGTGGGGGTCGTTGATCAGCCCCTTCCAGCCCACGTTGGTGCGGGGCTTTTCAAAGTAGACCCGCATAATGATTTCGAGCTGGCCCGACAGCTCGTGGCGCAGGTTGACCAGCTTTTGGCCGTACTCGTAGGCGGCGTCGATGTCGTGCACTGAGCAGGGGCCGACAATCACCAGCAAGCGGCGATCTTCGTTGTAGAGAATGTGGCGAATGCGATCGCGGGCGTCCGCCACCAGCGTGGCCGCCTCCGCCGACATCGGAAACTCGTGGTGCAGCAGCGCCGGGCTGACTAGGGGACGAGTTTCAACAACGTGAAGATCCTGGGTTTGGTGCATTGAATTTGGCCTAACTGCCTAGTGAATTAACATAAGCTCCACGGTGGAGCCTGGTCTACAAAATGGTAGCGTACCTTACTCTCCCCAGGGGTTCGGCGGCGGGGGTGAGTTCTTAACCAACCGTGACCTCGCTAGGCTGACCCAAGGAAGGCAGCATCTCGATCTCGGCGCTGTTGTAGAGCACCATGGTGGTTGAGGCGTTTTCTTCAAAGCCGATGCGCTTGTAAAAGCCCTGCTGGTGGGTGGTCATTAAATAGACGCGCTCGACTCGGCTCATGTGGGGGTGGGCCACCAGGGTTTCCACCAGCCTGCGGCCTAGGCCGCCCCCCTGGTAGTCGGGCGAGATCACCACATCCCAAATGGTGGCGCGAAACACGCCATCGGAGGTGGCGCGGGCAAAGCCAATCAGCGTGGCACCATCCCAGGCGGTGACAATCGGGTAGCTGTGGGCGATCGCGGTTTCCATATCCTGCCGCGTGCGGTCTTTAGCCCAAAACGCCGCCGCCTGAAACAGGCTCACCAGCTGGTCTAAATCGGCGGCAGAAAACTGATCGCTGTACTGAAATTGAATAGTGCTGCAATCCATCGACAACCTGCTCATATCCCAATAGGGCTAAGGGTTCAGTGGGGTTAGCTTAATCGCAAAAATTACGCGGGTTCTGTCGCTTAGTTAGCCAGTAACCCTTTTGCCAGGGTAGATAATTCACACCTGAATCACGATCTACCGGCTTATAGATTTGCGAGAGCAAAGTCGAGGGTGCGCCCAGCGCTATGCTCTTCAGACAGAATAAACAGAATTTTTGGATAACGGTATACCAAAACCCGAATTTCGTTGACATTGCCAGGAAGTCCTGACAACTGTATGCATAACAGGCTCCCCCGCCCCGTTGCAGATGCGCTCCGCCCTGCTCCTTGAGCGGAGTCGAAGGGAGCGGGGCTATCGGCTCTCCCCTAAGCTGCTGTGCTCGGCTGACGCAGCTTCCACACCGCGCTCGACACCAGATTGGTCACCGTGTGGGCCACAATCGGCACTAGCAGGTTCCCCGTCAGCACCGCCCCGATCGCCAGCACCAGGCCAATGGCCGTGGCCCACACCACGTAGGTCCACTGCTGCAAACTGCTCAGGTGCAGCACCCCAAAGCTCGCTGCCGAGACCACGATACCCAGGGTGTTCATGCCGATGGCGGGCAGCATCACCCCCCGAAACAGCAGTTCTTCACTCAGCCCCGGCAGCAGCCCAAGCCAAATCAAGTCGGGCCACTGCAAGGGCTGAAGCACCATGGTCAGATAGGTATCAGCGCTGTGGCGGTAGGCGGGCCAGAGGCGATAGATGACGCCGCTGGCCGCGGTGATGGCCAAGCCCAGACCAATTCCCAGCAGCCCATCCTGCCAAGAGAGCCGCATCGGCATGAGCTCTGCTGGATCAAAGTACAGCCAGGCCTTGGAGATCAGCAGCAGCACCACCGCCGTTACGCCCATGGCCGCCAGCACCTGCATTCGGGTCAGTGGCTCAAACTGGTGGTCGGGCTGGGGATCGGGGCTAGGGGGCGGCTGGGTCACTCAAGATCTCGCTAGGGGCACTGTTATCTTAGCGAAGCGATCGCAGAAACCCGCTTTAATTCGCTAGCCGAAAGTCCTAGGGGCATTGCCTGCCAGATCTTGGGCCTCAAGATTCGGATTAGAAGCCCAATGCCAATCAAGCATGGGCCTAGGACGACTTAGGATGCGAGAACCCAGGTTTATCCAACATTGCTTCTCGTTTTCGTTCTTTAATTTTTCGCTTTTTTGCCCAGGACACAGGCGCTATAGGAGAATGGCCACAACACCTACAGGTCTTCATCCTCAACGGGCAAGGTTTTGGTAAAAGGCCAGGTGAAGTAAAAGGTAGTGCCCTCTCCCAGGGTAGAGGTGAGCCACACGCGGCCCTTTTCGGCTTCGACAATCTTTTTAACCACCGCCAGGCCGATGCCAGTGCTCTCAAAGTCATCGCGGGCCTTGAGGGTTTGAAAAATAGTAAAAATTTTGTCGTGGTATTGAGGGGCAATGCCGGGGCCGTCGTCGGCGACAGCAAACTCAAGCCATTTGCCCTGGTTCTTCCAGGTAATGCGCACGGTGCCGCAATGCCCCTTCGGGCCAACTTCGTCAACGCGGTGGTGGTGCTTGATGGCATTGTTGATCAAGTTGGCAAACACCTGCCCCAGTGCGGTTTTGTGGCTGTAAAGGGTGGGCAGATCGGTGGGCACCTCCACCTGAAACTGCGGCGACGGGTCGAGGGAATCGATTACGTTGGCTAGCAGCAGATTAAGGTCTACGGCGACCATGCTGCGCTGGCGACGGCCCACCCGAGAATATTCCAGCAGGCCGTTGATCAGGGCCTCCATGCGCTGCACGCGGCTGCGCAACAGATCGAGCTGGCGGCGGTTTTCAGCTGGTATTTGCCCTTCCAGGTCTTCGCCAATCCAGTCGGCTAGGTTAGAAATTGCCCGCAGCGGTGCCTTCAGGTCGTGGGAGGCAACGTAGGCAAACTGGTCGAGCTCGGCGTTGCGCTGCTCTAGCATGGCGGTGGTGTGGGCCAGCATTAGGTTGGTGTTGGCCATTTCGTCGGCGCGGCGCAGCAGCTCTTCGCGGGCAGCCTTGCGGTCTTCGATGTCTTCAATGATGGCAATCAGGGCTGAGGGGCCGGCCGCCTCATCGCTCTCGACCGATACCGTCACTAGGGTCCAGAGGGGGGTGCCGTCTTTGCGCAGATAGCGTTTTTCAAACTGGCAAGAGGCCTGCTGACCGGTGATTAGCTGCTGGTAGTAGTGTTCATCCTGGGCTTTGTCGGCCTCGTAGGTAATCGCTTGGAAGGGCTGATCGATCAAATCTTCGGGCTGGTAGCCGAGGCTGTCGCAGAGTTTGCGGTTTACCTGAATCCACTGGCCCTGCAGATTCAGCCGGGCCATACCCACCGCCGCCTGCTCAAACACCGCCCGAAATCGCGTCTCGCTGGCTCGCAGTGAGAGTTCGGCCTGTTTGGTGGTGGTAATATCTTGCACAATGCCCACCAGGCGCTGGCTGCGCCCATCTTTGACCTCCACCACCCGGCCGTAGGCGCTCACCCAGTGGCGGGTGCCGTTGGGCCAGTGCATGCGGTACTGCGCGGCAAATTCGGTGCGGGTGGCGATCGCCCGCTCGACCAGGGCCTCAACCTCCGGCAAGTCCTCAGGGTGCACCCGCTCGGCCCACACCTCAGCGCTGGGGGCGACCGTACCCGGCTCAAACCCCATAATCCGCTCGGTCTGGGGTGACCAGATCTGGGTATTGGTATCGAGCTGCCAGTCCCAAGAGCCCATCTGGGCGGCGCTCAGGGCTAGGCTGAGGCGCTCCGCCGTCTCTTGCAGGTCGGTGGTGGTGGTTTGCAGGGTAATGCGGGCCTGGCGCTCTTGCTCTAGCAGCGTTTCGATCTGCTGCTTTGCGTCTTCAAGCTGGGCGGTGCGCTGCTGCACCCGCTCTTCTAGGGTTTGGTTGAGCTGGCGCACCTCCTGCTCAGCCGTGCGCAGGCTGGCCTCGGCCTGCTTGCGATCGCCAATCTCATCCTGTAGCGCCCGGTTCATATCCATCAGCTGGGTGGCATTGGGCAGGGCCAGGGCCAGCGGCAGCCGAGGCACCAGCTCTAGGGCCGTGGCCAGCGAGACCAGCGCAGTCAGTGCCTTCATCGTCCCCGACACCCAGTAGGTGGGGAACCACAGCGTCCACACCGAGAGTAGGTGGGTAGCCCCGCAGGCTGCGATGAAGGCCGCAAACAGCCAAAACAGAGGCTTAAACGGGACATCGGGCCGCCGCTGCACAAAATACACCAGGGCCCCGGCAATCATCCAGTACGACAGCGTAATTAACGCATCCGAGAGCAGGTGCAGCCACACCAGGCCAGGCTGCCACAGGTAGCAGTGCCCGTGGGGAATATACGGCCCCAGCATCAGAGACTGCCAGTAGTCAACCATGGCACTATCCTTACTATCTTCAGAGATTTTAATTTCAACAGCTGTTTCTGGCGTAGCATGTCCTTGGGTAGAGAAGGTCTATCCTGGGATAGAGACCCCGCCCAACGGAGGTCTGCCCACGGGTACGTGCCAGCCCTTCAGAGTTGTTCCATAATCAATGCACTCTGGGCGATGACGAGCCGCCCAAAATCTTTTTTAACGCCTCGTTTAGGAGGCTACCTAATGACAGACATTCGCATTGTACTCATTGAAGACCACGACCTGACTCGACTGGGCCTCAAGGCAGCCCTCCAGCGGGTACCCGGCATGACCGTGGTGGGCGAAGCCGCTAACGGTGCTCGGGGGTTGAGCCTGCTTGAAACCGAGCGCCCCGACATTGCCATCGTTGATATTGGCCTGCCCGACATTGACGGTATTGAGCTGGTAGAACGCCTGCGCCAGAGCCAGAGCGGCACAGAGGGCGACCCCACCCGCGTGCTCATGCTCACCATGCACGACAGCGAAGCGGCGGTGATGGCTGCCTTTGCCGCCGGGGCCGACTCCTACTGTATGAAGCAAACCGAGCTAGACGACCTGATCGTGGCGGTGCGTGAGACCAATGAAGGCAATTCTTGGATTGACCCCGCCGTGGCCAGCGTGGTGCTGCGCCAGGTGCGCAAGACCCCCGCTGGGGCAATGGCTGTCGGCAACCGCACCGTCTCCATTGAGGCGATCGAGCCTGAATTTGAGCAAATCCTAGAATCGTACCCGTTGACAGAGCGGGAGCTGGAGATTTTAGAGCTGATTGTGGGCGGGTGCAGCAACGCCGAGATTGCCGAGCGCTCCTACATTACGGTGGGCACGGTCAAGACCCACGTGCGCAGCATTCTCAATAAGCTGGGGGTAGACGATCGCACCAAAGCCGCCGTGCGCGCCCTGCGATCGGGGCTGGTTACCTAAGGTTGTGCATTTAGCCATTCCTATGGCCATGTCTCATTAGAGACATGGTTAAATGGTTTTACGGTTGGCTATAACCTTCAAGGCAAGGCTTATGGCCGACTGTCAAATCTCAAAGCACCTATGGAAACCACCCCCTCTGCTCTAGTTCCCACGGCCGGTCAGCTCCAGCGTCACCTCACTCAGCAATTTCAGCGACTGTACCGCGAACAGCTCAACCACACTACGGGCAAAATTACCTGCCAGATCATTGACGATAAGCTGCTGCTCGTCATCGAAGACTCAGTTACCAAGCCTGAGCAGTTGCTGGTTGAAAATGGGGATACCGCCCTTGCCGAGCAGGTGCGAACCGACTTAGTGACAGCCCTGCGTCCTCAGATTGTTGAAATTGCCGAGCAGGCCCTCGATCGCAAAGTGGTTGACATTATGACCGATGCGACCCTAGAGACAGGTCGCACTGGCATTGTGATTATTTTGTCTGCCCCTCCAGATATCCGGCCAGCCGCCAAAGCGTCTTAGGTGCGGTTAGCCAGACACGGTTAGCCGACGGGCTGTCCCAAACCAATAAAGCGACCAATCAGCTGTTCGACCGACTGTATTAAGAAGGGCTTGCTGATGTAGTCATCGAACCCAGCGGCTAAAATCTTGTGGCGATGGTCGCTACCCGCTAGGGCGGTCACGGCTACCACCGGAATATTCTGGGTACTGCCGTTGGCCCGCAGCTGCTGGAGCAGACTGTAGCCATCCACATCGGGCAGATAAATATCGGACAAAATTAAGGTTGGGCGCTGCTGTTGGGCGGCCACTAGAGCGGCCAGGCCATCGGCCACAAAGCAGGCCTGACAGGAGAGCTGCTCTAGAATGTAAGCCATCAACGTGAGGCTATCGTCGTCGTCATCGACAACTAGCACCAGTGGCACTTGAGACGGAACTGAGTTCGACACGGGAGCTGTTGTTTGCACAACCACAGGACTATCTCCTTGTTGGGGCCTAGGGTGCAGCATAGTCGGTGCTAGACGCTGCTGGGGAGGCATTCTGTCCGTGGTCGATAGAGCACGCGAAGAGACTGGCTTGGGATGACTTCAAGGTCTGCCTCAGGCCTCAGCATAAGAAACTGAAAAGGCTGCGGCAAAGCTTCAAAAACTTTTGCTTTTCTTAATCTTTGGCCATCCTAACACGGGCATTTTCATTTAGGGATACAGCTTTCAACAATAATTAATTTCTTCGCAACAGGGGTTAACAACCAGATAGATCGGGCGCAAGCGGACTCGCCCTAGTACCAGCCATCGGCGCTCTGCCCGATCCGGCTTCAAGACGGTAGGTTTGTTAGACTGAGAAAGTTCCAATGGGACGATCCCTCACCCCACCAAGGATTCTACTGGCATGACGGTTGCACCCTTCCCAACCCCGCTGCTCAAGACCAACGACCTGCTCCAGCGGGACTATGCTGCCCCTCGCGATCGCTTCGACAGCGCCTGGGAGGCCACCCTATCGACCCTGCTCGGCCTAGGTCGCGCCGCCGGGGCCGACTTTGTTGAATTTTTCCTAGAGCGCAACAACTACATTAGCTGCCAGGCTGAAGATGACGCCATCACCAGCCTCTCGCCCCGTTTAGTAACCGGGGCCGGGGTGCGAGTCTTTCTCGGCAAGGCCGACTGCTATGTAAGCACCAACGACCTCACCTTTAACGGCCTCAAGGCTGCCCTCGACAAAGCCCTCGCCATCATGGGGCTGACCCTGCCCGGCCCCCACACCAACCTGGCCGAAATCAATCTGGAGCTGCTGCGCGACTACGCCACCGCCAAGGGTAAAGACGCCTGGCTGAGCCAGTGCAGCTCAATGCAGGAGATGGGCGACGTACTGCTCGCCGCCAACGGTGCCCTGGGCCAAAAGGCCAGTCACGTGCAGTCACGCCGCGCCGTCTATTTCCGCGACTGGCAAGAGGTGCTGGTAGCCGCCAGCGACGGCACCTTTGCCCGCGACATTCGCCTCACCCAGTCGGTGGGCTACAACCTGCTGTGCGCCGACGGCGAGCACCGCTCCTCCATTGGCCAGCGGGCGGGCGACACCAGCGACCCGGCATTCTTGAGAAATTGGGACTACGCCACCGCCGCCGCCGATGTGGCCGAGTCGGCGGGCAAAATGCTCTACGCCGACTACGTCGAGTCGGGTAGCTACCCAGTAATTATGGCCAACAAGTTCGGCGGTGTCATCTTCCACGAAGCCTGTGGCCACCTGTTAGAGACCACCCAGATCGAGCGTGGCACCACCCCCTTTATCGACAAAAAAGGCCAGAAAATCGCCCACGAAAACCTCACCGCCTGGGATGAGGGGATTTCTCCCGACGCCTTTGGCACCATTGATATGGATGACGAGGGCATGCCCGCCCAGCGCACCCTGCTGATTGAGAATGGCGTGCTGAAGAACTTCCTATCTGACCGGGCTGGCTCCATGCGCACCGGCCACCCCCGCACCGGTAGCGGTCGTCGCCAGGGCTTTACCTACGCTGCCGCCAGCCGCATGCGCAATACCTACATCGCCCCCGGTGACTATTCGGTAGAGGAGCTGTTTGCCTCAGTGGAAAAAGGCATTTACTGCAAGCAGATGGGCGGCGGCAGCGTTGGCCCCACCGGCCAGTTCAACTTTGCCGTGTCCGAAGCCTACCTGATCGAAAACGGCCAAATCACCAAGCCCCTCAAGGGTGCCACCCTAATCGGCGAAGCCACTGAAATCATGGACAAGATCTCAATGTGCTCCAATGATCTAGATCTAGCGGCTGGCTTCTGCGGCTCGATCAGCGGCAGCATCTACGTCACCGTGGGGCAGCCACACCTCAAGGTTGACTCGATTACCGTCGGCGGGCGGTAGAGGGGTGGGGAGTGAGGAGTAGGGAGTACACGGAGCAAGCTGTAGGTTGGGTTGTAGCTTGCTTCTGCTTTGCAGTACGAAGTGAAAACCCAACTCCGTTGGGTTTCGCCGAGCCTCAGCACCAACCTACAAATTAAGCCAGACGCGCTATTCCTCCCCTATTCTCCCTATTTCCCCCATCCTCCCCACCTCCTCATCCTTCCTACCTCCCCACCCCCTTACCCCCTACCCCTCACCCATCCTCCCCCTATGCCCACCATTCAAGACATCGCCACCTACGCCGAGTCGAGCGCCAAGAAGCTCGGCATTGTTAAATACGACGTGTACGGGTCTTCCGTAGACGAGACCAGCGTGCAGGTTGACAAGGGCGACCCCAAGCAGGTCAAGGCCTCGAACCGCTCCAGCGTGATTGTGCGGGTGTGGAACCCGGACGGCAAGGTGGGGGTGACCTCTACCAGCGACGTTGACCCGCTGGGGATGGATTTGGCCCTGAAAACGGCCCAGGAGGCCAGCGCCTTTGGGGTCGATGACCACATTCCCGACTTTAGCCCTGAAGCCGTGGCTCCTACTGCCGATGTGCAGGTAGAAACGGTGCCGCCTGCCCCCGTGGGAGATTTAGTTTCGACCCTGATCGATGTAGAGAAGCAGCTGTTGGCGGCGCATCCGGCGATCGCCAGCGTGCCCTACAACGGCCTGGCCCAGCGGGCGATCGATCGCTTTTACCTCAACAGCGCCGGGGCTTTGCGTCAGGAGGCTCGATCCTACACCTCGCTGTATCTCTACAGCAAAACCGAGCAGGAGGGGCGCAAACCTCGCTCTGCCGGGGCCATGCGGGTCAACCGGGGCCTGCCCCTGCTGGATATTGAGGGCTGCCTGAAAGAAGCAACGGAAAAAACCATCAGCCACCTCGACTACGACAAGGTGGCCTCGGGCAAGTATCGGGTGGTGTTCTCTGGGGAGGCGTTTTTGAGTTTGCTGGGGGCGTTCTCGAATATGTACAACGCCCAGAGCATTCTAGATAATCGCAGCCTGTCTACGGCGGATTCGCTGGGAACGGTGGTAGCCTCACCGCTGCTGTCGGTGTACGACGACGCGCTGCACCCTGAGAATGTGAGCGCTGAAACCTTTGACGGCGAGGGCACACCCACTCGCCGGGTGCCAATTATTGAGCAGGGCGTGCTGACCCAGTTTTTGCACAGCGCGGGTACCGCCAAGCGCATGGGGGCCACTCCCACGGGCCATGCCAGCATTGGGGCGAAGGTCTCCGTCAGCCCCAGCTACTACCAAGTGCTGCCGGGGGCTGAAGCCTCAAGCGAATTCAACTTGGAAACTGCCGAGAATGTGATCTTTATTGATGACTTGCAGGCGCTCCACGCTGGGGTGAATGCACTCCAGGGGTCGTTCTCGCTGCCCTTTGATGGGTGGTTGGTGAATGGGGGAAGCCGCACCAGCATTGAGTCGGCCACCGTGGCAGGGGACTTCCGCGAGCTGCTCAAGGCGATCGTTCACGTTGAGCCTGAGGCCGAAATCACCCCCGGTGGTCTGTGCCCGCGCATTTGGGTCGATGCGCTGTCGATTACTGGAGAAGGCTAGGAGGCCACCCAGTTTTGCACGCCCGCCTGCACCAGGCCAATGCCCACCTGCACCAGGGTGAAGCCCACCCCGGCCAGCAGGGTGGCTTTGACCAGGCCAATGTTGAGCCCGGCGCGCACGGCGGCGATCGCCCCCAGCAGCGTCCACCCCGCTAATGCAAGGGTAATGGGTGGCCCCAACAGCGGAATCACCGTTAGCAGGTTGAACACCTGTGGGGTGTAGGCAAACCCTACAGGAATCAACAATTCTCGGTAGGGAGGTACGGGCGGCGCTAGATAGGTATTGACTTTCCAGAGGGCGTAGGTCCACAGGTAGTACCCAGCCGCCACGCTGATCGCGTTGATCAGCACCCCGATAATTAGCTGGGGCAGCGAAGGCCGGTAAAGCAGCAAAATTAGACCGCTCCCCAGCCCGTGGGACAATGCCGCCAGCCAAACAACGCTCTGAGCAAACCGCTCGGCCTTTGGGTAATAGTGGCTGTGCTCATAGAAATCTTGGTTGAGGGTTAGGGCATCGGCCAGCACCCGCCTCAACCACCTGATAGAATGCCGCTGACCCATGTGATGTATCCGTGATCACCTGGCCCAGTCTACCCCTGCTGGCTGCTGCCAATGAAATCTCTGCTGCAAACTCTAATCGCGCGATCGCTCGGCGACACCAGCAAATTGCTGACCGCCCTGGGCCTATTTTTCTTGGCCTGGGGTACGATTTCGCCGATTAGCACCCTGTCGTGGTGGCTGCGCGACGGCGATGGTCTGGCGCAGCAGCGTCCGGAACTGCCCGCAGGATCGGTCACGGCAGGGACGGGTGCTCGCTGCTACCTCGTATTTTTAGCGGGGGTCGGCAACGTGGCCGACGTTGACCTCGACCCTGGGGAAGACGCTTTTTTAAATGCGATGGCGACGGCGGTGCCGGGCTGTGTGGTGGTGCGGGGGGTGTTTCCCTACTCGGCGGTGAGTGACAATGTCGGCAGTCAGCCCTTCTTTCGCTGGCTGTGGCAGCTCAGCGATCGCCCCGGCCAGGAGGACAACCCGGCCCGCCTGGTGCTCAAAATTCGCAACCTGTGGCGGCTGGCCCTCTCCGCCGATGACCGCTACGGCCAGGCCTATAACCGAGGGGCGGCGGCCACCATCCTAGAGCGCATGGCCGAGGCCGAGGCAATTTCTCTGGATGCCGACGAGCCAATTCAATTGGTGCTGGCGGGTACCAGCGGCGGTACACAGGTCGCCCTAGGGGCTGCCCCCTACCTGCACCAGTGGCTACCGATGGACATTACGGTGCTTTCGTTTGGGGGCGTCTTTGACGGTCAGGAGGGGTTTGAGGCCGTTGATCAGGTCTACCACTTCCACGGCGACCACGACTGGATTGATAACCTGGGGCTAGTGCTGTTTCCCTCGCGTTGGGGATGGACGGTGGGATCACCCTACAACCAAGCGCTGCGGGTGGGTAAGTATGAGGCGATCGCCAGCGGCCCCCACGACCATGACGGCGATCGCGGCTACTTCGGCCAAGACCCCGTCGAGGGTAACCCCACGGTTACCTACCTCAACCTCACCCTAGAGCGGGTCAACGCCTTGCCCATCTGGCCCGATCCCTAGGTTCTGCCCATACTATGAATTCTGTCCCTTCCCCTCGATCGGGTTATACCCTGCCGGTGTTTGCCTGTGCCGGGGCGATCGCCGCCCTAAGGCATTTGCTCGATGCAGGCGATCGCCCCCAGACCGTCACCCTCGACCTGCTCAATCCGCCCCAGCCCGCCGACATCCCCATCGCTCAACTGGCCCCCCTGCCCGATGGCTCGGTGTTGGCCATCACCCACAGCGATCCCGGCGACAATTTAGACCTCACCCGCTACACCCCGCTCTGGTCGGTTGTGGCCTGGGGGGAGGACGATCAACCTGATCTAATTCAGCTAGAGGGGGGCGAGGGCATTGGCAAGCAGCTTGAGCAGGACGGAGCAGCCGCCATCTATCGCTACGCCAAGGCATTAATCACCCACAACCTGGCTCCTCTCATTCCGTTGGGAAAGACGCTGCGCGTCACCATCATTTTGCCCGAGGGGCGCGTCCTGGCAGAGCGCACTTCCAATGCCGCCTTTGGGGTAATTGAGGGATTGTCGCTGCTGGGCACCGCCGGTATCTCTGAACCCCTCAGCGCCCCCGGCCAGCTCGATCAGTCGAGGGAGATTCTGCGGGCCAAAGCCGCCCACCATGCTCACCTGGTGTTTTGCCTGGGCGAAAATGGGCTAGATCTGGCGGTGAAATTGGGGATCAGTCCCGACTGCCGGGTAAAAACCGCCAACTGGCTAGGGCCAATGCTGGTGGAAGCGGGCCAGCTCGGGGTGGACGGGGTGCTGCTGCTGGGGTATCACGGCAAGCTGATCAAGCTGGCTGGGGGAATCTTTCATACCCACCACCACGTCGCTGACGGTCGCCAGGAAATTCTCGCCGCCTGCTGTGCGGCCCAGGCGGTGCCGCTGCCCACAATTCAGCGGGTGCTTCAGGCCGAGACCGTCGAGGCCGGGCTTGGCATTCTGCGGGAGTTTGATGACGCGACAGCACAGCGGGTGTATCAGCACATCGTCGAGCGTATTGACGAGCGAGCTGCCGCCTACGTTCACGCCCACACGGGCCATGCTTTAACGGTGGGGTCGATGGTATTTGACCGCCAGCGACAGATCGTGGCGAGGAGCGATCGCGCCCAGGCCCTCTTCGATCAAGTTTTGGTAGACTAAGAGGAATATTTTTTTACAAACCTCCATAGCAGCCTTGTATTTGTCTATGGTTCGCGCTGCGCTAGGGCAAGACGCAGTTGCCACGTGTTAACCGCTTCTTGTCCGTCTCTGATTCAGGGTTGCCCGTTTTAGTCTCAAGGCCAGGCCCGTCTTGGCCATCAGTCTTAACCCACAGCATTTGTAGAATGCGTATCCTGTGGCATCCTTAGGTACCCTCAACTTTTGGCCTAGCAGAGCACCTACATCCTGATCTCACCGCACCCGAGTCCACTATCACCCGCAGGATTAACCCATCGTGACCCTTCAAACTGAACCCACTGCCAACCTTGGGGAAGCCTCGCTCCCAGATCTTAATCGCCAAATGCTGGTCATTCTAGACTTTGGCTCCCAATATTCTGAGCTGATTGCCCGCCGCATTCGTGAAACCGAGGTGTACTCGGAGGTGCTCTCCTACCGCACCACTGCCGAGCAGCTCAAGCAGCTCAACCCCAGAGGCATTATTTTCTCGGGCGGGCCAAACTCGGTATACGACAACGGCGCTCCCCACTGCGATCCGGCGATCTGGGAACTGGGTATTCCGGTGCTGGGGGTGTGCTACGGCATGCAGCTGATGGTGCAACAGCTCGGTGGCCAGGTCGAGCGCGCCGAGCGGGGCGAGTACGGCAAGGCCGATCTCTTCATTGATGACCCCACTGACCTACTCACCAATGTCGAAGACGCCACCACCATGTGGATGAGCCACGGCGACTCGGTAACTCGCCTGCCCGATGGCTTTGAGGTGCTGGCCCACACCGACAACACCCCCTGCGCTGCCGTCGCCGACCATACCCGCAAGCTCTACGGGGTGCAGTTTCATCCCGAGGTGGTGCACTCGAAAGGGGGTATCGCCCTGATTCGCAATTTTGTCTACCATATCTGCGAGTGCCAGCCCACTTGGACTACCGAGGCCTTTGTAGAAGACGCCATTCGCGAGGTGCGGGCGCGGGTGGGCGACAAGCGCGTGCTGCTGGCCCTTTCGGGTGGCGTAGACTCGTCTACTCTGGCCTTTTTGCTGCACAAGGCGATTGGTGACCAGCTTACCTGCATGTTCATCGATCAGGGCTTTATGCGCAAAGATGAGCCTGAGCGGCTGGTGAAGCTGTTTGCCGAACAGTTCCACATTCCGGTGATTCACGTCAAAGCGCGCGATCGCTTTCTGGCTCAGGTTGAAGGCGTCACCGACCCCGAAGTCAAACGCAAACGCATCGGCCACGAGTTCATTCGCGTGTTTGAAGAAGAGTCCAGACGCCTCGGCCCCTTCGACTACCTCGCCCAGGGCACCCTGTATCCTGACGTAATTGAATCTGCTGACACCAATGTAGACCCCAAAACTGGCGAGCGGGTGGCGGTGAAGATCAAGAGCCACCACAACGTCGGCGGTCTGCCCAAAGATTTGCAATTCAAGCTGATAGAACCGCTGCGCAAGCTCTTCAAAGACGAAGTGCGCAAGGTGGGTCGCTCCATCGGCCTGCCCGAGGAGATCGTGCGGCGGCAGCCCTTCCCTGGCCCCGGCTTAGCTATCCGCATCATCGGCGAAATCACAAAAGAGCGGCTGAAAATTCTCCGCAACGCCGACTTTGTAGTGCGCGATGAGATCGCCAAGCAGGGCATGTACCACGATTTTTGGCAGGCCTTTGCGGTGTTACTGCCGGTGCGCAGCGTGGGCGTCATGGGCGACCAGCGCACCTACGCCTACCCAATTGTGCTGCGCTTAGTCAGCAGCGAAGACGGTATGACCGCCGACTGGTCGCGGGTGCCCTACGACCTGCTGGAGACGATCTCCAACCGCATTGTCAACGAGGTGGAGGGGGTGAACCGGGTGGTTTACGACATCACCTCTAAGCCGCCTGGCACCATCGAGTGGGAATAAGTAGGGGCGCAGCATGCTGCGCCCCTACCTCCACCCGAGTTGAAGTTTCATCGTAGGACAGGCCTTGCCGACCAATATGGCGTCACTGAGGCGATCGCTCAATTGACTCAAGCTGAGACGAAACTCGCGACTTTTGCCGACTATCTAGCCTTTGACCGTGGTTCAGATAGTCGGTATGAACTGACCTATGGAGATTTGATCGAGGTGCCGCCGGAGTCTGACGAGAATGTACTAATTTCTCGCACGCTCGATCGCGCCCTCTCAGATCTCGTTGGTTTTCAGCGAGTGCGAACTCATCAGCTGGCGATTGAGCTACTGGGTCAGCCCAAAAACCGCTTTCCAGACCTCACCGTACTGCGGCCAGAGCACCTAGACCAGCTTCAAAGTTTAGGAAAATCTGCGATTACCCTAGATATGGCTCCGCCATTGCTAGTGGTAGAGGTGGTCAGCCCTGGGGCCGACAATCGCCGCCGCGACTACCTCGACAAGCGCAATCAGTACGAGTGGCGAGGCATTCCTGAATATTGGATTGTTGACCCTCAAGAACAGCGCGTCACGGTGCTGGCGATGGTGGATGGAACATACACAGAATCAATCTTTACTGCCGATGAGGTGGTTGTGTCGCCAACTTTTCCTAGCTGGTCATTGACAGTGGCGGAGATGTTGATGAGCTAACCGTTAAGCTAAAGCATGAGCAGATTTTAGCTCAGTTGATCTAAAGACAACAGCCATTGCTCGGCTGCTTTGGGCGATCGCAACTGCACGATCGCTAAGTGCGCATATTCTGGTCGTTGAAATAAAATAGGGTACTTTTTCCGCTTTTGGGAATAGGTGCGCAACAGCCAAACCAGAATTGAATCGCGGCTGAAAAACGATTGGCGAAACGTTTCGCGATTGCCGTTCCACAGTTCTTCTTGGTAGAGCGATCGCCGCAGGGTGCGCTTTAGCAGTCGCCTCAATACTAGCCTAAACGGGTAATCTAGAAATACGACCGTGTCGGCTCTGGCCCAAACAATGTCGCGCACGGCGCTGTAGTTGCCGTCTACAACCCAGCGATCGCCGCTCAACGCCAACCTCACGCGATCGCGAAAGACTTGAGGCTCCGCAGGGGTCCAATTTGGCTCCCACTGTAGGGCATCTAGCTCGACATGGGAGAGCAGGCAGCGCTGAGCGACCTGTCGCGCTAGAGTTGTCTTACCTGATCCGGTAGTTCCAACGATGGCTATTCGTCTCATACCACTATCCATCGTGCTGTAGTGCTCATACCTCTAACCTGCCATGGCGCACATCACCATTGAAATCCCTGATGACCTGGCCAAAAGACTTCAGCAGTTCCAAACCCAGCTGCCTCAAGTGCTAGAGCTGGGTTTACAAGAGTTTCAGTCTCAGCAGCGGGTCTCGAATTTTCTTGACGAGCAAGACATCGTTGCCCTTTTGGCTAGCCAGCCTAGCCCAGAGCAGATTTTAGCTATGCGTCCTTCCTCAGAATTTCAGGAGCGGGTCAGCGAGCTGTTGGCCGAGAGCAAAGCTGGAACACTTTCGACTAAAGGTGAAGCCGAACTAGAGCGCTATTTGACCCTAGAGCACCTGGTGCGCCTTGCTAAGACCCACGCCATGGCACAGCTACAGTAGCCATGGGGACGTACGTATCTGCGGCCCTGAGGAAACAGGTGACAGAGCGGGCGCGCGACCACTGTGAATATTGCCGCTTTCCCCAAAGCGTCACCCTACTCGCCTTTGAGATGGAGCACATCATCGCTGAAAAGCATGGTGGTAAAACTTCTTTGAAAAATCTTGCCCTAGCCTGCCCTTACTGCAACCGTGCTAAAGGCACCGATCTCGGCTCTATCGATCCAGAGACAAACCAACTTACTCCTTTTTTGTAATTGCTCAACCCAGTAGCCAATCAGCCTGCTGTGAGGTAAGGGCGCGAGAAATGGCCTCGAGAGCAGAGATACCTTGCCGACGAGCGGTGTTGACCAACGAGCGCACCTGAGCGAACAGTTCTGCACCCCAGACGGAGCGAAAGCCATGGGTGACCTTGCGAAAAACCACACTCCAGCGCAGCGCTTGCTCACTGGAATTATTGGTGGGCGGCACTGTCTCATCATCGAGGAACAGCAGCAGATGCTCGCGAATCTGTTGGTAACGCTTGAGCAATCGCTGTCCCTCGGAGGACTTAGGCTTCAAATTCAAAATCTCCCGTAGGCTGCCTCTCAACTGAGAGCGGTACTGCTGAAGCGTTAAGGTCGCCAGAGCCTGTCGCCGCCGGTTCACGGCAATCGCGCGCAGCAATAAGCGTTTCATCCGAGGGGCAAACAGGTCGTCGCCTGCATCAATGGCATACTGACAATCGCGCAACTGATGGGCTAGACAAACTTGCCATTGCTCGGCGGGGTGGGCCTTTTGCGCACTGAATAAGTCGGAGACCCAGACCTGGGGGCGATGGCCTGCCATGGTCTCGTCAATCACCGCTTTGCCCCGACTGGGACGAATCACATGCAGGCAAACCTGCTCATTCTGAAACACCCACTCCCACTGGTTCTGGCCGTTGAGCCGGGCACTGGTTTCATCGCTGCACACCAGACGGGCACTCCGCAGGCGCTCGACAATTCGAGCCACCGGGGCCGCTAACTGAGCTTGAACCCGTTTTAAGAGGTTGGCAATCGCTCCTTCGGATATCGTCACTCCGTACAGGTTCTCCATCAGTTGGCTGAGCCGCTGATAGCTCACCGCATGGTGGTATCTCAGATAGGTCACTACGCTGGCGATACTCTGTCCAAACGGCGACCCCGGCTCTAACCCAATCGGCACGGGCGCTTCATAGCTTCGCTGGCAGCACGGGCATTGCCCACCGTACCGTTCTACTCGGGTCACTTGAGGGCGAACCGGGGGCAGGTCAATTCGCTCATACACCGCTTTGAGTTGTTGGCCAGACGGGTCTACCTCGGTGCCACAGTGCGGGCAATGATTCACTTGCGCCACCACCACTTGGTCGGGCGATGCGCTCAGGTCCCGGCCACCGCCAGAATGACCGACACTCGCCATTCGCTGACTGGCGCTGGGCTTGGGAGGCTCGGCATTGGGCTTGAAGCCTTTCGCTGGCGCCAAACTTGAATTGCGTGACGTTTTCTTGACGCCTTGGCTCTTGCGCCGCTCGGCCTCGGCCTCTAGCGCTTGCACCCTAGTCCACAACTCCTGGATTAGAGCATCTTTCTCCTCAGAACTGAGGCCTTCTAAGGGCGGCAGGTCTTTCATCGCAAAAGTCTACCACCCATACTCATCCCTCGGTATCTGTCAACCCAGTTGAGCAATTACCCTTTTTTTAACCCCAGAACTCAGAACTGGCGAGAGCACTTTAAGTTAGATGGAGCCACCATTGTTCCGCAAACAGCAGAAGGCAGAGTCACGGTTTTTATCCTCCAGTTTAATCACCCCGACCGCCTGCAGGAGCGTCAAGGATTGATCGCGGCTGGTTATTATCCTTAAACCACTGTTTTCTTTAACAACAGTCAGTTTAGCGATCTTGGCGACGTTAGCTCAGCTTGCAGGTCAGCTTGCCGTCAGATTCACCGCCAATTTCGCCATAATCCACTAGGCCAACGGGGAAGGGGGCGACTTTCCAAATGTCGCTGCAATATTCGGCGATGGAGCGATCGCTCGAAAAGCCCCCCATCCGCACCGAGTTGAGAATCGCCATCCGCGTCCAGTTGTCGGTGTCGCTGTAGGCTTCGCCCACGGTCTGCTGGCAGTCAATGTAGGCCTGGTAGTCGGCCAGCAGCATAAATGGGTCGTGGTGCAGCAGCTTGTCCAGCAGGGGTTTAAATAGTCCCGCATCGCCGTGGGAAAAGTGGCCCGAGGCAATCAGGTCGATCGCATCCTTGAGCATCGGGTTGCTCTGGTAGTAGCTGTAGGGGTTATAGCCTTCGTTTTTAAGGGTGACGACTTCGGGGGCAGTGAGGCCAAAGAGAAAGAAGTTCTCAGCCCCTACGGCGTCGCGGATTTCCACATTGGCCCCATCCAGCGTACCGATGGTCAGCGCCCCGTTCATGGCAAACTTCATGTTGCCGGTGCCCGAGGCCTCAAACCCGGCGGTGGAAATTTGCTCAGAGAGATCCGACGCCGGGTAAATGCGCTGGCTGTTGGTGACGTTGTAGTTGGGTAAGAAAATCACCTTGATCTGGTTGCGCAGGTCGGGGTCTTTGTTGACCATGTCGCCTACGGCGGTGACCAGCTTAATCATCAGCTTGGCCATGTGGTAGCCAGGGGCCGCCTTGCCGCTAAATAGAAACGTGCGCGGCGTAATCTCTAGATTGGGGTTTTGCTTCAGCTGACTGTAAAGGGTGACAATGTGCAGCACGTTGAGGTGCTGGCGCTTGTACTCGTGAATGCGCTTCACCTGCACGTCAAACAGCGAGGCCGGATCAACTAAGATGCCGTGCTGACTGTGGATGCGGCCGGCCAGATCGCGCTTGACGGCCTGCTTAATGCTGCGCCACTCGTCGCGGAAACCGGCGTCGTCCGCCAGGGGCTCAATCTGCTTGAGTTCGTCGAGGTGTTTGATCCAGCGATCGCCAATCCGGCTGGTAATCAGCGTGCTCAACCGCGGATTGCTGAGCACCATCCAGCGGCGGGGGGTAACGCCGTTGGTCTTGTTGCAAAATTTTTCGGGAAAGAGTTCGTAGAAATCGCGCAGCACGGTCTCTTTGAGCAATTCGCTGTGCAGGGCGGCGACCCCGTTGATGGTGTGGCTGCTGACGCAGGCCAGGTTGGCCATGCGCACGTAGCGCTCGCCGCTTTCGTCAATCAGCGACATGCGAGCCAGGCGGTCGCTGTCCTTAGGGAATTTCATCCGCACTAAGTCGAGGAAGCGGTTGTTGATTTCGTAGATGATCTGCAAATGGCGGGGCAGCAGCTGGCCAAACAGGCTGACGGGCCACTTCTCTAGCGCTTCAGGTAACAGGGTGTGGTTGGTGTAGGCCAGGGCCTTTTGGGTAATTTCCCACGCTAATGTCCACTCTAAGCCGTACTCGTCCAGCAGCAGGCGCATCAGCTCGGGGGCCGCGATCGCCGGGTGGGTGTCATTCAGCTGAATGGCAAACTTTTCGTGGAACTGCTCCACGGCCATGCCTTGCCCCTTGAGAATGCGAAACATGTCTTGCAGCGAGCAGGAGACGAAGAAAAATTGCTGCTCGAGGCGCAGCTGCTTACCGGCGGTTTTTTCGTCATTGGGGTAAAGCACCTTCGAGATGTTTTCTGAGGCGACTTTTTGCTCGACCGCGCCGTAGTAGTTGCCCCGGTTAAACACCTCGAAGTCAAAGGACTCGATCGCCTCGGCCTTCCACAGGCGCAGGGTGTTGGCGGTGCTGACCTGGTAGCCCAAGATCGGCGTATCGTAGGGCACCCCCAGCACCTCGCGTTCGGGCACCCAGCGCACCCGGTAGCGCTCCTGGTCATCGATGTAGGTTTCAGTATGGCCACCAAACTTGACCTCCACCGACCACTCGGGGCGGGCCACCTCCCAGGGGTTGCCGTAGCGCAGCCACTTGTCGGTGCGCTCGACCTGCCAGCCGTCGCGCAGGTCTTGCTCAAAAATGCCAAACTCGTAGCGAATGCCGTAGCCCACCGAGGGCACTTCCAGCGACGCTAAAGAATCGAGGTAGCAGGCCGCCAGTCGCCCCAGGCCACCATTGCCCAAACCCGGCTCCTCTTCCTGAGCCAGCAGCTCGTTAAAGTCGAGGCCCAGTTCTTCCATCGCCTGCCTGACCGGGTCATAGATCCCCATATTGATCAAGTTATTGCCCAGGTGCGGCCCCATGAGAAACTCCGCCGACAGGTAGCAGACCGTGCGGGCGCGGTGCTGGGTATAGCTCTCGGCGGTGCCATTCCAGCGGTGCAGCATGCGATCGCGCACCAGGTGGGCCAGGGCCATGTAGTAGTCGTGCTGAGTGGCCAGCGACACCGGTTTGCCCTGTACATAAAACAGATTGTTGAGAAACGCCCGCTTAATGCTCTCGATATCGGTGGCGGTGCGCTCTTTAGCAAGGGCGGTGGATACGGCAACATCTACAGGGGAAGGAGTATCCATGGGTGATCGATCCTGGGACAGGGTGCAGTGAGGAATCTATTGATCAGATCAAATTAGGCGATCGCGCAGTGTGGCCTAAAGCACGATTTAAGCTTAGTTTAAGAATGTCAAAAAAAGCCTGTGAAAGAAAATCCACGGACTAAACATCGGGGGGGAACGAAGCGCAAAACGCTGGCAAACTAGGCGCTGCGGCAGCGGAGCGCTGGCGTTCTGACGAGTCATCGTAGCCAATGCCGCGCAGGCCATTGGCTACGATGACTCGTCGAGGCAATCGGGGTTGAGCGCCTTGCGGGTCAGGTTGGTGGTGTACCACCCGGCAGAGAGCGCCAGTACGGCTCCGCCCCCTTGCAGCGCCAGTTTTTCGGCGGTGAGCCCCTCGTGAAACAGGGCCACCCCAAAGGAGCCCAAATAGACGTACAGCGTAATCACCGGCAGCATGCCCACCCAGGAGAAAAAGCAGTACTGCCAAAAATTGACCCTGGTGCAGCTAAAGCCGTAATTGAGCAGGTTCGAGGGCACCAGGGGCGACAGCCGCGTCAGCAGCAGAATCTTCCAGCCCTTTTGGCCGACGGCGTGGTCGAGGCGAGCAAAGCCGGGGTTTTTGGTCATCCAGCGCTTGATGCGATCGCGGGCCAAAGTCCGCCCCACCCCAAAACAGGCGATCGCCCCTAGGGTGTCGGCCACCGAAGCCACCGCAATTCCTTTCGCCAAACCAAACACGGCCCCCGCCACCAGAATGAGCACGATGTTAGGTAGACCAAACACGGTCGCTAGTACATACAGCACCATAAAAGCCGGAGCCGCCCACCACCCCAGGGATCTCAGCCAGCTTTCAGTGTCTACAAACCAGTCTTGCAGCGGTAGTTGACTGCTCAGTAGCGCCACAACTCCGATACCTCCGGCAAACAGCCAAAACCTTCGGCTTCGCAAAATTGTCAATTTCATGCCGGTAAGCTCCCACGCCGATGGATACAGGCAGAGGGAATAGTTAACCTTAGTCAGCAATCGCCGCCTTCGCCGCCTACCTTAAGAAATGTAAGCGTTGAAGCCCGGTTCCCAAGGCTGACACAACCTTAAGATGGATGCCCTCCACACTCCTCTCTCGGAAGATGTAAGCCAGCTGCTTTCCTGTCGAAATGGCACAACTTGAGCGATCAAAGGACTCAGCATGCAACTCGATGGCGTCATTTTAGATATTGATGGCACGCTGGTTTTGAGCAACGATGCCCACGCCAAATCCTGGGTTGAATCCTTCGCCCGCCACGGCTACGACGTGCCCTACGACCAGGTGCGATCGCTGATGGGGATGGGCGGCGACCAGCTCATGCCCAAGCTGATCCCCGAACTCAATGAGGAATCAGAACCCGGCCAGACAATCGCCAGCGATCGCAAAGCACTGGTTTTGCAGAAGTATGTGCCCCAGATCAAGGCGGCCAACGGGGCGCGATCGCTGGTCGAAAAAATGCTGGAGGCGGGCCTGCATGTGGTGATTGCCACCTCCGCCAGCCCTGAGGAACTGGAGGTGATGCTCAAAATTGCCGAGGTGGACGATCTGCTGCACGAGGCCACCACCTCCAGCGATGCCGAAAACTCGAAACCCGCCCCCGACATTGTCGAAGCTGCCGTCAAAAAGGCCCAATTCGCTTCCGATCGCATGGTGATGCTGGCCGATACCCCCTACGACATCGAGGCGGCGGGCAAAGCCGGAGTGAAGGTGATTGCCGTGCGCTGCGGCGGCTTTAGCGATGATGAGTTGTCGGGGGCGATCGCCATCTATGACGACCCCGCCGACTTGCTCCACCACTACGATCGCTCTCCCCTAGGCCAGACAGTCAACTGTAATCATCCTCAACCCCAGCCATATCGAAGTTTGACACCGGGATAAGGGTACCAGACCCCTACTCGTCGGCTAAGTCAGGATCGACTCGCTCGCTTAGGTATAGGTTGGTGACATACTTTAGCGTCACCGTGCCGTCAGTCTCAGCCCAGGCTCTATGCCAGGCGGCGATGGTATCGAGAAACTGGAGGTGGGCTCGCCCTTCCTTAGGAATGTAGGACGAGCTGAGCGATCGCCCCACCACCTCAGGCAGCACCAGCGTCTGGCCATAGGCAAAGCTCAGGTGCTGCACTCGCGAAAACTCATCCTGCTGCTCAATCGCCTTGAGCGCTTGGGTATGGTCACGGTGGTCAATGGCGCGGGTCGCCACGGCATGGATGATCTGATAGTAGGCTGCCGTACCTGAGTCCTCTAAATCCCAGTCGTTCCAGAGTAGGGCTAGGCGTCCCCCCGGCGGCAAAATGCGGCCAAACTCGGCCAGCGCCAGCGGGGCGTTGAACCAGTGAAACGACTGGCAACAGGTCACAATATGCACAGATGCATCCGCCAGCCCCGTCTGCTCGCCCGTGCCGGGGTGAAAGGCCACTTGAGGATGCGGCTCGGCAGCCTCGCGCATGGCGGCATTGGGCTCCACTGCGATCACCCTGGGGCCACGATCGCCTAGCAGCCGACTCGAAATGCCCGTGCCTGCCCCAATATCGGCAATCACGAGCGATCGTGGGTTGTCCACATCGGCCAAAATGGCGGCGATCGCCTCTGGGGGATAGCCAGGCCGATAGCGGGCATAATCTTGGGCGCGGTCAGAAAACCGTCCCAGCGGATTCAGCGTATGAAGCGGTAAGACATTGGGGGCCATAGAGCGATCGCCATACTGCTACGTCGATATCGTAACCCAGCAGCCCAGCAGTCAGACCACGCTCTACCAGCGCACCCCGCCAATCCAGTACAGTAAGCCTTAAATCCTCCTTACCGCGTCCATGACTACGACCAAACTCAAACCCGACTGGGCTGGTGACGATCTGCTCTCGCGCCTCGTCAACCGCGCCATTCAAACCCCGGCCCTCTATAGCCTGATGAAGCGCCAGGCTCGCCAGGTGCTGATCAAAACCGCCGAGAAAAACGGCGTCCCCTGGCGACAGACCTGCCTCGATCTCGACCAGCCCGAAATGCGGCAGCGGTTGAATGAGATCACCAATCCAGCGGTGGTTTACCCCGACTATTACCAGGTGCCCTTCCACGCCTACAGCGAGGGCAACCTCTGCTGGCAGGCTGCCTTTGAGGCTGCCCCCGCCACCTACGCCATGGCCCTGCGCGTTTGGCCCCAGGAAGAAATTTCCTGGCAAGAAGCCCAGATTCGCCTGCGCCAGAGCTTTCTAAACGTGCTCGACCAGTACGGCCCCGTCCAGGTGACCGATATTCTCGATATCGGCTGCTCGGTGGGCATTTCCACCCTCAGCCTGCACCGCCACTACGCCCAGAAAAACTCGGTACGCACCGTGGGCCTAGACCTATCGTCCTACATGCTGGCAGTAGCTCAATCTCAGGACACCAACCGTGAAATCGCCCAATGGGTACATGGGGCGGCAGAATCGACCGGCTTTGCCGAGGCCTCCTTTGATGTAGTGACGATGCAATTTATTGCCCATGAGCTGCCCCGTAGTGCCACTCAGGCTATTTTTGCCGAAGCCCGGCGGGTGCTGCGGCCCGGTGGGGCGATCGCCCTAGTTGACAACAACCCCAAGTCGCCCGTGATTCAAGCCCTGCCCCCGGTGCTGTTTACCCTAATGAAAAGCACCGAGCCCTGGAGCGACGACTACTACACCTTTGATTTAGAAGCCGCCCTGGTGAAGGCGGGCTTTGAGTCGCCCGTTACGGTGCCCAGCGATCCTCGCCATCGCACATTGGTGGCCCGGAAGGGGTGATGGGATAAGGGGGTAGGGGGTAGGGGGTTAAGGGGGTAGCGCTTGCGCCCAGGTAACCTTTGTAGCCACTGACAAAACCAATCCGGACAAAGTGCGTCCGTAGAAATGCGGGTAGAATAAGCTCAGTGCTGGCGAGGAATGCCTTGTATCTGCCCTGGGTTGGCGATCGCAACTCCAGTTCGCAGGCCGCCATCTGCACAGCCTTAGTAACAGCAGGGATAAACCATGGGTGAATGGCTCGATCACAGCGTATTAGTCGATGTCGATGTACCAGTAGAAACCTCCTGGGATCTGTGGTCTGACCTGGAGCAAATGCCCCGCTGGATGAAGTGGATCGACTCCGTCAAAATATCTGACGCCGACCCCGAAATTTCAGAATGGAAGCTGGCCTCGCGGGGCCTAGAGTTCACCTGGCGCTCTAAAATTACAAACCTGATCACCCACCAAATCATTCAGTGGGAAGCGATCGACGGGTTGCCCAACCGGGGGGCAATTCGCTTTTATGGCAAAGACGGTCAGTCCACCGTTAAGCTCACCGTATCTTACTCGGTGCCCGCCGTGATCAAGTGGATGGATGGGCTGTTTCTGGGTCGGTTGGTCGAGGCTACTCTGCAAGACGACCTCAACCGCTTCCGCGACTACGCTATGGCGAATAAACAGCCCCCCTCGGCCTAGGCGCTATGGGCCTCACGGTAGAGCAGCCCCCCACCGCAGCCCTAGCAGCAGGCTTTCACCACAGCTGGCAGGCGCTGACTAGCGTCCTAGGCGCTCTGCCCGGCGATCAACGCCTGCCCTATGCCACGCTGCTGCTCACCCGGCTGATTGCCGTGGCGGCGCTGCAACAGCGGGGCTACCTGGGCAATGATGAGTGGTATCTGCACAACCAGTTTGGCCAGAGCCAGCAGCGCGAGCGGGATGGATTCTTTTCAGCAGTGCTGCAACCGCTCTGCCAGCAAGGCTTTACCCTACCCGCTGAGGAGCGCCCCCCGACTTTGCACCAGCGGTTTGGGCCACTGCCCTTTTTGCCCACGGGGCCGTTTCGCTTCACTGAGCTAGACCAGCGCTGGGGCCATATTCCCCTACCCGATGCTGCTTTTGAGCCTGCATTGCACTGGCTGGCCGACCTGGCGGCGGCGGCTCCCGCCGGTCTAGACACTGGCCTGGGCCTGCTGCTAGAGCAGGCGATCAATGGCCACGATGGGGCCGCGATGGCGACGCCTGAACCGCTGCTGGAGGCGCTGTGCGATCGCACCATCCACGCCACCCTGCTCGATCGCGCCGAGGCGCTGCTCGGGCGTCGCCACCCTTCCACCGATCAGCTCTTAAAGGAACTCTCCCCCGCCGAGGCCGGAGCGCTGTTGAGCGAACTGGGCCAGCTCACCCTGCTCGATCCCGCCTGTGGTTCAGGCCGATTTCTCGTTGCGGCGCTGACTCAGCTGATGGAGTTGGCTCAGGGGCTGCGGGCGATCGCCAACCAAACCACCAAAGCTGTCCCCAACTGGGCCAAACCGTCCCCCAACAACCCCACGCTTGGGCTTTACCAGCACTTGGTCACCCACGCCCTCTACGGCCTTGATCTGTGGCCCCCAGCGGTAGAGCTGACCCGGCTGCGGCTGTGGCTCCAGGGCGTGCAGCACACTACCCAGCCCACAGAACTCCCCACCCTGCCTGACCTGACGCTGACTATCCTTCAGGGCAATGCTTTGGTCGGCCTGGTGCGCGTCGATGACGAACGATTTGACCAAGTGCAGCCCCGGCGTGGGGCCAAAGCTTCAGAACCGGCTGTCCCGCTCCAGGGAAATCTGCTTCAGCCCTTGATCGCCGACAGCTACCAGTCAGTGCTGGCCGAGCGCCAGGTGCGCCTAGAGCACTACCGCAGCCAGACCCAGCTGCTGGCCGAGGTGGGCAGCGTGCCCGCCTACGCCCAGGCCGACTTTTTGCGCGATCGCCTCGACGAACTCAACACCATTGCCCAAAGCAAGCTCACCCACCTGCTGTGGAGCGAGGGCAGTCAGCAGCTGGGCCTGCGAGTGCCCGATCCGGCGGGCGATCGCCCCACGCGCCCCCTCAGCCAGGCCGATATCGATGCCGCCTACCCGTTCCACTGGGGGTTTTATTTTCACCAGCGGCTGCGCGACCAGGGCGGTTTCGACATCGTGCTCAGCCACTTTCCGCGCGGGGCGGTTGAGGCTACCCAAACCGGCTTTGTGGAACGCTACGCCACCCTGTTTGAGCAAAAAAACGTGGCCCCTTCTACCTTTCGGCACAACCGCCAGCCGGTGCTCACCATCGACCCCGACCTCACCCAGGCCTGGGCCGAGTATCGGGGCCAGTTCACCTGGCTGAGCAACTACCTGCGCCGCTCTGACCAATATCCCCACAGCAGCTCCGGGCCGGAGGGGCTGAGTCAGAACCGGCTGTTTTGGTCGCGGCTATTTCTCGAACGCAGTTTGCAACTCTTGCGACCTGGCGGTCGCTGCGGGGTGTTGCTCGACCCTTTCTGGGCGCAGAGTAACAGCGCGCCCCTGCGCCACTGGCTTCAGCGCCAAACCGATCTGGCCACCGTGCTCGATCTGTCAAATCACCAAAAGCTCTGGCCCGATGTGCCCTCCCGCACCACCCTCTGTGCGCTGTGGCTGTGGCACCAGGGGCCAACCCAGGGCAGCCCCTACGCCGCCTATGCCAAACCCAACACGGCCCTAGCGCCGGAAACCCTTGGGGGCGTGCTGCAACGCCTCATCCACCTGGCGGAATAGGGCGGGCAAGTCGGCGGAGTTGTCGATCGCCACATCGGCCAGGGCCACCTTTTCAGCCAAGGGCATCTGGCTTTGAATGCGGGCGCTGGCCTGCTCAGCCGTCAAACCATTGCGCTCCATTAGGCGCCGGAGTTGGCGCTCCAAAGGACAGGTCACTACCCAAATTTCGCTCACCTGGTCAGCCAGATTAGCCTCAAGCAAAAGGGGGATCACCTGCACCACAACAGGAGCTTCGGTCAGCTCCACCATCGCTGCCTCAAAGTGCCGGCGCACCACGGGGTGAATCTGCTGCTCTAGCCAGACTTTTTCGGCGGGCTGGTTAAAGACAATTTCCCCCAGTTTGCCCCGGTTCAGGGTGCCATCGGGGTGCAGCAGGGCTGCGCCGTAGCGAGACACAATGGCGTCTAAAGCTGGGGAACCGGGCTCTACGGCTTGACGAGCATAGAGGTCAGCATCCAGCACGGGCAGGTGGTGCTGCCGCGCCAGGTAATCCGATACGGTTGATTTGCCGGTGGCAATGCCCCCGGTTAGCCCAATGATGCGCTGGCCCATGCGGCGATCGCCTCCGTTAGCCCATCCAGCGTGTATTCCGCTGGCTCGATATCCACTCGACCTAAAATTTCGCGGCAGCTGTCGGAGGTTTTGGGGCCAATGGAGGCGATCGCCACCCCCTTTAGCACCTCGCGCCAGCCTGCGCCCAAGCCCAGTTCTAAAAGCTGAGCCGTATGCACCACGGTTTTAGAACTGGCGAAGGTGATCACATCCACCCGGCCATTCTTCAGCGCCGCCAGGGCAGCGGCATCGGGAACCTCTGGACAGCCCGACTCGTAGGCCGCCACCTCCACCACCTCGGCCCCAGCAGCGGTGAACTCCTGCACCAGCACTTCGCGACCGCCGCTCTCCACGCGGGGGAACAGCAGCCGCTGCCCCACCACCGCTTCAGGAAAGTGATCCACCAGAGAATCGGCTACAAAATCGGGGGGGATAAAATCGGGCATCAGCCCCCGTTTTCTCAGCACCGCCGCCGTTTTGCGGCCCACCACGGCGATTTTGAGCGCACTCAAGGCACGCAGATCCTTCCCCTGCTCCAACAGTCGATCCACAAAAAAATTCACCGCATTGGCAGAGGAGAGAATGAGCCAGTGAAAGGTGGGGAGAGCGGCGATCGCCCCATCCAGACCGGCCCAGCTCGACGGCGATCGCATCTCTAAGGCGGGCAAATCCACCACCGTAGCCCCCTGGGCAGTAAGCAAATCGGCAAAGGCGCTGGATTGCTCGGCGGCGCGGGTGATGAGGATGGTTTTGGAAGAGAGTGGGGAAGTGGATGAGGGGGGAGGGCAGTAAGGGGTGGATTCTGAGTTTTGAGTTTTGAATTTTGAATTTTGAACTTGAGATGCCCCCAAATATCGCCGCAGGCGGACGACTTCCCCAAACACAATCACGCAGGGGGAAAGATTTTCACCCCGCGTCACTTGGCGAATGGTGAGCAGCGTACCTTCCCACACCTGCTGCTGACTATGGCCGCCCCAGCGAATGATCGCCACGGGCATGTCACCTCGGCAACCGTTTTGGCGCAGCCGATGAACAATTTCTTCGAGGTGGCGGCTGCCCATCAGCAGCACCAGGGTATGCAAACGGGCCAGGGTGGGCCAGTCGAGCAGGTCTGGATCGTGGGCGGTAAAGACGCCAAAGCCGTGGCTCCAAACCGGGTCGGTGAGGGGAATGCCCGCCAGCAGCGGGGCCGCCAAGGCCGACGAAACGCCGGGCACGACTTCCACCGGGCAGCCCGCCTCGCGCAGGGCCTGCACCTCGGCGGCGGTGCGGCCAAAGATAAACGGGTCACCGCTTTTGAGGCGTACTACCTGACGGCCTTCTAGAGCGAGCCTGACCAAGAGCTGATTGATGTCGGATTGGGCCGTGCTGGGCTGGCCGCCGCGTTTGCCGACGTTGATGCGATCGCACCCTCTCGGCAATAACCCCAGCAGCCCCTCATCCACCAGCGCGTCGTACACCAGGCACTCGGCCTGCTGCAACAGGTCGTGCCCCTGTACGGTGAGGTAGTCGATGCCCCCCGGCCCGGCCCCAACAATATAGACAGTCCCTGGCTGAATCATGATAAAACGCTACACTGACACGCCCCTTAAAGGGTGGCAGATGACCATTTAGATACGATTACCCCACTCAGTTTACGCACGAAGTCACCTGCCAGCGTGGACTACTTTTGGTCGAATACTTAGGATGGGGCTGAGAGTGAACTAATTTAATCCCCCATTGCCATGCCCCAACCCAATTCTGTGTTAATCGACTTCAGCGAAGCAGGTCTAGATCTGGATCGCGCTGAGCTGGAGAGCTTTTTGCTGACCATTGCCGACGAAATGGAGTCTGGCGACCTGGTACGATCGGCCCGGCTGGCTCGGAATGAGGATATTCCAGAGTCAGCTAAGTCTGGGGTGGCGGCGTTTCTCGTCGGGATTCTGACCGCTGAGATTAAACAAGAGAATCTGGGCAAGGTGATGGACTACCTAGGGAATCTGCGTTACGGCAAAACCCTGACTCTGTCTTTTGAGTTGGACGGCATGACTTCTACCCTTGAGTATCGCAACCAACAGGAGTTAGATCAGGCGTTAGCGGCTACCGAGCGGTTAGCAAATCTGCGGGTTAAGATACGGGAGCAGCAGACTACGCCTGAAAACTAGCCATAGCAGTCTAAATCCAGCCCTATGGGAAAGTATGCACTCTTAATCGGCGTTGAAACCTATGGGGAAGGGTTACAACCTCTACCCGCTGCTTCTAAGGATGTGGCGGCGCTGCGAGAGGTGTTGCTAAATCCCAAAATGGGCGAATTTGACGAAGTGAAACCCCTGGTTAACCCCACACAGCCAGAAATGGCGCGGGAAATTGAGCTGTGGTTTCAGGATCGGCAACCTGACGATTTAGTGCTGCTGTTCTTTTCGGGGCATGGAGTCAAGGACGATCGCCGCGATTTATACTTCGCCGCTGCGAATACCGAAAAGCAGCGCGATCGCTTGCTCACCTCCACCGCGACTTCCGCCCGCTTCATCCATGACCGGATTCGGGCTTGCAAAGCCAAATATCAAGTGCTCATTCTTGACTGCTGCTTTAGTGGAGCCTTTGGTGAGTTTGTAGCACGGGATGATGGCGAAATTCCCCTAAAGGAACAACTGGAGGCGGAGGGGCGGGTGGTGCTCACCTCCACTAGCGCGGTGGATTACTCCTTTGAAGAAAAGGGCGCGGATTTGTCGATCTACACCCGCTACCTGGTGGAAGGCATTGCCACAGGTGCCGCTGATGAGGACGGTGACGGGGTGATCACAGCGGAAGAACTGCATCGGTATGCGGGGCGAAAGGTGGAGGAAGCTTCGCCTGCCATGAGTCCAAAAATCTTTATTCCGCAAGGGGAAGGTTACCGCATTAGGCTGGCTCGTTCGCCCCAGGATGACCCTAGGCTGAAATATCGCAAAGAGGTAGAACGTCGAGCCACGGCAGCGGAGTTTACGATTCCGGCCAAGCGGCTATTGGTGAGGCTTCGTACCGAACTGGGAATTTCGGAGGTGGAGTCAGAGGCGATCGAAGCTGAGGTACTGAAGCCCCATCGGGACTACCAACGCAAGCGCCAAGAGTATCAGGAGACCCTGCACCAATGCCTAGAGCGAGAATCGCCCCTGAGTCCACGCACGATCAATGACCTGAGAGACTATCGCGCCCACCTACGGCTCAAGCCAGAGGATGTAACTGCCATTGAGCAGGCGGCATTGAACGGCCCTGATTTGGAGGGGTATGCCGCAAACCTAGAACGCCAGCAGCAAGAACAAGTGCAACAGCAGGCGCAAGCCCAACGCCAGCAACAGGAACGGACTGAAGCCGAACGGCAAGCACAGGAACAAAAAGCGACTGAACAGCGGCAGCGAGAAGCAGCAGAACAGCTAAGGCAGATCTACGAAGCCGAACTCCTTCACCAGCAGCAAGAGGCCGAACGCCACCAACAGGAAAAAGCGGCTACTACTCAGCGACCATCCCAGCCGATAGGCATAAGACAACCACCACAACCCATCGCCTCACCGCCATCACATGCCCGACCCCCGGCTAGCAGCACCACCCTGTCGCGGCAGCAGTTTTTGAAATGGGGCGGGTTGAGCGGGCTTGGGTTAATTGGCGCATTTGGAATCAGTCAGGCTTTGAAGAATGCACCGCTCACAGAGGTGGACTATACGCGATTAGAGGAACTGCTGGCAGCCAAACAGTGGAAAGACGCTGACCAGGAAACCTTCAATGTCATGTTGAAAATTACCAATCGAGAAGCTGAAGGATACCTAGATTCTGAAAGTCTTTGGAACTTTCCGTGTGGGGCGTTAGCGAAAATAGATCAGCTTTGGGTAGAGGCCAGCGACGGCAAGTTTGGCTTTAGTGTGCAGAAAAAGATTTACGTAGACAATTGCGGCGGCCAGCCCGATGGCCAGTATGATAAAAATGCCTGGAACTGCTTTGCAGATAAGGTAGGCTGGCGAGTGAACGGAACTTGGCTCAATTATTCACAAGTTATTTTTGATACAACAGCTCCCTCGGGCCACCTCCCGGCGGGGGGTGGGTTCTGGGTTGGGCTGTGGGGTTTGGATGTGAGATGGGTGGATTCTTTCTCTTGCAGAGACTTATGAAGTGTAGCAGATAAGCGCTTCAGCTGTTAGAGAAACCCGGTTTCTTGAAGAAACCGGGTTTCTGGACTCCCACTTTTTGAGATTCTCACTCGTCAAACATGAGGTGCTGGAGCGCAGCGTGGTTAGGTACATCCGACACGGCGACAAACGCTCGATAGGCGTCTGCGGTGCCCACCTCCTGGCGGATCATCTCCAGTTTCGGCAACGTCCCTTGGCGCAGATCGATATATTCTCGGTAGCTCGAAAACTCCCAGTCTTCAGGGCATTTCACAAACCCTGCCTTTACAGGATTCAGGTGAATGTAGCGGGTGAGGTGGAGTAGGTAGCGGTCGCTATCCACCTCAATAGCGCGAAACCGTCCCTGGAACAGCGAACCACATCGTTCATAACGGCGATTGATGGCTTTGGTATACGACAGCGAGAAAGCTTGCATCTGCTGGGATAGGTGATGCGATCGCAGGCAGACCAAGAAATGGTAATGGTTTGGCATTAGGCAGTAAGCCAGCACATCGAGCGTATCCTCAACCAGGTAGTGCCGGAACTGTCGCAAAAAATGCAAATAGTTTTCGCGTTCAAAGAAAATAGTCTGGCGATCGTTGCCACGGTTATAAAGATGGTAGTAATGTCCTGGCGCAAAGCTAACCTGACGACGGGGCATCTTTACCTCCTCCATAGCCTTCAGGTCTAGAGTTCCCTCAACTAGAAACCTGGGTTCTTCAAGAACCCAGGTTTCTAACCACCCGTTAAAATTTGGGTACACCAACCCGCTGTCACCCTAACGATGCTCAGCACCACAGTCACCGAAACCGGACAAATCACCTTACCTGATGAAATTCGGCAGCATCTCAAACTGGTGAGCGGCAGCCGAGTCGAGTTCATCATCGACGAAGACGGTCAGGTCAAAATCTTTCCCCTCACCGTTGCCGTAGAATCCCTATCCGGCATCCTCCACCAACCTGGCATTCAACCCGCTTCCCTTGAAGATATGGAAACCGCCATCTCCGAGGGCGCAAATGATTGGGCTTGATACCAATTAAGAAGGGTGGGTTAGACGGGCCAAGGCGGCGAGCAGCGCGTGGTTTTGCGCCTCGGTGCCTACCGAAATCCGCAGCTTGTCGTCTAGCCGAGGTTGTTTGAAGTAGCGTACCAAAATGCCCTGCTCTTTTAGGATCAGATACAGCTGCTCCGCATTGGCCCCCTCACAGAATTCGGGCGGCGTGGCCAAGACAAAGTTGCCGTGGGAATCGAGCACGGTGAACCCCAGCTGCCGCAGTTCTTTGGTTAATGCCGCCCGCGAGGCTTTGATTTTGGCTATACAGACGTTTTTGTAGGCTTGATCGCGGATGGCTGCTGTGCCCAGGGCGATCGCAATGGCATCCACGTTATAGCTATCTTTGACCTTAAAAAGCTCAGCCAGTAGCGCCGGTTTGGCAATCCCAAACCCCAGCCGCAGCCCCGCCAGCCCATAGCCCTTCGATAGGGTACGCAGCACCACCACGTTGTCAAACTCCTGCACCAGCGACAGCGCCGAACCCTCAGCAAAGTCCACGTAGGCCTCATCCACCACGACCAGTCCTGAGGCCTGTTGCGCTAAGGTTCGCAGGTCGGGCAGCGCTACCACGTGACCCGAGGGGCTATTCGGCGACGCGATAAATGTAATCGCCCCCTGGGCCGCCACCAGATCCTTTAAAGGAAACTCAAAATCGTCGGGGTAGGGCACCTCGACCACGGTGGCAGGTTGCAGGGCTGCCAGGGTGCGATACAGCACGTAGGTCGGGGTGGGGTAGACAATTGGCCGGGTCTCGTCATCCGCACAGGCACGTACCAAAAGATTCAGCAGGTCGTCGCTGCCGTTGCCGACAATGATCCAGTCCGCCGGTACGCCCAGAACATCGGCGATCGCCTCGCAAAAGCTGCGGGCAAAGGGGTCAGGATACCGCCTGAGCTGCTCAGCCCCGACCTGCCGCAGCACCTCAACCACCTGGGGAGACGGCGAGTAGGGGTTCTCGTTGGAGTTGAGCTTGATGATGCTGGTGCCGGGGCGGGGCTGTTCTCCGGGCACATAGGCAGCCATCGCAGCAATGTTGGGGCGAACGTAACTCATTACAGCTAAATCGTGGGGATCAGAGTACTTCCTGTGAAATGCTGGATCACAGAAATTCAGCCTGTTGAGGCAAGGTTTGATTATGTTGACCTTTTACCATACCCCGCTGTCGGTTAACTCCCGCCGAGTCTGGGTAGCGCTGCTAGAGAAGAATTTGCCCTTCGAGGCGATCGTGATGGATCTAGGCGGTGACCAGCTTAAGCCCGAATTCTTAAGCCTCAACCCCTTCCACCACATCCCGGTATTGGTTGACGACGGCTTTACGGTGATCGAATCCTTCGCCATTTTGGATTATCTGGAAGCGAAATATCCTACCCCCTCGCTGCTGGCTGCCACTCCAGAAGACGTCGCCACCATGCGTATGGTCGAAATGGTGACGGTGAATGAGCTGGTGCCCGCCATCAATCCGCTGATCAAAAAAATGATGGGCTTTGGCCAAGAGGCTGACGATGCGATCGCCCAGGCCAAGCAAAAAGCCGAAGTGGTGCTCAAATTCTACGCTGACCATCTGGCCGATCAGCCCTTTTTCTGCGGCGACCAGCTTACCCTGGCGGATGTGGTGGCGGGCACCTTTGCCCCCTGGTTTGAGGGGCTGGGGCTGCCCATGGCCAACTACCCCACCCTGCAAGCCTGGACCGATCGCCTGATGGAGCGCCCCGCCTGGCAGACGACTCAACCCACAGCGGAGGATCTGGCGGCGTTTCGCGATCGCATGAAACAGCGCATGGCCGCTCAAGGGCAATAGTGCGTCGGGTGCCGCTCTGGGTTTGGCTGCTGGGGTTGGGGGCGATCGCCCTCAGCCTGCGCCTGGCTGGCCTGGGCCGCATCCACGGGCTGGTCTTCGACGAGGTCTACTACGTCCCCTTCGCCCTTGACTATTTACAGGGAACGCCCAGCTTCGACGCCCACCCACCTTTGGCCAAATACCTGATCGCCCTGGGTATTTGGCTTGGTCAGTGGCCCGCCGCCTGGCTAGGTTGGCCCACGGTGGAGGTGGAGAGTACTTTGGTCAGTCCCCTGACCTTTCGCTGGCTGAATGCGGTGGTAGGAGCCATAATCCCGGTACTGCTGGCAGACCTGGCCTTTTCCCTCAGCCATAGATACCTACCCCAACGCCAACGCGCCTTCGCCCTCCTAGCCGGCCTGCTGATGACGATGGAAGGACTGACTCTAGTCGAATCGCGCCTAGCATTGATCAATATCTACGGGCTGGCCCTAGGGCTACTGGGCCAGTGGGCCTGGGTCAGGGCCGGGCAGGCTCAGCATCCCGCCCGCTGGCGCTGGGCAGCGGGTATCGCCCTGGGGGCCGCCATCAATGTGAAGTGGAACTGGGCGGGGCTGTGGCTGGGTTTGCTGCTGTGGGAAGTTTTCGCAAACGACATGGAAGGCCCTCTCCCAAAATCCCTCTCCCCAGGGGAGAGGGATTTTGACGTTCCCTCTGGCTCCCCTTCTCCCCTAGGGAGAAGGGGCTGGGGGATGAGGGGCAATCCCTGGTGCAGGCGGGCCACCTACCTGGGCGTAATTCCTCTGGCCACCTACATTCTGCTATGGCTGCCCCACCTGGCACTGACGGGTGAGTCGCTAGTAGGCATTCACCGTCAGCTTTGGTCTACCCACCAAGCGATCGCGACAGGATCAAGCCACAATTACTGCTCGCCATGGCACAGCTGGCCGCTGATGGTGCGCCCGGTAGCCTACTTTTACGAACGCGCTGGCCAAGGAGCAACGGCTACAGCCACAACTATCCATGCCATGGGCAACCCGGTGTTGTGGTGGCTGGGGACGGCGGCAGTGCTGGCTCTGGGGCTGGGCTGGCTGAGTCGGCAAGTCGCGGGTGAAAATCACTGGGCTGGGTCGCCTAGCGGGGCCGTGGTGCCGTTCATTCTGCTGAACTACCTGACCAACTGGCTGCCCTGGGCGCTGGTGAGCCGCTGCACATTTCTGTATCACGCCATGGGCATGGCGGCGGTGAGCACCCTAGGGTTGGCCTGGCTAATGGCGCAGTGGTGGCAAAACCCTCGCGATCGCCCACTGGCCCTGATGCTGCTAGGGGCGATCGCCCTCAGCTTTTGGTTCTGGCTGCCGCTGTACCTCGGCACTCCCCTCTCGCTAGAAGCACTCCACCGCCGCTGGCTGCTGCCAGGGTGGATCTAGCCGCTTCAGCCCTTGATGGTGATCACGTTAAAGCCCTCTTCTGGGGCAGGCGGCACAAAATAGCTGGTGAATTGGTCGAAATCAGCCTCAGTGGGCGCAAATTCGTGATCGCCGCTTTCGTTGCGCTGGCGCAGCCGCCGCTTGCACTCGGCGTCCGGCACATCTAGGTAATATAGACGATGGGCAACCCCAGCCCGCTCAACAATGGCCTTCATCCACTGACGGCTCTTAAGCGTGTTGGCCGGAAAGTCGAGAACGACCGAGAGCCCTGCCCTCAGCAATGCCTCAACATGGGTTCCCATCACAGCATTGAGGCGCGTGCTACAGCGAATATAGTCGGCTAGCGTGTTCAGCTCGTTAGGGTAAAGGCTGGACAGCCACTCGTCTTGCGCGATTAGGACTGTATTCGACTGGCTGGCTAGCTTGTCTGCCTGGGTAGACTTGCCCGCCGCAATCTTGCCGCAGAGTAGGTAAAGGGTGGCGTCAACCATTGCCGTCACGTAGCCTGTGCTGATTCCAACTTTTTCTCTGACTTTGATAGCACAAACCGCTCCAAAGCGGCTTGCACTGACCGATCGCATCAGTAGCCGTGTTCCGCCAAAAACTCTAGCGACAGCCCATCGCCCACCGCAGAATCCCCCGGAGCCATAAACTTCTCGACATACTTGCCCAGCACGTCGCCCTCCAGGTTCACCGCCTGGCCGGGGCGCAGGTGTTGCAGGGTGGTCTCGCGGTAGGTCACGGGGATGACGGCGACGGCGAACCAGTCGCCGCTGGGGCTACAGTCGGCCACCGTCAGGCTAATGCCATTCACCGCAATGCTGCCCTTGGGCACGATGTAGCGGGCTACTCGGCGATCGCCCACCGTAAAGCTCAGCTTCCAGGCGTTGTCGGTCTCGATCGCTGCCTCTAGATGCCCCTGCCCGTCGATGTGGCCGGTGACAAAGTGACCGCCAATCTTGCTGCCCACCCGCAGCGACGACTCCAGGTTGACCCGGCTACCATCGGGGAGGTTGCCCAGAGAGGTGCGATCGAGGGTTTCCGGCGACACCGCCGCCACAAAGCCATCGGGCAGAATGGTCTCCACCGTCAGGCAAATGCCATCCACCGCAATGCTGTCGCCCAGTTCAACGTCGGTGAGGGCGGAGGGCAGGGGGCTGGTCTCCCAGCGCAGGTAGACCTGGGTATCGCCCTTGTGAAAGAGCGTACCCGTCGCTTGAATGAGTCCGGTAAACATGGCCGTAACCTTAAGGACATTCTTAGGAAAACTGCGACTTACCCCAGGGGCGATCGGGGCATACTTAAATCAATAATTTTTTTCTTTAGAGTATCCCGTATTCCATCAGCGGATAGATAAGCTTAGGTAGACTAGGAGGGCAAACCCCGCCCACAGTTGCTTTAGGATCGCCCCATTTTGTATTCCCTGGCCTGCCATCCATGCGAATCGCCCGGTACGCAAACAGCCCGGTACACTGGTATTAGTATCGGTTCCAGGCTGACGAACAACGCTAGAGCACGCCAATCAACGGATCCAAGAGGCCAAACCAATGATTGAAATGAGAGTCGCCGGGATTGCCCTAGATGCGATGTCGCGAACTCCGGTAATTTTGCTGCGAGACACTACCGATCGCCGTCAGGTACCCATCTACATCAGCCGCGAGCAGGCTAACTCCATCATCGCGGTGCTTGAAAACCAGCCTGCGCCCCGTCCCCTCACCCACGACCTGTTTGTCAACCTGCTCGACGAGTGGGATATGACCCTAGAGCGCGTGGTCATCCACTCCCTGCAAGACAACACCTACTTTGCCCTAATTACCCTCTCCAAGGGTGAAATTCGCCGCGAGCTAGACTCTCGCCCCAGCGATGCGATCGCGATCGCCCTGCGCCTCGATGCCCCCATCTGGGTGATGGAAGAAGTCGTCGCTGAGGCCTCTATCCCCGTCGATACCGATGCCGATGAGGCTGAAAAGAAAGCATTTCAGGCTTTCTTGGCCAACATCAACCCCTCCGACTTCACCCACCGGGGCAAGTCCTCAACTAGCAACGACACGCTGGAAAGTTCTGACTCCTAGAAGCCTGATGTCCTTGGGCAAGCGTGAGTTTTGAGTTCTCAGTTTTGAGTTTTGAATTCTGGAGTCAATTCAAAACTCAAAATTTCTCCTTCGGAGACGCTGCGCGAACAAAATTTAGAACTTAATTCAGAAATCGCCTTCTTCCCATGCACTATCGCCGCTTTGGCCGCACCAACTTATCCCTCTCGGTGCTATCCCTCGGCACCATGCGCGCCCTCAGTTCTGAGGAGGTCTTCCGAGACACGCTGACCGCCGGGCTTGCATTGGGCATCAACCATATCGAAACCGCCCAGGGCTACGGCACCAGCGAGCGCTGGTTGGGGGCCTTTCTCAAGACGGCGGCGGTGCCAGACAACTTGGTCATCACCACCAAAGTTACGCCCCAGGCTGATGCGGCCACCATGGCCCAGCGCATTGAGGAATCCTTAGAGCGGCTGGGGCTGACCCACATTCACTGTCTCGCCATCCACGGACTCAATACCCCCGAGCATCTGGACTGGGTGAGCGATCCCCAGGGCTGCATGGCGGCGGTGCGGCAGTTTCAGACCGAGGGAAAGATTGGCCACGTGGGGTTTTCGACCCACGGCAGCCGGGAGGTGATCGAGGGGGCGATCGCCACTGACCAGTTCGATTTCGTCAATCTGCACTACTACTATTTCTTTCAGCGCCACGCCCCTATTCTCAACCTCGCTATCGAGCGAGACATGGGCATCTTCATTATCTCCCCCGGCGACAAGGGCGGCATGCTCTACACGCCGCCCGCCCAGCTTGAGGAACTCTGCGCCCCCTTTACCCCCTTGGAACTCACCTACCGCTGGCTGCTGGCCGACCCGCGCATTACTACCCTCAGCACTGGCCCCGCTGTGCCCGCAGAATTGGAGTCGTTAAAAACCCTGGGCGATCGCACCCAGCCCCTCACCACAGCCGAACTCGCCGCCCTAGAACGGCTTTCGGCACAGGAAGTTAGTGCTTTGGGGAGCGATCGCTGTGCCCAGTGCTACGATTGTCTGCCCTGCCCCGAGTCCATCAACATTCCCGAAGTGCTGCGGCTCAGGAATCTGGCGGTGGCCTACGACATGCAGCCCTTTGGCATCTACCGCTACCGCATGTTCGAGAACGCAAGCCACTGGTTTCCTGGTCGTAAGGCCAACCGCTGCACCGACTGCGGCGATTGTCTGCCCCGCTGCCCTGAAAAGCTCGATATTCCTACCCTGCTGCGCGACGCCCACGATCGACTGCGAGGCCCTGCCCGCCGCCGCCTCTGGGACGACTAGGGTCGATTAATGCAGAGGGGTTTATCGCAAACAGGGCTTCGGCATCATCGAGCGGGGCACCCATCGGCTCGCCCTGGGCAAAAAAAGGCCTGTATTTAAGATGCGTAAGGCCTTGGCAAACCAAGGGTAGTAGAGCGTCGGTTGCTATACTAACGGAGTGGCAATTTTTGGCATCATCACCCAGGGAATTACTGCTGGGAGGGAGCGGTCAGTTTAGACCCCCAATGTTCCTACCGCCGAGAAAATGCCTACCCTATAGCCAGGGCATTCACCCCCCAGCCATTCACCCAGAGCCAAAGATACCGTGGAAGAACAAAAGCAACCCTCCGAAGTCATCACTCTCCTGTCTAGCCGCGAGCTAGAGAAAATGCGCAAAGCCTGCCAGCTTGCCGCCAAGCTGCTCGACTACCTGACTCCCTTCGTCAAGCCTGGGGTCACCACCCAAAAGCTCAACGACCTCGCCGAAGAGTGGACCCGGCAGCACGGCGCTAAAAGCGCCCCCCTGGGCTACGCCGGTACGGTAATGCCCTTTCCCCGCTCCATCTGCACCAGCATCAACGAAGTCATCTGCCACGGCATCCCTAACGGTGAAGACGTGCTGCGTGACGGCGACATTATCAACATCGATGTCACCCCTATTCTCGACGGCTACCATGGCGACACCTCTCGCACCTTCTTGGTGGGCGATGTCTCCCCCGCTAACCGCCGCCTGGTCGAAGTCACCGAAGAAGCCATGTGGCGAGGCATTCGCGCCGTTAAGCCCGGTGCTCGGGTGGGCGATATTGGGGCCGCGATTCAAGAATATGCCGAGGGCGAAGGCTACTCAGTGGTGCGCGACTTTGTGGGCCACGGTGTTCACCGCATTTTCCACGCTGCGCCGCAAATTCCCCACTACGGCGAAAAGGGCAAGGGCAAGAAACTGCGCCCCGGCATGGTCTTCACCATCGAGCCAATGATCAACATCGGTAGCTACGAGGCGGAAGTGCTCGTTGACGGGTGGACAGCCATTACCGTCGATCGCTCCCTTTCGGCCCAGTTTGAGCACACCGTTGTGGTGACCAAAGACGGCGTCGATGTGCTCACGCTTTCTCCGGCTAAGGTGCTGGCCTAGCAGAATAAACTCGGCAGTTTTAGGGCAACGTCATGGTTGTATCAAATCATTCCTTTGCCATGACTGTAGAGGCTTATCTGACCTGGGAGCCTGCTCAAGAGCTGCGCTACGAGTATATCAACGGCGAAGTTGTAGCGATGACGGGGGGAACCCTGCCCCACAACGACATCGCTCTTAACCTCTATACCCTGCTCAGACCGCACCTGAAACAGCGGGGCTGTCGAGGCAATGTGGCCGATGCCAAGGTCAAAATCACAGACAACATCTACCGCTACCCTGACCTAGTGGTGAGCTGCGATCGCCGCGATATTCAAGCGGTGGATGCTATTCAATATCCCAGCTTAGTGGTCGAGGTATTGTCTCCTGGCACAGAGGCACTAGATCGAGGCAAAAAGTTTGAAGAATATCGCACTCTGCCCAGTTTGCAAGAGTACGGGCTGATTGACTCTGCGGCTATGACGGTGGAGATTTATCGTCGAGGTGAAGGGCGGCTGTGGCTGTATTACCCCTATCAAGCTGGAGACAGTATTTCTTTTGATAGCATTGGGGTCGTTTGCCCAATTGAGCAAATTTACGAGGGTGTGGTGCTACCCCTTGTTTGAAGATCAGCAGCCTTTTTGGTTTATGCTGGCGCTCTAGCTGTCAAATCAAAGCTTACTGAAGTCTCGCTCAACACCCGCCAATGGACTTTAGGATTTTCCGTCAACCGTCAACTGAACAATTGAATCAAGGGCAGTCTGAATGCGCTGCCAACCGGCGGGCGAGCTAAAGTCGATGCCCATAAACGTGCTGCTAGACTTGGTTCGCAGCATCAAATAAACTACTCCCGCCACTAAAACTGCGCTGATAGCCGGAATATCTTTGTCTGGGGGAAACGAGCCTTTGGCCTCCAGAAACTTTAGGCTATCTAGGGCAAATTTGTCGCGCACATCGGCGAGTTCACGGGTCAACTCATTGCCTTCCAGCAGTTCCCACCGCAGAATTTCTTGGGTCGTGGGGCGCTCTTGCAAATTGTCTGAGAACCGTGACAGCAGATAGGCCATCCAATCAGCCAGGGTTTCAGCATCTACCGTCGATTCATCGCCAACCAATTCGTCCACCGTGGGCCAGTAGTCACTCTCCTGGGCAAAACACTGGAGCAAGCGCGGTAGCCCCTCAAAATAGCGGTAGATCAATACTTTATCGACCCCGGCCTCGCGGGCGATCGCATTCACTCCCAGGCTTTTAAAGCCAGATTCGGCCAAGAGCCTGCCCACGGCGGCCAAAATGCGGGCTTTGGTTTCTTCTTTGTCGCGCGCCATAACGTCCTCTCTCAGTGGCTCTCGCTGACTTGTCACCACTCGGTGACCATGATACCGTGTCACTGGGCGGTGACTTGGATTGATTTACTCTTGGGCTGAGAGCAGACTATGCACAAACTTCTGTTTGATCTTGAGGTTTATACCTATCAAATTGACTTCGCTGGCCATGTGAACAACTCTGTCTATGTTCACTGGATGGAAATTGGTCGTCTCAAGCTGCTAGAAGCCATCGGCATGCCGATCCATGAAGTGCTTAAGCAAGGGATTGCGCCGATTTTAGTTGAAACCAACATTATCTATAAATTGCCGCTGTACTTGGGCGATCGCGTCCAGGCCCAGATGTGGCTGTCTGAGCTGCGCAATGCCTCAGCGGTCATGCAGTTTCGGTTTTATAACGGCGAGCAAGTGCTGGCCGCTGAGGGTGTGCAAAAGGGCTTATTTGTGGATGCCAAAACCATGCGTCCCCAGCGCTTGCCATCCGAAGCGAGGGCCTCATTTGCCCACTACCTAAACTTAGCCACTGAAGCCTAATTTTGCTTACGTGGTGCGACCTGATACATCCACGACGGGCGTGTTTTCGAGCAGCTTTTGCACCGCCGCCAGCGATCGCTCTGACTCAATTTGGTTCATGAAGGTTGAATAGGTGAGCAGGGCCAGCAGGTAGCGCGGGTCGCTCACCCAAGGCGGCACAAACCTGGGTAACTTACACAGCCCCGTCGCCGTCAGCTCGGCCAGAGCCGGTAGGTCATAGATGTCGAGCTTGCCGCAGAAGAGGAGCAGCAGACAGTCGGCCCGCCCGGCGCTAAACATGGCGCGAATGGCGGTGCCCACCTGCAACAGCCCGTACAGGTACACCACATCCTTAGTGAACGGTGCCCCGCCAGTGATCACCCCGCCGCGAAATACCCGGCGGGCGTTCTCGAAGGATTGGTCGGGATTGTCGGTGCGCTCTAGAAAATACTGGTAAACCTGCAAAAAGTCGGCCCCTTCCACCGCCATTTGAATAGCAAACACGCGATGGGCTAAGCGCTGAAAGCGATTGAGTTCGATGGTGCCGCTGATGATTTCGGCAAACACCGCCAGCCCCTCCTGGGTGCGGGTAGTGCCGGGGTGGCCCGAACCCAGAATCGGCAATGCGGTTTGGGCCTGGCCATTGAGGGAGGTGGCCACATGAATGTGGCCTTCGTGGTGGAGCAGCTGGGCGGCGTCGCGATCGGTAAAGCGGGCGTCTTTGCGCAGGCGAATGCGGCTGGCGGATGCGAGGGCGTTGGCAGACAGTTCCTCTACCACCTGAATTTCGGGGGCTGAGTCGCCAAAGTGTTTTTTGACGGCGACTTCAATTTCTCGGGCGACGAAGTCAGCATCGTGGAATTCTGGCGGCGAAATGTCGAGGTTGATGTGGTCGAGCTGCTGGATGACGGTCTGAATTTGCTGGGCCAGGTCGAGGGTGGTTTCGGTGTCGAACCGCATGGGGGTGGTGGGTTCGCCGTAGGCCCGGCGCGAGTGCTCAAAAAACACTGAGGTGCCAATTCCAGCCAGCATTCTGGCTCCGGTTTCTAGGGCGTAGGCCTGGCGCTCTAGCCAGGCATCAATGACGGAACCACCAAAGATATTGCGCCGAGCCTCATACACCAAGTCGAGCACGGGCTGTGGGTCAAAGGCGGGGTACTCAACCTGGGGCAATGCTTGAGCGCCCTTAGCAAAGAAGTCGGCTTTGACCTGGTCGGGCCAGGCGATCGCCTTCAAAATCTTAATCGGCCGCGCCGCCTGGTGCAGCACCCTGGCTACGGTGGTAATGCGATCGCGATCGCTGGCATCAAGGGCAGCAGCCATAGGGATTCCAAAGCAGAACTGCCCCTAGAGTACTGCCAGAGAAATTTCCGTGGCTAAAAGCGTTCTAATGTTCTCAACATTCTGCGCGTTGGGCAGCGGTGAATCCTTGTAGGGGCAAACCACCGTTTGCCCCCAGCCATGCCGTTAGTAAGCAACCCCTAGGGGAAGCCAACATCACCTGGGGCGAAAGCGGTTCGCCCCTATTCAGATTCTGGGGGCCAGGCGGCGTCGATGTCGCTGAGCACGGTGTCTAAATCTTGGCCATCGACGTAGTCAACAATGCCCGACCAAAAGGCACCCGTGCCGATCGCCCCTGGCATTAGATCCGCGCCGTCGAAGCGCAGCACATCGGCATTGCGCAAAATCTCGGCCTGCTTGCGGGTAAGGTCGTCGGGGTAGGCGTCGAGGCTCACCTGCTGGTGCGGCGAGATGTAGCTGCCCAGTCCAGCCCAGATCGCGTGGGGTTCGGGGGTGGCCAGGTAGGCCATCAGGGCGCGCACCGCTGGCGTATCGTTAAATACGCCAAAGACAATGCCGCCCAAAATCACTGCATTACCCTGGGCCGGGTCCATCGGCGGCAGCGGAAACACGCTGAGATTGACGCCGGGTTGGATAGTCTCGGGCAAAAATTCGACAATAAAGCTGGCCTGGTGGTGCAGGTAGCAGCCCGGCGGGTTGGCAAACAGCGGCAGCGGGGCTTCCCCAAAGGGGGTGCTGAGAATGCCGGTGGTGCCGCCCAGCACCGCATCGGGGTTGAGGGCGATCGCCCCAAAGCCCTCAAACGCCGCCTTCACCTGGGGGTCGGCAAAGGGAATCTCGTGGCTCACCCACTGGTCGTACACCTCTGGCCCTGCCTGGCGCAGCAGAATGTCTTCGACCCAGTCGGTGCCGACCCAGCCGGTAGCCTGGCCGCTTTCCATGCCCATGCACCAGGGTTTGCTGCCGTCAGCAATCATGCGATCGCTGAGCGCTTCCAGCTCATCCCAGGTGGTGGGCACCGTGTAGCCCTTGGCCTCAAAGGCCTGCGGGTTGTACCACACCAGGCTTTTCACATCGGCCCGCATCCACAGACCGTAGACATCGTCCTCTAGGCTGACCAGGTTCAGCAGGTACTCGTCGTAGGCGTCGGCCAGGGTGGTGCGATCGATAAAGTCGGTGAGGGGCACCATCTGCCCAGCCTCGGCAAAATCCATCATCAGCCCCGGCTGGAGGAACAGGGCCATATCCGGCGGGTTGCCCGAATCGACTCGCACCGGCACCAGGGTGGTAAAGGCATCGCTGCCTTCGTAGACAATTTCAACCCCGGTGGCTGCGGTGAATGGGGCCATGGCGGCCCGCATCTTGTCTTCGCCCACGCCGGTCAGGGTGCCCAGAATGGTAATCGTATCGCCATTCTGCACTTCGGTAGTTTGAGGGGCGTTTGACTGCGATCGACAGCCCAACACCACAAGACCAATGGAAATAGAAAGCCCGACAAACTGAGGAAGTTTTTTCATTTGGCTGGCATTATTTCAGTTAACATGATACGTCACTCATCGGTATACTCCCAGCGCTGAGCCCGTCGCGGCCAGCTCCAGACTATGACTATCTGGCAGGCCGATCTACACCGCCCGCCCCTGGCCAGCCCCAACGGCGACCCCCTCTGGGAAATTTTGCTGTGCAGCGATGACTTTGCCTTTAGCTACGGGGCCACCGCTCCCCAGGCGGCGGTGAATAAGGCTTGGGTGAGCGAGCAGGTGGGCATCGCGTTAGAAAAAGCTGCTAACCGTCCCGAGAGAATCCAGGTGTTTCGCCCTCAGGCTCTCTCGCTTCTGACGGTTAGCTGTGAATCGCTGGGGCTCGCTGTTGAACCAACGCGGCACACCGCCACCCTGCACCAGTGGCTTCAGCAGCGGGCCAAGTGGTATCCCACGCAGCCCAACGCCATCCCGGTGCCCTACAACCCGCTGCACGTCGAGTCGCCGCCCCCCGTACCGCTGCCCGAAAATCTGTGGGGAAACAGCTGGGGATTCACTGCCCTGGCAGCCTACGACTTTGAGCAAACCCTGCCCTACGAACCCATTCCCCTGCGCCACCTGTCGCCCTACCTGATGCCCTCTCGCCTGGGCTTGGCCAGCACCACGCCAGTTCCCGGCATTGTGGTGGATGCGGGGCGGCAGGCGATGGCGCTGGCCCAGTGGATTCAAGCGAATGCCCCCGCCTGGCTGAGCTACGTGCGGGGGGAACCGGATGGATTGATTTTGGATGCGGGATTGTGCGATCGCTGGGTCTTCACCACCTTTAGCGACCCCGATGTCGCCACCGCTGGCCAGCGCTTCGAGCAGCGCAAACGCGAGAGCCAGGGTCTCCACTTTCTGCTGGTGCGCCCCGATGACTCAGGGATGACCACCACCGGCCTCTGGCTATTACAGCAACCCCAGGTATCATAAGGCAGTCCAGCTCTAGACAGTAACCACCTATGGCGGCACCACACGCACAGATTGGCATTATCGGCGGCAGCGGCCTCTACCAAATGGAAGCCCTCACCGACATCGAAGAAATTCGCGTTGACACCCCCTTTGGCAGCCCCTCCGACGCCATTATTCTGGGCACGCTGGATGGCACCCGTGTGGCGTTTTTGGCTCGCCACGGGCGCGGCCACACCCTCATGCCCACCGAGCTACCCTTTCGCGCCAACATCTACGCCATGAAATCCCTCGGGGTGGAATACCTGATCTCCGCCTCCGCCGTGGGTTCGCTCAAAGAGGCCGCCAAGCCGCTGGATATGGTGGTGCCCGACCAGTTTATCGATCGCACCCGCAACCGAGTCAACACCTTTTTTGGCGAAGGGCTGGTGGGCCACATTACCTTTGGCGACCCGGTTTGCACGGCCTTGGCGAAGGTGCTGGCCGATGCGGTCGAAAGTCTGGAACTGCCCGATGTTGACCTGCACCGGGGCGGCACCTACGTCTGCATGGAAGGGCCAGCCTTTTCCACCAAGGCCGAGTCGGAGCTGTACCGCAGCTGGGGCGCGACCATCATCGGCATGACCAACCTGCCCGAGGCTAAGCTGGCCCGCGAGGCCGAGATTGCCTACGCCACTCTGGCCCTGGTCACCGACTACGACTGCTGGCACCCCGATCACGACAGCGTCACCGTGGAGATGGTGATTGGCAATCTGCAAAAGAACGCCGTCAACGCCCAGCGGGTGATTCGTGAGGTGGTAAACCGCATTACCGCCAACCCGCCCGAGTCGGAGGCCCATTCGGCGCTGAAGTACGCCATCATTACGCCGCTGGACAAGGCTCCGGCAGCGACCCTAGATAAGCTCAGCCTGCTGTTGAAGAAGTATCTTCCCTGACCGAGAACCCCGGTTTTTTCAAAAAAACCGGGGTTCTTGAGCCTACAGCAAGCAGCCTAAACAGTATCTACACTTGGCGCTGCGACGGCGGGGGCGCTTGGGCTCTGACTTTTTCTTGTAGCCGATCCGCCTAGGCAGCGTTGCTGTCGGGGCTAAACTGAGCCTGTACGGCTTCTTTCATGCCCAAAATGGAGTTATGAAAGTCCCATTTGGCCTGGCGGGCGGCATCGGCGGCGGCTTTGACCATGGCTTGCAGCTCGGTCTCTTTTTGCTGCATGGCCAGCATGGCGTTGTCTGTCGATGGCCGAGATTGCCCGGTGCAGGAAGCATACTGCGGCCTCGATTTGAAAGATTGTGGCCCAACACCAGCGGTTTTGATGCAGCCTGGATGAATGCTACAACGGGTCGAAGCAAGGTGTGGCGCAACAATAGTGATGCAGGGCGAGAATGATTGATTTGCAGCAATGACAGCAGCGCTGTGTATTGAGCAGTTAATAGTGCAGCGGGCGACTACTCGAAGTTGCTCTATGACAGAAGCATTGTGTATTGACTACTTAAAGGGTTGTGCTGTTGCAGCAGCATTGTCGCGCCGCAACTTAAGATGTTGACGCCTCGCAATAGGAAGTTGGGCGATCGCACTAAAGGATTGCGGTCTGACAATCGAATGTTGGGCTGTCGCACCAAAGCGTTGCGGCCTCACACTAGAGGATGCAGCTCTGACAATAAAGCGGTGGGGTGGTGCAATAGGCGATTACCCCAGAGAAGGGGGAGGTGTTTAGCTTGCTGAGACGCGATCGAAGTATGGGTTGACTGCCAATAGCTGCGATATGGAAAATGCTGGCCGTGGCCACCATTCAAGTAGAAATATAATGATGGTCATGGTTCTGATGCTCTTACTCTTACTTGAGCTAAATTAGGCGTATGAGTACAGAAACGACTGCACAAGCGCTAGCAAATATAACTGACGCTGGGTTGTTTGAGCGTCTAGCAACATCCGTTTTACGGGCGGCTCATCCGGAACAGTATGCCTCTTTAGCGCATCCAGGAGTTAATGTTGCGGGTAAGACGGTGAAGTCACCTTTGGATGGGATTTGTTTTGTCCAAGGAGCAAATCTGTCTCATATGATAGCTGTGCATCATACGATTGCGGCTCGTGATGACTTAGAGAAAAAATGGCTGCATGATCCTTCAACTGTAAAATCCCGTAAAGGCTCTAAACCTACAGCACCGCCTGGTGATGTTATTAAAACCGCTAGGTTAGTGACTCAAGAGCGAATAGAAACGCCAGACTTACTGGTAACCCTTGCACTTACAACGAATGAAGAGCCAAGCGAGGAGTTAATTCGAAAAGTTGCCGCTGTAGGACGTACTTATGATATTGAAATTGATATTTGGTCACGCTCCAGGTTAAGTGATTTCCTCGATAATCAGCCTACTGGACAGTGGATTCGCCGCTCATTTCTGAATATTGAGCAGGAGCAACTATCATCTGAACTGCTTCATGAGCTTTCAGTAAAGAGTTTAGAGATTCAGAGAAATAATCTTCTCGACGATTCAAATGCATGGATTCCTCGCCAACTTGACAGTCTGCTATCAAATGCACTGAGTCGTGATACAACCTTTTTGATCGCAGGCTCCGGCTCAGGTAAATCAGTTGCTTGTTTTCGCCAGCTTGTGACTCACATCGAAAATGGTGGTTTCGGTCTTGTTTTATCTCATGAAACCGTTGATTTATCATTGACGCTTGAACAAGCTGTGATGACAGAACTGCGTCACCTCCATCCATCTTTAGCAACAATCAGTCCTGCTCCTTCCTCATTTTGCTCGTCTGCTCAACCTCTACTACTAGTTATTGAGGATATTAATAGGTCAGGTAAGGCTCAACTGCTACTTGAAAAGCTGGCTAGCTGGAGTCAGGCTGTTAAAGAACATGATCAAAGAAAACCAGCTTATTGGCGTATCTTATGCCCGTTATGGCCAGAAATATTTACATCTTTACCTACTCAAACTCGTAATTATATTCAGTCACTGATTTTGATCTCCGATAGCTTTACGGAAGATGAGGGGTGCGAAGCTGTTTTGGTGCGGGCTCGGTTAGACAACCGTAGTCTAAGTCTGCTTGATGCTAATGCTGTAGCTCAATCATTAGGGAATGATCCGCTTTTAATTGCGCTTCATGATTTTGATAAGACGCCGGATCCTAGTCAAACAATCGGTCATTTTATTGAAGGATCTCTGTCATCTACTGCGGCAGGAAGACAAGAAAATCTTCCATCGGAATACCTTCAGGCAATTCGATCGCTTGGCAAAGAAATGTTATTCCGGCGTCGGATAAACCCTCAGTGGAATGAAGTCATCACTTGGGAAGGCCTGCAAGGCGAACCTATTCAATTGCTAAGACACGTCATTAACAAAGGAGACTTTATTCGTCAAACAGGTTCTTTAGTCAACTCATACCTCTCATTCCGACACGATCGAGTTCGTGACTGGATTCTTGTTGACACTGCTGCTGATCTTGAAAGTCGAAATCTTTTAGAAGACGAGGTATTATCTGAGCCCTACTTTGCAGAAGTGATGGGGAAAGCTATCGCGCAAGAAGGTACTAATTTGTCCTTTGTTAATCGCGTTAAGTCTGCCATCCCACTTGCTCTCTTCCATGCATTTCGCGTCATAGGTGAGACGAGCCATCCTCATCGAGACGCAATTCTTAAAGCGATTGATGACTGGTTTGCGGAACCGAGTATAAGTGAGCCTTCTAACCTCTACTTAAGGTTAGAAGCATTAGCAATGCTATCTGAGACAGATGCATCTGAAGTACCTGCGATAGTAAGGAGGTTTCCAGACTACCCTCTCAACGCTACCGTTGCATTACTTCGCAATGGCGATGTATCTGGTGGAATTGATCTTTGCTTTAGAGTAAAACCAGGTTGTAATGCTCCTTGGCGTGATAGACAGATTGAGCATGCAAAAGGTAAATACAGTGAGGCATTCATTGAGTCTCTAGCTGGCATTCTTAGACAAACAGACCTAACATCTCAAGATAGAATCGGTGCCTTGCGACTGTGTGGACATCTTGCCAACCCAAAGTTAGCACTAGCTGTTGAAGCTTCTTGGAATGCTGATAATGATCAGCTCAATCATCTCGATAGTTATCTCTGGGCTTTCGCACAATGCTGTGCCGACGATCCGGTAAGATTTTTAGAGCCAGTATGTAATACCTGGGCATCTTTACCTAATCAGCCTAAGAAAGAAGGTTATTCATCTACACGAGTTAGTTTTGCAGCTTATGAAGTTCGATGGGCTTTTCGTAGATGGCCGCCTTGTTCGGCGATTGACTACTTTATTCAACGAGGCTCACAGGAAGATTTGGAATGGCCAATTACATATATGCTTCATGGCATAGATCATCCTAAAGCAATTGATTTTGTAATTAATAAGTTTGCGGCAATAGAGAGGACGGGTTCGACTTTGTCCATCCAAGCAGAAGATGAGTGGCAACGTACTCAAGAAGTAGGCCGTCCAATGTCTAGGAAAAGCCGTAACTTTCTACTTTCAATTTGGCAAAATTCAACTAGCGATACATATTTGCAGAGCCAAGCATTTAGGGTATGGGCTGCAACAAAAGATTTGGAAGATTTGGGAATTTTGAGAGAAGCCAAGTCTTTGGATGCACTTAAGGACAGTGTACTAAGACAGCGCCTCATTCGTGGTGATCTTCAGGCTATTCCTCAATTTATTCAAAAGCTGGCTAATGATGACGAAGGTATTTGGTGGCAATATGGACGTCATATTTGGACATCAGAACTTTTAGAAGTCTTATCTCAAGCACTAGATAAGCGTAGCAATTTGGCAAAAAAGATATGGTTTGAATCTATCGAAATAGATTGGATTATCCCCGAGCTAATTTTGCGAATGGACGTTGATGTCTCAGAAAAAATTCTTTTGAAGCATTGGGGGCATCTTCGCTTTAGTCCTGGATACGTCCAAGCAGCACTTTATGTATCTACGCCAAGGTTGTTGGGATTAGTACATATTTCTGTCAATGAATGTCCTGAGCCACGTAAAATGCTTGAGTATGTAAGTTGGAGCTTTGGAGTTCGAACAGTAGGACATCCAGGTGTAAGAAGCGAGTCTCAATTACGGTTGCTTGCTCCCTACCTACATCTTTTAGATTCGTCTTGCATTGACCAATTTTGGCAAGAATGCAATGACCGGGGATGGTTTGATACCCGTCGAGAACTTTTTGACGATCTCTTGCAGCCACCATACCCTCAACCTAAATGGGAGCCAAACCAAGCAAAAATATCGCTAGATGAGATGATTGAAGTAGATCGTCTTGTTTGGCTTGAACATTGGATTGATGAGTTTTTGAAAGCTGATGTCTCATGGAGCGAAATTTTCTTGACTATGCAAGCATGGATGGAGGAAAGAAAAACTTTCGAGGCTTTCAAGGTACTTGCTTCCGCTGTTAAGTACCGAGGCTCACGCGAAGACCTCAGCGCACTGAGAATTTGTGAAGATATGCCTAAGCTAGAAGCTGCCCAGATCAGCGCAGACACGGAGTTTGCCGTGAAGCGCCGAAGTCTTTTTTAGAGATCTTTTCCAGCTGACGTAGGCTGGGTGAAACGCAGTGGAACCCAACACCTTCAAACCAAGCTCTAATCCCTTACTCGCGCCCAATTCTTTCATCAAACTCAACCGCTCTTGTCGCGCCCCAATCTGCCGGATAGGCCCTATCTGCAACATAGCGATGGAAGCTCGAATAGAGCCAATCTTGTGGCCTATTCACCAGATTATGCTTTACCGGGTTGTAGCTGCAATGCACCACTTACCATTGAGAGTTTCTTAATATGCTTCGGATGCGACACCTCAATTGTTGTAGAGATAACTGTTAAAGGAGGCTAAGTTATGCAGCAGGTCGATATTTCTGTTGCCCAAACCCAGATTACAGAGCTTTTGCAATCAGCTCTACGAGGGGAAGAAATCATCATTACCCGTGACAATCACCCTATTTTGAAGTTAATTCAAGTTTCATCCCAGCCCAAACGACGCCAACGAGGCAGTGCCAAAGGCCAAATTTGGATGGCGGCTGACTTTGATGAACCTCTGGAAGACTTTAAGGAGTACACAGAATGAAAATACTCCTGGATACCCATACCTTTCTTTGGTTTGTCAACGACAGCCCCGAACTTAGCACTGATGCGGCTGAGCTGCTGGAGTCAGATGTTGATCTATTGCTCAGTACTGCCAGCCTGTGGGAGATTGCCATAAAGGTCAACCTAAAAAAGCTGTCTTTGCCCGATGATTATGAGCGGTTTATTCCTCAGCAAATCGCGCTCAACGATATTGAAGTGTTGCCCATAGCCATCGACCACTTAAATGTTGTAGCCAAACTGCCTCTGCATCATCGCGATCCGTTTGATCGAATGCTGATTGCTCAAGCTATGCAAGAGAGCATCCAGGTCGTTAGCGCCGATACAAAGTTTGATGCCTATAACGTAGAGCGCAAGTGGTAATCGCCCTCAACACCTCTTTACATTGCACTCCAAACGCTCAAGCGTCATCCAAGCCAGGGCGCAGGAGCACCAGGGGTGACGTTCCCATGCTCTGCGTGAGAACGATGCTTTAGCGTGCAGCCGCAGCATAAAAACGGTTTCTCAACAGGTAGCGATTTTGACTTGATTTGGGTGTCTGAATAGGGTATTTTACTGAGCTATGGCTGTCTGCTTGCAGTCTGAGCTTCCCAAAAATTTGGTCTAACGCCACTGGAAGGTGCTACCAACACCAACCAGCGGCTAACCCCGTCGACTGCGTACACAGTCTCGGAGGCTAAGGTTGATTTTACCTGGCCGCCCTGAACTGCACATGTCTGGGGCGGCCAAGTTTTTGGGGAATTTCCTACCCACTGTTGTTTTGGAGGAATTCCTCATGTTGTGTTTGCCCTATTTGGTGTCGTCGGCCCGTCGGGGCGAGGCGATCAATCCGCTGCTGCTGGCGAATTCTGAAGCCCAGCCGGGGCGCGAGCGGTTGCGCCATCTGGTGATTGGCTCGCCGGAAGGAGTGCGGGCGACAATCAACCTGCTGCATGTGCTGACCTACGCCGAGCAGGCCACCTGGAGCCAGTTGATTACAATCCCGCAGTCAGGGATTTTGATCACCCCAGAGCAAGGCGAAGTGTTTAGTCTGCTGAGGCGCGATCGACAGCTGAGTTGAGCAGCTACAGAACACTTGACCTACAGCGGTCTAAATAGTGTCTACTAGCTGGCTGATGCAGAAAGCCGATTTTTTTCACAAACCGGCTTTCTGCCTAGGACTGAACAGCCTCGCCTACGATACGAAAGCCGACCTCATTGCTGCGGGTGTCGGCCTTGCGGCCCACTCGATAGGCTGAACGGCACTGCTGGGGCGGGCTCTGCCACGAGCCGCCACGCACCACTCGCCATACATCGCCAAGGGACGCATCTCGGCTAGGAGAACACCATTCCAGCACGTTGCCGTGCATGTCGTAGAGGCCAAAGTCGTTGGCTTTGCCAAAGGCCCCGACCGCCGTGGTGGTGCCGCGAAACTGGCCCACGGGTTCTTGGCGGTAGGGCTGGGTGCCGTTGTAGTTGGCTAGCTCCGTGGTGAGGGTTTGACCCGTGTGGAAAGGGGTGGTGGTTTTGGCGCGGCAGGCGTATTCCCATTCGGCCTCGGTGGGCAGGCGATAGCGCCGCAGACCGGGCTGGTCGGGGTGAGTTTCAACTAGCTGGTTGAGGCGATCGCAAAACTCGACCGCCTCCTGCCAAGTCACCTGCTCCACGGGGCGATCGTTGCCGGTGAAGTAAGCCGGGTTGGGGTCAAGCTCTCGGTTGACGGCGGGCAGCTGCGCTACCGCTCGCCACTCCCCCTGGGTAATGGGGTGAACGCTCATCCAAAACGACTCTACAGCGGCAATGGTTTGGGTGGGCTGCAATGGGTCGTGGCCCGGCTCGGTGGCGGGGGCACCGAGCACAAACTGGCCGCCCACAATCGACACCAGCCGCAGGGTCACCGGGCCAATGGGAGTCTCTAGCCGCAGAGCTTTGTGGGCAGGGGTAGAAAATTTGACCTGCGATCGCCCCATGCCAAACTCATCAACCGTCACCGATTCGTAGCTGTACAGCTCGCCCGAATCTGAGGCTCCCAGGCTGGGTATTTCTGGGTCAGGAGTCGCTGGCCCAGGAGGCTCTAGGGCAGGGGTTTCTACATCTAGCGGCTCTGGGGCAGGCGTGAGCGCTGCGCCTTCTCCCTGGGCTAGGGCGTTTTGAATGCGATCGGGCAGCGTGGCCAGGGCGGGCATGGCCTTAGAGACTTCCCCAGGGGTGAGGGTTTGTAGGGCGGGCACCTGCTGGCGCACCGCCATGGCGGTACCGCCCCCCAGCAGCCCTAACCCCGCCAGGCGTAGCCAGCGCCGCCGTCCCATAGGGCGAATGGCCGACTCCTGGGCAGTTTTGTTAGCGGTCGCCAGGGCCGCCGCTAGCTCGTCAATCAGACTAGGCGTGGGCAGGCTAGGAGCGGGTAGGCTCGACGGGGTGGAGGGGGCACTACCAAACGCTAAACTGCTAAAAACACCCTCAATGCGATGAATCAGCCGATCCAGATCGCGGTGGAAGTCGGGGTCGCAGCGCACCACCGCACTTTGGCGGTGCACCAAACCTCTCATCCCCTCGGGGAGGGCGGCATCCTCAGGCAGGCTAGCCCCGCCTACCAGTACCGGAATGACGAGGCGATCGCGCCGCAGAGCCGCTTCAATTTCCACCCGTACCCAGTCGGCGGGGTTTGCCAGTTTGGGCCTGCCTCGGTCATCGGTAACCCCCAACCACTGAAGATCAATTATCGCCAGCAGCACCGGGCAACGGCTGACCTCTTGCTCTAAATGGTGGCGAAAATTTACCCCAAAGGGAATCGAATCAACGTCCTTAAAGACGCTGTTTTCGCCAAAATGAGCTACTAAACGGTCGTAGATGCGCCCTGTAATGTCGATGCTGGTCAGCCGACGGTAGGAGATAAAAATAGACTTGGCGTTCGTCATAGAAGTTAGCTGCCGAAAGGTAGAATGCACACCTGGTAGCTAAGATGCTGGACGCCAACCCAAAGATTCCAGTTCCGGATGAGTTGTCACACTCCTTACACAACTGGCCCTAGAACATGAATTTTTAACAGTGGATAAGGGGTCTCACCCCTATCTGCGATCGCAAAAAATATCTGGATAGCGGTCTATTAACAAGTCATTTTTGGGTCATGGTAATTTGCTATCGATCAACCCACTGGCCCAAAAACTCGATGCGGCTGATCATTTCCTCCATGGATTTTGAGGTGGCTAATCGCAGCAAACCTCTCATTTGGTCACCGGTAGAGTAATCTTGCCTTCCCAATACAATGCCAGCGTGAGATTTGCCGTCAACTATCCAGGCTGTGTAAATTCGATAAAAATCTCTCACGTTAAAGCTACAAATTACGCGTTTTTGCTCCCACGCCCACATCAGTTGGCTTCCGTCAGATTACGCTAACATGCTGGCCTCAGCCGCAGAAACAACATCTGCTCCTCGACTGCATAGTGCCTGCAAAAGACGTTTACTGGTGGCATCTTTATCCAAATAAAATCGAATGATTGACATGACAGATTCTAGGATGTCTGATCCACCAATCGCTCGTACTTCTTCAGCTGATGTTTGGCGTTGAGCAAACATCCTTTTTTGTCAAAAACAATTATGGGGTTGTCCAACAACTCTATCGGTCTGGATCACTACAATAAATAGGCCGACCTTATTCCTTGGAGCCTCTGTGACGGCTGACCCGCGCCTTGTCCCTATTGTTGAATATTTCGCCACCCGTAGCTGGCAGCCCCTTACGTTTCAGGCCGAAACTTGGACGGCTTACCTCGCGGGGCGCAGCGGGCTGGTGCAGGTGCCCACCGGATCGGGCAAAACCTACGCAGCGGTGATGGGAGCGATCGCCGAGATGATCGCCAACCCCACCCCAGGCTTGCAATTGCTCTACATCACCCCTTTACGCGCCCTGTCGCGCGATATTGAGCAGGCGATCAAGGCTCCGATTGAGGCGATGGGCTGGGGCATCACCGTCGAGTCGCGCACGGGCGATACTAGCTCGGCCCGCAAGACCAAGCAGCTCAAGAACATGCCGAATATTCTCATCACCACGCCCGAGTCGCTGGCGGTGATGCTGTCGTACAAAGACGGGAAAAAGCGGTTCGAGACTTTGCAGGGGGTAATTCTCGACGAGTGGCACGAGCTGATGAGTTCGAAGCGAGGCACCCAGGCGGAGCTGTGTTTGGGGTATCTGCGATCGCTCCAGCCCAGCCTCCGCACCTGGGCGATCTCGGCCACTCTAGGGAACCTGGAAGAAGCAGCCCAAACCGCCGTGGGCTTGGGTGCCGAGCCTGTGATCATTCGCTCAAATCTGAAGCGCGACACGGTAATCAAAAGCATTCGCCCTGAGTCGGTGGATACCTTCCCTTGGGCAGGGCACCTGGGCCTGCGCATGTTTGAAACCCTGGTGGAGGCGCTGGATATTGAGAAATCCACCCTGATTTTTACCAACACCCGCAACCAGGCCGAGCGCTGGTACCAGGCGCTAAACTTTGCCCTGCCCGAGGAGGGCGATCGCATTGCCCTGCACCACGGCTCGATCGATGTCAAAGAGCGAGAGGCGATCGAGGCTGGGGTAAAATCTGGCGATATCAAATGGATAGTTTGTACCTCATCGCTGGATCTAGGCGTCGATTTTCAGCCCGTGGAGCGGGTGGTGCAGATCGGCAGCGCCAAAAATCTGGCGCGGCTATTACAGCGGGCGGGGCGCAGTGCCCACGTGCCCGAAGGTACTTCAGAAGTGTTCTTTTTGCCGACTAATGCTTTAGAACTGCTAGAAATCTCCGCCTTTCGCCGGGGGCTAGAACTGGGCGACATGGAAACTCGCCGTCCCCGGCACAAGCCCTACGATGTGCTGGTACAGCATCTCGTCACCCTAGCCTGCGGTGATGGTTTTGAGCCGCAAAAGACCCTAGAAAACCTTCGCCAGACCGTCGCCTACGCCGATCTCACCAACGAAGAATACCAGTGGATTTTGGATTTTATTGAGAACGGTGGTCAGTGTTTGGGAGCCTATCCTCGCTACAAAAAAGTGGTGCGAGAAGATGGACTTTTCAAAGTCAGCGATGCAAAACTGGCCCGCACTCACCGCATGGGTATTGGCACCATTACCTCCAACACGCCGGTCAAAATTGTCTACACCAACCGTAAAGAAATTGGCACCGTCGAAGAATCGTTTGTGTCGCGGCTGAAAAAAGGGGACGTATTCTTTTTTGCCGGACGACAGCTAGAGTATTTTCAAATGAAGGACATGGTGCTCTACGTCAAAGGCACCCGCAAAAAATCGACCGTGACCCCCACCTGGGGCGGCGGCCAACTGGCCATTTCAGATACCCTCAGCCACCATTTACGCCGTGAGGTGGAGCGAGTACGATTCTCCTTCGAAGAGGCTGTACCAAAGCTCCTCAGCGCCTCCGACAACGCAGACTCTCTACCAATAGCATCCTCCACTGGCGAGACTAGATCCCCCCACTCTCCTGCGATAAAAGATCTATCTGGTGCCCCCCTTTTGAAGGGGGGAAGGGGTAATCTTTGGGAATCTCCCAACGACGAAATTCTCACTATCACCCCCATTCTCGAAGCTCAGCAGCGTCTTTCTACATTGCCAACCGCCGATGAATTGTTAGTAGAAAGCTGCAAAACTCGCGAGGGACAACACCTCTATGTGTTTCCCTTTGAGGGTCGCTTTGTTCACGAGGGTCTAGGGTTTCTCTGGGGCTATCGGTTCGCCAAGCAAAAGACAGCCACGTTTACCATTTCCGTCAACGACTACGGCTTTGAAATTCTCGGCCCTAAGGGGTATCCCTACCAGAATCTATTCTCTAGCGACTTTTTTAGCCTAGAGAATTTGGAGGACGATATTCGCGCCAGCCTCAACATTTCGGAGCTGACCCAGCGCAAGTTTCGCGGCGTGGCCCAGGTGGCGGGGCTGGTGTTTAAGGGCTATCCGGGGTCGCGCAAAACATCGAGCCAGCTTCAGGTGAGCACATCGCTACTCTACGAGGTATTCACTAAGTATGAGCCAGACAACCTATTGCTGAAGCAGGCGGAGCGGGAGGTGCTGCAAGACCAGCTAGAAACGCACCGACTAGCAAAAACCCTTAGCCGGTTAGACCAGCGTTCTGTGGTGTGGAAAGACACCAAGCGCCCCTCGCCCCTGGCTTTTCCATTACTGGTGGAGCGGCTCAACTCGCGCATGTCGAACGAAACCCTGCTAGAGCGCATTCAGCGAATGAAAGACCAATGGGATAGGAAGTGAAGGCAGTGTCTAACCGTTGGTTGGAATGCCTTCGTAGGATGATTCGAGGGCGTTAAGTTGACTAACGAGTGCGGCGATCGCCTCTGGACTGGCCGCCTTCTGCGAATTTGTTAGCACCTCGCGGCCCAGCACCGTGCAGCCCAGGTGGGAGAGCTGCTGCCGAATGGCCAGCGTCACCTTTTGCCCACCGCCGCCGCTGTGGGTAGCTAGAGCCACAGGCCGGGCGTTGAATAGGGCGCGAAAGTCGTCAGTGCTGACCGACAGCCAGGCGATCGCATTGCTCAGCACTGGCGGAATGGAGCCGTTGTACTCGGGTGCACAGATTATCATGCCTTTGTGCTGTCGCATGGCCTGAGCCAGTTTGAGCAGGCCGTCGCCAGCACTGCTGCCCTCTAGCGAGTCGTAAAGCGGCAGCTGCAACTCAGGCAGGCTAATGACCTCGGCGGTTGCCCCGCTATTGGTGGCTTCGGCGGCAAAGGCGTGGGCCAAATCCAGGTTTTTACCGTTGGTGGCAGATAAGATCAGCATTGTTCTCAAAAGATGACGGCAGCAGAACCGATGGACTTCACCGATACTATAGAAAATTGGTGCATTTCAAGCCCATCGGCAGAAGGATTAGTGGCATTTCAACGACTATCGTATTGCCCCAGGTAGTGTTCAACCCGCTGGCGAGTGTCGGCGATCGCCAGCCCCTGGCTCCAGTATTCGACCATAGCGTGGCCAAAGGCCCAGGCGGCGCGATCGGGATGGTCGTTGTGGTCGAGCAGTAGCGGCCACAGGGCGAGCAAATCGAGCTGCACCTGGTCGGGGCCAATCACCTTAAACAGGTCATAGGCGAGCTGGAGCTTGCCCAGCACCACGGGCAACTGCTCGACTGGAATTTGCTCGGCCAGTAGGTAGGCCAGGGCCGGGGAGCCGGTGGTGAGGGTGGCGAGAAATTTCAGCACCGGGCTTTTGAGAAAAGCAGTGACCCCCTGGGTGGTGCTCATCTGCAAGCGGTAGCGGTTGATCAGGCGGGCAGCGGCGGTGATTTTGGTCTCGCGATCGCGCAAAAACCGGGCCAGCCGCAGTTCCTTCGCCGGGTCAATCAGCTCGATTAGGGCGGTGGACAGAGCCTCGATATTCCACCCAGGGCGATCGGCGTCGCGGGTAACAAGGGGCAGGATGCGATCGCAAAGATCCCCCAGCTGCTCTTGCCGGTAGCGGGTGGCCTCGCGGATGGAGATTTCTTTGGGGCGATCGCCCCACTGCCAATCGTAGGGGGGCTGCCACTCCCGCAGGGGCCGCAGCCGATCCACCTGGGTTAGGGCCGTAATGGCGGGCAGATCGGGCACTTCTTGGCGCATGTCGCGCAGCAAATCGGCATCCATTTGCAGGGCCGGGTCGAGGGCAGGGGTGACCAGCAGCAGCAGGTCGGCCTCGCGGGCACAGTCAAGCAGCTGGTCGCGGTAGTCGGTGCGATCGACCTGCTCGTAGCCGGGGGAATCCCACAGGGTGAGGGTTTCGCCCGCGTCGCCCTGCCAGCGATAGGTGCTGATGGTGTCGGTGCTGGGCAGCACATCGACCTCGGCCAGGTCGGCGTCGAACAGCGTGTTGATCACACTGCTCTTGCCCGCCCCGGTGCGCCCCACTAGCAAAATGTTGACGGGTTTTTCGGCCACCGCATTCACCGGCTCGGCCTGGTCGAGAATTTCCCGCAGAGTTTGCGTTTGGGCCTGGGGCAGCGGCTTTTTGGGGCCGGGCAGGGTCGGCAGTTCGCCGCTGTAGAGCGCTACCGACTGGCGGTACAGGTTTCGCAGGGTGGCCTCTCGCAGCAGCGCATTCAAATTGCCCAAAAGCTGCTGGTTAGCCAGGGCGTTGGTGGGTTCGCTTAGGGTGCGGGCGGCGGCGGCGGCGGGGTTGATCAGCCACTGTGCCCAGTTCCAGGCCTGCCACAGCTTGCGGGCCGAGGGTTCGACCTGGCGGTAGACTTCGTAGCCCTGCACCGCCTGGCCCACGGTCACCTGGCCCAGCACCGGAGTTAGGGTGTCAATCCAGCGATCGACGTCATCCACGGTGCCCCTCAGCAGGCCGTAGGCATCGGGCAGGTAGATGTTGAGCAGCGGATATTTCACACCGGGATGGTAGGCGTGGGCCACCGCCGTCACCACCTCGCGGCAGCGCTCCCAAAAGGGGTTCCAGTCTTCCCATAGGGGTGGGTCTTGCTGAGCGGCAACGAGAATGTCTTCTAGAGCGGCAGCGGCAGAGCCAGCGTTAGGAATGCCGACGGGAGCCTCTTCAGTCACTTCCTCCAGCTCCTGCTGCACCTGCTCTAGGGCTGCTTCCATTTGCTTGAAAACCGGCTTCGTCCAGCGGGCCAGCAGCCCTCGCCACAGCACCAGCATAAGGACGATTACGCCCCAGATCCAGTTCAGCCCCCAGGCGTGAATTTGTGCGCCTGCTGCGGTCAAGATGAATCCGGCGATCGCCACCAGAGGTAGCGCCAGCACCGCCCACTGCCAGGGTTGAAGTCGCACCATGGCCCCGTTCCTACATAGCTAACGTCTTTAGTGTAAGCAGGGTGCGCTAAACCCAGGGCATAAATTAACCGAACGATCGCTCAGTGTCGCTACGCGGGCTGGGGGAGGGGAAGGTCATCAGACTGGCGATCGCCCTCGGGTTCCCCTATGCGCTCCGCCACTGGCAACGGCTTACGGCCATAGCTCAGCTGATTGAGCCAAAACACATCCTCGGTACGCACCCGTTCAAACCCGGCATAGCCAAGCCAGGCATCCACATTGCCCTGGCCATAGTCGCGAATAAAGGGTTCCTCAAAAATGGTGCTGAGCCAGTCGGCGGCCCGCAGGGTGCGCTGGTTGCCGTCGAGCACCAGCATTTGCCCACCGGGCGTCAGCAGCCGAAACGCCTCTGAGAGAATAGTTTTAGCCACTGCCGGAGGCGTTTCGTGGAACAGCAGCGTGGCGCACACAACATCGAAGGATGCAGCGGGTAGCCCCGTAGACATGGCATTGCCGTGGCGAAAGGTCACATCGACCGCCGCAGCCTGGGCTTTGTAATTGGCCATCACCAGCATCTGGGGCGACAGGTCGAGGCCAATTACCTCGGCATTGGGGAACTGCCGCTTCAGCATGAAGGTGGTAGTGCCCGTGCCGCAGCCCAGGTCTAAAATTCGCCTAGGCTCGCCCCCAATGGCTTTGACCAGGCTCGCGCGCACCCAGGTTTCGCCGGGAGGCAGCACGTACTGAGTAATGGGGTCGTAGGTGAGGGCGGCATCGACATTCAGGTAGCCGTTTTTGATGCCGTGGAAGTTGCTGATCTTGTAGTAGTTGGGGTAGACCACCTGGGGATTGGTGAACTGGGACACCCCGGCCTCCCAATCAATGCTGTCGCGCAGCCGCAGCAGGGCGTCGCGATCGACCAGGTGCGAAAAAATCGGCGCTAGGAACTGCTCAAACAGGGTTTTAGACTGGGTTGCCATAGGTCAATACCAACGCCGCGCAAACTCCCCTCAGCGTAACAAGTTCGTTTTGCTCTGGCCAGAAAAAATGGCTGATTAATCCACCACCGCCTTTGAGTTAAGAGGCTTCTATGGCTATGGGAATGTCATAATTTGAATCACTAGCGGTACTGATACGCCATGACCACTACCACCCAGCGTCTAACTCTAGATGAGTATCTAGTCCGTGACGACGGCAGCGATCGCCGTTACGAGCTGATCAATGGAGAGCTGCTACCGATGAGTTTGGGCACGGGCAAGCATGGAGCCGTCATCAAGCGCCTGGAAAAGATATTCGACGTTGAGGCTGAGCGAGTTCAAAATACTTGGATTGCTCTAGCCGGAACCGTGGGTCTGCAAAGCCCCCGCAGCGATCGCTGGGACACCGTCAGAATTCCTGATGTATCGGTGCTGACCTTAGAGCAGTGGGAGGCGTTGCAAGAGCGAGAGGCCATTATTCGCCTCAATGAGCCACCACCGCTGCTGGTGGTAGAAGTGGTGAGTGAATCGACTAAAAGCACCGATTACCGGGCAAAACGGGCAGAGTACAGCGTGCTAGACATTCCCGAGTATTGGATTGTAGATCCGCTGGTGGGTAAAGTGACCGTTTGCCTTCTCTTGGAAGGATGGTACGAGGCCACAGAATACCAGGGTCAGACTATACTCCAATCGTCCATTTTTCCGGAGTTGGCCTTAGCAGCTGAGACCATTTTGCAGGGCTAGCATGGAGCACAAGAATGGCTTTGCGCTACCAGGCTACCGGTTGAGGGTAGGCTCTAGCCGCGATCGCGCCACTGTGGTCAAATTCATGGAGTGCACCTACCGCGAGCTTGACCCCCAGCAGCCTACAAGCCACATCGCCGCTACGGTCGATCGCTACCTCGGTCGAGACACGCCCCTCTGGTGGGTAGATGTGGATTCTACCACTACTCCGGTGGGGGCAATCTGGCTAGGGCAGGCAACCGATCAGCGCAGCGGCGTTCTGCATCCCTATGTGCTGATGCTTTACGTTGTCCCTGAGCATCGGCGACGCGGCATCGCCACGGCCCTACTCGCGGTGGCCCATCAGTGGGCGCAGCAGCAGGGGCACAGGCAGATCAGCTTGCAGGTGTTTAGCCAAAATCAAGCGGCCCAGGCGCTATACCAATCGCTTGGCTACTACCCTGAGGCCATTCTGCTAAAAAAGGAACTGGGCTCAGCCGCTAGCGAAACCCCTTAACGTTGCCAGCCGTGGCCGGTTACGTTAAGCGAAGAATTCAGATGCGTTTTAGCGCTGATACCAGGCTGCCAATGCCAGCGCCAGCCCGTCCGCCGCATCGTCAGGGCGGGGAATGCGCTCTAGACCCAGCTCTCGGGCCACCGCCTGCTGCACCTCAGACTTATCGGCATTGCCGTAGCCCGTTAGCGCCTGCTTCACCTGGGCCGGGGTAAACTCCACAAAAGGCAGGCTGTGCTGAGCCAGCACCAGCATCACCACCCCCCGCGCCTGGGCCACCAAAATCGTGTTGCCCATGCGATAGAAGAAAAACTTTTCGATCGCCACTAAATCCGGCTTATACAGCTCTAGCAGGCTGTGTAGATCGGTGTAGATGGTACAGAGGCGATCGCCCACCGGAGTCTTTGCGGGCGTTTCGATCACGCCAAAATCGACCACCGCGGCCTCGGCATGGCCTCCGGTGGCTGGCAGTAAATTAGGGTCGTCGCCGTCGATTACCCCAAAGCCCAGAATGGCTAGCCCTGGGTCAAGCCCAAGAATGCGCTGACCCACAGTATTGCTTACCGAGCCCCCACAGGCTGGCGACCGTTGACCGCCGCATCGGGGTCGGCCAGGCCAAACACCTTGCAGAACACCTTCTCGACCTTGTAGCCCGAGTCGATGCTCTCTAGGGGGTCTTTGCGCAAGCGGTGGCGCAGGCAGAGCACGATGACGCGCTTGATGTCGTCAAGGGTGACTTCGGTGCGGCCCTCGTAGGCGGCGATCGCCTTGGCGGCCCGGTTGGTGACAATGTCGCCCCGCAGCCCGTCCACATCTAGCTCTGAGCAAACTTCAGAGATCCGCACCCGGTCTTCGTGCTCTAGGTTGACTGAGGCTAGCCGCTTTTGAGCCTCGACTAGCTTGACCTGGAGCGCTTCCTGCTCGGCCTGGTGCTTGGTTAGGTAGGCAGCGGGGTCGGCATCAAACTCAGAGCGTTCTTCAACGATCTGCACCCGCAGCTCGGGGTCGCGCACGGTGCGAATTTCGGCGTGCATACCAAAGCGATCGAGCAACTGGGGCCGCAGTTCACCTTCCTCGGGGTTGCCGGAGCCCACCAGCACAAACTGGGCCGGGTGACGAATGGAGATGCCCTCGCGCTCTACGGTGTTCCAGCCCGAGGCGGCGGAGTCGAGCAGCACATCGACGAGGTGGTCGTCGAGCAGGTTGACCTCATCTACATAGAGAATGCCGCGATTGGCCTTGGCCAGCAAACCCGGCTCAAAGGCTTTGACCCCTTCGGAAAGGGCTTTTTCGATGTCGATGGTGCCGCAAACCCGGTCTTCGGTAGCGCCCAGAGGCAGGTCAACCATAGGCACTTTCTTGAGCGCCACGGGCAGGTCATCGGTACCGCGCTCAGCCCACACATCGCGGTCTTGGGGCGAACGGCTGAAGGGGTCATCGGCTACGACCTCGATTTCGGGCAGCAGGTCGGCCAGGGCGCGAATGGTGGTGGATTTGCCGGTGCCGCGATCGCCCATGATCATTACCCCGCCAATTTTGGGGTCGATGACGTTGAGCAGCAGGGCCAGCTTCATGTCGTCTTGGCCAATCACGGCGGTGAAGGGAAATACCGCGCGGCGGGCGGGGGCAAAGGTGGCCGAAGGGGTCGCAACAGTAGAATTCACAGGCGTTTCAAAAGATGACGGCAAAATTTAAGAGTGTCTTCCATTGTGCCACAGTACCTGCGCTCCTTCGTCTGAGCACGACGCAAAAGAGCGATTCTCATTAGCTGCTGGCTACGGTATGACCGCAAGGGCTGGTGTAGATATTACTTACTGGCTCTGTACAAGGAGGCTGAAGCTAAAGAGAATTTGAGCGATCGCTGACCAAAGTTGAGGAGTGGTTATACTGATTTTTCTCTACCTAATCACCCTATACAGGGGTATTGGGCAGACAACTTTCCCCCTTAACCATCCGTATAAGGATATTAAGCGGAAAATTTCTTTCTAATAACGAGTTCGGCGGTTTATGCCCGATGCGCATTGCGTCACAAAGAATTTTCGTAGAAAGCAAGGACTGAAAGGAGCGTAATCTGCTGTATCAGTCCGTCGTATATATTTTTTTGCCCAATTCTAAGTTGCAGATAATTTGGATGGATTATGAAAGACAAACCTGAATCACTCGAAGACTTGTACGACTCGTACAAGCGAGTTTACCCTTGGTATCGAGGTCCGGATAGGATTAAAAGGATTATTGGTTGGGTAGATGCTGATGGGTGCATTCCAGTCTTGCAAGACTTAGGATGAGAAATGGCCATTAAGATAAGCGCAGCGATGCCGGAGCACTTGAGGAACGTTATCTTCTTTCCAGTGAGCGCCCGAAATCTTGACTCGTCTGCCA
>JAHHIH010000027.1 GCA_019358835.1 Tildeniella torsiva UHER 1998/13D
CACCTTCGTCTTCATAAGCCTTGATAATCTTTCGGCGGAAGGCTAGTGAATAAGGTTTCATCGCTATTATGTTAAAGCAAATTCAAGAAGTATAGATTGTACCTCACTAGAGTGGAAATTGCTGTATACATTCCTTAAGCTCTTTTTTGTACTTTAAACAAGCCATGCAGACTGTGTCATAGCCAAGACAGACTTCATGGCTCCTCCAGAATATTGTGTCTGCAAAATTCTCGACCCTGCCCTTTAGAGAATTGGGTAGAAAACCTATTGGACGGGCTTCCCGTCACTGGCGGCGGCCCTCTTTTTTGGTAAGGATTATAGTTGGGTGCTCTACGATTCAGAGCAGCAGGGCTAGAGAAGGCTGAGAGAAGCTCAAGTAAAAATGCATAAACCCGAGTACAAAGCTTTTTCAGTCATCAACGGTGAGCTTTACTTTATAAACTAGTGCCTGAGCTATGGAATCAGTGAAAATTTGTTCCTGTTGAGGGAGCCATGCTCTCCCACCATATAGGATGTACTGATTATGGTTAGCTGCCACGCTTCATTATCACATCTGAACTATGAGTGCAGAAGAAATTTCGGGGGAGGTGTTTGAGTATAAAAACTACCCTAGAAGCATTTTTTATTTACTGAATATCTTCGCACTTTTAAAGGTGGCTACAGAAGCCATGATTAAGGTGTCAAGAATTAGCCTGAATGAGGCTTACATTATGATTGCTCATCCTTTTAGAGAGGGCAATCATATCAGCGGAATTTTGAGGCTGTCTTATCCATTTTTGTTGTTAGTTAGTCTAGTCCTTATCTTTGCCTTTGAGAAATTTGAGTTTGGCATATTTACTGGGTTCTGCATTTGCTTTTTGCTAGACAGTCTTATATCTAAAAATCTTATTAGAAAGGTCGCGAAATATTTGCCTTTAGATGTCGAGATTCTGAGCTTGAATATTCAGCCAGAAGTCGTTAAATCTCAGGTGTTTAAAAACAATCTGTTTACGGCTTGGCGAGTTGTCTTGATTTACAAGAGAAAAGTGACAAAAAGCCCTGTTTTAGATGGGGCTGATAACGATATTGAGGGGACGATATTTTACGAAAGTGAAAACTTGCGATTTACCTATGGTAAAGCTTTAGCTTTGTCCAAAGCCTATGGTGTTCCCATAGACTTTCAGGACAGCGATGGGGAAAACCCAGAACTCTCTCTCAAAGGGCATGATCTCGATGAATACAAAAGTTTAAGGCGCAAATGTAGACAAGTCATCAAAGACTTTGAGATCGCCGAATGCCACGATCTGATTGTGCTTAGACATAAGGCAGTTCCTTATACAATTGAGTCCCATTGGAACTTGCAGAGCTATGTTCAAATGACCTATGAAATTTTTGTTATTTTGGTAAAGTCTTTTGTTCTGGTTGCTGGTATCAATTTCTTGAGCTTTACAGGTGAACTGATCTGGGGATTGGCAGGATCAAGCCCTGTTCAAAATATGGGTCAAAGCTTTCAGAATCTACAGGGATCCCTATTTTTTTGGAATTACTCAAATTTTCTTATTGGCAACTTTGTTGATGTTTTTGAGGTATTTATTATTAGCGGATTTCTGCTTTCAAAATCGTTGGATGTAAGTATGTCTGAGATTTTTAGAATAAACCATGAAAAGCTGGCTTATTCTCTGCGATTTAGTTTTTGGTGTGGTGAAAGACATCAGGGCTCATTGGCAGTGCATGAAATTGAAGACATGATTTATTTGAAAAACCCCTACCCTGTGGTTATTATTTCTGATTCTAGAAATATAATAGAAATTACCGGTCTGCAAAAGGTTTCCGAATTCAAGGTTCTACTTATGCGGCTAGCGGAGGCTGTAGGTTCTGTGAGATATAAAAGCCATAACTCTATACCCTAGAGATTGATTTGAAGATTTTTCAGCATAGAAAAGGACAGGATTTTTCTTTGATTCTCCCTCGTAGAAGCTGTGGGTTTGTAAGGGAGCACTTTGAAGCTGACATCTCCCTTTTAGAGGGTAGAGAGAATCTGTTGTAGCTTGGGGTTGTGACAGCCACCCTTTAAACAGCTTTGATCTATGAAACTTGAATTTAAGTTTTGCGCTTTAAATCAAGTCAAGTGAGATGATTTCAATGAATTGAACTATAAGCAGATTTAGTATCTGTATGCGCCGTTTGGACATCGACTGGTGGCCTCAAGGATTTTGTTGCCATGTAGGCATAGTTGATAGGAACGCGGTGGGGCAGGTATGGGTTAGGGTTCGGCAACAGACAGGTAAATTTTCTTATGTCTGCCTAACTCTGCCGATGCCGTGAGTGTTGGCGCGACCTAATCGCTCAGAATAGGCCCAAACTTCTGGCCGTGCGATACTTTGAGAATAGGCGGGCGTTTTACGCTGTGCCCACTTGGGCTTGAAAGAAACGTTGGGGAGAGATTGCCGTGGCCAGCCAAATTATTGACAAAAAGCTCCACGCCTATCGAGACGACCTCGATCGCCTGCTAGAGCGCGTGCAGGCCCTGGCCACCACCATCAACAACCCCAACTTGCAGCGCACCACCCACAGCCTGCGCCGCAACATCAACGAGCCGTTTTTGTTTGTGGTAGTGGGTGAGGTCAAGGCGGGCAAGAGCAGCTTTGTCAATGCCCTGCTCGACGCTGAGGTGTGCGCCACCGACATTGAGCCCTGCACCGACTCGATTCAGCAGATCATCTACGCTGAGCAAGAGTTTGTCGAACAGGTGGAGCCCAACCTGCGCAAGATTGGGCGGCCCATCCCCATTCTGCAAGACATTTCGATTGTGGATACGCCAGGCACCAATACGGTGGTTGCCGAGCACCAGATCATCACCGAGCGCTACATTCCCAATAGCGACCTGACGTTTTTTGTGCTGTTTGCCAAAAACCCTTACCAAAAGAGCGCCTGGGATTTTTTAGATTTTGTCAGCGCTGAGTGGCGCAAAAAGGTGGTGTTTATCCTTCAGCAGGCGGATCTGCTGCGCCCCACTGATTTGCAAACCAACATCGAGCGGGTGAAGGAATACGCCTACCAGAAGCAGATCAAAGCCCCGATCATCTTCCCCACCTCGGCAGCGCTGGAGAATGAGGGTGACACGGCCAACAGCGGCTTTGAGCCGGTGCGCCAATACATTCAGGCTATGGTGTCGTCGGGAGAGAGCTACAAGATTAAGCTGCGATCGGTGAGCCAGACTACCCAGCAAATCATTGACCTACTGAATGGCGATGTGGAAGCGCTGAGTCGGCAGCTGGTGACCGATCGCGCCACATCCCAGAGCATTCGCTCTAAGATCGATGCGGGCAGGGGGCGATCGCGCTATGAGATCAACACCCTGGCCGATCGCCTAGCGGCCCGCTACGAAATCATTTCGGCTCGCATTAAGCGCGACTTTCGCGAGAGCCTGTCGGTGATGATGGTGATGCGGCGCTCCTTCGTGGGCATCTTCAACCAAAACGAGTCGATGCAGGCCTGGATAGACGAGTTTCAGGAGCGCTGCGCCCGCGACCTGCGCGAGTCGCTAGAAGAAGCCTCGAACGAGGGAGCGCAACACTTTGTTGACGGCATTCGCCAGCTGTTTGACGGGCTCAACCAAGACCTAGAGAGCGTTAAAACCCAGCGCATTGAAAGCAGCCATATTTCTCTCAAGGTGCTGGAGCGTCGCCAAGAGGTGATCGAGAGCGTGATGGCGAAGGTTAAGAATCTGATGGCCGACCAGGGGCTAGGCGATGTGCTGGCTACCCAGGCGGGCGACATGGCCAACGAGATTGTTGGCGGTGCAATTATGGCGGTGGCGGGCACCATTCTGCACATCATTGAGTTTGCGGTAGCCGAGGCCATTCTCAGCGCCATTGGCATTGCTTTTGCCGGAGTGGGCGTGGTGGTGCTGGCGGTCGGCATTCTCTGGCAGCGCAACCGCATTGTTGCCAAGTTTGAGCAGGCCCTAGACAGTGAGAAAGCCCGCTTTCAGCAAGAGGTAGCCAGCCGCCTGAACGAAAAGCTGGGGCTGATCTACGAAGAAGTAGAGCGCATCTTTACCCAGTTCTATGACTACGTGGAACGCGAGGAAGAGGCGGTGCAGCCGGTGATTGACCAATACGCCGCGATTCAGCAGGAGGCGACGGTGTTGTTTAGCTCTAAGGTGCTGGGTGAAGTAGGGGCAGAGAAGCGGTGATGACGCCTGAGCCCTCAAACTCTGTTGATATGGCATCCTATGTAGACCTGATGGCTGCAACCCTGGGGCTGGATATTCCTGAGGAGATTAAGGCGGGGGTGGTGGCGAATGTGGAGCATATTTTTGCGATCGCCCAGCCCGTCCTCACGTTTCCCCTACCCGACACCGTAGAAAGCGCCGCCACCTTTGAGCCATGACCCAACCGCCCGATGCCCTGGCCCTGGCCGCTGCTATTAAAGCCGGGAGCTTATCTGCTGTGACTGTGTTGGAGGCAACCCTGGCGGATATTGCCCTGCGCAATCCAGCGCTCAACTGTTTTACGGCGGTGACGGCAGCCAGGGCGCGATCGCAGGCCCAGGCCATCGACGATGCGATCGCCGCAGGCGAAGACCCCGGCCCACTAGCCGGGGTTCCCTTTGCGGTCAAGAACCTGTTCGACATTGAGGGCATTACTACCGTCGCTGGGGCCAAACTCAATCAGGGGAATCCCCCAGCGGCGCAGGATGCCACCGTTGTTGCCCGTTTGCAGCAGGCCGGAGCGGTATTGGTCGGTGCGCTAAACATGGATGAGTACGCCTATGGCTTTGTCACCATCAACGCCCACTTCGGCACCACCCCCAACCCCCACGATCCCACTCGAATGTCAGGTGGCTCCTCTGGCGGATCTGCGGCAGCAGTGGCAGCGGGCCTAGTTCCCTTCACCCTCGGGTCCGATACCAATGGCTCGATTCGGGTGCCCGCTTCGCTGTGCGGGGTGTATGGGCTGAAGCCTACCTACGGCAGGCTGTCGCGGGCTGGGGCATTTTTGTTTTCGAGCAGTTTGGACCATGTGGGGCCGATGGCGCGATCGCTCCCTGACCTCGCCACCCTCTACGATGTCATGCAGGGACCCGACCCAACCGACCCCGTCTGTACCCAACGGTCCCCAGAACTCGTCGCCCCATCCCTTACCGAGGGTATCGATGGCCTGCGGATTGCTCAATTGGGAGGTCACTTTGCGCGCGGGATGGAACCTCTCGTACGGGACGTGCTGGCTGAGATGATCCAGTCCTTAGGAATCTCTGATGTAGTGGAATTTCCTGAAACTCATCGGGCCAGGGCTGCGGCCTATATCATCACCGCCTGCGAGGGCAGCCAACTGCATTTGGAACGCCTGCGGCAGAGCCCTATGGAGTTTGACCCAGCGACGCGCGATCGCTTCCTTGCTGGGGCTATGCTCCCCGCCGCCTGGTATTTGCAGGCTCAAAGGCTGCGGCGGTGGTATCGCGATCGCGTCCGCGAGGTCTTCCAAAATTACGACGTCCTCATCACCCCTACCACCCCCTGCGTCGCCCCACCCCTCGACCAAACCACGCTAGAGATCGACGGCGAAATCTACCCCCTACGTCCCCACCTAGGCTTCTACACCCAGCCGCTTTCGTTTATTGGCTTGCCAGTTTTGTCGGTACCTATTCATCGTCCGGGTCAACTTCCCGTCGGTATTCAACTGATCGCCGCCCCGTACCAGGAGGCGAAGTTGTTTCGGGTGGCCGCGTGGTTGGAGGGTAAAGGGGTAGGGGGTAGGAGGTAAGGGGTGATAGCGCTAATCAATAGCCTGATCAACCTATCCACTCTCTCACTCCTCACCCCCTACTCCCCACTCCCCACTACTCCTCACTCTCCAACATCACCCTCGCCTCATGCAGCCGCTCCATGTGATTTTCCTCCAGCACGGGAAAGGCCAGGTTGAGGGACTTGAGCTTTTGGCACACCAAGCTGGCCACCGCCAGGCGAGTAAACCACTTGTTGTCGGCCGGAATGATGTGCCAAGGAGCCCAATCGGTGCTGGTATGGGTAAACATGTCTTCGTAGGCGGCCATATAGTCCTTCCAGCGACCCCGTTCTTGCACATCAGCAATGGCAAACTTCCAGTTTTTTTCGGGGCGATCGATGCGTTCTAAAAACCGTTTTTTCTGCTCTTCTTTTGAGACATTGAGAAAGAACTTCATCACCACGATGCCGTTGTTGACCAGGTATTTCTCAAAGTTGTTGATTTCCTCAAAGCGCTGTTGCCAAAGGTCTTTGCCCAGCGTGCTCTGGGGTAGCTGCTGCTGGTCTAGCAGCTCAGGCCGCACCCGCACCACCAGCACCTCTTCGTAATACGAACGATTGAAAATGCCGATGTTGCCGCGCTCGGGCAGGGCTTTAAACGATCGCCACAGGTAGTCGTGATCCAGCTCTTCGCTAGAGGGCTGCTTAAAGCTAAACACCTGGCAGCCCTGGGGGTTGACCCCCGACATCACATGTTTAATGGTGCTGTCTTTGCCTGCTGCATCCATCGCCTGAAAGATCAGCAGCAGGGCGTAGGTGTTTTGGGCGTAGAGCACATTTTGGTGATTGGCCAGCTCCTCAACGCTCTGAATCAAAAGCTCTTTGGCTGCTTTTTTCTTAAAGTCGCCGGTGAAGCCAGGGTCAAAGTCTTTGAGACTGACGCGGCGGCTGGGCTTAACCACCATCGACTCTGGCTTGAGGGCGGCTAGAAACAATTTAGAGTCCATAGGTGGTCTGACCTAGTGATAATCTTTCCCGGAGGATGTGGTCTAAAGCATACCCAACGTTGGCTTGGCCAGTTCTGACTCTGTCTCAACCCTTAACCTATTGACTTGCGCCGCTGACCCCGCCCAGTCTCTCCCCAGGGAGGGCTGATATTGGGTCAGAATTAAGAGACAACAGGCAATTGGGGGTGGCAGCAATGGCGGGGTCTTACTTTACAGGGTGTGCGGTGTGGGCCTTCAAAGACTGGGTGGGCAGCTTTTACCCCAAGGGCAGCAAGGCGGGGGATTTTTTGCGGCTGTACGGCGATCGCATGACTGCCGTCGAAGGCAACACCACCTTTTACTCCATGCCCGACGCCAAAACCATCGATCGCTGGGCCACCACCATGCCCCCCGGCTTTCGGTTTTGCCCCAAACTGCCCCGCGCTTTCTCGCACCAGGGCAAGCTGATGCCCTTTGTCGAAGAAGCTCATCGCTTTCTGCAAACCCTCATGCCCCTGGGAGACCGGCTGGGGCCGCTGTTCATTCAGCTGCCGCCCACCTATGGCCCCGAGCAGATGGGTGATTTGAGGGAATTTCTCGCCCGCTGGCCCCGGCAAACCCATGCGATCGCGGTGGAGGTGCGCCATCTCGACTGGTTTGCTGAGCCCTACGCCACCTGCCTCAACCAGATGCTCACCAGCCTGGGCGTGGGTCGGGTACTGCTGGATACCCGACCCATCTACGACTGCATCAACACCCCCGACGACGACCCCCAGATCGGCTCCGAGCGCAAGAAACCTAGGGTGCCGCTCCAGCCCGAGGTGACGGCCCCGTTCACGATTGTTCGCTATATCAGCCATCCCGACTTGGCCTACAACCAGACCTATTTCGATGAATGGGTGCCCCGACTGCACCAGTGGCTAGAGGCCGGTACCGATGTCTATTTTTTTGCCCACTGCCCCCAGGAGGCCAGGTCGCCAGCGGTGGCCCGCGAGGTCTACCACCAGCTTCAGCAGACCAAGGCCAACCTACCCGAGCTGCTGTGGGATGTGGCCGAGCAACAAAAAGCCGAGGAAGACAACTCCTCGGCCCAGCTCAGTTTGTTTGGATAATCAGTTTGTTTGTATAGATATAGTGATGGCCACTGCGCTTAGACCACGAATTACTGCCACTGGCAAAAACTGGGGCGGCGCACTGGCTATAGATAGCCCTAATTGGGCAACAACCTTAGCTGTGGCTAGTCATTTTCCCAATCTTCGCGGCCCATGAGGTCGCCGACGCGATCGCGCAGCAAAAACCCAGAAGACTCTAGCTCGGTTTCCACCAGCGCCCATTCGCGGGCGGGGATGTGGCGGCAAAGGGTATAGATTGGCTGCTGACGGCTAACTACACCCTTTTGAACCAGCTGTCGAGCTTCGTCACGGATGATGTCGATAGAGTAGTGAAGAGACTGAAGCATAGCTAAACCCAGTAACGACGAAGGAGCTGCAAAGGCAAAAGTCAAGTAAGCCAGACAAGAATCTTTAGATTCCGTATCCCAGTTTACTGATACTTTTTAGGATTTGGCTAGCAGCTCTCGCTTATTCTCGCCTTAATCTTTAGCTGGTGCCATTAACAAATGATGTAGTTTTACCCGTTAGCACACTCTTTAAGTGTAAATGACCCTTAACATGCGGATTTCGCATAGATAGATGCGATTTTCGAATAAAGCCTAAAAGCCAGAGCGCGTTAGATGACAGGACGTTGCAGGCCTTTGATTTTTTTGGAATCGATCGGTTTCGTTGGGTAGTTTAAACCTAGAGCTGCTGGTGCTGTCTTGACTAGCAGATTGACCGCAGCGGTCTTACATGAAGCCTTAACCTGTGTCTACTGTCGGCGTTTCTAACGCCGTTGCCCTCTATTGGGAGAACAGATCGTGAGCGTTACGGACGAACTCTTTCACCGGGCCAACGATGTGTACCGCCGCCGCGCCTACGAGCAGTGGCACCGCAAGCAGAGCAAGCAGCAAATTTTGCGATCGCAGGTCGGCTTTCAATCCCTACCCCCGACCCGACCCCAGCCCTGTCAGGGCTGCGCCAACTACCACGGCATCGCCTACGGTACCAGCCGCGCCAAGCGCTGTACGTTAGTGTGCGCGATCCATCCCCAGGGGTGGCAGGGGGGCGGTGGCTGTCCGGATTGGCGGAGTGAGGGTGAGGGGTAGGGCGTGGGGAGGAAATGGGTGTATAGAGAATTGATTAGCGCCATCACCCCTTACCCCCTACCCCCTACTCCATCACTCCCTCAAAACCCCCCGCAGCCGTTGACTCACCGCATCCACCCCAAAGGTCAGCACGACGAAAACCCCTAGGGTGATCATCACACCGCTGTAGTCGAAGCTGCTGATCTGCTCGGTGAGCAGACGGCCTAGACCTCCGGCACCAACCAGGCCGACGATTACGGTTTCGCGCAGGCAGACTTCCCAGCGGTAGAGAATGTAGGCCAGAAAACGGCCCAGGTTTTGGGGCAAGATGCTGTAGGCCACGATCGCACTGGGGCTGGCTCCTAGAGCAGTGAGAGCGCGGACGGGGCGATCGTCCAGGTTTTCATTCACCTCGGCCATCAGGCGACCGAGGATGCCGAAGTTGTGGAGGGCGAGGGCCAGCGCCCCCGGCAGCACGCCGGGAAACAGCATATAGAGCAGCACCAGCGCCCAGATGGGGGCAGGAATGGCGCGGCTGATCAGCAGCACCAGGCGGCTCAGACCCAGTAGGGTGTAGGCCAGCCAGGGAAATCCACCACGCTGACCGATGGGACGCAGCAAGCCCCCCGGCAGCAGAAAGTTTTGGGCGGCGGGCAGTGAGATGAGTATGCCAAAAAGGCCAGCCAGGGCGATCGCCACCATCGACATCGCCACGGTCAGCCAGGAGAGCCGGGCTAAATTCACCAGCTCGGCCCAGGTCAGCAGGGGTGGCCAGCCGGTGCTCAACAATTCACCTAAAAGGCGCTGGGTACGGGCCGACCACAGCACCCCTATATCTAGCCGCAACCACCACCAGCTCAGGGGGATCGCCAGGGCGGCTCCCATCCACGACAGCCGCAGAAACCAGTCTTGGCTAGGCGCTTTGAGGGCGGGTCGAGACGAGGCTCCTGGTTTGCGGTTGATGTCGAGGCGGCTGGTGAAGCCCATGCGACGGCGCACCAGGGCGCTCCAGGCATCCACCGCGCCGTTGAGCAAAATCAGCGCGTAGAACCCCGTCCACAGCTGCTCGTAGCGCAGGGATTGCAGGCTGAGAAAAATCTCGTAGCCCAGACCCCCAGCCCCGATAATTCCTAAAACAGCAGAGGCTCTGAGGGAACATTCAAACCGGTAAAAGGTGTAGGAGAGCAGGTTGGGTAGCGCCTGGGGCAGCAGCCCGTAGACAAAGGCGGCGAGGGGCGGCGTGCCAGCATTGAGCAGAGCGTGGAGTGGTTCGGGGGGCGTCTCATCCAAAATTTCTGAGAAGACTTTGGCGACGATCGCCCCAAAGGGAATCGCGATCGCTAGCACCCCCACCAGCGGGTTTAGCCCCAGCACTTGCAGCAGCACTAGCCCCCAAATCAGCTCGTGGATGGCGCGGGGAAAGGCCAGCAACCCCCGCACTCCCAGCCACAGACTGCGGCGCAGACCTGAGGCATTGCCAGGCAGAACCGTCTGCCACCAGACGGCTGAGGAAAACAGGCCACCTACCATCCCTAGCCCCACGCTGAGGGCCGTGCCCAGCACCGCGTAGGCCAGGGTGACCAGGGCGGCACGGCCCATCAGGGTGACAAACTCAGGGCTGAGATCGGGCCGCAGGCTGGCGGCCAAAAACTCCCGCAGCTGCGGCCACCCGCCCAGGTTAATCAGCTCGGCCCCAGGTCGCCCCAGACCTGCCTGGTAGGCAGCCAGCCCCAGGGCTGCCAAAACCGCTAGAGCGCTGGCTGTTTTTGGGTTCCAGAGGTTCGGTCGCAGCGGTATGGTGATAGTCTGTTGGGTGTTAACCACGCTTAGGTCGTCACCCCGCTATGGATGTCATGCCCCAGCCCCACGGTTTTCTTTCGCAAAATGCTGCTCTGCCCTCTGTAGACCAACTGCTGCGCCCTATTACTTTGGACGATGGCGACAGTTTCAGCGACTATTTTACCGGAGTTGAGCTACCTGCCGTGGCCGGAGTGACCGGATTTACGGTAGACACCGAAGCGCTCTCCCCAGTGCTGGCCCAGCAGTTTGACCAAGACATCTTGGGGGATATGGTCGAAATCTGGAACAATTTTGTCGATTCGGGACAGTTGTGGGCGCTGCTCTTCGGTATTGTGCTGGGATATTTCATCCGCAACCTGACCGCGTTCTAACCAGACTGCACAATAATGCAAACGTCCTCTCCCCAAACCTGGAGCCAGCGCTTTGAAACGGCGCTGCATCCCGCGATCGCGCTTTTCAACGCTAGCATCGGCTTCGACATTCAGCTGATTGAGTACGATCTCACCGGCTCAGAGGCCCACGCCAAAATGCTGGTCAAAACCGAGATCATTAGCCCCGAAGAGGGCGAGGCGATCGTCACCGGGCTCGAAACCATTCGCCAGGAATACCGCCGGGGCGACTTTAACCCCGGCGTCGAGGCGGAGGATGTCCACTTTGCCGTGGAGCGACGGCTGACGGAGCTGATTGGCGATGTGGGCAAAAAGCTGCACACGGCCCGCAGCCGCAACGACCAGGTGGGCACCGACCTGCGCCTCTACCTGCGCGCCCAGATCGAAGCCATCCAGGGCCAGCTGCGCCAGTACCAGCGCACCCTTTTGGGCATTGCCGAAGAAAATGTCGAAACCCTGATTCCGGGCTATACCCACCTGCAGCGAGCCCAGCCGTTGAGTTTGGCCCACCACCTGCTGGCCTACTTCGACATGGCCCAGCGCGACTGGGAGCGCCTCCACGACCTGCAAAAGCGGGTGAATATTTCGCCTCTCGGCTGCGGCGCCCTGGCGGGCACGACCTTCCCCATCGATCGCCAGTATTCTGCCGAGCTGCTGGGGTTTGAGAAGGTCTACGGCAACAGTTTGGATGGGGTGAGCGATCGCGACTTTGCGATCGAGTTTGCCTGCGCCGCCAGCCTGATCATGGTGCACCTGTCACGGCTGTCCGAAGAGATGATTCTCTGGGCGTCGGAGGAGTTTAGCTTTGTCACCCTTAACGACAGCTGCTCCACCGGCTCCAGCATTATGCCCCAGAAGAAAAATCCCGATGTGCCCGAGCTGGTGCGGGGCAAAACCGGGCGCGTCTTTGGCCATCTGCAAGGCCTGCTGGTGATGATGAAGGGCCTGCCCCTGGCCTACAACAAAGACCTGCAAGAGGACAAAGAGGCAATCTTCGACACGGTCAACACCGTGCGCGGCTGCGTGGAAGCGATGACCATTCTGCTGTCTGAGGGGGTCAACTTCCGGGTGCCCCGCCTGCGCCAGGCGGTGAACGAAGACTACTCTAACGCTACCGATGTGGCCGATTATCTGGCCACCAAGGGCGTGCCCTTCCGCGAGGCCTACAACCTGGTAGGCAAGGTGGTAAAGACTTCCCTGGCGGCGGGTAAGTTGCTGCGAGAGCTGACCCTGGATGAATGGCAGGCCATTCACCCCGCCTTTGAAGACGACATCTACGCGGCGATCGCGCCCCAGCAGGTGGTCTCGGCCCGCAACAGCTACGGCGGTACCGGCTTTGACCAGGTGCGCCAGGCGATCGCGCGGGCAAACCAGGCTCTGGGTGAAGGCTGATGATTAGCCTCTGCATGATTGTGAAGGACGAGGCCGCTACCCTGGCCCGCACCCTTGAGAGCGCCCAGGGCGTCGTGGGCGAGATTGTGGTGGTCGATACTGGGTCGGTGGATGACACCGTGGCGATCGCCCAATCCCACGGAGCTAAGGTTCACAGCTTTGCTTGGGAAAACGACTTCGCCGCCGCCCGCAATGAATCGCTGCGCCACGCCACGGGAGATTGGGTGCTAGTGCTCGACGCCGACGAGGTGCTGCTGAGCGAAACCGCCCAGGTACTGCAACAGCTCGACCAGGGGAAGCCGTTGGGGGATGTCGCCGCCGAAGACGTGCTGGCCGTAAACCTGCTGCGCCTAGAGTTGGGTGCTCCCCAGGCCCCCTACACGTTGATCACGCGCTGCTTCCGCCGCTTGCCCGAGATCACCTTTAACCGTCTGTATCACGAGACTGTAGATGACAGCGTAGCGGCGCTACAGGCCCAAAACCCGCGCTGGCAGGTGATTACCCTGGGCGAAGTGGCCATTCACCACACCGGCTACGACCCCGCCGTGGTCGTGCAGCGAGGCAAGTTCGATCGCGCCCGCACCGCCATGGAAGGCTACCTGGTAGAGCACCCGAACGACGGCTATTTGCTCAATAAGCTCGCGGCCCTCTACGTCGAGTCTGACCAGGCCGAGCTGGCTCTGCCCCTGCTCGATCGCGCCCTAGCTGAACCGGACACCCTAGACGAATTGACCCGCTACGAACTGCACTACCACCGTGCCCTTGCCCAGACCGATCGCCCCGCCCAATCCGCCAGCGACTACGAAGCCGCCTTGGCCGAGGCCGTCCCCCCCATGCTCAAGCTGGGCGCATGGATCAACTACGGCAGTTTGAAAAAATCTCAGGGCGATCTGGAGGGGGCCATTGAATTGTTTCAGCAGGCGATTGAGGCTGACCCAACGCTAGCGATCGCCCACTACAACCTGGGCACCGCCCAGCGCGCCAGAGGGTATTTAGATGAGGCGATCGCCGCCTACCGCCAGGCGATCGCCCTTAACCCCAACTATGCCGAAGCGCACCAAAACCTAGGGGTGGCCCTGTTTAAGCTGGGGCAGCTGCCCGAGGCACTGCGGGCGTTTCAGCGGGCGATCGCGCTTTATGAGGTCACTGACCCACCCACCGCCGTTAGCTTGCGCAAAGGGGTCAGTTCCCTGGGTATTTCACCGCTGCTGCTGGCTCAGGCAGGCTTTGTGTAAGTGGGCAACACCGCAGCAAATCCTCCATCCAATCGCCTGTTTCGGCTGCCGCTACTTAGAGTAGCGGTTGTCGTTCCAGTCAAAATTGGAGCCTGAAGGCGTCGAGCCAGGATTGTGGTTTTTCTTCCACGAGACCTCAGAGCCATAGGTGCCGGGTCGCCAGTAGTGGCCGTGATCGGGATCGGCTTTCTCAGCAGTGGTCATATCAGGAGCCTCGCTGCGGTAGCGAGTGCGGTGCGACGACTCTTGAATTGGAGCGGTGGGCGGCTGGTCGCCACGGCGGCCAAGCACAGACCGCAGGCGGTTGATCGCCCCATCCCAGTTGAGGTCGGGCTGCTTGAGCAAGTCTCGGAGGGCACTGAGGGCCACGCTAGCCGCGTCATCTTGCTGGTTGTGCAGCGGCTCAGACGCCCGGATGGGATCGACCTGCACAGCGGCAAAGGCTTGGCGCACCGCGCTCTTAATTTGGTTGTGGAGTTCTCGCTTTGCCTTTTCGTATTGGTGCTGCCACCCCTTCTCACTAGAGGCGTAGAGCGAAGGCAGACGGTTGAGGGCATAGGTCTCAACTTCCACCCGCTTGAGATACTTCACCACGCGAGGCTGCATGGTTTTGACCTGCTTTTCTACCTCTTCAGAAACGAGCAGTTCCATTACATTTATGTAGGCCTGTCTTGGAACGCCGTGATCGATTTTCATAGGGAACCCCACTTGATATTGAACGAACTGGCGTACTCCGGAGGCCTCCGGCTCGCCACTAAGATGCTCCTGCTTGGTCACTCACTGCTGAAACCACAAATTCAAAGAATGAAATCAGGGGTGAACAGATAATGGCTACATTGACCAACGTGCCCCATTAGCAACAGTGTGCCCAAATAGATTCCGCAAACCTACGGAACCACATCTGTGCCCCCATACTAACGCTGCCCGTAGAAATGCCCATGCAGTTATATTGCCAAACCCCCCCGGAACCCTGCAACCGTAGCCGTTTAAAATGCACCGGCTTGTTTCAAAGGTTCATATCGTAGGGAAAGGGGAGAGCCGCTTTCCCTACGATATGAGGGGTTTATACCGTCAGCAGGTCGGCGTTGAGTCGTTTGAAGGCTAAGCGCTCATTTTTGACATCCACCACAATGGTGTCGCCCTCGCCAAACTCACCCCGCAGAATGGATTTGGCAATCTGGGTTTCAAGCTCGCGCTGGATCGCTCGCTTCAGTGGGCGCGCTCCATAGACGGGGTCGTAGCCAACTTCAGCTAAAAAGTCCAGGGCCGATTCGCTGAGTTTGACCGCCATCTTGCGATCGGCTAGGCGCTCTTCGAGGCGGGCAACTTGCAATTTGACAATTTCCCGCAGCTGCGACTTGAGCAACCCGTGGAAGATGATCATTTCATCCACCCGGTTGAGAAATTCAGGGCGGAAGTTGCCCCGCAGGGCATCCATCACCCGCGATTTCATTTCGTCGTACTTAGCGTCGTCGCCCGCCACATCAAGAATGTACTGGGAGCCGATGTTGCTGGTCATGATGATGATGGCGTTCTTGAAGTCCACCGTGCGGCCCTGGGCGTCGGTGACGCGGCCATCGTCCAGAATTTGCAGCATGACGTTAAACACGTCGGGGTGGGCCTTCTCGATTTCGTCGAACAGAATCACCGCAAAGGGGCGGCGACGAATGGCTTCGGTGAGCTGACCGCCTTCGTCATAGCCCACGTAGCCCGGAGGCGCCCCGATCAGGCGGGAGACGGCGTGCTTCTCCATGTATTCCGACATGTCGATGCGCACCAGGGCTTCTTCGGTGTCGAACAGGTAGGCGGCCAGAGCCTTGGCCAGCTCAGTTTTACCCACGCCCGTGGGGCCGAGGAAGATGAAGCTGGCGATGGGGCGGTTGGGGTCGGCGAGTCCGGCCCGCGATCGCTGAATCGCATCAGCCACCGCCGTCACCGCTTCTTCCTGACCGATCACTCGTTCGTGCAGCTCGTCTTCGAGCAGTAAGAGCTTCTGCATTTCAGACTGCACCAGCTTGCTGACCGGAATGCCCGTCCACTTGGAGATAATTTCGGCGATGTCTTCTTCGGTGACTTCTTCCCGCAACAGGGTTTTGCCGGTGGTTTGAGTGTCGGCTAGCTGAGTTTCGGCGGTTTCGAGCCGACGCTGCAGCTCGGTGAGTTTGCCGTACTTAAGTTCGGCAGCCCGGTTGAGATCGTAGTCGCGCTCGGCCTGCTGAATCTCGATGTTGACCTGGTCAATCTCTTCTTTGACCGACTGAATGTTGTCGATGGTGTCCTTTTCAGACTGCCATTGGGCATTAAGGGCGCTTTGCTGCTCTTTGAGGTCGGCTAGCTCGCGCTCAATGCGCTCTAGGCGCTCTACAGAGGCGGCGTCAACTTCTTTTTTCAGCGATAGGCGCTCCATTTCGAGCTGAAGGATCTTGCGATCGACTTCATCTAGCTCTTCGGGCTTGGAAGTAATCTCCATTTTGAGCTTGGCGGCGGCTTCATCCACCAGGTCGATGGCTTTGTCGGGTAGGAAGCGATCCGAAATATAGCGGGTAGACAGCGTGGCCGCTGCCACCAGGGCGCTGTCGGAGATTTTTACCCCGTGGTGGGTTTCGTAGCGATCTTTGAGGCCGCGCAGAATGGAAACGGTGTCCTCTACGGTGGGCTGATCGACATAGACTTGCTGGAAGCGGCGTTCTAGAGCAGCGTCTTTCTCAATATATTTGCGGTACTCATCCAGCGTGGTCGCGCCAATACAGCGCAGCTCACCCCGCGCCAGCATGGGCTTCAGCAGGTTGCCTGCATCCATCGCCCCCTGGGTCGCGCCCGCGCCGACGACGGTGTGAATTTCGTCGATAAAGAGAACGATCTGCCCTTCGGAGTCGGTGACTTCTTTGAGCACGGCTTTGAGGCGCTCTTCGAATTCACCCCGGAATTTGGCCCCGGCAATTAGTGCGCCCATGTCAAGGGCGATGAGCTGGCGGTCTTTGAGGGATTGGGGTACGTCGCCGTTGACGATGCGCTGGGCCAGGCCCTCGGCGATCGCAGTCTTACCCACCCCAGGCTCGCCAATCAGCACCGGGTTATTTTTGGTGCGCCGCGAGAGAATCTGGATGGTGCGGCGAATCTCGTCGTCGCGGCCAATCACCGGGTCGAGCTTGCCTCGGCGGGCAGCATCGGTGAGGTCGCGCCCATATTTTTCGAGGGATTGGTACTTGCCTTCAGGGTTTTGGTCGGTCACTTTTTGGGTGCCTCGAATATCTTGAATCGCCTGCTTGAGCTTGGCTTCGCTCAAGCCCAAATCTTGAAACAGGACTTTACCAAAGCGGGTGTCGCCAGGGTAAGCCAAAATCAGGTGCTCGATGGAAATATATTCGTCACCGTAGTCTTTTTTGTGCTTATCCGCCCGGTCAAGCAGAGCATCGAGGGATTTGCCCAGGTACACCGACGAGCCACTGCCTGAGACCTTGGGCTGGCCATTGATAAAGGCTTCGGTGCGATCGCGCAGCACCTGCCCGTTGACGCCGAGTTTGGCAAAAATGCTGCTGGCCAGACCGTCCTGGTCGAGCAGCGCCAGCATCAGGTGGTCGCTCTCGATCTGCTGCTGCTGCGACTGTTTGGCAATATCCTGCGATCGCACAATGGCATCCCAGGCTTTCTCAGTAAATTGGCTTTGGGTGGGTTGCATAGGCTCCGCGCTCCCGTGGTTACTCCATAAAATCTCTGTATGGTTGCATTGTAGGAAGAGTGGCCTGCCTAGCAGGATCGGTGTTTACGATTGTTCTCAGGCGGGTTGCCGTCAGCTAGCAAAAAGAGTGCATGGCCAGACCATGCACTCTTTTTGGGTTGCTTTTAGGTGTGGTTGAAGGAGGCTAAAGCCGTTTCAAGCTACCAGGGCCGCCAGTTGCCCCAGTCTTCGTTAAAGATCGAGGTGTTCGGGAACTGCACCGGGTTGCCGCTGCTCTGCAACTCGGCCCGCAGCTGGTCGAGCAGGGGCTCGTAGCTGGGCAGGTTATCCACGAGCTCGTAGGGCAGCACCCCATTGCGCAGCGAGAAATCGATGGAGTGGGCCGCTGCGGCCCCCACCGACCACTCAAAGGAATGCACCCGGTAGGCGGCAGCGGCGCTGTAGCTGGCGGCGATGCTCTTGCTGGCCACCAGCATGTTGTCGATCCGCTGGGGAATCATTGCCCGCAGGGGAATTTGGGCGGGGTAGGCCTGGCCGTGGGCCTGACGCACGCCGGGGCGCTCGATGTTGCCGGGGGCCTCCGCCGGATAGTCGCGCATGCAGGGGTGAAAGTCGATCGCATACTGGGCAATGCCCACGGTGTCGGGGTAGAGGCGCGATCGCGCTCGAATCGGGAATGTATTCGGGTCGGCATCGGGCGTAAAGGTATCCACCGTCCCCAGCCCCGCCAGGTAGCGCCGCAGGGACGTATAGGTAGCCTCGTCTAGATTTTCCTGGTAGAACTCAGCGGTAAAGTCATTCCACGAAAAATCTACCTCGCTGATCATGAACCCATTTTCGTAGCCGTAGGCGGGCCGACCAATGATCCGCCGCGCCTCGCGAATGTAGGGATACTTCGACAGGCCGTGGGCCGTATTCATCGGCGAATCTAGCCCCTGCATATAGACGTTGTAGGGTTCCGGCTCTTTCCAAGATTCGTCGATTTGTGAGTCGGTGGTGCCGGTGGTCAGCCAGTAGAAAAAGCCGATCGCATTCTCTTCGCCCTTGCGCAGGGTGTCGGTGCGTAGGCCGCCCAGCCAGCCGCCCGGCTCTAGCTGTCCGCTGGCTTGTAGCTGATCTTCGGAAAGAATTAGGTTATCGTTCTCGGTGCCGGGGCGGTAGTCGTTACCCCAGGTCCAGTTCTGCATCGAGATATCGCCCACGCCCGGACGGGGCACCCCAGAGATAGTCGCCTCCGTGCGGGGAGACGCATTCCACAGGCGGCGGTAGGTAAAGACAAAGTCAAAGTGATCTTGGGCGGTTTTCAGCGAGTCGCGCTCTTTCTCCCAGCTGTAGTAGGGTGCATAGGTACTGTAAAACTCAGGAATATCATAGGTCTGCGGCTCGGCAGTGCGCTCCATGGCAAAGGTGTAGGTAAAACCCTGGGTGCAGTAGGGGTCGCGTTCAAGTACGGGCGACGACGGGTTAAGGGGCGATCTCGGGTCTAACCCCAGCTCGTAGGGCACATCGGCCAGGGCAATCAGCTCGCCGGTCTCGGTGGCCTCAACCACAAACCAGTCCACCTTGCTATCGGGGGCGTTCTCCACGCGCTCTAGCTCAATGCCTGCGGGCACAAAGCGAATGATTTCCTTTGCCAGGCGGGCTGAGTCGTCGTAGGTGTAGGCGTCTTCGATAATTTCGGAGAGAAAGTCGCTGTTGAGGGGGGCGGTGCCCGGTGCGGGGCTGTGGCGAATGGCGACCACCTCGTCAATCTGGGTGCCATCGGCGTTCAGGCTGAGGTCTTTGACCACCGTATTGGGGAACCACTTGAGTTCGCCGCCGCCCTCGCGCTCGGCCTCGGCCAGCATCTCCATGAGAATAGCGTTGGCATCGGCGGGCAAAAAGCAGGAGGCGCTCACCCAGCAGCCGCCGGGGTTGAGCTTGCCGTACTTGGCTTCGACGCGATCGCGCAGCTCCTTATACCCGCGCGAATAAAACAGCTGCCGCCGCTGCTCCCGCGACTCATCCAGCGCCGTGGTGCCCTGGGATGAGATCTGCCCCCCGACCCAGTCGGTCAGCTCGGTCATGCAGACCGTATGGCCCATCATCAGGCTTTCGTAGGCGGTGGCGGTACCGGCCAGGCCGCCACCGACAATCAGCAGCTCGCACTCCACGACCTGGTCTGGGGCCTGGGGCACCTGGGCCACGCGGGGCGACACCGACTCCTGGGCCTGGGCGTTGCCGATGGGGAGCGGTATGGAACCGGCGACCAGAGTGGTGGCTAAGAGGGGAGCCGTTAGGGTACGAAAGAAGCGTTTCATAGCAAACCAAAGGGGGCGTATCGATTGCACCCTCTAGCTTATCGGCTGGTTGTAAGGTTCGGCTATGGGTGGTGAAATTTGGAGGCTAATGTGTTGGTGGTGTCGGGAGATTGGCCACCGTTTTTCTGTTGCTGCGTTTCAGCAGCTTGGCCACCACAATTCTCATCTCAATAGGGATAAGGTGACGGTAAAGATACCCATTGATATGCTGGCAGATCTAAGGGCGATCGCCCTAGGGCCGGTCTTTGACCATCGCAGGCAAAAAAGACATGTCTCTAGAGGGGCTAATCAAGTTCTACGTCGCTCAGGGTTTAAGGGCTGACCTGACTCAACTGCAAGCTGATCAAGCGTCAAACACTGCCCATTAGGTTCCGTCTGAGTTCTAGAGATGTGAACGGCAAACTGGTGTAGCACGTTGGCAATTATGGCTTGCAAAGGTGTTTTGGTCTGATTTGCTAGGGCCTGTAGAAACTGAAGATCTTGAGCAGGGATCTCAACCTTGATTTCCTGTAGTTCCCCCATCTGAACTTGGGCATAGCTTTGGTAGCGTTTGATTTCGTGCTCAAGATTGGGAACCGAAAGCCATTCATCATTTTCCACACATGTCAGTAGCTCTTGTTCTTCTGGTGTTAGTTTTATATCCTCCATCTATCCTCCTAGATATTTTTTCCATCTTGCGACTTGGAATAATAGTTTTCAGAAAAATAGCGTGTTCGTCTTCTATGAAAGGAACCAAGTAGACGTACTGATTGATGGCAAGAACAAAGATTTTTTGAGAAGGGTATTTCTCCTGATTAGGATGCTCAATGACATCTAAGATCAGTCCTTGGTTAATGGCTAAAGCAACGGCGTCAAAATCGATCCCTCTCTCCGCTCTGAGCTGCTTGTTCTTAGCAGCATTCCACAACAGCGGTTTCATGATTGTTGCTCAACTATAGCGAAAAGGGGCAGGCCCATGCCCACCCCTTTTAGTTAGTCTATCGCTGGGATTATTCCACCCCTTCAATGCGGTCTTCGACTTCCTGGTAAAGCTCTTGCAGCTTCTCCAGGTTTTCGTCGCTGGTTTCCCAGTAGCCGCGCCCATTCACCTCCAGCAGGGTCGAAACCATGCGGCGGAAGGAGTTGGGGTTGAGATCCATCAGGCGCTTGCACATCTCCGGGTCTTGGATGAAGGTGGTGTTGACATCTTCGTAGACCCAGTTATCGACGGCTCCAGCGGTGGCCGACCAGCCCATGGTGTTGACCAGGCGCTTGGAAAGCTCGCGTACCCCTTCGTAGCCGTGGGAGAGCATGCCCTCGTACCACTTGGGGTTGAGCATCTTGGTGCGGGCATCCAGCCGCACCGTTTCCGACAGGGTGCGCACCTGGGCGTTGGCGGTGGTGGTGTCGGCGATGTAGGCGGCGGGGGCTTTGCCGTCTTCACGCAGAGAGGCCACCAGCTTGGTGGGGTCAGAGTCAAAGTAGTGCGACACGTCGGTGAGCGAAATTTCCGACGAATCCAGGTTTTGGAAGGTGGCCTCGGCGGTCTTGAGGGCCGACTCAAACAGGCCCCGGTTGCTGTCCATGACGCCGGGGTTGTCGGAGTTGAAGGCAAAGGACTTGCGCTTCAGGTACATCTCCTGGAGTTCGGCCTCGTTTTCCCAGGTGCTGTTCTCAACCGCCAGGTTGATGTTCGACGAGTAGGAACCAGAGGCGTTGGAGAAGATGCGGGTGGCAGCTTCACGCAGGCCAATCCCCATCTCTGCGGCCTGCTCCAGGGCGTGCTTGCGGACGAAGTTCATTTCCAGAGGCTCGTCGGCTTCGGCGGCCATTTTCACGGCGCGATCGAGCAAGGCCATCTGGTTGATGAACAGGTCGCGGAACACCCCGGAGCAGTTGACCACGATGTCGATGCGGGGGCGGCCCAACTCTTCGAGGGAGAGCAGCTCCAGTTTGTTCACCCGGCCCAGGGAGTCCGGCACGGGCTTAACGCCCACAAACCACATCATCTGGGCAAGGGATTCGCCGTAGGTTTTGATGTTGTCGGTGCCCCAGAGCACGGTGGCGATGGTTTCGGGATAAGCCCCACCGTTTTCCTGCCGCTGGCGCTCCAGCAGTCTATCCACCACGATTTTGGCCGACTGTACGGCGGCGGTGGTGGGGATTGACTGGGGATCGAGGGCGTGGATGTTTTTGCCGGTGGGCAGCACATCGGGGTTGCGGATCGGGTCGCCGCCAGGGCCGGGGAGCAGGTATTCGCCTTCGAGGGCTTGCAGCAGGGCACCCAGCTCGTTGTCGGCGCAGACCTGCTCCAGGCAGAATTCCAGGTACTCCATCAGGGGCTTGATGGCATCGGTATCGACCTTGGTGTAGCCCGCGTCGTGGAGGGCACGAATCCAAGGTTCTTTGCGGCCAATGTTCAAGAAATTGAGCCGCGACACCATGGAGACCCGCCCTTCGGCGTCGATCTGCTCGTGGACGAGGGCAGAGATCGCCGCCCGAACGCCCTGGTTGATGTCGTAGAGCAGTTGAACGTCGGCGAGGTGGCCGCGATCGCTGTTCCCGTAAATATCATCAATATCCCGGCCAATGCTCTCGGCGATGATGCGCTGGAGGCTCTTGATGCCGTCTTCTTCGCGATCGAGGCTGCCGATATTGACTAGGGTGGCGATCGCCTCCTCAGCCGTGGGCGGCTTGCCCACCACGTGCAGGCCGCAGGGCAGCAGGCGCGATTCGATCTCCATCAGCTTGATGTAGATCTTGCCCACTAAGTTATCACGTTCCTCGTTAGAGAGCTCGCCGGTATCGCCCTCGGGCAACGCTACATCCCTATCCAGGTTACAGATCCGCGCGGTTTCGATAATGGCGTTGACAATCTGCACTGCCCGACCGCTCTCTTTGTTGCCCTGGTAGGAGCCGATCAGTTCGCTCAGCTCCTTCAGCCCCTTGTACAGGCCTGCGTTTTCAGCGGGGGGGGTGAGGTAGCTGATGGTTTCGGCGTAGCCCCGGCGCTTGGCGATGGTCGCTTCGGAGGGATTGTTCGCGGCGTAGTAGTAGAGGTTGGGGATGCTGCCGATCAGGTTATCGGGGTAGCAGGTGCCCGACATGCCCATTTGCTTACCGGGCATAAACTCCAGCGAGCCGTGGGTGCCAAAGTGCAATACCGCATCCGCGCCCCAGATTTTGTTCAGGTAGGTGTAGTAGGCAGCAAACCCGTGGTGGGGGCTGGCGGAGCGAGAGAACAGCAGCCGCATCGGGTCGCCTTCGTAGCCGAAGGTGGGCTGCACGCCTATGAACACATTGCCAAAGGCCTTGCCGTAGACCAGCATGTTCTCGCCGTCGGTGTTGAGGTTTCCCGGCGGTGGCCCCCAGTTTTCTTCCAGGCGCTCGGCATAGGGGGTGAGGGCTTGATACTCACGCACCGGCATACGGTAGGCGATATTTAGCTCAGGGCTGTTGTACTGGGCCTGGGCGTCATGGATGACCTCTTGCAGCAGGGCTTGGGGCGACTCAGGCAGATCTTGCACGTCGTAGCCGTTCTGCTTCATCGCCTCCAACACCTTATGGATGGAGCCAAAAACGTCTAGGTAGGCGGCGGTGCCCACGTTGCCCTTGTCGGGGGGGAAGCTGAAGACGGTGATCGCCAGCTTTTTGTCGAGCTTGGGCTTACGGCGCAGGTTGGCCCACTTCATTGCCCGCTGGGTGATGGATTCAATCCGATCCTGGAGGGAAATGGCGCGGCCCGTCAAACCGTCGCGACCCGAGAGCACGATCGGTTCGATCGCCCCATCCAGCTCAGGAATCGCCATTTGCAGCGCCACCTGAATCGGGTGCAGGCCCAGGTCGCTGTCTTCCCACTCCTCGGTGGTTTGAAAGACTAGGGGCAGCGCCACCATGTAAGGGCGGTTGAGGCGCTTGAGGGTTTCGATCGCCTTGGGATGATCTTGCCGCGCCGGGCCACCCACCAGGGCAAAGCCGGTGAGCGAAACCACCGCATCGACAATGGTTTTGGTGTTGTCTACCGGGTCAAAGAAGTAGGCATCCACGGGCTTGGAGAAGTCGAGGCCGCCCGCAAACACGGGGATCACCTTTGCGCCCAGGTATTCAAACTCCTGCACCATGGCCACATAGTGGGCCTCGTCGCCCGTGACCAGGTGAGTGCGCTGGAGCACCAGACCAATGGTGGGGGCAAGGGGATCCTTGAGATCCTCAGAAATATCGCGGCGGGAGGCGTGCCAGTTGAGGTACTCCTTGATGTCCTCAAACATGTGCGGTGCCATGGGGTGCCAGATGCCCATGTCGGGGTAGGTGACGGGCTCTTGGTAGTCAAGGCTTTCGGGTTGGGGAGCACCCTCGATTTGGCTGTCGGTGATCACGTAGCGATCGGCCAGCATGAGAAAGAAGTTTTCCAGGTTCTCGGGGGAACCGCCCAGCCAATACTGGAAGCTGAGCATGAAGTTACGCGCATCCTGGGCCTTCTCGACCGGCAGGTACTTGAGCACCGTGGGCAGAGTACGCAGCAGCTTCAGCATCGCATCCTGGAAGCCCGCTCCGGACTTCTCCTTCCGCTTTTTCATGAAGGAGGCGATCATGCTCTTCGACTGGCCAAGCTGGGCCATGGAGAAGCTGCCCATCTTGTTGAGGCGCATCACCTGGGGCATGGAGGGGAAGCACACCGCCACATCGAGGCCATCGCGCAGTGGGGCAACCGCTTCAACGACCTTGTCGGCTAAGTCTTCGATAAAGATCAGCGAGGCGATAAATACGTTAGCCTCAGCCACATCCTGCTTAAACGCCGCGTAGTTGTTGGCGTCGCGCAGTTCTTCAATCAGGTAGCCGTTGACTTCGAAGGCCACTTGAGAGTTGCTGGCGTTGATCGACCGGATGGCCGAGGACAAAGAGCTCTGGTATTGAGGCTCTAGAACCACATAGACCACCTTAACCAGACGCCGCCCGTTGAGGTCATCGGGGGCAATGTGGCGAACAGTGGGCTTGACGTGGGTGAACATGCAGTAAAACTCCTTTCGTGGCTTTGGCTAAGGCGGGGGCTGCTACGGCTGCCGAATCGAGTCACAGCGATTGAGGCGAGCCGCGGAGGGCTTCATCAAACTCTACAGGAAATATTTCGTAACGAAAGCAAAATCAAAGGTGTCTTTCATGTTTGTATCAGAAAACCTTGCCTGATAAGGATTAGGAGGGTTTAGGTGACACAATTTGAAATAAACCAGACCTAGCTTTGTAAACAAAATTTACAGTACTGTGCGATCGCCCCTCTCATATTCGTAACAAAATATTAATAAAAATCTGGTCAAAAATATATCTTGCGCCCTTGGCCCTTGACTCTACAGCGGGCTGGAATGTGTAGCCTAAGACCACAAGGCATTTGGGAGATTGACCATGCGATTGAAACGGCCTTTAGCTACGATTCTGGCCCTGGCCACCCTGGTACCGCTCGCCTCCTGCGGCAATAGGGCAATGGAAGCCATGCACGAAGGAGGTGCCACTGAGGACAGGGCCGAGGAGCCCATGATGCACAGCGGCCACGATATGGATCTAGGCCCCGCTGACGCTACCTACGACCTGCGCTTTATCGACGGCATGATTCCCCACCATGAGGGGGCAGTTGTGATGGCCGAAGCGGCACTGGAGAATTCTCAGCGCCCTGAAATTCGGCAGCTGGCGGAAGATATTATCGCGGCCCAGCAGGTGGAAATTGCCCAAATGGACGATTGGCGGGCTGAGTGGTACCCCGATGCCCCCGCCGAGCCGATGATGTACCACGCCGAAATGCGGCATGACATGGCCATGAGCGAAGAGATGATTTCAGCCATGCGGATGGATATGGATTTGGGCGGGGCCGATGAGGAGTTTGACCTGCGCTTCATCAACGCCATGATTCCGCACCACGAGGGGGCAGTGGCGATGGCGGAGGATCTGAAGGGCAAAAGCCAGCGTCCTGAACTGCTCAACCTAGCCGATGAGATCATCACCTCACAGCAGGCCGAGATCGATCAGATGACGCAGTGGCGGCAGGATTGGTACGGTCAATGAGTCAAAAGCGCTCCCCCAATCGATCGGGAGAGCGCTCACTTGATGCTTGGGATAATGGCCTACCCTATCGACCGACTACTCAAGCCACTGCTTGACGCGCGACAGACTCTTCCAGTCAGGTTTGCGAACCAGACCGTCGTTGATGCTCTCCATCACTTCCTTTTTTAGGTCGTCGGCGACGGTCATCACCTGACCGGCGATTTCGACATGCTCGCGCACGCCGGGCTTGCCCGCGTCGAGCATGGCCACCGCCAGGTTCACCCGACCCTGGGGGTCTTGGGGGTTGAGCTTGACGGCTTTTTGGGCGGCTTTGAGGCCAGCGTTGGGCTTGTCGGTGAGCAGGTAAAGCCAGGCTAGACAAGCCCAGGCGGCGGCGCTCTTGGGGGCGCGATCGCACACCTCTTTAAATACGGGAATTAGCTCAGCGGGATCTTCGCCCTTTTTGTAGCGCTCGATGCCTTCATCGAACAGGGTTTCTACGGTTTGAGTCATGGTCTATGAACTATCTAACGCGATATCCAGCAAAGCACAGAATGTAGCCCCGTAGGATATCCCTACGCCCCAAAGGATTTGCCGCAGCCGCAGGTCTGGACGGCGTTGGGGTTGGTGAACTGAAAACCGCCGCCGATCAGCGCGCTGCTGTAGTCGAGCATCAGGCCGTAGAGGTACAGCAGGCTTTTTTTGTCGCAGATCACGCGAAAGCCCTCGTAGTCGTAGACTTCGTCGTGCTCGTTGATGTTGGCGGGGTCTTCAAAATCCATGGTGTAGGACATGCCCGAGCAGCCGCCCTGGCGTACCCCCACTCGCAGGCAGAGTTCTTTGTTGCCCTGGGATTCTTGCAGTGCCTTAACGTGCCGAAGGGCCGTTTCAGACATCAAAATGCCTCGGGTTTGTTCGGTGGCTTGAGCCATTGCAACCTTTCGATGTAAGTACAGCTTCTACCATCATAAACAGACTCGCCCCGACCAACGCCGAAGAGAGCCTAAATTGTTTTGAAATCTAACACTTTGGTAGCCTAGCCTTAGTCGTTGCCGCCAAGAATTTCTATAGTTTATAGCAGCCGTTCCGGGCGCTGGCCCGCTCTGCTAAGGGTGTCAGCTAAGTTGCAGGCCTCCAAAGCTAGGGCTGACTGCGGGACGCGCGATTAAGTTGCTGTGGGCAGTTGGTGATTAAACTTGGCTATGCTGACCAAAGCTGTGCCTTGCGCCAGCGGTAGTCTGACTATTCTCTTCCATCCGTCGTTACTGTTAGCTCATGACCCGATTGAACCGCATTACCATCGATCGCCTCAAGCGGCTGCCCCGTGTAGCCAGCGTGTGGGAGGGCGATCGCCGTTCGGTGGGCGGTCTGATGGATGACGACGGCGGCCTGCGCCAACGCCACACCGAATCTAGCGACTGCATTCTCTGGGTCGATAGTGGCCACGGCGCGGTGCGGGGGCTGACCATTGTGCCCACCACCTGCGGCTACGAGCCGGTAGTGCGCACGCTGTTGCAGGCGATTGAGTCTCCCCAGGGCAACCTGGCTCCGGCGCGGCCTCAAAAGATTGTGGTCAGCGATCGCGAAATTCAGTTTTACCTGCGCGGTGCCCTCCAAGGGCTCGATATCGCTATCGACTACGCTCCCGAGCTGCCTCTGATCGACGAGCTGTTTAACGCCCTCCAGCAGTCGGCGGAGATGACCGAGGCCGAGTTGCCTCCCCGCTACGCCGAGGCCATGCTCGACAAGGCCATGGAGATCTGGGAACTCGCCCCCTGGAACACGCTCAACGAGCAGCAGGTGCTGGCGGTAGAGCTAAACACCTGGGATCTCGAAACCCTCTACGTGTCGATGCTGGGCATGGGTGGCGTGGAGTACGGCCTGCTGATGTACCGTTCGCTGGACTCGCTGAAGCAGTTTCGCCAGCGGGTGCTGATGGGGCAGCAGTCACCTAAGCAGATGCAGGAGGCTTTTTTAGAGCAAGACTGCCTTTACCTCAACTTTGAGCTGTTTGACGATGAACCCTTTCCCCACGCCCCCCAGCCCGTGAGCTGGCTGGCCTCGGCCCCCGAAGCTGTGCAGCCCGACTTCGGCAGCATTCACCCCCTGGAGGGCATGCGCAGCCAGCTGGCCGACGAAGAAGGGGCTACATTTTTGGTGGCGATGGAGGCGCTGAAGCGCTTTGTCACTCGCTACCGGGCTCAGCTCGAAAAGCCTCCTCTCAAAGCGCTTCAGGGCAGCTACAAAATTCCTAACCCCGAGAAAAATAGCGGCGCGTCGCCGCTGAAGGTCACAGTTAAAACGCTGCCTGAGGTCACTGAAGAGCTCGCCGCCGAAACCGAAGAGGCCCTGGGTGATGAAGTCAGCCTGACCGGTCTGGTCAATTCTCCAGTGCTGCGCGACGACTATGTGCCCGAAGGGGCGATCATCATCCTCACCCAGTTTCAGCAGCAGGTGCTCACCACGCTCCGGCAAGATCCGGCGATCGCCTTTCAGGGGCTAGAGGGCAAATGGGCCCACAACGGCACCGCCGATCGCCCCGACCTGCCGGTGGTGCTGATTCAAACCTCGCGCCCCAAGGCCAAAACCCTAATTCAGCAGCTGCAACAGGCCAAGGGTGTGCAGGCGGTGTGCTTTAACCCCGGCAGCGACCCCTTTAGCGGCGAGGCCTTTGAGCTGGGCCTGCTGCAAACCGGTGACGGCGAGCTGCACCTGTTCGCCGAATACGAGACTAACGGCAGCACCGATCGCCACCTGCTAGAGCGCTGGGATACCTGGCAGAAGGAATGTAATGGGGCCTGTGCGGTCATTATCGCCAGCGGCATTACCGGTAGCAGCAAGGGGAAGCCCAGCGTAAAGGATATTTTGGGTGTGTTTGAGGCCCGCTGTAAGACGCCGAAGGATCTGCACCTGCCGCCGCTGATGTTGCAGTATGCGGCGGAGTGGGAGTTGGACTAGGGGATGTGGGTGGGTGAGTGGGTAGGTGGGTGGGTGGGTGGGCAGCGCCCACTATTGCTCTGGCTTCTCGCAATTTTCTCAAATGGGTCGAAATACGGCGATCGCCTTACCGATCGCATCCCTGGGTTACACCAGACTTGCTCAAACTCGCAATGTTTAGACCATCGTGGCGGAGAAGGCTTTGGCCGAGGCACCTTTAGGCTGCACTAGTGCTTTTGTGGCTCTGGCCAGCGTGAATTTTGAGCGGTTGGTAGGCTTTTACAGCGAGCTGCTCAATCAGTCGGCTCGGCCCTACCAGCGCGATCGCTACGCTGAGTTCCGGCTGCCGGGGCTGAGGCTGGGAATTTTTAAGCCCAGGGTTGATCAGGCGGCCCAGTTTGCTGCGCCCAGCAGCGGGAGCATGAGCCTGTGTCTAGAGGTGGCGGATTTGGAGGGGGCGATCGCCCACCTGACCCGATTGGGCTATGCGCCCCCTGGCCCTGGCCTCACGGCTTCCCACGGGCGTGAGATCTATGCTTACGATCCCGACGGCAATCGGCTGATTCTGCACCAGAGTTCTGCGGCGCGGGGCTGAATGGGTTGCCTGCGGATTTCTGCCCTAAGATTTCTGGGAAACGTGGCAGTATTGAGAGGGATGTGCCCCTTGGGCCGTTCTTCAGCGTATGCCGGTAACCGTGGCCAGGTGGGCTAACCCATGAGACCCCAAGATCCAAACTTTCCCGAAGAGATTCCCCCCATTCCGCCCCCGCGCAACACCGATAAATCAGAACAAGGGGATGGGCCAGTGTCCCGCTTAGACCCCAGCGCCGAGGCTGTGGGGGAAGAGGCTGTACTCCTGAACGCAGCCGACGGTAGCGTCGAAGAGCTGGGTAGACAGGCTCCGGGCGGGGAGGATGCCCCAGCGGAGCCAGATTTTAGCGATCGCACCAACCGCCAGCGCCCCGACGCTGCGCCCCACCCTGCCAGTCTCAATAACGGTCGCCCCTACACCCCCGACCCAGCGCCCTGGACTGACAGCGACCTGCAGGATGTCGAAGACCCGTTGCCGGTGCCAACCCCCGAGCCCCAACCCACCTACCTTGACCGCCACCAAATGCCGGATGCGCCTTATAAAAGCGCGCGGCCTAAGGTGCCTGCTGAGGATGTCTGGGCCGACACCGGCATACCCTACCAACCGAAGGAGCTGGGCGTGGTGGATCAACTGCTGCTGCTGCTGGCCGAGGGGGCAACCCTGTGGAAGAAAGGGCTGAGGTGGGTGCGATCGCAGCTGCCCCCCGATCTTCAGCGGCAGCTCTCGGACGGTATGCTCACCGCCATTGCCCTAGGTTTACTGGTGCTGCTGTTGGCCCTCTGGAATCCCTTGGGTACGAGACGAGGCGAACCGGTTGTCGCTTCAAAACCCTTGCCCCAGATTACGGCGGCAGAACCCGATGTGAATGACCTATTTGCGGAGCCCGTCCCCGCCGCAGATCGGCCCGCTGTTCCAGCACCCGCACCTGTGGTTGAGCCGACCCCTGAGCAGAGCCTCATTACCGACATTCAAAACCGGGTCAGCAGCATTAGCCGCTCCTACGGGGCGGGGCTGGTTCAGTCGGTGGAGGTGAACCTGCCGGGCAATACCCTGGGCGTGAATGTGGCCGAAGCCTGGTACGGTCTGCTCGGCGACCAGCAAAATGAAATTGCCCAAGACATCTATGCCCAGGCCCAAGGGCTTAAGTTTGGCACTCTGCAACTGCGCGACCCCGATGGCGTTGTGGTGGCTCGCAACCCGGTGGTGGGGCCAAATATGGTGATTTTGCGGCGGCTGCGGTCGGTGGATGGGGATTGGCGGACGCAGTAGTTAAGGGGAGTAGGGAGTAGGGAGTAGGGAGTAGGGAGTGGGTTTAGGAGAATTCAGCAGGGGTGGCTTTTAGAAACGTTTTTGGAGTGACGATATGACCGGGCAAGCTGTCGGGGGGAGGCTGCGACTGAGGGAATGGGCTCTGGGCGGGCTGAGTCTGGGATTGACCTTGCTGAGCGGGCTGCCGGTACAGGCGGCGGAAGCAATTTTCTTTAGCTACGGCCCGGTGGAGCGATCGGTGAGCACCAGCTCCCTCGAAACCCTGCTTGAGTCGGGGGAACTCACCGATGACCTGGCTTTCTACGTCAATTTGGTTGGGCTGAGCGAGGCCGAAGTGGCCCAACTGCGCGAAAATCTCGATCGCCCCCTAGAGGTCGATGGGGTGCTGCTGTCGCGTTTTCTCTACACTGGCCTGGGCGAAGAGCTGCTAGACCAGGTGGGGGTAATTCTCAAAACCCGTGCGGGCGACAACGGCAAGCTATCGCTGCGGGCGGCGCTGATTCAGGCGGCGACCTCACCGGAGGGGCTGTCGGCCATTAACGTGGTGCGATCGCTGCCCACCGACATGCAGATTGATATAAACGACGCCCGGGCGGTGGCCAGTGCCATTGAGCGCATCGTTAACGCCACCCAAGAATCTATTACACAGCTAGAGCAGATCACGGTGAGCCAGGCCGCCCAGCAGCCCGCTATCGACTACGCCAGCCTGGCCGATTTAACCGTTCCTGGCCCGGCGAGGGTGCAAATTCAGCGGTTTGAGTTGACCGATACCCAGCGCGACCGCCAGCTCTATGTAGATGTTGTGCGCCCCCGGCAGTGGCGCGGCCAGGCTCCGGTGATGGTGTTTTCCCACGGGCTCACCTCTAGGCCCGAGGCGCGGCACCAGTGGGCCTCTCACCTGGCTTCCCACGGCATTGTGGTGGTGCTGCCCCAGCACCCCGGCAGCGACGCCCAGCAGGTGGCTGACTTTCAGGCGGGTCTCAGAAGCGACGTGTTTGAGGTACAGGAGTTTATCGATCGCCCCCTCGATATTACCTTTGTGCTCAACGAGCTAGAGCGGCTCAACCCCACGGAGTTTGAGGGGCGGCTTAAGCTCGATCAGGTGGGGGTGGGTGGGCACTCGCTGGGAGGCTACACGGCCCTAGCGGTGGCCGGGGCAGAGCTTAACTTTGACCATTTACAAGAGGTATGCGATAGCAACTTTATTTACCTCAACATGTCGCTGCTATTGCAGTGTCAGGCCCTAGAGCTGCCTCGGGAGACTTACAACTTTCGTGATCCACGAGTTAACTCGGTGCTGCTGGTCAACCCGGTTAACAGCAGCGTCTTTGGCCCCGAGGGGCTAGCGGCGGTAACCGTACCGGTGATGGTGATTGCGGGCAGCTACGACCCCGCTACCCCCGCCGTGTTTGAGCAGTTTCGCACTTTTCCGTGGTACACCACCGAGAATCGTTCTCTGGCGCTGATCGAAGGGCAGGCCCACATCGACTTCTCGGCCCTCGATGCGGGGTTATCGCAACTGTTGTCTAACCTGCCGGGGCTCACCCTGGCCGAGCCGGAGGTAATCGATCGCTACCTGAATGCCCTGGGCCTGGCCTTTGTCAGTCGCTACGTGGCTCGCCGACCTGAGTACGGGTTGTATCTGCGATCGGGTTACGACAGCTACCTCAGCCAGGGCGAACCCTTTCGCCTATTTATGGTGAATGCTGGCGCAGAGGTGGATCAGCAGTTGATTAACCCCCTCGATGAACTCTTTCAACCGCTAGAACTGCCCAATGGCGAGTGGGGAGAACTGGGGAAACCGGGAGAATCGGAAGAATAAAAGACCAACAATTTGAGAGTCTCAATCGGTCTTTACAGTCACCCAGAGGCCACTGTCGTTACGATGGTGGCCTACCATCATCCCCTGAACTCCAACTTGATGACTTGCCAGAATGCGGGTTGGATGATCAGGGTTGGCAGGCTGAAGAACAAACTGCGGATCGCCCTCGTGCTGGTAAACATGTTTAAGGGTGGTACCTTCACCTTCAATCAAAACCACTGCAATTTTGCCGGATCGAATAGCCCAAAGATCGTTAGTAGAGCGAATGACAACGATATCGCCATCAAAAATTTGGGAATCTACCATGCTGTCGCCGCTAACCTGAAGCGCGTAGTCACCTTCTTGGTAGCATCTGCCGTCTAGACGCACTTGCTCAAACAATCTTTCGGGATGCTCCGTAAGATAGCCTGCTTGCACCATTCCCTTCAACGGCATTTCACCAAAGATCAGGCGAATGGCGCGGGACTTGCCCGGTTGCTTTTCGATGTATCCTTTTTTCTCTAATCTAACCAGCAAATCTTGAACAAAGGATCTTGACGAAATTTTTAGATCCTCCTGAATTTCTCGAATCGTAGGAGGATAGCCATTTAACGCAAGCCACTGTCTTAAGCAGTCGTAAACAAGGCGTTCTGAGCAACAGAGACCCATAATCAAAATCAAATTAGTTCATTTGTATTACTCTACCATTCAGTAATTCTACTTATCAATAGGTTCATCTGTTCTCCGTACTGATATGGAGCCTGTAGGCGCAAAAAAGCCCGGCTGAGATCTCAGCCGGGCATCAGGAGCAGACGTTTATGACTACTTGGCCAGCGAAGCAGAGGCTTTGATGGCCTGATCGCCCGCATTCAAAGCGGTACTGGGCGCTAGATTTCCGCCACGGCGCGCTCGATCAGTCGGCGGGCCAGGGTTTGGGTGCCGGTGTGCTCGTAGTACTTCACCGACATATCGAGGAACGCGCCCAGGTAGTCGAGCTTGCCCTTAGAGCCCTCGATGAAGCCGCCCAAGTTATCGACCAGTTTGCTCTGGGTGATGTTGTGGTCGCTCACCAAGCGATCCATCCAGCCCTTGGTCGATTCGAAGCTCTCGGTCATAAACGACAGCTTGGCCTTGTCGTTGCCGCCGGGAATTTCGTCTTTGATGCCCTTGAAGGTCTGGTTGCTTTCCAGGTCGCTGGCTCCCATGCCCTTGATGGCGTTGAGCGCCTTGGACGAAAAGTCGGCCCCCAGGGGAATGATGCCGTCGAAGCTGACCAGGGCGGCCATACGCACCAGCGACTCGCTGCTATAGTCGCCCAGGGCGGCGAGAAAGTCGCCCAGGCTATCGCCGGGGATGCCGCTGATTTTGCAGAAGGCCACTACCTCGGCTACCAGCTTCACCACCAGGTCGATGGTTTGGGCTTTTTCGGGCTTGGGGGAGAGATTTTTGAGGAAGCCTAGAAAGGTATCTTGGCCAATGCGGTTGGCCAGCGCCGCTGCCCCTAGCAGGCCCGAGGCCGAGTCTACGGTTTCGTAGAGCCAGAGGGCGCTCTGATAGCCCTGCTTTTTGTCGTTGAAGAGGGCGATCGCCCGTTCGCCAATTGCCTGCACCATGGCGGGGTCGGTTTCGCCGGTGACAGTTTTGATGGTGTTGTCAAAGCCCACCAGGTTATTCCACTGGCCGGGCACAAAGGTGTCGAGGGTCTTCAGTGCCCTTACGGTCAAGCCCCCGGTAGGAAGCTTATCGACAATTTCGTAGATTTTTTTGCTCACAACTTACTCCTTAGGTCTGCCCTAGTTTTTGGATCGTCGTCATTGCCGTTTGCATTGCTGACTCCCTAAGAGGCAGGCTGAAGACTGGGAGATAGACTCGGCAGTTTCACCCGGGGCAACTTAAAGCCATCCTTGGGCCGAGCGGCAGTGGGGGATTGGGGCAGCGCTGCGGAGGGCTTGGCGACGGGGTTAATCGCCCCCTTGAGCTGGGCCAGACCTTGGAGGTCAAACTTTTGTAGCCAGGCCGCCCGGTCTTCTTTGGTAAAAGAGGGATCGCGGGAGAGCACCTTGACCTGGTAGCGATCGTTCACCAGCACCCCAGTAGCGGTGCTGCCCTGCTCTACAGTCGGAAAGCCGCCAATGGACTGGGTAGCGGTGCTGTATTTCTCCGCTGAGCCAGGCACGCTAGTGGTATCGCTAATGGTGAGCATGGCCACGGTCTTACCATCCTGCTCTAGCTTATATTCGGCAAACCCTTTCTTCTCTTGGTAGGGAATGACGTTGTAGCCGCTCTGATTGTCCGGGAAAAAAGCGTTGAAGGTGCCGCCCTTTTCGGCTTTTTTATCAACCGCCGCAGGGGATCCAAAACCAGTGGTGTCTTTTTGCACCTGGTCGTATTTAGAGGGGGCTGACGAACAGGCGCTAACCAGCAGCACTAGGCACACCATTAGGGGCGCTAGCCGCCGCAACCAGCGGGTAAAACTCATAACTCTCTCCTTAAACAGGCAAGTGGCTAAGGCCCTAGAAATGTCTAGGGCTACTTCGGGATTATCGCTGACCCTGGCACAGAAACATAAAGCTTGCGTAAGCAAAAATTATCTTTCGCAAAAAAGAATTGTGGCGTTCGGTCTGGCTTATGGAATTAACGCATCTCTGACCATGCCCCCTCAGGCCGATCCATACCATCTCTCCTAGGGCTAGTCTTTGACGCGATCGCGCCCTCCCTAGAGACCTAGGGCCACCTTAACCTTGGCGAGAGCAGCGGCTTCAGCCGCACTGACCTTGTTGCTGCCGGTGCCAAACAGCCCTTCGCCCGCCGCCTCGGCGACGGCGGCCCCGCAGTCGTAGATGAACTGCTTGTACTCGGCCACTTCTGCCGCAGAGGCTTTGCCTTCAACCAGGGTGAGGGCGGCGCTGATGTCGGCGATCGCGCTGTCGAGCATGGCCCCAGATTTTACGTCTTCAGGCTTGATGTCGGGCTTTTCGAGTTTGACGTCACCACTCTTCAGGGTCGCCTCTGAGAAACCTGCCTGAATGATGGAATTGGCGGGGTACTTTTGGGCCGCCCCGGCAATTTGCTTAGACATCGCTGCGGCTTCAATGGCCGTAGAAACAATGCCCATGTCAACCATGGCTACTGAAAGCCCGGTCATCATCGGCGCTTTGACCAGGGTTTGCAGCTCTGCGGTTGTGTAATCGCTCATGGTTTACCTCGTGGAGGAACGCAATTTTGGAGTAGATACTGAATGACTCAGTATCTCCGAGGGTAAGCAAAAACGATAAGGAACCCATAAGAGCAGGGGATTGGGCAGGTTTGGCGACCCAATCCCTTGCTTGTGATCAGCAATGCTGAAAATCATGCCTCGCCAGGGCAGTCTTAAATTAGCAGAGCTAAGATTAAAGCGCCACAGCCTGTTTAATGCAATTTTGACGGCTGTTCATACCGCGATCGCCCTAGGGCCGGCTCAAGGTTTCGCTTGCTAGAGAGGCGGCGCTGACGAACATCGCATCGACTATTGAGGAGGATCTATGCCCGCAGTCACCGAGTCTCCCTACACCCAGGAGCAGATCAAGGTCTGGCTCCGAGGGCTGCTCACCTTGGCCTGGGCCGACGGCAATTTTGACGACGACGAAAAGGCGCTAATCACCGCCATTACCGAAGACGAACTAGCCCCCGAACTCGACTTTGAGCATTTTGAACCCGTCACCCCCGCCGAAGTGGCGCAGGTGCTCGGTTCTGACCCCAAGGTGGCCGAGAACTTTTTGCGCATGGCTGTGATGGTGGCGCTGGCCGACGGCGTATATTCCGTAGAAGAAGACCTCCAGCTTCAGACACTGTGTCAGGCTCTGAACCTGCAAGACACCGTGCTCACCTCGGTGCGATCGACCCTCTACAGCCTCAAGCCCGAGAACGCTGAGCTGGCGGCTGAGCTGCGCCCCCCGGTTGGGGGCAAGATTGACCCCCTCAAGCCCGCCCGCGAATGGCTTGACCAGCTCGATGTGCATGATCCGCGCCTGGCCCGGTTTGTGTGCAAACTCATTCCCTCCCAGTGCCCCTTTGAGCGCGATGTGGTGCTGTTCAACAAAAAGCTGGTGCACATTCCACCCATGTGCAAGATCAATCCGCTGTACGATCAGCTGGTGGGGTTGCGGTTTCGCGCCCTGTCTTACCTGGCTGACGACTGCGGCGAAGACGTGACGCCGCTGCTGTAGGCGGTTGTCACTGAAATCTACAGACTTTCGGGTTCTTTGCCGGAGACTACGGGGGCGATCGCGCTGAGCTTAAGTTCGGGGTGGTCAGACTGAATCTGTTGACAGTTCCACTCGTTCTTAAACAGCAGCACGGGGCGATCCCAGCTGTCTTTGACGGTAACGGTGTTGAACAGTCGGCCCACCTTGTCGAGGGCTTCCCAGCCGCCATCGACCCAGCGGGCCACGGCGTAGGGCAGCGGCTCAATGCGAGTCTCGACGTTGTACTCGTTTTGCATGCGGTACTGCACTACCTCGAGCTGGAGCTGACCCACCGCCGCCAAAATCGGGTCGCGCTTCGACTCGTCGGCGGAGAACATGATCTGCACCGCCCCTTCTTCGCGCAGCTCTGACACACCCTTTTGGAACTGCTTGTACTTAGAGGGGTTGGGGTTCTTGAGGTAGGCAAAGATCTCCGGCGAAAAGCAGGGGATGCCGTCGTACTCCAGCCGCTTGCCCTGGTAAATAGTGTCGCCGATCGCAAAGACGCCGGGGTTGTTTAGACCAATCACGTCGCCGGGGTAGGCTTCTTCGAGAGATTCTCTGCCCTGGCCAAACAGCTTTTGGGGGTGCGACAGACGCACCGACTTGCCGCTGCGGGCGTGGCTGACCACCATATCTTTCTCAAATTTGCCTGAGCACACCCGCACAAAGGCGATGCGATCGCGATGTTTGGGGTCCATATTCGCCTGAAGCTTAAACACAAACCCTGAGAAGTCTTCATTGGTAGGGGAAATTTCGCCCAGGGTGCTGCTGTGGGCCGAGGGCTTGAGGGCGTAGTCCAAAAATGCGTCGAGAAATAGCTGCACACCAAAGTTGGTCATGGCGCTGCCGAAGAATACTGGGGTCTGCTGCCCAGCGTGGACGGCGTCGAGATCCAGCTCGGGGCCGACTTCTTCGATCACCTCCAGCTCTTCTTTGAACTGGTAGTAGAGGTCTTGGTCGAGCAAATCTTCAATGCGCGGGTCGCCAATATCTAGCACCGTGTTTTTGGCCGCTTTTTTGCCGTGGATGCTGCGCTCAAACAGATGAATCTGCTGGTGGCGACGGTCATATACGCCCTTGAAGCGATCGCCCATGCCGATGGGCCAGTTGACTGCGTAGGTTTGCAGACCCAGCCGCTGCTCAATCTCATCCAGCAGCTCTAAGGGTTCGCGGGCGGGGCGATCCATCTTGTTGAAGAAGGTGAAGATGGGCAGCGATCGCATCCGGCACACTTCAAACAGCTTCAGGGTTTGCGGCTCTAGACCCTTGGCGGCGTCTTCGAGCATCACCGCGTTGTCGGCGGCAGCCAGGGTGCGGTAGGTGTCTTCGCTAAAGTCTTGGTGACCGGGAGTATCCAGCAGGTTGATGGTGTAGCCACCGTAGGCAAACTGGAGCACCGTGGAAGTGATCGAAATCCCCCGCTGCTGCTCCAGCTCCATCCAGTCAGAGGTGGCGCTGCGCTGGGCTCGTTTGGCCTTTACGGCCCCCGCCTCTTGAATAGCGCCTCCGTAGAGCAGCAGCTTTTCGGTGAGTGTCGTTTTACCAGCGTCGGGGTGAGAAATAATGGCAAAATTGCGCCGTTGCTCTACCGCTGCGGCAATATCGGCGGAGGTGGCGGCAGTAGAAACGGCGGCGTCAGTCATGAACTAGCGGTACTCGTGCGTGTGAATAGATACGTCTTTTAATTGTACGGGCTGGCCTGGGTTTTGATGGGCGGGGAATACTGAGCCGCCAGCCTCAATGAGCAGCACAGTAGAAAATCGGTTTCTAAGCATGATGTAGTGTCTCAGCCAAAGAAGCGTTCGTAGTCGTCATGACTACCGATCCAAAACCAAGTGACCGTATCACCCTCCAGAATGCCGATCGCTCTGTAGCCCCGCGTGACTCTGACAGCCCAAATACTTTCCTGACTATTGATGCACTTGAAATGTAGTGATGGATGAAAAGGATTCTCGGCCCACAGTCGATAAGACTTTCTAGCACTTTGTCTAATACTTGGGTTCAAGTGCTGATATTCAGCCCAAAACGAAGGCAACGCCTCGGATTTCACAACTGCTCGTAGTCAAGAGGGGCAGCTTGACCATCAGCGATTTCTTGCTTTGCCCGTTGGGCAACGGCAATCAAACCACTCTGGGAATTTTGGAACGACGCCTCCCAGCGCTGCTCATCTTGCAGGTCTGCGATGTAGTCACGCAAATGCTCAGCGACCTGTTCTTGCAGGGCCGCAGGCAGGAACTCCATCATAGTCACAACCGTTGTAATGGCAGACGAAGACATAGCTAGAGAAGGCATAAATCTATAGCGCTAAGTTAGCTTACTTTGACTGAAGTGTGATTTTGACCTCCCGAGGCAGAGCCAAATCGCCAGGCGCGATCGCACAAAACATCTCATTCAAGCCAAAATCATATTACTATATCGTTAAGTAATGAATTCGGGATTGAGCCATGCTCATGGAATGGTGGTACGGGCTGTTTGGCGGCATCCTTATTGGCCTTAGCGCCACGCTGCTACTTGCCTTCAATGGAAGAATTACAGGCATTAGCGGCATGGTCAACGGGGCCATTACCTTTGCCGCCGCTGAGAGCTGGCGCTGGTTGTTTCTGCTGGGCCTGGTAGCGGGCGGCCTGATCTACGAATATGCCCTAGCCCCTCAGCCCACGCCGACTTATGCCTTCGCCCCGGCCACCATGGTGGTGGCTGGGCTGCTGGTGGGCTTTGGCACCCGCATGGGCAACGGTTGCACCAGTGGCCATGGAGTCTGCGGGCTGGGGCGGCTGTCGGGGCGATCGCTCGTCGCCGTGCTCACCTTTATGGCCGCTGGCATTGTCACCGTATTCATCACCCGCCACCTGCTGGGCTGGGTTTAGAGGTATTGAGGCATTAACTATGACAACCCAAAACGCATCCACCCCCAACACCCTGGCCCAAAACCTGGTAACTCTCACCGCCGGGCTGCTGTTTGGCCTGGGACTGGGCTTTTCACAAATGATCGACCCCCAGCGGATCATTGGATTTCTAGACCTTACCGGCAGCTGGGACCCTACCCTGGCCTTTGTCATGGGCGGCGCGGTGCTGGTGACGCTGGTTAGTTTTCGCTTGATTCTGCGACAGCCCCATCCCCTGTTGGGCAGCAAATTTTTTGTGCCCACCCGCGACGATATCGATCGCCCCCTGGTGCTGGGCGCGGCCCTGTTTGGCATTGGCTGGGGGCTGGGCGGATATTGCCCTGGGCCTGCGATCGCTGCTCTGGGCCTAGGGGCAGCCAACCCGTTGCTGTTTGTGGCGGCGATGATCGCGGGGTCGTTAGTCCACAAAGCTTTCAACCGTCCCCCACAGCCCTAGGTCAGATTGATGCGGCGACAGGCGAAAAATTCGCTACCCTAAACGGTCGTGTAGCGTAAGCAACAAGGATGGTAGCTATGGGGAGTGTGGGCAAAATTGCGGTGGGTTTAGCCCTGGGGGCCGCCCTGGTCAGCGGCGGGCTGGGGCCAGCCTTGGCAGAGACACCAACAGCAACGGTATCGAGCTTAGATAGCCGCCTGAAACAGACGCGATCGCAGTCCTACCGCTATGCCATGCTGGCGGGCTATTCCGCCGCCGAGCTGGGAGACTACCACACGGCCTTGATCAACTTTCGCCGGGCTTTGACGTTTCGACCGGGCGATCGCTACGCCACCGCTGGCATTCGCAACATGCAGACCTACGTTGCCCAAGAGCGGGCCGAGGCCGCCAAACAGGCCGAGATCGCGCAGCGCCAGGCCACCCTCACCGCCGCTGTGGAAGCCAGCGACTGGGCCTGCGCCGCCGCCTCGGTCGATCGCCTGGTGGTGCTAGTGCCGCCCACCTCCGCCGATCGTGCTCGACTGATTGCCTATCGGGGCGAGCTGGCTGGGTTCATTCAGGCCAGGGCCAACCTAGAGCAATGGTCTACAGTGTGTCCCGGCGGTCAGGTTTAGCAGAGGTATTGAGCAAAGCCCACCAAGGGGTGAACACCGACACGGCATAATAACAATTGGGTTCATGCCCAACTGTCTTTGCCCCATTGCCGTCTGTAAATGAACTACCTGGTCGCCGTTTTAGACAATCGCATCAAAGCCGAAGAGGCCTACAACGCCCTTGAGGAAGCCAGTCTGCCCAAAGACAATTTCGACATTCTGGGCAAAGGCTTCAAAAGCGCTGACGAGTATGGTCTTATCGACCCTGCCGACCAGGCGTGGAAACAGATTCGTCTGATGATGGTCTGGCTGGTGCCCTTTGGCTTTATCGCCGGGTTTAGCTTCAACCTGATCACCGGGCTAGATACTTTTGCCTTTACGGGGCGGTTGGGCAACCAGATTATTGGTGGGCTGCTGGGGGCGATCGGGGGATCGATGGGAGCCTACTTTATCGGCGGCGGCATGGGCATTCTCGGCAGTGGCGATGCCCTCTCGTACCGCAACCGCCTCGACGACGGCAAATTTTTAGTGGTAGTGCGCGGCTCCGAGGCTGTTGTTCGCCAGGCCACCCCCATTCTGCGCAAGTTTCGCCCCGAGAATATCCAGGGCTATTCAGGGAGCTAAGGCCATGCCGTCCCCTAAAACCGCCGATGTCATTGTGATCGGCAGCGGCATTGGCGGCCTGTGCTGCGGCGCGCTGCTGGCCCGCTACGGCCATCGCGTCACCGTCTGCGAAAGCCATACCATCCCCGGCGGGGCCGCCCACGGCTTTGAGCGCCAGGGGTTTATTTTTGACTCGGGGCCATCGCTCTACTCGGGAATGTCGTATCGGGCTTCCACCAATCCGCTGCGCCACGTGCTCGATGCGGTGGGCGAAGGGGATAGCGTCACCTGGGCCAACTACGACACCTGGGGCGTGCGCATTCCTGAAGGCGACTTTGACACCACCATAGGCAACGACCAGTTCGCCGACGTGCTACGTACTCTGCGAGGTGAAACTGCCGTTAAAGAATGGCGGCGCTTGCAAAAGGCGATGGTTCCCCTGGGCAAAGCGGCTACTGCCCTACCCCCCGCTGCCCTTAGGCTCGATCTGGGTGCCGCGCAAACCGTGGCCCCCTACGTGTGGGAACTTCTGCGAAATGCCCCAGCCCTCACCCAATCGAGCAAACCCTTCAGCACCGTGCTCGATCGCACCACCCGCGACCCTTTCATTCGCCACTGGATGAATATGCTGTGCTTTTTGCTCTCGGGCCTGCCTGCCGAGGGCACCAGCACCGCCGAAATGGCCTTTATGTTTGCTGAGTGGTATCGCCCTGGCGTCATGCTCGATTACCCGATCGGTGGCAGCGCCGCCCTGGTCAACGCCCTGGTGCGCGGGCTGGAGAAGTATGGCGGCACCCTGAGGCTGGGCGCTCACGTCAAGGAAATTCTGGTGGAGGGCGATCGCGCCACAGGAGTTATCCTCCGCTCTGGAGAAGTCCTCAGCGCAGATACCGTAATCTCCAACGCCTCCATTTGGGACACGCTGAGGCTGGTGCCCGAGGGCGCATTACCCAAGGCATTCGTAGAAGAGCGCCAGACCACCCCCGAGTGCCTCAGCTTTTTGCATCTGCACCTGGGCATTGACGGCGCAGGACTGCCGCCCGACCTAGCCTGCCACTACATCACCGTGGAAGATTGGGAGCGGGGCATTGACGCCCCGCAGAATCTCATCGTCATGTCGATTCCCACGGTGCTCGACCCGTCGCTGGCTCCACCGGGCAAGCACACCATCCACGTCTACACCCCCGCCACTGAGCCCTATGAACTCTGGGAGGGGTGCGATCGCCGCAGCCCCGAGTATGCAGAATTGAAGAAAAAGCGGGCAGCACCCCTCTGGCGTGCCCTAGAGCGCATTATCCCCGGCGTGCGACAGCGGGTAGAGGTGGAATTGGTCGGCACGCCCATCACCCACGAACGCTTTTTGCGCTGCCATCGGGGCAGCTACGGCCCCGCTATCTCGGTTGAAACTGGCCTCTTCCCAGGGCCAAAGACCCCGCTGGAGGGACTGCTTTGTGTGGGCGGTTCTACCTTCCCCGGCATTGGCTTACCAGCGGTAGCCGCCTGCGGATTGATGACTGCCAACACCCTGGCTTCTGTCAGCCAACACCGCCAAATGCTGCGGGAAGTATTGGGCTAGTAGCTCCCCTGTCTACCCTAGCTGCCTTACCCCCCGCGCCTACGTTGGTTCACGCCAAAACGTCAGATTTTCGCCGATCGGCTGTAGCGTGGTGCCGGGGTAGTAGAACTGGAGAATGCGAGGATAGGCCCAGCCCAGACTGCCTAGGCGGTACGACCCAGTTTGACTCAGGCCGACACCATGGCCCCAGCCGCCACCGACAAAGCGGTAGCCTGTGATCTGTCCCGAAGCAGGGGTGCCAGAGAAAGTACTGCCCGCTGCCGGGGCCTGATACATAGGCTCCACATAGAACAGCAGGCTGCGGGGGGCCGTGAGCACCCGCACAATTTCATCTTTTTTGAGCTGCACTACGCCCAGGTCGGTTTCGATGTCGATCGCCTGTACCCGACCCGAGTTAGCCCGTTCTGAAACCCGCAGCGATCGCACCTGGGTGAACCCGGCTAACGGATGCTGCCGCCGCCCCAGATATCCTTTAAGATCCGCCGTAATTTCGGCTAGAGAGCTCTCGTTGCGCCAGCGAAATAGATCCCAGGTGTCTTCGTTGAAGCCCTTGTCGATGGCGATAAAGGCGCGAATTGCCTCCTCGGAGCTGAGGGGGTACTGGTTGATATCCCACAGACCGTTGACCGTATCGACCACCGGGCGCAGGTAGGGGCGATCGGGGCCATCCCACACATCGCTAAAAGCGGCGGTAATGCCCCCGGTGGTGGAGGAATACAGGGCATCGACCAGCTCGTTTTGGTAGGTGAGCACCTGGCCCTGGGTGGCCTGAATGGCCTGGTCGGCCACGGGCGCGGTGCCGGTCAGGCCCCGATACACCTGGCACTGGGTATCGGCGCAGAGCTGGTAGTCGTCGATGGCGAAGCGGCGCAGGTTGCGCAGGGCATAGGTGCGGGCCAGCACCGTTTGGGCCTGAATGGCGGGCACCGGGGCGCTAGGGCCAATTTCGTGGGGCACCACGCCGCGCAGGTAGGTTTCGATCGCCACGCTGTTGACCAGGGTGTAGGTGCCGTAGGTGTTGGGCTGTACCCGCAGGGTGCCGCCGTAGACGCGGGTGACGGGCGGATCGCCGGGCTGGGTGACCCGCACCCGCCCGCCGCTGGCGCGAATGTCGAGAGTGTCGCGACTGTAGCGGTAGCCGTTGGCCTCAAAGTAGGTGCGGGGAATTTGGCCCACCACCTCGCTGTCGAGAAAGACCTCGGTAAACCCCTGGGCTTGCAGGTTTTTGACCAGCAGGCGGCGCACCAGGGGGCTGTTGTAGGTTTCGCGGTTGGCCCACACTTCCCAGCTGCCGGGCTGGGCGATCTCGGGCTCAATGCCGCGATCGCGCCACTGTTGAGCACTGTATTCGGCGGTTTCAAAGCTGCGGTGGTTGCTGAGCACGACGCGCTCGCCCAGGGTGGCCTCGGGTAGTTGCTCGGGGGTCAGGCCAATCACAACTTTGGTGGTGGTGACGGTCTGGGGCTGGCCCTGGGTGTCAAAGCTGAGGGTAAGCTGCTCGCCGGGCAGGGCTTCGAGGGTGATGCGGTCTTGCAGATTTTCGCCAAAGCGCTGCACGATGCCCACCTGAATGACCGGGTTTTGGGCGGCGGGTGCGGGTGCGGCGATGGCGATGGTGAGGGCGATCGCCATGCCGCCCACTGCGCCCAACCATCGCGATCGCCGATGGCCCAGGGATTGAAACTGAAGTCGGGGCAGGGAGAGCGTAGCCATAGTGCGCTAACGAAGTAGGGGGCTGCTCGCTGTTGGTGCAGCCGGGTCAGAGAAATTCTAACGGCTTCAGACCCTTGAGGGTGGGAATCTTTCCTGGCTCTATTCTCGGTAAGCAATTTCTATGCAATGCCGTCGTGCTAAAACGGCTGTTGCTAATTATTTCTTCACTGTCATCACGTTCAAGGACGGCACCTATTCAAGACTGATGCTAAGCCAACTTACAGTTGCTGCCCTACCTCAGAGTTTTGGTCATCACGACAAAGCAAGCAGTGATAAGCTCTCATCTTCATAAAATAATTTGATCGCGTCAAAATCTCGACGCAATACATCTTCAACTTGACGGGTTGAGCAGTTGCCAAGGCGAAGCCAAATGACTTTCGGTGGATTGCCAAGTACTAAGCTTAGATCGTGCATGTCTGCATCTTTTGAGACAATCATTAAGTTATTGTCTTTCGCAAAATCCCAAACTATTGAGTCAATCGTCGCTTTCATGTCTACATCGCGAACGTGAAGCGAGTCTGGGAAAAGATCGCTCAAACGATTTGGCAGTTTGGGCGATAGGTTTTCATCAAAAAGGAGTTTCATGCCGATAAAGGAGCGGTCATAAACCGCCGCTCGCGGTCAGCAGCGTAGGCAATGCAGGCTTTTAGATCTTCTCGCGTCAGGTCGGGAAAGTCATCGAGAATTTCGGCTTCGGTCATCTCGGAAGCCAGGTACTCAAGCACTTCATAGACGGTGATACGCAAGCCGCGTACGCAGGGTTTGCCGCCGCGCTTATTGGGTTCGATGGTGATGTAGTTTCGGTAGTCCATAACTGAAGTCATTGATGTTGTGTTCTTGACTGCCTAGCTTTCATGCGAGTGTAGAACGGTGACTTGGGTGCTTGGGCCATGCTGGCTTGGGTGTCTTGCCATTCTTGAGAAATTTCTTGGTCGATTTCGTCTTGGTGGTCGAAGTAGTAGCCCATGGTGGCGTGGGCTTCGGCTGGGGTTAGGTAGGGGTGCTGGCGGCAGAGTTCTTCGACTGACCAACCGTAGGCGAGGTAATCCATCACAATTTGGGCGACGCGAATGCGGAGGATGCGCTGCAATCTTGCGGGTTGTTGCTCGATTTTTTCGATGTGGGGATAGGTCAGGCTTAACATAGGGCTTTTGTTAGAGCTGCTATGGCTGAGGTTGCCTTACAGTATAGCGAGAGGGTTGGGTTTCCTTCGTCAATCCAACCCACAGGAGATCTGCGATCGCACTCAATCTACAGCACTCTTTAGACAGCAATCAGCTTTTCTCGACCAATATTTTGGAGAATACTTATCTGACCAATACGTTGAAACTCCTTACTACTTCTGTCAGCTAGATGAAGTACCCAAGGCAGTCGGCATGAACGAAAACCACTAGCAGGATGCAATTGAGTGAGATGGTAAGTTTGTAAAGCTAATAATTCAAGAGGAGCGTCCCCATACTCATGAACCACCCTTAGGGGCCTAACACTACCGATATTTTCAGCTACTGCTTGGCTTGTAACCATAATAAAAGAACGTTCTTTTGGCATAAATACAGTGCTGCCAACTTGAGCATCCCGATAAACTTTTCTTTCACCTTGCATAACTTCCTTCCCCACTCTTCCTGCCCCACTTTTGCGTACCCCTACAAGATCTACAGAAATCCCTTGCTCCTTCAATGCCGTTAATGTTTGATCAAATTCTCCTGATTGAATCAACCCATCTCTCATTAACAATATTTTTCTGGGATAGCGGTTACAGATATTGTGAAATTTGATAACAAGCTTAGATACTGTTTGCCAAACCCCTTGCCCAGAAAAACGCTCTCCTCTCTGAACGTCAGGAAGTTCCCAACCTAAGTTTTGCCCGTCAGCTAGCACAGCAAAAGCTGACGTTCCATAATACAGTTCTCGGTTTGTACCAGTATCAAAACCAATAATCAGTTCTGCAGCGTCAGGATGATCTATTGGTTCCAGCCTTATAGGTTGCCAACCAGCTTTACACAATAAACCTAGCACCACATTTATAGCTTTATAAGCATCAGCTTTTGGTTTGGGCACTATAAATTGAGTGGCAATACCAGCTTTCAACGCTTCAACTCTAACTTGCTGTTTACGCTCGTTAGGTGACCATGGCATAACTACTAAAACAGTTTTTATACCTTCATTTGACCATGTTTGCCAAAACATTTGTCGATTAAGGGCACCTTCGGGTAATTGACTCAACACTCGGTAGGAATCAATTTGTATCTGTGCATCGCTCTTTTGGGCTACTCCTTTTATACATTTCTCAACCTCTGAAGGATACCTACGTTGTTCATCAAAGAGATTAAGACAACCAAAGTTAGTCTCTCCGATTTTAACACAGCCCTTGTAACGAACTTTAGCAGCCTTATCTACCTCTCCCTTCAAAGCAAATAGCTTTGCTGCGGGAAGAATAAACCCATTTACCATCAGTGGCTTAGGCAAAGAGTAGATCCCATAGATTCTCTCAAAAATTGTTTGGGCTGTTTTTTCGCATTCTCTTAGCCGAGTATCTAAATTCTTCTTGATATGGCTAAAAACTTCTTGAATGTTATTCTTCTCTTCCTGCTCGGATTGTTCTGCGATGGTTGCCAACATTTCCATCGTTAGGCTAGGTGAAAGCCTTTGAGAAAGATGAGCTACCGCCTGAGCATTCCATTGATTTGCTCTTTTTACATAAACGACACGCGAATTCTGTATTTCTTCCTCTGTTGCCCCATTTTGGCGATGATAATTGGCCAGAGTCATTCCCAAGCTTTCAATCAAGGTTTCGTCAGGCGTTTGATCAGAGAGTCCTTCATATCGCCAACTAATGTAATTATTGCTCTTATCTTTGTATGTGTTTCGAGCATAACTAATCGAAACATCAGGATATTCATCTTGCCATTGATGAAGATTCCACGGGGTATAAAAACGGTGATGTATATCTATCTCTAGATATACATCACCTTCGGAATCGATGTCGATATCTATTCTTCTTCCTTTGTGTACCTCCCAACCCTTACCATACTTCTCTTTGCCTGCATCCCCCGTTATCCACCAAATCAATCCGCCCTCAGAAGACCTTTCAATAGCTGTCGAGTTCCACATCCTTAATTGTTTTTCTAATTTTCTTCTCTCTAGACCTTCTAATCCCTTAAGCTCTGAAGAGTCAGCACAATTTAATTTTCTTGTGGAAATAAGTCTCAATTCCCAGTTCTCACCTTGCAAGCGATCTAGACTAATAGCCTCTTGAGCTATAATCCTGGAGCCTAATCTTGTCGCGGGGGTTCCGAGTTTATAACAAATGCTAGAAATTGCTTTTTGTTCATCGCCTTGATCAGGATTCTCTTTAAAGCTACAGCTGTATTCATAAATCAAAAGTTCAGAATCACTCAATTGTTTCACAAAGAAACGGTTCAACACAACTTCAGTATCTTCAAATTCAATTTTCATAGAAAACATTAAACTCACTTACTGGTTTTAACAGCAATCCTATAGTAAAGACAGTCCTTGAAACTACTTTTATGGTCTAACTCACCCTTTAAGATCTTCTCCACGGTTGACGGGGAGCGATCGCATCAGTACACTCATCCATTAAGCCGTTCAGCAGAGCGGTGACCACACAGAACTCGAAAATCTTAGCGCTGTCTGAGGGTGTTAGCGGCACCAACAGACAGCTAACCCCGCAAATCTAGACAGCAGATTGCGAGGCTAGGCCCATCGTACCCTAGCCCCCACAGTTTGCACTTCAACTACGGGTGGCTGGGGTTTTCGCGTTCTGTTTCTTCCGTACCCACTACAAGGAAACAGAACCGATGTTTGAATATCTCGAACCCGATGCCAGCGGCGCATCTAATCTGCCGCCGTCTTCACGCAGCACCTCCCATGTTCGCCCAGAGCGGGTGCGCCACATGCTCTACGGCAGCCTCGCAGGCATCGATCGCACCATCAAAATCCTCCACGCCCTCGGCTACACCGACCCCAACGACTGGAGCGACCCCATCCCCGTGCCGCCCACCAGCGGCACCACCGGCGCAACCACCCCAGCAGGCACCACCTGGATGGCGATCGCCACCAAAACCGTGCTGATTGAGTAAAGCCCCCGCCCCCGATGGCCTACCCATTGCCGTCGGGGGCTGCGATCGCCATCCTCAAGCCCACTGCGATCGCAACTTGGTACATTGAGCAGCCCACTTAACAAACAGCGCTTACTGTAAAGCAAAGTGGCACAACTGTTTAGCTTACACAGGCCGCTGCAAAGCAAAGTGGCACAGCTGTTTAGCTTACACAGGCCACTGCAAAGCAAAGTGGCACAACTGTTTAGCTTGCACAGGCCACTGCAAAGCAAAGTGGCACAGCTGTGTAATGGTTTCAGGGGGCAACTTGCCAATTGCACGCCGCGTTATGTCAATTTGACCCCGCAGTATTAATGTGCGCTAACCGTCCTTACGCTTGTGCAGTCGGGTGAGCGAAATTCTCGCCGACTCGGCCACCTGAAACTGGGAGTCTTTTTCGAGATAGCGCAGGGCAGGCTCGGTTTTTGGCGTAGGTAGATAGCCTAGGGCCTCAGCCAGTCGCTGGCGCACCAGCCAATCCTCCGACTGGGCAAACTTGAGGATTTCATCCACCGCTTCCAGGTCGCCAATCTCGCCGACAGCGGCGATCGCCGCCTGCTGCATTACCACCTCGTCACTTTGCAACGCCTGCATCAGCACATCGTGGGCGCGAGGGTCTTTGAGATTGCCAAGAGAAACCGCCGCACTAAAGCGCACCAGCCAGTCAGTATCTTCGTAAAATGCCCGCACCAGCGTCTCAAACGCTCTTGGATCTTCCAAATATCCCAGCGCCCCCGCCGCGTCAGCGCGAATGCCGTAGTCAGGGTCAGAGGTGAGCAGATTAATCAAAATGTCGTACGACTCTTCATCAGGCTTAATGCCCAGGGCAAACACCGCCATCGAGCGGATTTGCAGGTTTTTGTCGTGCAGCGCCTGCCGAATCAGCGGTGCCGCCTGGGCCGTAGGCACATCCCGCAGCGAGGCCAAAGCCAGCATGCGGTCTTTCGAGTCTTCGCTTTTAAGCTGGGCAGAAATCTGCTCTAAATCCATGGGAAAGGTTCGGGGTGAACGGTCCTCTTCAGTATAAGGAGGTGGGGTGATGTGGGTGTGCGGGTGATGTGGGTGTGTGAGTGTGTGGATGAGGCCACCTACTCGCTCACCTACCCACTTACTCACCTACTCTCCTCCCTACCGTTTCTTCACTCGCCCAAAATGCTCCTCCCCCTGCCGTGCCGAAACCGAGTTAGCCACAGGCTCTAGGGTCACGATGTCAAAGTGGGGCTCAAAGAGCTGGCGCACTTCTGCTGGGGTGGTGCCAAAGGGGGGGCCGCCGGAGCGTTGATGGGTAAAGAATACGGCCAGCAGTTCACCATCGGGCACTAGCAGCTCGGCCACCAAAGCTACATAGGCAGTTCGCAGGGAGGGGTCGATCGCACAAAAGCAGGTGTGTTCGATCGCATAGTCAAATTGGCCCGCCAGGTCTGGGGTCAGCTCAAAGATGTCCTGTCGCAGCAGGTTGAGGGAAAGCTGCTGGGCCTGAGCTTGCTCCCTTAGGGACTGAATCGGCGAAGGGGCAAAATCTACGGCGGTGACCTCAAACCCTTGCTGGGCGAAGAAGAGAGCATCGTGGCCGCGCCCGGCACCGAGGGCGATCGCGCGACCCGGCAGCGGTGCATCCACACCATTCAGCAGCGTTTGAAAGGCGGGGGCGGGCTGGCCCAGATCCCAGCGGGGGTTGCCCTCTTGGTAGCGCTGTTCCCAGTCGTCGGGGCCAAGGGGTGGTGTTGGGGAGGACGGAGTTTGTGCGGTCACGGGGGGCTCCGGGGTGTATGCTCGGCAGTGGTATTCAGAAATTTTAGGGTAGCGCGTATGCGGCGGCGACAGCTATTGGGCGGGCTGGGGGTAGCGGCGGCGGCAGGGGCACTGGGGCAGCGGGCGGTGCAGGCCCAAGGGCGTTCTACCCTGCTGCCGCCGCGCCTGCGGGCGGGCGATACGGTGGGGATTGTGAGCCCAGCGGGGGCTACCTTTGAGCGCGATCGCCTCGATCTAGTCATCGACGCGGTCAAAGCCCTGGGTTTCGTACCCCGCGTGGCTCCCCACGCCCTGGCGCGCTACGGCTATCTGGCGGGCACCGACGCCGAGCGAGCTGCCGATGTAAATGCTATGTTCGCCGACCCAGCAGTCAAAGCGCTGCTGCCGATCCGGGGCGACTGGGGCAGCGCCCGCATTCTGCCCTACCTCGACTACGACCTGATTCGCGCCAATCCCAAGGTGGTAATTGGTTTTAGCGACATCTCGGCCCTGCTGCTGGGCCTCTATGCCCAGACGGGGCTGGTCACGTTCCACGGCCCCCACGGCCTAACCGCCTGGCGCGACGATCAGGTGGAGCCGCTGCGGCGCATTTTGATCAACGGTGAAATGCTCACCTACACCAACCCGCTGCTGGGGGCCGACCAAGACCGCCTGATGCGCGATCAGGGCCGCATTCAGACCATTACACCGGGTCGCGCCACCGGGCCATTGCTGGGGGGCAATCTTTCAGTCATTTCTGGCATTGTGGGGTCGCCTTACATGCCCGACACCACCGGGGCCATTCTGTTTCTAGAAGACGTGGGTGAAGCGCCCTACAGCATCGATCGCATGCTGACCCAGCTCAAGCTGGCGGGTCTGCTCGATGGTCTGGCGGGGTTTGTGTTTGGCCAATGCACCGCCTGCGGCCCTGGCGAAGGCTACGGCTCGCTCACCCTGGAGGAGATTCTGCAAGACCACATCAAACCCCTGGGCATTCCCGCCTACGCGGGTGCGTGGATTGGCCACGTAGAGCCGCTGTGGACGTTGCCCATTGGTGGTTCAGTGACCATGGATGCCACCCTCGGCAGTCTGCAAATGCAGGCTTCCGCCGTGAGCTAGTACCGCTGGACGGAATTCAAAATGCAAAGTGCAAAATTTTGAATTCTCAATTTTGTTCACGCAGCGTCTCCGGAGGAGAAATTTTGAACTCATCCGCTTCGCATTACCGTTGTCGCAGTCGTCACGCCCCCTGGGGCGGAATGAGCTGCACTAGGTCATTGGGAGCAAACCCGGTAGCATCGTTGGCTGGAGCGGTCTGCCACCCCGACGGCACCGTGTCGAGCAGGGTCGATGGCGGCTCAAATAAAAACAGCCTGGGCTGGTCTTGGGCGACGGCTTGCAGGGTAGCCAACGGGGGTAAGGTTCTCTTGGGCAGCAGCCACAGCGCGGTGTTGGGGCTGAGGTAGTGGCTGAGGGAAATAGCTTCTCCCAGGGCAATGCCGCTCTCACCAAAGATGACCACCGAAGCGTTCTGCTGGTTGAGGTAGGTGGCGATCGCCAGGTTCGAATAGCTCAGAGATTTATTCCACCAGGTGAAGGCGCGGGTGTTGGTGACTCCAGAGGCGAGGCCCAGCGTCAACAGCAGGGCTAAAAGCGCCGCCGCCATTACCCTAGACCGTCGCGAGGCGGCGGCGAGACCAGCGTTGATCAGAGGGGCGATCGCCAGCGGCACCAGCAGCAGCGACGGCAAAAAATAGCGGGTGTTGGTCGAAATTTGCCCGCTGCGCACCAGGTCGCCGCCAATCAGAATCAGGGGCGGCACCAGCAGCCCGCAGCCTAAAAACACCGCCGTTGAGCGAGGATGGTGCCGCCCAATGTGAACCAGGCTAACGGCCACCAATCCCAGCACCAGGGCCGGGCCAACCACCGTAAAAGCATGGTCGAGCGGCAGATTAAAATCGACTATGGTGGCGCTATAGTGCAGCCCCCACAGCTTTCTCAAAAAGTCTAAGGCTTGAGGCTTATCCGTCCAGGCAGTGACCTCTCTCAGCCGCTCCCACCGCCGCACGATCGTCCAAATCCAGGGAACAAACAGCCCAATGCCCAGACCGTGGGCCAGCCCAAACCCCAGCCAGGGCCGTCGCTGCCGCTGGGTCAGCACCATAAAGGCCAGGTGGCTCAGCCCCAGTAATCCAGTCATCAGTGATCCGTACCAGCTCAGCCCCAGGGCCAAACCATAGACTAGCCAGGCCAGCGGCTGGTTGAGCCGCACTGCTCGCATCAGCGCCCCGTGGGCCAGCAGTAGCCCCACCGCCCACAGGCTATACTCGCGGGCCTCCTGGCTGTAGATAATTTGAACAGGCGACACCGCCATCAGGGCCGTCGCCAGCCAGGCCACGGGCGGGTTGAGCGGAAATAGCTGCCGTCCCAGCCAAAATATAGCCGCCAGGGCGATCGCCCCAAAAATTGCCGCGATCGCCCGATAGCCTCCCACCGATGCCCCAAACAGCCGTCCCCAGCCGTGGGCTGCGAGGTAATACAGCGGCGGATGCTCCGGGTGGTTGGCCAGGGCATCCCAGCAGTCGGCCAGGGAGGGGGCGGGTGGCATCTGCTGGTACTGCAACAGGTCGGCAGCGGTCAGATCGGGGCGGTCTAAAACCGCATCCTGCACCGCTGGCCCCTTGTAGCCCGCCACCCGCAGGCTGGTGTAGGCTTCATCGTGCCAGTAGACCTTGCGCTCTAGGTTAGAGAATCGCAGTACTAGACCTATGGCTATGGCTGCGATCGCCACTCCCTTGACCCCAACCCAGCCCTTTGCCAAACCCATCCTCCTTACGTTGGCTCCCTGGCACCGAGCGAGAGCATAGCCCAAGCCCCACTGACCGTCGTGACAGGTCAAGGTGCCCGCCCATCATCATCCCAGACGGCAGCGGCATGAGCCTAGCCAGCTCCCCCAGACACCCAGCGCTGCGGGAAAAGCTAGCCGCCGGAGCCACTCTAGAATTGATAGCCCACGTCGCCAAAGTTGGTGATCAGGGCCACGTTGGCATGCTCTAGGCTGGTGACCAACCAGGGCACCTCTTTGCAGGTGCGGCGTTCGTGCAGATTAAACAGCACCGAAAAGCAGCGTTCTAGCCAGGGCTTAGCCGCCGAGCAAAACAGCACCAGCCGCAGCAGCAGGCCCATGGTCAGGGTGTGGCCCACGTCGCTGACCAGGTGGCGAAAGTTGCGGAACACGGGCCGATGGGGGCTATCGACCACCAAAAAGTTGAGCAGACGGCGACAGGTTTCCACCAAGATAAAGCTGTTCAACGGCTGGTTGTCGAACTCCGCCAGGGTTTCACGCAGGTACTGGCGCAGGTTGCGGGTGAAGTGGTTGCCGCTGTACTTGGGCTCTGCCGCTGCGATCGGGCCGATGAGGTAATCGACAAATTCGTCCTTAAAGTCGCGGAACGATCGCACGGTTTTGCTGTAAGTGGCAAACCAGCGAGCCTGGTCGCGGTGGGTGCGGCCATCAACTTTGCCGGTGTAAAAGCTCAGCGCCTGCTCTAGCCCGTCGGCATCGAGCAGCGTGGGGTTGACCACCTGGCCAGCTCTGCTCGGAATCTGGCTCTGGGCGTGGTATCGGGCCAGACGAATACCCAGATCGGTCTCCGCCCGACGGCGCAGATCGGTGATGTTTTGTTTTTGCTCCTGGCCGCTGTCTTTGGTCAGCAGACTGTTGTCGTAGAGAAAAGGGTAGTGGCGAATGCGGTGGGCCAGGGGCTGATCTTCAACTACCGCCGCTGCGGAGACATCGGCCTCGCGGGCGGGGGACATGATCTGCTGGAGCCGCACCAGCGACGCGTACTGATCGGTCTGGGGAAATTCTTTGACCAGGTTGTAGACCTTTTGGGTCTTTGAGTTTGCGCCACTGACGGGGGGCAGATCCTCAAACAGCCGCACCAATTCGGGAATGGCCCAGTGGTCGCGGGGCTGGGTGTACCACAGGTTAATTAAGGTGTAGCAGCAGCGGTTGAGCACATACTTAAACTCGCGATCGGCGGTGTCTTGCTCAGACAGTTTCAGCAGAGCATTGGCCACCGAACTGTCGGGATAGCTGGCCACGTCTAGAAACAGACTGCGAAACCGCGCGATCAGCTCGTGGGGTGCCTCCTGCTTGCGCCAGTACTGCCAATGCTGGTAGAGCAAGTCTTCTAGGTTAGCGGGGGGCCGACTAGAGTAGTTTGACCACGAATCTAAGGAATCCCAGGGACTCATGCTGCTGACCTGATTGTGAGGGCGGTAGATGACGAAGGCACCCCATCAAACTGATGATGGCCGATGATCGCTTAGAGGGTTAAGCTGCGTTTCCAGGAACAGGGCTGACTCAGCCACAACAGGCTTGATAATAGGCTAAGTAGCGAGTTTTACCTAAACTCTACCCATGGGCATAGGCAGAGTTTAGTCAATAATACCCAGGGCAGAGTCAGTTTTCTCCGCTAAATAGGACGCATTTTTTAAAGTTTTCTTGAGGATTTCCCCCCTGCTGGCTGCCAGGGTGACCTTAGAAGGCCTCAATCTGCCTCACCACGGTTTGGGCCGAGTAGCTTACCCCGGCGGTACCTTCGCCAGGATGGGTACAGTCGCCCACCAGCCAAAGCCCGGCTACTGGCGTGCGGTTGGCGAAGCCAAAGGGGCCAAAGGTGTTTACCCGCATGCCCAGCCCGCCGACGCTGCCCTGGTCGCGGGCGGTAAAGCGGGCAAAGGTGCGGGGGGTTGCTGCCTCAATGTGAATGAGATGCTCGGCCCGCAGGTCAAAGTAGCTCGACAGCCGCTGGATAGCACCCTCGGTGTAGGTCTGCTTCATCGCTTCGTAGTTGCCCGCCTGCCACCAGGGCGCGAGGTCGGTAAACGACGAGGCCACAATGGTGGCCCGCCCCTCAGGGGCGCGCCCGTCGCCGGGGCGGCTGACCGACACAAACAGCGTGTTGTTTTCGGCGATGGGGCCGTCATAGCTGTAGAGAAATTGCAGGTGGGGCGGGCAGTCGGCTGGAATCGCCGCCGCCTCTACCCCCAAATACAGCACAAAAGCACCGCTGCCCGAGGGTAGCGCCTCAACCCGCCGCCGATAGCCCAGGGGAGCACTGTCGCCCAGCAGCTGCACTAGATTTTGCACCGTGACGTTGGTCACCACGTGGTCAGCGGGTTCCACCCAGGTTTTGCCTGTGCTTTGATCTTCAACCGTTACTCCGCTGACTCGGCCCTGGGTGGCGTGAATTTGCCGCACCCCGTGGTTGAGCTGAAGCAGACCGCCGTCGCGCACCAGCGCTTTTTCTAGGCTGTCGCTGAGCACCTGCATGCTGCCCTTTAGATGCCACAACCCCTGGGGTGCTTGAGACATACTTAGGGCGGTAGCGGCGTAGAGCACCGCCGTTTCATCGGCGCTCACCTGGGAGTAGAGCTTGAGCTGAAGGTCGAGGAAGGTTTTGAGGCGGCGATTCCCGATGGAGCTGCCGGGTGTATCGTCCGACAATCCCATCTGGCTGAGCACCTGGCCCACCGTGCTAAAGGTGTAGGGCACCGTCACTAACGTATCGGGGCGCAGGGCCTGGGTCAGCTGCCGCAGATCCCACGGGCTGCGGGGGGGCAGCACCGGCTGTCGGGCCTGAAACCGCCAGCTGGGCTGAAACAGGGTTCGCATGAGCTGCCAAAAGGGTTCGCTGCCCGGAAACTGCCGCTGTCGCTCGGCCTGCCAGGCCGCCGGGTCGCGCCACACTCGAATAGGCTCCGTTTCGCCGGGCAAAAACACGGCACAGGCTGGGTCACAGGGGGTTGCCTCCGGCAGCGGCAGCTCCAGCTCGCCAAAAATCTGGTGGTGAATGCCCCCCGGTTCGAGCCCGGCCACCTGGGTCGCCCCCACATCAAAGGTAAAGCCTCGCCGCTTAAAGGTTGAGGCACAGCCCCCGGCCACGCGGGCCTGGTCGAACACCCGCACGGCGTAGCCCCGGCGGGCTAGCAGAGCAGCAGCGGTCAGGCCACCAATGCCAGCGCCAACCACAACTACCCGGCGGCCCGACGACGACGAAGCACGGCCCATAGCGTTACATTTCTTTACGGCATTCTCAGCTTAGCTTAGCTGGAGGATGCGAGCGCGGCGTTGTGAGAACACATCACCGGGGCGATCGCTTGAAATGATGCGCTTTCCTCCGCCCAGGGGCTCCTGTTGACGGCTACCTCTTTCCTGCTAGTCGTACTCGCGGCGGCCTGCCGCAAACTGCAACACCATGGGCAGTCCGCCATCCTGGTGATACTTGTCGGCCCAGGCCCGCAGCATTTCGTCGAGTTCTTCTAAGGCCACTTTGCGGTCTTGGGGGGCGACATCAAACACCTCTACCCCGCGCAGCACTCCCTCGTCTTCTCGCACCCAGGCCTGCAACAGACTAAAGAATCGGGCCACGTCGTCGATCATGGCAAAGACCCGCTCCTGCTCACCCTTGGGCGAGTAGGAGCCGCTGGCCAGGGCATACAGCGGAATATCGACCAGGGGGGAGTCAATTTGAATGACGGTGCCGGAGTGCAGCAGCCGAAACTTGATGTGCGACAGAAGGGCGTCGCTAAAGGGCATGCGCTGACTAGAGGGCAGTTCCTCCTGCGACATCTGGTGGAGCAGCTCCATCAGCTCGGTAAACTCGACCTGGTCTAAAATGCGGGCCTGGGGAGCGCTGGAGGGGAGACTCTCTTCAATAGTTTTGCGCTCGCCAGGGGTCAACCCTGGCAGCCGCACCCGCCCCGCGCCCGAGTCACAGGGAAACTGCTCTTGCCAGAGAAACGGCAGGGCAATGAGATAGTAGGGCTCCTTTGAGTTGAGCACCTTTAGGCTTTGCCCTTCCGCCAGGGCGACCTGAATCTCCTGCACAATGGCTTTGACCCGTTTGGGCTCAACGTGGTACAAAAAGCCCGTCTTGCGAATGTTGTTGCCCTGTTCTACAAAGGTGCTGTAGATCGCTAGCTTGGCCGCGGTGGTGGCGGCGTCTAAAAAAGCTCCGTAGCGATGCCCGCCCATTTTCATGGTGCTGAGGGCTAGGTTTAGCAAAATCCAGTCTGCGGGGCTATTGTCTACGGCTCGCAGCAGATCATCTTTTAAGTCGGGCGGAACTTGAGACTGGTGGGTCACAGGATAAAAATTACTCAGACTAGGTAAGTTACAGAATTTTTAGCCTTGGTAACTTACGGATAACACTAAGGTGACGGTAATCGCCATTGGGTCAAAACAATCGCATTTGAGTTGCATAAAACAGGCGTGCCTAGAACTTTAGAAGTTGGCTTAGACCCTGGGGCCGCGATCGCCCGATCGCCCTTATCGACCACTGACCTGGCCAGAACAACCTGGTCAGTCTCTACAGCCACAGCCCTTGCTGTAGACCGATACTATGCCCATAACATAGCCCAAGCCCACAGTTTTTGCGGCTTTCTACGTCAGGAGGTTTAATCAGAATTCAAAGTATAGGTTTAGTTGAAGAAAATGCTTCACGTTGGGGAGCAAAACCGTCAGAAGTTAATCTGCTTCGACCAGAAAATGAGAGTTGAGGCCGGGCGCAGCGGCCTCGGGCCGTGCTCAAGTGCAAAACGAGGGGCGCAAAATTGAAGCGTCCTGGGGTATAGACCAGCCCGATGTAGGCTGTGTTCCCCCAGACGCTTCTAACCGAACTCAGCAGGATCAGGATGAGCGAGGCGGGAGCGGATACTCGTTGCGATTCAGTTCCCGTTTCTGAGATATTGCCGGTAATTCGCCTCGCCAGTTGCTAGCGCTACGACCCGGTGTCGGCGGGCTGGGCGGCACCGCAGTAGCCATTGACCTCGGTAATGAGCTGAGATTCGGTTTGGGAGAGGGTCTCAATGGAAGACACTGCCGTCATGGTCTGCTGCTGAGACTCTTCAATTTTGGCGGGCAGTTCAGCCTCTGTCTCGACCTGCACCACGAGATCCATGGCCTCTCGGGCGTCGGTGAGGGCCGTGCTAAAGCCCTGCACCACCACCACGTACTCATCTCTAAACGTGCTGAGGTCTTCGTCCCGCAGGGTGGTGGACTGGAGGTCGCTCACCAGCCCGTCGAGATTGGTCACCACTTTATCGACGGCGGTGGTGTACTGGCTGGCGGCTAGCTTGATGTCGTCGAGGTTTTTGACCTGGGCGGCGCTTTCGCTGAAGGTTTGAATCTCAGCCTCAAACTCCTGCATAAAGCCCTGGGTCTGGTTGACCACTTCGGCGAGCTGGTTGCACTGGGCGACTTTAGATGACCCGCAGCCCATCAGCAGCAGCGGTAGCACTAGCACTGCCCTGCCCATGCCCCGTCGCCATTTGCCCATGCTCGTTGCTGCTACCTGTGTCATCGCTGCCGCCGTTAATTATTGCTACGGCTTCAAGTTTTACCCTGTCTTGGGTAGGTTTACAACCTAATTTATTGAGTTTTGACAGTGGGCTTACACCGGGGTTAGAGCGACAAACAACTGCTCTGGAGAGAGGCGTGGCATCTGATATTGAGCGCTGCTGGGGGCGATCGCGATTCTCCTCTGAAGGGGCTGCGCCACTGCCCCCAGTTCTCCCCCGCTTCGCAAAGACTGGAAAACTGCTGATAGGATCGAATATTGAAGGGTATTGCTAGATACTGAGGCTGTGGTTCTGGAAGGGCTGCGGTCTGATCGGCATCGCCGCAGGGGGACGCCTTTTCGGATTGGGCCAGGGCTTCTGCGATATCTTGAATACTCTGGCCGCCTTAGTCTTATAGGATGCGATCGCACCATGCTCAGCCCCGCTGAATTTTTAATTGCCACCCAGTGGGCTGGCATTGGCACCCTGGTTCTGGCCGCGCTGACGGCGCTGGCCTTTGGGCTGAAGTGGGGCCTGCGCTTTCGTATGGTGGGGGCCACGGGTTTTGCCGCGGTGCTGACCATTGGGCTGCTGGGCCTGAGCTTTGAGCCCTTTAGCCGCACCGCTGTGCCCGGCGCCATTCCCTACACAACGGTCTACGACTCGGGGGCCAGCCAGATCGTGATTACGGTACCCCCCGCCATTACCCCCGAGACGCTGGATGCCACCCTGCATCAGGCGGCCAGCAATCTGTTTAAGCCCTACCGTCTGGGCCTGCCGGGGCAGGTGGCGACCATTCGCGCCCGCACGGTCGTCCACGACGCCGACGGCATTTCTCGGCTGCTGTATCTCGGTCAAATTCAGCCCACCCCCAAGGGCTCAGCGGAACCGTTTCAGGTGCAGATCAACCGCGATTCCTGGTCTAAGCTCCCCACCCAGAGCTAGGCCACCACTCTACCCACCCACTCATCCACCCTCTCCCCGCCTATGACCACCGCTCAACTACCCATCCTTGCCATCTCCCCGGCCCAGGTTGTTCGGGGAGACGGCATCTTAACGGCCCAGGGGGCTGCGATTCCCAGCGGGATCGCTGCGCAAATCGCCCGATTGGGCCAACGTCCTTTAATTGTGGGGGGCAGCCACAGCCTCAAGCTAGCCACCCCCCTGATCGGCGCTCTGGCAGAGGCGGGCTTAACGTCTCAGACCGCCACCTATGGCCTCGACTGTAGCGAAGCGGCCCTGGCCCACCTGCGGGCTCAGGCGACCGAACACCAGGCCGATGTGGTGATTGGCATGGGCGGCGGCAAGGCGCTCGATGCCGCCAAGCTGCTGGCCCACCAGCTCAACAGGCCGGTGGTGACCGTGCCCACCTCGGGGGCCACCTGCGCCGCCTGGACAGCGCTGTCGAACGTCTACTCCGACCAGGGGGCCTTTCGCTACGATGTGGCCCTAGCTACCTGTCCCAATCTGCTCATTCTGGACTACGCCCTGATTCGCACCGCACCCCGGCGCACCCTAGTGGCGGGTATCGGCGATGGCCTGGCCAAGTGGTATGAGGCGGCAATCAGCAGCGGCACCAGCCAGCAGACGCTTATGGTAGCGGCGGTGCAGCAGGCGCGGGTGCTGCGGGACATTCTGCTGCAAAAGACCCCGGCGGCCTTGGCTCAGTGGGGCGGCCCCGACTGGCAGGAGGTGGTGGATGCCACGGTGCTGCTGGCTGGGGTCGTGGGCGGCATTGGCGGTGCCCAGTGTCGTACCGTGGCGGCCCACGCCGTGCACAACGGCCTGACTCAGCTGCCCGCCAGCCACGGCATTCTCCACGGTGAGAAGGTGGCCTACGGTATTTTGGTGCAGCTGCGCCTTGAAGAGATGGGGGGCAATGCGGCCCTGGCGCGGGCCGCTCGGCAGCAGCTGTTGCCCTTTTATCAGGCGGCAGGGTTGCCCCAGACCCTGGCTGACCTGGGCCTGGGAGACATTACCCTGAGCCAGCTGCAGCAGGTGGCCGAGTTTGCCTGCCGAGAAGGCTCCGACATTCACCACCTGCCCTTTACGGTGGCCCCTGAAGCCGTGATGGCAGCGATGGTGTCGCCCCTGTGCCCCGAGCTGCGCGAAAAGCCCCGCGCTGCTGCCCCTGCCCGTTCGTCCTCTAGTGTTGCCCCGGAGGTGCAGCCATGACCCTCGACTGGATGCCCACCGCCCATCGCCTCAGCGCCCTGCCCCCCTACGTGTTTGCCCGCCTAGACGAACTCAAGGCCCGCGCCCGCGAGCAGGGCCTCGATCTGATTGACCTTGGCATGGGCAACCCTGACGGCCCTACCCCGGCCCCGGTAGTGGAAGCTGCCCACGCGGCGATCGCCGATGCCACTACCCACGGCTACCCCCCCTTTGAGGGCACCGCCAGCTTTCGCACCGCCATTACCGACTGGTATGGTCGCCGCTACGGGGTGGCCCTCGACCCCACCGCCGAGGCCCTGCCCCTGCTAGGCAGCAAGGAGGGCATTACCCACCTGGCCATGGCGTTTATTAACCCCGGCGATCTGGTGCTGGTGCCGACCCCGGCCTACCCGGCGCACTTTCGCGGCCCGGCGATCGCCGGAGCCGAGATCTACAACCTGCATCTCACCGCCGCCAACAACTGGCTGATCGACTTTGACGCCATTCCGGTAGAGGTGGCCCAGCGGGCCAAGGCGCTGTTCTTTAACTACCCCAACAACCCCACCGCCGCCACTGCCCCGCGCGAGTTCTTTGAGGCGGCGGTGGAGTTTGCCCACCGCCACCAGATCTTGCTGGTGCACGACCTCTGCTACGCCGAGCTGGCCTTCGATGGCTACCAGCCCACCAGCCTGCTGGAAATTCCCGGCGGTAAAGAGGTCGGCGTGGAGTTTCACACTCTGTCGAAGACCTACAACATGGCGGGCTGGCGGGTGGGCTTCGTGGTGGGCAACTCCCACATTATTCAGGGCCTGCGCACCCTCAAGACCAACCTCGACTACGGCATTTTTGCGGCCCTGCAGCGGGCGGCAGAAACGGCCCTGTCGCTGCCCGATCGCTACCTGGACGAGGTGCAGCAGCGCTACTCGTCGCGGCGCGACTTTTTAATCGACGAGTTTGCCTCCCTGGGCTGGACGGTGGAAAAACCCCAGGCCACCATGTACCTGTGGGTGCAGTGCCCGCCCGATATGCCGTCTTCTACGGACTTTGCCCTGGCGATCTTGCAGGAAACCGGCGTGGTGGTCACCCCCGGCAACGCCTTTGGCCCTGGCGGCGAGGGCTACATTCGCGTCAGTTTGATCGCCGACTGCGATCGCCTCGCCGTCGCCATGGATCGCATTCGCCAGGCGGGCTTCCGCTTTGCCCCTGAAACTGCGGCGGTGTAGGGCCAGGGGCCAGAAGATTGGCGCAGCGTTCCTGAGGGAACCGCCGCCTCACCCCGGCCCCTAGCCCCAGGCTGTATAGTTAGACAAACCTCCACCCCCCTAGCGCCATGTTTAACCTCGGCTGGACTGAAGTCGTTCTCGTCATCGGAGTGGCCGTGCTGATCTTCGGCCCCAAGAAAATTCCTGAGCTGGGCAGCGCCCTAGGCAAAACCCTGCGCGGCTTTAAAGAGGAGATGAGTCAGGCCCCCGATGACGCGGCTATAGACACCTACGAAGACGCCGAAGACGCTGACGTATATCGATAAGAGTGGGCCAACTAAATAAAGCATCCAGCATACGCCCTCACCCTAAATCCCTCTCCCAAGGGGCGCGGGACTTTGAGCAATCCAGCTTCCCTTCTCCCGTTTTGGGAGAAGGGGCTGGGAGATGAGGGGCAAATGGATAATTTTTCCATGGAATACTCTAAGTTTGCCTTCTAACCCCTTAGCACTATCCCCATGCGGCAATTTTTGAAGTACACCCTGGCCAGTCTGACCGGGTCGATTTTGTTTTGTCTGCTGCTGGGCTTTTTGCTCACCCTGGGGGCGGTGGGGCTGGTGGGGCTGATTGTTGCAGGCCTGGGCAAAGAGGGCGATGCCCCCACCGTCGAAAAAGACACGGTGCTGGTCTACGACCTGGCCACGGTGATTCCTGACTCGCCGGAGGCGATCGACCCCAGCGCCATTGTGTTTGGCTCCGAGGCTCCCAGCGAGCTGACCCTGCGCCAGGCGGTGCTGGCCCTCGAAGAGGCGGCCACCGACGATCGCATTGCCGCCCTCTACCTCAAGGGCAGTGGAGATCTGGGCACCGGGTTGGCCAGTCAGAGCGAAATTCAGCCCGCGATCGCGGCCTTTCAGGCGGCGGGCAAGCCAGTTTTGGCCTACGACATCTCCTGGAGCGAAAGAGAGTATGCCGTGGCCTCCTTGGCCGACACGATCTATCTCAACCCCTTCGGCGAGATCGAGATGAATGGCCTCTACGCCGAAACCATGTACCAGGCCGATGCCCTGGAGAAACTGGGGGTGGGGGTGCAGGTCACCCGCGTGGGCCGCTACAAGTCGGCGGTAGAGCCGCTGATTCGTAACACCATGAGCCCCGAGGAGCGGGAGCAAACCCAGCGTCTGCTAGGGGATGTGTGGCAAAACCTGCTGGCCACCGCCGCCACCCCGCGCGACCTGACGCCCCAGCAGCTGCAAACCATCGCCAATACTAAGGGATTTTTGTTTGGGGCCGAAGCTGAGACTCAGAAGCTGGCCGATGCGATCGCCTACGAAGACGAAGTGATCACCGCCCTGCGGGAGCTGACCGGCGAGGGGGATGAGGAGGTAGAAGATAGCGACCTCGACTTTCGTCAGATTAGCCTGGCGGGCTACGCTGCCACCGTGGATGACCCCCTCACCAGCCGTCGCTCCGGCAACCAGGTGGCCCTGGTCTACGCCGAAGGCCCGATCGTCGATGGTGGCGACGGTGACTTTAGCCAGACCGGCATTATTGAGGGCAACGCCCTGGCTCGGCAGCTGCGCCAGCTGCGCCAGGATGACGAAGTCAAAGCCGTGGTGCTGCGGGTCAACAGCCCCGGCGGCAGCGCCACCGCCTCGGAGGTGATTCTGCGGGAGATTCAGCTGGTGCGCGAGGCGGGTAAGCCCGTGGTGGTGTCGATGGGCAACGTGGCGGCCTCTGGCGGCTACTGGATCGCCTCCCAGGCCGACGCCATTCTGGCGCAGCCCACCACCATTACCGGCTCCATTGGGGTATTCGGCATCTTTCTCAACCTCGAAGAGCTGGGCACCAAGGTCGGGGTCAACTGGGACGGGGTCAAAACCTCGGAGCTGGCCGACATTTTCTCCAGCACCCGGCCCAAAACCGAGGCCGAGCTGGCGATCTTGCAGCGCTCCGTCGATGCCATCTACGACAGCTTTCTCGACCGGGTGGCGGAGGGGCGCGACCTGACGCGGCCAGCGGTGGCCGAGCTGGCCCAGGGGCGGGTGTGGTCGGGCCAGGCGGCCCTCGATTTGGGCCTGGTGGACGAGCTGGGGGGCGTGAATGATGCGATCGCCACCGCCGCCGAGCTGGCCGAACTGGGCGATGACTGGCGTCTGCAAGAATATCCTGAACCCAGCGAGTGGCAGCAGTTCTTGCGCACCTTTCTCAGCACCGAAGCTGCCCAGACCCAGGCCCACGATCCGCTGACGGCCCAGGTGCTCCAGTTCGTCGATGACACCCAGCTCCTGCGCGCCCTCAACGACCCTCGCGGCGTTTATCTGCTGATGCCCTATCGATTTGTAGTGAAGTAGCGCTGTGGAAAGATGAGGGTGATGTGGGTGAGCTTAACAACTTCCTCACCTTCTTCACCTACCTCAACTTCTTCCTCCGCTTCACCCCCGGCAAACCATGCACCCGCATCAAATCGGCCAGGGTCGAGCAGTAGGGTTCCATGCCAAAGCTGGCGGGGCTGACGGCTCCAGCGTAGACAAAGTGGCGGTAGTGCAGGCAAAAATAGTCCCAGGGGGCCATCTGCACCCGAAACAGTTTAATCAGCACGTCGGCCAGCCACATGGAGAGGGGAATGCGAAACCAGATGCGCTGGCCAAAGTGGTCGCAGATTTGCTCAACCGCCTGGTTCACCGTCAGCGGCGGGTTGCCCAGCACGTACTCGCGGTAGCCTTCGGTCGAGGGATGCTCGACGAGATAGTTGATCACCGTGGCAATGTCTTGGGCATGGGCAAAGTGAAACCCGGCATCGGCCTGAAAGAAGCGCACCAGACCCACCCAGCGGGTGACATCCTGAAGCCCGGCCGAAATAAAGGAGTAGGGCTTTTCTTTGTCGCCGCCAAACACCAGGGTGGGAAACACCGTGGTGATTTTGTCGTACACCGGCAGCTCATGGAGGCGGTGATGGCACTCGTACTTGCTGCTAATGTACTCAGTGCCCAGGTCACCCGCCTCGGGTAGAGGGGCGCTCTGCTGGTTCAAAATGCTGGCGGTGGAAAAATAGATCACCTGCTGGCAGCGCTGGGGATTGAGGTGGGCCATCAGCCCCAGGTTGGCATCGACGTTGATGGCGTCAACGTAGCCGGGGTCACCCCCCCAGGCCGCAGCAGTCAAAATGGCGATGTCGATGGTAGGCAGCAGGTCGACAAAGGGATCAATATTTTCCAGCCCGCCCCGCAGAATGTGAACCCGAGGATTGTCTTGCACCGGCAGGCGCAACTTCTCGGGATGGCGCAGCAGCAAGAATAACTCGTAGCGATCGCTCTCCAGCAGCAGCTCCAGAATGTAGTGGCCAATGCAACCGCTGGCCCCCGTCATAAATACGCGCAGGCTATCGGGGCTTTGGGAAGTAGGGGGAAAAGTGTCCAAATCGCTCAAGTTCAACAGCTATAGTCAGACAGTTTAGACGGTTTTGACCGAGCTAGGCGTTTGTTCGAGTCTGAAGAGCCTACCAAAGCCTAATTTCTGCCTTTGGATTACTCCTCACACTGGTCAGTGGATTGTTGTAAAGGTTAGATAAAACCCAGCCAAGTTCCCCGGTTTTCTCCGAGAAATTGCGTAGACGGTATGGCGGTTTCTACCCTAATTTCTCGTTGCTATGGTTAACCTTAGCGGCTACAGATTTGCTCGTCGCTCTGCCTATGCCCCTGTTAAGGGGGAGCGGGGATTCACCCTGATTGAGCTGATGGTTGTGGTTGTGATCCTCGGAGGCTTGGCGACTGTAGCCCTGCCGAGCTTTCTCAATCAAGCGGCCCGCTCAAAACAGGCCAGGGCGCTAAAGTACATCGGCATGGTGAACCGAGCCCAGCAGGCGTTTTTTGTTGAACACTCGCGCTTTGCTGCCTCTACTGACGAGCTGGGCTTTGCCGACAACCACGCTCCCCCCGACTACACCTATACTGTGACCGCCGGGGGCGGCGGGCTAGAGATCACCAGCACCCAGGCCACGCCTACCAACCCGGCGCTGCGGGGCTACGCTGGGGTCGTCTTTGCCACCGTTGACCCCAGTGGCCAGGCAAGGCTAGGAACGGTGATTTGCCAGGGGGACACCGCCGCTGTGCCCTCCCCGACGCCGGTAGCGGTGGGAGGACAGGTGCAGATTGGCAATTGTAATACGCTGTAGAGCTTCGCTGAAGGGTAGGGGCAGGGTGTGCAGCCCAGGGCTTAATAGGCAGGGCAGCATCTCGCTTTCTGAACCTTGAACCTTCAACGTTGAACCCAAATCTATCTTGGCTGACCCGATCGCGATCGCAGATGTAACAAACACTACGAATTTCCGTGGCTGAGGGCCAGGGGCAGCGCTACAGTAAAGGTTGCCCTTCTCTGCTGTACCCGCCGTGGGACTTGCCCAGCCATCACCGCCAACCGCCCCACCGACCGCCACCGACATTCAGGGCCTGTTTGATCGCATTGCCCCGGTGTACGACAGCCTGAACGAACGCCTCAGCTTTGGGCTGCACCGGGTGTGGAAGCGCATGGCCGTGCGCTGGAGCGGTGCTGCCCCAGGGCAGCAGGTGCTGGATGTCTGCTGCGGCAGCGGCGATCTGGCGCTGTTGCTGGCCCAGCAGGTGGGGGCTAAAGGCACGGTATATGGTCTTGACTTCTCAGCGGAGCTACTGGCGGTAGCGGCGGAGCGCTGGCGCAGCCTTTCCAGCGAAGAATTTCGCCGGGCCAACCTGCCCGCAGCGCTGCACTGGGTGCAGGGCGATGCCCTGGCACTGCCCTTTGAGGCTAACACCTTTGATGCCGTCACCATGGGCTACGGCCTGCGCAACCTCACCGACATTCCCCAGGGGCTAGCCGAGCTGCGGCGGGTGCTGAAGCCGGGGGCCAGCGCCGCCATTCTGGACTTTCATCGGCCCCAGGGCTGGGTGGCCGAGCAGTTTCAGCGCTGGTACCTAGACGCCCTAGTGGTGCCCACGGCCAAGGATATGGGCCTGACCGATGAATACGCCTACATCGGCCCCAGCGTCGATCGCTTCCCCACCGGGCCAGAGCAAGTAAAGCTGGCCCAAGCGGCAGGGTTTGAGCAGGCTGTTCACTACCCCATTGCCGGGGGACTGATGGGGGTGCTGGTGGTGGGTCGCTATGACCGGGTCTGAGCTGTGGCTACTGCTGGCACCGCCCATTGTGGGCGGCATCATTGGCTATTTCACCAATGACATCGCCATCAAAATGCTGTTTCGCCCCTATCGCCCCATCTACCTGGGCAAGCGGCGGCTGCCCTTTACCCCAGGGCTGATCCCCAGCAATCAGGAGCGGCTGGCCAAGCGCATTTCTGACACGATTATGGGGTCGCTGCTCACCCCCGAAGAGCTGCAAAACCTGGCTCGGCGGCTGTTGCAGACCGATCGCACCCAGGCGGCGATCAAGTGGCTATTGCAGCTCGCCCTCGACCAGGTGCAGAGCCGCGCCCAGGAGCGCACCGCCAAAATTGCCGGGGCCATTCTGCAAGACCTGTTTGGCAAGTCGCTGCCCCGCCTGATCCGCGTCTGGGCGCGGCGGGACGACTTTTTAGAGCCCCAGCTCAACCAGCTGTTTGACCAGGTGCTGCTCGACTTTAAGCTCACCGCTGAACAGGCCGACCAAATTGCCACCTGGCTGCTCAGCGGCGTGTTTCCCCCCGACAAGCTGCGCCAGTTGACCATCGACTTTCTCACCGATCGCAACATTCAAGTCATCGACACCATCTTTCGGGAGCGCACCAGCGGCACCTACTGGGTGGTGGCCAACCTATTTGGCGTGCGCAACGCCCTCGGTCGCCTGCGGGCTTTTTGTCTCGACGAGCGGGAGGTGAGCAACGCCCGCATTGCCGAGCTGGTGGTGGCCCTTCAGCTCAAAAAGCGCCTGCAAGAGTCGCTGCAGCGGGTGTCGCTGCAAAACTTGCCGGTGTCTACGGTGCGCCAGGTGCGCAGCAACCTGCGCGAGTCAATTCAGGGCTACATTCGCACCCTGGGGCCAGAGTTTGTGCGGAACCTGGGCAACTCGGTCAATTGGGAAACCCTGGCTACCCAGTTGCTCAACCGCCTGCAAAATTCTGAGGTGATCACCCAGTCGCTAGACCCGGTGAGCGAAGAGCTGGCGCTAATTTTAGAACGCTACCTGGAGCGCGATTTGGAGTCTCTGGTGGCCCAGGTAATCCCCATTTTGAATATTGACCAGGTGATTATTGACCGGGTGCGGGGCACTTCGCCCAAGGAGCTGGAAATGGCAATTCAGGGCATTGTGCGCAGCGAGCTTCAGGCGATCGTGAACCTGGGCGGTATTTTGGGCTTTGCGATCGGCATACTGCAGTCTGGGTTCTTCTATTTTCAGCGCTCCGGCGGGCTGTAGCCGTCAACATTTATCTCTCTTCAGGCAGATTCTGAGCGCAGAGTCTAAACCTGACAATTGGTTGAACTAGATACCTCAGCCTTTTAAAGATTGCAATTTCTCTCAAGTCGGCCAATCCTTAATAGCTCTTTACTAAAACACTCCTTTTTACGTCATATTTAGACCATTGTGAATGGGCAATTAGGAGCAGCAACCAAGGGCTGCTATGAGCGAAGCACGCCTCGCCAGCTCTCAGCGGTTCACTCCGGGCCGATAGTCCTGATGCCTAGGGCTCATTTGGGTACAGACGGGAGATAGCGGTATATGGCGCAGCATCAGCAGGTGGCTGATCATCTGTTTGGGGGCGGTGGTGAGATGGGGGCGCTGATGCGTTCCTACGACTGGGCAACAACGCCGTTTGGCGCGGTTGAGCAGTGGCCGCAGAGTCTGCGATCGACCCTGAGCATTTGTCTTAACTCTCGCTTTCCCATGGCGATTTACTGGGGGCCAGACTGCTGGTTACTCTACAACGACGCTTGGCGACCGATTGTGGGAGATAAGCACCCCTGGTCGCTGGGCCGCCCTGCCTACGAAGTCTGGCCCGAGATTTGGGACGATATCAGCCCAGATTTTGCCAGGGTGTTTGCTACAGGTGAGGGCGTCTTTCACAGCGACACGCTGCTCGTGATGCATCGGTTTGGCTACGACGAAGAATGCTTTTTTGACTATACCTTCAACCCGATTCAGGGGGAGGGCGGCAGAATCGACGGCATTCTCAACGTGGTCAGTGAAACCACCTATCGGGTGTTGAACGATCGCCGCGCCCAACTGCTGCGTGAGCTGGCCTCGCGCACTGGCATCGCTAAGACTGTTGACGATACCTGTGCCCTAATGGCAGAGGCGCTTGAATCTGGCCCAGTCGATATTCCGCTGGCGCTGCTCTATATCGTTAACGCCGATGGTAAAACGGCCTGTCTCTGTGGGGGCACCGCGTCGGCCTTGGGGTTGCCTACTGTCCTCGAACAGGTTGACCTGACGGTTGAAGATGACGCCGGAAGCTGGCCGATCGCCTCGGTTGCCCAGACCGGCCAATCTCGTACCCTAGATGATCTGGTCAGCCGCTTTGGCCATCTGCCGGGCAGCCCCTGGCCAGAGCCCCCCGAGGAAGCGGTGGTCTTACCCATCCTTGTGCCGGGGCAGGCCAAAGCCGCAGGGGTGCTGGTGGCGGTGGCTAACCCCCGTCGCCGGTTAGACGAGGTCTATCGCGATTTTTTGGAGCAGATTGCGGGGCAAATTGCGACGGCGATCGCCAATGCCCGCTCCCACGAAGAAGACCGGCGGCGAGCCGACAAGCTGGCTGAACTCGATCGCGCCAAAACGGTCTTTTTCTCCAATGTGAGCCATGAGTTTCGCACGCCGCTGACCTTGATGCTGGGGCCGGTGGAAGAAGCCTTACAAGACACCCACGATGCCACCCAACGGCAGCGGTTGGAGCTGGTCTACCGCAACGCGCTGCGCCTGCAAAAGCTGGTCAACACCCTGCTCGATTTCTCTCGGATTGAGGCGGGGCGCATTGAGGCCAGCTACGAGCCCACTGACCTGGCCCTGCTGACGGCGGATCTGGCCGGGGTGTTTCAGTCGGCGGTGGAGCAGGCCGGGCTGCGGCTGAGCGTAGATTGCCCTCCCCTGGTGGCCCCCGCCTACGTGGATCGCGACATGTGGGAGAAGATCGTTCTGAACCTGCTTTCCAACGCCTTGAAGTTTACCTTTGAGGGCGAGATTGCAGTGACCCTGCACGGTGGCCCAGACCAAATTCAGCTGGAAGTGCGAGACACGGGGACGGGCGTTCCACCCGAGGAGATCCCCCATATCTTTGATCGATTTCATCGCGTGCAGGGAGCCAGGGGCCGCACCCACGAAGGCTCAGGCATCGGTCTGTCGCTGGTGCAAGAGCTGGTGGGCCTGCACGGTGGCACCATCGCGGTTGCCAGCCAGGTTGACCAAGGCACCTGCTTTACCATCACCCTGCCCGTAGGCTATGACCATCTGCCTAGCGATCGCATAGCGTCTCCCAAGGAGAATCGTCTACAACACGGCGAAACCGAACCCATCAATGGCCCCCACCCTTCCACCGCAACCGGAGCCACCCCCTATCTAGAAGAAGCCCTGCGCTGGCACCCCACCGAGCCCACAAATCCCTCCTCCACCCTTCCCATCTCCCCTACCCTACCCAACTCCCCCTCACCCCTCACCCCCTCACCCCTCACCCCCCACATCCTCCTCGCCGACGACAACGCCGACATGCTCGACTACGTCAAGCGGCTGCTGAGCCCGCAGTACACCATCGAGACAGCCAGGGATGGCCGAGCGGCGATCGCCGCCATTCGCCAGCAGCGCCCCGATCTGGTGCTAACGGATGTGATGATGCCCGAGATGGATGGCTTTGAGCTGCTGCGGCAGCTGCGGGCCGATGCCCAAACCCAGGATCTGCCGATTATTTTGCTGTCGGCCCGAGCAGGGGAAGAGTCTCGCATTGAAGGTCTAGCTGCAGGGGCCGATGACTATTTAATTAAGCCGTTTTCGGCGCGGGAGCTGTTGGCCAAAGTTGAGGCGGCGCTCAAGCTGGCGCAGCTGAGGCAAGCGGCTAAGACCACCCTGCAACGGAGCGAGGAGCGATCGCGGCTGGCCATTCGGGTAGCGCAGTTGGGCACCTGGCGCTACGACCTGTGCAGCGATCTGGTCGATTTAGACGAGCGCATGCAGGAAATTTGGGGTGAGTCAGCGACGCCGCTGCCGATCCTCCAGGTTAGGGAGCGAATTCACCCCAGCGATCGCGATCGGGTGATGAGTGCCGTCAACGCGGCCCTAGACCCATCATCGGCGGGCACCTATGAGATTGACTACCGCATTGTGTGGGACGACGGCACCGAGCGCTGGATTATGGTCAGTGGCCAGGTTATCTTTGCGGGGGAGGGCGAGTCGCGGCAGGCGGTGGAGCTGCTGGGCACTGCCATCGACATCACCGATCGCAAGCGGATGGAATCGAATCTGCGCGAGAGCGAGGAACGCTTTCGCAGCATGGCCGACAACGCTCCGGTCATGATCTGGGTCACGGATTCGACCGGCTACTGCACCTACCTCAGCCAAAGCTGGTATGACTTTACGGGGCAAACCGAAGAAACTGGACTGGGCCTAGGTTGGTTAGAGGCTGTCCACCCAGACGATCAGGCGATGTCTAGCCAGACGTTTTTAACCGCCAATAGGCTTCAACAGGGCTTTCAGCTAGAATATCGCCTGCGTCACAAAGACGGCACCTATCGCTGGGCGATCGATGCCGCTAGCCCCTGGCTTGGGGCCGATGGCCAGTTCAAGGGCTATATTGGCTCGGTGCTGGATATTGGCGATCGCAAGCAGATTGAAGAAGCCCTGCGCCAGCGCGAAACCGAGCTGCGGCTCGTGACCAATGCCGTACCGGCCCTGATCGCTTTTGTCGATGCCGACCAGCGCTATCGCTTCAACAACCAGGGCTACGAAGACTGGTTTAATCAGTCCGCCACCGACCTTTACGGCAAGCACATCCGCGAGGTAGTGGGGGACGCGGCCTACGAAAACGTTCGCCCCTACATCGAGCAGGTGCTGGCTGGGCAGCCGGTGACCTTTGAGCGATCAATCTCATTTAAAGACGGCAGCATCCGTTACCTCAGCGCCACCTATGTGCCCCGATTTAACGATGCCGGAGTGGTTGAAGGGTTTGTGGCGCTGATCAACGATCTCAGCGATCGCCGCCAGGCCGAAGAAGCCCTGATGCAGAGCGAAGAGCGCTACCGCTATCTGGTCGAGACCATTCCTCAGCTGGTGTGGACGGCCAACGCCGAGGGGGTGCTGATCGATGCTAACCAGCGCTGGTGTGCGTTTACCGGGCTCACCGTTGAGCAGGTTGAGACCGTCGGCTGGCCAGCCGTCGTGCACCCCGACGATATCCCCATCCTCAGCCAAAACTGGGCGATCGCCCAACAGCAGGGCACCAGCTACCAGGCCGAAGGCCGCATGCGACGGGCCGACGGGGTCTATCGCTGGCACCTGCACCAGGCAATACCGCTCAAGACCAACCAGGGGCGAGTGATCAAGTGGTTTGGCACCGCCACCGATATCGAAGACCAAAAACAGCTAGAGCAGCAGCGCAGCCAGCTGCTGCTGCAAGAGCAAGCGGCCCGCGCCGCCGCCGAAGCTGCCAGCCGCACCAAGGACGAGTTTTTAGCCGTGGTCTCCCACGAGCTGAGGTCGCCCCTCAACCCCATTCTCGGCTGGGCCACCCTGCTGCAAAACGGCACCCTAGACGAGGCCAAAACTAAACAGGCGCTGGCCGTCATCGAGCGCAACGCCAAGCTGCAAACCGAGCTGATCGACGACCTGCTCGACGTGTCGCGCATGCTGCGGGGCAAGCTCCAGATTTCGGCCAGCCCGGTCAATTTAGCCGCCATCATCCGAGCCGCGATGGAAACCGTGCGCCTGGCAGCCGATGCTAAATCTATTCGCATCGAAGCTCACCTGGAGGATGAGGTTGGGCTAGTCTCCGGCGATGCCACCCGCCTCCAGCAGGTGGTGTGGAATCTGCTGTCTAACGCCGTCAAGTTTACCCCGGCAGCCGGGCGAGTTGAGGTGCGCCTGACCCAGGGTAAGGCCAACCAGGCCCAAATTACCGTAACCGACAGCGGCAAGGGCGTTGTGCCTGAGTTTCTACCGCTCATTTTTGACTACTTTCGCCAGGCCGACAGCGCCACCACCCGGCAGTTTGGGGGGCTGGGCCTGGGGCTAGCGATCGTGCGCCACCTGGTCGAGCTGCACGGCGGCACCATTCAGGCCGCTAGCCCCGGCGAAGGCCTGGGAGCTACGTTTACCGTCAGTCTACCGACCTTGACCCACTCACCCCTGGCCCCAAACGACGATCTGCAACCGCAACCCTCGCTGAACCTGCCGGGCACCCAGATCTTGGTGGTTGATGACGATAGCGATACCCGCACGTTTATTACCTTTCTGCTAGAGCAAGCCGGGGCCAGCGTAGTCGCCGCCGCCTCAGCTAGGGAAGGATTGGCCGCCCTCGGGCAGTCTCGCCCCCAGGTTCTAGTCAGCGACATCGGCATGCCCGACATGGATGGCTACATGCTGATGCGGCAGATCAGATCGCTCCCGGCTGAGCAGGGTGGACAGGTACCGGCGATCGCCCTGACCGCCTACGTTAGAGAGACCGACCAAGAACAGGCCCTCGCCGCCGGGTTTCAGCGACACATTGCCAAACCGGTGGAACCCGCTGCTCTGCTCAGGGCGATCGCCGAGTTGCTCCAGATCCAGTCCTAATCCTTGCCCACTATGGCCCTACGCCCCATCCTCGACCCGCTTGAGGGCGACAATCACCGTCCCCAGCCAGAGCACACCAACGATTGCCCCTACAATCACGTCGCTGGGCCAGTGGGCCCCCAGCACCAGGCGTGAGCTGACAATCATGCCAATCCAAAACACAACGCCCAGAACGATCAGCAGCCTTTCAACCCAGCTGCGCGAGGCTTGGCACCACAGGTAGGCCAATAGCCCGTAGACCGTAATCACCACCACCGTATGCCCCGATGGAAACGAATGCAGGCCCGAAGCCGCCACCCCGCCAGCCACTAAATCGGGGCGCTCTCGGTTCCAGTAGCCCCAGCCGATCCATACCAGGGCAAATTGCAGGCCATAGGCGACCATCATGGTGGCGGCGAGCAGGGGGCGCGATCGCGCCACCATAATGCCCACAAATCCGCCGACGATGGGCAGCATGCCGAGCAGGTTGCCGGGCGATTCCCAGGTAATCGATCGCGAAAAGCTCAGCGGTAGACTTTCGGCCAACACCGGCAGCAGCCGAGCATCCCAGTCCTGAAGCCCCTGGTCGGCGTGGCCCTTAGCCCAGGCGGCGATCGCAAACGTGACCACCGTACACAGCCCCAGACCGATTGCCAGCGTGCCAGCCCACCGCCGCCAGAGGGGTGGAGGCACTTTGCGGCAGTCTTGCCAAAACCGGTACCAACCCTGTCTAAACGTTTGAACCGTTACCCAACGCGCCATGCCGAGTTCAACTATTCCTAGCCACAAGCAGGTTCAGGAGGCGTGTGGTGGCACCTCTATTCCGTTGTCATGTCCCTAAAATAAGCCAATCTTAGGGAGAAATGCGGCGATAGCGCGCCTGCACCTCAAGGTGAATGCCGTAGGCAACCAGGCCGAGGGCAACAATCCCCATTAGCCAGGCTCCGTGGGGCTGCTGCTGAATGGCTTGCAGCGCGCTCTCAGTGCTGCCAGCCTGGCTGGCATCTGCGGCACGGGCCGCCTCAATAAAGAAATAGCCAATGATGACTGCGACAATGCCCTTGGCGGTAAGCCCAAATCGGCCAATGCGAGTGATCCACTTCTCGGTGCGTGCACTCATCTGCGACAGCTTGAGCTTGCGGCGAAACTCGGTGGAATAGGCCCGGTAAAACGAATAAAACCCGTAAGCCACACTGGCCACGCCAACGGCAGCCACCAACCACCGACCAAAGGGTTGAGAGAGCAGCGTAGCCGTCTGATCTTCGCTGCCAGACCCGCCACCGCCCGACGAACTGCCAAAGACCAGCTTTAGCGCCGAGAAAGCCAAACCACTATAAATTAGCCCGCTGACCGCGTAGGCGAGGCGGCGACCAATAGCCGCCGCACCGCTGTCTTGATGCTCCGGATCTTTAATCGCCTGCACAAACTGCCAGAGAACATATCCCAACAGCCCTAGGGCTACCAAAAACAGCATGAGTTTTCCAAAGGGTTGCGATGCGATCGCCTGAAAAGCGCCCTCGGTGCCCGTTATTCTTCCGCCCCAGTTAAAGGCGGCCATCACCGCCAATAGTCCGACAATCATGTAGACAATTCCCTTAGCCGCATAGCCAAATCGTGCTAAGCGTTCGATCCACTTCTCAGGCTCTTGTCCTTGAGGCGTTAACTCTTGAATGTTCATTGGCGTTGCCTATTGCGGTAGTTAACCTTCTGACCCTAAATAAATCTGCCAAGGGACGTAAATTCCATCAGCAGTTCAACAGATACTTTTGGAACTGGCCGGGGCGTACTCTGCTGAAGGTAATAAATTTATACTCGCCAAACTCGGTTGAATCATCCCTCCCGCGCTAGAGTTCTGCAACACATGCCTCTATCTTCCGATGCTTTAAAGCAGAAATGCTCATTTTTATGGGTACTATTTTTCTCGAATTCCACATTTTATAGGTCAGTCAATAACCTGAGGAAAATCGAGCTAATCGCTCTCTAGACAGGGCAAATTATGACGATTGAAACCATCAACCCATCACGCCTGCTCAAATAAGCCTAAAAAAATCCTGCCGATTAATCAGCAGGATCCACCGCAGTGCTAAACCAAGAAGCATAGGCGACTTAACGCTTGACGATTATCCAGACAGCGTGAATAATGCCGGGGATATAGCCCAAAAGAGTCAGCAAAATATTAATCCAGAATTGGGTACCTATCCCTACCTGAAGAAAAACGCCGAGCGGTGGCAGAAAAATAGCCGCAATAATCCTCAAGATATCCATAAAACCTCCTAACAAGCCCTTATCTGTCATCTATTGAAGGGCACGACTGCTGAGTTTTACATCTACCTACAGATAGTACGTCTATCTATAGAAGGGTATAACCCACCGATCTGAATCCTGCGGGGGATGACTACGCCACACTGAATGGTTATTCTATGTCGATAGGTATAGCTTATCGCTGGGTTTAAGTAAAAGTATCCGGTTAAATAAAGCTTGAAAATCGGTGCAGGATAAGCAGCCGAAAAGCGGCAAGAAATCTGGATATTAAAGGTGTTTTAGCAGCTTTCGAAATTTTACGATAAATCAATCTAAAACTTTTGCTTAGCATCCAAAAAAAGAAAAGGCACTTTTCCAGTTCAGGGTATTTCTAGCTACTTCTAGGTCGTCTGTCGAAAACTGTGAGACTCGTTAAGTTATTCTCGCCACATTCACACCACAGGAATTTTCATTGAGCTTCAGTCAGGGAGTAAGTCTAGTCATCTTAGGAGTTTGCCTATACATCTTCTGGCAAATTCGCACAGTGCTGCTGCTAGCTTTGACCGCCATTACATTCGCTGTAGTGCTCAACCGCGCAGTCAGACTGCTGCAAAAACACATTCCCGATCGCAGAGTTGCTGTACTGATTTTAACCGGTGCTGTTTCACTCATGGCGGGCGCAATTGGAATTATTATTATCCCTCCCTTCATTGATCAACTACAGGATTTGATGGGATTTGCCAGCCAAATTGTGGAGCGATCGCAGGCTTGGCTCAATAATTTGGGCGACGCTGTACCTGGTTTCGCTATTCAAGATCTCCAAAGCCTTGAAACTATCGTAGGCCAGCTCCAATCAGTAGATATTGAGATTATCTTTAGTCGTTTTTTAGCGTGGTTCTCAAGCACTCTGACCGTTGCGTTCAACCTGCTACTGGTCTCGATTATAATTGTTATGGTACTTCTTAACCCAGCAGCTTATCGAAACCTATTTTTGACCGTATTTCCATCGTCTCGCCGAAAACAGATCAATCGTGTGCTAGACGGCTGTGAAGAGGCGATCGCAGGCTGGTTTATCGGCATTCTCTTCAACATGACGGTTATTGCCATCACGAGTATGTTTGGCCTTTGGATTTTGGGTATTCCCCTAGCTTTTGCCAATGGGCTATTGGCAGGGCTACTGGCATTCATCCCCAACCTAGGCCCCTTTATTAGCGTTATACCTCCTGCAGCGATCGCGCTGCTCGAAGCTCCCTGGAAAGCGATCGCTGTAGTCGTTCTCTACATTGTGATTCAGCAGATTGAAAGCAATATTTTGACCCCACTGGTCATGAAGAAGCAGGTTTCTCTTTTACCAGCCGTAACGCTGCTATCTCAAGTGGTTTTTGCCGCATTCTTCGGCTTTTTGGGGCTGCTACTAGCCCTACCCCTCACCTTGATTATTCAAAAATGGCTGGACGAATTTTGGGTGAGAGGCTTTCTAGATCAGCATTAGCCCAATTGCCTATAGATGCTTATAGAAACAAGCAACCGCAGCAATCAACAACCCTACAATTTTGAACTGTTTTAACCCTAGCCTAGCAGCCGACTTATCCACCAACGCAGGAGCATATTTCAAAGAGATCCAAAAATCTCTTACGAACATCTCAAATAAGTAACGATGGGCGATACTGGTTTCGAACCAGTGACCTCTTCCGTGTGAAGGGCGGAATCAAACCCCTGAAAAGCTCTATTTTTCAGGGGTTTTGGGAAATGTCAATAAACTGTATCCCAATGGCCTATCACAAGGGTGCATCCCAGTTATGTAATGAGCATTAATGCTTATGTTGGGATAACAGTACGAGGGGTAAGCTTTGGGCATCGTTCGCTCTACCCATCAGGCCCATGGATGAATCTAAGCAAGCCCGCTTGAA
>JAHHIH010000028.1 GCA_019358835.1 Tildeniella torsiva UHER 1998/13D
CGGGTCTTCTAGCGTTTCAAAGTGCGCTAGCAACGTCCCTGACTCAGACCCAGAGGTACTCATAGGATGTCCTGCCTCAACATCTATCCTGAAGTATCTCTCATCTACGAGTATGCGTTTGCCCTGATTAGCCCTAGGCGTTCGTCGCACTGATGTAGATCTCTGGCATAGTGTCCGCTGCCTACAAAGCCCGATTCTTCTAGGTCAAAGGCCGCCAGGCGCAGGGGAGACTTGCCGGGCTGCTCGGCAAAGGCGCGGGCTAGCTCCAGCAGCACCGCGATCCCGGTGGCGTTGTCATCAGCTCCGGGGGAGCCGGGCACCGAGTCGTAGTGAGCCCCAACCAGAATAGGCGGACGATGAGGATCTAGTCCCGGCAGATTCAGAATCCAGTTGGTGTGCGCCTGACCTCGATGCTCAAAGGTGTGAGCCGTGACCTTGCCCCAGCAAGACAATTCTTGCTGGATATATTGCTGCACGAAAAAGTGGTTGGCAGAGGCCAGATAGGGGCTGCGATCGCCCACCACCTGCTCCAGATGAGCCAACAGTCGAGATGTTAGGGCAGTATCGCGCAACAGAATTCCCTAGGCGGGCTTTTGGAAGCCCTTAGTGACATCGGCCAGGTTTTTGCGGGGCAAAAGCCGCGTGCTTAAAGAAATCAGCTTATTCACGGTGCCGTGGACAGCAATGCGCTGGCCCTTTTCCATCGCCTCGTAGCCGTAGGTGGCCACCACTGCTGAGGTAGGCAGATTTTTGCTCTCAAAAAGTTTGACATCATGCACATTGGCCCGGTCTTGAAATTCTGACTGGGTGGGGCCGGGGCAGAGGGTGGTGGCAGTCACCCCAGTGCCCTCTAGTTCAGTGGCGATCGCATCGGTAAACGACAGCACAAAGGCCTTACTGGCGTAGTACACCGCCATATACGGCCCCGGCAAAAACGCCGCCGTAGACGCCACATTGAGAATGCGGCCCTGGCCTTGGGCAATCATCGCAGGCAGATACAGCCGCGTCAGGTGGGTCAGCGCCACAATATTGAGCTGAAGCATGGCGTTTTGGTTGTCCCAGTCGGCCTCAGCAAACGGGGCTAGCGACCCAAACCCAGCATTGTTGACCAGAGCGTAGGGCATAATGCCCTTAAACTGAGTCCAATCGTAGAACTGCTGGCGGGTATTGGCGTCAGTTAGATCGCCCCGGTAGGTGAGCACCTGCACGCCGTGAGCCGACTGTAGCTCATCCTTAAGCTCCAGCAAGCGTTCTTCTCGGCGGGCAATCAGCACCAGGTCGTGGCGGTGGGCGGCACACACCTTCGCCAGCTCATAGCCAATGCCGCTGGAGGCTCCGGTGATCAGAATCGGCTTGGCCATGGTTTGCCCCCAGAGAGTCAGCTAGAGAGAATCGGCTTGATTCTAACGAATTGCCGCCGGGGTCGCCTGCCCCCGCCGCGACTGAATCTCTAGGTATACCAGCAGGGCGTTGACATCGGCGGGGTTGACGCCGCCAATGCGGGAGGCCTGGCCAATGGTCAGCGGTTTGACCTGGTTCAGCTTTTCGCGGGCTTCTTTTGAAAGGGTGTCGATCGCCGCATAGTCGAGAGTTTCGGGCAGCTTGCGGTTGGTGCTTTTGGCCACCTGGTCGATCTGGTTTTGCTGCCGCTGAATGTAGCCCGAATACTTGATGTCGATCTCGGCCCCCTCTTTTTCTTCGCGAATCAGGGATGGATTGCCAAGGCCGTAGCGCTCTAGGTCGCCGTAGTGCAGGCCTGGACGGCGCAGCAGGTCGGACAGGGTAATTGAGCCTTTTATCCGCTGGTCGGTATCCGCCGCAATCCGCTGGCCCAGCTCGTCGTGCTCTTTGACCCGAGTTTCTTGCAGGCGCTCTTTTTCGGCGGCAATGTTGTCGTACTTGCGGGTGAAGATTTCCCAACGGCGATCGTCAATCAGGCCAATTTCGCGGCCCAGGGGGGTCAGGCGCTGGTCGGCATTATCAGACCGCAGCAGCAGCCGATATTCTGAGCGCGAGGTCAGCATGCGGTAGGGTTCTCGCAGATCCTTAGTGCACAGATCATCGAGCAGTGTGCCAATGTAGCTCTGCTCGCGGGAGAACACCAGCAGCTCTTGCCCCCGCACCAGTCGCGCCGCGTTGACCCCAGCCACAAAGCCTTGGGCAGCGGCCTCTTCATAGCCAGTGGTGCCATTCACCTGGCCCGCGCAGAATAGGCCCTCAACCCGCTTGGTCATCATGGTGGGGTAGCACTGGGTGGCGGGCAGGTAGTCGTATTCCACGGCGTAGGCGGGGCGCAGCATGGCGCATTGCTCTAGCCCTGGCAGCGTGCGCAGCATGGCCAGCTGAAGTTTCTCGGGCAGCCCAGTCGAAAAGCCCTGCACGTAGATTTCTGGAATGTCGCGGCCCTCGGGCTCCAGAAAAATCTGGTGGCTCTCTTTGTCGGCAAAGCGCACGATTTTGTCTTCGATGCTAGGGCAGTAGCGAGGGCCTTTGGAATCGACCCAGCCACCGTAGATCGGCGACAGGTGCAGGTTTTCTTGAATGAGCCGGTGGGTAGCGGCGGTGGTGCGGGTGAGGTGGCAGGGCATTTGCTCGCGCTCAACCCAAGCCTCGGGGTCAAAGCTAAACCAGCGGATGTCGTCATCGCCGGGCTGGGGTTCGAGCACATCGAAGTTGATCGAGCGGCGATCGACCCGCGCCGGAGTGCCGGTTTTGAGTCGCCCCGTTTCAAACCCCAGGCGGTTGAGGGTGTCGGTCAGGCCCGTGGCGGCAAACTCTCCAGCGCGCCCCGCCGCCATCGATTTGTCGCCAATCCAGATGGTGCCGCCAAGAAATGTTCCGGTAGTGAGAATGACGGCCTTGCATTTGAAGGCGACACCGAAATAGGTTTCGACTCCCACCACCTCGTCGTTGGGGCCGAGCACCAGATCCGTCACCATGCCCTCGCGAATCACCAGGTTCTCCTGGTTTTCGACGATAGTTTTCATCACGGCGGCGTATTCGCGCTTGTCGGTCTGCGCCCGTAAGGCCCACACTGCCGGCCCACGAGAATTGTTGAGCACGCGCTTTTGCAGGTAGGTGCGATCGGCCATTTTGCCAATTTCGCCCCCCAAAGCATCGACTTCGTGGGTGAGCTGCGATTTGGCGGGGCCGCCCACGGCAGGGTTGCAGGGCTGCCAGGCGATTTTGTCGAGGTTGAGGGTAATCATCAGGGTGCGACAGCCCAGGCGCGCCGAGGCCAGGGCTGCCTCACAGCCCGAGTGGCCGCCACCTACCACCACCACATCGTATTCGTCTAGAAAATCAGCGGCACCTGGGGCAATCATGCAGTCTAGACACAACAGTACTTACGGACTTCTAGTTTAGCGGGTTGCCGGTGGGTCTCTGGCCAGTCGGTCTCTGAATCTATGTCAAGCCCGAGAGAATGCTCTTAATAACAGCGACCAAATCGTCTATTTCTGACTCCAGCGTGAGGTAGTGGGTGCAGGCGCGGACGCAGTTGGGCGCTAGCAGGGTGCGGAGAAGGACATTCTGGCGCTCTAGCTCATCCACCAGTCGCTTGTGCCAGGTTGGGGACGGTTCGCCATTCTCTAGCACCCAGAAGGAAACTAGGCCAGAATCCGGCGGGGTCTGCCGCACCAGGCGGATGTAAGGCAGCTCTTGCAGCTGCGACCACAGCCGCTGGCTGAGTTCCACCAGACGCTGGTAGCGCTGGGCGGCGGTGCCCCACTCGGCTTGATGGGCGATCGCCGCCCTTAACCCCGCCAGCAGCGGATAGTTTGAGGTGGCTACCTCATAGCGCTCCCCATTGGGCTTCCAGCCGGTGGGGTTGGCGGCGGCATCGGTGGTAATGCCGCGCCAGCCAATAAACGTGGGAGCAATCTGCGCCATCGCCTCGGGGCGCACGTAGAGCCCGCCTAAGCCAGCAGGGCCGCACCACCACTTGTGGCCCGTGAAGGCGTAAAAATCGACCCCGATCGCGGGCAGATCCAGCGGCAGAGCACCGACGGACTGGGCCGCATCCACCAGCACTAGCACTGGGTTAGGGCGATCGCGGCAAACCCCAACAATGCGCTCTAGCGGCAACACCTGGCCGGTATTCCACAAAATGTGGCTAACCACCAGCAGCCGGGTGTTGGGTTGCAGATGCTCAGCCACAACGGCGGCGGCATCACCGCCATTTACGGTTTCGAGTAGGGGACAAAGGCTATAGGTGACGCCGAAGCGGCGGCAAATTTCTTGCACGGCGGCAATTATGCCGGGGTGCTCGCAGTCTGAGAGCAACATATGATCCCCAGTATTCCAAGCGATTCCCCACAGGGGAATGTTGCAGCCAACGCTGACGTTTTCGGTCAGGGTAACGGTGTCGGCGGTAGTGCCGAGTTCGGCAGCGATCGCCGTGCGGGTTTTGGCCGCCTCGGCCATGATCCACTGGTTCGTCGCCCCTGAAAATGGCCCCATTTCTTGTATACGGTGGTGGGCCTGAAAAATGGCGTCTAGGGTAGCCTGGGCCATGGGCCCCTGCCCGCCATAATTGAAATACTGATTGCCCCTCAGTGCCGGAAACTGCTGATGATGGAGTACGAGGCGATCGAGCACGGCGGTAGAAGAGGAATCAATCACGGTTAGGGAATTTGTCTTAAAGAGAGGAATCTTCTCAACCCTATACCACCCAGCCCTACCCTGGGGCCGCCTCAGCGCATCTTCGAGGAGCCTAAACTATGCCCACGTTCCCCGGAAGCCGCCCTAGGGTATAACATTTAGAATAAGCAAGCTTGGGACTGATCCCGCTACGGTAGTCAGCTATGGGATGTGATTGGCAACAACAGTGGGGCGATGATACCCAGCAATGGCTGTCGCAGCACTCTGGCGTGGCCCTGCTCACCACCACCACTCTCAGCGGTTCTGCTAAAGCTTTGGTGCATCCGCAACAGCAGTCTTTTTCTTTGTTCTTTAGCACTTGCCCTATAACTCGCTTTGTCTGCTAGCCACCCCCTGCCACCGCGTTCAAGTTCAGGGGGTGGCCCGCAAAGCTCCCTGACTTTTCCCGCTGCGACAACGCCTAAACCCCTCATTCGATGGCTCACCGACGATGTGCTGTTTCACTACCAGCGCTGTAGTCGGCGAGCCTTTTTAGATCTGTACGGCGATCGCAACCAAAAAGACACTCCCTCTGACTATCTGCTCAAGCTGCGCCAAGACAGCCTCACCCACCGCGAACGGGTGCTCGAAGATTACTACCCTCTCTACCGGCCCGAGTTTCTGTCGGGCGACTGGGCCGCCGGAGCAAAAGCTACTCTAGACCTAATGGCTGAAGGGGTTGAGGCCATTCGCCAGGGGGTGCTAGCCGCCCCCTCAGCGGTAGATGGAGTGCAGCTGGTGAGCCAGCCCGACCTGCTGATCAAGCGACCCGGCTGGTCGTGCTGGGGCGACTGGGTTTACGTGCCCATAGATATTAAGCTGGGCAAAAAGCCAAAGCTTGACTACCAGGTGGTAGCGGCCTATCACGCCTACGTGCTCTCGCGGGTACAGGGGGTGTGGCCTGACACCAGCTGCTTGTCCCTGCGCGGCGGGCAAACCTACCATATCGACTTGGCGCAGCTGGTACCCAAGCTGCAAACAGTGCTCAACGACTGCCTTAGAGAACTGCGCAGTACAGCTACGCCTGAGCTGTTTATTTCCCACAGTCGCTGCGATCTCTGCCACTGGTTCAACCATTGCTACACCGAGGCCAGAGCAACCCGCCATCTGTCGCTGCTGCCGGGGGTGACCCCCGCCCGCTACGAGTTTCTCAAGCAGCACCACCTCACCACCGTTGCCGCCCTGGCCCTGGCCAGCCCTGCCCACCTCGCTCCCCTACCCGGCTTTGGCGAACAGGTGGCCGAAAAGCTGGTTCACCAAGCCCAGGCCCTAATTGACAACCGCGCCATCCCCCGCAGCGCCCCCCATGCACCCCACGGCTTTCCCCTCTGGCCGGAAGATTTGCCCGAGGGCGAAGTCGAGCTGTACTTCGATATTGAGGCTGCCCCAGATCAGAACCTGATTTATCTCCACGGGGTGCTGGTGGTCAACCATCGCACGGGCGACACCAACTTCCACGCCCTGCTGGCCGAAAACCACCACCAGGAGCGCCGCGCCTGGAACGACTTTCTCGATCTGGTGCACGCTTACCCCTACGCACCGATCTACCACTTCTGCCCCTACGAAGCCCAGACCGTGCGCAAACTGGGGCAGCTCTACGGCACGCCCCACCGCCGTACCGAGGCGCTGCTCGATCGCTTCTTTGATATCCACAAGTGCATCACCGACGGGGTCACCCTGCCCATTGAGAGCTACGCCCTCAAGCACATCGCCCGCTGGATGGGCTTTGACTGGCGCGACGAGGGGGCTAACGGCGCCCAGTCGATCTGTTGGTATAACGCTTGGGCCGAAACTGGCGATCGCACCTACCTAGACGCCATCCTGCGCTACAACGAGGACGACTGCCGCGCCACCTACCACATCAAAGACTGGCTGGTAAAATTTGCCGAACCCTACTGGGAGCAGCTCTACCAAACCATCGGCTAGACTCCCTGGATATTAGGACTCGGACGTAACAACACTGTGGCGGCCAAAAATCTGGGCTAGGCCCGGTACGGCGCTTTCCACATCGCCAATTACCGACTGGCGCAGCTTGGTGTAGGACGACCGCACCAGCCCGTTGTCGGTCTTGGCAATGCGGCGATCGGTCACCCCGAGAATGACATCGGCAGCCCGCACCTGGTTTTGAGTCAGATAGGCCACCGGGTCACCGGCCTGCTCACCCTCGGCCCACAGGGGGTCTAAGGAGGTCACCACCTCGGGCAACATCCGCTCAACGGCCCCAGGAACATAGCCTGAGTTCATTCCCTTGACGACTCCGTAGGTGGTTTTTAGAGCCATGCCCCCAAAGCCACCCTTAGAGGCCACCTGGCTATCAATGAGTAGGGCACAGTCAGCTACAACCTGAGCCTTTACAGTCTTGTCACTTAAAATATCGCTTAAACCCATAGCAGTTAATCAGCTCAATAACTAGGTTCTGTACTGGTCTCAATCTTCTGCTGCCCCACGGCTAGATCAGCATTCCCTAGGCGAGGTTTGAGATTGCTTAACACATCGATAAACTTTGTTGGGTCACCCTTGCCGACCACCGGTTCCGCTAACAGCACTGGCGCAACTTAGAGAGTCCCTATTCTAAAACCGCCAGATCGACGACCCAGACCTGCCCGTTCATAGCGACGCTATCGCCCTTTACCAGCTTGCGTCCCCGCCGAGTTTCGACTTCACCGTTGACGCTCACCTCGCCGTCCTGAATGATCAGCTTGGCCTGCCCCCCCGTGGAGACCACCTGCATTTGCTTCAAAAACTGGTCAAGTTTGATGTAATCCATACTGGCCATAGGGCGATCGGGGAAGGTTAACAACAGAGCAATAGAAAGTCTTCAACTCTAGAGGCTAAAACGCCCCTTACACTCAGGAGAGGGCGTTTATATCACTGCTATCAGCGGAGGGGCACGATGTTGACCAATCACCAACTCCTGCAAGAACTCAGACAAAAACACCAGCAGCTCGAGCAGTTTCGCCGTGCCGCTAGCCAGGCGCTTCAAGCGCTGCTCGATCAGTACGACTGGGGGGTAGTTACCGGTGCCGGGCACCGAGGCTTACCGCTACTCACCCTGCGATTTGACCATCGCATTGCCCTCAATGACCCCTGCTTACTTGCCTTGGCAGAGGAAGCCGAGCAGGTCTGGGGGCCCATAGACTTTGCCCTATTCTCCGGCGAATCTCAAGACCCCGTGCGAGTCTTAAGCCGCACGCTGCTCGACCAGCGCTGGCGCTGGCGGCAATCCAGCCACTAGCCCCCATGGCCCGCCGCTATTATGCGGTAGCAATCTCCAGAGGACGGGATGGGTGAGAAGCCCCCCGCCCCCGGCCTGGCACCTAATAGCTCAACTTCAGCGCATTCACGGGCACCTCGTCCCACGACTCAACGGTGCGCATTTGAGCAACCCAGCCAGCAGCGCGCTGCTCTTCGGACAGATTGTCTTCAAACGACTGGTAGCATGCCTGAGCTTGGGCTTCGTCGCTGCAGGCAATGCACGAGTAAATGATCCCAGACGGATCAATTTGTTCGTTGACCCAAATCATGCGCGGTTATGCCTCTAGATGTCTATCAGCCGACTCTAGCACCTGGGGCCTTAGTTTTTGTTTAGGATGCCGCGACCTGAGGGGCACCCACGCTAACGACGGTTTGACGCAGCTCGGCGATCGCCTGCAATTGGTAATCATTGACCTCCTGAAGCTTAGTCACCGCTCCAGCCAAGTTCTCCAAAGACTGCCTCAGCCCGTTGACGCTCTCCTGCGCCGGGTTGAGCAGCTCTTCGCAAACCGCCAGCTTGCCCACTAAGCCCGCCAGGTCTTGCTGCTGCTGCCGCAGACCCGCCTCAAACGCCTCCACCTCAGCACGATGGGTAGTCAGGGCAGCCTCAGCCCCTTCGATCTCTCTTTTGAGCTGGCCAATGCCATCCTGGGTCTTCTTGACCTCGGTCTCTAGGGCCTGAATGCTATCTGTCGTATGCTGGCGCTGAGTGTCAATGGTGTTGAGCAGAGGCTCTAGATCTACCGCACTCACAGGCGTTTCTTCTACCGTCAGGCCCTGGCGTCGCCGCAGCACCGCCTGATGCTGGCTCAACAATTCTTCGCGCTCTAGCAAATTGCGCCGCTGGCCCACCAGGGTCTCGTTGAGCATTTGGTAGCGATCTTGCTCTTCTTCGATCTCGGTCTCTAGCTGAAGGCGCTCAAACTCGCTGGCCTGCTCAATCTTGAGCTGAATCTCATCGATGGCCTGCTGCTCTAGGGCTAGCTCCTCCTCCTGGTCAGAGACAAACCGGGACATTTTCTCCAGGTCTTTTTCCAGATCGCCCACCATGGTTTGGAGCTGGTCTAAGTCCATAGCTTCCAGGGCCGCCACATCGACCTTTTTGCTCAGCCGCACCTTGTCGGTAGTATTGAGCAGATCGTAGATTTTCTGGTGCAGGTTGGCCTGGGCTTGCAGGGTATCGGTCAGAGTCTGAATCTGCTCCTGCTGGGTTTTAACCGCCTGCTGCCGCAGCTTTAGATCTTCGCGCTTGGCTACGAGCGCGGCTTCGGCCTGACGCCAGTCGGCCCAGCGCTGGGTGAGCTGGGTAGCCTGCTGGTCTAGCTCCTGCTGGCGCTGCTCCAAGCCTTGGCGCTGACCTTCGAGAGCTTGTCGATAGTCTCCCAGCAGGCCCTGATGATAGTTCAGCCCATCGGTGGCGTGGGTGAGCGGATCGCGCAGGGCTTCTACGGGCATCACGGCTTCGGTCAGGCGGTTGAGGGCACCTTGCAGATTAGCCACCTGTTCTGAATCCAGCCCAGCGGCAGTGACGCCTTCAGCCCGCTGCTCTTCCAGACGGCGCATTTCACCGTTGAGATGGGCCCAGGCACCCTCTAGGTCTTGATTTTTGCGGGTGAGTTCTTCCTGCTGTTGCTCTAGGCTTTGGCGCAGCTGATCCAGCTCCTGGCGCTGGGCATCTAGCTGCTCGAGATCGGCTTCGGCCTGCTCAACCTGCTCCTGACGGGACTCTAGCTCCAGCTCGCGGCGGTTGAGTTCCTGGCTCTGGAAGGTGAGCGACTGCTTCCACTGCTCGATCTCCTCTTCCTGGGTCTTCGACTTTTTGCTCAGGTTAGAGAAGTTTTGCAAAATAGTGGTCAGCGATCGCCCCGCCTCATAGTGACGCTGGATCTGTCGGTTGCCGCTGACGTCCACCATCACCAGGGCACCAGCGTTGTAGGAAGCATCATCCGGGGCCACCAGGGTCTCATCCCCAGTGACGGCGCTCCAGCTATTCTCGCTGCGCTGACAGGCCAGCAGCTTGAATTCAGGCTTGCCGCTGCCAATAAACCCGGTCTTTTTCTGGACTTCTGCTAGGTACAGCACGCTGGTGGTCCTCGTGGCTTAGAACGTTAACGTTAGGGGAGTAAAGCTGACGCAGTCTTTAAGAATCTTGCATCTCTATCAACTAAGAGGGGTAGGTAAAGAGGCTGCCTGTTTATGTAAACGATCTGGGGCTGCGTAAATGTGCGCTGATACAACATCTAGCTAGCTCTAGATTAGCTCAGAGCCTAAATTCTCAGGCATCCTGCCCTCACCTGAGCTACTGTCTATCCTAGTTGTACTGGCCTAGTCATACTGGGTCTACCCATAAACCCTATCGCAAACCCCCTGAGTCAGGGTAAAGTTCACGGCCTATCTGCCATGAGAACAACCGCGATCGCACCACAGTACCGATAGCCTAACGCCCTGAACCCAGGGTCAGAGGCTGAAGGTCAGGACTATTAATCATTGAGGGGTTACTTCCACACGGCCAAAGCTAATGCGAATCTTAGCTAATTTTGACTGGGTAAAACCGTCATGTTAGATAACCAATCGCAGCTCGTAGACGACCCCGACTAGAAAGCACACCTTTAGAGTTCCCCAAAATCATCCTGCCGAGCAGACCGCCACCACTAGAGTTCCCCGCGATCGCGCAGCATCGCCGACGAAGCGCCGTATACTGAGAGCACGCCGGGGCGGCGCGGCGCTCAGCCCCCTCAACCCCTAGGCCAATGCGCTGGCCATCCCAAATCAAACACTTCAGCCCAGCGGTACCAGCCCTCTAGCGAGCGATCGTTACGCCAAGAAAATCAAAGGGTACGATTGGTCTTCTAGTTAGGGCATGCTGAGTTCAGCCCCACCTTTCCTGGCCTGGCTAATCAGGTGCTGTTCCCATCCTTGGGTTGCCTCATGCAGGGTTATCTGTCAGAAATTGATATTCGCAGCATTCTACAGCTCATCGAGCTAGGGCAGCGCACCGGCGAACTGTACCTAGAAAGCTATGGTAGCACCGGTAACCAGTCCCCCAATCAATCCGTTGACGGAGCGCTCACGGCGACTGACTCGCGCTCCTGGCTAGTATTTTTAGCCAATGGACAACTCGTCTACGCCGGCACCACCGACAACAAGCTCGATCGCCTGCGCGACCATCTCTACCGCTACGGCATCGACCAGTCGCTACCAGACCCCAGCACCACCGCTGCGATCGCCGCCTTTAACTCCCTCGAGTACGGTACCCTGTGGGCTCTGCTCGAACAGCACTTAATCACCCCCGACCAGGGCCGCACCATTCTGAGCCACATGGTGCACGAGACGCTCTTTGACCTACTGAGCCTCCACCACGGTGCCTTTGTGTTTCAGCTCAGCTCAGCTCTCAGCCCCCAGTTGATGACCCATACCATCAGCGACCTAGTCACAGGCATCACCCAGCAAATTCAAACCTGGCACCAGCTGCACCCTCACCTACAATCCCCTGACCAATGCCCAGTGCTCCTGGCCCCCGAAGCCTTCCAAGCCAGCGTATCCACCCAGGTCTATCAGCGGATGGTCACCTGGATGGACGGCAAAACCTCCATTCGCCGCATTGCCCGCTACCTCGGCCGCGACCTGCTCAGCGTTGCCCGCAGCCTAGTCCCCGCCCTGCAGCAGGGGCAAATCAGCCTAGTCTACGGCCCTGCCGAGGCCAGCCTAGCTCCCAGTACCCAGCGGCCTGGCCCCGAGCGCTTACCCCGGATTGTCTGTGTCGATGACAGCACCACCGTTCGCCAGGCCGTCGAGCGTATTCTCGCTGGGCAGGGCTACGAAGCCACCTCCATTGGTAACCCCCTCAAAGCCCTGGGCTTGCTATTTCAGCTCCAGCCCAACCTGATTCTCTGCGATATCACCATGCCCGAACTAGATGGGTACGAGCTGTGTGCCATGCTCAGGCACTCCAGCGCCTTCCGCCAAACCCCCATCGTCATGCTCACCGGCAAAGACGGCTTTTTAGACCGGGTTAAAGCCAGAATGGTAGGTGCAACCGACTATTTGACCAAGCCCTTTGGCCCCGGCGAACTGCTAGCGCTGGTCGAAAAGTACGCTGGCCCCGGCGACCTCAACCGCCCCCGCCCCGACACCCTGCTGGCCGAAGCCATCGAAGACGAATTCGACATCGACTTTAGCAAGGCTCCGATGCCCCAGTAACATTCCTTAGCCTAACCAGGGTTTTTGCATCAATTCCGATAAGATTCGCCATAATCTAAACAACCCGGTTGATTAATTTATCTAAACCGACAGCATAGCCTGCGTTTGAGGGTACGTTAGAGTCACAGGTTTGGAGCCCTTCGGGGCTGCTTTTAAGCGCGGTCAGGTTGTGTCTTAAGCCCTTATCGGCGATAGTCGCACAGCATCACTGACGGTTTATGTCTGGCCATTTAGCTGGCCTTTTTGAATCAACCTATGAGTACAGTTCTGGTGGTAGAAGATAGTATTCCTCAGCGGGAAATGATTACCGAGTTACTACGGGGCATTGGCCTCAGCGTTACCGTAGCCAGCGATGGCATGGAGGCCCTCGAGCAAATGCAGAGCCAGCGTCCGGACATGGTTGTGCTCGATATCGTGATGCCTCGCATGAACGGCTACGAGCTGTGTCGCCGCATCAAAGCCGATCCCTCTACCCAAAATGTACCTGTAGTCATGTGTTCTTCCAAAGGCGAAGAGTTTGACCGTTACTGGGGCATGAAACAGGGGGCAGACGCTTACATTGCCAAGCCGTTTCAGCCCACCGAGCTGGTCGGCACGGTGAAGCAGCTGCTCAGGGGATAGGGTTCAAAGAGTGATGCAACAGAGGGCAACATACTAACAGGCTTATGGTAGGCAATCCTGACTTTCTCACCCAGACTGGGCAAGACCAAGATCCAGAGCTACAAGAGCTGGAAACGCCCGATGGCGAGCTATTTTTGCGCTTCTTCGTCACCCCCGAAGACGAATTTGCGCTGCCTGCCACCGGTATTCGTCGCATTATTGAGCAGCCTCCCGATCGCATCACGCCTATCCCCAATGTGTCGCACCTGCTGCTGGGTACCCTCAACGAACAGGGACGGGTGGTGTGGGTAGCTGACCTCGGCCAATTTCTCGGCTATTCATCGGTGCTCAACACCGATCGCCCCGAGATTTCGGTCATCGCCATTGAAGATCAGGGAACTATGCTAGGCTTGGCCGTTAACCGAATTGTGGGCACCCGCTGGCTCAACCCCGACAAAACCCGGGTGTCAGACAATAGCCCCGACACAATGGCTCCATTTTTGCGCGGTGAATGGGTCATTGACGCTGAGGAAAACAAAACCCTCAGGCTGCTCGACCACGTTGCTGTTATTCGTTCAGCCCGCTGGGCCACCTAGGCTTAGCCCCATCCTTACCCCTTAGGACACTTGCACCGGCAGGAGAAGACCATGGCTTCAGGCATCGATTACTCTCAAGCCTATCAAAAAGCAGAACGGGCCTACGTACAGGGCAACTACTCGGAGGCTGCGGCAGTTATCGATCAGCTGGCCGATGATTACCCTGAAGACCCCAGTGTGCTATTGCTGCGGGGCCACATTTACTGCTACGGCCTACAGCAATACAATGTCGCTGCGGCCCAGTACAGCGCCGTGCTCGATCTAACCTCCGAGCCAGAATACGTCGATTACGCCAGCAACGGTCTTGACTACGCCAACCAGTTCTCCGCAGAGGCATCCTCCGGAGCCGCCGTGGACTATGAAACCGATGCCGGAGACACGTTCTTTGACGCTGGTGCATCAATGTCGATGGGTTTAGAGAGCAGCGTTGGTGCCTCTGGTGGCGCAGAGCTGTCAGATAACCATCTCGACCTCGGCGACTTTAGCCTAGCGGACGACATGCCAGGCTCGATCGCCAACGGCGGGTTTGGCAATCCTTCCCTAGCCGACCCCTTTGCGGCCGACCCCTTTGCCACCAACGACCCCTTTGCGACAGATCCTAGCGATGGAGCAGGTTCTAGCTTTGGCACTAGCTCCGGCAGCGGCTGGGCTGAGGGTCAAGAGAGCTTAGACGATATCACCTTTGATGATGACGCCTCCTTTGATTCTCTGGAGGTAGGCCAGGCTGACGACCCCTTTGGTGGGGCTGCCGAGGCCCATGACGGTGACCTCTACAGCGACATGGAGCTAGCTTCCCACGGCTTTGACCAGGGCTGGCCCCCCGCAGATGACGGCGGTGACGACATGACGGTGTTTGCGCCTGAGCCCGACCTCTTGACCGACGACCTCGATACCGCTGGCGATAGCTCCGATCTCGACTACAACGCCTACGCCGACAATGGATACATGCCTGATTTAGACGATAGCGCCCAGCCCAGCAGCAACGTTGACTTTTTAGACGAATTTAGCGACTTTGACGACCTGGGCAACCTGCCCGACTTTGAGCTGTCAGACAGTTCTGCCGGGTTTACCACACCCTCGGTCGGCACCTCAGGACTGACCTCCACCGATGACAGTGGCTTTAACGGGGGCACTTCCGCCTTTGACCTCAGCGACATGAACGATCAGGCGGTGATCAGCGACGACGATATTTTCAGCATTGCGGGTGCTAGCGATAGCCTGCCCGTGTTTACCCAAACCGACAGCCACGACGTGGAAGCGGTGACCACTGAGCAGGACTGGCTGGGCTTTTTAGACAACGCTCCCATGTCGACTAAAGAGCTGATCGTGGCCATTGCCGCTGGCGTTGCCTCGGCCCTAGCGGTAGGTGTGATCAACTTTGCCGCATCGACCCTACAGCCAGGACGGTCGATGCCTAAGGCCGTGCATGCAGCCATGGCCCTGGCCGGTGGAGTAGCCGGGTTTGGCTCAGCCCTAGTGGTGGGGCGTTTGGCCCACCGCCAGGTAGGCCGCAGTGTTGATGATTTACAACAGCAGTTTGATACCGTAATTAGGGGCAATTTGTCGGCCCGGGCCACGGTGTTTACCGAAGATGAGTTTGGTCGGCTGGCCAGCAGCTTTAACAAAATGTCGCGGGTGATTTTAACCACCACTAGCGAAGCCCAGCGTAAAGCCCAGGAGCAAGAGCAGGCCAAGGAAGACCTCCAGCGCCAGGTAATTCGTCTGCTAGACGACGTGGAAGGGGCGGCTCGGGGCGACCTGACCGTGCAGGCGGAGGTCACCGCCGACGTACTCGGAGCCGTAGCCGACTCCTTTAACCTCACTATTCAAAACCTGCGGGAGATTGTGGAACAGGTGAGTGTGGCCGCTCGCCAGGTGAGCAAGGGGTCTACAGAAAACGAGATTTTTGCCCGCAGTCTGTCGGCAGACGCCCTGCGCCAGGCCGAGGAGCTAGCGGTGACGCTGAACTCGGTGCAGGTGATGACCGACTCGATTCAGCGGGTGGCCGAGAGCGCTCGCGAGGCGGAGGAAGTGGCCCGCACCGCATCCTCTACCGCCCTGAAGGGGGGTGAGTCGGTAGAGCGGACGGTGGCAGGTATTCTCGAGATTCGCGAAACGGTGGCGGAAACCACTCGCAAGGTGAAGCGTCTAGCGGAATCTTCCCAGGAAATTTCGAAGATTGTGGCGTTGATTTCGCAGATTGCCTCCCGCACTAACCTGCTGGCCTTAAACGCCAGTATTGAGGCGGCGCGGGCTGGGGAAGCGGGTCGGGGCTTCGCCATTGTGGCCGACGAGGTGCGGCAGCTAGCCGACCGGGCGGCCAAGGCATCGAAAGAGATTGAGCAGATCGTGCTGCAAATTCAAAGTGAGACGGGCGGGGTAATGACCGCTATGGAAGAGGGCACCCAGCAGGTGATTGAGGGCACCCGCTTGGCGGAGCAGGCGAAGCGATCGCTCGAAGACATCATTCAGGTGTCAAACCGCATTGACGTGCTAGTGCGATCGATTACCGCTGACACCGTAGAGCAGACCGAGACCTCCCGCGCCGTAGCCCAGGTGATGCAATCGGTAGAACTCACGGCCCAGGAGACTTCTCAGGAGGCCCAAAGGGTATCGGGATCGCTCCAGAATCTGGTGGGGGTTGCCCGCGATCTGCTGACCTCCGTGGAGCGCTTTAAAGTGAATAAAACAGATAGCTAGGTGCAGTTAGTCAACGGGAGCGAGCCGGACGCGGTCAAAAAGCATTCAGAGGGGAATTGACATGTCGCCTGAAGATCAAAAACGCATCTTGGGGTACTTCATCGAAGAAGCCAAGGATCATCTCAACACCATTGAGCAGGGTTTGCTGAACCTGACGGACACCCTCAACGACTCTGAGATGATGAATGAAGTGTTTCGGGCGGCCCACTCAGTAAAAGGCGGGGCAGCCATGCTGGGGCTCAACAGCATTCAGCGCACCAGTCACCGCATGGAAGACTTCTTTAAGGTGATGAAAGAGTCGCCGATGCGCCCCGATCGCGACCTAGAAACCATGTTGCTGCAAATTTTCGACGGGCTGCAAGAGCAGTTGGAGCAGCTGCAAAGCCCCTTTGGCCTCACCAACGACCAAGCCCAGGAAATTATGGCTCCCCTAGAGCCCATTTTTGTGCAGGCTGAGGCTCACCTCGACGCACTGGTAGCCGCCGCCCCAGCAGCAGTTCCCGCCGCTGCGCCGCCGCGTCCCGCAACGGTAGCGGCAGCACCTCACCCCGAAACCAGCGCCCTTCAACTTGTGTTCCGTAGCGATGTCCCGGCGCTGCTGCGAGACATGCTGGCTACCTTTAAGCAGCCCGACAGCAGCACCTCACGCCAAGCCCTCAATCGCCTGTGCCAGCGCATGCACAGCCTGGGCGAACAGTTTGAGCTGTCCCAGTGGTGCGCCCTGACGCAGGTGGTAGAGGGGGCGATCGCCAACCCAGCCCAGACCTACCGCTCGCTCGCGCCAGTGGTAATCAAAGACCTGAAGCAGGCCCAAGACCAGGTGCTAGCCGGAGCCAGCGGCCAAGTAGCTGCCTCTAGAGCGCTACAAGACCTGCTGCCGGTTCAAGTCGAGCCCGATTTGGCTAGCGACGACTCCACCCTTGATGCACTGCTGGCCGAGGCGCTTAACGACGATGCTGACGGGCCTGATCTAGCCGACTTGTTTGCCGCTGCTGAGGAAGGCGATGCCGACGATCTGACCCTAGACAGCCCTGAAAATTGGCTAGATGACCTGACCCTAGACAGCCCGGACAACGTGACCGAAACCGGTTTAGAGTCGGTCTTTGGCCAGTTCGATGGATCGCTACCCTCTGAACCCACCATGCCCCAAGGAATGGCTGGCAGCATAGGGCCAGAGGTGGGGGCCGCAGAACTCAACAGTCTAGCCGATTTGTTTGAGGGTGCCTCCGACAGCCTGGCCGACATTTGGGAAGAAGATCTATCAGAGGTCTCCCTTGACGATTTAGACCCAAAAAATGGCGTAACCGCCGATCGCAGCGACTCTGAGTTTGCCGATTTGTTTGCTCCTGAGGCGGCGACTCAAGAGCTTGAACCTGCTGAGAATCCTGCCATTGACGATATGGCTAGCCTGTTTGGCTACGATCTCGATGCCGGATCAGCCGCCGAGGCTCCTACAGTCAGCGAGCCGACCCTAGGGATCGACCAGGCGGTCGATTTATTCATTGACGATGTAGCATCGGTTTCTATAGCCACGGCTGGCGCAGAAACCGCCGTAGACCCTCTCGCTGATTTTCTTGACGATGCGCCCAGCTTTGGCGCAGAGACCAGGGTCGACGTTCCCCTGGATGATTTTTTCGCTATGGATGAGTCTGCCGAGGCCCGTGAGGCCAACGCCGCCAGCGACGAGGTCGATAGCTTTTTTGATGCCCTCTCCGATGACGATTTCATCGACGATGACGATGCCCACACCATGCCCGAGCTGCACCTAGAGCTGGATCTAGATAGCTCAAGCAGCGGCGGCTCTGAAGCTGACAACGGGCTTTTTAGCCATGAGTCATCGAGTCTACTCACGGCAGACGGTCACGCCCCTGGCATAGAGGCAGTGGAGGCAGCGGGTACAACAAACCTCTTGGATGAAGCCGATCCCTCTTTAGATGACCCATTTGGGGAACTAAACCTGACCGACAGTGCGTTTGATCTGGCGTTTGACGATATCCCTGACGAAGCCAGTGTTGAGCCTGAGTTAACAGCGACCGAGGCCGAGACCAGTTTTGACATCCCCACCAATGACAGCGACGGAGCCGAGCTGACCGCCGCATCATTCGAGAGCTATGGGGGTGGAGCTGAAGACACAGCTGAGGAAGCCAGCTTTGCCGATTTAGAAAGCCTGCTCGACGAACCCATGCTTGAGTTTGATCAATTGCCTGGTTCAGAGGAATCTCTGAGCGATGGGCTGGGGCTAGCAGACAATGCCTTTGCCGATATGTTTGAGGGGGATGCCTACAGCAACAACGGCTATACAGAGGCTCTGCCTACACCTGTTAGTCAAGGCTTTGACGACTATGGTCTCGATGACAACAGCTTTGACGATCTAGAAGCCCTGATTGGGGAAGAGGCTCCGGTCACCGATGCTGCGGCTTCTGGGCAAACAGCCAGTGGGTTCCCAACGCCTTTCCCCAGCGGAGCCAGCCTGCCCAGCGACGATCGCCCCTTTGAAAACGGCGATGACGAATTTGGCGACCTTGAAAAGCTGTTGGAAGAAGCCGACCAGCTGGGCGGCTCGGCTCCATCTGTAGGGTCTCGCCGAGGGGCATCAATGCAGGCCGCTCGGCGATCGCCCCGCCGAGCCACCAACACCACCGACCAAACCATGCGCGTTTCGGTGGGCCACCTCGACACCCTGAGCAACCTGGTGGGGGAACTGGTGGTCAACCGCAACTCCCTAGAGCAAGATCAGGAACGCCTGCGGCAGTTTCTCGACAACCTGCTGCACCAGGTCTCGCAGCTCAACGATGTCGGCCAACGCATGCGCGATTTATACGAGCGATCGCTGCTGGAGAGCTCATTAATTGCCAACCGCCAGGCCTTTGCCCTGGGGGTTTCTTCCTCTGACCGAGGCGGTGGTCATGCCACCGGGGCCACCTTTGACGCTCTGGAGATGGATCGCTTCACCGGCTTCCACACCCTTTCCCAGGAGATGATCGAGCTGATTGTGCGGGTGCGGGAGGCCTCGTCGGACATTGAGTTCACTATCGACTCCACCGACCAAATTGCCCGCCAGTTTCGCCAGGTGACCACCCAGCTGCAAGAGGGCCTCAACAAGGCGCGCATGGTACCCTTTGGGCAAACCGCCGATCGCCTGCCCCGCGCCGTGCGCGATATTTCTCTGAGGTGTGGCAAAGAGGCCCAACTCGTGGTCGAAGGGCGCGATACCCTGATCGACAAAATGATTCTAGAGCGCCTCTACGACCCCATGACCCACCTGGTCAACAACGCCATTACCCACGGCATTGAGTCCCCCGAAGAGCGCCTGGCCACCGGCAAAGGGCGGGAAGGCACCATTGCCGTGCGGGCCTTCTACCAGGGCAACCAAACCGTCATCTACATCGCTGACAACGGCGGCGGCATCAACCCAGCGGTGGTTAAGGCAAAAGCTCTCAAGCAGGGGCTGATTACCCCCGCCGAAGCCCAAACCATGACCGAGATCGAGGTCTACGATCTACTGTTTTTGCCGGGCTTTAGCACCCGCGATCAGGCCGATGACTTTTCTGGGCGCGGCGTCGGCATGGATGTGGTGCGCACCGCCCTATCGGACATTCGTGGGTCGATCACCATCGAATCTGAAGTGGGCAAAGGCACCAGCTTTACCATACGACTGCCCCTCACCCTCAGCATTACCAAGGCGCTTAGCTGCGTCAACAACCAGGCCCGCATCGCCTTCCCCATGGACGGAGTGGAGGACATGTTCGACGTGCCCAAAGAGCGCATTCAAACCGATGACCAGGGCCATGCCTGCATTCTCTGGCGGGATACGCTGCTGCCCTTTAGACCCCTCAGCGACCTGCTGCGCTTTAACCGCAGCCTGGGCCGAGGCCGGGTCTACGGCGGCCCCCAGGACGAGGACGTGGTCTCTATGGTGGTGCTGCGTAGTGCTAGTACCTTTATCGCTCTTCAGGTCGACCAGGTCATTGGCGAGCAGGAGATTGTAATTAAACAGCTAGAAGGGCCAGTGCCCAAGCCCATCGGCATTGCCGGTGCCACGGTGCTAGGGGATGGGCGCGTCATGCCCATTGCCGACGTACTGGAGCTAATCGATCTGGCCAGCGGACGTCTGCGGCGTGATGCTTCGACCTCGCTATGGACGCAGACGGTGGATGAAGAACCCGTCGAGATGGTCGCTCATACCGACCCAACGGTGCTGATTGTGGATGACTCGATTACGGTGCGTGAGCTGCTGTCGATGAGCTTTAACAAGATTGGCTACCGGGTCGAACAGGCCCGCGACGGCCAGGAAGCCTGGGAAAAGCTGCGTTCTGGCCTGCCCTGCGACCTGGTCTTCTGCGATATTGAAATGCCTCGCATGGATGGGTTAGAGCTACTCTCCCGGATGCAAAAAGACAGCGCCCTGAGCCAGATTCCGACGGCGATGCTGACCTCTCGGGGGGCCGATCGCCACCGACAGATGGCTGTAGATCTGGGGGCCAAGGGCTACTTTACCAAGCCCTATCTAGAGGAAATGCTGCTGGATGCGGCCAAGCGCATGCTCCAGGGCGAGAACATGATTCGGCGAAAGATAGCTGAGGAATCTGAAACCTAGGGGCTAGCAACCGCCAGCAACATAAACAGTCGAATGCAGGGCGAATTCATGGGTCGAATGGCTCGTTGGTGGAGTCAAGCGCTTGACTGACGACGATCGCGCTGCTTAGCGACAGCAGTTCAGGTTAGGATCACAGACATCTTAAGCAGTGTGGGCCATGACCGTAGCAGAGCGATCGCGCATTGACTGGGCACCGATTATTGATGCCTTTACGGTCGCTCTCGGGGGCGATCGCGTCGTGCGTCGCAAAGAAGAAATTTTGGTCTACGAGTGCGACGGGTTGACGAGCTATCGCCAGCGCCCCGCCGTGGTCGTGCTGCCCAAAACCACAGAGCAGGTGGCGGCGGCAGTCAAGATCTGCGATCGCTTTCAGGTGCCCTTTGTGGCGCGGGGGGCGGGCACCGGCCTCTCGGGCGGGGCGCTGCCCATCGAAGACTCGGTGCTGATTGTCACCGCCACTATGAACCAGATTCTCTCGGTGGATTTAGAGAACCAGCAGGTAGTCGTACAACCGGGCGTGATCAACAATTGGGTCACCCAGGCGGTCAGCGGCGCGGGCTTTTACTACGCCCCCGACCCCTCTAGCCAGTCGGTATGCTCGGTGGGCGGCAACGTGGCGGAGAATTCTGGCGGGGTGCACTGCCTCAAGTACGGAGTGACCACTAACCACGTGCTGGGGCTCAAGGTGGTGCTGCCCACAGGCGATATTGTAAACCTTGGCGGCGAGGTAGCCGAAACCCCTGGCTACGATCTGTGTGGGCTCTTCGTTGGTTCCGAAGGCACCCTGGGCATTGCCACCGAAATTACCCTGCGCATTCTGAAAGCGCCCCAGTCGATTCAGGTGCTGCTGGCCGACTTTACCTCGGTGGAGGCTGCTGGGGAAGCGGTGTCGGCCATCACCAGTGCGGGCATTATCCCCGCTGGAATGGAGATGATGGACAACTTTAGCCTCAACGCGGTGGAAGATGTGGTAGCCACCAACTGCTACCCCCGCGATGCGGCGGCGATTTTGCTAATTGAGATTGACGGGCTACCGGCAGAAGTGGCGGCAACGGGCGATCGCATTGCCACCCTCTGCCGCCAAAACGGGGCACGCACTATCACCGTCGCCACCGACCCGGAAGAACGTCTGCGGTTGTGGAAGGGCCGCAAGGCCGCATTTGCCGCCATGGGCAAGCTCAGCCCCGACTACTACGTACAAGACGGCGTCATCCCCCGCACCCAGTTGCCTTACGTGCTAAAGGAAATTGAGGCATTGGGCGACAAGCACGGCTATCGAGTGGCCAACGTCTTTCACGCGGGCGACGGCAATCTGCATCCGCTGATTCTCTACGACAACGCCATTCCTGGCCAGCTTGAACAGGTGGAAGAACTGGGCGGCGATATTCTCAGGCTATGCGTACGGGTGGGTGGCAGCATCTCGGGTGAGCACGGCATTGGGGCCGACAAGCGCTGCTACATGCCCGACATGTTTTCGCCAGTGGACTTACAAACCATGGGTTGGATCCGGGAAGCCCTTGACCCAGAGATGTTGGCAAACCCCACGAAGCTCTTGCCCACCCCACGCACCTGCGGCGAAGCAGCCCACAGCGTAGCCGCAGCAGCCCTATCGGCAGTAGAACGATTCTAGGAGTAGCCGATTGGGTGACCTGGATCTAAGCCTGTGGCTTACTCAATACAACCGTTCCAAATCGTGGTGCTTTCCCTTCCAAAAGCCGCGTTCTTTCAATATCCCCTGGCTTTGAAAGCCTGTTTTTTGAGCAGCTGTTTAGAGGCCAGGTTGTCAACCATTACCTCTGCAACAATGCTTTGCAAATTTTCCACCTCAAAACCATAGCTGAAGATGGCGCTCAACGCTTCTAGCAAAATGCCTTGCCGCCAAAATTCACGGGCCAGTTCGTAGCCTACTTCTGCCTGACTGGCTGTCCTATCCCAGGTGAATCCGCAGGAACCGATTAAATTGTTGTGCAGTTTAAGGGCGATCGCCCAGCGAATACCGCGATCGCCCTTAAACCCAATTTTTCGACGTTCGATGACGGCTCTAGCTTGGTCAAGATGCATGAACGTATCGAGGTCGTGAAACTGCGTCACCTGAGGGTCTAAAAAGAGTGAGAAAATAGCTTCGGCATCGGCTTCGGTTGTCTGGCGTAGCCACAGGCGCGGGGTCTCAAGGGTGGGAAAGTCTGGCATAGCTTAAAACCGATACGTAATGCTCAACCTTTGGGAAAGGTTCATAGAAATGGTGCAGCAGCGATCGCCAGGTTTGATACTCTAGCGATTGTCGAAAGCCTACCGTGTGGTCTTCTAAAGTTTGCCAGCGAACCAGCAGTAGGTATTGATTTTCAGTTTCGACACAACGCTGCAACTCGTGAGAAATGTATCCTGGCCTAGCGACAATAATATCAGAGGCCTTTTGAAAGGCCATCTCGAAATCTAATTGGGTACCAGGCTTAATGGTCAAAACGGCTACTTCTAATATCATGATTAAATCTTTGATGCGGTTTCCAAAAATCTCATTACTCCAATCGCATTCAGGCCAAAACTTTTCATTCTGTCGCTAAAAATTCAGAATTTGAAATCCTCTCCTCCAAAGGTCATAGAAACGCCCTCATCCCCTTGGTAGATACAGTTAGGAAGGTCTAGCTCTAGGGTTGTATGAGCGATAGGCAAGCGATCAAAGCGTTCCCCTTGCCCAACCGCTTAACTATTCTCCTTGGAGGCTCCGATGTCTAATCCTAGAGTTGAAAGCGATAACTACGACGCTCATATTATTCCGGCGGAAACAGCTGCCCGAAAAGAGCGCGAGGGTGGCAACTTTAAGCAAACCCGCGACGAGTCTCATAGCTCTATCGACACTAGCGGTGGCCAAACCGTAGACAAGGAAGGGCTCGCCAACAACTACCCCATTGAGCCTGAAATGTACATCAACGAGCCCGGCGACCTGCGGGAAGAAGAGGAAGCCGAGAAAGCACAGCGAGCCGCTGAGCTGAGCGAAATTAACCAAACCGATGAAACCGGCAAGGTGACCACCGAGTCGGATGAGCGCGGCAAAGGCGTGGGGCGAATCTAGCCTGGGCCGAGAATGTAGCGTTCTTGTAATGCTTGATACGCTGGCGCGATCGCAGCGCGACAATGGGGGGAGGCCTAGCAGCCGCCCCCATTGCTTTGGGCGTTACTTTTTGGCGTTATTTGAGGGCATGACCACAATGACTTCGGCTACCCTACGAGAACTGGTCAATCGCTACTATCAGGCTGGTGCCCGCGACCTGCACGGGCTAAATTTGCAGGGGTTAAATCTGGCCGCAGCCCACTTGGCCAATGCCGATCTGCGCCGCACTACCCTGACTCGGGCCAACCTTTACCAGGCCGATCTAACCCACATTGATGGCTACCAAATCACGCTGGCCCAGGCCGATCTGCGCGGTGCCTCCTTGGCCAATGCCGTTCTACGCGAGGCCGATCTGCGCAAGGCCCACTGCCACCGCGCCACCCTGGTCAATGCCGATCTGCGCGACAGTTGCCTTGACCACGCCGACTTTAGCCACGCCAACTTAGAAGGGGCCAACCTGACTAAGGCCGACCTCGCCCACGCCAATCTCTACTGGGCTAACCTGCGCTATACCAATTTGACCGGGGCCAACCTGAATAAGGCCAACCTCACGGGCGCTAAGTTTTGCCAAACCATCATGCCTGACGGCAGTATTCGCAATTCTGAATGTGCTGTCGTTTAGAACGTTCTGCCTCTGTGACCTGAACCCCCTCCGTGGGCCGCGCGAGTCAACTCAGTGGAGCAATTCCTCCTAAAGTAGTTGTTCTCAGGATTTTGGTGAGTTCTCTATGGCCAACCTACGGGTTTTGTTAATGTCATCCCCCGTGGGGGGATGTTAGCCTGTGGGAAATGACCACTCCACAGAACAGGCACTATGGTTGCAACCCCCGACGTTATTCAAGCGTCTGCATCTCACTCCCACTCCTCATCCTCTGGCGATAGCCGGGTAGCGGTGCTGCTGATGGGCTACGGCGAAGTCGAAAGCTACGAAGACTTTGCCAACTACAACGAGCAGGCGCTAAACCTCCTAACGGCAAAATTTGCCCCGGTGCCCACCTGGGTGTATCCCCCCCTGGCCAAGGTGCTGGCCGCCTTCGACCTCCACGAGTGGAGCCACCAGCACGGCAATTTTATCTCCCCCCACAACGCTATTTTTGAGGCCCAGCGGGCCGGCATTGAGGCCAATTTGAAGGAGCGCTGGGGCGATCGCATCAAAGTCTTCAAAGCCTTCAACTTCTGCAAGCCCTTCCTGCCCGACCAGGTGCTAGAGCAAGTTAAGCAAGAGGGCTACGACAAGCTGCTGATCTACCCCCTGCTGGTGGTGGATTCTATTTTCACCAGTGGTATTGCCATCGAGCAGGTGAATCAGGCCCTAGTCAAGCTAGCTGACGGCACCGAACACTGGGTCAAGGGCACGCGCTACATCCCCTCCTTTTTCGACGCACCCGACTACATCGACCTGCTAGCCACCATGGTCGAAGAAAAAATCAAAGACCACCTGGCTGTGGCCCACCTGCCATCCCAAACCGGCATCGTGCTGATGAACCACGGCTGCCCCCACGAGGCTAAAGGCTTTACCTCCGGCATTGACGAGAGCCAAAAGCTCTACGACAAAGTGCGCGATCGCCTGATCTACAAGTACCCGCTGATCTCCGTGGGCTGGCTCAACCACGACACCCCGCTGATCAAGTGGACCCAGCCCAACGCCGACCTGGCCGCCCGCAACCTAATCGACCTGGGGGCCACCGCCCTGGTATTTATGCCCATCGGCTTTGCCACCGAAAACCACGAAACCCTGCTGGATGTCGAGCACATCATTGAAGGGCTGCGGCGCAAGCGCCCCGACGTTACCTACGTGCAAATGCCCTGCGTCAACGATCGCCCCGACTTCTTAGCCATGGCCGCCACCTGGGCCGACAAGCACATCGCCGATCTGCTCGAAGAAGAAGCCTTGGCCATCAATCCGGCTCTGGCGGTGTCGCAGGCGGCGGCGGTGCACAGCCACCACGGTCACACCCACGACCACCATCTACCTGGGCACGATCAGGGTCACAGCCATGACCACGGGCATCATCACCACTAGCACCGGGTCGATCGCCAGCATCTGACGCGAGACTGCCCTTTCAGGCTCTGGATGACGATACGCACATAGAAGCGGATGGGTGTGACTTACCCATCCGCTTGATCAGCATGTTGGGTAGGGTAATGGGGCTGAGCACCACGGCTAGCCCCAGAAAAGCCCAGCCGCTGAGGCGACTTTTAGGATTCGACGGGTCGGCTAAAAATGAGCCAATGGCCAGAAGAAAAACCATCAGCGATGCCAATAGATAAAGCTGTAGGGCCATAGTATTTTGCGGTTAATTGCTCTATCTCTAGACTGCCCAGGGCCAATCGCTCTAGACATAGTGAAGATACCGAACTTTCTAGGACATCAACGCCTACCGATCCCAGGCGCTATCCATGCACAAGTCAGCATGACTCAAGACCACCTGATTAAGTGCCTCCGTTGGCAATAGCGCGATCGCTGGCACAGAACACCAAGTCGTGACAAGCCCCGGCAAACCCGCTAGAATCAGCCGTTAATACAGGTGTTCTAAGCGATGGATGGGTTATGCCAGTGAGTTCCAGCCAAATTAAAGCCCTGCTCGACCAAAAGCGGGATGCCTTTAGCGCCTTTAGCCGGGCTAAGTTTGAGTTGCTCCACGCCTACCACCGGGCCTGGATCGAGTTTGCAACTCTGCCCCACGGGCGACAGATGGCTCAACTCGACCGCCACGCTGGGCCTGTGGGTGCTCGCCCTCTAGAAGAAATCGCCGCCGAAAAGGGCATCTTGCCCTTCTTCTTTGCGGAATCTGGATCAGTGAGCGATCGCTGGACAAACCGCGAGCAGAGCGCCCAGTGGGTGCAGACCGTCCTAGAAGACATCACCACCTTTGCCGTGGATGGCTCCCAAATCTCCCCCGGTAAAGACATCTCTATCCCCATTGCGCTGCTGCAAATCGGCTGGTTTGAAAACCCCCACAGCGCGACCCGCCCCTACAAAAAGGACGTGCGGGTTGACCTCATGACCCCCAGCGATCTGGGGCCAAACCCGGCTCAGCCCGTGGAGCGCCGAGTCAACATTCGCCGCTTTCAAATGGAGGTGGCGCGGTTGGTGGAGTATATCAACGCCTGCCAAGAGCCGGAGCGCACCCTGGTGTTTTTCGACGGGGCGCTGGTGGTCACCTTTGCCGAAGCCTTTGACCAAGAGAGCCAAACTGCCTACGTACAGTCGATTTTGTCATTGCTGGAGGCCAGCGATCGCCGCCGGGTTCCCCTGGTGGGCTATGTAGATACCTCCTACGCCCACGACCTGACCGGTATGCTGCACCACGCCTACGGTCTAGAGGCCACCGAGGGCATCCACGATGCCCAACTGCTGGCTCGGCTGATGGAGTGGGGCGATCGCAGCGCGGTGTTTCAGTGCGATCGCGGCGGCATTCTGGAGCAGTACAACGACTATGGCGACCAGATTGCCTTCACGTATCTCAAGACCACCCGCGACGGATATCCAGTGCGGCTCGAAATGCCCCGCTGGATGTGGGAAAGCGGCCACATCACTCAATACCTCAATTGGGTACGCGGCGAGGTGATCATCGGCGGCGGTTACCCCTACAGCATTGAAACCGCCGACCAAACCGCCGTACTTCAGGGCCAAGACAAACATATTTTTCTGCGCGTGCTGCAAGATTGGGCCGATCGCGAAGCCATCAACCTACGGCTCTCTCGCAAAATGGTCAGCAAGCAGCGCCGCCGTTAACGGCAACTATAAAGTCTCTGTGAACCACCTTCAAACTCCGTAATTTGACCTACACCCTTCGTTACGGAGGATGTTTAAGTAAAGAAGTACACCTAAAACCTGTATCTGTCTCGGAGAGACCATCAGACGCAAACGCCCCCTGTCGTCTATGGCTACTGCCTACAGTGCCTACTCAAGGAGGATTTGCCCTGCATGAAAGCATTCAAAGTATTGAGCGTTGCCCTATTGTTCACTGGCCTGTTGGGGTCGATGGCACCCGAGGCCTTTGCAAAAGGAAACTCTGGCAAAGGCGGTGGCGGTAGCCAGCCTGCGGCTCCCCTGACCTGTGCTAACGGCTCAGCAACCAGCAACCCCCTGGCCGGGGGGTCTTCGCTGAGCTATACCCAGTGTTTGAATCCAGTTTCGGGCAACGATGTAACCAGCAGCATCAGCGCCGAGCTCACCACCTTTCTCGACAGCACCCTAGGGGAAGACTGGGTATTTGACGGCAAGTATGAAGACGGTCGTAACTCCTCTGGCCCCAATGATTACGGCTTTAGCTGGGTACAAACCGGCAAAGGCAGCGGCACCTGGAGCCTAGCCGAGACCGTGACCAGTCCCTTTGTAATCAGTCTCAAGGCCGGTAACGCCTACACAGCCTACTATTTTGACAGCAGCACCAGCTTCAACAGCGGCACCTGGGCCACCTTCGACCAAAAGGATCTGTCCCATGCGTCATTCTTCGTCGCCAAAGGCCTCACCCCCGAGGAACCCAATACCACCGTGCCAGAACCGGCCTCGACCGCTGCCCTAGTGCTAGTAGGCCTGAGCGCTGCGGGTCTAGCCCGCAAAAAGCAGAGTTAGGCCCGCTGGTCTCAACATCGTAAAAATTGCCCACAATGCTCTGGCGACTTACCCATGTCGTCGGAGCTTTTCTATTTGAAAGGCACTCAGGAGCTTTACCCTGTGGTTGAATCGGAGAATAGCGCGCTGAGAACTACCGCCCATGGCCGAACCACAACCACACAACCGCCAGGAAACCGACAGCATGGGGGCGATCGCCGTGCCCAGCGATCGCTACTGGGGGGCCCAAACCCAGCGATCCATTCGCTATTTTTCCATTGGCCAGGACAAAATGCCGTTGGAGGTGGTGCATGCGATCGCCCTGACCAAAAAAGCCTCAGCCCTGGCCAACGCTGACCTGGGCAAGCTGCCCCAGGAGAAGGCTGACCTGATTGTGCAGGCCGCCGATGAGGTCAGCCATGGAACGCTAGACGACCACTTTCCCCTACATGTGTGGATGACCGGCAGCGGTACCCAGTGCAACATGAACGTCAATGAGGTAATTGCCAACCGGGCCATTGAGCTGGCGGGCGGCCAGATGGGCAGCAAAACCCCCGTTCATCCCAATGACCACGTCAACATGTCCCAGTCGTCCAACGACGTGTTCCCTACGGCTATGCACATCGCCGCCGCCCAGGGCCTCATCCACACCCTGTGCCCCGCCATCACCCGGTTGAGGGATGCTCTCAATGAGAAGGTCGAAGCCTGGAGCGACATCGTCAAAATTGGGCGCACCCACATGCAAGACGCCGTACCCCTCACCCTGGGCCAGGAGTTCTCAGGCTATGCGGGCATGCTCGACGACAACCTAAAACGCATTGAGGGATGCCTGCCAGGGCTGTACGAACTAGCCCTAGGGGGCACGGCGATCGGCACCGGCATCAATGCGGGGCCAGGCTTTGCGGAAGCCGCCGCCGAACACATTGCCGCGATTACCGGGCTGCCCTTTGTTAGCGCTCCCAACAAGTTCACCGTCATGGGTGCCCACGATGCCGTGGTAATGGCCAGCGGCGTGCTCAAAACCCTGGCCGTGTCGCTCTACAAGATTGCCAACGACATTCGCCTGCTCAGCTGCGGCCCCAGGGCCGGGTTCGCCGAGCTACAGCTACCAGAGAACGAGCCAGGGTCATCGATCATGCCGGGGAAGGTCAACCCCACCCAGTGCGAGGCTCTGGCCATGGTAGCGGTGCAGGTCATGGGCTATGACACGGCGGTGGCCTTTGCCGGAGCCAGCGGCTATCTAGAGATGAACGTCTACAAGCCGATGATGATCTTCAATCTGCTGCAATCGGTGCGGCTGATGGCCGACAGCTGCCACAACTTCACCGAATTTTTGGTCGCAGGCATGAGCCCCAACCTGAAACGGATCGACCAGTACTTGCAGCAGTCGCTGATGCTGGTCACGGCCCTTAGCCCAGCCATTGGCTACGACAAGGCCTCTCAAATTGCCCACCATGCCTTTGAGCACGATCTCACCCTGAAACAGGCCGCCCTGGCCCTAGGCTACGTCTCAGAATCGGAGTTTGATCAGCTGATTGCCCCCCGCCGCATGACCCTGCCTTGAGCACCGCAGCCGCACAGCATCCACTCCAGTGGCCACTTCCGTGGAATGTTAAGGACTGTGTTAATTTGCTCAGGTTACTCAGGTTCGCGGCAGCCATTCCCGTATGATCATCCTTAAAGTTTGTAAATTTTCCTAAGATTCTGGAGATTCAAACGTGTCTCTTCCGTTACTAAACTATTCCCCGTCCAGCCAAAATCAGCGCGTTGCTGCTTACGAAATCGGCGGTGACGAACAGCCCAGAATTTACTCTTCCGATGACCTGTACGATACTAGCGACATGGATTCGCTGGTTGAGGCGGCCTATCGGCAGATGTTCTTCCACGCATTTAAGTGCGATCGCCAGCCTTTTCTGGAGTCGCAGCTGCGCAACGGCCAAATCACCGTGCGCGACTTTATTCGTGGTCTGGCGCTGTCGCCCACCTTCTACAGCAGCTTCTACGAGAAGAACAGCAACTACAAGTTTGTTGAACACTGCGTCCAAAAAATCTTGGGCCGCGAGGTGTACAGCGATCGCGAGAAAATTGCCTGGTCTATCGTCGTAGCCAACAAGGGCATCAAAGGCCTAGTCGATGAGCTCCTCGACAGCGAAGAGTATCTCACCAGCTTTGGCTACAGCACGGTGCCCTACCAAAAGCGCCGCGTGCTGCCCGGTCGCCCCGAAGGCGAGCGCCCCATCCATATCAAGAACCCCCGCTACGACACCTACCACCGCAACCAACTGGGCTTCCCTCAGATTGTGTGGCAGTCGCAGGTCAAGCGCTACGTTCCCCAAGAGAAGAAGGTTACCGCTGGCAATCCTCAGGGCTTCCTGGGTATGGCCCGCAGTATTGGGGCCACTGGTTCGGCACCCGCTCGCGTATCCACCAGCGAAATCAACATCGCCACCGCTGTGCCCTACCGCAAAGTGTCGTCGTAGCTAGGTCCAGCGACCTTCGGCTATGTTTCTAGAACACCATAGGGGATGTGAGCGATCGCTCACATCCCCTTTTTTATGAGTCCTACATAGTCCCGCGCGTTTATCAGTAGCCGCCGCCTTCACCCAAACCGAGATTAAGCACCCTCCATGGCACGCCCCTGCCACAGCAGATAGGCAAAAAAAATCCCCTGGCGATCGCCAGTGGGACTTTTCAGGGTGCATCTACCATTCACCTTTTCGCCTAAGACGAGGCTTCGTCCGGAAAAGTTGCCAAAGAATTTCAGCCTAGTTTGAATTCTCGACGTTGCGCAGCACCGCCGCCTGCTCCCGGAGAGAAGCAGCCCAGTCTTCAGACCCGCTAGCTTCAAACAGAGTAGCCGCCTGCTCAAAATCGGCTATGACCAACTCTCGTGCCTCCAAAGGAATATCCTCTGGCCCTTCTACTAAGTCGCCTTGTTCCACGTACACCTGCCCTAGAATGGCTTGGGCCCGTCCCAGATAGGCCGATGACTGGTCTGGGTCAATCGCGATCGCCTCAGTGTACGCAGCAATGGCCCCAGGGTAGTCTTCAGCCACGGCCAGGGCCTCGGCCTGGGCATAGGTCATTTCAAATTCGGTAGAGGTGCGCACAACGAGGTCATAGTCGCCACCCTGACCCGAAAACGACCGAGCCACCACAGTGTAGGTGCCGTCTTCGGGCAGTTCGATAATGATGGTTGAGTTTAGAGTGCCACCAAAGTCGTCGTTAGTCGCAATTTCGGCCTCGCCAGGCCCCATTAGCGACAACACAGGATCAAAGTCTTCACTGGCCAGGGTAATCGTCATCACCTGCCCGGCTGTGCCCTCAAAGGTATAGGTAGACTCTGCCGGATAAATGGTGCCTGCCTCTTCTAGCACGGTGTCGGCGCGGGCAACTAGCGTTGTCGGACCAGCTAGCAGCCCCACCAAAGCTACCGGCGCGGCTAATCCCACAGGAAACAACCGTAGAAAACCCATGCAACCTCCCCTAGGAAACAACGAACACACAAATCTGCCATGCAGCCTAGCACAAGCCTGCCCTGGCCTGAGGCAACGTTAGAGGTGTCGCAGCAGGCTATGGTAATACTGGAGCCATGTGACTCACTGTGCCTATGCCCCCCATATATCTCATCGTGACGACTGGTCTAGGGATGGTAACCGTTTTAGGGAATAACGCCCTAGCCCTGCCACCCCCTAACGACATTCCTGAAGAAATTTTGCGTACAGAAATTATTACAGAAGCGCAATCGCCCCTGAACGGAGAGCGGCTCTCTCCAGCAGACTACGCTGCTCTAGAAGAGGAACTGCGCGACCCCAATACTGAGCCCGTTGTTAACCCCGACATCGCCCAGCTGATTCAACTTCTGCAGCTTAGACGTATCGTTAAGCCCATCCTCCCTTTCTTACGGTAGGGGTCAAATAAGCCAAGATCCGCGAAAATTTCCCTGTGGGAATCGCTAAGTTTTGTTACTCTATTCCGCAGATAGTAAATTTACACAGACCGCTTATATCCCCTGTGGACCTTTAATAACATGCCTGCAACCGTTGACGCTGAGCAGATTGACCGGATTGTCTGGAACCAACACCATGACCCCTTTGAGATTTTGGGGCCGCACATGGTGCAGCAAGATGGTCAAACCGTTTGGGCCGTGAGAGCCTATTTACCCCAGGCCGACAAAGCCTGGGTGGTGCTGCCAGAAGAGCACAAAGAAGTGCCTATGGAGTCTAACCATAACCCCCACTTCTTTGAGTGTGTGCTGCAGGTTCAAGACCTGGCCAACTACCAGCTCAAGTACGTCATCGGTGACCATATTCACGTTATCTATGATCCCTATGCCTTTAAGACCCGCGCCATTACCGATTTCGACATTCACCTCTTCAGCGAAGGCAACCACCACCGCATCTACGAAAAGCTAGGGTCGCACTTTACTGAGGTCGAAGGCGTCACAGGCGTGTACTTTGCCGTGTGGGCTCCCAATGCTCGCAACGCATCGGTACTGGGTGATTTTAATTATTGGGATGGCCGCAAACACCAGATGCGCCGCCTCTCTAACGGCATTTGGGATTTGTTTATCCCTGGGTTAGACGTTGGTACCCACTATAAATACGAAATTAAAAACTACGACGGTCATATTTACGAAAAGTCTGACCCCTACGGCTTTCAGCAGGAAATTCGACCCAAAACTGCCTCCATCGTCACCGATCTAGACAGCTATACCTGGCAAGATGCCGACTGGATGGAAAAGCGGCGTCAGACCGAACCCCTGACCCAGCCGGTCTCTATCTACGAACTCCATGTTGGCTCCTGGCTGCATGAGTCATCGGCAAGCCCCGCCCTACGCCCCGACGGCACTCCAGAACCGGTCGTTACAGTGGCCGAGCTGAAACCTGGAGCCCGTTTTCTCACCTATCGAGAACTGGCGGATCGGCTGATTCCCTACGTTAAAGAGCTAGGGTTTACCCACATTGAGCTACTGCCCGTCGCTGAGCACCCTTTTGATGGCTCCTGGGGCTATCAGGTGACGGGCTATTACGCGGTGACCTCTCGCTACGGCACCCCCGAAGATTTTATGTATTTCGTGGATCAGTGCCACGCCAACGGCATTGGGGTAATTGTTGACTGGGTGCCGGGCCACTTTCCTAAGGATGGCCATGGCCTGGCCTTCTTTGATGGTACCCACCTCTACGAGCACGCTGACCCCCGCAAGGGCGAGCACAAAGAGTGGGGCACTCTGGTGTTTAACTATGGCCGCAATGAGGTGCGCAACTTTTTGGTGGCCAACGCCATCTTTTGGTTTGAAAAGTACCACATCGACGGAATCCGGGTCGATGCGGTGGCTTCCATGCTCTACCTCAACTACTTCCGCAAAGACGGGGAGTGGGTGGCCAACGACTATGGTGGCTGTGAGCATATCGAAGCTGCAGACTTTCTCCGCCAGGTGAACCACGTGCTGTTTACCTACTTCCCTGGAGTGCTCTCGATCGCAGAAGAATCGACGGCCTGGCCCATGGTCTCCTGGCCTACCTACGTGGGCGGCCTGGGCTTCAACCTAAAGTGGAACATGGGCTGGATGCACGACATGTTGGATTACTTCAACATGGATCCGTGGTTCCGACAATTTCACCAGAACAACGTCACCTTCAGCATTTGGTACGCCTTTACCGAAAACTTTATGCTTGCGCTATCCCACGACGAGGTGGTGCACGGCAAGAGCAACATGCTGGGCAAAATGCCGGGCGACGAATGGCAAAAGTTCGCCAACCTGCGCTGTCTCTACACCTACATGTTCATGCATCCGGGCAAGAAAACCCTGTTTATGAGCATGGAGTTTGGCCAGTGGAGCGAATGGAATGTGTGGGGTGACTTAGAGTGGCATCTGCTGGAACACCAGCCCCACGCCAGCCTCAAGCACTTCATGGGTAAGCTCAACGAGTTTTACCGCAGCGAACCGGCTCTGTTTACCCAGGACTTTGATCAGTCTGGCTTTGAGTGGATTGATTGCAGCGACAATCGCCACAGCGTGGTGGCCTTTATTCGCCGCGATAAGGGCAGCAATGACTTTGTGGTGGTGGTGTGCAACTTTACGCCCCAACCCCACAGTCACTACCGGGTGGGCGTGCCCGAGCAGGGCTACTACAGAGAACTCTTTAACAGCGATGCCCGCGACTTCGGCGGCAGCAATATGGGTAATCTGGGCGGCAAATGGTCTGAAGACTGGTCGTTCCACAACCGCCCCTACTCACTGGATCTGACCCTGCCACCTCTCGGGGTGATTGTCATGAAACTGACTTCCGAAGAAACCCAAAAAGCCCTATCAGGTGAGTAACTGGGGGCTAGCTAACCGAGGCCGCTATGCAACCACGCATCACTGTCATCACCCTTGGCGTGGATGATTTGGAGCGATCGCTGCGTTTCTACCGAGATGGCCTAGGCCTCTCAACATCAGGGATCGTGGGCCAAGAGTTTGAGCATGGAGCGGTGGCCTTCATCGACCTTCAGTCAGGCCTGCGGCTTGCGCTTTGGCCCCGTGAGAGCATCGCCCACGATACGGGACTGTCGCGAGGTTTAGCCAGTTCAACAGAGTTTACCCTGGGGCACAATGTGGGCTCTAGGGTAGAAGTCGATGCCGTCATGGAGCAGGCCAACACCGCTGGTGCAACTATCGTCAAACCGGCCCAGGAGACGTTTTGGGGTGGTTATGCGGGTTATTTTCAAGACCCGGACGGCCACCTTTGGGAAGTGGTGTGGAATCCGCAGTGGACGGCGCTAGATTGAGCAATCGCACCACATTCACTCCAACGGTGAGATGTAGCGGCGAAGGAGCAGGACATCCATTGACCGCTAGTTTCCGACTCCGTAGACGAACCGATCGCTGACCATAACCAATTCTTGCCTTCTTAATCCGTTGCTGGTAGATTAAATCAGACCGATCAGTCTTTTTTAATGTCAAAAGCTCAAGTCACCAAAGCGCATATCATCGAGCAGGCGGCGGCTCTGTTTAACCAACAGGGCTATGCTGGGTCGTCGATGTCTGATGTGATGCGGGTGACGGGCCTGCAAAAGGGGGGCATCTATAACCACTTTCGCAGCAAAGATGAGCTTGCCCTAGAGGCCTTTGGCTTCGCCGTGGAGCGCATTCAGCAGCGATTTAAGGGCGCTCTCAAGGGGAAGCGCCACGCCGTCGATAGGCTGATGGCCATTCTCAGCGTCTATGGACAGTTTTTGGAGGATCCACCGGTTCAGGGTGGGTGCCCGCTGCTGAATACGGCTGTGGAGAGCGATGATGCTCACCCTGCTCTGCGAGCACAAACGCAGTTGGCTATGGACGCTTGGCGATCGCTAATCGAGCGCATTGTTGAGAAAGGCATTGCCCGTGGTGAACTGCAATCTAATGTAGACGCTGCAACGGTAGCCACTATTTTGATTGCCACCCTTGAGGGCGGCATCATGCTCAGCAAACTCTATGGTGACCCCTGCCATTTAGAGCGATCGCTAGCCCATCTGGGCCTCTATGTTCAACACCAGCTAGCTGTGCCCAGCTAATTTTTTTGCCCCAAAAGAGACCGATCGGTCTCTTTATTCTCGCTATGGAACTATGCCCATGTTGACGCTGTACTATGCCCGACCCTCCATTTACGCTCGCCCAGTGTGGCTAGCCCTGCTCGAAAAGCAGCTGCCCTTTCAACTCATACCGGTGAATTTAAGCGGCCAGCAGTTTGAGCCTGAATTTCTGGCGGTCAACCCCTTTGGCCATGTGCCCGTCTTGGAGGATGACGGGTTTCGCGTCATTGAGTCGCTGGCGATTTTAGATTATCTAGAGGCGCGCTATCCCGAGGTAGCGCTGTTGCCCACAGAGGCAACGGCTTTAGCGAGGGTGCGGATGGTGCAGCTCTTGACGCTTAACGAGCTGTTGCCCGGCATCTTTAACCTGCTGGTTCACCACGACAAAGCGGCTGAGGCCTCATCTACTCTAGAGTATGCTCAGCTACGAGTCAGAAATACGCTGGTTTTTTTTGAAAGTCTGTTGGCGGACAGCCAATATTTTGCAGGAGAACAGCTAACGCTGGCCGAAATCGTGGCTGGAACCCTCGTGCCACAGGTGTCTGACCTGGGCGTTTCGCTGACCGATTATCCTCGGTTGCAGCGCTGGTCTGAGCAGCTCTTGGCTCGGCCTGCCTGGCAGCAAATTCAGCTAAGCGCCGCGGAGTGGAGTAACTTTAGGCGTCACATGCGAGTGATGCCGAAGATTTGGCAGCGGCGTCGCCAGCAGCGCGTGACGGCCATCTCGCAACAGCAGTTTCTGACGACGTAGTCGCTGAAGAAAGCTCACCCCACCTATGGGCACCACTCCCTACGATTGGCTGGATCGGTCTTTAGAGGCGCTGCATCGCGCCCACCGCTACCGCTCGGTGCAGGCAATCGACGGTATGGCCGGGGCAGTGGTTCAGCGTCAGGGACAGACCCTGGTGAACTTTGCCAGCAACGACTATCTGGGCCTGGCCAGCGACCCTCGTCTGGCGGAGGCGGCGATCGCGGCCATTCACACCTACGGAACCGGCAGCACTGGCTCGCGGCTGCTCAGCGGCCATCGCGACCTGCATCGGGAGTTGGAGCGGGCGATCGCCGTCCTCAAGGGCACCGAGGACGCGATTGTGTTTAGCTCAGGCTATCTGGCGAATATGGGGGCGATCGCCGCCCTAGTCGGCACCCCAGATCTGATTTTGGGCGACGAGTACAATCACTCTAGCCTGAGGGCAGGGGGCAAGGTCAGCGGGGCCACCGCCCTGGACTATCGCCATGGGGACGTGGCCCACCTAAAAGAACTATTGGAGACCCACCGCGATCGCCACCGCCGCTGTCTGATCACTACCGACAGCGTATTCAGCATGGATGGTGACCTGTGCCCGCTGGCAGAAATTCTGGCTGTGGCAGAAACCTACAACGCTATGGTGCTCGTGGACGAGGCCCACGGCACGGGAGTGTTTGGCAAAGGCGGCTCTGGGGCCGTAGAGCACCTGGGCTGCACCAACCATCCTCTGGTCACAGTTGGCACCCTCAGCAAGGCCCTGGGCAGCCTAGGGGGCTACGTAGCTGGATCTACCCAGTTGATCGACTTCCTCCGCAACCGCGCCCCAGGCTGGATTTACACCACAGGTCTATCGCCAGCGGATACGGCGGCGGCCCTGGCGGCGGTGCAGATTATTCAGCAAGAACCCTGGCGCCGCGAAGTACTCTGGCACCAGGTAAACTACCTCATTCAGCAGATTGATCAAATCTTGGCAGAGTCAGCAGCAGCCCCCCTTCGGCTTAGGCGCTTGCCGTCGGCTTCGCCCATTATCTGCCTGGAGGGCTTATCAGCGGAGGCTATTTTGACAGCCAGCCAGCAGCTGCAATCTGCGAGCCTATGGGTCGCAGCGGTGAGACCACCGACAGTGCCCACGAGCCGCTTGCGGATTACGCTTATGGCTACCCACAAGCAGCACCATCTACACCAGTTAGTGGCTGAACTACAGACTCTGATTAAGGGTTAAACGCCTAGCGCTTTGATCCCCAGCGCCGCTGCTTCTGACGGGCGATGGTTTTGCGCTTCTTCTTTTCGATGGGGGTTTCGAAATGGCGATTTTTCCGCATATCTGAAAAAATGCCGGCCCGAGCAACCTTGCGCTTAAAGCGCCGTAGGGCCGATTCAATATTTTCGTCTTCTCCCAATACAACCTGGGCCATTAGTTCTCCTAAAAATTTGCTAACGCGGATAAAGCAGCGCTCTAATAGCGTCAGCCTAAAATCCTTGGGCACCGACGGTGCGATACCCCCTCGACAACGCCTGAATGTTATGGGTGTGGCCAAGCGTACTCGGCCACACCCTGTTGCTTAGCGACGGCTGTTCCAGCCACCGCCGCCGCCACCGCCGCCACCGCCACCACGAGACTCTCTGGGGCGAGCTTTATTGACCTTTAGATCGCGCCCCATCCACTCGGCCCCATCCAGGGCTTCAATAGCTTTGTCTTCGTCGGCTTCGCTTTCCATTTCAACGAAAGCAAAACCGCGAGGACGACCGGTTTCACGATCGGTAGGCAGGCTAACCCGGCTAACGGCACCATATTCGGCAAAGACCTCGGTGATCTGGTCTTGGGTGGCGGTAAAGGCCAAATTCCCTACGTAAATCGACATGGATACATCTCCAAATAGAGAGAGAAGGAGTAGAAAGTTATCAAGGAGATGTACTCAACTAAGGACTAAGCCAAGCCGGTAATGCAACTAACAACTTGCTTGTCACACGATAGCACAGGGCTACCTTGTGACCAGTATGGGGCGATCGTGCGATCGCCTATCAGAGGCGTCTAATCCTCTGGCAGCACCCATTTGGGCGGCTGAGAGGCGCGCTCCATCATTTTGCGGCGCACGGCCTCGTCGGCCATTTCGAGCAGCTTATCGAGGGGGGTGTCAGAAATAAATTTTGACGCTTCGGCAGTGTACTCCAGGTTGGGGCAGTCATTCCCCAGCACACAGCCGTCTTTACAATCTACCGCGCAATTAACCGCCATGGTCTTTTTTCGAGCCTCATAACGTCAGCGTTGGGGCAAAATGCGATATTCGATTTCAATAGCCCCTCAAAAATTGTAACAACCTGCGCCCGCGCCATCGTCGCGCCATTGTGTAGAGAATTGCCCTAGGGCTGCTCTGGGCCAGGGTAGAGTTAGCAAAATGCGATCGAGGTTGCCATGAGCCTACCCCCTACCACTCAGCCCCGCTGGCCTTTGTGGCTGTTGGGTGCAACGTTACTGCTGCTATTGGGCATGGCCTACTGGTACTGGCTCGATCCAGCGCTACTGAATCGGCTGATGCCAGGGGCAGGATAGAGGATTTGGGGTTTGGGAGGCTGCCTCGAGGTTTTTCCGGTAGCATCGGGGCAAGCAATGGGAATTTGTCGGTAGTAACTATGGCTATTCGTCGATTTTTTCTCGTTTTTGGGGCTTCACTGAGCCTAGCCACTGGCGCGATCGCCCAAATACCGACGGCAGCCGCGACGCTGGCTAACGGGGTAGAGCTGCAAACCTCAGAGGTGCTCGTTGCCCAGAGCATGCCCAGGCGTCTGCTGCGATCGCCCTTGAGAATGATGACGAGTATTTCGCCAGCCCTCCTGTTAGCCAGCCTCAGCCTGGCGGGCGGTGCCTTTATTGCCCTGACTTGGCTGCATGTGTATCAGCAGCAGCGGCGCTGGCAGCGGGTAGAGCTGGCTCGCCAGGAGGTGAAGGCCTTTCGGGAGCGAGAGGCCGTTAAAAATGTGCTGGATATTCTGGACTACGAGGAGTACCGCACGTTCTACATTAACCATCCAGAAGACGGGCGATTGATTAGCTTTGAGGCTACCGACTATCGGCTCAGGCGGGCGCTGCGATCGCACGATCAAATGGTCAAAATGCGCAATGGCCTTGACGAAATCAAGCGCCTGGCTAGCCAGAACAACGCGATCGCCCCCAAAACCCTGGAGCTGGTGCAGCAGTACGACAGCGAAGAGTTTGTTATTGAGATCGCCCTGCGGGACTGGTTCGACTCATTCCTCGGTGGGCTAGAGTACTTCGAAATCATGATCGAGTCGGGCCTGGTGATGGCCGACGAGATCAAGCCCTTCATCATCTACTGGATTAATTTGATTGGCGATCGCCGCTACCGGCGCAAGGGCGGCTCCGGCTTCTACGACAAGCTGTTTCACTACATCTACTGGGCGGGCTACGGACGGGTGCAAAAGCTGTTTGAGCGCTTTGGCTTCAAGATTTTGCCGCCCCCCTACAGCACCCACGACTTTAGCGGCATTGAGACCATTGAAGCCGAGGGGGGCAAGTACGACACCTACCGCGCCCTGTGCCTGGCCAAAGCCGCCCACCTGGTCTACGAAGACCGCGACTACGTCACCGACATTTCGCGGCTGTGGCTTAGCGACGACATTGACAACCGCTGGAAGCAGCTCAACGCCCGCAGGTATGTAGTCGAGGTGATCAAAACCTGGCTCCAAGAGGGCGAGAAGACCAGCATCCGGGATATTCGCGACAGTTTCATGTATCTCGACATGCGCCTTACCGACACCCAGGCGTTTCTGTTTCGGCGCGACAACAACCTGATTTTGGTGTTTAAGGGCACCCAGCAGCTCACCGACTGGAAAACGAACCTCAAGATTCGCCTGAAAGAATTTACGGTGCTGGCCGACCAGGAGGCAGTGCCCCCCACCGGACGAGTCCACCGAGGCTTTTTAGACGCCTGGCAAAGCGTGGAAAAGCAGGTGGTCTACTACCTGAAAAAATGGCGAACCCCCGAAACCAAGCTGTGGGTGACCGGCCACAGCCTGGGCGGTGCCCTGGCGGCGGTGGCCACGATTTCCCTAGAAACCCAGGGGTTTGAGGTGAGTGGGCTGTATACCTTTGGCCAGCCCCGAGTGGCCGACTGGAAGCTGGTGAACTATATGAATGGGCGAATGGGCGATCGCATCGTCCGCTATGTCAATAACAACGACATCGTGCCAATGATTCCGCCACAGATTATTCCCTGGGTGCCGACGCGGGTGTACGGCCATATGGGCCAATTTCGCTACTTCAACGACTCCGGTAGCCTGCGCCGCCAGTCCTTTCTGTTCCAGCGCTTCCCCGACCGCCTGTTTGGCATGATTCGCGCCATTCTTACCTCCGGCACCCCCGACGCGGTCGATGACCACAAGATGGAGTTCTACGTGGCCAACCTGCAAAAGGCCCTCGATCGGGAAGAAGAAGAGGCCAAGCTCGAAATCGAGCAGGGCCTGATCGCGGGCGACTTTGTAGAAGGCATGAAAGAACGCATGCGGGCGCGGCGCAGCAGTCCGGAGGGGTAGAGGGGTGGAGAGTGAGGGGTAAGGGGTCAGTATTTTCTCAAATCCATCTAACCCCCTACTCCCTACGGCAGCGGCACGAAGTCAAAACCGGTGCCTGACCGACTGCCGGGTTTAACTTCGACCAGCAGCACAGTGGTGTTGCGATCGCCCGACGGCAAGAAGCTAATCGCCCCTGTGGATCCATTAGCGGAGAATCCTTGCGCGGCCAAAGCTTGCCCCATCGCAGCTCGCCCTGAGGTACCGCTGCCGGGAGCCACGTTCCCGACCGTGCGGGCCGAACTCAACGCCTGAAACGCGTCGTAGCTGAGAGCCGTACGCCAGTTGACATCGCCGCCCCAGAGGCTAGAGGAGGTCTGGGCAAAGGGTGGGGTCGATTTGAGCGGGTGCCAGGGCACGGTCACTACGGTGCCCGTCAGGCTAGCGCCGCCTTTTTCCAGCGCATCAATGCGGTAGAAAGCGTCGCCAGCTAGCACCGGCAACTGGCCATTGTTGAGCTGGGCGACGGCGATCGCCGCATCAAAGGTGGCCGAGTCGGGCAGCAGCACTATGGCATCGGCTCCGCTGCCCTGGAGTTCTGTCGATGGGTTGCCCTGGGAGAGATCGACCAGTTTGGCCACCTGGCCCCCTTCTAAGCCCAGGGTGGTGGAGAACGCGTCTTGCAGCGACTTGCTGTAGGAGCTTTGGGAGTTATAGAACACGATGGGCTTGGTCTTGCCCAACGTGAGCATGTGGCGGGCCAGGGTGGTGCCCGTAAACTGGTCGCTAGGAATCACCCGAAAAACAAAATTACCGCCCTCCCTGGGCACCGTAGCCAACTCTGTGGTGGTGCTGGTGGGGGAGATCATCGGCAGCTGGCCCTGTTGGTAGACGGGGGCAGCGGCTAGGGTCGTGGTGCTGGTGCCGTGGCCGATGACACCAACGACGTTGGGGTCTTGGACGAGGGCATTGGCGATCGCAGCTGCCTGGCCCGCATCGTTGCGATCGTTAGCAATCAGCACCTTCATGGGGGTGCCAGCCTTGATCGCCTCATCCTGGGCCTGGGCGACACCACGCAGCAGTTCGCGGGCGGTGTTGGGGTTATCGCCAATGGGCACGACAGCGGCAATGCCTAAAGCAGGGGTAGAACCGAGCTTGGCATTGTTGAAATAAATCAACGCCTCGGGGTCGTTGCGAACGGCCTTACGGGCGGCGTCAAAGCGGGCGGCGGCGGTAGCATAGTCGCCCGAAGCGTAGGCGGCGGCCCCCGCCTGCATGTCAGCGTTGGATGCATCGGTGAAGAGGATGCGATCGCCCCAACTCAGGGCGTTGGCCACATCGGCGGGCTGGCCTGGGGTGGTTGTCGGTGTCGTAGCAGTCGGATCCACTCCTGTATTGGTATTGGCATCCACCGGAGGATTAGTGGCTTGAGGAACAGGCTGGGATGCATCCTTACGGAAAAAGGCGTTATAGCCCGTAAAGCCCAGCGCCCCTAAGAAGATGGCGGCCCCCACCCCGGCAATCACGGGAGCCAGGGACTTACTCTTTTTCAGAGGCTGGCCGCAGATTTCGCACTTCTGAGCGGTGGTGGTGTTTTCTTCGTAGCCGCATTTAGGGCAGGTGACGTGGTTGAAGCTGTCGGTCATGGTAAATGGGTGGATGAGTAGGGGGTGGATGGGCGGTGGGGAGAGGGTTGAGTTTTGAGTTTTGAGTTTTGAATTGAAGAAGTCGGGTAGGTTGGGTGCAACGGCGTGGAACTCAACGCCCATGTTGTAAGTTAACTTTCGCTGGTGCCGCACCCAGCCTACAACCAGCTACGCACTCAAAACTGAGCATTCAAAACTCAGAACTTTCTTCCTACGGTCGGTTCATTTCGGCGCGCACGTTGTCTTCAATGGTGGCAACCTGCTCGTTGGTGAGGCCCAGTTCTTCCTGGAGGTCAAGCAGTTGGGCCTGTTCCTCCATGTCAATTTCGCCGTCGTTGTCGAGGAAGGCCCGGTACATGAGGGCAAACTCGGCGGCGGCCTGTTCGAGGGTGTCTTGGGGTTGATATTGGGCGGCGATCGCATTCGCCTGCTCCACCGAAACCCCATACTTCAATCGGAATTTCTCCAGGAGTTCCAGTTCGGTAGGCGAGGGCGTACCGCGTCGGTAGCAGCTTTCCACCAGCTTGGCGTATTTGGTCAGGTTTTCAGAGTCGAGGACGACGGGGGTGGGGTTAGTGCTGGGGCGGACGGCGGGGGCCGCTGGGATAGGGGGTAGGGGGTGAGGAGTGGGGATGGTAGCGGTGGGTTGAGGATTTTCGCCAGGGATGAAGAGGCGGTGGGTGGTGACGAAGTTGGAGATCGCGGCCTGGATGCGTTTGTAATCCTCGCTGTCGGAGCCGCCGGGGAGAGTTTGCTCCTGCTGTTGCAGGTAGGTCATCACCTGGGTGTAGAGGGCTTGCTTTTGGGGTTTGGTGGCGGCCTGTTCGCCGATCGCCCGAATGGCATTGTCCAGGGTTTCCGACAGGCGGCGGTTTTGGTCGGTGAGGAGGAAGTCTTCGGCCTCTTCCCAGGTGGTACCCATGACCTCCGTTTTGTCGAAGCCGGTGAGTTTGTCGCGGTAGGTGAATTTGACCTCGGCAAAGCCCGTCACCCGGTTGTCTTCGCGGCGCACTAGGCCCAGGGCGTTGGCCAGCATCAGATTGTAGCGGGCCTGGCGCTCGTTGCTGGTTTCGGGCATGACATCGCCAAACTGCCGGTAGTCTTGGTGGGTGTGCAGGGGGTTGTGGTCGGCCTGGCTAACTGCGCGGTAGAGCGATCGCATCCGCTCCATGCCCTCAATCATCCTCAATGGGAAAGCGCCAATTTCCTGCACAAAGTAAATGTGGTAGGGGTCGTTGAGAGGGCGAATTTCTTTGTCGGTGACGGTGCTGGTTTTGCGGATCATCGGCAGCAGGGCGGCAACGGCGGGGTCGGTGGGCTTGCTGCCGCCCTGGATGCCAACGAGTTTTTGGTACTTCTCCAGCTTGTCGTCCCAACCCAGCTTCTTTTGCTCCTGGCTGAGGCGCAGAAAGGCCTCCGATTTCTCGAAGGTGGTTTTGATCTGGGCCTCCTGCATTTCGACCGTGGGGTACTGCTCCAGGAATTTGCGGGCGGTGGAGATGTCGAGCTGACTGCGGCGGCGAAACACATCCATGGCCTGACCCAGCAGTCGTTCGTAGAGATCCTTAGTTTTCAGCGCGTCGTAGGGGTAGAGGTCAAACAGGCGTACCCGCAGTTCTTCGAGCACCTGTTGGGAGAGGGTCTGGCAGAGGGTTTCTTCCTGGTCGGCGACGGTTTTGCGGTAGGCGGCGTCGATTTCTTTTTCGTCGTAGAGCAAAATGCCGTTGACCGTCAGGCCGCCGGTCTCCCGGGTGTAGACACGCTCTTTGTCCTTCAGTTCGACCTGGACGTTGCCCAGCACGGTTTCAAAGGCAGTGAGATCGACCAAGAGCTGGTCGATTTCTTCGCGCAGGCCGTCGAGCAGCATTACCCCCAGGGTGCGGGCTTTGACCTCGACCTTAGAGACGTAGACCTGCTCCAGCGCCTGCATGATGCCTTGAAAGTCATCTTCGATAACTTTTTTCCGATTGAGCATCATCATCTGCTTGGCGTGGTCGTCGATCTGCTTGAGCAGGGTTTGCAGAGCGTTTTGGGCCGATCGCTCGCGCGGTAGCCAGTATTTCTGCCGATCTTCGTCGAATTTGCTGCGAAAGTTGGCAAACACCTCGATTAGCACTTCCAAGAACTGGCGGGTAAACTTCGGCCCCCGGAAGCGATCTTCCACCATCAGGTAGACCGTGGCCCGCAGTTCCTTGCGCTTTTCGGGGATTAGCCAGCTGAGGTTGTCCCACATTTTTTGGAAGTAGTCGCTCCAGCGCTTAGGGTCGGTGCCGGTGTCGTTGAAGTGGGGGGCGTATTTCTCCTGCTCGTTGGAGATAAACCGTTGCAGGTTCTCGAAGGGGATATTCAGATCGTTGCGGCGCTTGCGCACCCCGGCCACCCAGTCGGCGACTTCCTTGGCGTAGGGCTTTTTGTTGTCGCCCATGCTGATGCTGTCGATCACCTGGTGGTCGTGCTCTGATTCGGCGAGGAACAGGCCAGGGAGAATCTCGGTGCGAATCAGGTCGGACATCGCTGCCGGGGCGGGGGTGGGGTTGCTCCACCAGTCCACCAACTTGGCCGCCAGGCGAGCTGAGCAGGCGTTCAGCACCCGCTCTACGGGGAACTGAATGCTGGAGAGGCCAAAGCTCATGAAGTTTTGCGGGTAGCCCAAGGCGTCGGGGCTGGCCCAGTGCTTGCGGACGTTGTCGCGCACCAGCTTTTTGTACTGGCTAAAGCCGGAGCTAAAGTCGAGAAACACGTTCTGAGCCACCATCTCCAGCACGTCGCCCAGGGTGGGGAAGGTGACTTTGTCGTTGCTGTTGCCCACCAGGTAGGTGAAGTTGAAGGGCACATCGAGGCCACTCTGGCTGGTGATGCGATCGCTCTGGCTGTCGCTGTACTGCACGTCAAAGCGGGTGTCGCCTCGGCTGTAGTGGTTCAGCTCCATCAGGGCAGCGTAGGCGTTGGCAATGACGCGATCGCCCAATCCCGAAAAGGCCCCCGGCAACACCAGAAAGGCGCTGGTCTGGGGCAGTTCTGACACGGGTACCCAGTCGCGCAGGTTGTAGGCCAGATCCATTACCATGCCGGAGCCAGTGCCGCCGGAGAGCGAACAGACCACAAAGATGTTGATGCCCTTGTCGAGCTGCACCTTCCAGCGATCGAGCATGAACTTCTCATGGCCGACGATGCGCCCCTTGGCCTTGGTGAAGTAGTCCTTAATCAGCGGATAGTTGAGGCTGAAGGCAAACCGCCCTAGGGCCCGGATCTGGCCCGCCCCAGACAAGATCGAGTCGGTGCCCTTGAGCTCGCTGGGGAACCATTCGTCTAAATACTGGTAGGCCGACAGCTTGTTGAGAATAGCCTTGGCATCCTCAACCTTGGCCCACACCTGCTCGATGGGGCGTAGGGAAATATCCTGCTTTAGCACCGTCTGGGCTTCGGAAACTTTGGCGTTTTGCTCAGTGTCGATGTGCAAAAACGAGACGATGGGCAGGGCGTCGAGGGAGCCATACTGCTCCACGATCATGCGGCGAATTTTGACCAAAATCTCTTTGCCAGTGCCCCCTACGCCAATGATGACGGTGGGGGTCATGCCTGTATATTCGCTCATAGGTGGGGCACCGAAGGAGGGCTACTGCCTGTTAGGTTTCCCCAGTAACTTCCGTAGGACTACGGTCATTCCGCAAGGGCTTATTAAAAGTTGACAATCAGCTGGGCAGAGGGGGTTGCGATCGCAGGCTACTCCACACCTAGGGGTCCAACAATCTAGCAATGAACAGGGCATTGAGGCGATTGCGCCCTAAAAAAAGGTTAAGCCTAAGGGCATAGGCGACTTCTCCCCGCAGTGAGATCGCTAGACTTGATAAGCAACGGCACTTCAGGCGTTATGTTTAGATGTTTTGCCTGGCTGCAATCTGCCCCTACCCGCCATACCTGTGACCTATTCCCCTGCTAAATCCTTCAAGGCCCGTCGGTTCCTGCCCTGGCTGGTGGCAATCACGCTGCTGCTGGTGTTCTCGGGCAGCCTGGTACATCTGCTGACCGAGTCGTGGTGGTTTGAGTCGGTGGGCTACGCGTCGGTGTTTTGGGTACGCATCAAGTGGCAGCTAGCCCTGGGGGTGGGGTCGTTTGTCGTTTACGGCGGAGTGCTGTGGGCCAACTACCAAATCGCGCGGCAGCTGACCCGCGATCGCGCCTACCATTTGTCGAGTCGCTACACCGACCCGGCTCAGCTCCAGCAGATCGAACGCTTTATCCATCTGGGAGCAACAGGGCTGGTTTTTCTGCTCTCGCTGGGGGTGGCACTGCGCACCGCGTCCGCCTGGCAGACGGTACTGCAATTTTTCAACCCCACTGAGTTTGGCACTGCCGACCCCATCTTTCAGCGCGACATTGGCTTTTACATGTTTAAGCTGCCCCTGTGGCAGGGGCAGCAAGACAGCATGATGGGTCTGCTGGTGTGGTCGCTACTGCTGGCCAGCGCTGTGTATGCCCTCAAGGGTGAGGTGCGCCCCGAGCGCGGCTGGAAGTACTTTCTCACCGGGGAGGCTAAGGCCCACCTGTGCCTACTGCTGACCGCGATCGCGGTGCTGCTGGCGATGGGCTTTTGGCTCGATCGCTTTTCGCTGCTCTACTCCGACAGCGGCGTCATCTTTGGGGCGGGCTACACCGATGTCCACGCCCGGCTCCAGTCTTTTTGGCTGATGGGGTTTGTCACCCTGGCAGTGGCAGCGCTGTTTTTAATTGCCCTGGGGCGCAGCGGCTTTTCGCTGCCCATTTTTGGCATTGTCATCTATCTGGGCGTGCTGGTGCTGGTCAACGGCCTGTACCCCTGGGTTCAGCAAAACTTTGTGGTGGAGCCCAACGAACTCACCATGGAGCGCCCCTACATCGAGCACAACATTGCCTTTACCCGCGAGGCCTACAACCTCACCAGCGTGGTGTCAGAGCCCTTCCCCGCCGACAATAGCCTCGATCGCGCAGTGATTGACGCCAACGAGCCCACCGTCGGCAACATTCGCCTCTGGGACTACGCGCCCCTGCTCAGCACCTACAAGCAGCTGCAAGAAATTCGCCTCTACTACAACTTTGAGGATGTGGATGTTGACCGCTACACCCTCAACGGCGACTACCGCCAGGTCACCCTCTCGGCCCGCGAACTGCCGGTCGAGCAGCTGCCCCCCGAAGCTCAAAACTGGATCAACCGCCAGCTCAAATTTACCCACGGCTTTGGGGTGGTGATGAGCCCGGTCAACCAGGTCACCCCCAACGGGCTACCCGATTTCTTTATTCGCAATGTGCCCCCGGTTTCCACCGTCGATTTGCCCCTCGACCAGCCCCGGCTCTACTACGGCGAAAGCACCCGCAACTACATTTTTACCGGGGCCAACACCGACGAGTTCGACTATCCCCAGGGCGATACCAACGCGTCTTACCGCTACACCGGAGCGGGCGGCGTACCGCTCAACTCGTGGCTGCGACGGCTGGCCTACGCCTTTGACTTAGGCAACGTGCGAGTGCTGATTTCCAACTATTTCAGCCCTGAAACCCGGATTCACTACCACCGGCTGATTACTGAGCGGGTGCGCCACGTGGCCCCCTTTCTCACCTACGACAGCGATCCCTACCCAGCAGTGATCGACGGGCGCATCAAGTGGGTTTTAGATGGCTACACCAGCAGCGATCGCTACCCCTATTCCGAGCCCCTCAACCGCCGCACCGACATGGTCTCGCTGGTGGAGAACACCAACCCCCTGATGCGCAACGGCGTCAACTACATTCGCGATGCGGTCAAGGTGTTTGTCGACGCCTACGACGGCAGCCTGGAGTTTTATGCGCGCGATCGTGACGACCCGCTGCTGGCTACCTACAGCCAGATTTTTCCCAACCTGTTTAAACCCATCGAAGATCTGCCCGCCAGCTACCGCGCGCACCTGCGCTACCCCCAGGATATTTTCACCGTGCAGGCCCAGATGTACCGGGCCTACCACATGGAAAACCCAGAAGTCTTCTACAACCGTGAAGACCTCTGGCGGTTCCCAGAGCATGGGGAAGAGGGCGCTGCAGAGCCCATGGAGCCCTACTACGTGATCATGAAGCTGCCCCAGCTAGAGGGAGAAGAGTTTATGCAAATTCTCCCCTTTACCCCCGCTAACCGCGACAACATGATCGCCTGGATGGCGGGCGGCTCCGACGGCGACAATTACGGCAAGCTGCTGCTCTACGAATTCCCGAAGCAGGAGCTAGTGTTTGGCCCCACCCAGGTCGAGGCCCGTATTAGTCAGACGCCAGAGATCTCTGAGCAGCTTACCCTTTGGAGCCAGCAAGGCTCGGGGGTAATTCGCGGCACCCTGCTGGTGATCCCCGTCGAGCAGTCGCTGCTCTACGTGCAGCCCATCTATCTCCGAGCCGACCAGGGCGAGCTGCCCGAGCTGCGGCGGGTGATTGTGGCCTACAACGATCGCGTCGTGATGCGTGAAACCCTGGATCAAAGCCTGGATGCCATTTTTGGCGGTGCGATCGCCCCTCCCCCTGCCCCCGCCGACCCCGGTGTCGCACCCGCCCCCCCGAGCACCGTCTCCGATCTGGTGCAGTCAGCCCTAGATGCTTACCAAACCGGCCAGCAGGCCCTTCAGCAGGGCGATTGGCGGCGCTACGGCGAAGCCCAGCAGCAGCTAGAGCGCGCACTACAGGAGCTAAATCAACAAAATCCGTAACAATTGGGACGACATTACCTTAGGTTTACGCACTGTGAGCCGATGATTGTGTCAATATCAGCCACCGCGGGCATACTATAGGGAATTCTCCGGCCTGTGCGCTGAATTCATCGAATTCAATAGACCCCTATGTCTAATCCGCCCCCCACTGTTCTGCAACTGGCCCGTCAGGGCGACCCAGAGGCGATCGCGGCTCTGATGAATCGCCACCTAGAGGCCCAGGGTATTACTGCCCACGTGGTGCAAAACGACAGCACCCTTCAGGTGAACCTAGAGTCCGCCCAAATTCCCCACCAGGCCGATCTGGTGGCCTACGTGAAAAAAGGCATCACCGGGCTGGAGCTAGCCGCCATCCAACACCTGACCGTCAGCGGCAAACAGCTGGGGGCCGACACCAGCGCCTGGAGCGAAGACCTGGTGCTGCAAGACTCCTCCATTGCCGATTTGGACTTTGACCTAGGCCTAGATGCCGCCCCCGCCAGCGATGATCCCGACCTCGGGTTTGACCTCGACAGCACCAGTGGAACCGACCTCGATCAGCTAGGCGACCTTGACGCGGCCCTAGGCAATGACTTCGGCGGTGCCGACCTCGATTTAGGGTTTACCGACAGCCCCAGCGATCTCGATCTCGATGCCCCAGCCGACTTTGACCTCAGCTTTACCGACGATAGCGCCAGCGACTTTGACCTCGATCTCACCGACACCAGCCTCACCGATACCAACCTCACCAACAGCGTTACCGACCTGGGGGCCGCCGATGATTTTGGTCTAGAGTTCACCGACACCTCTGCCGACGCCAGCGATCTCGACTTCGATCTAGGCCTTGGCGAAGATCCGAGCGATTCTGAGGTTACCGATCTAGATTTTGATCTGGGACTCTCCGAGCCTGGCGCTGCTGAATCCGCTGCCGACTTCGATCTCGACCTGGCCCTGGCCGATACCCCCGCCGCTGACCTAAGCTTCACCGAAGCCTCAGAGAGCGCAACCTCCGACGCGGCGGAGCTCGATTTTGACTTAGGCCTAGACGATGCTCCTGCAGGTGCCGCAGATGACCTGGGCTTTGATCTAGATCTCACTGATGAACCCGCTGAGGGTGCCCCAGCGAGCGATTTTGACCTCGATTTAAGCATGGGCGACCTCGATATGGATGACGAATTCGCTGGGGCCTCAGAGGATGATCTAAATTTAGGCTTTGAACCATCTCCGATCGCAGCGGCTGACACCGATCTAGATTTTGATTTCGATGGGGGAGAACCCAGCGCCCCCAGTGGATTCGACGCTGATGCGTTAGATCTGGATCTGGGCCTAGAGGATGCACCCACCGGGGCCAGCGATGGGCTCGACTTTGACCTAGGAACCGACGACAATGCCCTCGACCTAGATTTTGCCGCTGCCGATGAAGCTGCTCTTCTAGATTTAGAGGCCGATCAATGGCCTGCCGCCAGCGACCCCGAAGCCGTTGCCGACTTTGACTTCGACTTTGAGACCGACCCAGAGCTGACTGAGAGTGTGGGCGATGGGGAGGCGATCGCCGCCGCCGACCTCGACTTTGACATCAACACCCCTGCAGCTCACCCCACAGCCCCTGACGTGGATAGCGATCTAGACGACCTTTGGAGCAGCGGCGACGCCAGCCTCGATCTAGAGAGCATCCCCACTCCAGGCCCAGCAGACGGTACCATCGACCCCTGGGCCACCGATTTGTCTGGGATGGATGACTTGGTCGGTTTTGACGAGGGCTTGAGCGACGAAGTCGGTCCTCCCGAGGAACTGACCAACCTGGAGGACATTCCCAACGATCTCGATCTGCCTGGGGTAGAACCCGATCTCCTAGGGGTCACTGAGTTCGATGCCGAGCTAGGCCTGGGGTTTGATGACGAAGGATTCGATCCGGAAGCCCCTATGGCTGAGGAAATCACACCCGACGCCGAGGCCTTCCCTGACCTCGATCTGGGCGCTGGCTACGCTACACCAGACCTAGAACCGGGTTTAGAAAATTTGGCCCCCGAGCTTTTAGCTGCAGAAGATTTAGCTTTTGAGGATTTAGGTGCCGCTGCTGATCTCGATCTCACCGAAGCTGCCACCTTGGGCAGCGACGACTGGGCCTCAGTCGAGCCGGGTCTCACCGTCGATGCTGACCCTGACCTGGGAACTTACGACGATCTAGGGGCCTACGACGATCTGGGAGCCGCTGATTTTGCCGCCGCTGATCTTAACCTAGCCGAGGACGAGCTCAGTGCTGAGGCAACAGACACCCCCGTCTTCAACGATTTTGATTTAGAAGCCGCTTCAGAAGATCTGCTCCTGGATCCCTTGGGCGCAGAGGCCTTTCCTGGGGAGAGCGCCTCGGGGAACCCCGAGGCTGAGGCTCCACCCTGGGCAGCGGAGGACAGCAGCTTTGACCCCAACCTCGTCCTAGACTCCCCTGCCGACTTCGAGGTTGAACCCGAGATTGCATTTGATCCTGGCCTGAGCTTCGAGTCTCAGACTGAGACCCCCTACACCACTCCCAATCCCTTTGATTCCGAGGCCTACGGGACAGGCTTTGATGCCGATACCGACATGCCCTTCTCAACCATGGAGTTAGACCAGACCGTTGAGGGCGACTTTATCCCCGATCTCGCCATGGCTGGCGAACCTGGCGACGTTGACGATACGTTTCTAGAGCAGCCTGAGGATTATTCTGCTGGGGCTGTACCGGCTTCTGTCCTCGGACTCAGCGATGACATGATGGATGATCCGGCCTTTGAGTCCGTTGAGTTTGGCAGCGACGAGCTAGATTCGCCCGGCTTTGAGTCCGCAGGACTCAGCGACGAAGGTTTCGAGATCCAGGATTTCGGTGATGAAGGGTTTGAAGATGAAGGGTTTGATGCCGGGGGCTTTAGCGACAGTTCCCCAGACAGCAACGGCTTCATCCAAGACCGCAACGGGGTGGCCTTAGTAGATGATGAACCCGACGCCACTGACGACTTCATTCAAGAGTTTGGCTCAGACCCATCCACCCACGTCTCTCTCTCTCCTGAACAGTTTAACGACGACGGCAGCGTCCGCCGGGCAGGCGGAGGGTCTGGCTTGCCCATGCGCTTGATTTTAGGCTTGGGCCTGGGGGCTCTGGCTCTAGCTCTGGTTGGTCTGCTGCTCAACGGGCTGCTCGGTCGCCTGCGACAGCCTACTCCAGGGGGAGAGCCTGCAATCACCGAATCGGCTGTACCACCTCCGGTTGACCCAGCGGCTGTACCCGCAGAGGATCTGTTTAGGCAAGCAGTTAATGCGGCTCAAACCGCCGCTAACCAAGCCCAAACCGCTACTACCCCGGCCCAGTGGCAAGAGGTAGCCAACGCGTGGGCGCAGGCGATCGATCTGATGCAGCGAGTGCCCGCCTCTGACCCCAACTACGCCACTGCCCAGCAGAAGGCGGTTGACTATCAGCCCAACCTCGACTATGCCCGGCAAAACGCCCAGTAGTCGCAGTAGACCCTTCTGTCAGGCAAAGGCCGGGTAAATGCAAACATCGCCTAGAGTGAGTCCTGGATTCTTAAATTTTCTCTAGGGAAAATTCTGATTGTGTCAGGAAGCAGCCTAGGTCTGGCGCTCTCGTTGGCAGGTCTGAACGGTCAAATTTATAGCAAATCCTCTACCCGTTGACATCTCTAGCCAGCGCTACACTTCCAGCCAAACCAATGCTGGCAAAAGCGCTGTCCTGCGCCTCAGGCATGAAGTATAGTGCTTCAATTTTCCACAGCCTGGGGCTGCCGGGTAGAATGGGACGGTTGTATTCTGACCAAAGCCTTGATTGAACGCTACACCCTGCCCGAAATGGGCGATCTCTGGACCGACGACTACAAATTTAAAACCTGGCTGCGGGTCGAAATCGCGGTGTGCGAAGCCCAGGCCGAGTTGGGCTACATTCCTGAGGAAGCGGTCACGGAAATCAAGGCTAAGGCCAAGTTTGACCCCAAGCGCATTCTTGAGATTGAGGCGGAGGTGCGCCACGATGTGATCGCCTTTCTCACCAACGTCAATGAGTACGTGGGCGACGCCGGGCGCTACATTCACCTGGGCATGACCAGCTCTGACATGCTCGACACGGCCCTATCGCTACAGCTGGTAGACAGCCTTCAGGTGATCATGATCCATGTGGAGAGCCTGATTCAGGCGATTCGCTACCGGGCTCAGGAGCACCGCGATACGGTGATGATTGGTCGCTCCCACGGCATTCACGCGGAGCCGATTACCTTTGGCTTTAAGCTGGCTGGCTGGCTGGCGGAGATGCTGCGCCACCGGGAGCGGCTGACCCATCTACAGGATGCGATCGCCGTCGGCAAAATCTCTGGCGCAGTGGGCACCTACGCCAACATCGACCCCAAAATTGAGGCTTTGGCCTGTCAAAACCTGGGCCTGCGCCCCGACACCGCCTCCACCCAGGTGATCTCCCGCGACATCCACGCCGACTTTATGAACGCTCTAGCCCTGCTGGGGGCCTCCATCGAGCGGTTTGCGGTCGAAATTCGCAACTTGCAGCGCACCGACGTGCTGGAAGTAGAGGAATTTTTCTCTAAGAAGCAGAAGGGTTCATCGGCCATGCCCCACAAGCGCAACCCCATCCGCTCAGAGCGGTTGACCGGGATGGCGAGACTGCTGCGCGGCAACGCCATGGCTGCCCTGGAGAATGTGGCCCTGTGGCACGAGCGCGATATTTCCCACAGTTCGGTGGAGCGGGTGGCTTTGCCCGACAGCTGCATACTCACCCACTTCATGCTGGTAGAAACCACCGAGCTAATCAAAAATCTGCTGGTCTACCCCGAAAACATGGCCCGCAATATGAATGTCTACGGCGGCGTCGTGTTTAGCCAGGGGGTGCTGCTAGCCCTAGTGGATAAGGGGCTGGCGCGGGAAGAGGCCTATGCGATCGTGCAGTCCTGCGCCCACCAGGCCTGGAACACCGACGACGGCAACTTTCGCGGGCTAATTGAGGCCGATGAGCGGGTGACAGTCCACCTTTCGACGGCAGAGATTGACCTCTGCTTTAGCCCCGATCGCCACCTGCGCAACCTCGACCAGGTTTACCAACGGTTGGGCATCTGAGCCAGATCGCTCGGCCTGGTAGCTGACGGATCAGACAAACCGAGACTTTCTTGCGATGGTTGACGCGCGTTGCCCTAGTCTCACCTACCTAGGTGAGGCCAGCCTGTCTTAGCGCCTTTTCTTACTTCAGGAGCACCCATGGCTGCATTGACAACCGGCGATCGCGCAGCAGGGCTCCTAAGCTTTTTGCCCGATAGCCCCATTGTGGCCTTCACGGTGCTGCTGCTGGTGACGCTGATTATTCCGCCCATCTTTGAGCGGCTGCGGCTGCCGGGGTTAGTGGGGTTGCTGGCAGCGGGGGTACTGCTGGGGCCGAGCGTGGCCGGGCTCCTAGACCCAGCGGGGGACGTGGAAACCCTGCTGTCTGACGTGGGCAAAATCTACCTCATGTTTGTGGCCGGGCTGGAGATCGACCTCAAAGACTTTAAGCGCACCCGCAATCGCTCCCTGGGGTTTGGGTTTACCACCTTTGCCGTGCCGCTGACCGCAGGCATACTGCTGAGCCGAGTCTTTGGCTTTAACTGGATTGCAGCAGTGCTGATTGGGTCACTGCTCGCCTCCCACACGCTGCTGGCCTACCCGATCGTCATGCGGTTGGGAATTACTAAAGAGCCCTCTGTGGGGGCGACGGTGGGCGCGACAATTTTTACCGATATTGGGGCTCTGCTGGTGCTGGCTATGTGCGTCGCCGCCCAGGCAGGGGAGTTTTCGGCCCGCACGGTGGTGACGCAGCTCGTCATGCTGGGACTGTTTGCCACGGCGGTGCTGGTGGGCATTGACTGGGCGGGCAAGCAGTACTTCAGGCGTAACGGCGATCGCGAGGGCAATCAGTTTTTATTTGTGCTGGCGGCGGTCTTTTTGGCGGCTGTAGGGTCACAGCTGATCAACGTTGACAAAATTGTAGGGGCGTTTTTGGCGGGGCTAGCGGTCAACGACGTGGTGGGCAACGGCCCGGTCAAAGAAAAAGTGGAGTTTGTCGGCGGGGTGCTGTTCATTCCCTTTTTCTTTGTGTGTATGGGTCTGCTGCTCGACCTCCAGGTGTTCGTCGAGTCGATGACCACTAATCTGGCCTTTACCCTTGCGCTGACGGGTACCCTCATCCTCAGCAAGTTTTTAGCCGCCCTGGCCACTAAGCCCTTTTACCGATACAGCTGGACTCAAATTTTCACCATGTGGTCGCTGTCGATGCCCCAGGTAGCCGCCACCCTGGCCGCCGCCCTGGTGGGATTGCAGCAGGGCATTCTCTCAGATTTAGAATTCAACGCCGTCATTGTGATGATGTTGATCACCTCAGTGCTGGGGCCGCTGCTCACCGCCCGATTTGCCGGGCGGCTGGTGGCTCCCAAACTGGCTCGCCCTGAGACTGAGACAAACTCACTCTGGTTTGACTACGGGTCAGCCCCTGAAAGTCGTGCAGACTCTACCATCACCGGCCCCTTTACGGTAGTAGTGCCAATCTACAACCCAATCACCCAGCGCTACCTGATTGAGATGGCCGCTCTGCTGGACAGCCACGAAGGGGGCTACGTCATACCAGTGACGGTAGCCCGTGCCCACGTGCATATGGATGACCCCAAACTGGTTACTGCCCTAGAGAACTGCCGCAAACTGCTGCAAAAAGCCGAAGCCCTGAGCCAAGAGTTCAAAGTCTAGGCTTACTCGGTGCTGCGCATCGACGACGACGTGTCAGAGGGCATTACCCGCACCGCCCGCGAGCAAAACGCTAGCCTCATTTTGCTGGGCTGGAGCCGCCAGGGTTTTAGGGCCAAGCTCTTTGGCACCCTGGTTGATGAGGTGTTTTGGTCAAGCCACTGCCCGGTAGTCGTGGCGCGGCTGCTCGCCGAACCCATCGACATTCACCGGGTGCTGGTGCCGATGAAGACCATCACTCCCCAGGCGGTACGCACGGTGCGCTTTGCCCAAATGTTTGCCGATACCCACAAGGCCCAGGTGACCCTGCTGCACGTGTGCGATCGCCACACCCCCGAGAGTCAAGTCAAGGCTCTAGAAGCAGCCTTGACCAGAGTTATGGGCGAAGGGCCGCAAATTAGCTGGAACCTGCTCACCCTAATCCACGACAACCCAGCGGAGATCATTCTCGAAACGGCCCAAACCCACGACATGATTGTGCTGCGATCGATGCGGCGGCGCACCGCTGGCGGTCTGGCCGTGAGCAACGTTACTCACCAGGTAATCAACGAAGCCACCTGTTCCCTAGTGCTGTTTGGCGAACCCCATACCTAGCCCCCAAAGCAAAGTCCCCTAGCCTGGGCCAGGGGACTTTTGCAACCAGACCAAAGAATCAGCTAAAGCGCCGACTTGGTACCAGACTTGGCCTCATCCGAACGCTGAAATACATCTTCCAGGGAGGCTCGCTTACCGTCGGTTTGGTTGGTACGCAGCCCGTTGAGCACATTGGCCAACAGCGCATCTATCGAGAGCCGCCCACCACCATTGACCACAAAGAATAGGAAGGTGGCAGCGTAGAGGGCAGACAGCTCCAGATAAGGAATGCTGAGACCTGCCACCTTAACGTGGTGGTACATCGCTACCAGCATGGTGAACAGCAGACCCATCGCTGCGGGACGGGTAAACAGCCCTAGCGCCACCAGGGGAGCGCCAATCAGCTCGGTAAAGGCCGCCATATAGCTGAGGGTAATGGGAAACGGCAAACCCAGGTAGGCCACATAGGCGTTGGCAAAGCTCTCGATGTTGGCTAGCTTATCGAGACCGTTATGAATCATTACAACACCAGCAACGACTCTCAGAATTGTCCAAGAAATCTGAAAAGCGGTGTTGGTGGACTGATTGGGCTGAAGCGCAAGGCCGCCCAGGGATAGGATGCGTTGCTGAGCAATCATAGTGACTAAGAAAAGTTAACGTCGTTATTAATTATCGTAACGAAGTTTTAAGAGGAGTAAAGGGTCTGCTTATACCAATTTGCTCTCCCCGCCAGAAAATGTGCTTGAGGCCCAACAGCAGGAATGGCTCGACCTTCCTTGGGGCGAGGCAGACGATGATTCTTGACAGCCCCCAACTGGCTGCTGCCGAGATGCCCTACCTGAGCGAAGCCCATCAGTGGGTTGCCGCATTCGCCATCTTGATTTCCCCTAACCCGGCAACGGCGTGAGGCGCTAGGTCAACGCCATGGGCATGGCAGTCAAATCAGGCCATAACCCATTTATGGATCCTTAAACGCTTGACAATCAGCTCTGTTCGACCTTTCTGAGCAGCAGTGTTAACTTTTTTATCTAGTTGTCGCTCCACCTTGTGAGAGGGCGTAACGGAACTTGATAATCAATTCAGAAACGCAGATAAATCAAGGACATACCCATGGGTTTAATTAAGTCTATTTTTGGGGCGATCTTTGGGCTGATTGGCGGCATCTTCAAGACCGTTAGTGGCTTGGTAGGTCTGGGCAAAAAGTCTGAATTTTTCATGGAGCTCGATGAATCTGACAGCAGTGCCCAACCGGAAGCCCCCGCTCTCGCCGCCCCCGCCGAAGCCAAGGCTGAGGCAGCCGCTCCCGCTAAAGCAGTTGGTAAAGCTCCGGCAAAGGCTTCAGCTAAAGCAGCAACCAAAGCTCCCGCTAAAGCTGCTCCCGCTCCTGTAGCAACAGCACCCGCTGAACCTGTACCTACCGCCTTTGCCTCTACCTACCTGACCAGCGTGGGTACGGCCCTGCCCCGTCGCCGTCGTCCCGGTCCTAGCCTATCTCCCTTTATGGATATGGCTAAGCAGGTCAAGTCCCGCTAATCCAGCGACTCCGCCTAGGCGATAGGAATTGATTAACGGTTCAGGGGTTAGGGTTGGTTGTCGGCCCTGACCCCTGAACCTTAATTTTTAGAACCTCTAGCGTCTCCTTCAACCACAAACCGCAGCCCGCTGTATAGGTGAAAGGCCCCATCCCAGGGCGAGGGCAGCGATCGCCTCAGCTCTATCTGGTGTTCAAAGGTAGGGAGCAGCTCTATTAAGTCCAGAGCGCTCTCTCCAAACCCGCTGAAATCGGTAATTGGGGCCAGCGCGATGCGGTCTTCAAAGTAGCTTTTCATCGCCTTCCATGCGGTGCCAGCAATCAAAGGTGACGGATACGCTGCCGCCGGGGGCAGCGGCATCGCCTCACGGTATTTATAGGTGCGATCGCACAGCCGCAGCACGCATCCACGCCCGTGCAAGTGCCAGTCCATCACCTCGCCGTAGTCCTGGGTGGCATCTTTGCGCTTGAGCTTGCCCCGCACATCTAAATCGACTACCGATTCATAAATGGGCAGCTGCCCTACCACCCACTGGGTAATATCGCCCCAGGTGAGCTGAATAGTGCCCTGCTGGCCCGCATCATTCAGACACACTACCGTCAGCTCTGGCTCCACCGCACGAATGGCCTGCACCCGAAAGGTAGCCAGCCCCTTGATCTGACCCACCGTAGCCCACCGGGCAGGAGTGCCCTCGGCCTTAAGCTGCTCGCAAAAGTACTGCGTTTCCCCCGCTGCTCCGACCCGCAGCAGACGCCAGTGTTTGCTGGGCAGTCGGGTTCTGGCGGTGTAGGCGTCAATCTGCATGACCCGAGCTAGGCCCTGGGCCGCCGATTCGCGGCGATCGCCCGTCACCGGTTCCAGCGCCAGCACCGCCGCCGCCCCGGCCCCCGGCTGCTGCTTGGCGGCACTCAGATCGTGCTCTCGGCGCTGGGCCAGCCGATCGCGCACCCGCTGCACCCCTTCGCGCGCTGGGCTCAGCACCTTAGAATTAGCCGTGCCTTGCAGCAGTCGGGTGTACGTGATCTGAGCCTTCTCTAACTCACCCTTGGCTTCCCAGTACTGCCCCATGGCCAGCTTCAGCCACGGGTCTTGGGGCGTCTTTTGCTGCCACTGCTTAATCAGCTGGGCTGCCTGGGTCAGCTGCTGAGCCCTCAGGGCCGCAGAAACAAGGTCGTACATAGATGGGCAATGGAGATCTGCGCGTGGTACGACTCTAGCATTTGCGCCAGGGCTAGACTCAGGCAACGCTCCCCTCTGGCGATCGCCGCTGCCTTAGCTATGCCCTATCGAGCCCCGGCATGGGACAGATCGACACTGCCAAAGTTGAGGCTGAGGGCAATATTGATGTTTTCAAACATGTTGACCAGCCAGGCCACCGTTTCGCTGGAGGCCGTTTCGTAGTGGTTAAACAAAAGCGAAAACCGCCGCTCTAAAAAGGGCCTAACCTTTTGGCAAATCAGCAAAATTCTAAGCAGCAGACCCGTGGTGTGCACCGGCCCAAGGTTGTTGATTAAGTCAAGAAATACGTAGTGCTGCCGACCGGCGCTGGGGTCAACCACCAAGAAGTTGAACAGGTTGCTGCACGTCCGCACCTTGAGAAAGTCATCCATCGGCTTGCTGTCGCTGTCAGTAAAGGTAGACAGCAGGTGGTCTTCAAGCATGGCTTTGAACTGCCGCTGGCTGTATCCAGCATCGACATCGGCAATGATGTAGTCAAACAGGTCTTCTTTGAACTGCCGAAACGAAGCACCATGATTGTGGGTGAGCAAAAAGCGCTGGGCTCCATCGCGGTAGCTTTGGCCATGATCGCGGCGGCGGGCAAACTGCTTCAGCGACGACACCAGCTCTTTATCATTCAGCAGAGTTGGATTGTGCACCACCCGCAGCCGATCGGCAAAGTTCGTCTGGCCCTGGCTATGCAGTCGCCCGCGACGAACCCGATAGGTGACGTAGTGACTTAGGTCAACCTCAAACTTATGCTGGGCCTCAACCTGCATGTGACGCACATACTGCTGATGCTGAAGATCGCTGTCTTCAGTGACCAAACAGTGTTCATAGAGGTAGGGATAGCGGTTGATCAGCGAGCCCAATGGCACGGCTTCGGCCTGCCGATTGCGGGGCAGAGCCGAGTGGCGCGCCTCAATGATGCGCCCCAGGCGTTTGAGGGCTAGATACTGCTCCGTATCGCGGAAATCTTGGGTGACCTGGCGGAGACGCCGAATAGACCGCGATCGCGACAGTTCTGGCACCCGACCAGCGGGCACTGACTCCAGCAGTTCGATCAGAATTGGGATAGCTGGCTGTGCCTGAGTGTTGGTTTGCCAGCGGTTAATGAGAATGTGGCAGCAGCGGTTGAGAATAAACCGAAAATACTCCTCGATGTCATTACCAGCCAGCAGGCGATCGAGGGCGGCGACGACATCGCGATCGGGGTAGCCGAACCCGTCTAGGAACAGTGCCTGAAACCGATCAATCATGGCATCAGGCGACTCAACGCCCACGCAGGTCAGCAGATGACTGTAGAGACGCTGCTCATCGGCAGTGGTAATTCGATTGTTATAGGCCGCTTTTGTCTTCACCGTTTTACCGCCCTTGCCCCACCAGCAGATGTGCTCAGCAAACTAAGCCCATAGGGACTGCGATGAGAAAAACTTGAATGCTAAACTCGCTATCTAAAGTACGAACTCAAAAGATGCACGGTTTCGATGGCAGTAACAGTCCTTGGGTTCATTAAAGTCGATCGGCAACCCTGTTCGCGTCAGTTTTTACACTGGGCCGTTGTCTGCGTATCTCAAGATTACTGCGTGAATTTCCTAGTTTCTGGGATTATGTCGAGAGCGTTAACAAAGCTCTGGTAAAGTTCTTTACCCAATCATGAGGCGGTAGTGAACCCTGTAGGCTTAGAATACCCATACCCCAGGGCCATCCACCTCAAAGCCTCTGGAGTCTAGGCCATGTCTGTAGCCTGCAAACCCTATCTTTAGAAAGCTTGCCCCACTCCATCGGCAATTCTCATGTACCCCAGCCTGGCGGGGCAAACCGCTGACGCCTGGGGTCAGAATTCCTTTACAATCAGAACACTTTTATGGCGGCACCTGGCCAAAAACTGGCGGGGTACAGGCTCGCTATCGCTGATTACCACCGACTCTATGGGTTTTTCATCTCTGGCTACTCTGGCTGCAGCTATGCAGGCCCCGCTAGACCACGTGCCGCCTGCTCACCGAGAAAAACTGGTAGCAAATATTACTACCGACAGCCGCGACATCCGTGAAAACGCTCTTTTTATCGCACTGGCGGGCAATCGCTTTGACGGCCATGGGTTTGTCGAGGCCGCGATCGCTCAAGGGGCTCTGGCTGCCGTAGTGGAGCAAGGTAAGCTCTTGCCCCATCTGCCCTGTTTACCGGTGGCCGATACCCTTGCGGCTTACCAGGCCTTAGGGCATTGGTGGCGTACCCAGCAGCAGGCCAGCATTATTGCTATCACTGGATCGGTGGGTAAAACCACCACCAAAGAGCTGATTGCGGCGGCCCTGGGCACCCAGGGATCAGTCCATAAAACCCTGGCCAACTACAACAACGACATTGGCGTCCCGAAAACACTGCTCCAGCTTCAGCCCAGTCACGCCTTTGGCGTGATCGAAATGGGCATGCGGGGGCCAGGGGAAATTGCCCGACTGGCCCGCATTGCCGTCCCCGACGTGGCAGTGATCACCAATGTGGGAACAGCGCACATTGGCCGTCTGGGGTCAGAGCAGGCGATCGCTGACGCCAAGTGCGAACTGCTGGCTGAACTTCCACCCCAGGGCATTGCGGTACTCAACCACGACAACGCCAGGCTCTTAGCCACAGCCGACACCGTCTGGGCGGGGCGCACCATCACCTTTGGCCTAGAGGGCGGCGATGTGCAGGGCGCGCTAGTCAATTCTCAAACCCTTGAAGTGCAGGGAGTAAGCCTACCCCTGCCCCTGCCGGGTCGCCACAATGCGCTGAATCTGCTGGCAGCGATCGCCGTTATGCAGGCCCTCAACCTCGACTGGCGGGTACTCAGCCAAGGCATTTCGGTAGAGTTGCCCAGCGGTCGCGCCCGGCAAATTTTTCTACCCAACGATATTGTGCTGCTCGATGAGACCTACAACGCCGGGGTAGAGTCGATGACGGCGGCCCTCCACCTGCTTGCCGAAACCCCAGGGCAACGACGGATTGCCGTGCTGGGCACCATGAAAGAGCTGGGGGAGCGATCGGTCGAGCTACACCGCCAGATTGGGCAGGTTGTAAGTCATCTGGGGCTAGATACGCTGCTCACCCTGGCCGACCCTGATGAATCCCTAGCCTTGGCGGCGGGCGCGGCGGGCGTCAAGACTGTAGGGTTCAGCGAACATGGGTCTCTGGCCCAGCATCTGCAAGGAATGCTGCAACCAGGCGATCGCGTCTTGCTCAAGGCGTCGCGATCGGTGGCCCTAGACCAAGTGGTCGAGATCCTGACAAAGTCCTTCAATTCCTAGGCTAAACCACATTCTCAACCCGATCATCCCCTATAGGCTTAGGGTCAGTTTCTCATCACCATGAGGGATACTAGTAGTCATACTCAGCTACTGGATTCATCGGATCGGGAGCAAAGGCCAGCCACAGCGGAAACTGAAGTAACGCTAGACTAATCACCGACTCAGCTTCATCCACCACAATAAAGGGCAGACCATTGTCAGCAGTAATGCGATCGGCCCGCTGGGCTAGAGGCTCTGGCGCATCAAACAGCATAACCCCCTGACCAGTGCCAAAATCAGCGCGAGAAATACCCAGGCAGTCTTGCAGACCCCGACGCCATTCTCCCAGGCGCTCAGGGCTGTTAGAGAGTACGAGGGTCCGCAGACGATTGCCGTAGAGGGCATACAAAATCGACAGCGCAGAGGAAGCCACCAGCACATTTTGCAGACGGCTGCCCATACTCTTAACCGCTCCCCGTCCGCCCTGGGCAAAGAACCAGTTAGATACCCGCTCAGCATGAATCGGCTCAAAGGTGCGACGCAGCTGCCACAGGGGGCCGTAATAGTCAGGCCGCATGCGGTACTGGTCAAGCAAGCTGCGAATACGCTCAGTTTGATCTTGAAAGGCGTTAGAGGCAAAGGCCGGCTGCCCAGAGGCAGGCTCAGCAGCTCGGCGGGGTGAAGAACGATTCACAGACCGCTCCGTCCCGAAATCGCCCCGATTGTCCATTTCCGGCGCGGCGGTAGGCCGCGCCGCTGGAGACAGATCAAGCTGCTCTGCCGCCACCGACAGATCTTGCAGACTCCCCACCAAATAGTCTTTAAAGCCCTGCACCCGCACCGCTAGGTCTTGGGATGCTCCAGCAAAGGTAGTGCGCATTTCCGCCTGAATGCGCTCTTGACGACGCTCTAGGGTCTCAATTTCCTTTTGGAGAGTACGTTTACGCTGCTCTAGGTCTGCCGTTCCCTGCTGTACCATACGGCCAACATCAGCCTGAATTTTTTGAAACTGATCTTGGGTAAGGCGGTTATAGGTCGCTTGCAGGTCGGCAATGCTGCGCTTGAGATCGGTCTCCTGCTGGCGAAGAGCATCAATACGAGTACTCCAGTCTGACTTAAGACCCGCTGAATCGGCAGAGCCATAAGCAGAACTAGCCTCAGGACTGCCGTAGCCACTGCCACCACTCTCCGGCCCTAGGCTTGATTTCGATAGCTCCTCTGCGGTCATAACGGCTCCATAGACCCTGCTGTCAGCCTATCAGATGAGGGCTTAGTTCGCCTCGCACCTGCTCGTTACTCTACCGCTTGGGCCGTTGCGCAGTGGGTTTCGAGGCAGGCTCGCAATTCGCTGGGGCCAAATATGATCGGCAAAAAGTGAATGCTGTTAACCTCGCGAAAGTAAAACAGCACCGGCACTGGTTCCCAAAAAATCTCCCAATGCTGCCATTCTGCGTAGGGAAAGTGGCGAATTAGGGTGTCTCCTCGATAGATATCGAGGGCGCTGTCGGTAAACCGCAGCCTCAGCATTCGGGTCTGCACCAGCAAGAACAGGCCGAAGAGACCCACCAACGCTCCCAGCCAAACGTTTCCGAACGCTAGCAATGGGCCGAGGCCCATCACCACCAAAGGGATACGGTAGCTGCGCGGTAGGTCAGTATAGGTCGCTGTAGTACTAGAAGTCACAGTTCACAAGGCTCATAGAGATTAAAACTAACCCAAAGTATAGGAGAATCTACCCCTCACGCTAGACGTACATCCTCTTGGCCAGGCACCCCTAAAAGTTGCTCATAACAGCACTGCCAGTGCCTTGGAACATCAGCCACGAGAGAAAAAAATTGCTGATAAAAATAGCCAGCAGTGCTGTCACCACCGCCGTGGTAGTAGATTGCCCGACCCCTTTAGCGCCACCCGTAGTGGTCAGCCCCCAGCTAGTCCCAATGATGGCAATTAAGATGCCAAAGAAAAATGCCTTGATCAGCGAACTCACCAGATCCCAAATTGACAGAAAGTTTTTGGCGGAATCTAAAAAGACTGAGTAGGTAATGCCGTATTGATTGGTGGCAATCAAAAGGCCGCCCGTCATGCCGGTAATAAACGACAGCACATTCAGCAAAGGCAGCATCAGGGCGCAGGCAATCACCCTAGGAATCACCAGGTAATCAATAGGGTCAGTTTTGAGAATTTGCAGGGCATCGATTTGTTCAGTAACGCGCATGGTGCCGATTTCAGCCGCAAAGGCCGACCCCACCCGCCCAGCAATAATCACTGCCGTCAGCACCGGCCCCAGCTCTCGGGCAAGGGTAAGGGCCAGCACGCCACCCACCGCTGCCCCTGCCCCGAAGCTGAGAAACTCTCGCGTCACCTGAATGGTGAACACCATGCCCACAAAGGCCGCCGTGATTAGGGCGATGAGCAATGACTCTGGCCCCACAGCCGCCATTTGCTCTAGGGTATTGCGCCGATGCACCGGACGAGAAATTAGGTGAATGACGACCTGGCCCGACAGAAAGATCGCGGCTAGGGCTCGTTGAGCCCACTGTTTCAGGTTTGAGCTATCTGCTGCCTGTGTCAACGTCTAACCTCTTTGGTGGAACGTTAGTAACATTGAAAGCCGAGTTCGTTGACGGCCTGGGTAAGACCTACCCCTAAAGAGTACTGTGTTACTTGAGCACATTGGGAGTGATCTGGCTTGAGGGCAAATCGCTAGTAGGGTCTGATGCTTACCCAATTGCGGGTATGAAGGAACTCTACTGAGGATTCAGGGCTTTAACAACCGTCTCAAGGCCTAGCTGAACCCGAGGGCCGGGAATGAATATCAGGGTGTAGTCATTGTCTATAAGACTCCACTATGCTGGAAGGCGGAGTCTAGCCCATCCCGATTGAGTGCAGCTTATGAATGGAACACCGCCGACCGACCGAGGCTTGTGGGCAGGGTCAAGACACCGCCTACGCCCTACTTTAGTCGGTCTGGTAGCGTTAGTTAGCCTTTGGCTGTGGTGGCCCATTGCCCCGGCGATGGCGAGAGAGCCCCTACAGACCGCCCAGGCCATTCAGCCCTATCTAGATCGGGTAGCGGACGCGGTTACCGAGTTCACCCTCGACAACGGCATGAAGTTTATTGTGCTGGAGCGGCACCAAGCTCCAGTGGTTTCGTTTATGATTCACGCCAACGTGGGTGCGGTAGATGAAACCGATGGCAAAACCGGTGTGGCCCATTATCTAGAGCACCTGGCGTTTAAGGGTACCAGCCGCATTGGCACTAAAGACTTTGCCGCAGAACAGCGGGCGATGGCCGAGCTAGACGCGGTGTTTAACCAGCTATTGGCCGCTCAGACAGCGGGCGATACCGCTAAAACCGCTCAGCTGCAGGAGGAACTGGTGGGGCTGCAAAAAGAAGCCGCCAGTTTTGTGGAGCAAAATCAGTACGGCCAGATTATTCAGCAGGCGGGAGGAGTCGGCCTCAACGCAACTACTTCTGCCGACGAGACGCGCTATTTTTACAGCCTGCCCGCCAACAAGCTGGAGCTATGGATGTCGCTGGAGTCGGAGAGGTTCCTTGACCCAGTGTTTCGCGAGTTTTACGAAGAAAAAGATGTCATTCTCGAAGAGCGGCGCATGCGGGTGGATAACTCCCCGATTGGCACCATGATTGAGCGGTTTTTAGAGGAGGCGTTTGTCAGCCACCCCTATCGCCGCCCGGTGATTGGCTACCAGGACGACCTCTTTGTGGCCACCCGTGAGGATGTGCAAACGTTTTACGACACCTACTATGGCCCTGCTAACCTGACCGCTGTCGTGGTGGGCGATGTTGACCCCGCTGAGGTGAAGCGCTTAGCCGAGGTTTACTTTAGCCGCTATACTCCTCGGGCGGTGCCACCCGAGCCTGCCATTGACGAACCACCCCAGACTGCGGCTAAGGAATTTTCGCTGGCCCTGCCCTCGGAGCCCTGGTACCTAGAGGGGTATCACCGGCCTAGCCTGAGCCACCCTGACCATGTGATCTACGGCATGATTGAGAGTCTACTGGTGGGCGGGCGGACGTCTAGAATCTATAAAACCGTGGTAGACGATGCCCGCATTGCTCTGGATATTGGCAGTCTGAATGGGTTTCCGGGCGATCGCTACGACAATATCTTTTTGGTCTATGGTCTTACAGCCCCCAACCATACCCCCGAGGAAATTGGCGCTCTTTTTGCCCAGGAGCTAGACCGGATCAAGCAAGAGCCCGTCAGCCCTGAGGAGCTAGATCGGGTAAAAACCCAGGCTCGGGCGGGGCTGTTGCAGAGTTTAGCCTCTAATGGCGGTATGGCCTCGCTGCTGGCCGAGTACCAGGCTAAAACCGGCGACTGGCGGAATATATTCAACAATCTCAAAGCTATTGAGGCGGTTTCGGCAGCGGACATTCAGCGGGTAGCGCAAACTCTGTTTCGGTCCGAAAATCGTACCGTCGGCAAGCTAGTCCAGGCTCCGTCTGCTGAATAGGCCACAAGTCCGGTTGATTTAAGCCAGCCGGAGAACGGATGAGTAGTCTAAATAGTTGACTTTCGAGACATTCACAGTCAAGACCTACGGTATTGGAACGCACAGTGATGAACGCGATCAGCTGGTTTATGGGTAGCCGTCGAACTCTACGGCGGGGCATGATGCCCCTGCTGGCCTTGGCTGGGCTGTTAGGGGTGCTGCTGCTAGCCTGGCAGCCATCGGCCAGTGCCTTAACCCCGCGTCACTACGATGAGCTGGAGTTTCCGAGCCTGCGGGATATTGAGATTCCGGCCTATGAGCGCTACGCGTTGCCCAATGGCCTGGTGGTGTATCTGCTGGAAGACCATGAGCTGCCCCTCGTGAGCGGCAGCGCTACCTTTCGTACCGGGGCGCGGTTTGAGCCTGCGGACAAGGTTGGGCTGGCCAATTTGACTGGCGAAGCGATGCGGCTGGGAGGCACTACTCGTTTGGACGCTGACTCGCTCAACCAGCAGTTGGAGCAGCGGGCGGCGTCAATTGAAACCAACATTGACCTGAGTGAAGGCAGCGCTAGCTTTAGCGCCCTGAGTGAGGACACTGCGGCGGTATTTGGGCTGTTTGCCGATGTGGTGCAGCGGCCCGCTTTTGCCGACGACAAGATCGATTTGCTCAAGCGCCAGTATGGAGGCGGCATTGCTCGCCGCAACGACGACCCCGACGGTATTACTAGCCGCGAGTTTCGCAAGCTGGTATACGGGGCCGATAGCCCCTACGCTCGCACCGTTGAGTACGCAACGCTGGCAGCCATTGACCGGGGGGATATTGAGCAGTTTTATCAGGCTTCTATTCGGCCCGAGCACACCATTTTGGGTGTTGTGGGGGACTTTGACAGCGCTCAGATGAAGCAGTGGATTGCGGACTACTTCAGCGATTGGCAGGGGGTTGGAGAGGCGCTAGAGGATACATTGCCGTCAGTGGAGCAGGCCAAGGCCGGGGTGTTTTTGGTGTCGCAACCCCAGCTGACTCAGAGCTATGTTGAGCTGGGTCACCTAGGTGGGCAGCTTAACTACCCTGACCATGCTGCTCTGGCGGTGATGAATGAGGTGATGAACGGCTTTAGCGGGCGGTTGTTTAATGAGGTGCGATCGCGCCAAGGCCTAGCCTACTCGGTCTACGCCTACTGGGCACCTCGCTACGACCATCCCGGACTGTTTATTGGCGGGGGGCAAACCCGCTCTGAGGCTACGGTACCTTTTATTCAGTCAACGCTGGCCGAGATCAACCGCATCCGCACCACGTCGATCACTGATGCAGAGCTAGCCCAGGCCAAGGATGCCGTACTCAACAGCTTTGTGTTTAACTTTCAAAGCCCTGGTCAAACCTTGGCCCGGCTGATTCGCTACGAGTACTACGGCTACCCCCAAGACTTTGTATTTCAGTTTCAAGATCAGGTGCGCGAGGCAACGGCGGCCCAAGTACAGGCGGCGGCCCAGGCTCGGCTTAACCCAGACCAGCTGGTGATTTTAGTGGTGGGCAATCCGGCAGAAATTCAGCCGGGTCTCGATGCCTTAGCTCCGAATACTGCCGTCACGCCGATCGACATCACCATTCCCCAGCCGCAGGTCTAGGGGGCACTAAAGCTCTAGATCTGTTGCTTAGGACATCCAGTAAATCCTCGAAACGTTAGGACGTTCAAACAGTTGAACGTCCTAACGTCCTAAGGGAAATATCTCAACCAGACTGGCGACAGCTATGGCTCAGGAGCTGGCCTCGGTACTGTCAGTGTCGGTATCGCTGGAGGAAACTTCTCCAGCAGTGGCAAACCAGTCACCGGGCAGCATTTGAGTAGAGTCGGTAGCGGCCTCGGGGTCATCTATGTTGTCGGTGGCTACGCTGTCGATGCGCACACCGTAGGGGGGCATGCTCATATCGGTATCCTCACCAAAAGTAGGCATGCCCTCGGGCTGGGGCTGCGATCGCACCACCACTTCAACACTGCTGAGGTCAGCCAGCACTTCCTCGGCCCGCTGGTAGCGATCGGTAAAGTCGTAGAGCACCAGCCGAGTGACGATATCGCCAAATCTGGGATCGAGGTTCGGAGCCTCATGTCGCCAGAGCAGTTCCCCATTCACGTCGCGGCGCAGGGCATAGGCCGGGATGCCAGTCAGGGCTTCGATGGCAGTAATGCCCAGCGCGTAGAGGTCACTGCCAAATTTGGGCAACCCCGCCGACTGTTCGCTGGGCATATAGCCCTGGGTGCCCACCCCAATGGTCGAGGTGGAGGTGAGATTCACCCCCGTATCCGCCAGTTTGTTAGAAATTAGCTTGACAGCGCCAAAATCGATCAGCACCAGCTGCCCATCCGCCTCGCGACGAATGATGTTAGACGGCTTGATGTCGCGGTGAATCACCCCCTGGTCGTGGACAAAGGCCACCACTGGCAGCAGCCCTAGCAGCAAATCCAGCACGTAGGCCTGGGGCATGGGTCGGCGAGAAGCGAGCTCATCTTTGAGCAAGCGACCGTCGATCATTTCTTCGACCAGGTAAAAGGAATTTTGTGCCTGAAAATAGGCTAAAAGACGTGGAATTTGCGGGTGGTGACCCAGTTTTTCGAGGGTTTCGGCCTCGCCCTCAAAAAAGCGCCTACCTAGGCGGTGTGCCCTCGGGTCATTGCTAATAATCCGCAGCTGCTTCACGACGCAGATGGGCGAACCTGGGCGCTGGGTGTCTTCGGCCACGTAGGTTTCGCCAAAGCCCCCTGACCCCAGCAGCCGCACAATGCGGTAGCGGTTGGCCAGCAGCAGGCCGATCACCTCCGCCTCCCGCAGCTTGAGCAGGTCTTGCAGGTCGTCTTGCTGACTGATGATCTCCTGCACGATAGGGGAGGTGACGTACTGCTCTAGGGTTTGACGCAGGCGCTGCTTGCGCAGCTGCTCGGTCACAATATCGGCCACGATGTAGGTGCTGCCTAGCACCATCAGCCCCACAATGGGTGCGCCAGTAGGCAACAGCAGTCCCAGTCCCACAAAGGCTCCATAGCTCACCCAAAACCAGCTGCCCAAGCTGGCCGCCGTCCAGCCCAAGCGGGCGATGGGGCGATTAAACCGACGCAGCAGCAGCACAAAGCCAGCCCCACCGCCCAACACCAGCAGCCCCCGCAGCCAGGGGTCAACAATCCCCGTACGCAGAGCTTGGCCATCGCGCAGGTTGGCGATGTCGGTGGCTAATATTTCGACCCCGGCCATGGTCTCGGGGTGCAGCAGGGTTTCTGAAAAGGGGGCTTGGTGAAAGTCTTGCAGAAATTTGGCGGTGCCCCCAATCAGCACGATTTTGTCTTGAAAATAGCGCCCGTTATCGAGGTAGTTGGCCCAAGGGTCGGGGTCAAGGACGTGCCAAAAGGGTATGTGGTTAAAACTGCGACTAGGCCCATAAAAGTCCATGAAGTCGCCCTGATAGGGGGGATGGTCAACCCCTGCGGCATTGAGGGTGGCCTCAGCAAAGGACTGGGTATTCTCGGGCTCATTGCCGATCTCGCCAGGGTCGAGATCGGCCTGGCTCGCGATCAGGCCATCTAAGTAGGTGCGCCCATGGCGGTGAATACGGCTATCGGGCTCGATGGGAAAGTTAATGTTGCCGGTGTGAACGGGCGTGTTGAGCAGTTTGGGCAGCGGCTGGGTGGGGCGAACTAGGGCTCCCTGGCGCAGCTGGGCATCGTCAACGGAGCTGGCGAGCACGACGCGATCGCCGTAGCGAGCCAGCACATCGGCCAGAGCCTGGTCATCAGCGGGGCCGTAGCTGCTGTCAGAAAACATCAAAATATCGACCGCCACCGCTTTTGCCCCGGCCTCTAGCAGGCGTTCGATGGCGATCGCATGGGCCGTACGCTGCCAGGGGCTGCCCGCAATTGGAGCAAAATAGCTGTACTGTTCGGGGTTGGTGCGGTAATACTCGGCCTGCCCAAAGGATTCATCATCCATTGCCAAAATGACGATGTCATCGGGGGGCGCTACGGGGCCACGAATTTCAAAAAATAGGGTCTGTACCTGTCGCTCCAGAAACCGCACTGGCACCGAGTCAGTGCCCACGTGGGCGGCAACAAAGCTGAGCCAAAGCCCAGCCAGCGAAAGCTTTACCCAGTCTCGCTTAATCTGCCGCTGCACCCAGCCTGTAACTCGGTAACTAGTGGCGAGGGCAGCCGTTCTGGTTCTACTGGAAGACGAGGGCATGGGCGGGGGCAGCGGGGGGCAACCCCTAGCTTAATCATCAAGCTGCCCGGCTGGGGCCGGAGTTTACGGAATCTTAGCTAGGTCGGGCGATCGCCCGACTGGCTATTGACCATCCTGGAGAGAAGTCTGTACCCGTGCTGCAAGGGTTTGCAGCAGCCCTGGCGCTAGCTGAGGATGGGGAGCCGTATCGGCAACAATCAGCGTTGCCAGTAGGGCAAACGCCAGACGGTTCCATTTAAAGTCGCGATAGATACTAGTTTGCATTGGTTACATCCCGGTATAGGATTCACAAAAAGGCTCAGTACAACTACAGGTTCACTCAGCCAAAAGCCCGACTGATGGAGATAAATGGGGTCTCAGCTGAGCCGGACACAGGCTAAAACCACCGAGATACAGCACTGCGCAACAGGCGGGGCAGCAGTTTAGGCCCTGGCACAAAGACAATACCCAGCTGCTGCATTAGCCCCAGGGCATCGCCCTGACCCCAATGTTCAACAATTTTTCCGTTTTCCACTCGGTCTATGTGCATAACCGCAAGACTGATTTGTTTGCCGGTAGGCGGCAGCCCCTGAAAATCGCCAACGTGGGTAGCCGTGAATCGGCCACAGGTAACCACCCGATCGCCAGCCACAACAATTTCATCAAATCCATGGTGGCCCTGACCAAAGGCCGTATAAAACGACAGGCCAAACTGCTTAAAGCCTTCTGCATCGAGGGGCTGAGGCATCCCCGCCTGATGGGCAACAAAATTGGGCGCGAGCAAATCTAGAGCGCGATCGATGGTGCGATCGTCAAAGGCTTTGTAAAAGCGGAGCACAAGATCCCGATTTGAGTCTGTCGTCAGCATAGGCGGATCTACCAGAATTGCCGGGGGCAATAAAACTAAACTAAACGGTTTGGTAAAATTAGTCAATACCTCGCTAAAATGAGTGTATAGAGCGATACTCTATTGCTTGAGTTCCTAGGGGATGCTCTGGGGTAAGCAGCGACTTGGCTCAATGCGATCGCAGGGGCTGAGTTGCTATGTCGCCCGGCGATCGGGTGTTATACATGAATCAATTGGGTTAAAGAGGTGGCAACGCGTGGTTCAAAGTCCGGCAGTGCTAAATGACAAAGCCGTGCAAATTTTGCAGGGAGCGATGCAAGAGTTTCTGCAAAATGGCTACGCTGGCACCAGCATGGATAAAGTGGCCGCCACCGCCGGAGTCTCTAAACCTACGGTCTACAACTATTTCAAAGACAAAGAGGGGCTATTTCGGGCGCTGATTCAGTATGTGGCCCAGGCTCGGTGTGCGCAGGTAATGGGCGACGGCAACTTAGAAGGTCGTCCTGAAGTGGTTATCCGTCGGTTGATTACCAACGCCATTGAGAGCGAACTCCACGACCTGGAATATCAAAATTTTGTGCGCCTAGTAGCGGGTGAGTCGGGCCGGTTTCCGCAGCTGGCCCAGGCTTTTGTGGAATACCTCACCAAGCCCGCCGCCGACCAGCTCACCGACTACCTCAAGGGCTGCCCCGAACTCGATTTGCCCGACCCAGAGGCAACAGCGCGAGTGGTGCTGGGCGCGACGATATTTTTCATCATGACCCAGAGCGTGATGCACGGCGAGCACATTATGCCCATGGAGCCCAAGCGCTTGGTGGATAGTTTGGTGAGTCTAGTGACGCGATCGCAGCCCACCTAATTTTCGGTGTTGCTGAACTGAAGCATAAATTTGGTTAGGGGCAAACAGCCATTTGCCCCGACGAGAGACGTTGCAGTTTTGATTCATACCTGTATCCAGCAACGCCTAACTTCCAAAGCAGATTTCTCCCATTCAATTGCCACAGAGGGCGTGGGTTTAAGTTAGAGCGGCATTCAACCCCAACCAGCACCCCGCTTAATTGCGTGAGATTGATCGATCTCAAGGTTGGTGGGCAATGCCCGCTCTACGAAACTTTGGAGACGGCTTCTGGCAACGCAATTTCGCCACCGTCGGGGCCTTCGAGCACAAACCCAGCGTCGCGAATCATGGTGTAGTCGGCCTGGGCCGCCTGACCGGGTGTGGTCAAGTAATCACCCACAAAAATAGAGTTAGCGGCATAGAGCCCCAGAGGTTGTAGCTGCCGCAGCTGCACTTCCCGTCCGCCAGCAATGCGAATCTCTTGGGAGGGCAGCAGCAGCCGGTACAGACACAAAATCCGCAAACACTGGCGCGGGTTCAGGTGCTGACGCCCCTCAAAGGGTGTGCCATCGATGGGAATCAGAAAATTCAGAGGCACACTGGTCACCTCCAGCCGCCGCAGGGTTAGCGCCATATCAATAATGTCGTCGTTCGATTCGCCCAGGCCAAAGATGCCGCCGGAACAGGTGGTCATACCCGCCGACTGCACAGCCTGGATGGTGCTCAGTCGATCATCAAAAGTATGGGTGGTGCAGATCTCGCCGTAGTTCTTGGCGCTGGTGTTGAGGTTGTGGTTGACCCGATCTACCCCTGCTGCCGCCAGCTGCTGGGTTTGGGTTTCGTCGAGCAGGCCCAGGCAGGCACAGATTTTCATCGGGTAGCGTTCTTTGACCTGGCGCACCGCGTCGAGTACTTCGCCAAAAACGCGATCGGAGGGCGATCGCCCCGAGATCACCATGCAAAACGTACCGGCTTTTAGCGTATTGGCCCGCTCAGCCGCCGCCAAGATTTTCTCCTGGGCCATAAAGGGGTATTTTTCGATCTCAGCCGCAGAAATTTTCGACTGCGAGCAGTAGTGGCAGTCTTCGGGACACAGCCCGCTCTGGGCATTGAGCAAAAAGTGCAGTCGCACCCGGTTGCCCCAGTACTGACGCCGCACCCGGTAGGCCGCCGCCAGCTGATCGAGCAGCTCGGTATCGGGAGCGGCGAGCACAGCGGTGGCCTGCTCTCGGCTCAGCACCTCACCGGCTAAAGCCTGGTCTGCCAGAGTTTGCCAATTGATGCGGGAAGTCACGGTAGAAGTGGCAGTCATAGCGGTGCGGTGAGTGGTTTGAGAGCATCAGGATTCTATTGTCTCAGATTAGATCCCAATGGCTTTCTGGGTCTAAGGGTGACTCCCCACAGACCCAGCAGGCACAGAATCTCAATAAGCCTTGGGGCGGCGAATTAACCTCAACCCGCCCCGCTCAGCTGGTCTGAACCAAGCGGACTGTGGGGTGGTGGAGCATAGGCAACAGAAGCCAGCCTAGCTGTTTTCTAAAACCCGCACATCTACGGTGCTGGTGTTGAAGTTGTAGAGGTCGCCGTCTAGCTCAATTTGAGTGCCCACTTTGACCTTGCTATTGCCAAACACCGGCCCAGTATCGGTAATTTGGGCCTCGTCTTCGAGGGTAATGAGCATATCGATGGTGTAGTTTAGCTCTGGGCGAGGGTCGGGCAGGGCTTTGACCGTGCCATCGGGCTGGGGCACAACGGTACTGCGGGGGAGCAGCACCGCGCTTTTAATCTTGACCTGACCGTAGGGCTGGTTGCGAATAATGATGTTGGTAGTTTCAGAATTCTTGATGGTTTCAAACAGCCGCTTGGGGTCAGAGGAGGTGAGGCCTCGCACCATGACGTCTACTTCCACCGGTTTGGTGGTTGATCCGACCTGCGCCACCGACCCCGAGGTGCCCGGATACAGAAAAATACCAAATAGCACCATCAATATAATGAGCGCCGCCGCAACATCTAAAATGCTGACTTTGCCGAACAGGCGGCCTTTAGCGTCGAGTAGGGTCATGGCTGGGGTGCCCTCGCAGAGGGAAACGGTGAGTGGTTTGAGTAGCGGAGAATGTCGATCCCATTGAACCACAGGGCGGCTCGTTTGGGGCGTGAGCTTCCCCAGGGCGCGATTCCGGAACGGATACTCGCTCCGAGTCGGTTCCCGAACGCTCTGCGAATCGCACCCGCTCCTCACACCCACGGGATAGTGAGGCCAAATTTATTACTGACCACTGGCTGTGGTTGTCAGACTTCCAGCGGGGCAAGATGGATATAGTTCTGTACCTAGCGGTACTTGGGGCACTCCTATGCTTTCTCCTCTCACGCAACTGACCAAAAATTCCTTTTTGCGCCGCGGGCTGTATGGTCTTCTCGCCGCCATTATGGCGATCACCATCGGCCTATCGACTCCCACCGCGTCCCAGGCCAGCATTTTTGACCTGATTTTTCAGGGCATTCGCTACGTGCAGCTGGGCAACCTATCTGACCAGGATGAAGTTAACCTAGGCGGCCAAATTGACCGCCAGCTCAAGGCCCAGGGGGTGCGGGTTTACAACCGCAACTCAGGCGTCAGTGCCTATATCAATGAAATTGGCCAGCGTCTGGCGACAAATAGCGATCGCCCCAACATCCCCTACACGTTTCAGGTAGTAGACGACGACAGTGTCAACGCCTTTGCTACGGCGGGCGGCTTTGTCTACATTCAAACCGGACTGATCAACGAAGCGGCTAACGAAGCCGAGCTAGCCGGGGTAATGGCCCACGAAATTGGCCACATCACCGGTCGCCATGCCATTAGCCAGATGCGACAGCAGGCGCTGGCCAGCGGTGTAGCCGGTGCCCTAGAGGTGCGCCAAGATGCCCTGGTGAACATTGGGGTACAGCTTGCCCTACAGCTGCCCAACAGCCGCGAGGCGGAGTACGACGCCGATCGCCGTGGGTTTAATAACCTGGGCCGGGCGGGCTACGACACTAGGGGTTTCATCACCTTTATGCAGAAGCTAGAGGGTGGGTCTTCGGCTGAGTTTTTGAGTTCTCACCCCAACCCTGGCAACCGGGTAAGCAACCTGCAAAGTATGAACAGCGCGGGCACCTATCCCAACAATGGGGTGGGCACCGATGCCAGTGCCTACCGCAACCGCATTCGTGGTCTATAGCGTCTCCAAATGCTTGAGCTGCTGACGGCAGACCCTCAGCCCCCAAGATCCCAGGTCTGGGTCTACTCTGACCTGCTGGGTCAGGGGTGGGGTCTGCTTTTCTATGGCGTGATAGACAGCCGCGCTATCTCCCCCCGTCAGCACGATTGCCCCCTCGGGCCAGTCGGTCTGCCAAGCCTGAATAAAATCGCGAATCCCCGCTAGCTGGGTATGCAAAATGCCGCTGGCGATCGCCTCAGCTGTATTGGTCGCCCAGCGCGGGGGCCATGGCTCGGGGTTAAACTCTAGCGCTGGCAGTCGATCGGTGTTGCTGTGGAGGGCTCGAAACTGCGATCGCAGCCCCGGCAAAATCGCGCCCCCGATCAAACGTTGATCGACTCCAGCGGTAAACGTCAGGGCAGTGCCGCAGTCAATTACTAGCACCGGCCAGCCCCAGACATCTCCGGCCCCCACCAGCGCTAGGGCGCGATCTACCCCCAGGGTGGCGTAGGTGTTTTGCAGCGGCACCTGTTCAGTTTTGATCGTATAGACGTTGGGATAGGCTAACAGCCAAGTTAAGGAGTCATCGACGACGGAAGCCAGCCAAATTTCGGGATGCTCCCCCAGCCAATTGCCCCCGTCTTCTGCGCTGGCGGGAAGAGCGGCTTCAGCCTCCACCTGCTGCCAGGCCGAGAGTGCAAAGTGGCCCCGCTGAAGTTCATCCATTTGGGCTGCTGATAGGTGAGCGGTGTGCCACGACCCTAGCCAGCGATCGCCTAAAGGTGAGTCTTGACCACCATCCTCAAAGGCAGCCCAATGCCAGCGGGTGTTGCCAATGATTAACGCTAGCCAACGAGCCTGATCGCCTATACCCATAAACTTGTTAACGATCGCAAAACAAAAAACTGAGGAAGGGAACTGGGGTGCATCCCAGTCTTGCAAGACTCACCTTGAGAAGTAGCCATTGAGATACGCGCACCGCTGGTGCAGCACTTGTTGCACATTGTCTTCGTCCCACTGCGCACCCGAAATCTTCATCCGACGCCCA
>JAHHIH010000029.1 GCA_019358835.1 Tildeniella torsiva UHER 1998/13D
CCCAAGCAGCGATGGCAGACCTGGAAAAGCAGTTCCGTCGTTTACCAGGGTTAGAAAAGTGGTTCGTCGAAATCACCCCACAGCCTGCCTAGTAAATGGATACTTTATTTGCTGGAGCACTCTTAGAAAAATTCATCAGGATTTGGCACTATCTCTCATCAAAAATCAGCGTACCCTTCACGTCCTAAGAAAATCTGGAATCGGCACAGCTTCATAGAGTATCGACCGTCAGGTCAAGACTTTGTTTGGCATCCAACTAAATCGCCGAAGCGGCGAATGCGCCCTCGGCAATCTTTCCAAAGGCAGTATAGCCACTACCGTTAATGAAGATTATTCTCCGTTAAGACTGTTGAAGACTGTTGAAGAAGGCACTCTCCGAGGCTCAATTGACCTGAGGATTGAGGAGATCAGCCTTTCGGATACCGTTTATGACCTCCATTCAGCGCATTGGCATTCTCACCAGCGGCGGCGACTGCCCCGGCCTCAACGCCGTCATTCGAGCGGTGGTTAAATGCGCCAACCGGCGCGGGTGGGATGTCATTGGCATACCCTACAGCACCGACGGCTTTATGCAGGTGGCCGACGGTCAGTACGACCCTGAGCACCTGCTGCTCACCGACCACGGCTACGATATCCCCGGCATTTTGCAGGGGCTCGACGTGCTGCAATTTCTCAGCGGCACCATCCTCGGCTCGCTCAGCAAAAGCCGCTTCGACGGCCCTGACCAGATCGGCAAAATTTTGGCGGGCTACGAAAAACTCAACCTCGACGCCCTGATTGCCATCGGCGGCGACGGCAGCCTCGACATCATTTACGACCTGGCCCAGCGCGGCGGCTGGAACCTGATCGGCATTCCCAAAACCATCGACAACGACGTGCCCTTCACCGAAAAATCCATCGGCTTTAATACGGCGGTGCAGACGGTGAACAGCGCCCTCTACGACCTCACCTTTACCGCCGCCAGCCACGATCGCGTCATGGTGGTCGAAGTCATGGGCCGTGATGCGGGGCATTTGGCCCTCCACGGCGGCATTGCGGGCGGAGCCGACGTCATTCTCATTCCCGAACTGGTGCCCAACCTCAGCCCCCTCGTGGTCACCCAGATTTGCCAGCACATCGCCGATCTGCGCCAGCGGGGCCGTAAGTTTGCCCTGGTGGTGGTGGCCGAGGGCGTCCACGGCGAAGACGGCAAACCCAAGCACCTAATTGGCGAAACTCTGGCTACGGCGATCGCCGATCGCAGCCGCACCCTCTGCCAAACCGGCGACACCGCCTACTGCGACATGGATCGGGTCGAAACCCGCGCCATGGTGCTGGGCCACATCCAGCGCAGCGGCATTCCCACCGCCAGCGATCGCCTGCTGGCCTCCGCCTTTGGCCGCAAAGCCGTGGATCTAATTGCCGAAGGCCGCTACAACCGATTGGTGGTCTGGGAAGCGGGCCGCGTCCGCTCTAAAGACTTGAGCGATGTGATTGCCACCGTGCGCGAGTGCCACCTGCGCGGCATCTGCCCCAGCCCGGTCGAAACCGACAGCACCATGGTCAAAGTGGCCAGGTCGCTGGGCATCTACGTGGGCGATCCCGATACGCTGCCCGACTTGAAGGCCGTCATGCAGGAAATACCGGCGATCGCACAGTAACGCTAAGGGGTTTGAGCGGGTAACCGGTTACCCGCTCAAACCCGTCAATACACCAAGGTCGGATACTCCGTCACGTCAAACTCAAAGCAGTGCCGCCCCTCGGGATGCTGCCAGCGCTGAGCTTCGGGGGTAGGATTTTGATCGCTCAGCCGGTAGGTGCTGCTGTCGGTGTCGAAGGTGGCACAGAGTTGAAAGGTGCGATCGCTCAGCTGTTCGTACTCGTAGGGCTGGTTGGTCAGCGGGTCGTTGCGCATTTCGATCGCATCCAGAGTGGCGGGCAGCTCAAAGCTGTCGTCATCAGCCAGATATTGCTCGTGGAGGCGCTGGGCGATCGCCACCACATCCTGCAACCGCTGTTGATCGGCGGCAATATCTCGCTGCAGTCCTGGCGTACCCAGCACCCAAAAGCCTGCCACGATCGCCAAGCCCACCGTCGCTGTGGCCGCCGCCGCAAACGCTCGATCAAAAGTCCGATTGTCAAACGTCTTACTCATGGGCCAAATTTAGAACCTTAGGGGCAGGCTTGCGCCGAATCCAGTCGAAGTAGTACCACAGCACGCCGCCGTCGAGCACCAGCACCACCAGTACCTTGAGCAAAAAGCGCGGCGTCAGCTCACCCCGCAAAAACGAGGTCAAAAAGGCAATCACTGCGCTAATGGCAATGATGGCTGCCACCAGCAGCGTCAGATAGGTCAACCATTTGCGCACCCCTGAGAAGTGCTTCTCCCGATGGCGGGACAGGTCGCGGTTGATCTGCCGCATCAGCCCCAGGTAGACCGGGTAGGCCACCAGCAGCCGCGCCAGGGCAAAGGCTACCTGCCAGGAGAGGTCGCCATAATAGTTGTTCAAACTGTCAGGAATCAGGTGGTTGATGAAGATAAAAGCCATCTCTCCCAGCGCCTGAATCCAGATGCCCAGGGTGACAAAGGCCAATAAATAAAAGAAGGCATCGCGCGCCAGCTCGCCTGAGCCGCCGCGCGGCGTGGGCAATGGGCGGCCCACCAGTTCTTCGTACACTTCAAAGAAGGCGCGCTCTACTTCGCGGGTAGGCCAGCCGTAGTCGCGCAGCAGCCTGCTAATGAACTCGTCGGAGGAGCCGCGATCGCGCGCCAGCAAAATAAACTGCACCAGCTCGCTGCGACTGTCGGGGGTAGGCGGAAGGTCTGTGCTCATGGCCCTACGGTAATCCGCTAGGAATACCCTGACTATACCTAGCGATCCACCTGTTTAACTGGCCTGCAAAACCAGAACTGAATCCTATGGGTTTGCCCGGTTGGGGCAGATTCGATAGAAGATGTGAATTTTTTTTAGGCGCTGCGCGCCAAGGCAACAGGGAAAAAGGCTAAAAGGCTACGCAAGCCCGATCGCGCCGCCGCACACCACCCGAAAACCAACGACGCTGCCGATGCCGTCGGGCGCGAACCCGTCACGGTCCGCCGACCGGCAGTCCTCAGGATTGTCGTACCAAGAACCGCCCCGCAGAATTCGACGGTCTTGATCGCCACCCGCCCTCCAGGCAGAACCGTTTGTAGGTGCTCCATCGTAGCTGCCGTGCCACACATCCTGACACCACTCGCACACATTGCCGTGCATGTCGTACAGTCCAAAGTCATTTGGCGGAAATTGCCCTACCTCAGTCGTTTGCTCTCGATAGATACCTGTCGGCCCATCGCCATAGCTTTGGCTGCCGTCGTAGTTGGCTAAATCAGGGGTGATGGTAGCGCCAAAGTAAAACGGCATATTGGTGCCTGCACGGCAGGCATATTCCCACTCCGCCTCACTGGGCAGTCGATACTGTTTACCGGCAAGACGAGATACCCGCTCACAAAATTCCACCGCGTCATCCCAAGAGACTTGCTCAACGGGGTGGCGATCGCCCGTGAAATGAGACGGCTGCGGCTTTAACTCTCGCTGCACGGGTTCTAAAAGCGACACGGCATACCACTGCGCCTGGGTCACCGGATACTTGCCCATGTAAAACGCAGGCACGCTGACTCTGTGCTCTGGACCTTCATGACTATCTCGGCCTAATTCTTTCTTTGGTGAACCCATCCAAAAGGTGCCGCCGGGTACATACACCATGTCTAGCCCTACATTCCGGTTCAGAGTCTCTATATAGGCCGATGGCTCTGTATCGACAAACGACACCGCTTGCCCAGGCTCAGGTGAGGTTGGCGAAGAAGAACCATGCGCTTGCTGCCCGCCGTCTTGGGAGAAATCGGGCACCTCTAGCCCAAAGATATCGGCGGTGAGTTTTGCCAGTGTCTCCAAACCACAGCCAATCGGGCTTTCTGCCCAAACTAACAACTCTCCAACTCGTAGAGCCTGGGCTGCACTACCCGGTGACACATTGCCCGGCGGTGGCTGGGTTGCAAAAATCAGTTCTTCAAACTGCGCTAAAGGCAACTGGGCAATCAGACGAAAGAGACGACTGCGCTTAGCCGGGTCAGTCATGTATCAGCCGGAGTGTAAAACCATGTCGTCACTAATATACCGACTCTTTGCAGTCGTCAGGCACATCCGTGCAACGATGCACCTGCACTGTGTTCCATACGATCGCGATCGCATGCCTGACACCCACCAGCACTTGTTTGGCGATCGCGATCGTGAAGCATATCACATCGGTATAGTGAAAAAATTCTCATTAGAGGGTGCAATTGAACCGACCATCCCTGCAAGGGCAAACAACCGTTTACCCTCGTCAACCTGACGCAATGACCCCCATTACCTGGTACCACTTACCTAGTACCACTAATGAGGCGCGATCGCTATCTTTGCTACTAGCACGGGTTCACAGGGGCACCCTCAACTCATCGGCATTCAGTCCTCCCGATGAAATACGATCCAAACAAACACCACCGTCGCTCCATTCGCCTCAAGGGATACAACTACTCTGCCGTAGGGGCTTATTTCATTACGATCTGCACCTTTCAACGCCAATGCCTATTTGGCCAGGTGGTCGAAGTTATAGCTACAGCCACTTAGGTTAGGACGCGGCTTGTTTGAGGACGGCCTCAATGGCAGCGCGCAAGCCATGTTCATGGGGAAGGGCTTTCCGAATCCGGCTTTTCAACCACCCCCAGCACTTTTCAATACGGTTGAGGTCTGGGGAATAGGGTGGGAGGTAAACAACTTGACAGCCTGCGGCCTCAATCAGCTGAACAATCCGGCCACCGTGGTGAAAGGTGGCATTATCGAGAATCAGTTGATGGAGTGTCCTGACGAAACGGCGTTGCTGAATAGCAGTATGATTCTGCAAAAAATTGGACGAGGTTGCAATACCTACAGAAAGCGGTTCATACCTGAGATCAGCAACGCCCACTCCCGAGACCCCGCCTCAGGTTGGAGAATTGGATGAGTTGGAAACCTTTGTCGGGGCCAAAAAAACAAAGTCTGGCTCTGGACAGCGGTGAATCACTTTGCACCAGAAATTTTAGATTGGGTCATTGGTGACCACAGTGCGGCCACCTTTGCTCCCCTATGGGATCGAATCAAGGACTGGGCCTGTTACTTCTGGGTCACCGATGGCTACCCGGTTTATCCTCAGTTCATCCCAGAGGGCGACCAGATCGTCAGCAAAACCTATATGACTCGGGTTGAAGGTGAGAACACCCGCTTGAGACATTATTTGGCTCGCCTGCATCGTAAGACCCTGTGCTATTCCAAGTCCGTAGACATGCTGAAGCACTCGGTTCGCTTGCTACTTCACTACCTCACGTTCGGTGAGGTCCCTATTCCAAGACCAATTCATACCTGAATTCAGCAACGCCCGGGAGCGTAGGCATCGGGCAGTAGCTCACCCACCTGTTTAACCCAAGTGATGATAGTGGTGTGATGCACTCCAGTGATTCGCTCGATGGCCCGGAAGCCCGTCCCATTGACGTACTGTCGAAGGCAATTGCGTTTGACGTCGTCTGGATAGCCGCGTTGAGGTTCGTACCGGTCGATAAATTGACGGCCACAGGCGACGCAAATGTGATTTTGCTTACCCTTCTTCTTCCCGTTCTTACGGATATGGGTGCCACCGCATTCAGGACACTGCATCACTAGGCCTCCTTGATTCATACCTTAATTATGCAACGCCAAAAAGGCCCTATTTCATATTGCTATAGACCCGGCCCTTCCAGGCACCGCCCTGCCCTGCCCAGTGCTGTCGCGCCGAGTCGAGCGTCATCAGCGTGTAGAGCAGGGCAATAATCGGCAGCGCCAGCGCCAGCCCTGGGTGGCCACCGTAGAGCCGCAGCGTCGGCCAATAAGCTAGCGCCATCAGCAGCCACCCCGCCAACCCCGTTAGCGCCAGAGCAGGGTCGCCCCAAATCAATCCCAAAACTGCCCCCAGGGGAGCGGCCAGGTAGACCAGCAACATTCCCAGCACCGTGCCAACCAACAGCCAGGGCGAGTAGTTGAGCTGGGTGTAGGCGCTGCGGGTAATCATCGTCCAGATGCTGTGCAGATTGGGGTAGGGGCGCAGGCTGTGGATGATGGTGCTGAGGCCGAGCCAGATGGGGCCGTTGGCTTTAACCGCTGCCCCCAGGGCGCAGTCGTCAATCAGCGCCTGACGAATGGCCTGAAGCCCGTTGATGCGCTGAAGAGCGCTGAAGCGAATTAGGGCGCACCCTCCCGCCGCCGCTGCGGTCTGTTTTTGGGGATTGTTTACCCAGGGGAAGGGGTAGAGCAGCTGAAAAAAGAAGATAAACGCGGGAATCAGCAGCTTTTCCCAGGCGCTCTCACAGCGGAGCTGCACCATCAGCGACACCAGGTCGAGCCCGTCGCCTTCGGCCTTGGTCACCAGCTGTTGCAGGCTGGCAGCACTATGCTCAATGTCGGCATCGGTAAACAGCACGTAGTCGGGCGGGGTAGGCTGCGACGCCAGGTAGCGAAACCCCTGCTCCATCGCCCAGAGCTTGCCAGCCCAGCCAGCGGGGAGGGCTGTACCAGATAGCACGGTGAGGCGATCGCCCTGGTCTATCGCAGTCGCCGCTTCCCGCGCCACCACCGCTGTCCCATCCGTGCTCTGGTCATCCACCAGCACCACGCTCAGGTCGCCGGGGTAGGTTTGGGTGAGATGCGATCGCACTGCCACCCCAATCAGCTCCGCCTCGTTGCGGGCCGGAATCACCACCGCCACCGTGGGCCAGGTGTCCAGGAGCACCAAATTCCCGGACTCAAGCCGCTGATCAGCGCGCCAAAACTGCCCCCAAAACAGCAGTAGGCCAATCCAGATCAGGAGCGCCAGACTCGTCAAGCTCAACGCTAAGATTGCCATCGCCGTTGCCTGCGGTTAATTCTTACGCATCATAAAGGCGATCGCGTTAGCTGACGACGCTAAGCTAGAGCAAAGGGCACCCCCAGGAGGCTTCTATGGCTCAAGCTACTCCCAAAATTCGCTGGACGACTGCCGATCTAGAGGTTTTAGCCGCCGACGAATGGAAGCGCTATGAAATCATCGATGGAGAGCTGTGCGTGACTCGTGCCCCTCATTCTGGTCATCAACGCGCCATAGGTCGAATTTATGCTCAGTTATTGCGTTGGTCAGACGAGAGTGGTTTAGGTGAGCCCCTGATTACTCCAGGGCTGATTTTTACTGATACAGACAACGTCATTCCCGATGTGATTTGGGGTTCTCACGATCGCCTCGCCGCCCTGATGGATGATGAAGGCCACCTGTGCGGCGCACCCGAGCTGATTGTAGAAGTGCTCTCCGAAGGCAGCACCAACGAGCGACGCGACCGCGAAGCCAAGCTCAAACTCTACTCTCAGCAGGGCGTGCAGGAATATTGGATTGCCAACTGGCGGCTGCGGCAGGTTGAACTCTATCGTCGTCAATCCGCTCAGCTCCAGCGAATTGCGACGTTGCTGGCAACGGACAGTCTTGAATCGCCCCTGCTGCCTGGGTTTTCCTGTCAGGTCGGCAGCTTTTTCTAAAACGGCCTGGTCAATGGCTGAGCCTGTTGGGCCAAACCCTACTTGCGAGTCCCTTATCTTTCCCTGACGGGAGCATTTGCATTATGCTGCCCCAGTGACCGCAGAGTTTTGAACGTGAGGGGTGGCCATGCAGACGCAAGAACCGCAGCAGCGAACCGGGCTTGATCCAGCGATTCGTGAATCGATCCCTGGGGCGATCGCCGTCGCGCAAAACTACCTGCTGGCCCTACAGCACCCCGACGGCTACTGGTGGGCCGAGCTGGAATCGAACGTCACCATTACCGCCGAAATCATTCTGCTGCACAAGATTTGGGGCACCGATGGCGAGCGCCCCCTGGCCAAGGCAGAGCATTACTTGCGATCGCATCAGCGAACCCACGGCGGTTGGGAACTGTTCTATGGTGATGGCGGCGATCTCAGCACCTCCGTTGAGGCCTATACAGCGCTGCGCGTGCTGGGCGTGCCCGCCAGCGATCCGGCCCTGCTGAAGGCGAAAGCGTTTATTCTCAGCCGGGGGGGAATCACCAAAACCCGCATTTTTACCAAGCTGCACCTGGCCCTGATCGGCTGCTACGACTGGCGCGGTCTGCCCTCGCTGCCCGCCTGGGTGATGCTGCTAGAGTCGCCCTCGCCCTTCACCATCTACGAGCTGTCGAGCTGGGCAAGGGGCAGCACCGTGCCGCTGCTGGTCGTCTTTGACCAAAAGCCAGTCTACAAGATTGAGCCCGCCGTTTCCGTGGATGAACTCTACGCCGAGGGCATCGCCAACGTGCGCTGGGAACTGCCCAAGGCGGGCGACTGGAGCGACATTTTCATCTGGCTCGACGGTGCGTTTAAGTTTGCCGAATCGATTAACTTCACCCCGTTTCGCGACGAGGGGCTGCGCAAAGCCGAGCAGTGGATTCTAGAACGGCAGGAAGCTACCGGCGACTGGGGCGGCATCATCCCTGCCATGCTGAACTCGATGCTGGCCCTGCGCTGCCTAGGCTATGACAAGGATGACCCAGTAGTGCGGCGCGGCCTGCGGGCAATCGACAACTTCGCTGTGGAGACCGACGACACTTACTGGGTGCAGGCCTGCGTCTCCCCGGTGTGGGACACGGCCCTGGGGATGCGATCGCTCACCGATTCAGGCTTCGCCCCCGACCACCCCAGCCTGGTGCGGGCGGGCGAATGGCTGCTGGAGAAGCAAATTCTCGACTACGGCGACTGGATCGTCAAAAATCCCCAGGGCAAACCGGGGGGCTGGGCCTTTGAGTTTGAGAACCGCTTCTACCCCGACGTGGACGACACGGCGGTGGTGGCCATGGCCCTACAGGATGTCACCCTGCCCGATGAGGCGCTGAAACGCGAGGCGATCGCCCGGGCCGTGCGTTGGGTGGCCACCATGCAGTGCAAAACCGGGGGCTGGGCCGCCTTCGACATCGATAACGATCAAGACTGGCTCAACGCCGTTCCCTACGGCGATCTCAAGGCCATGATCGACCCCAGCACCGCCGACATCACCGCCCGAGTGCTGGAGATGCACGGTCGCCTCTGCCGCGAACCCGGCCTCGCGGCCCGCTATGCCAGCGATCTCACCGCCCAGCGGCTCGAACGGGGCTTAACCTTTTTGTTGAACGAACAGGAGGCCGACGGCAGCTGGTTTGGCCGCTGGGGGGTGAACTACCTCTACGGCACCAGCGGGGCGCTGTCAGCCCTAGCGCTGATCGCGCCAGAGCGGTGTCATGGGGCGATCGCCCGCGCGGTAGCCTGGTTGGTTAGCTGCCAAAACCCCGACGGCGGCTGGGGCGAAACCTGCCGCAGCTACGACGACCCCAGCCTCAAGGGCCAGGGGCCGAGCACACCCTCCCAAACCGCCTGGGCGCTGCTGGGGCTACTCGACACTGGCAGCGCTGGAGCCGCTGCCGAGCGGGCGATCCAGAAGGGCGTTCGCTATCTGCTTGAGACGCAAACCCCCGAGGGCACGTGGGAAGAACAGGAGTTCACCGGCACCGGCTTTCCGCGCCACTTTTATATTCGCTATCACCTGTACCGCCACCATTTTCCGCTGATGGCGCTGGGCCGCTGTTACCACGCCGTGCGCCCTTAGCCAACCACGTTGGTTCAGAGGCAACGTGACGCACTAACCACTAAACGATCTGCCCTCAGCCGGGGTGCAGCCACTGGGTAGCAGACTCGGTCGCCATGGGTGGGGCAAACCAGTAGCCCTGACCAAATTCACATCCCAGATCTTTGAGAATGGCGAGTTCAGCGGCGGTTTCGATGCCCTCGGCGACCACGTCCATGTTGAGGCTGTGGGCCAGGGTCAGAATCATCTCCACCGTGTCTAGGGAGGTTTGGTGGTCTGGGGCAGTGGGGTTCAGGCGTTGGACAAAGGAGCGGTCGATTTTGAGGGTGTCGATGGGAAACTCGTGCAGTCGGCTGAGGGACGAGTAGCCCGTGCCAAAGTCATCGATGCAGAGCCGCACACCCTGGGCTTTGAGCCACTTGAGCGCCTGGGCTTCGGGGGTGAAGGTTTCGAGAATGCAGCTTTCGGTAATCTCTAGCTTCAGGCACTGGCGGGGAATTTGGGTGGCCTCTAGTATCGCCTCAAGGCGATCGATTAGCTCGGGCTGCCTGAGCTGGATGGCGGACAAATTGACATTTATAGTCAGCGGCATAGGCTGGGGGGCAGCCGCCTGCCAGCGGCTGAGCTGCTGGCAGGCGACTTCTAAGACCCACCAGCCGATGGGGCCAATCAGGCCGGTTTCTTCGGCCACGGGGATGAACTCTAGAGGCGAAACGAGCCCTCGGGTGGGGTGCTGCCAGCGCACCAGGGCTTCAAAGCCCCGCGCCTGACCGGTGGCTAGCGACACAATTGGCTGGTAGTAGAGACAAAATTCTTCGGCCTCAATGGCCCGCCGCAGGTCGCCCTCAAGCTGGAGCCGCTGGGTGATCTGGGTTTGCATGGCGGGGTCAAACACCACGTATTGGTTGCGGCCCTTGGCCTTGGCCTGGTAGAGGGCGATGTCGGCATCGCGCAGCACGTGGGTGGCGACCTGATAGTTGAGGGTGCTGTAGGTGATGCCGGTGCTAGTGGTAGAAAAGACTTCGTAGTCACTGACCCGAAAGGCCAGCGAAAACTGGTCTTGAATGCGCTTGGCGATCGCCAGGGCGTCGTCGGGGTGGGGCAGATCTTCGAGCAAAATGGCAAATTCGTCGCCGCCAAAGCGGGCCACAATGTCGGCGGGCCGCACGCAGCGCTGCAGCCGCTGGCTGGCCAATTTCAGAAACTCGTCGCCGATTAGGTGGCCCAGGCTGTCATTGATGTTTTTGAATCGATCGAGATCCATAAACAGCACCGCAAACAGCTGTTCGGGGTGCTGAGTACGCATTTGGATGGCGTGGTTGAGCGAGTTGAGGAAGCAGGCGCGGTTGGGCAGGTTGGTGAGACCGTCGTAGAGGGCGTCGTGCTGGAGCTGCTCGGTGGCCTGGAGCAGCTGGGCCTGGGTTTTTTGCAGACTCGTCAGGGACTGTTGCAGCGTTTGGTTGCTGAGTGCTAGGTTTTGGTAGAGGTTGGCATTTTCAAAGGAGATCGCCGCCTGGGCGCAGAGAATATCGAGCACCTGGAGGCGATCGCAGGTAAACGCCCCCGTGGTCAGATTGTTTTCTAGGTACAGCATGCCCATTGCCTGGCTTTTGTGCACCAGCGGCAGCCCCAACACCGACTTGAGCGAGTGTTTCCCCAGGTAGGGGTCGGCGGCAAACCGCAGCTCAACCCGCATGTCGTCGATCACTAGCGGGGTGGCGGTGCGATCGACAAAGTGAATCAGGCTGATCGGTAAGTGGCTACTGGTTTCGAGGGGCACCAGATCCCCCTGGCAGGTCTCGCCGCTGAGACACTGGGCCACCACCATGAGCTGATCGGCCTGCCGCAAGATTAGGGCACCCCGCTCGGCCCCGGCGTTTTCTAAGGCCAGCTGCATCAGGGTCACAATCAGCTGCTCGGGCCGCAGCTCTTGCGAAATCGCCTGGGAGGCTTGAATGACGGCGGCCAAATCGAGGGCGGCGGTGTCGCTGGTGCGGCTGCTGATCTGATCGTTGACGCTGAGCACCCCCGGCGCGGGTAAAGCCGACAAAATTCCCTGCAACGCCTCGGGGTAAAGGGTTTCGAGCTGGTGCAGTTTAGCCTTGGCCCCCCAGTGGGCGTAGGCGTGGTAGGCAGCCTGGAGGTAGGGCTGCGCCAGATTGTCGCGCCCCCAGGCCCGGTAGAACCGGGCGGCCAGTTCGTTGGCCAGGCCCTCGTCTTGAATGAAGCCCTGGGCTTTGGCGGAGGCAATCGCCCCATCGTAGGCCGCCATCGCCTCTAGATAGCGCCCCTCGACTCGGGCGATTTCGGCCTCAACCAGCTGCCAGCGGTGGCGGTGATTGCTGGGCGCGAAGCTAGCCCACTGCGCCAGCTTGGCCTGCTGCTGCTGAATGCGCTGCCAGCGGGCGGGCTGGTCGGCGGCGGGGGTCTGATCGTAGAGGGCCAGCTGAATCAGGGCGTCGTAGCAGGCGTAGAGGGCGCTAGGGAACTGGGCTCGCCCCCCATCCAGATAAGCGGCGACCTGGTCGGCCTGCTGGGCGGCTAGCTCAATCTGCCCAAACAGGTAGTAGAGCACCATCTGGTTGAAGTGGTAGTGAAACAGGGAGGTGCGATCGCTGTGCTCCAGATGAAACCGCACCGACGATTCGGCCTCATACACCGACCCGCTCAAGCACCAGGGATTCTCCCCTTCCCCCAGCAGGTTAAGCACCGTCTGCTGCACAATTTCTAGACACTTCAGCGACACCTGCTTGAGCTGGCGCAGGGTTTGCCGGTAGGCGGCCATCTCCGCCGCCAAATCCGCCAGGGGCTGTCCGGCAAAATAGGCGTAGTGGCTGTAGGCCTGGGCGTTGAGCACCACACACTCCAAATCTCCGGTGGCCAGCCCGCTCTGGTAGGCCTGCCCAAAGGCGGGCAGAGATTGGCGAATGGGGTCGCGCCAGTGGCTGATGAAGTTGTGCACCAGGTACCCGGCCCGGCTCTCGCAGGCCGTAGCCCCCAGCTGCTCTAGCAGCCCTAGGGCCAGCTGGCCAAACCCATAGCCCGCTTCGATGTCGCCCATGCTGCACAGCGCCATGCCGTAGCCCGCGTAGGCAAAAATCGAGATCGAACTGTTGCCATAGCGAATCGAAAACTCAACCTGCTTGGCCATCAGCAGCGGCATCAGCGCCGGAAGCGCTCGGTAGGTGGGGGCGCTGAGCTTGGTCATGATCTGCATCGCCGCCAGCCGCTGCGCATCCACCATGCTAGGCAGGGCCAGCAGGCTGAGGGGGGCCTGCCCGGCCCACAGCTGGCGGGTGGCGGCCAGGGCCTGCTGCACCTCGGTCGGCGCGGGCTGGGTGGGGAGATCTACCCCCAGGGTGTGCAACACGTCCAGTCCGGTATGGACCGCTGCCAGGTAGTTGCCCTGGGCCCGATCGGCCAGCAGCCGCACTTCGTAGACGGGCAGTTGGTCAAGCAGGTTGTAGGCATGGCGGAGGGTGAGGTCAGCCCACTGCTCCATCTGCTCAAAGTCGGTGCTCAGGTAGGCGGCTTCGGTGATCTCTTGGTGCAGGGCCAGGGTCAGATCGTACTGCTGCCGCCAGGTATTGGCGGGCAGCAGGGCAATGCCCTGGCGCAGATAGTCCAGCGCTGCCGGGTAGGCAGTGGCCGCCTTGGCCTTGCGACCCGCCTGCAAGTTGAGCTGGGCCAACTGCTCCCGTTCGGCGGTCGGCAGCAGCGCCTGCCCCTCGTTGAGGTGGTTGACGATGGTAAACAGCTGCTCGTCGCGCTGGGCTGGGGATGACTTGTGCCACAGCAGCTGACCAATGGTGAGGTGGGTCTGGGAGCGCTGGTCGGCTGGAATCAGCGAGTAGGCCGCCTGCTGAATGCGATCGTGCAAAAATCGATAGCTCAGATCGGGGGTATCTAGGGCAGGTAGAGAGCTCGACCCGCTAGCTTCAGGCTCTAGAAACAGGGTGTGTAGCTCGCTCTGGGGCAGCACCAGCCCTAGCTCCAGGGCGCTCCACAGGGCGATCGCCACGTCAGTTTCGGGCTGCTCTGAGACCAGCGCCAGCGTGCCCAAACTAAACGGGTTGCCGATGCAGGCCGCTAGCTTGAGCATCGCCTGGGTTGGGGGCGACAGCTTTTGCAGTTGCTGAGCCATAAAGATCACCACATCCTCGCCGAGGGCGGCGCTGCGAGCCCGTGCCAGATCACACTGCCAGGCTCCCTGGACTGGGTCAAAGGCGATCGTGCCCTCCTGGTGCAGGGCCTGCAAAAACTGGGTGGCAAAAAACGGGTTGCCCTCGGTTTTTTGGTAGACCAGATCGGCCAGGGGCTGGGCCAGGGGCACCGGGCAGACCAGGGTATCGGCAACCAGCTGACTGAGGCTGTCCGCCGACAGGGGCGGTAGCGTAATGGTGCTAATGGTGGCCCCGCTCTGGCGCAGGCTGTCGAGGGTGAGCATCAGCGGGTGGGCCGGGCTGACCTCGTTGTTGCGGTAGGCACCAACCAGCAGCAGGTGAGGAGACTGGAGGTCGCCCATCAGCAGCGTCATCAGCTGGAGCGAGGCCAGATCGGCCCACTGCAAATCGTCTAAGAACACCACCAGGGGGTGCTGGGGCGCGGCAAACACCTGAATAAAGTTTTGGAACAGCCGATTAAAGCGATGCTGCGCCGCCTGGCCCGAGAGTTCGACCACGGGCGGTTGGGGGCCGATGATTTGCTCCAGCCCAGGGATGACGTCAATCAGCAGCTGGCCGTTGGTGCCCAGGGCGGCCAAAATACCGCTGCACCAGGCCCGCAGCTGGGCCTCGGGCTCGCTGAGCAGCTGCTGCATCAGCGCTTGCAGGGCGGTCAAAAAGCCCGAAAAGGGAGTATTGCGCTTGAACTGGTCAAACTTGCCCTGAATAAAGTAGCCCTGCCGGCGCACCATCGGCTTCTGCACTTCATTCACCACCGCCGTTTTGCCCACCCCTGGGTCGCCCGCCACCAGCACAATTTCGCCGCCGCCCGACTCCCCGGCCCCGCCCACTCGCTCAAAGGCAGCCAGCACCGCAGCCACCGCTTGCTCTCGACCGTAGAGCTTTTCAGGAATTAGAAAGCGGCCGCTGCGATCGCGCTGTCCCAGCTCAAAGGCGGCTATCTGCCCGGTGTACTCTAGCTGCGTGCGGCACCGCTCGAAGTCGTGGTGCAGACCCACGGCGCTCTGGTAGCGATCCTCCGGATTTTTGGCCATCAGTTTACTGACGATCGCGGCCACCGCCGCCGGTACAGTCGGGTTCAAGCTCGCGATCGGCGGCGGTGTCTTGGCGATGTGGCAATACACCAGGCCCATCAGGGTCTCGGCGGCAAAGGGCACCTGCCCGGTCAGCAGCTCGTACAGGGTGACGCCGAGGGAGTAGTAGTCGGTGCGGTAGTCAACCCCGCGATTAATGCGTCCGGTCTGCTCGGGGGAAATGTAGGCCAGGGTGCCTTCTAACATGGTGTAGCCCGGCCTCGGCAGCGCCTCGCGCGGCAGGCGCGAGGCCAGACTAAAGTCGGTCAGCTTCACCTGCTGGGTGGCGGGGTTAATCAGCAGGTTGCTGGGCTTGATGTCTTTATGAATGATGTCTTGGTCGTTGAGGTGCTTGAGAATAGCGGTGAGCTGTTGGGCAATCTCCAAAAACTCCAGCAGCTCCAGCCCGACCTTGCCAGCAGTCCGGCGCTGCTCCAGCCACTGGCTGAGGGAGATGCCGCCAAAGTCTTCTAAAATCAGCGCGTAGCTCTGGTGATAGGGGAGCAGATCGTAGGGCTGCACGATGTTGGGCCGGTGCAACCCCCGGGCGATCGCAAACTGATGGCGAAACTGCATCAGCTCATCCTGGGTGGGCCGCTCGCTGCGCAACACTTTGACGATTACCGTCTGGCCGACGGCCAGACGCTGCGCCCGGTAAACCAGGCTCTTAACGCCGACGTGTAGCTGATCTAAAAGACGATATCCAGGCAGCTCAATCATCGGATGAGTCATTGAATGCTCTTTCTAGTCTTCCCGGTCTTGTCCACCGTGAAGAGGCGCGGCGCAGGGCAAAGCTCTCCCTGGGCCGTAACCTCATTTAAGCTCAGCTTGCCCTGGGCTTACTAGCGTTGGGCCGTTCTGGGGCAAAACGGCTGCCATGGTCTAGGAATATCGCCGCCGTGGGTCGGGATGAACGTTGAACGTTAGAACGTTCAAAGGTTTGAAGGTTCTAACGTTTGAACCACTGTGACTCGCTATCGACCTTGGCGATCGCCAATCCGCTCGGCACCCTGCAAGCACCACCAGGGGGTGACGGCACTGGGCAGGTGGGTAATCAGCTCAAACAGCACCCGATTGGCCCGGCCATGCGTTGGTAATAGGCCAGGTAGTAGAGCACCCGCAGGGGCAGCTCCACAGGCTGAGGCACGAGGCCCGTGGCCAGGGGTATAGATTTTAGAGATTGCATGGCAATACTTAGGTTAGGTCAACGGTTGTAGCCCGTGGCGAAAGATTTCGGCATACTGGTCTGCGATCGCATCGGCGCGAAACTGCTGCGATCGCCCTCGGCCCCGCGCCACAGGTGGGCGGGCGCAGTCTGCCGCACCTTGGCCAGCGCTTCTAGCAGGTAGGTAAGCCCTTTTGTTCGCACAGCCGCCCACAGGCGACGATCAGCGGGCGCGGCAGGGGCAGATCTTTGTCCAGCAGGGGGGCGATCGCCCCAGTGGCCACCCGGTCATCTACGCCAGCGTTGTAGATCACGTGGATGGGGGGCTGGGGCGGCTGCATCAGCGACGCAAACTCCGCTGCCACCCCAGCCAACAGGGCGATCAGTCCGTCGGCCTCGGCGAGCTGGCGGGCCAATAGCCCCCGCATGGCGCGATCGAGCGGGTGCCAGGGACGGTGGTACTGGCTGAGAGGTGAGTTTTGGGCGCACACCAGCAGCTTGGGGCGGTGGGGTAGCCCCCGGCCGCCCGCGATCGCCGCCAGATTGGCGTGGTCGAGGGCGGCGCAGACCACGTCGGGCCTGCGGGGCTGAATTAAGCGGCGCAGCGGCTTGATGGCCCGCACCATGCGCAGCGTACTAGAGCGCACCCCAGCCGGATTCAAGCCAAATACCGGGACATCGGGGTCGAGGGCGGCCTCGTAGCTACCGCCCAACTGGGCCAGGGCGATCGCTGGCTCAAATTGTTGGCGATCGAGGGCGTTGATCAGCCGCAAAAAATGCATTTCTGCCCCCCCGTTGCCGAGGGAAGCGGTAAAAAATAAAAGCTTTAATGCAGTATTTTTGTGTTTAAAGAAAGCCTGAGCATAGTCAGATAAATTATTGGGTTTTGTATGTACTCCAGGCGATGGACTGTCGATACGCTTCATGCCGCAACCGGGTAGTAACAATCTGGCTAAATTGTTACCTGAGCCCCATCACAACGGGTGCCACTTTGCCACCCCTTATGCCATAACTTACGCCACAAATTGTCGGCTCTGTTAAATCTCGTAGTGCCAGTGGTCGCTCGTCTCAGCCAAGATCAGCTGGCGCGATCGCCGATAGATCAGCCCCTGTTCCTCAAACTGACGCAGTAGGCGAGTCACCGTCACCCGGCTGAGGCCACTAAAGTCTGCCAGGTCTTGGTGGGTAATTTTGAGGTCGATCAAGCAGCCGCGATCGATCTGCAAACCAAAGCGGTTGGCCAGCCACTGCAATAAACCCAGCAGAGCGGCTTCAGCTCGGCGGTGGGTGCGCACCACCATCAGGGCCTCGGTATGCTTCAGGTAGCTGGTGATTACTTCTACCGGGGGCTGCCAGTCGCTGAGGGCGATGGACACCGCCTCCACCTCCGTCAGCGCCTCAATTAGGTAGGGATCGGCATCGGAGAGGGACTGCCCGACAATGTCGCCAGTGCTCCACAGGCCCAGGGCGATCGCCGTGCCGTCTTCTTGGTAGGTAATCGTTCGCACAACACCCGACTTGAGCAACCAGAGGCGATCGCGGCGAGCGGGCAAATAGCTGCGTCGTCCGCAGGAGCTAACGTCAGCCATTGGCCACCGCTGCAACTGCTCCAGAGAGAGCCCCTGCAACGGCCTGGCCGAGACAACGTGTGGCGCAGCCCCAAAATGATCCAGCTGGTTCAACATAACTATTCTCCTAATCTTGGGGGTTCAACCAAACCTTTGCCCCAACCGCTGATAGCTAGGCACCTGCAATTCAGCCCCTAGGGTGTTGCAAAATCAATTCCCTAGAGATTAACACAGCCTCAAAACATTTTCACTTCAAATGCAGCACATTTTAATTTAGACTACGAAAAAATTCTGCTCTGTGGGCAATGCGGAGGTCAGGCCGCTTTAAGTCTTGGCCCGTGACCAGCGGCACTGAGGTTGCCCTGGTACTGGCAGGGTTTCTGGTGTTTAACCTGATGTGAATGCTGGCCTCAGTTCCACCACGTTTTTACTCTCGGTGGCAATGTTACCCTCTGCGATTCGCGCTATGGAACCTGGGTTTTCCAAGCCGGAGCAGTGCCGGGTACTTTGGGTTGCTCAGGGCTCTGAGCACAGCGAGATGGCAAGTTCTGCGGTCTGGCCTAGACCAAGACAACGAGTCTGACACAACCAGCGATCGCATCAAGACCTGGTGTGCGCAGATTAAGTCGGCGATGGAGATTTAGGGTTAGCGGGTGTTGGGTGCTTAGACATAGCTGGTACCCAACGCCCAATTGCCTGCGTAGTGATAGGATTATTGACAATTAATTGCAATAGATATTGTCACCTCTCGGCCATGACTTTGACACTCACCTCTGGGAACTGGGATGACCTGCATCGGCAGGCGGTAGTCACCTGCCCCGAAAACCTGGTGCTGGAGGACTTTGAGACCCTAGTGGGAGTATCGGAACCCATCGGGTGCGGCTACCATCGCGGTATGGAGCTATCCCCTGGGGTATGGCTGAGCTTTTCAGAAACCAATTACTACCAGGATGTGAGCCTAACTGTACCCGCCCACGACCACCCCATTCAGATCGGGGTTTTGCTGTCGGGATATTTGAGGTGCAGCATTCATCCCACCCTGGGCGGCAGTTGCAGCTATTTTTCGGGCAGTGGTGTTTCGCCAGCTTACGTAGAGATACAGCCGGGCGGGCAGCAGTTGACCAGCCTCAACCTTGAAATTGACCCGGCAGTCATGGGGTCATTTCTTGCCGACGGGCCTGGTCAGCCCGAAATCATTCAGCAGCTGTTTAGAGGGGAAGACTGGAAAGCGTCGTTTTACCCTAGGGTGACGCCTGCAATGCGATCGCTTGTCCGCCAGATGTGGCACGCCCCCTACCGAGGCGTTGTCAAGCGGCTATACCTTCAGGCCAAGGCGTTTGAGCTGCTGGCGCTACACCTGGAGCTGATATCAGACCATGCCAGTCAGCCTCAACCCTGTAGTGGGTTGAAACCCGACACCGTAGCCCGTTTGCACTATGCCAAAGAGATTTTGACGAACCAGCTAGAAAACCCACCATTGCTGTCAGAGTTGGCCAAGCAGGTGGGGGTGAGCGATCGCACCCTCCAGCGCGGCTTTAAATCCCTGTTTCACACCACTGTGGTGGGTTATCTAAAACAGCAGCGACTCCACCAGGCCGAGAGACTGCTGCGCCAGGGCAACTGCACCGTTGCTGAGGTGGCTACGCGGGTGGGTTACGGGCATCTGGGGCGCTTTGCCGCTGAGTTTAAGCAGCAGTTTGGCATCACGCCAAAGGACTGTCTGGCAGGGAATCGGGTGAATGGGTAGATGGGTTGCTATAGCAGTTCTCAATTTGGTGAGCTACACATTGGCTGAGTTCTAGATCCCCCGGTTTCTGGTTGTCTAGTGGTTTGAACGCAAGCAGCCCCAATGAAAGGCGACGGCAGTTGCGATTTAGGCGCAGTACTTAAGCCCTGTAGAGAAACTGAATAACAGTTGAAGCGATCGCTTGGAGACAGGCGATCGCGTTTTGTGGCAAGAGTCAGATTGGGTGCCAATCTTCCAATTGGCGGATTTTGGATCATCGCTGGCGGATTTTGGATAGACGTACCTGGCGGGCGTTCTCTACACTGCTCACTATTGCAATTAAGAATGATTAGCAATAGAGATCGTTCACTAGTGTGGGAGTGCTTGAGATGTGTGTGTGGCAAGTTGCGGCTTCGGTACGGTTGGCGTTGATGGTGCTTTTGTCAGGAAGCCTGGTCGGGGTAGTAGCGTTGTCTGTTGCAGCGCAGGAACCGCAAGCGAGTGACGAGTTAACCGATCAACCGGATGCTCAACAACCAGATCTATCTTTAGCCCCTGAACCGCCGCTGATGGTGACCTCTGAGTCTCGCCCGCTCAATGAGCTTGACCAGCCTGCGACAACGGTTGAAGACAGGGTGGCACAAATTGAAGCCTCGCTAACGCAAATTACCGGAGTGCGGGTTGAGACTACCGAGGCGGGCTTGCAGATTTTGCTCGACACTGCCGAGGGTACGCTGGCGACCCCGGCGACGCAGACGGTGGGCAATGCGCTGATTGCGGATATACCCAATGTGGTGCTGGCGCTGCCCGAGGGCGGCAACTTTGAGCAGTTTGGCCCGGCGGAGGGCATTGCCTTGGTGGCGGTGACGAATGAACCGGGGAACCGGGTGCGGGTGGCGATTACGGGGACGGATGCACCGCCTGTGGTGGCGGTAACGGCGACGGGACTGGCAGTGACACTGGGTGAGGCCGCCAGTGGCCCAGAGGATGAAGCCATTCAGGTAGTAGTGACGGGAGAGCAAGATGAAGGCTATAACCCATCGCAGTCAAGCACCATAACGCGAACCGATACACCGCTGCGAGACATTCCTCAGTCAATTCAAGTCATCCCTTTAGAAGTATTGCGAGACCAAGGCGTTGATCTGACTGGTGCGCTGCTTAACGCGCCCAGTGTTCGCAACACAGCCCCAACCAACTTCGACTCGGTGCGGCTACGGGTTCGAGGCTTCATTACTCCAGCGACCGTAAACGGGTTTGAAGACTCTCTTAATTCCTCTACTATTGGCGGGGATCTGACGGGCTTTGAGAGTATTGAAGTGCTGGGGGGGCCTAACTCTGTCTTGCTGGGGTCATCAGCACCCGGAGGGACGATCAACCTTGTGCCTAGGCAACCCCTAAGTGAGCCTTACTATTTTGCAGAAGTAACAGCTGGAAATTTCAACTTTTATCGAGGTGAAGTAGATCTCTCGGGGCCACTAGATGATTCTGGAAAGAGTTTGTATCGTTTGAACACCTCTTACCGCGATCAGCAGTTCTTTTCTGATTTGTCGAGAACGCGTAGCTTTGTCATAGCTCCGGTAGTGAGCTTAGAATTTACAGAAAATACTCGCTTGACCCTTGACACTCGCTACGCAGACGCTACATTTGACTCTATTCCCTTTGGGCTGCCTGCCGCTGGCACAATTCTATCTAACCCAAACGGCCAGATTCCTCGCAATGTCAATGTCAATGAGGGAACCTTTCAAGCTACAAGCACTCGGTTTGGTTATACCCTTGAACACGATTTTAGTGATAATTGGTCTTTTAGAAACGCATTTCAATTTACCAAATATGCTGGAGGCTACTTCGGTAATGATGGCGGCACCTTTCCCCTCGGGCTTTTAGGCGATAACCGCACGCTAGAAAGAGTTTTTCTTAACGAACGCAGCGAGCAGCGCGACCTTCGCTTCTCAACCAACGTTATTGGTGAATTTGCAACGGGTTCAGTTCAGCATCAGCTTTTGCTTGGCTTTGACTGGGGAGGCATCGTTGGCGAATTTGGCGGGGAAGATAGAGAGATCGCTCCCCTTGATGTGTTTAATCCTGTCTACGGCAGTCTTCCTGGAGCCGTCATACCTGGCTCTGCCTATAGCATCCAAAATGTGACCGATGAGCTTGGCTTCATCGTGCAAGATCAAATTGCCCTGGCTGACAATTTAAAGCTGCTTATCGGTGGTCGATTTGATCTATTTCAACAAACCAATGTCAATGTCCTTGATGACACTAGAACAAGTCAATCAGGCAATGCCTTCAGCCCGCGTGCAGGCATTGTTTACCAGCCTATCCCCCCAATTTCCCTCTATGCAAACTATAGCCGCTCCTTTCAGCCAGCCATTGGTCAGGCATTTGATGGCAGCATCTTTCGGCCCACCAGAGGTACTCAGTTTGAAGTGGGAGTTAAAGCCGACTTCAATGACAGGCTTTCGACAACGCTCGCACTCTATAACATTACCCAATCGAATGTTTTAACGGCTGATCCTGACAACTTAGGGTTCTCAGTTCAAACCGGAGAACAGCGCAGCCAGGGGATTGAACTCAGCCTCACAGGTGAAGTTCTATCGGGATGGAATGTGTTTGCTAGCTACGCGTACAACGATGTGCGAGTAACCCAAGACAACTCTATTGCCGTAGGCAATCGTGTGCTACAGACAACTCCTCATGCAGCCAGCCTATGGACAACCTATGAACTTCAGCACGGAAGCTTGCAAGGTTTAGGATTTGGGCTGGGTCTTTTTTATGTGGGCGATCGCGCTGGGGATGCTGGCAATACCTTTGAAGTACCCAGCTACCTAACAACCGATGCATCTGTTTTCTATAAACGAGATAGATTTCGAGCCGCAATTAATGTGAGAAACCTTTTTGATGTCAACTATTTTGAGTCTGCCTTTAACCGAACCCGAGTTTTCCCCGGTACACCGCTAACAATCCAGGGCAGCATTTCTTGGACATTTTGATAGATAGAAATCTTCATGAAACGATTTTTGCGTCACCTCACAAATTGGGCATGTCTAGGGATTGTGGCATTCGTACTGGTTACGGCCTGCCACCAAAGCAGCAATCAAGATGCCACAGTTCCATCAGCGGAGGCAGAGAATTGTCGAGTCGTGCAGCACCCCATGGGTGAAACCTGTATTCCCCTCAACCCTCAACGGATTGTGACATTAGATATTCTCAACCTTAGTAACTTGATTGCCCTAGGCATAAAACCTATGGCAGCCGAGATCTGGTCTCCAGTAGAGGGTGAAATTGGGTTTCCTGAGCATTTAGTAGATGCGCTTGAGGGAATTGATCTATACGACAATTCTATGGGGCAATCCGATTTAGAAAAAGTTTTGCAGCTCAAACCAGACTTGATCGTGGGTACCTCAGATCCATCGGCACAGGTCGTATATCAGCAGTTATCAAAAATTGCGCCTACGGTGTTCATACCTTGGCCAGAAATTTCACGGAACTGGAAGCAAAACCTGATAGAAACAGGCAAAATTTTTAATAAGGTAAACCTCGCCAATCAATTTGTAAGCGAATATTACCAAAGAATAGAAGGCCTGAAAAAACGTTTAAATCAGTCAGGAAAAAGTTCTTCTGGGAATCAAGGCCAGCCATTCTATGCATCATTTGCTTATGTCAGGGAAGGATTAATCCTGGCCCAAAGAGGTTCGTTCTCTGGCACAATTTTGACTGATCTCGAACTGCTATCCCCTCAAGCATCCGATCTTATGAGTTTGCCAATTTCTGAAGAAAGCTTACCAGATATCGATAGCAATGCTCTTTTTGTTGGTGCTTATCAGGAAGATGACCGTTCTACTCTAGAGAGTCTTCGACGTAGCCCTCTATGGCCTAAGGTAAAGGCCGTTCAGCAAAAACAAGTCTACTTTGTTGATTTTTACTCATGGTATGGCTTCGATTTTCTCTCTGCCCATGCTGTGCTAGATGATATCGAAAAATATTTGCTCAATACACCCTAAGTCATGCCGAAACATACCTTATTTGTTTGCAAATCCTGCCACTGCTCTACCGACAAGCGCCCAGAGCATCAACCTGCTGATGGTGCTTTGTTACTCGAACAACTCTCTACCTTAGGAGCAGATCAAGTGCAATCTGACTGCCTTGAAGTGCAGGCAGTGGGTTGTCTCTGGACTTGTGGTGAACCCTGTGCTGTGGCGTTCTCTGCCCCCCATAAACCTACCTATCTTTTCACCGCTCTACCCACGGCTGAAGCTGCCCCCGCCCTACTTGAGTTTAGCCGAATCTATGCCGATAACCCCACAGGTGATGTGCCGTGGAAGCAGTTTCCCGAAGTGTTTCAGTCCGTAAGTTTTGAGTCTGTAAGTATTGCCAAGATTCCAGCGGTGGAGGGAGGTGAGTAATATATGAGCGCACCAATAGTCCCTCATCGAAGAGAGATAAGGCAAGAGATGAAGTCTAAATTCAACGTTGCTAGCTTACTGCATAATCGCTCATTTCACGTACAAAAGGAGGATGGAAGCCGAGCACAATGTCTTGTTTTGGTATGCCCAAATCTACTAAATCTGCTGCGATATCATGCTCAGTTGAATTATGGAAAATCCAAATTTTATCATTGCGAATATCTAGATGCATTACACAATGATGTACCCACCGCTCATGTTGCCACCCTAAGTGCACAATTTGATAATGGTTGCGCTGTATGTCAAAAATAGTTTCAACTTCAATGTCTCCGTAGGCAGGCTTGCTTTCGGCATGGTTCAACAAAATGTTTTGCACAATCTGCTGATAGTGAGCCAGCTTATCAGTTACATTTTCCATAGAGCAATTTCCTCTAGCTTGATGTCGTAAACATCCAGCCTTACATTATTTTTTCTCTTCCATGTCTACACCACCCACCTTGATTTGTAACGGATCGTGAGTCACAGTCCACCCATCCTTAATCAAGGCAGTTTTGACAATTTGGTGAAAGCGATCTCTAGCCACTATTCAGTTGTCACTCCCCATAAGACCAATTTCTTGCCATAACCAATGATAACTCGCTCCCATCGGCCCCTACTGCGACTGCTTCGCTATGGCAAACCCTACCGGGTTCAAGTTTGGGGCGCAATCATCTGCTCCATCTTTCGCACCCTGTTTGACCTGGCTCCGCCCTACCTAATTGGCGTTGCCGTCGATGTCGTTGTTGAGCAAGAGACCTCTCTGATTGCCCGGCTAGGGGTGCAAAATCCGCTCACCCAACTGCTGGTGTTGGCGGGGTTGACCGTCGTGACCTGGGGACTAGAATCTCTCAGCCAGTATGGAGCCGATAAACTCTGGCGCAACCTGGCGCAAACCCTACAACATGAGCTGCGGGTCGATGCCTACAACCACCTCCAGGGGCTCGACCTCGCCTACTTTGAAGACCACAGCACGGGTACCCTGCTGTCGATTCTCAACGACGACATCAACTAGCTAGAACGCTTCTTAAACTCCGGTGCCCAAGATTTAATCAGCTTTTTTACCCGTGTTTTGGCGGTGGGAGTTAGCTTTGTGCTGCTGGCCCCAGGGATTGCCTGGTTCGCCATGGTGCCGATTCCACTTATTTTGTGGGGCACGTTTTTGTTTCAGTCGCGGCTGGCTCCTCGCTACGATGCGGTGCGCGACCAGGCCGGGGCAATTAGCGATCGCCTCGCCAACAACCTCTCGGGCATGGCCACGATCAAGAGCTTTACCGCTGAGGGGTATGAGCGCGATCACGTTCACCACGACAGCCATGCCTATTGCCAGAGCAACCAGCAGGCGATCGCCCTGAGTGTGGCCTTTCAGCCTGTGCTGCGGTTCTGCATTTTGCTGGGCTTTGTGCTGACGCTCTATCTGGGGGGACGAGAGGTGCTCCAGGGACAGCTCAGCGTGGGCACCTACGGCTTTATGGTGTTCATTGTGCAAGATTTGCTGTGGCCCTTCACAGTTTTGAGCGAGATTGTCGATGAGTACCAGCGGGCCATGGCCTCGGTACGGCGGGTGATGGGCCTGCTCGATACACCCGTGGCCATTTTGCCGGGGCAGCAGCCGTTACCCCTGGGCAAGGTGCAGGGCGAGATGCAGTTTGAGGCTATCACCTTTGCCTACAACGGTCGCCAACCAGTCCTCAAGCAACTCTCCTTGCACGTCCCCGCCGGAGCCACGATTGGCATTGTGGGAGCCACCGGGTCAGGCAAAAGCACCCTGGTGAAGCTGCTGCTGCGATTCTATGACGTGCAGAGCGGCCGCATTCTAATTGACGGTCAGGATATTCGCGACCTCAATGCGCTAGATCTGCGCCGCTGCATTGGCTGGGTGAGTCAGGACGTGTTTTTGTTCCACGGCACGGTGGCCGAAAATATTGGCTATGGCAGCTTTGACGCCAGCCGTGAGCAAATTATCCAGGCCGCTAAGCAGGCGGAGGCCCATGACTTTATCCAGGAACTGCCCCAGGGCTACGATACCGTTGTCGGTGAACGGGGGCAGAAGCTCTCGGGGGGGCAGCGGCAGCGGCTAGCGATCGCCCGCGCCATCCTCAAAGACCCACCGATTCTGGTGCTGGATGAAGCCACCTCGGCGGTAGATAATGAGACTGAAGCGGCCATTCAGCGATCGCTGGCAGTGATTACCCAGGGGCGCACGACGATTGCGATCGCCCATCGCCTCTCTACCATTCGCCAAGCCGACTGCATCTATGTGATGGACAGAGGGCAAATTGTGGAGCAGGGCACCCATGACGAGTTGCTAGCCATGGGCGGCATTTACGCGGGCCTTTGGCGAGTGCAGTCGGGGGTGGTTTCAGAGATGGAAGTTGAGGTGTAAAGCTTAAAGCAAAGCGGAGCCGTGAATCTTGCACCCTGCACTTTGAAATCCTAAACACCGTAACTACTCGTAGACCGATTTTTAAGCCAGTAGAAGTCCAGCTCCACAAGTCCTAGGGTAAGGATGCCGACGTAACTACTCGTAGACCGATTTTTAAGCCAGTAGAAGTCCAGCTCCACAAGTCCTAGGGTAAGGATGCCGAGGGCCAGCAGCACCTGGATCAGGGCTATGCTGCTGCCGGAGCCTGCGCCCAGAATCGCTGACAGGTGGTTGTCCGAACCGAGCATCCAGGCTTCAAACAGGCGGTCGGCCAATCTGGCCACAGGCTAGATTGGCCGACCGTTCCACCAGGCTACCGAATGATAACCGTCCGCATTGCTGGCACAGATAACTAGACGACCTGCACCAAACGGCTGACTCGATACTGCTTGACCGGGGCTGGGTCTTCTCCAGAATTGTGAGCCGTCATTACAGAACCACAGACCTCCACTCTGGCTTCGTAGACGCCAGCAGTGCGCCGCCCATCGGGGGCTGCAAACTCTAAGCGAACGTCAGCCCAATCGGCCTCTCCCAGCTCATGATCAGGGTCTTGGGCCAGAACCTGGGCAGCTTTGCGGTAGTTCACCCACTCCCAGCCCCGCTGCATCCAGATGTCGCGCTCCACAATTTGAGCGTACTTCCCTAACCCAGACCAACCTCGATAAAACGGACGGAGTTGGGTCACGGGACAATCTCGGGTGATCAGCCCGTCTAAGATCTGAGGCTCAAGGTGTCCCCAAACCTGCCCGGTGGGAAAGTCTATCAGGGTAGGGGCAGCTCCATCACCAGCCAGCCGTCAACGGGGTTGGCGCTGCCAATCGGATCTTCGCCGTTGGTTTTGGAAATCACCGAGCAAAATTGACAGTCTGCGGCCAGAGATGGGATGGTCATGGGGTTTGCGGTGTTGAGGGTGAGAGCAGCTGGGTTCTAAGCTCGTCTAAGTACAGCTCGGTGCCAATGGGGCCGGGCAAGCCCAGACACAGATAGGCCGGCATGAAATAGACTCGCCCGGATTTACTGGCATTGAGGGATTGCGCGATCGCATTGTCCGACCAAGCCTGTTTGAGGCGGTTGAGCTGGTGGCTGGTAAAGTCATTTCCACTGGACCGGGTTGGAGTGTCCCAGTTGAAGCCCAGCAAAATAATCGAATCCGCCGCGTTGAGTTCTGGCAAAACCTCTAACGAAATCTCCGTCGCGGTGCCAATCTCTGCCGCCTCTAGCCCCTGGGGATACAGCGGTTGAAACCCGAGGTCTTTGACCAGAGAGCCGCAAAAGCTGTTGCTGTGGCTGATCAGGCTAAATGTCTGGGCATCCCCAGAGCTCAGCATTAGCACGTTGGGATGCTCAGCTACGACGGCGGCAAACTCAGCCTGGGCAGCTTTGACGCGGTTTTCTGTTTCGGCAATTAGCGTTTCGGCGCGATCGCCCCGGTTCAGCACCTGGCCGATTTCCCGCAGGTGGGTTTGCCCACCCGCCACGTCAAACACCAGCGTGGGGGCGATCGCCGATAGCGCCGCATACTGCCCGGCGTTGTAGTCGGGGCTCAAAATCAAATCGGGCTGGACGCGAGCAATCCCTTCTATCGAAGGCTGGTAGGCGAGGCCCACATTGACCGGCTGGGTCGTCACCCAACCCCCCAGATAGGGAATTTGCTGAGCTGGATTCGTATAGTCGCCCTGGTGCAGGGCCATGTGATCGGCGTACCCGGCAGGTTGTGCCCCCAACGCCAGCACTTGCTCTAGCAGATATGGCCCCAGCACCACCACCCTCTGGGGCTGCCCACAAATTTCGGTATCGCCCAGGCCATGGGTAATGGTGCGGCAATCTGCCGATGGGGTAGGCGGCGCAGCCTCCGACTGATCGGACACCGGTTTATCGGCGATCCCTTGGCAGGCCACCATAGCCCCAACCGTAAACACCGCTAATGTGAATGATTTGATCGTGGCAATAGATCTCACAATGACTTAAATTCTCCATCTCCTTTCATCGCGGATTTCATTCGAGTAATGTCCACCATTCAAATCCCCCTGCCCTGCTTATTGAGGAGGATCAGTAGATCACAAAGTCCCCGCAGCCCTCACCCCCAGCCCCTCTCCCAGGGAGGCTACTAAGTACACACATCTCGTGAACCACTCCAACTGGCCGATTTAGGCCCGCCTAGCCCGCCTAAATCGGGGGCTAGGCTCTCAAAATCTCCAAATTTTTGGGGGATTTGGGAGCTAAAGCGAGGGAGATGAGGTCAAACATGACTTGTGTGTACTTAGTAGCCCAGGGAGGAGAGGGGAGCCGGAACCAGACTTCAAAGTCCCTCTCCCAGCTTGGGACAGGGATTTAGGGTGAGGGCTGGAGTACGGCAAGAAAGCGTGTTTGTGATCTACTGAGGATGCAGAATGAAACTTAAACCACCTAAAACGACACCGAAACCGACCCCACAATCGACAGCGGGGCACCGGTCGCATTGCCAAAACTGCGAGAATTATTGGTACTGCTGATGTAGTTCACATCAAATAGGTTGTTGATGTTTAACCCCAGTCGCCAGCTCTCGCGGTTGTAAAATAGGGCCGCATTGGTCAGGAAATAGTCGCCCACCGTAAAACTATTGGCCAGATCGCCATAGCGATCGCCCACATAGTTGACCCCAACCCCAAAGCCTAACCCTTGCAAACTACCCGCTTGAAGTTCGTAGGTAGTCCACAGGCCAGCGCTGTGAAGCGGAGCATTAAATAGGCAATTGCCAACGGGAATATCGTTATCTTGCGTAACCCTGGCGTCGGTATAGGCATAGTTGGCAATCACGTTCCAACCCGGTAAGATTTCGCCCGCAATATCGAATTCAATTCCCTGGCTGCGCTGCTCACCAGCGGCGATCGTAAAAAAGGGATTATTGGGGTCTGTGGTTGCCACATTTTGCTTCGTGATGTTGTAGTAAGCCAGGGTGGCAAACAGGTTGCCGTCGAGGAATTCAGCCTTGGCCCCCACTTCAAACCCCCTGGCACTTTCCGCATCAAGCGGCACACCACTGGCGGTCTGCCCAAAATTGGGGGTGAAGGATTGAGAATAGTTGGCGTAGAGCGATACGGTTTCTACGGGTTGATAAACCAGGCCTACACGAGGGCTCCAGGCCTGATCAGAACGGCTGCTAGCAGCATCATTGAGATCGCGAAAGTCTACGCTGTCGTAGCGTAAGCTGGCCACCAAAATCAAATTGTCGGTGAATGAGATTTGATCCTGAAGAAAAACACCGATCCGGTCGTACTCCGTATCAAAAGGTGCAAACAGAGGCACCGTCTCAAAATCGGGTCTGGGGGCACCATACACCGGGTTGAAAATATTCAATGAAAGCGGAGTAGACAGGTCGAGCCGGGTGTACTGCTCATCGAATCGATTTAGGTTTAAATCGGCTCCAGCTAGAAGGGTATGCTCGATGGAACCGGTATTAAACTCGCCTACTACGTTGGCTTGAATGGTGTAGTCGTCGGAGTGATAGGCGCGATCGGCAAAAAAGCGGGTCACATCGCCTGTGGTTTCATCCACAAAAAAGGGCAGCGCCGTCAGGACGTTGTAATCTTGGCCGACGTAGCGAAAGCCCTGATTCAAAGTCCAGTTGTCGTTGAATTGGTGGGTTAAATCGTAGCCCAGGTTGAGGGCGCGGTTTCTTAAAAAGTCGTCGGGTTCACCGATAATGCGGCTGCGGGGTACATCGACAACTCTGTCACCGAAGGCTGGTAGCCCTAAATCAAACGGAATTTCCTCATCGGTATATTCCATCAGCACGGTTAAGTTTGTGCGCTCGCTAATATCCCAGCTCAAGACCGGCGCAATAAAGGATCGCTCCGAATCAGTGTTAAAGTCTCGCAACCCATCCTCACTCTGATGTGCGGCATTGACGCGATAGCGCAGGGAGCGATCTGCCGTGAGCGGCCCAGTCAGGTCAAGGGTGGGGCGAATCAGTCCATAGCTGCCAATCTGTAGGCCAAATTCGTAGGCGGGTTCGGCCAGGGGCCGCTCCGTAACCAGATTGACCAGCCCCCCAGGGTCAGCCTGGCCAAACAGAACCGAAGACGGCCCTTTGATCACTTCAATCCGCTCAAGGTTGGCGGTTTCTTGGCTGCCCAGGCTGTCATTGATGCGGTAGCCGTCGCGCAAAATGGCTCCAGCGGTGAAATTATCGCTGGTAAATCCGCGAATGGTCAGGTTGGTGCTGTTGCCAAATGGCCCCAGGCGGCCAGAGATGCCGCTGACATTTCGCAGGGCGTCATCCACCCGAATAACTTGCTGGTCTTCTAAAATTTGCTGGGGAATCACCTGCACCGACTGGGGAATCTCCAGAATGGCGGTATTGGTTCGGGTGGCTGTTGCGGCATTGGGCACAGCGTAGTCATCCTCAGCCTGCTCACCCGTCACCTCAATTTGAATGGCCTCTTCTGCCGCAGACTGCGCCAGTGGCTGCCCGATCGCTGCGGTTACGGTCAGTCCTGTGGCTCCAGGGTTAAAACTCACGGCGGGCGGCACATCGGTACCGGTAATGGCAATGCGCACCTGGTTGTCGGGCAAGTTGGTGACATTCACCAGGGCAATCCCCTCCACCGGACTGCTGGCAAACACCTCATCTCCCACTAAAACGGCATTGGCAATATCGGCAATGACAGCGTTACCCGTGGTTGTGGTTGGGGGGGTAGACAACTCGCCACTGGCTTCAACCCACAGCCTAAGGCCCTCCTCAGTCGCTTCGATCTGCACGCGGGTGAGCTCAACTGGCTCTGCCTGGGCCAGTTGAGCCGACCACTCCGCTACGGTGGTGGCGGCCCCATCAGTTGGTAGATCAGCCTCTAATGGCCTGCGATCCGTTAGGGGATGCTCGACTGGGGGCACTTCGGCTGGGGGGTCAGTCCCATGGGTTGGCTCCAGATCCGCCGCTAGCACCGTTGCCCCCGCCCAGGGACCAGGACAAAAATCTATTGCCCAAGGAATTGCGCTAGCCAGCAGGGCCAGCGATACGCTCCGCGCCAATATCATGTCTTTTTCACACCACTCACAACGCCTGACACGGCTCTGCTAATGAAAATTATTCTTATTTGTCAGGTGAAAGCATCATAGAGGTTAGGCGCAAGCGACACCTTCGTAAGCCGGACTTTTTTCTTTGCGGGCGGGACTTTTTGTCTGGGCAATCCCCAATTTTTTAACTACACTGGCTCAGCTGATAGGCTTTGGGGCTAATAGCAAACTGACGCCGAAAGGCCGTACTAAAGGCTTCGGGATTGCGGTAGCCCACCTGGGCTGCGACCTGGGCAATAGTGCAATCAGTCTCCTGCAAAAGCTGCTTAGCCTGCTCCATCCGGTAGGTTTGCAGATAGCCAAATACCGTAGTGCCAAATAACTGGCGAAATCCCTGCTTGAGCTTGCGATCGTTTAAGCCGACCTGGTGGGCTAATTCCTTCAAAGATGGGGGATTGTTGGCTTTCTGAATTAAGATTTCTCGGGCCTGGTGGAGTTGTTGAATGTCGTGCGATCGCAGCCTCAGTCCGTCCCCAATCGGGCTATCCTCCGTCCATGCGGCAAACTGCAAGGCCAGCAGCTCCAGGGCTTTGCTCTCTAGGTAAAGCTGCTGCATCAAACCCTGGTACGGGCACTTTACAATTTGCTGAACCAGCTGCCGCATGGTTGGTGTCATCGGCCCCAGGGATTGATGAAAGCGCTGCGTTGTATCACCCTCAATCAGTTTTTTTAGAGGCCAAGACAAGGGGGAACATTCGGTACTAAACTCGGCAAAGTAGTCGGCGTTAGCAAAAATTGTCACCAGGTGTAGCGGCTGCCCAGCGGGCCATTCCTCAATCTCGGTGTGGTTGGGCAAGTGGTAGAGGTAGTGGTGGCCCGCCAGCTCCGAGTAGTTGGCCTGAATATCTGAGGCATGCAATGTTTGAATGTGCGACATTCCAGCCAAGTAAAACTTAGCCACCAGGGGAAAGGTCGCCCCGTGATTCTGCTCAATGCGCAGCGGTCGTTGCAGTTCTGCACAGCGAATTTGGAGGGTTAATCCGCCCCGCAGAGAGAACGTGCGATCGCCCCCTGTTCCCAGCGCCTGGGGCAGATTGAACTGGCTACCGTAAGCCATGGGCTGATAGAGCCGCTCGCCCCGCTGCTGGGCCTGGGTACACAGGGCCTGCCAATCTCTGGGGCTAAGTTGAACGGGGCTGGAGGCATACACCAACCCACCTGCTTAGACCATGACAGTACGGGCTGAACCGTTTGCATTATGCCTGCAAATGAAATTTATTATCAATAACAGTACCACAGGCCTCGGCGGCGGTGACGTTAGGGCCGCGATCGCTAAACAAGCACCCCTAGGGCAACTGCTGGGCCTAGGCTGCTTCCCCATCCCCGGCAGAACCTCATTCTGCGGCCGCGATCGCCCCCGATCCCTGGGTGAGTGGTAGTATGTAAACCACTCATCAGTTCCACTGGGGATCAGCCACTGGAGGAAACGGGGAAAGAGCAGTGAAAATCTGCCGCTGTTCCGCAGCTGTGAGGCAATTTTGGGTTTAAATTGCCGATTTTGGATCCGCAGGCAGCTGTTCTAAAATCGCTAAGCCAAAATTGACCGAGTCAGAATGCCCGCCGATGGTACGTTCATGTTCTACGACATCTGCGAGGTACGGATGATGATTGGTTTCAATGCGCTAGCGCGATCGCCCGCTATAAAAGGTATCTGGCCGCTGTATTAACCAGAGTGTTGCTACAGCACCCTGGTGAGGGTCTTAGCTGGACGGCCTGCCAACAGCGGAGTTTTAAGGCTAACGTCACTGGGGTCGTCGCGCAGCGATGTACGCGGCCTTTTAGAAAGGCAGACGATCGCGGCTCAAAATTCTGGGTGTGTTTGCGATCGCTGGGCAGAAATTCACCCTAGAATCAATCCCGCAAGGGATGTACGACAATAGCCTCACAATGCACAATGATTGCGCTGGCCTCAGGGTGATGCACCGGAGTGATCTCCCTAGTCAAGCCACTGGGACTCATCTTCGGGTCACCCATAGGCCATCCTATCGAGGTCGTCAGACCTTACCCGCGCCCCAGGTTTCTGGATAGGCCGTGGGGAGTTTGGCCTGTCTACCTCCTAAAAAAATCCCAGAAAGTTATGATCTTAGGCTCGGGTCTCGACAACAGTAAATGAACACCATGGTCAAAAAGTCAGATTTTGTTTTAACTCCCTACATGAAGAGCAGTGACCTACGCGCCACCTATCAAATCTTCAACACGGTAGTTCCCTATATCGGGCTGTGGGTCTTGGCGGTCAAAGTCGCCTCACTTTCCCTCTGGCTGTTGCCGCCCATCGTTGGGTTGATGGTGTTATTTTTGCTGCGCAGCTTCTCGCTGATGCACGACTGCGGTCACTATTCTCTGTTTCGGTCTAGATGGGCCAATAGAGTAATGGGCTTTGTACTGGGGGGCATCAACGCCATCCCCCAATATGCCTGGTCGAGAGATCATGCGTACCATCATAAAACCAATGGCGATTGGCAGCGGTATCGCGGCATTGCCGACTTTCTTTCTACTGAAGAGTTTGCTCAACTCAGTGCCTTTGATCAGAAACTCTACGGCCTACTCCGGCAGCCCATCATGACCCTGCCAGGGGGCTTTTTCTATCTCGTCATTCAGCCCAGACTGACTTTGCTGTTGGGCATTCATGAATTTATTGGGCATGGGTTGACCTGCTTAAAGAGCAGTGGCGTCAAAAGTTTTGGCACTATTATTTCCTCCCACCGATCTAAGCACTGGCAGTCGAGCGAGGAGTTTTGGGATGTGCTGTTAAACAATATTTTTGTCGTGGGCAGCTGGTTCATGTTGAGCTACCTGATCGGGCCAGGGCTATTTTGGGGTCTGTATGCCACCGTGTTGACCCTAGCCGGGGCGATTTTTATCTGCGTCTTTTTTGTACAGCACAATTTTGAAAGCTCCTATGCCCACAAGACCGCCGATTGGGATTACCTACGCGGGGCAATTGAGGGCAGCAGCTACCTAGATTTGCCACCCATTCTGCGGTGGTTTACCGCAGATATCAGCTACCACACCATTCACCACCTCTCAGAGAGAATTCCTAACTACAACTTGGCCGCCTGCCACCGGGCCAACCGTCATCTACTCTCGCAGGTGACCACCCTGGGATTTGGCGATCTGCTCCACTGCTCAAAATTTATTTTGTGGGATGCTGCCGCCGATCGGCTGGTGCCGATACCCACCAAACAAAAGGCGTTGGCGACGCTGTCGTCTTGATCGTCACTGTACATGGCCTAAGCGGGTGGGGGGAATCGAACCCCCATCATTAGCTTGGAAGGCTAAGGTTTTACCACTAAACTACACCCGCAGACTAGGGACTATTTTACCATAGTGGGCGTCGGGGCCAAGCTTTTGAGCCAGCTCAGAGGCCAGTGTTGCCGACGCCCACGCCTTTTGATGGATACGATACCAGATGCCCTGAATTAAATCTTTATAATAGATACCTGCACTGACCGTTACGAAGCACAAGTGTTAGCCTCAGCAGTGCACTTGCCAAGGTGTTGAGTGAGTGGTGGTGGGTGATTCGCTGCTGTTATCTGGAGAGCTAGAGTTTGCCTGTGTCTGCATCGACAGCTTATCTATTGGTGTCCCACGGTAGTCGTGATCCTCGGCCTGGGCAGGGCATGGAGCGGTTAGCTCAATTTGTGCGATCGCACGAATCCGGCCTGTGGAGTAACCGCCCCGGCTCCCAAGCCCGCTCAGACAGCCGGATGGAGCGCAGCAGGCGCACGGCGGCGGGGCGTTCGACTGATAGTCAGGCCGCATCATTTCTGCGCCGTGCGCCGACGTTAGACTGGCTGCGCTCCGCCACAACCAATTTTGCTGGGGAGGAATCCGGTATTTTTCGCAGCAGAGTCTCCCAGCCCGAAACGGTCAGTGGACCGCTGGTGGGCACCGCTTGCCTAGAGGTTGGGGCCGTGCCGCTGCACCAGCAAATTGTCGCCTTTAGCCAGCGCGCCCAGGCCGCAGGGGTGGATCGGGTGCAGGTGATCCCCTTGTTTTTGCTGGCCGGTGTCCACGTGATGGAAGATATTCCAGCGGAGGTCGATCTGGCCCGCCAGGCGCTGCCGGGCTTGACCCTAGAGGTTTGTCAGCACCTGGGTAGCCATCCGGGCATAAAGGGACTCCTGCGTCACAAGCTACGCACCACCGCCACTGAGGCGCTGATTGTGCTCTCCCATGGCAGTCGCCGACCGGGGGGCAATGCCCCTATCTGCGCCCTGGCCCAGGGGTTAGGGGGCACCGCCGCCTTTTGGGCTGTGGCTCCTAGCCTAGACACCCAGGTCATTCAGTACATCCAGAGTGGCGTTCAGCGGGTGGCCATCTTGCCCTACTTTTTATTCGCGGGCAGAACCACCGACGCCATTACCCACCATACCGAAGAGCTAGCTGAGCGCTTTCCCCAGATGGGGTTTCACTTGCTGCCGCCGCTGGGGCCTTCGCCCGAGTTGGCTCGTCTGGTCGTTGACCTTGCCCTTGGCCAAGTGCCCGCTAAGCCCCAGCAGTCGCTGTTTCCTGCGCAGCGGGCGGCCTTTCGCCACGCGATTTACCAGTCGTCGATGGTGTCTTAGACCAAGCCAAGCCATAACTGGTTCAGCAACGCTCTACCCTAGGGATGGCAAGTTTCCCGAGTCATCCTTGCTTTGTTTTCTACTGTTTGGGTTTGATAACGTCTATGGTGTCGCTAGCCTCTCAGCCTCAAGCGTCTCCGTCGAATGGGGCCCAGCCCTACGGGACGGTTTATTTGGTCGGCGCTGGCCCTGGCGATCCGGGCCTATTTACCCTGCGGGGCAAGGGGCTGCTGGAGTGCGCCGACGTGGTCATCCACGATGCCTTGGTGAGCGCGCCTATTTTGGCGATGATCAACCCCCAGGCCACGGTGATTGACGCGGGCAAGCGGCGCGGTCGCCACTCCCTGGGGCAGGAGGAGATCAATCAGCTGATCATCGATCAGGCCAAGGCCCACACTGTGGTGGTGCGCCTCAAGGGGGGTGACCCCTTTGTGTTTGGGCGCGGCGGCGAAGAGATGGCGGCTCTGGTAGAAGCAGGCATTGCGGTGGAGGTGGTGCCAGGCATTACCGCCGGGGTGGCGGTACCGGCCTATGCGGGCATTCCGGTGACCCACCGCAGCCAAAGTTCGTCGGTGACCTTTGTGACCGGCCATGAGTCGGCGGGCAAATATCGACCGCAGGTGAACTGGCGCGCCCTGGCCCAGGGGTCTGAAACCATTGTGGTGTACATGGGCATTCACAACCTGGGGACGATTACCGCTGAGCTGTTGGCCGCTGACCTCAGCGCCGACACTCCCGTGGCGCTGATTCGCTGGGGCACCTACCCGCAGCAGGAAACGTTGATTGGCACTCTGTCCACCATTGTGACCCAGGTGGTCGAAACGGGGTTTGAGGCTCCTGCGATCGCCGTGATTGGCTCGGTGGTGAACTGGCACCAGGTCTTTAGCCACTGTCGCCCGGCCGGGACAATCTGGCCTCAGCTATAGGCAACTCAGGTCCGCGATCGCTCAGAGCGTGTCTGGATCAACACCTAGCTCACGCAGCCGATCGGCCAGGCGATCGGCCCGCTGTTTCTCGTATTCGGCGCGCTGCTTTTCTTGCTCAGCGCGCTCGTCACCGTTCAAAAGCAGGGTACCATCGCTATTCCACCAGCGCAGCCAGGGGAGGGTTTGGTTGAGGTATTGCCCCTGCCAAATGCCTAACTCAACGCCCATGGGCGCAATTGGGTAACGGCCGCGCTCGTTGGGCGGGCAGCGTTGATAGTGGTTGCCAATCAGTTCATAGACCTCTACTGAGGATTTTTCGACCTCATAGATGGCATAGAACGGCACCCGAATCGCCTGCTCATAAACCCAGAACTTGCCAGCTTTGGCCTCATCTTCCTCCAAGGGAGAAGTAATGTCGCGTTCTTCAGACCCATCGCCTGAGACAAATTCAATCACGATCAGCGGGGCAATAATCTCCTTCCACAGCACGTAGGAGCGGCGCATTTTGCCGTTGAGCTGCGGCGGCACGTTGGGTACGTAGAACCAGTCGGGTGCCTCGGCCCCGCGCTCGGGCGGCTCGACTAAGCGCCAGTAAATGCCACAGTCTTGGCCGATTGCATACTGCCCATTGGGGTGCAGGGCATCTAGGATTGGGCGAATTGAATCAGTCAACAGCAGACTTTGCGGATGCTCTTGAAAGTTTTTCACAAACGTACCGTCAGTCTCTGGCAACTGCGTATGGTCTGGAAGGGTGAGGGCAAGCTGAGATGGAGCGATCGCCATAGGAGCATACCGTTGAACGGTTGTTTTGACTCTAGCTTACCTATTGTCGCTGGCTTTCAAAAAATCCAGCACCTCGTCGCACCACTCGATCCAGTCTTGCTCGTAGCGCATGCCCCGGCGCAGGGTGAGGTAGCGAAACTGTTCGGTGCGGGGGGGCTGGGCGATCGCCTTATACAGCGCCTCCATCGCCTGGTAGTTGGCTAGCCGTTCGCAGTGGAGCTGGCGGCGGCGGTGCAGCTCTTGTAGCAACAGCCCGTCGGTCACGTAGGGGGCCGCTAGCACCTTGACCAGCAGATCTTCGCGGATGGGGGTAGGCTCGGTGGGTTCGGCGTACCAGCGAGCCAGCTCGCCTTTGCCCGCCTCGGTGATGCTGTAGATTTTTTTGTCGGGCTTGCCCGCCTGGGGCAGGGTTTCGTGCACGACCCAGCCCTGATGCTCCATTTTGCTCAGCTCGCGGTAAATCTGCTGCTGACTGGCCTGCCAGTAGCAGCTGACGCTCTCTTCAAAGCGTTTGCTGATGTCGTAGCCGCTGTAGGGCTGCTGCGACAGTACCGCCAAGATTGTGTGGGACAGAGCCATTTAGCGAAAGCCCAAAAATAAGAAGATCGAAATGTGAAAAATGCCTTGGGAGGCTGAATCCTGGCGTTTTGAGGCTGTTCCCAAGCCAGATTTTACCTGCTATAGGTCGCGCGACTCGGTTAGTTGAAGGAGGGTTGTTGACATACTCAACTATTTGAGTATAACCTTTGGTCATAATGCACAACAAATTGAATATCTCTTTGTTGAATACCTACTAGTTGTACAGTGCTCTGTTGTGTAGAGCACTGTTGGTTTGAGCTTCTCCTACTCTCTCCCTCGCCAAAGGTGCCGGCATGACCGACGCTCCTGCTTCTGCAAATCTGTTGCCGACTAAAACGCTGCCTGCTGAACCGACAGTCCAGGTTGATAAAGACCAGCCAAACCCCCGGCACTGGCGGCTGCGACTGCGGCGCTGGTGGCTGGTGCCCCTGGCCACGCTGCCCCTGGCGATCGCCGTGGGAGTGCGCCAGCTAAACCAGCTCGCCGAAGCACCGGCAGTGGCGGCGACGCTGCCGGTGGAGGTTGTCACCCTCACCCCAGTGGAGGCTTACACGGTGGAACGGCAGTACACGGGTGAAATTGTCGCCCAGCGCAGCAGCGCCCTGGGGTTTGAGCAGGGGGGCACGGTGGTGGCTATGCTGGTGCAGGAGGGCGATCGCGTCTCAGCCGGTCAACCCCTGGCCCGGCTCGACACCCGCAGTTTGCAAACCCAGCGCCAGCAGCTCGTGGCCCAGCGCGATCGGGCGATCGCCGCTCTGAAAGAGTTGCAGAATGGCCCCCGCCAGCAGTCGATCGCTGCCGCCCAGGCCGCCGTGGGCGATCTGGAGCAGCAGGTGGCGCTATCAACAGCCCAGCGCGATCGCCGCACCGACCTCTACGAACGCGGCGCGATCTCTCGCGAAGAACTCGACCAGCAAATCTTTGGCACCGGAGCGCTCGAAAACCGCCTCGCCCAGGCCCAGAGCCAGCTCGATGAACTGCTGGCCGGAACTCGCCCTGAGCAAATTGCCGCCCAGGCAGCCCAGGTGCGCCAGCTCGAAGCCAGCATTCAATCGGTGGATGTGGATTTGTCGAAGGCGCTGCTCACCGCGCCCTTTGGCGGACGGGTGAGCGATCGCCTGGTGGATGAGGGCGTTGTGGTCAGCGGCGGCCAGACCGTGCTGCAACTCACCGAAGGCGGCGCTACCGAAGCCCGGATCGGCGTTCCAGCAGACGTGGCTGACACCCTGTCCCCTGGCAGTACCCAGACAGTTGACGTGGGAGGTCGCCCCATCCCCGCCACCGTCACCGCCCTGCTGCCCGAGCTGGAATCCACCAGCCGCACCGTCACCGCCGTACTGACCCTGGACACCAGCGAGGATTTGACCCTGGGCCAGACCGCTCGGTTAGTGCTAAAAGACACCCAGCCCACCGCCGGGTTCTGGCTGCCGACCACCGCCCTGGTGCAGGGGGAGCAGGGGCTGTGGTCGGTGTATGTGGCACGGGTTGGAGACAGTTCCACCAGTGCTGAAGTGGCTCGTCAGCCCGTGGAAATTGTGCATACCGAGGGTAATCGCGTGCTCGTTACGGGACTGGTAGAAGCGGGCGATCGCGTCATCACCTCCGGCACCCATCGAGTTGTGCCCGGCCAAACCGTTAGCGTTCCTGCCATTTAACCGTGCATTTTCACTAAAGGAACTTTCGCCATGCAAGCTTTTGTCACGGGCAGCACGGGGCTGCTCGGCAGTAACCTAGTACGCGAACTGGTCGATCAGGGCTACACCGTCAAAGCCCTGGTGCGCTCCATTGAGAAGGCCAAGCACCTGCTGGGGGATGTGCCCCAGGTGCAGTTCGTGCCGGGGGATTTGCAAAATATCGCCGCCTTTGCCCCCCAGTTGCAGGGGTGCGACGTGCTGTTTCATACCGCCGCTTACTTTCGTGAATCTTACGGGTTGGGCGACCACTGGCCCCAGCTTAAGCGCCTCAACATAGAGGCCACCATTGAACTGCTGGAAGCCGCTGAGAAAGCCGGGGTGCGCAAGGCCATCTACGTTAGCTCATCGGGCTGCATTGGCCGCAAACCTGACGGTACTCCGGGGGATGAGACCACGCCACCCGGACTGGTGACCTACAGCAACCTCTACTTCAAAAGCAAACTGATGGCGGAGGCAGCGGTGGCCAGCTTTCTCCAGAGCCACGCTCTGCCCGTGGTGCTGATCTGCCCTGGGGCTATGCTCGGCCCCCAAGATGCCGCCCCCACCGAGTTTGGCCAGTTTGTGCTCGACTATTTGAACCGCAAAATTCCGGCCCTGCTGGCGGGCGGCATGCCCTGTGTGGATGCGCGGGATGTGGCTAAGGCCATGGTGAAGGCGGTGGAGCACGGGCGATCAGGCGATCGCTACCTGGTGGGCGGCCCCTACTATGCCATGGCCGACCTGATGCATGCCCTAGAAGCGGTCAGCGGTGTGCCTGCCCCTAGAGTCCAAATTCCTGGTGTGATGATGCGCGTGCTGGCCCTATTCTCTACCTGGATAAGGCGTCTAACGGGTCGCAAGCCCAGCGTGCCCGTCGAAGGCATCAAGATTATGCTGGCGGCGCTGGCCTACGACTCCACCAAGGCTCAGAGAGAATTAGGTGCCCAGTTTCGCCCGCTGGAGGTGACCCTCAAAGACCAGGTCGCCTGGTACCGCCAGGCCAACTACCTGTAGGTGCCGACCATGGTGACTGCGCAACCTCAAACTCAACCTAGGACACCCCAGAGTCTCGATACACTTGCGGTAAGTTCTAACGTTTTCCGCGAGGTAATTGCTATGGCCGGGGTGCCCATGCCAGGTCTAGACCTGATCAAAACCTTTGAGGGCTTGAGTCTACAAGCCTACCCAGACCCCAAGACCGGGAATTTGCCGATCACCATTGGCTGGGGTTCAACCCGCGATAAGAATGGTCAGCCCTTTAAGCTGGGCGATCGCATTACCCGAGAAGAGGCCGATGCGCTGCTGATGGCGCAGGTCGCTAACAACTACTTACCCCCTCAGCAGGGCATCGCCGCCTGGGCCGCGATGAACGACAACCAGCGCGGGGCGATTCTCAGCTTTGCCTACAACCTGGGGGCTTACTTCTACGGGGCCAGCGGCTTTGAAACCATCTCGCGGGTGCTGCGCAACCAGGAGTGGCACAACATTGAGGCGGCTCTCATTCTCTACCGCAACCCCGGCACCAATGTCGAAGAAGGGCTGCTGCGCCGTCGCCTGTCAGAGGCCAATGTGTTTTTGGCGGGCACGCCGGGGGTGGCTCTCAGCGCCGCCGGGCAAAAATATCTGGCGGGCGGGCGCACCCCCAGCGGAAACCGCTACCTCAGCCAAGAGGCCCAGGCCTATCTGGCCAACCGGCCCACGGTGTCGGGCGGCGGCGGCGTGCCGACAGCCCCAGGGTCGCGGCTGCTATCGCTCACCAACCCCTACCTCAGCGGTCAGGATGTGCAGCAGGTGCAGCAGGCCCTAGGGCGCTGGGGTGCAAATGTGGTGGCCGATGGCTACTTTGGCCCGGCGACTGCGATCGCCGTCGAGCAGTTTCAGCGATCGCAGGGTCTCCCCGCCGATGGCGTCGTTGGCCCCCAAACCTGGGCCAGGCTGCAACAGTCGCCCCCGGCTCCGCCCCCGGCCCAAAACCGGCTGCTGCGGCTCACCACCCCCCTGACCTCGGGCAGCGATGTGCTGACGCTGCAACAAGCCCTCGGTCGCCTGGGCATCGCCGTCACCGCCGACGGCATCTTTGGCTCCGGCACCGATCGCGCCGTCCGCCAGTTCCAGGCCAGCCGAGGTCTAACCGCCGATGGCGTGGTCGGCCCCCAAACCTGGACGCGGCTACAGCAGACCCCCAGCACCCCGCCGCCCCAGCCTGCGCCCTCCTTCATCCGAGTGCTGCGGCTGGCCAACCCCTACACCCGAGGCAACGATGTGCGAGCCGTACAGCAGGCGATCGCCCGCGCCGGAATTCCAGTCATAGCTGACGGTGTATTTGGCCCCGGCAGCGATCGCGCCGTGCGCCAGTTTCAGGCCAGCCGAGGTCTGACCGTCGATGGCGTCGTCGGCTCCCTTACCCGCGCCCGCCTAGGGGTGTAGGGGCTGGGGGGCTGATGTTGCTGGGAGGGAATAAGTTTTGAGTTTTGAGTTTTTAATTTTGAGTTCTCAATCCGACAGCTCCCACTCAAAATTCAACATTCAAAACTCAAAACTCCCTCAACTTCCCCATCTCCCGTACCCTCTTACCCCCCACCCCCCACTCCCCACCCTCCTCCCATGAACCTCTTCTACCGCAACCGCCAACTCCTCCTGCTCACCCTGGTACTGATCATCGTCTGGGGCCTGTCGGCCTTCCTCACCCTGCCGCGCCTAGAAGACCCGGAAATCGTGCAGCGGTTCGCCCGCATTACCACCTTTCTGCCGGGGGCGACGCCGGAGCGGGTAGAAACGCTGGTGACGGAGAAAATTGAGGATCGGCTGTTTGAGCTGGAGGAAATTGAGTCACTGCGATCGACCAGCGGCTCGGGCATTTCGGTGATCACGGTGGAGCTGAAGGACACCCTTCCCGATGTAGACCCGGTGTGGGCCAAGGTGCGCAGCAAGGTGGATGATGCGGTGCCCGAGCTGCCCGCTGCGGCCTCGGTACCCGAGTACGCCGACAGCTCTACCAAGGCCAGCGCTCTGATTGTGGGTCTGACCTGGACGCGGGATGATGCGCCCAACTACGCGATTATGGGGCGGCTGGCGGCGGCGTTGGAAGAGCGGCTGCGGGCGATTCCCGGTACGGAGGCGGTGGATATCTTTGGCGAACCCGACGAAGAGATTCGGGTAGATATTGCCTCTACGGAGCTGTCGCGGCTGGGGCTGTCGGCGGCGGCGCTCTCGCAGCAGATTGCGGCTAGCGATGCCAAGGTGGCGGCGGGGCAGTACCGCAGCGACAGTTCAGAATTTCTGCTGGAGGTCAACAGCAGCCTCAGCTCCCTGGAGCAGATTCGCGCCATCCCGATCGCTGCCGGAAGCGAGGGCCAGGTGGCGCGGCTGGGTGATATCGCCACCGTCACCAAGGCCGTGCAAGACCCACCGACGGATTTGGCCCTGGTGAATGGCTATGGGGCGATCGCCCTCTCGGCCAAGGTCGAGTCGGCCCAGCGGGTTGACCAGTGGGCGGTGCAGGCCCACCGGGTGATGGACGACTTTCGCCGCGAACTGCCTGACGGGCTGGCTCTTGAGGTGGTGCTCGACCAGAGCCAGTACGTGCAGCAGCGCCTCAACGGGGTGATCAGCAACCTGGTCACGGGGTCGGCCCTGGTGATTGGCATCTCGCTGGTGATGCTGGGCTTTAAGGCGGCCCTGCTGGTGGGACTGGCCCTGCCTCTGACCACGCTGATGGTGTTTGGGCTAATGGATGTGCTGGGGGTGCCGCTGCACCAAATGTCGGTGACGGGCATTATCATCGCCCTGGGGCTGCTGATCGACAACGCCATCATTACCGTGGATGAGGCGCAGATTCGGCTGCGCCAGGGCATGCCGCCCAGGGAGGCGGTGACGGAAACAGTACGCCACCTGCTAATGCCGCTGCTGGCCTCAACCCTGACCACGGTGCTGGCGTTTATTCCCATTGCCACATCGCCGGGGAGCGTGGGCGAATTCATTGGCACCATTGGGCTGACGGTGATCTTGGCGCTGCTGAGTTCGTTGGCCCTGTCGCTGACGGTGATTGTGTCGCTGGTGGGGTTGCTCCATCGGTGGAACCCGCTGCCCCTGGGCTGGCACTGGTGGCAGCACGGCTTTACCAACAACGCGATGGCCGACGCCTATCGGCGCAGCCTGCGGGCAATTTTCCATCGGCCCTGGCTCGGCGTTGGTCTCTCGCTGATTCTGCCGGTGGTGGGGTTTGCGGTGTTTGCCACTCTGCCCCAGCAGTTCTTTCCGCCGACGAACCGCAACCAGTTTCAGATTGAGTTTGAACTGCCCACCCAGGTTTCCCTCGCCGCTACCCAGGCGCAAATTCGGGCAGCACGCGATCTCGCTCTACAGCATCCCGAAATTGACGATGTCCACTGGTTTATGGGTCGCAGCGCGCCACCCTTTTTCTATAACGTTATCGACAACCGCCGCAACGCCCAAAACTACGCCCAGGGCATCGTGCACCTGGCCAGCACCGATCGCATCCGCGAAACCATTCAGTCGCTGCAAACCGAGCTAAATGCGGCTTTCCCACAGGCCCAGGTGCTGGTGAAGCAGCTAGAGCAGGGGCCACCCTTTGATGCGCCGATTGAGCTGCGGGTCTACGGGGCCGATCTGGCGGGGCTGCGGGCGGTGGGCGATCGCCTCCGAGCCGAACTCGCGCAAGTCCCCGATGTGGTGCACACTCGCGCAACGCTGACGGAGGCGCTGCCCAAGCTGGCTCTGGCGGTGGACGAAGCCCAGGCCCGCCGCCTCGGGCTGGATAACCAGAATATTGCGGGCCAGCTCAACGCCGCTCTCGATGGAAGGACTGGAGGATCTATTCTGGATGGCAGCCGCGACATTCCGGTGCGGGTGCGGGTGCCGAGAGAGCAGCAGGGGGATTTGGGGGCGATCGCCTCCCTCGATATCGTCACCCCCCAGGGCGAACTGCCGTTAGATACGATCGCCTCCCTAAATCTAGTGCCCGACACCGCCAGCATTAGCCGCCGCAACGGCCAGCGCATCAACACGGTGCAGGGGTTCATCACCGCTGGTTCGCTGCCCAGCACGGTGCTGTCCGCTTTCCAAGACCGGCTAAAGGAGCAGGGATTTGAACTGCCCCCCGGCTACCGCATTGAGTACGGCGGCGAGGCCGACGCCAGGGGAACCGCCGTAGGGAATTTGCTTTCCACCGTGGGCGTCCTCGGCATTCTCATGACGGCGACGCTGGTGCTGTCGTTCAACTCCTTTGGGCTGGCGGCGCTGATCGGCACCGTGGCGATTCTCTCGGTGGGCCTCGCCGCCCTGGCGCTAGAGCTGTTTGGCTCGATCTTTGGCTTCACTGCCATTCTCGGCACCCTGGGGCTAATTGGCCTGGCGATCAACGATTCGATTGTGGTGCTGGCGGCCCTGCGCGAGCATCCCGAGGCCCGCCTGGGCCATCCCCAGCCCATGGAGGATGTCGTATTTCAGGCCACCCGTCACGTGATTGCCACCACCGTCACCACGATTATTGGCTTTGTGCCGCTGATGGTTGACCCCACTGGGTTTTGGCCGCCGCTGGCGATCGCGATCGCGGGCGGCCTCGGCGGCGCGACGCTGCTGGCGCTCTACTATATTCCCTCGGTGTATCGCCTGCTGAGCTACCGTCGCTCTGCAACGATGGCCCCACACTCCGTAGAGCCAGCGTTGCCAATCGTGAATGGTTAGAGAAAATTACCATAGGTTAGCAAGTAAAACTGCGCTCTTGTTTTGCCTGCCCTGAAGGCTTTCATCTACAATAAAGCGACAGCCGAGCGCCCGGTGAAATCATCTAGACCTATGCTTGAAATCGTTGAAATTCCGGTGGAGTTAACCCAATTCCAACTTCCTCAAGCGGTTCAGGCACGTTTGCAATCTTTACTTGACCGCCAAGATCAGGGCTACACCCTTTCTGAATTAGAACGACAAGAAGCGGAAGGACTAGTTGAATTAGCAGAGTTTTTGTCGTTACTGCGTCTGCGCTCAACCCGGGTTGTAAAGCAGGCCTAAATGACTGTAATTCCGGCATCTCTGCGCCGATTCGTTATTCAGAGAGCTGATGACCGTTGCGAATATTGCGGCATATCGCAGATTGGCCAAGTCGCTACGCTTCATATCGATCATGTTGTTCCCGTGGCGGCAGATGGCGAAACAATTGATAACAATCTAGCGCTTGCCTGTGTCTCTCGTGAGTAATTTGGGCCATTGCGGAACATAAAGAGCCCCTTCGGCTTCTAAGTCTAAATTCAGGTGCGCAGGCGGCTGGTGGATTGCGCAAGGCCCTTTGAAACGTAATTTGAGGGCTCTTTAGGTGAACCGGCAGCGATCGCCTACAATCGATCTGCTAATTTGCCCATTGATGTGTCGGACTTAAGAGTGGCGTAGTTTATGTACAGCAGTTACCAATACAAGAAGAAAGCATCGCGTCGCCGGTTGCGGTTGGCCATGTTTCTTCTTCTGCTAATTGGCATTCCTGTTGGCATTGAGTTGCTGACGCGATTGGTGACCCACGCCACGGGCACCAGCGATCGCTTCACCACCAATCCGGCCTCTGATGTGATCGATTCTTACCACCTGCGGTTTGTCAGCCGGGAGGGACAGCCCTACGCGGGCCTGCCCGACGATGGCGAATTGAACGCAGTGCGCGACCCCCTGCTGGGCTATCGGCTGGCGGGCAACCAGCAGAGCAATTTTTGGCAGATCAACGACAGTGGCTTTCGAGACGACGAAGCCGTGCCCAGCACCAAGGCGGCAGGGGAGATCCGAATTTTTGTCCTCGGCGGTTCGACGGCCTTTGGCCAGCTCAGCTCCAACAACCAGACCACCTTTGCCAGCAAGCTAGAAACCCGCCTCAACGACCAGGTGGCACAGCAGCGGGCTAACCCCGCTCAGTTTCAGCCCAGCGCCCTGCCCTTTCGGGCTGACCAGGTGCAAAAAGCCCTGGCACTGCCGCCGCGCATTCGCGATGGGCAATACCGCGTGGTGAATGCGGCGGTACCCGGCTATGCATCGGGCAATGAGCTAGCCATGCTGACCCAGCGGGTTGCCGCCTACAATCCAGACTTTGTGGTGGTGATGGGGGGCTACGCCGACCTAATGCTGCCCAGCGCTGACCGGGGCAGCGATGTGCCGGGTCTAGAGCAATTTTTGACCGGCGAAAGCCAGTCGTTTGGCGCTCAGCTGAGTGAGCAGACGCGAGCCTGGTTTGACCAGCTCTACGTGGTGCAGGGCATTAAACGCTACGGGCTGCAACGGCAACAGGCCGCACCACGCCTGGCCGAACCGCTGAATCTCTACGCCCCCACTCTGGATGCTACCCTCAGCGATCGCCTGCCCGCCGACCAAGCCGAACTCGACCAGCGTATCGATCGCTACGGTCGCCACATGCGGCAGATGGTGAGCTGGGCGGCGGCCAACAAAAAACGCCTCATCATCGGCATTGAACCAGAAATCTCTAGCCGTAAGCCCGAGTCTCTGACTCCTGAAGAATCGGCAATTTTAGGAGAGCTAGACAATGCCTACCTAGAGCAAATGCGCGCTGGGTTTGCGGGCTTAGCCGCCGTCGCCAACCAGGCCAAGACACAATCGGCCAATGCTCAGGTGCTAAATTTCTATCCGCTCTATGAGGATTTTGCGGGGCAGGCGTTTCAGAGCCCGGCAGGTCTAACCGATGAGGCCTATACGCTCATATCAGACCGGCTCTATGAGGCGATCGCCAGTCAGGTGGCCCTTCGACCCGAGCCCTATGGGCTTTGAGAGACAACGTAAAAAATAATCCACACCGATTGCGTAAGGCCGGTTAGTTTGGGTTGATTTTCGAACTCATTTTTTAGTAGCAAAGGCATCGGGCAGATACTCAAGCGGTGACCAGACTGCATAGTTGTCGTGGCGGCTAGGGGCAATAATCTTCAAACGTAAATTAACCCTACTTCGCACGGCTAAAGGCGATCGCCGCCGCAATGATTAAGCTGAGTAATGCCAGAGGCACCCAGAGGTCATTTGCCATCATCATGGGGGCTACACCGTATAGAGCGTGGGTGAACTGCCATGACTGTATCCGACCGGGCGATCTTTTTACAGGAGCGCACCCCCCTAAGTGTGCTGCCCGAGACGACTCTAGAGCCCCTCGCCCAAGCCCTCCAGCCCGTCACCCTCGCCGCTGGGGAAACCGTCGTAGAAGCCGATCAACCTCCCCAGGGGCTCTACATTCTTTGGGAGGGCAAGCTCGGCACCGAGGCCACCCTCGGCGGTGCCAGCTTCCTGCCCGGCGCGGTGTTAAACCTGGAGCCCCTGCTGCTCGACCAGCCGGTCGAGCAAACCATTCAAACTCTCTGCGACAGCACCCTCTGGTTTGTCGATCGCGACCCGTTTCAAGCCCTGGTGCAGCAGTACCCCGACATTTTGCAAACCTTTACCCGGCAGCTGGTAGACGTAGTCAAGCGGCTGTCGTCTGAGGCTGAGCTGGAGCAAGAGCGCCAGGCCATTCTGCGCCCCTACCTGGTGGCCAAGGCCCGGCGGGGGGTAATTGGCCGCAGCCGCTATGCCAATCGGCTGCGGGCACAGCTGCGCGAAGCGGCGGGCGATCGCCAGTCGGTACTGATCTTTGGCGAACCGGGGCTAGAGAAAGACAACCTGGCGGCGCTGATTCACTTTGGCTCTGAGCAGCGGCGGCTGCCGATTATCAAAGTCAACTGCGGTCAGCTCCAGGCCAGCGGGGCCGATTTATTTGGTCGGGCGGGGGGGCGCATGGGGCTACTGGCGGCCCTGGGCGCAGGCACCCTGGTGCTCAACAACCCCAGGGAACTGGGGGCTGAGCTAGCGGAGGTGATCGCTGAGCTGCTAGAGACTGGCCAATATCGCCCTGTCAGCCGCGACGGCGAAACCGTTCCGCCCGTCACCACCGAAGCCCGGATTATTTTGCTGGCTGAGCAGGCCGTGCCAGTTTTAGACGATGTGGTCAGCGAAACCATCAAGGTGCCGCCTCTGCGGGTGCGCAAGGCCGACATCGAAGACTGGGTCAACTATTACCTCTCGCTGATCAGCCGCCGTCGCAGCACCGGACGGCTGACGCTGACCCCAGAGGCCGTCCGTCGTCTTCAGTCCTACGACTTTCCCGACAATCTGCGCGAGCTAGAGAACCTGGTAGAGCGGGCGGCGGCCCAGCTCTCGGGCGGCGGCCTGATCACCGAAGAAATTATCTGGCCCGCCCAGAGCAAAAAGAAACAGCTGCGGCTCAACCTGCTCAACCGCTACCCCAACCTGCGGCGGTTTTTGCACAGCCCCTGGTGGCCCGATCGCATCAATTACGGCATCACCCTCACCCTGTTCGCCGTGGTGATCGCCGTGCTGTGGTTTGGCCCCCAGCAGCGCAGCGAAAATGTGGCGCTGACGGTGTTTTGGGCCTGGTGGTGGCCCCTGGTGCTGCTGAGCTTCCCCTTTGTGGGGCGGCTTTGGTGCGCTGTCTGCCCGTTTATGATCTACGGCGAGGTTACCCAGTGGATCTCGCAAAAGCTCTTTCCCGGCAGGCTCAAACGCTGGCCCCGCGAAGCGGCAGAGCGCTGGGGGGGATGGTTTCTCTTTGGCCTGTTCACCCTGATTCTGGTGTGGGAAGAGGTGTGGCACCTGGAAGATGCCGCCTACCTCTCCGCCTGCCTGCTGCTGCTGATCACCGCCGGAGCGATGATCTTCTCGGCCCTGTTTGAGCGGCGGTTTTGGTGCCGCTACCTCTGCCCCATCGGCGGCATGAACGGTATGTTCGCCAAACTCTCTATCACCGAGCTGCGGGCTCAGCAGGGCACCTGCTCAGCGGAGTGCACCACCTACCAGTGCTACAAGGGCGGCCCCAAAAAAGGCGAAGGCCAGGAAACCAACGGCTGCCCCCTCTACTCGCACCCGGCCCAGCTCGAAGACAACCGCGACTGCGTACTCTGCATGACCTGTCTCAAGGCCTGCCCCCACCGCTCCGTCGAGCTGAACCTGCGGCCTCCCGGCATTGAGCTGTGGACCACGCACCGGCCCCGCGCCTCTGAGGTGGCGCTGATGTTTCTGCTGCTGGGGGCGGTGTACCTGCACCGCCTGCCCGAGCTTGAGGCTCGTCTAGGCATTCAGCTGCCGCTCGATACCGTCATCGGCCACAGCCTGGTGGCCTTTGGGGTGCTGGCGCTGCCCGCCCTGCTGCCCCTAGGTGTCGAAGGCGCGCACTGGCTCTGGCGCAAAACCCAGGGGCTGCCCCGGCGTCCGGCGGTGCGGCTGGCCTACGGCTATCTGCCCCTGGTGTGGGCCGCCAACCTGGCCCACTATCTGCGCCTAGGTCTGGGGGAGGGAGGGCGTATTTTGCCCGTGTCTTTGGCCACCTTTGGGGCCTCAGGGGTAAATCTGCCGGTTTGGGTTGCCCACCCCGCAGTGGTAGCCTTTCTCCAGGGTGTAACGCTGCTGTTGGGCATGGTGCTGTCGATCTGGCTGACGGTCAAAATCTGTCGCCAATCGGGCCCTCAGCGGTGGATTCAGCACACCTGCACCGGGCTGCTGGGGCTAAGCCTGTGGTGGCTAATTCCAAGATTTTGAGTAGATTAAATTAGGGCCGTGGCCCCTGTCGATTTAGCCGCATCTACCATGTAAAGTTTCAATGTCAGATTGCCCCCCGGTAGTGCCCCCCACAGTCACCGCCCGGTCAAGCCTGGTAGGGTACTGCTACCTTAAGCACCAGCATCTATAACCAGCACACGCTCTCTAGCCATTGCCCGCTTGCCGGTCGTTCCCTCCAGGTCGTCACCTCGCCCCGAGTTCCTTTTCAGCGGTTTCGCCATGTTCCAGGAAAGTTCGCTGGACTTCAAGCTGGTTCAGCGCGTCTGTCTGTTGCAGCAGGCCCTTGACCAGGCCAGAGAGTCTATCGAAGACATGCAGGAGCAGGTGGAAAACCACCAAATGCTCCAGGCTCACCTCGCCCAAACCGAGGAATATTCCAACGTTCAGCAAAAGATTATTGTCAACCTCAAGCAGCAGCTAGATGCCAAGGATGAGTGGCAATCCCAGGTGTTTGATCAGCTGCTGGCCGGGGTGAAGGGGCTGGTAGCTGACCAACAGCTTGAGCTAGAGAGGCTGCGGGTGCGCATTTACCAGGGCCAGGCCGAGGTGCAAGACTACCTAGTGCGGCTCAAGAACTACTACCAAAGTTTGGCCATGGGCCGCGCCCCCTCCCAAGACCTAGATTTAAATTCTGAGGTGATGATCGCGCGATCGCTCACCGTCAGCCTCAGCAGCCAGCTCCAGGCGGCCCAGCAGCACATTCAACACCTCGACAACACCCTCACCCGCCACCAGGTCACCCTGGCTCGCATGCAGGCCTACGTCAACGGCGGCAATCAGGGGGTAGGTGGGCCTGTCGAGTCGTCTACGGCCCCGCTGGCTCTCCCCCCGGCCTCCCCATCCCCAGCCCTAGACGACGACCCCATCGCTCTCAAGGCCATCATTGAGGCCCAGCGGCAAAAAATTGCTGAGCTGAGCAGCCAGCTGGGGCAGCAGTTTCATCAGCAGACCAGCCTCAAGTACCGCTGCCAGGCGATCGCCGCCGAGCGCGACGGCCTCAAGCAGCGGGCGGTTGCCCTCAGCCTAGAGAACGAGGCGCTACAGGAGCAGATTTGGCATCAGGAGCTGGATAGTGTTGGGTAAGGGGTAAGGGGTGAGGGGTAGGGAGTGGGGAGTGGGGAAGATCAGACGCCTTACCCCCTACCCCCTACCCCCTACTTCCCCTAATGCGCTTCCCCCAGGCGATTGGGCAAAACCTCTTCCAGCAGCGGCGTCAGCGTGTTTTTCAGCTGTCCGGCGCGAATGAACTCGGCGTAGGTGTCAGACTCGATCGCCAGCAGTTCTTCCATCAGCTGGTCGGAGGCGTATTGGCGGATGCTGTCGTTTTGCTGCTCTAGGGCAGCCAGTTTTTCTTTGACTTCATCGAGCTGGCCCTGCACCAGGGCCACTTGGTAGCCGACAAATTCGGGGTCAAATTCTTCGTTGACCTTCATCTCGTCTAGGCGTTGCATGACGCGGGTGAGGGCGACGCGGCGGGCGCTCATTTGGCTGTATTCCACCCGCAGGGGCTGATCGCCCAGCAGGCCCAGATACTCTAGCAGGGGTTTGGTGGTCAGTCCCTGCACCAGCAGGGTAAACAGCATGACGCCGAAGACGATGGAGATGATTTCCTGGCGCTCAGGCAAAATTGCGGGCACGCTCAGGGCCAGGGCCACCGAGACTGACCCGCGCAGGCCGCCCCACCAGAGCACGGTCTGTCCCTTGAGCGGCAGATCCATTTCGGGGCCGGTGATGGCGTTGCTGATGTAGCCCAGGCCGTAGACGCTGATGGCGCGGGCAATGATCATCAGGAGGATGGCGATCGCAATCTTATCCAGCTCATCGATTAGCTCGGCAAAGTTGGCCTGGTCACCAATCAGCAAAAACACAATCGAGTTGATAAAAAACGATAAAAACTCCCAAAACTCCGACACCACCAGGCGGGTGCGGGGGTTCATGCCAATGCGCGAGCCAAAGTTGCCGAGAATGAGGCCGGTGGTCACCACCGCGATGACGCCGGAGCCACCCAGTTCTTCAGCCACCAGGTAGGTGCCGTAGGCCGATACCAGCGTGAGGGATTGCTCCACCAGGGGAATGTCGAACCGCTGGGTGAGAAACGAGAGGCCAAAGCCAATCAGCCCGCCGATGCTGATGCCGACCCCAGCAAATACCAAAAAGCGCGCCACCGTCACCGACACATCGAACTGCTCTAGACCTAGGGCAATGCCCAGCAGCAGGTTAAAGGCCACCACCGCCACGCCGTCGTTGAACAGGCTTTCGCCCTCCATTACGGTGGTGAGTTTTTTATCGACCCCTAGTTCGCGAAACAGGGCCACGACTGAAACCGGGTCGGTCGCCGACAGGCTGGCCCCCACCAGAAGCGCCGTCGCCAGGGATGCCCCCGCGAAGGTCTGTAAGCCCCACACCAGGCTGGCGACGCAGATCACTACGCCGACGATCGCATACAGCACCACGGGCACCGAGTACTGCTTCAGGCTTTTCCAGTTGAGGTTCCAGGCGGCCTCAAACAGCAGCGGCGGCAAAAAGATAAACAAAATCAGCTGGGGCGACAGGTTGATCAGCCGCACATCCAGCACCGCCAGACCCAGGCCGACGAGCAGCAGCAGCAGGGTGTAGGGAATGTTGCGCAGCACGCTAAACACCCGCGACAGGGTGGCTACCCCCAGCGACACCGATAGCACCAGGCAAAACTGTCGCAGATGCTCCTCAATGGCGGGGTCTTCAAGCAGCAGGGATGGATCCTCAAGAAGGGGTTCGACAGTAAGGAGAAAATCCATAGCTTCTGGCCCCAATGTTTAGAACGCGACGGCTTGAGGCTGATTTTCGACTACGAAAGCCCAGTGTGGCTGAGACCTAACAGTGATTTAAGACCATCACAGCTTTTCGCGAATGCTGTCGGCCTGGGACAGCAGCGACTCGGCAAAGGAGAGCGATTGCTGGTGCGACTCGCCCCCGGCTAATTGGGCCAGCTCTTCGCGGCGATCGCTCAGCGACAGCGGCAGCACTCGCACTACGGTACGTTCGGCTTCGCCCTCCCCTGCCTTCGCCCCCTTCGCCAGAGCCGCTTCCACCACATGCTTACCCACGCGAAAGTGGGCATCGGCCAGGGCCGCCACCATGGGCTGGTGGGTGACGCAGAGCACCTGGTGCTGGCGACCGAGCTGGTAGAGCTTTTCGGCGATCGCCTGGGCGACCCGCCCCGACACCCCCACATCGATCTCGTCGAACACCAGCGTGCCCACCGGGTCAACCTGAGAAAAACAGGCCTTCAGCGCCAGCAAAAATCGGCTCATTTCACCGCCCGAGGCGGTCTCGGCCAGGGGTTGCAGCGGCTCGCCGGGGTTGGGGCTAAACAAAAACCGAATGCCGTCGGCTCCGGTGGCGGTGGGGGCGATGGGCTTGAGTTCGACCTCGAACTGCACCCGATCCATGGCCAGGGGCTTGAGTTCGCTGACCAGGCGGGTCTCTAGCTTTTGGGCGACGCCCTGGCGTAGCTGGGTGAGTTTGGCGCAGGCATCCCCCAAGATCTCCTGGGTCTTCTCGACCTCGGCCTCTAAGGCTTCTATGGACTGGCCTTCGCCGGAGAGTTCGGCTAGGGCTTGGTTGACCTCGTCGCGGTAGGCCACCAGCTCGGGCAGGGTGCGGCTAAAGCGGCGGCACAGGGCCTTGAGCTGGCGCATCCGTTCTTCTACTTCTTCGAGCCGTTGGGGGTCGGCCTCGACGCTGGCTCCGTAGGCGTTGATGGCGCGCCCGGCTTCTTCGATCTGGGTGAGGGCTTCGCTGACCATGCCCAAAATCGATGTGATGGCTGGGTCGTAGCGCTCCATGTCGATCAAAATGGCCTCGGCTTTGCCCAGCAGGTCGGCGCAGGCGCTCTCCCCGGCATCGCTTTCGTAGAGAATTTGGTAGGCCGCGTAGCTGTTTTGCTGTAGGTCAACGCTGTGGTTGAGGCGATCGTGCTCCTGGGCGAGGTTTTCGAGTTCTTGGGGGTCGTCGAGCTGGGCCTGCTCTAGATCTTGGCGGTGCATGCGCAGCAGGTCGAGCTGGTCGCGGCGCTGCTGGTCGGCTTTGCGGCGGGTTTCCAAGCGTTTTTTGGCCTGGGCGGCGGCCTCGTAGGCGGTGGCTACCCGCTGGCGCTGGGTGACGAGGGGGGCACCGCCAAAGCCGTCGAGCCATTCCCGCTGGCGATCGCCTGAGCCGAGCAGCACCGTCTGCCCCTGGGCGGTAATTTCGACCAGCTTTTGCCGCAGCCCCTCTAGCTGGGGCCGGGTGACGGCGCTGCCGTTGAGAAAGGAGCGGCTGCGCAGGGTTTTGCCCAGGGTCAGCTCTCGCCGCAGCACGAGGGCACCGTCAGCGGCGGGGAACTCCTGCTCGGCTAGCCAGGTGTGGATGTCTTGGGGTACGTCAAAGGAGGCTTCTACCAACGCTTTTTGGCTGCCCGATCGCACCAGTCGCTGGTTGGCTTTGCCCCCCAGGGCTGCATCGATGGCGTCGAGAATGATCGATTTGCCCGCCCCGGTTTCGCCGGTCAGCACGTTTAGGCCCGCCTCTAGCCGCAGATCGAGGTGATCGATCAGGGCAAAGTTCTCGATGTGCAGGGCCGTTAGCATGGGGGCAGCATGTTAGTACCCACGTATTTTAATGGGAAGTCTTGTGGATACGCCGCTGAAAACGAGCAAGAATCTTGAAGACGGTAGGGTATCTCTACCTTTGAGGCTATTTCCCAAGCGCTTATCTAGCACCAGTCTGGTTTGCTACTGAGCTGAGCAACTACACAAGACCAATGTTACTTTGCCGCAATTTGTCGAAGTCGCTCACGAGCGCTGTCAGCCTGATAACTGTCACCAAATTCTTCGTAGCGTTCTAGCGCCCTCTGTAGATTCTCAGTAGCAGTAGCTAAATCTCCCGTTTCTTCTGCCAGGGTACCTAAGCAGTAATATGTGCTGGCCTGGGAATAGCGATCGCCAAATTCGATATAGAGGTCTAAGGCCTGTTGGTAGGACTGCTTTGCCTGCTCATACTGCCGCTGCTCCTGCGCTACAGCGCCCATATTGTGCAACGTATCTGCTTGCTCATAACGATCACCAAACTCGATGTAGATGGCTAAGGCCTGTTGATAGTACTGCTGCGCCCGCTCGTACTGCCGCTGCGCCTGCGCCACGATGCCCATCTGGTGGTATGTGCTGGCCTGGGAATAGCGATCACCAAACTCGATGTAGATGGCTAAGGCCTGTTGATAGTACTGCTTCGCCTGCTCATACTGCCGCTGCTCCTGCACTACAGCGCCCATATTGTGCAACGTGCTGGCTTGGGAATAGCGATCACCAAACTCGATGTAGATGCCTAAGGCCTGTTGGTAGTACTGCTTCGCCTGCCCATACTGCCGCTGCGCCTGCGCCACGCTGCCCATCTGGTGGTATGTGCCAGCCTGCGAATAGCGATCGCCAAACTCGATTTTGAGGTCTAAGGCCTGTTGGTAGTACTGCTTCGCCTGCTCATACTGCCGCTGCGCCTGCGCCACGCTGCCCATGTTGTGGTAGGTGCTAGCCTGCACATAGCGATCACCAAACTCGATGGTGAGGTCTAAGGCCTTTTGGTAGTACTGCTTCGCCTGTTCATAGCGTCGCTGCTCCTGCGCTACGCCGCCTATCTGGTGGTACGTACTTGCCTGCGAATAGCGATCGTTGTGAGCCTCGTTCAGTGCAAGGCTTTGCTCATAGAAGGCATTTGCTCGGTCAAACTGACGCTGTTTCAGGGCAACGTCGCCCAAATCTTGCAAGAGTGCGGGGACTGATTCAGATTGATTGTGGGTTTTGGTAATCTCCAGGGCAGTTGTGTATTCGGTAATGGCTGCGTCGAACTGGCGCAGGTCTTCGTAGGCATTGCCCAGCTTACGGTGAAAATCTCGTCTTAGAGTAGGGTTCGAGTAGTGTTCCAACAGCTTTAGCCCGGCTTGCAAATAGTCGATGGCTTTGTCGGGCTGTTTTTGAGTGTAGTAGGCAGAGCCAATTTTGTAATACAGTTCGCAGCACAAGGGTAAATCTTGGGTGGCAATGGGTTTACCCGATGGAGCGAGTTCCATCAAAAGCCGCTTGAGTTGCTCGATCTGCTCTTGATTGTCGTGAGAAATGATAGTTGGCAGGGGGCGATCGGCCACATCGGCCTTGAGCTGTTCCACCGTTTGCAGCGGCGTTTTGAACCGAAACAAGCCCGATTGCCAAGCCCAAAAATCGGGGGCATATTGGCTGATGCGGGTGAGGGCATAGTCGGGCAGCACAAACAGTAACGGGTGGGGCACCCTTTCCCGATAGGCATCGCGCACAAAGTTGAGGTCTTGCAGCACGGGTGGATAGGCCCCTACGCCATCGGTGCCGATCGCCGCCTCTAACCCCTGAATGAAGAGCACCAATTTTTTGTTGCCGTTGAGCGCAGACGCATTGAGGCTGGCCAGCCGCTGCCGCAGAGCATCCAGCAGATAGCGCAGGTCGTGCTGGCGAGAAAAGTTGATCACCTCAAGGTGAGTGTCGGTGTTGGCCAGGTGCTGGCGCAGAGCCTCGGCCAGCAAAGGTTTGTCGCGCTCTTGGTTGACTTCCACAAAGCCGATAGTCAATCCCTCGGCAAAGTCAATGAAGGTTGCCAACTCGGCAAATTCTTGTTGATTGGCCTCGACCAGTGCGGCGCTGGTGTAAGGAACCTGGGCCGCCGCTTGAGTTGGGGAAGCATTCAGTTCACTATTTGCTACTGGAGAGGCATCAGGCATCGTGAGACATTACCTCCTCAAGCGCGGTTTGAAATAACTGGCTTTGGCGCACCGCTGGGTTGGGGTAGTTCCAGCGATCAAGGCCGTTGTACTCTAGCACTGAGGTATTAAACAGCATGAGCTGCCCAGCTTCATCCTTAGTGATGTTTTTGGTCAAGCAGACCCGTGCCAGCAACGGGTAGTGGTCGTCAGGGACAAACCGCTCAAAGTTAAACTGTTGCTGTTTAACGGCGTACTCTACATCCTCCGGTTGAATTTTGCTGTGCTTGCGGGTGCTAGCCGTTTGGCAGGCGCTACGCACCATCTGCATGAGCTGCCGCACGTGACCACCGCTGGCTTTTGTCAGATCCAACACCTGTTCGTAGGATTCAAACAACAGGTCAATATCTACCCGTCTCTGAATAATTCCGGCCAATCGAGTTAGGCCCTCGGTGGTGTAGTCCAAGTCGCAGCGCTGGCGTTCCAATTGGTAAATGTTCACCATCGAAACAATATGGGGGTCTGTGCCAAAGGTATTGGCGATATTTTTGGGTGAGCACAGCACCGAAATTGGCACGGTGTAAATCATCGTGCAGTTCAACTCTCGGAGCTGAGCCGCATAGTCAAAAAACAGATGATCGCCGACTCGGGGCGGTACGCGATCGAGGTTGTCGAAAATTATCAAAAATCCCTTGGGGCGGAGCGGCTTAATTTTTTTGTAGGCATCCAGCAGTAGCAAGTTGACATCCGCCTTCAGGCGCGAAATATCGCGCTGGAGGGTCTGGCGAATCACCGTTTTTTGCTTATCGGCTCCCTTTATCTGAGCCAGCAGCTTCACCATCAGTTTGGCCAGAAACGGAGCCTCAGCTCCCAAACTGGCTTCGGCATCCACACTCACCGAAGTTTCAACCGTGCGCTCATCTTCGCGGGTAATCTCCTTAAACCAATCTTCGACACTTTTTTGCAACTTGGCATCAAACCGCAGCCCCAGTCTCCGTAGGGCAAACTCGATCTGCTTGATAACAATCAGATAAAAGTCAGTATATTCGGCGTCGTTGGTGTCAGTTTCTTCGTTAGCCTCCAGGTAAATGACCCAGAAGTCTTGCTCCCACTGGCGGCGAATGCGCTGGAGTTCAGTGCTTTTACCACAGCCCCGATGCCCGGTGAAGAGAATGGTGCAAAACTCTCCCGGTTCTTGAAAATCGAGCACCGTGTTGACACCTTCAATCGCCTCAGTTTTGCGCACCGGAGCCAGGTCAACGTAGTAACGCTCAAGCCCCTGTCCAGAAAGCGGGTTGACATCACACAGCCGAAAGGCTTCTTTGAGTGTTTTGGCCCGAAAATCTTCCATGACAAGCAAGCCCAAAACCGATTATTGTTCCATGCCTAAGTTTACACATCGCAGTGAGTAATCCCCTCCAATCACAAGGTGCATAGTCCAAAAGTAGGGTGGGCACTGCCCACCACCCCACTCGTCCACCCACCACCCACCCAACCCCTTAAACATCCAGTGACAGTAGAAGGCAGACGTTGAGTGATGCTCACCCAAGGGGTTTGACTTGCGATTCCTTCGGATAGCTTCGCTAACCCATAGGTAAAAGGTGGGCAGTGCCCACCCTACAGCTTGATACCCAGGCAGAGCATGGGCACCAGGCACGCGAAGCAATCGCGCCCTAGTAACAAGCAATCGCATCCCAGTGATTAACAATCGCGCCTTGGTAACAAGCAATCGCGCCCCGGCATCAAACAATCGCACTCCGGTAACAGGCAATCGCACCTTGGTAACAGGTAAGTACCGGGGTGGTTATGCTTCACCATCATCGCCACTTCATTCAGCAGCGCCTGTCCATATCGTTTCCATAAAGCTGCGCCGTTTTTTCCGGGTCGGCGATCGCAGCGGGCACATTACCCTGAGCGACAGGCAAGCCTCCCCAGCCCTACCGCCAACCCGATGTTTTAACCACCCTTTTGTATTGCCATCAAGGAGCACTACACCCATGCCCAGCACCGATACCACCCGCCGTTTGCGGCCCGACTACCTCGACCAGGATGTTGCTTCCCTGCGCGGTGCGCGCACCATTGCTGACTACACCTCCGCCCGCCCCGAGACCACCCTCGAAGGTCTCCAGAGCAGCTACGCCGAGATGATTGCCGCCCAAGATGAAGAGACTGCGATCATGGTGCGCGCCAGAGCCGCCGCCGACAAGGCCCGCCAAGCCGAGTGGCAGTTCCACCAAAACGTGCTGGCCATGAAAGAACTGGTGCGCGGCGTCTACGGCTCCGACAGCAACGAGGCCCAGGCCATCGGCTACAAGAAAAAGTCTGAGCGCAAGCGCCCTCGGCGATCGGCTGCGTAGGTAATCATTTATTTTGAGCTGCATGCCCCTCAAGTCTTTTGGGATTTGGGGGGCATGCCATTGTTTGAGCAGGCCAGGCGTGGGTAGGAACCCGACAGCTCTCTCAACCGACAGAAGCCGATCGGAGGAAGTAGGGAGGTCACTACCGGGGATTCGGAGACTATACCGTTACAATAGTTTACGGGAATGTCTGAGGCTGCGGCCTTTGATTTCTCGGTTCTCCGTACTCTTCTCTGAGCGTGCTATGGCATTAGACACCACCCAGAATTCGGCCCAGCACTTCGGTGGCTCCATCGACATCATCGATGCTGAGGTCATTGACGCCGAGGTCATTGCGGTAGCCGAAGAAGTGAGAACCGAGCCGCTGCCCATCCCTGCCGCACCGCGCACACTGGCCACCAAGCCCCAAGATCCCTTCGTAGAGTTTGGCTACAACCCCGAGGCGATCGCCGCCCACTACCGCCGCCGCCCCCTTCAGGTTTGGGCGCGGTTTGTCGGCATTTTCCTGCCGCTGATTAGCTTCTTTGCCCAGATCTGGCTCGATGCCCGCGCCGGTCGCAGTGCCCAAAACGAGGCCAAGCGGGCGGCCCAGCTACGCACCATGCTCACGGATCTGGGCCCCGCCTACATCAAAATTGGCCAGGCCCTCTCCACCCGGCCCGACCTGGTGCCGCCGATTTTTCTCGAAGAGCTGACCACGCTGCAAGACCAGATTCCGCCCTTCCCCAACGCCACCGCCTACCGCTTTATCGAAGAAGAGCTGGGTGCACCCCCCAGCCAGATCTACGCCGAGATTTCTGAAAACCCGATCGCAGCAGCATCCCTAGGCCAGGTCTACAAAGGCAAACTGCACAGCGGCGAAGACGTGGCCATTAAGGTGCAGCGCCCCGGCCTGGCCCGCAGCATTGCCCTCGACCTGCACATTTTGCGGGGGCTGGCCCGCTTCGCCACGAACCGTATCAGCCAGATTCGCAGCGACCTGGTCGCCATTATGGATGAGTTTGGCGAGCGCATCTTCGAGGAGATGGACTACACCCACGAGGGCGAAAACGCCCAGCGGTTTGCCAGGCTCTACGGCCACATTGCCGATATCTATGTGCCCCACATCTACCCCCAGTACACCGCCCGCCGGGTGCTGACCATGGAGTGGATTGAAGGCACCAAGCTGACCAACATCGACAAGCTCAACAGCCTGGGCATCGACGCCACCCACTTAATCGACGTGGGGGTGCAGTGCTCGCTGCGGCAGTTGCTAGAGCACGGCTTCTTTCACGCCGACCCGCACCCCGGCAACCTGCTGGCCATGGCCGACGGCAAGCTGGCCTACCTCGACTTTGGCATGATGAGCGAGGTCAAGCCCTACCAGCGCTATGGCCTGATTGAGGCGGTGGTGCACATGGTCAACCGCGATTTTGAGGGGCTTGCCAACGACTACGTCAAGCTGGAATTTCTCACCCCCGACACCGACCTGACGCCGATTATTCCGGCCCTGGCCAACGTGTTCAGCAACGCCCTGGGGGCCAGCGTCGCCGAGCTGAACTTTAAGAGCATTACCGATGAATTTTCGGCGCTGATGTACGAGTACCCGTTTCGGGTGCCCGCCTACTACGCGCTGATCATTCGCTCGCTGGTGACCCTAGAGGGCATCGCCATCAACGTTGACCCCGACTTTAAGGTGCTGAGCAAGGCCTACCCCTACGTGGCCAAGCGGCTGCTGACCGACCCCTCGCCCGAGCTGCGGGCCTCTCTGCAAGACCTGCTGTTTAAAGACGGCAGCTTTCGCTGGAACCGGCTGGAAAACCTGCTGCGCAACGCCCGCAGCAGCGATGAGTACGATATGGATCGGCTGATTGACCAGACCCTGGAGTTTTTGTTCTCAGACCGGGGCTCGTTTTTGCGCGATCGCATCGTCACTGAACTGGTCAACAGCCTCGACAGCTTTGGCCAAACCACGGTGCAAAACCTGACCACCGCCGTGCAGCGCCGCCTGGGCCTCAAGCAAAATCTGCCGCCTGCGGCCACCGCTGCCCCTAACGACCTCGACAACCTGCGCCGCATTCTAGATATTTTGAAAGACACCCCTGGGTTCGATGCCGCCCAGGTGGCCAGCCGCATTCCGACCCTCTTGTTTAAGCCTGAGACCCAGGCAATGGGGCAGCAGGTGGTAGCGGGGCTGGCTCAGCGCGGGCTGGCGCGGCTGATTCGCAACCTGCTGCTAGAGGGGGAGCCTACGCTGAGCAACGGTAGCCCTCAGCTCACTCCTTCCCGTGCGGGGAGGTAGGCAAACCCCGATTAAATCTTGTCGGTTACAAACATTCTCTGTGGGGAGAATCGCCCTTTAGCCTCGACAGCCCTCAGTTCAGCCAGGGTGGCGTCGAGAGCTTGAAGCGCAAAAGGGCAATGCAGCCGCTAATCCACAGAAAGCCAATGCCGTAGCCTGCCAGCACATCGGTTGGCCAGTGCACCCCCAGGTAAAGCCGACTCAGCCCAATGCCGCCGATTAAAAAGACTGCCCCTGCATAAACTATTGTTTTTTGCCTGGGGAAGCGCTGGGCCAGCAGGTAAGCCGAAAAGCCGTAAAGCACCATCGACCCCAGAGCATGGCCGCTAGGGAAGCTGTAGGTGGTCTCGGTAATAATTTGGGGCCAGAGGGCTGGCCGAGCTTTGCCAAACAGCAGTTTTAGCCCGGTGCTCAGCACCGCACCGCCTACGCAGTTGATGGCAAAGGCGATCGCGATCGAACGCTGGCCTCGCAACCAGAGCCCGCTAAACCCGATGCAGGTCAAGGGAACTACCGTGCTGGGGTCGCCTAAGCGAGTAAACGTCAGCATCACCCGGTCTAGGGTTGGGGTGGCAAATTGGTTAATCCACAGCAGAATCGACTCATCAAAGAAAAAGGCCTCTTGCTCTAGCACTTCGTCGGCCAGGTTGGCCAGACCAAACAGAATCAGCAGGCAAGTCCCCAGCCAGAGCAGACCAACGGCGGCGACAAACGACATCAATCGCGGATGAATGTGCTGCATCCAGCTCTTGGCCAGCCGTTTTAGGATCTGCTGCATCGTGTCACCTCACCACAGGACTGACACCAGAATGCCATGTAGATTTCAGTATCCTTAGAGGAAGGGCACACTAAACGGGTACTGTAGGAAAATCGTTCGATGAACCGTCGTGGGTTAATTGGTAGACTGCTGGCCTTGGGGATAGTTCTGGCGATCGCCCTTTTTGGCCCCTCCACGGCCCAAGCCCAAGCGGCGACCGAGCTGACGGTCTACCGCAGCCCCACCTGCAACTGCTGTGGCCGCTGGGTTGAGCACATGCAGCGCCGGGTTTGACGTGCAGGATGTGGTCACAGACGACATGGATGCCATCAAAGCCCAGTACGGCGTGCCAGAAGCGTTAGCCTCGTGCCACACGGCCCTAGTCGAGGGCTACGTCATTGAGGGCCATGTGCCCGCGACGGATGTGCAGCGGTTGCTGAGCGATCGCCCCGCGATTCTGGGCATTGCCGCGCCGGGCATGCCCGTGGGCTCACCGGGCATGGAAACGGGCGATCGCGTTGACTCCTACACCGTGGTCTCCTTCAACGCAAATGGTGACACCGCCACCTTTGCCGAACACTCGTGAGATCTCAAATCCCGAACCCGCCTTAGACCACGCCGATCTCACGCTATGCCCTACTATCGCTGCCAGCCCGAGGCCTTCTCTGCCGCCTACCTGCACAACCTGCGGGGGGCGATTCAGTCGTGCCGCTACTTTGCCACCAACAACCTCAACCGCGATTTTGTCGCCACCAAGGGCTTTTCTGTGGTGTTCAAAGGGGCGGGCCGGGCCGAGGTCGATCGCCAGTTTCCCTTTTTTAAGCCCTACCTCGACCAAGCGCTACTGCCCGACTGCAACGCCTTTTATCTGAATCCGCTACTGTTGAAACAGGGGTCGCGGGTTGATCCCCACATCGATCGTTCGCTGCGATCGTACTGCAAAACCATTGACCCGCCCGAGCAGGTCAGCGTGCTCTACGTACAGGTGCCCGCCGACCTGGCCAGCGGCGAACTGGTGTTGCAGCGGGGGCGGCAGCGAGTGGCGCAGATTCGGCCCCAGACTGGCCTTCTGCTACACTTTCAGGGCAACTTGGCCCACTCGGTCAACGCCATGGCCAGCGCGGGCAGCCGCCTCAGCCTGGTGTGCGAACAGTACTGCCTCGACACCGAAGCTCTATGGGATATCCCTGAGTTTTTGATTGAATCTAGAGCTGCTGCCCCGGCTAAAACCCGGCGGTAGGAAAATTTCTCCGCCATTGCGGCCATTTGGGCGCAAAATCAGTACGCTTAATCAAGGTCTTTGAGCTGCCATAGCCAATTAAGCCCTTGCCAGACCATATTTGAAATGCCATGACTCAAGCGAGTGAGGCATGGTTTTCCCTTTTTCACTCTTTGCTCTTCATTCTTTAGCTGTATGAGTTTAATCCAAGAAATATTTCTCGAAACCGACTGGGAAGAAGTTGAACAGGCCCAGGCCGCCTGCGACGAACGGGCTGCCCAGCTCAAAGCCGAGGGCCATACCTGCACTTGCACCACCCTCTACCGCATTACCGACGGGCGGCGGGTGTTTTTGCTAGAGGCGCAACACCCCGATTCCCTAGAGCCTGAGAATAGGCCCTCTCGGCGCAAGCTTCCTGCCCGACGATCGGCCCAGCGAGGGTGAGCCAGGGTTGCCTGCCACAGCGGCTAAAGCCTTGAAAGGGTTGCTGCGACATTTTTGGGCCTAGTGCTGAGGCAGGCCCTCTAGGCTAGCTGGTCAAAAAGCAGTTCCATAGGCCTGCTCTCCCATGATGTAGGTGGCGGTGACGGCGCGATCGCCCCCCATAATCACCAGCGAAAACAGCACATCCGCTAGCGCTTCCAGGGTTTCAGGAATCCCTTTTTCATTGCGCAGCGCCAACAGCGGCGTCGCCTGGGGATCGAGCACCACAAAGTCGGCCTCTTTACCGGGGTCAAAGCTGCCCAGCTTGTCCTCTAGGCACAGCGCCCTGGCTCCGCCTAGGGTGGCTAGAAACAGTGCCTTAAAGGCCGAGAGCTTTTGTCCCCGCAGCTGACACACCTTGTAGGCCTCGTTGGTGGTTTGCAGCATAGAAAAGCTGGTGCCCGCACCCACGTCGGTACCCAGGCCCACCTTCACTGGATGGGCGGGGTTTTTGGCCTGCTCGATGCGAAACAGGCCGCTGCCAAGGAACAGGTTAGAGGTAGGGCAAAACGAAATCGCTGCCTTGGCCTCCGAGAGCCGCTGAAATTCGGCATTGGTGAGCTGCACGCCGTGGGCAAACAGCGATCGCGCCCTTACCAGCCCCGTCTGGTCATAGACATCCAAGTAGCCCGAATACTGGGGAAACATCTCCTGGATCCAGGCCACTTCGCTGACATTCTCAGACAGGTGGGTGTGCAGGTACACATCGGGGAACTCATCCAGCAGGCGCGCCGCCAGCTTGAGCTGGGCTTCGGTGGAGGTGCCCGCAAAGCGGGGGGTGACGGCGTAGAGCAGCCGCCCCCGCCCGTGCCATTTTTCAATCAGCGCCTTGGAATCGTCGTAGGAGGACTGAGCCGTGTCGCTGAGGTAGTCAGGAGCATTGCAGTCCATCATGACTTTGCCGCTGATCATCCGCAGATCGCGGGCCTCGGCGGCCTCAAAAAACGCATCCACCGACGCCGGGAACACCGCCGCAAACACCAGGGCCGTGGTGGTGCCATTTTTCAACAGCTCGTCTAGAAACAGCTCGGCCACCGAGCGGGCGTAGGCGGGGTCAGCAAACTTGCCTTCAGTAGGGAAGGTGTAGCGATTTAGCCACTCCAGCAGCTGCTCCCCGTAGGCGGCCATCATGCCCGTTTGGGGGTAGTGAATGTGGGTGTCGATAAAGCCAGGGGTAATCAGCCTGCCCGTGTAGTCGGTGATGGGGATCTCGCCCAGTATAGGGGCCACCTCCTCGTAAGTGCCCAGATGCGCGATATGCCCGTCCCGCACCACCAGCAAGCCGTCGGGAATGTACCGCATGGCCTGGGCTTCAGGCTCGTAGAACGGGTCGGCAATGCAGTCTAATAGCGCCCCGCGAATGGCTACTGTACCGCCGGTAGGTGCCGGTGTTTGCCCCATAGCCTGTTCTGTTCCCGCAGTTGTTTCGCAGGCCACTATAGCACCCCATTTTGGGGCACTTAGCGTAAACAGTTACCGGTTAATGATCCGCCAGCCCAGGTTAGGTTATTGTGCGCCATCGACTAGCTGTTTAAAGCGAGGATGGTGGCGCATGCTGTCGAAGTGGGCATCAATTTGCACCATCACCCGATACATGTAAGGGCTGAGCACGAACGTGCGGTAGAGATTTTTGAGGGTTTGCTCCAGATCCCCGGCCATGGCGCAGGCGCGGGCTTTGCCGTACCAGGCGTTTGGGTTTTGCGACTGATGGCTGAGGGACGTGTCAAAACTCTGGATGGCTTCCCCATAGCGCCCCATTTGAATCAGCACCGTGCCCTGCTGGTTCCAGATGTAGTGGGCGTTAGGCTTTTGGGCCAGAGCCTGGCGCAACACCTGAAGGGCGTCATCGTAGCGGTGCAGGCCGCAAAGGGCAACCCCCTGGTTATAGCGAGCCCGATGGTCTTGGGGATTGAGTTTGATACTGTGCTCAAAACTGGCGATCGCGTCACGGTAGCGGCGCAGCTGGTTTTGGGCGGTGCCCAGGTTATACCAGGCCTTGTTGTCGCCAGGGCTGAGCTTGACTGCCCGCTCCAGATGGGTGGCCGCTTCTTCAAAGTGGCTGAGCTTGGCCAGGGCGTGACCTTTGCCGTGCCAGGCCAGGCCGTAGTCGGGGCAGCGGGCGATCGCCTGGTTGAAGCTTTCAATCGAGGCCTCAAACTGCTTTAGGGCCGCCAGACAAAAGCCTTGAAGCGTCCACACCTCATGATCGCCGTCATGCAGCATGAGCACAGTCTGAAACCGCGATAGAGCCTCGCTATATCGACCAATGGCGTAGAGGGCATCCCCCTGACCCCGAAGTAGCTTAGCGCGAGTGAGTTTAGATAGGGTGGCGTCAGATCCGGCAGACATTCATTCAGCAGACACTGTTTAGGGTCTGGGTGGTAGACCTATCCCCAAGCTTGCCCATTTCCCCAGGGCGATCGCTAAGGGCAGCGGGGCGACTCCACCTCAGCTTCACAACCGTCAAGAAACCGTCAACCCAGCGCCGCCTATCGGAAGTTTTGTAACCGGCACTACCTATGGCGCACATGCTCATACAAGTCTATATAGGCCTGGGCCGGATGATTCCACGAAAAATCGTAGGCCATGCCCTGCTGAGCAATTTGCTTAAAAATAGCGGGCTCCTGGTTCCAAACATCAAAGGCGCGGTTCATGGCCGACTCTAGGGCTACCGTGTCGTTCTGGAAGAAGACAAAACCGTTGCGCTCCTCCGGCTCGTGCAGGGTGTCGTAGTCCCAGTCAAAGACGGTGTTCACCAGGCCGCCCACGCCGCGCACGATGGGTACCGTGCCATACCGCAGGCCAATCATCTGGGTGAGGCCGCAGGGTTCAAAGTTGCTGGGCACCACAATCATGTCGGCCCCGGCGTAGATCAGGTGGGCCAGCTCCTCGTTAAAGCTCAGTTCGAGGTGCACATCGGGGTTGTCATTGAGAAAGAGCTTTTCGTGCCAGAACCAGTCGTTAATGCTTTTCTCGGTGGCCGAGCCCAGCAGCACAAACTGCGCCCCTCGCTCCAGGGCGTAGTACATGGCGTGGTGAACCAGATGGACGCCCTTTTGGTCATCCAAACGGCCAATGAAGGCCACCAGGGGTTTGTCGCTCTGGCTCAGCAGCAGGCGATCGCGCAGTTCCTTTTTATTGAGCGCCTTGTCTTCGAAGGTCGTTAGGCCGTAGTGGTGGGGAATGTAGGTATCGCTCTCCGGGTTCCACACCTCCGGGTCAATGCCGTTGAGAATGCCCGAGAACTTGTGCTGATTGGTGTGCAGAGTGTGCCCCAGGCCAAAGCCCTGGTCGGTGTGCTGAGCCTCCCAGGCGTGGTAAGGCGACACCGTATTGACATGGTTGGCATAGGTAATGCCCCCTTTCATAAGGTTGATCGCAAAGGGGTTAAAGTCATCGCGCAGCCGGTAGGGCTGAAAGTAGTATTCTGGCCGGTTGAGGCCCGTCGCCGCCAAGATTTCTTCGCCGCCAAACCCCTGATGCTTGAAGTTGTGGATGGTGTACAGCGTGCGCTGAAACTCCATGCCGTTGTATTTATAAATCTCAAACAGCATCACCGGAATCAGCCCGGTCTGCCAATCGTGGCAGTGAATTACGTCAGGGCGCTTGTTGCTGCGCAGCAAAAACTCCATCGCCGCTTTGCTAAAGAAAGCAAACCGCATGGGGTCGTCATCGCAGCCGTAGTAGCAGCCCCGGTTAAAGAACATCTCCCACGACTTGGGCTCGATAAAGAAGCACAGCCGCCCATGCACCCAGCCGCAGAGAACATCGCAGAGAATGTCGGTACCGTACCAGGGCACTACCAGGTCATGGTAAGCCTCGTGTAGGCCCCAAATGTGGTCGTACCGCATGCAGTCGTACTTAGGCAGAATGATCTCGACGCAGTGGCCTCGGTTTTCTAGCTCGCGGCTGAGGCCGTAAACCACGTCGCCCAGCCCCCCAGCCTTAATGACAGGGGCACATTCCGAAGCAACCTGCACGATGTACATAGGGTCTCCCCGACATAAAAGTTCATTTTAAGCCCCTATTCAATCAGGATGTTGGGGCAGAGGCAAGCGTCTGAGGGTAGGGAGTGGGTAAGGGATGGATGGGTAGGCGGGTAGGGAGTGGGGGGTAGGGAGGTAAGGATGATGAGGGAGGTGAGGAGGTCAGGAGAATCTATTTCTCCCCATCCCCCTTATCTTCCTCATCATCCCCATCGGACTGCATCTGCTGTAACGCCTGCCAGCGGGTTTCTAATTCTTCGCGTTCGTGTTTCAAGCTGCGCTCTAGCTCTTGAATTTCGTCGCGGCGGGCAGCGGTTTCGAGGGCGCGGCGATCGACTTCCTGGCTTTTGAGGGTTAGCGACTGCCGCCACCGTTCGGCCCGCTCAATTTCTTGCTCTAGGGCTTCAGGGGTGACCCCATAGGTCAGATAGTGCTCGACTAAGCCGAGCACCCAGGGGGTGGCGTCTTGCACCGTTACAATCTGATTCAGGTTATCAAGGTCTACCAGAACCAGATTTCCTTCCTGGAAGGCGAGGAGGCGAGTGGTTTCGACGATGCGTTCTGAGGGCAGCCGCGCCCAGGTCGATTCAGAGGTCTGTTCGGCCAGCAGCAGCAGTTCTGCTCCGCCCAGGAATGCTTTTTTTTGAACCTTCGCCAGGTATTGCATGTGCGGTTGACTCTATACCCCTATGGCACGAGTATACCCGGTGGGCTCTTGATCTCAGAGCAGTGCCGTGGCAAAGCCCATTCAGCGATCGCCTGGTTTTGACCGTGAGATTACGGACGTATAGTCTCCCTATGGCACGACTTTTGATGAATAAACTAGGTTATCCCGCCGATGCCGCCCCCTTAACCCCTCAGTAAAATCGAGGTACTATACAAAGCGTTATAGTTTCCGGGAGTAATACCCAGGTTGTGTTACATATTTTCCGGAATAGCCACGGTTCGACCAATCAGAGTGCGTTACCATGTCAAACCTTGAGCAGACCATAGAACGAATGTTTGCGGCCCGCCGCCTAACCCGAAACGACCAGCAGCAGTTGATGGCCATGTTTTCTCAGCGTGATTTAAGCCCCAAAGACGCGGCCCTAATCAATCGGGTTTATGAAGCGCTCAGCCAAGGGCGACTGCGGGTCGTTGACTGACGTCCCTTAGAAACTGCATCACTTGGCCTGGGACAACGGGGTCAGGTGTGGGTAATGCCAGCTAAGAGTGCTCCAGCAAATAAAGTATCCATTTACTAGGCAGGCTGTGGGGTGATTTCGACGAACCACTTTTCTAACCCTGGTAAACGACGGAACTGCTTTTCCAGGTCTGCCATCGCTGCTTGGG